>CABJAP010000006.1 GCA_902363595.1 Clostridia bacterium | reverse complement strand
GGGGCTTTTTTGTTTGCAAAGTTGCTGAACTTGTTGCAATCACTTATGTCGGTACTTCCCCAATTCGATTGTGGATATAAAGCGTAAAAAGCCATCTCCACCATACTGAAGAACAAACGCAAAAACAGCTTTCCATTTTGGAAGGCTGTTTTTGTATTTATCTCTTGAAGCTCTTATTTCATAAACGTTTCCGTGCCCCCGGCAGCGATCACTTCGACGCTGCTGGGCGGACGGCAAGAAGGGTGTGCAAATATTGTTTTTCTCCATTTTCATGATAGTGAAAATATTCGGAGAAAACAGTATTGTATCCAATTTTTTTATCCTCAATGACCGTGTATCCGTGCAATAAAAGCGTATCCATATAGGATGACAATGTAATAAAAGGATTCATGGCACGGCCGTATTCCCGGGAAATATTCAGGGGAGATTTCGCTCCTGTTTTATAATAACAAAGACAGCCGGCAATAGACGCACTATCCGAAAAATAAGGATCGAGATATTCATAGAGCGGTTTATTAAAAAAGAACGCATAATTATATGAACCCAGATAGTCGATCAGCAGATTTATGCTTTTTTTCTTTAAAGGAAGCTTATTGGAGGCGGTCACAATATAAATAATATTCAAATCTGTTTGCAGACTGTCAATATGTTTGCGAACTGCAGCGATTGTTTCTCTCGATAGTCCCATGATAATAATCGTTGCATTTTTCAAGTACTCGGCATTGCTGTACAGGTATGGAAACACAGAAGCGATATCGGGAAAAAGGACCGTATCCGGATGAGGAATTCGGTTTATTATGATTTCATTCAGCCAGGTTCTGGCTTCGTAGTTGATAGACAGATAGCGCTGAGGAGCGGAGAGAAATCCTTCGTAAAACAGCGACTCATGCTCACTAGTGGTCGGATCAATAAAATAGTCATCGCAAAATGAAGGATCCTGGTCCAGATCGATGTTTTTGTCCACACAAATGATTCCGTCCTGGATATAACCTTCATAACCGCATGAGCACCTCATAGAACCAGAGATTACGCTGCCTGCGGATAATTTTACATTATCCATATCAAGAACGCTCTCACAGTCGGGACAGACGATGAAAGACAGCGACTTCAGGGGCAGCCCGGTTTTCTTGTCCGAAAGGAGCGGCGTCTTTGCAGATGCGGTCAAAACGGTTTCTCTGAATGCAAGTTCTCTGAGTTTCAGATTGATGGTTTCAATAGCCGCCTTTGTGCTTTGTATTTGTTCAGCAAGAAGTTTCTTTTTACTCATAAAGAGAGCACCCAATTCTTTGCAGCGCAAAGGGTCTTTTTCGTCAAATATCCTTGAAATGTTGACAAATTGGCGCATTTCTTCCAGTGAAAAAGAGGAATCCCGAAGATCAATCAGAAGCTGCATTTCAGACTCGTTAAATTCATTAAAATTGTATTGCGCACCATGTTTTTTTGGTGTTATCAACCCCTCTTCAATATAATACCGGATCGTTGAAATAGGAACATTATATTTTTTTGCAAATTCACCTATCTTCATAAGTACTACCACCTTTTATAATATCTTCCATTGTATCACAAAATATCAAGTGCACTTAATGTTTTTGAATAAAATAAATTTTTTGACTAATTGACCTTTAGTGTACAGGACGGTTTATTCTTATAAGTGAAAGAACGATAATATAGGATTAATGGAAAAGGAGGTAGAGATGGCTGAAAAAACCAGCGGAGTATCAAGTCTGCAAAAAAACAAGTACAGTGTATTTTCCGTGTTCTGTATGATTTACTGTACGGCCAGTGCGGGAGCATTTGGAGTAGAGGAAATTGTGAGTGGGTGCGGACCGGGAATGACGATATGCATTCTCATAGGAATGGCGGTCGTATGGGCTTATCCGGTCGTGCTCGGCACTGCGGAATTGTCATCCATTATGCCGGGAGAGGGCGGATATTACTACTGGGCCAAGCATACGCTCGGTGAATTCTGGTCCTACGTAATGGGAATCAATGGAGCGGTAAGCTTCTATGTATGCAGTTCCACCTATGTCGTAATGTCGGTTAATTACCTGGCAACCATCGTGGATATGACCCAGCTGGAAGCAACCGTTATTAAAGTGGTCATTATCTTAATTTTCACGGCGATAAATCTCAAGGGTCTGAAAGATGTAAGCATTGTAAGCATGATCTTTGCCGTATGTGTAGTGGTACTGTTTATTCTCGTTTCGGTCGTCGGATTTTCGAACTGGTCTTTTAGTCCTTTTGAGCCATTCATGCCGGAAGGAATGGATATCCTAACCGGTATAAGCATGGGCATAGGGCTTGGTATATGGATGTATTGCGGATTCGGGGCCATAACGCTGATGGCCGGTGAAATTTCAAATCCGCAGGTCATCTCAAAGGCTATGAAACTGGCCGTACCCGCATCTGCACTCACCTATTTGCTTCCGACAGCAGCAGGACTTGTTTCCGTAGGACAATGGGAACTGTGGAGCCCTGGTGAGATGGGGGGAATTGGATTCCCAACGGTTCTTTCATTGTGGTTTGGTGATGCCGGAAAGGTCATCTTCGTCGTGGTTGCAATGGTTGCCGCTTTATCCAGCTTCAATACCAACATGGCCGGAGGTTCGAGATCCTTTTTTGTACTCGCGGACGACCGGCTGTTCCCTAAAAAGTGGATCACCAATGTAACCAGAAAAAGTGGGGTGCCGTATATCGGCGTAATTTCTATAGCAATTGTAACCATTTTAATGATGCAGATCGAATTTAAAGCCCTGGTTCTAATCCAGGTGATCCCGATTCTGGTAGCGCAAGTTCTTGTATCAGTAATAATAATCAAAGCACGAAGAGATATTCCCATGGAGCGCAGAGCCGGATGTTATTCTGTGGGTGGCGGCAGAGTTGGACTGTTTCTTGTTACCGTACTTCCGGCCTTCGTAGCAGTGCTGGCATATTACATGAATGGTATGGATTATTTTCTATATGGTCAGATATTCCTGCTGATTGTAGGAGTTACATACCCAATCGTAAAAATCACCTTGGGAGGGTTTTCAGAAAGCGATCCAGAGCTATATCCCCAGAATCCGAGAACGAGGATGGCTTACGGAGACCTCTACCGCATCGCAAAATATATGATCATCATGGGCTTTGTCTCAATAGTCGGATACTTTTACTTCGGCGTGATGGAGGGAGACTGGGGTCCGGAATATTATGCGTCGGTATATGGAGGAGGATTGCTCGGCAATTTTGGAGCTATGAGACTGGCATTGCTGATAGGAGGAGGGATCTGCGTCATCATTTCCCTGACTCTTTATATGGCAGCTACTAAAAAAGATCAAAAGATGGCTATGCCGACAAAGATCACTGTGACAATAGGCGAACATGCTGATGAAACTCGGGCGCAGTAAATGAAATCATAATTTTGTATAAGATTGGGGTGAAACTTATGGATAAAATTTTATTAAACGGAGTGGTCTACACCATGGATCCCGAAAATTCAATAGCTGAAGCAGTTGCAATAGAGGAGAATATTGTGAAGGCGGTAGGGTCGAACGAAGAAATTCTTAGACTTAAGAAGGAAAGGACAGAAGTGGCGGACATGAAGGGCGCTATGGTGCTGCCAGGATTTATTGATGCCCACTGCCATCCGGCAATGACGGCATATTTCATGAATGCTATACAATTCAGCGAGGAGATGTCTCTGGAGGAAGTGCTGGAAACTTTGAGAAAGGAAATTGAGCAAAATCCGCATAATGAGTCATATGTGGGCGCGGGATACAATGAATTTATATTTGACGAAAACCAGCCATATTCTCTTAAACTGCTGGATGACATTTGCCCCAACAAGCCTGTTATCCTGATGGGAAGCGGATTTCATGCCTGCTGGGTCAATTCCAGAACCTTTGAACTTGCGGGAATAACGGAGGAAACACCGGATCCCATACCAGGATATCAGTACTTTGAAAAAGATGAAAACGGCAGGCTGACAGGTCATGTCGTCGAAACAGAGGCTGAAAATATGATTCTGCGCAAGGTTAACTTTTTTGACAATGCCAGTTTGGAGAACGCTTACCAGGTAATGTCCGATGAATTTTCCCGGGTAGGGATAACGACTCTGGTAGGCTGCGGCAATTTTGACTGGATGGGCCGCAGGCCTTATGAGGTTACATGGGAACTGACACGCCAAGGCAAAGTCTATCAGAGATTCTACGACTGCACGTTTGTAGATTCGGCTGAACAGGTGGAAAGAGCATTAGAGGAACTTATCGAACTTAATGACCTTTACGATGATGATAAGTGCAGGGTCAGTACCTATAAAGTGATCCTTGACGGAACCTTCGAGACAAAATCCGCCAGTGTTTCTTATCAGTATATAGATGATTATGAAATGGTCCTTCCTATTCTTGAAGGCGATGCCATCCGGAAACTATACGCCAAAGTAGCAGAGCTGGGATTTGATCTGCATGCACACACCATCGGCGACCGTGCGGCGCGCGCCGCCATTGAAGGCGCAGAGGCCGTAAGAGCGGCAGGGTTCAGCGATACGAGAGTGACGAATGCACATACGCAGTATGTAAAAAAAGAAGACCGCAAAAGGTTTGGGGAACTTAATATCATAGCAAATACTTCAGGCGGATGGCATTACTGGTATCCGGAAATTGAAACAACGCTGGGCTCCATATCGAAAGAGGAATTTATGTTAAAAGAGATCATGGATGGAGGTGCGCTTATCACTATGGGAAGCGACAGACCCGCTGATGAAGTAGGTTATGATCCGAGACTTGCTATAGCAACAGCGATGACTCGAAGATATGCGAAATTTTTTAACGATCCGCAAATGCTTTCCCTTCCGCCGCAGGAGCAGAAGCTTTCCCTGCAAACATGCTTGGAGGCCTATACGGTCAATGCGGCGTATCAAGTGCATATGGAGAATAAGCTGGGGCAGATCAAAGTGGGAGCGTATGCGGATATTATCGCCTTTGAAAAGGATATGTTCGATTTGACGCCAGAAGAAATTCTCGATGATAAAGTTGTTATGACAATGTTTGATGGAAGAACTGTATATAAATGTGATTAAAAAGGAGAAACGAAATGGGAAAGAAAATATTAGTATTAGGTACGGGAGCTCAGGGGTCAACGGTAGCGCAGAGAATGGACGAGGAACCGAATGTCGAAAAAATCATCTGTGCCGATGCAGACCATAAGGCTGTAGACGAACTCGTAAAAATTTTGAAGAAGGCAGAAGGAACATATGTTGATGCCAACGAGGTGGACAGTATTATCAAGGCGGCACAAGATGCGGATCTTATTATCAATGCACTTCCGATCAAATTCGCGCCGAAAGTGCTGGAAGCAGCGCTGGCAGTAAAGGCAAACTATCAAGACTTTGCAGCAACAGACGTACTCGATCCATGGTGGCCTAAGTGTGTAGAGATTCTATACAATGACTATGGAAAGAGGTTTAGAAAATTGGGAAAGCTGGCCGTCATTGGGACCGGATCAGCGCCGGGGATGATGTGCGTAGCAGCAAAAAACAGTATGAGATATCTTGACACATGTGAGGATATCTTGATGATGGTATACGAGGGAGTAGAAGCCAAGCGATTTCTGCCGTTCTGGTGGTCGCCGTTTACTGCATTATCGGATATGACGGATCCTACATTCGCGTTAAAGGACGGAGTGCTTGTCGAGACAGAGCCGCATTCACTGCCTGTGACGAGACTTTTCAAGGGCTGTGCCAAGGAAGTAACGCTGGTGGAACATGCCTATGATGAGACGGTATATATGGGATTAAACAAAGATACCCACTTCAAAGGAGCAAAGAACATCAACTTTAAATATGGAGGAGTGGGGATCGACTTTTCAACACCGCTATATCGAGCCGGTTTGCTGGAAAGAGAGGAACAAACATATAAGGGACATACCTTTATCCCATTTGATGTGATTCTGTCACACCTCCCCCCTGCACCTAAGTATTACAATGAAATCAAAGAGATTCTCGACGAAGGTCTCGTAAAAGATGAGGGCGCTTTCGTGGTGGAATGCACAGGAACAAAGGATGGAAAGAAAATAATGGTGGAGACATATCTTTATGCACCAGGCTGTGAAGAAAGCTTCAAGAGGGCAGGGATCACGGGGGAACAGTATCTGACGGGACAGTGCGGCGCTCTGTTTACTAAGATGTTCGTAAACGATGACTACAATCAGACAGGGCTGCTTTCATCAGACATGTTGACGTATGAAGAATGTGACAAATATCTGGCATACGCTAATGAATTGGATATCATTCTTGAGACAGAAGTCAAGCCATATCTGAAATAAAAGCTGGTTCTTATGGAGACAGGGCGACGGAAAAAATACATATCTTCAGTAAGTTCTAAAATCTCATCTCCTATTTATAATAAAGGTATCGAAACATGGAACTGCTTGTCCAGATAAGAACAGGACAGCAGAAATAAATCAGAATCTTGTACCCTTTTAAAGGCACAACTAATGGATGGAATCGTTTAAATAGCAAGGTTAGATAAAAATCCGTCATTTGACGGATTTTTTGACATAAAAGTAACAGACTCATAAAATGTATCGGAATTATGAGAAAAATGATAAAACCTATTGACAATATCCCGAAACATGATATAGTAACAATACGAACTGTAAATAAAATGATTACAGTTAAGGGAGGGGAAATGGAAAATTTGAAAAAAAGCTTGGTTGCATTATTTCTTGCGGTTTGTATGTTGCTGGCCGCATGTGGCAGCAGCGCTGTGGAGGGCGGAGGCAAAACAGAAGACAATTCGGGCGCCTACCATAAGATCACTGCTGAGACAGCAAAGCAAATGATGGATGAAGGAAATGTTACAGTCGTGGATGTGCGGACAGAGGAAGAATACAAATCAGGCCATATCCCCGGTTCCATACTTGTACCCAATGAGGAAATCGGAACCGAACAGCCGCAGGAACTGCCGGATTTGGATAGCGTATTACTGGTGCATTGCAGGACCGGTATTCGAAGCAAGGAAGCCTCTGACAAATTGGTCAAGATCGGCTACAAAAATGTCTATGATTTTGGAGGTATCATCGACTGGCCGTATGAAACAGTAGAAGAATAATAAAAAATCAAAAAGGAGATGTAGGATATGTTGATTAAAGAAATTACGAACAAAAATTTTAACAAAGAAGTATTGGAAGTACAAGGCCCGATCTTAATTGAATTCTGGGCCCCATGGTGCGGCTACTGCAAACGCCTCTCGCCAGTAATGGATCAAGTAGCGGGAGAATACGAGGGAAAACTCCAAGTAGGTAAAATCAATATTGATGAGCAGACGGAGCTGACTGCCCGGTTTGAAGTGGAAACCATTCCTACTCTGATTCTGTTTGCAGAAGGAAAAGCCATCGATTCCGTCATCGCACCTCAATCCCGGGCACAAGTCACCGACTGGCTGAAAACAAACAACGTCTTGTAATTGGAGGTGGAGAGAATGACCAAGGAACATAAACAGCAATATGATGTCGTTATTATCGGCGGCGGACCTGCCGGTTACGCTGCAGCCCTTTATTGCGCCAGGAGCAGTTTTTCTGTTTTGGTACTGGAAAAGCTTTCTCCAGGAGGACAGATGGCTACCACCGGACAGGTAGATAATTATCCTGGCTTTGATGAAGGCATCGACGGTTTTGAACTGGCGGAAAAAATGCAGCGAGGCGCGGAGCGCTTTGGAGCAGAGACCGCTTTTTCCGAAGTGTTATCGCTAGACCTGAAAGCTCAGCCCAAAAGGATCCAAACAACGGACGGCGAGATTCTGGCACGTTCGGTCATTATAGCCACCGGAGCTTCTCCCAGAGAATTGGGTCTTGCGGGAGAATCGCAGCTTCGCGGCCGGGGAGTAGCATACTGTGCAACCTGCGACGGCATGATGTACAAGGATAAAACCGTCATTGTATCAGGAGGGGGCAATACTGCGGTAGCCGACGCCCTATTCCTTTCAAAAATATGCAAAAAAGTATATCTCGTGCACCGTAGAAATCAGCTGCGCGCATCGAAGGTATACTTGAAAGCATTGGAAGACAGCGGCGTGGAATTTCTATGGAATAGCAGGATTACTGAAATTCTCCATGATAAACGAGTTACCGGCGCCATGATTGAAGAGCTGACCAGCGGGAAGATTGCAAAGGTTGCCTGTGACGGCATCTTTGTAGCGATCGGCCGGGTACCAGATACAGAACTGTTCAAAGATCAAGTGGATATGGATTCTACCGGCTATCTAATTGCAGATGAGTCCACAAAAACGAATATACCTGGAGTTTACGCAGTGGGAGACGTCCGTACTAAGCCTTTAAGGCAGATCGTGACGGCTGCTGCGGATGGTGCGGTTGCTTCGCATTTTATCGAAGAGTTTCTAGCGGAATAAACTTTGAATTATCAGACTTTTTCTGTGGAAAAAACTTAATAAAAGAGTTATGATAAAAGAAAAAGGAGGAATCGGCCATGTTAGGCAGAGCAATGGGCGGTAAACATACTTGCTATGTTTGCGGAAAAGAAGTTAAGTGGGAGACCGAGTATAAAGGATATCCTGGAAATGCGGCAGACGATTTGATCCCAGTTCCTGCTCAGGAGAGTGCCCTTGGTAAATTAGAGGACGGGGCTGTTGTCTTTGAGATATCCTATATCTGCCCCAACTGCAAAACGAAAAATAAATTCAGGGCTGAACGGCATGTCAATTTGGATGATACCCAGTCTTCCCGGTAAAGCTCAAGCCATAGCGGAGCTGGGAGATTCTATCCTCAAGCCCGAAGAACGAAAGCAAAAAGAGCTGATTTTATAGGAAACAGCTCTTTTTGCCATATTAAGGTAGAAGGTATTGATGGATCATCCATACATTTGAAAACAAAGCTTATCACAGCAAATGCCGGACAATATCTTTGCTGTATGCATATTCTTGTGAATCTGCGGCCGCATTGACGGCAATGAGGGGAACCGTCCGTTCATACAAGGAACCGTGTGTTCGCACCTGATCTGTATGAAGGATTGGCGGATCCACCTCCCCAAAGGCACAATCTTTGGCAGCAAAGGCCACAAAATCGCCGATGTCATCCTCCGGAAGATGGTAGAGGGCAGCCGCCTCTTTCGCGGAAAGCACCTGTTCCACAGCCGGCAGAGAGGCAGTCAATTCCAGAATCTGCGCTTCCTCGCTTGGATCCTGCAAATAGAGGTAGAGAATACCGCCCTCCTGATAGATGTGGTTCTCAATATAGCGGTCTTTCAGAGGAGGCACGCAAACCATATGAAAGCCTGCCTCATCTGAAATGGTTTGGAGGTTGATAAGAGTTGTCTTTTGATTCATGCCATGATCTGCGGTAACGTAAATTTGGCGCGATGGATCCAGATCATGAATTTTAGCCACATAGTCGTCGGCAGCTCGTATCTGCTCCCGCGCCTCATCAGTTCCCGGAGGGAAATGGTGCATGATAAAGTCATTGGTCGTGCAGTAGACAAGAGCCGGGTTTTCTTTTTTGATGCATTGATAAGCGGCCTCGAAAATCCAGCGGCTGCTGTCAGGACTCTGTACCTGTGGCGGCACGGAAAGTCCTAACCGGGCAAGCAGCTCCTGATCCGGCTTTTGCACGCTGATGCCGATATCCACACCTGCCCCGAAGACTTCCAAAATCTTGCCTTTCACAGTAAGGAGCGATGTTTTCCCGCCGGCCGCTTTATATGCTTCCAGGATGGTTCGGGCCTTCATGAAGCCGGTGCTTTCTATAAAACCCTGGTCGCCGGTCGCGGGGTCATAATAATAGTTGCCCACCACATGGGTGTCTTCCGGAAAAGCGCCGGACATGATACAAGCGTGGTTTACATTGGTAACGCTTGGAATCGCTCCCTGTACGGTCTTTGCAAAGGAGCCGGGCCTTTCCGCCAGTCTGAACATATTCGGTGCGGTGTCCCTGGTCAGATATTCAGGTGCGCACCCATCGATGACAATGATTAACGCCTTATTCATAAAACATTCTCTTTCCTTTCTGCCATCAGTTTACAACAGAACCAATCTATTGTAAAATACAAATAACTTTTCGTTATCATTAGTAAATACTTATGGATAGGAGAAAGAAATGTCCTTTCGAAACCTGGAGATTTTTGCAGAAGTCTGCAAATATATGAATATGAGCAGGGCTGCCGAGCATCTGTATATTTCCCAATCATCGGTCAGTCAGGCCATTGGAGAGCTGGAAAAGCAGTACCAGGTAAAACTGTTCGAACGGCTTTCGAAGAAACTGTACTTGACAGGAGCAGGCAGGGAATTGCTTACTTATGTTCGCCAAATCCTTTATCTGAACGAGCAGATCGAAGAAAAAATGAGCGATCTTTCCAGCTCTGAACGGCTTCGCATCGGCGCCTGCACGACCGTGGGTTTTTACTTTATGAATCCCCTTTTGGATCGATATCAGGCTTTATGCCCGCAGGTGCGGACCATGGTGGAAGTTGGAAACAGTTCCCAGCTCGAACGCAAGATCCTCGATGCACAGCTTGATCTTGCTTTTGTTCAGGATATTACCCGGGCAAAGGAAGTGACCAGGGAGAGCGCCCTCGCCGATCGGCTGATCTTAATCTGCAGAAAGGACCATCCTCTGGCCGAAAAAGAAGTGGAGCCGGAGGCGCTTCTCGGGCAGCCCTTTGTTGCCAGAGAAGCGGGCAGCGGGACCAGGAGACTTCTGGAAGAACTTTTGGCATCAAACGGCGCGGCTCCCGAGTATGCCTGGATTTGCAATAGTATCACATCCATGAAAGACGCAGTTATGCACGGCAGGGGAATCTGCCTCTTATCCGAATATTTGGTCGAGGAAGAGTTGAAAAACGGTGAGTTGGCGCAGATCCGCATTTGCGGCCGTGAGCTAAGACGCCATTTTTACCTGATCTGCCATAAGAATAAATTTAAAACAGAGGGCATGAACCGCTTTATAGATCTGTGCAGACAGCAGTCGGAGGAATTGGAGCCTGAGGCTTAGATGGCGGCCAGATATCGCTTGGTAAATTCATCGAGAGGAAGCGGTTTGCTAAACAGATAGCCCTGGGCAAGATCGCAAGACAGCCGATCGAGTAACTGGAACTGCTCTTCCGTCTCAACGCCTTCGGCCACCAGCTGAATGCCGAGTTTTTTACACAGTTCAACGATGGTTTGAATCAGAAGCTGAGCTTTTGTATTTTTGGCAACATCCTCCACCAGACTTTTATCGATTTTCAGCACATCAAAATCCATGGATGTAAACAGGGAAAGATTGGCGTACTTTACCCCAAAATCGTCGATGGATATGGAAAAACCTTCGGCCTTTACTTCTTTTAAAATGGTTACGATTTCCGCAGAAAGTTCCGATTCCGATCCTTCTGTGATTTCGATCTGAATCAGATTTTGAGAAATATCATACGATTTCCAGAGATTTTTCAAATTCTGTAAAAAGTTGGTCTGAGTCAACGTATATCTGGAAAAGTTCACCGATATGGGAATAACCTCCTGGCCCTCGTCGATCCACCTTTTCAGTATATTGCATACAGAGTGAAATACATAGAAATCAAGCATATAGATTAAGTGGGAGCTTTCCAGAACCGGGATGAACTGGGACGGTGCGACCAATACCTGATGCTTATCGATATACCGCACCAATGCTTCGGCTCCCGCCAGCTTCCGGTCGGAGAAAGAAAGCTTGGGCTGAAGATAAACCGGAAATTGCCCTTCCGCTAAGAACTTGGTAAGAACTTGCGGGTTGTTAAGCTCCAAGAATTGATCATTGATATAACGATAACGGCTGGTCTGAGGATTTTTTCGATAATAAGCTTTCTTGTCAGCATACATTTGCTCATCCGCGTCACTGATCAGCTGCTGTATATTATCACATTGGCTGCTCCATGTGGAGCCAATTGCCGCATCATACTCCTGATTATTGATAAAGGACTTTTTCAGTGACCAGACACAAGAATCAAAATCATCTTTTTTGATTGGCCTGCAGATAATAACGAATTCATCGCCGCCGACGCGATAAATACGATCCTTCGAAAAAATGGAAGAAAGCTTGGTTACTGTGTTGGTCAAAGCTAGATCGCCGTAACTATGCCCTTGGTTATCGTTAATTGCTTTGAGCCCGTTCAAATCAACATAAACAATGCCGATATCGGTGCAGGTTTGGCCGCTCAGCTTGTCGATATCCTTGATAAAGCGATTACGATTATGGACACTGGTGAGTGTATCCTGATAACTAAGTTTGCGCAAGAGCTTTTCAGTTTCCTGCTTTTCGATAATGGAAGTAAGAAAGTAGCTGATTGTTGAGAAAATCAGCGGAATATGCTGAATGTTTTTTTCCGGAGGATTGTCAACCCCAATATATCCCCGAAGATTACCATCCGCTAAAAGCGGGGCAGCTACCAGACTATGTATGTTTTGTTTGGTCAAAACCTGATATTCCTTCGGCGAAATATCCTGGATTTCATCGATATTATCAATCACCACACATTCTTGACGATGAAAAGAAGGCCGCCATCTTTTCATGAGATCAATATCCATATCCTGCAGATTGTCTTTTTCAGGCTGAACGCCCGGGGCGCACCATTCATAAGTATTATCCATCCGCAATCCTCGAATTTCAAAAATATAGACGCGCTCAGCTTCTAAAAAGCTGCCGAGCGTATCCAGCAGCTTGTTAACAATTGTTTCCAGCGATTGGGACTGATGAAGAATTTTAGCGCAGTCAATAATAAGGCTGGCCGATTTGACCAGCCGCTCCAGTGATTTCTTTTGGAGCTCCAGTTCAGTGACTTCGAAAGCAACCTCAAAGCGGGCCGGTTTTCCTTCCCAGTCGATTAAACTGTCCTTGAGAATATAGTAACCATTAACAGAAGGATTATAATATTCCCAAGTATAGGCTTCCTCATAAACTAGACAGTCATTGGTGCAGAAGTCACAGGGACGGTCCCTGTTTTGCAGCAGCTGATAACATTTTTTCCCTTCCAAGGAATCGGTTCCAAATTTCTCCCTGCCCGGTTTATTCAAATAAAGCAGATCGTAACTTTCAATATCGGAGATGTAAACCAGCTCAGAGATGGCATCGAGCATTTCGAAAGCTTTTTGCATGTTGGAGCTCCTTTAGTTCATAGTAAATTAATTATATTTATTTTCATTATCTCACTAAAAACAAGCGGAGTCAAGAAAACAGCCGGGCCCAGAGGCGGCTGTCCGTTTGACTTATGCGGCGGGATTGGATATACTAAGAAAAGAATTCGTTGTATTTACAACGGAAGCGGGGATGTTATGAAAGACTCTAAATTATTTGAAGGTATCCTTCCGGCTGAAATTGAAGCACTGCTTTCCTGTCTTTCGGCAAGGAAGCAGAGTTACAACAAAAATGACTTTGTATTTACAACAGGAGACCGCATGGCTTTGACAGGTATTGTCGTTTCAGGCAGCCTGCGCATTCTGAAGGAAGATTATTGGGGCAACCGGACGATTATTGAAGTTTTGGAACCAGGAGAGGTCTTCGGAGAATCCTTTTCCTGTGCGGAAATTAACCATGTTCCTGTCAGCGTTATGGCCGTTGAATCTACGGAAGTTTTGCTGCTGGATTATAAAAAAATATTGACAACCTGTCCCCAATCTTGTCCGTTCCACGCTAGGATTATCCGCAATATGATGAAAATTCTTGCCCGGAAAAATATCGCCTTGATGCAGAAGATGGAGCATATCACAAAGCGAACCACCAGGGAAAAGCTGCTGTCTTATCTGTCGGCACAAGCGATTAACTGTGGAACGAGCCGTTTTGATATTCCTTTCAATCGCCAAGAACTGGCCGATTATCTATCAGTGGACAGGAGTGCCATGTCGGCTGAGCTGGGAAGGATGAAAGAAGAAGGACTGATCGAATATCAAAGAAATCATTTTATTTTAATCAGGAAAGAATAGCAAAGCTTCTTTAAAAGTGATACCATTGATAAAGATGCGCATCCGCTGCATATATTCGAATTGTCAAAGCGGATACCGATACATTCTGTTTCAAAAGAAAGGTTCGATTATGAAGAAATATGAAGAAGAAAAAGAGCATATAACCGGTATCTCTTTGGAACATTGGGTTTTTGGCGAGATCATGGATAAAATGAATGCCAATATTTATGTTACCGATATTGAAACAGACCGGATCTTGTTCATGAACAGGCGTATGAAAGAAGCATTCGGGCTCGATGAACCTATCGGAAAAATTTGCTGGCAAACACTGAAGAAAGGAAGAACCCACCGCTGCGACGATTGTCCGATCTTTCAGTTAGAGAAAAACAAGAAAGAAGCGGATTCTTATATGTGGGAGGCCGATGACTTGTCTAACAATCGTATTTATGAATGTTTTGACAGTCTCATTAAGTGGTATGACGGGCGTACGGCACATTTTCAATATTCAGTGGATGTCACAGAGGTCAAGCGGCTATATAGGCAGGCCAGCACTGATGAGCTGACTGGAGTGCTCAACCGCAGGGCTGGAAAAACAGCTTTGAAAAAGTCTATGGAAAAGGCCCAAAGATCGGATGAACCTCTTGTGCTTGCTATGATTGACGCCAATGAGCTGAAGCAGGTCAACGATAAGCTGGGGCATCAGGCCGGTGATCAGCTGCTGGTCACCATTGCCAGCCGAATCAGCGGGGTGCTCAACGAGAAAGAATACTTATTCCGATTGGGAGGAGATGAATTTGTAGTTGTTTTTTCCCATACCACTGAAAAAGAAGCAGAACGAAAGCTGAAAAACGTGCTGCAGGGCATCAGAAAAGAAAATTTGCCGGGCGTGATGACTCAGAATGCCTTTTGTTTCGGTGCGGTCTGTGTTGAAATGGACGAGATCGATTCCGTCGATGATTTGCTTTGCGCTGCGGATGAGAAGCTTTACCAGTATAAACGAACTGCCCATATAGAAAGAGCCAATGAAAGACTGAAGCAACTTAATCATCCAACGGATGCAGAGCCTTTTTCCTATAATAAAGAGCTGCTCTATGATGCCTTAGCGCAAAGTACGGATGATTACATATATGTTTGTAATATGAAAACCGGCGTGTTTCAATATCCCCAGTCCATGGTAGATGAATTCGGACTGCCGGGCCGGATTATCGAAAACGCGGCCGCAGTCTGGGGCGCAAAAGTACATGAACACGATAAAGCGGCATTTTTAGAGTCCAACCAGGAAATTGCCGATGGGAGAACCGATTGTCACAGAGTGGAATATCGGGCTCTTAATCACGAGGGACAGTGGGTTTGGCTCCGTTGCAGAGGTCGCCTGGAACGAGACAAAAATGGCGAACCGGAACTCTTTGCGGGCATAATCACCAATTTGGGCAATAAAAACAGAATTGACCATTTGACCGGACTCTTAAACAAATTTGAGTTTATTCACCAGCTGGAGCTGCTGACTCAAGAAGATCGAGACGCGCCTCTTTCTCTGTTGCACTTAGGCCTTGATAATTTAAAAAGAGTCAACGACCTCTACGACCGTCATTTCGGTGATGAAGTAATACGCATTGCGGCCCAGAGACTTCAAAGCCTCCTCCCCAACAACGGGATGCTGTTCCGTTTGGATGGAGACGAGTTCGCTGTGATTTTATTTGGCAAAGACAAGGCTATGGCTCAGAATTTTTTCCGCTCTTTGCAGAAATCCTTCGGCAAGCAGCAGAGCTATGATAACCGAACTTTTTTTTGTACCATATCCTGCGGATGTGTGACGTTTCCCGAATATGCCGCCGCCCATATGGAACTGATCAAGTATGCCGGCTATGCGCTTAACTATGCCAAACAGAGCGGAAAAGACCGAATCGTCTTTTTTTCCAGAGAAATGTTGGTTGAAAAAGTCCGAGTTCTGGGAATTGAGGAACTGCTTAGAGAAAATATCAACAACGGATTTAGAGGGTTTGAAGCGTATTTTCAACCAGTATTCGATAAGCATAAGAAACTGGTTGGCGCAGAGTGTCTTTCCCGATGGGCCAGTGAAAAATTCGGCAGAGTGGGCCCGGATGAATTTATCCCTCTCTTGGAGAAAAACGATCTGATTTTAAAATTAGGCAGATGGATTTTTGAAGAGGCGGTCAAAAAGAGCGTAGAATGGACCAGGATAGGCTATCCGATCAAGATCAGTGTCAACGTTTCTGCCAGCCAAATGGAGGACGAAGGGCTGCTGCATTTCATACGGTCAACGCTGTCCAAATATCACGCCGATCCACGGCTTTTGATGCTGGAATTGACCGAAAGCTACTTTGCAGACAGCGGAGAAAATTTGTCTATGATTCTCTCCCAGTGCAGAGAGATGGGGATGTCCGTGGCAATCGACGACTTCGGGACAGGTTATTCTTCGCTGGGGCTCTTGAAGCTGGCGCCTGCCGATGTTGTTAAGATTGACCGCACCTTTATTAAAGGTATCCGGGATAGAAAATTTGATCGTTCTTTTGTCAGTCTGATTGCGGATTTGTGTCATGTGATGGATATGGATGTCTGTGTGGAAGGCGTAGAGGACGAGGAAGATTATCAGGCGGTGGCAGAGATGGATATTCAATATATTCAAGGCTTTTATCTCGGCAGGCCGGTGCCTAAACGCAGCTTTGAAGAAATGTTTTTAATAAAATATTAAGAAAACTTCCACAGCAGCGACCAGCATTCTATTGTACAATAACAGAATACGGGAGAAGAGACGAGCACATAAGAAAAAGGAGTTAACAAATGATTATTGAAAAAAAAGACGGCTTTCGATTGGATGATGCGACAGTACCGGCGGCTTTAAAGCCGCTCATGGATGAATTCCAGGATTACGTGCTTCTGCGGAACACCTATCATGCTGCCATTCGGGAAGTAAGCACCAAGTTGGAAATATTGGATGATGAGTTCCAAGTAAGATACGATTACAACCCGATTCACCATATGGAATGCAGGCTCAAGTCGCCCCAGAGCCTTTTCGAAAAGCTGGAAAGAAAAGGACTGGATATACGCCTTGAATCATTTTATAAAATCACAGATATTGCCGGAATCCGGGTCATTTGCAATTACATCGATGATGTATACGCAGTGGCATCGCTCTTACTGCAGCAGGACGATATCAAACTGCTGCGCCGCAGCGATTATATTAAAAATCCCAAGGAGAGCGGATACAGAAGCCTGCATCTGGTGGTACAGATACCGGTGTTCCTTTCTGACCGGACAGAAATGGTCCCAGTAGAAATTCAATTCCGGACCATTGCTATGGATACGTGGGCCAGCTTGGAGCATGAGCTGAAATATAAGCGGGTCGGCGGAATTACTTCCAAAATGGAGGCAGAGCTGAAGGAATGCGCGGAGGCTATGGCGGAAGTGGACCGGAAGATGGAACAGATACATAAGGAATTGTAATGTGTGTTCTGTGTGAATGAAACATGTAGATTTGTATCAAATCTTTAAAATTTGGTCAAGATATGATACGATTATAAAGATTCTGCGAAAAATTAAAGAGAAAGAGGAAGCTATGAAAAAGAAATTGATGGCACTGACTTTGATTGTATGTCTGTTCGTTGTGATGGGGCTGACTGGATGCGGCAGCAAACCCTACAGTAAGTATGATCTGTCGGAATATGTGAAGGTGGGAAAATATAAGGGCCTGGAAATAGAAAAGATTAACGTTTCTGTTTCGGACGAAGAAGTAAACGCTCAGGTCAAGGCCAACGTGGAGCAAACGAAAACCACAGAAAAGAAAAAAGAAGGAACTGTGGCTAAAGGCGATAAAGTGAACCTGGATTATGAGGGTAAGATCGACGGCAAGACTTTTGACGGCGGCAGCTCCAAAGGCTATGACCTGACGATCGGCTCCGGGGAATTTATCCCCGGCTTTGAGGATGGCCTCATCGGAAAAGAAATCGGCTCCAAGCAGACGCTGAATCTCAAATTCCCGGCGGATTACAACAACACGGAAGTGGCAGGCAAGGACGTGGTGTTCACGGTCAAACTCAATTACGTTTCCGTGGATCAGATCCCCGAATATAACGATGCCTGGGTGGCAAAAAACAGCAAAGTAAAGACCACCGCCGAATACGAAAAGCAAGTAAAAAAGCAGCTGCTAAAGGATAAAGAAGACCAGGAAAAGAGTTCTCAAAAAGGGGATCTCTGGCAGGAAATTTATGATAGCTCAGAAGTAATCAAATATCCGGAAGAAGAAGTAAATCAATATGTAGAGGTCTTGGAGGAGCAGTATAAAAAAATGGCCGAGAGCTACAACATGGAACTGAAGGATATCTGGCAGCAGATGGGCATCCAATCGGAAGAAGAATATAACGAAAAGAATAAGCAGGCAGCTCAGGAATATGTAAAAGAACAGATGGTTTCCTATTATATAGCGGATAAAGAAAAACTCAGCTATACTAAAGATGATGAAAAGAAGCTGCGCGAGCAGATTGAAAGCTCCGGATATACGGAAGATACTTTCAAGGAAAACTTCGGCGAAGAGATCGACTCCTATATAGAACTTTCTTTGACCTATGAAAAAGTAATGGATTTTATCTATGAACAGGCAAAGGTTGTAGATAAAAAGACGGAGAAAGAGACAACCGCGCCAACGGAGGAGTCAAAAGCTAAAGACTCTACTGAGGCTACTCAGTCCACCACGGAAGGAAAAGGCGCTGACGACGCTACCTCCAACGATGAACCGGGCGGCGCCGACGCATAACCAGCAACGGCATTGCCGCAAACCTACAACTTCTAGAAAAAAAGATTGAAATACACTGCAAGATGTGGTAATATCGATACGTTAGTTTGTCGATGGAGCCCGAATCTTGCAGTTTTTTCGGGTTAAAAAGCGACATCCTTTTCACCAAAGGCCGGCGGAAGCGCCGCGGCGCCGACTGGTGAAAGCACAGAATTCTCTGGAGAGTCTCATGATGAGCGCCGAAGGTGTAAGGTGGAATTGCCGCCGATCTCTCAGGCAAAAGGACAGAGCAGATAGCTGATATCTTAATAGCTTTGCCCTATCTCTGGAAAGTCGAATCGTTCGGCTTTTTTCTTTTAACTGCAGTTTTATACGCAATTATACTTATGAAGAGAGGGTAGAAAACATGGATCAATTGACAAAAGTGCTAGTAAGCATTGATGATGTGGTATGGGGAGTGCCGATGATCGTCCTGATTATGGGTACCGGTATCTTTTTGACAATCCGCCTGGGCGTGCTCCAGTTCCGCAAGCTGGGAACCGCACTCAAGTACATGGTAAAAAACGAAGCCAACGGAGAGGGAGAAGTAACCAGCTTCGGGGCGCTCTGTACAGCGATGGCAGCGACCATCGGTACCGGAAATATCGTCGGCGTAGCTACAGCCGTTGTGGCCGGCGGCCCGGGTGCGTTATTCTGGATGATTCTGGCCGCTTGTTTTGGTATGGCCACAAAATACTCAGAGGGCGTCCTGTCAATCAAATATCGTGTTATCAAAGAGGATGGACATGCCCTGGGAGGGCCGTTCTACTATATAGAAAATGGAATGGGCAAGAGCTGGAAATGGCTGGCCAAGCTGTTTGCTATCTTCGGCATGATGGCCGGACTTCTGGGGATCGGCACCATTACACAGGTGAACGGAATCGCTTCTGCGGCTCAGGGATTCTTTGACCCCAACAGCCAGCACATGGTATCCTTATTCGGCAGAGATTATTCAATCTCCATTGTCATTACGGCAATCGTTGTGGCAGTGTTGACTGCTCTGGTTGTCATAGGCGGGATCAAGCGAATCGCCAGCGTTACGACGATCATAGTACCTTTTATGGCAATTGCTTATGTAATCATCTGTGTGGTGATTTTGATTGCAA
Source organism: Clostridia bacterium (assembly GCA_902363595.1). Lineage (GTDB taxonomy): Bacteria > Bacillota > Clostridia > Peptostreptococcales > Anaerovoracaceae > Hominibacterium > Hominibacterium faecale. The sequence continues at coordinate 258,970 of CABJAP010000006.1, read as the reverse complement.
ATATTCGAGCAATTCCTCATGCTATTGTTGAAGTTCTGGCAAGCGCTTTTGGATTGAGAGCAATGGCCGGAGGCGCTTTAGGGGCGCTGATGCTGGCGATGCAGAAAGGTGTTGCTAGAGGTATTTTCTCCAACGAAGCGGGCTTGGGAAGCGCGCCGATCGCGGCAGCAGCCGCACAGACCAAGGAACCGGTAAGGCAGGGCCTGATTTCCATGACTGGTACTTTCATAGATACCATCGTCATTTGTACCATGACCGGATTGACGATCATGGTTACGGGAGCGTATGATAAAGCTGTCGCTGAAGGTTTGGAAGGGGCTCAGGTAACTTCCTTTGCCTTCGGACAAGGTCTGCCCTGGTCTGCGGGAACAGGATCCTTCGTACTGATGCTCTGCCTGGCTTTCTTTGCCTTTACGACCATACTTGGATGGGATTACTACAGCGAACGCTGTCTGGAATACCTGTCCGGCGGGCATAAAGGCGTGCTTACCACTTATAGATGGCTCTACATCCTGGCCGTTTTAGCAGGACCGTTCATTACGGTAAGCGCAGTATGGACCATCGCTGACATCTTCAACGGACTGATGGCGATACCAAATCTGATCGCACTGCTGGCTCTAAACGGAGTTATCGTAGCAGAAACCAGGAGCTATTTTAAGCGAATTTCAGAAAACCGGCTTCAGTAACTTTGTTCGATGAAAATTTGACATAGAAAAAAACGGCGGAAGAAGAAGCAAAAAAGCGTTCTTATTTCTGCCGTTTTTTAATATATTTAAAAGGACAAACATTAAAAGGGGGATAAAGCGATGTTAAATACGGAGAATATTAAAAATAAAGAAGTGATCAATATTTACGACGGCAAGAGTCTGGGATTTGTATATGATATTGAGATAAATTTGAAAGAGGGAAAAATTGAGGGGATCGTTCTGCCGGGACAGCGGGGATTTTTTAACCTGTTCGGCAGAGATACCGAAGATTTCGTGATCAAATGGAAGAACGTAAAAACGGTCGGCGAGGATGTAATTCTGGTCGACGTGCCGACATCTCTGGACTCGGTGGATTAAAGGACTGATCAAGCGATCGGGGAATACATATAATATGGAAATCCATGATTAAGAGGAAATTTTTTATGTACAGGCCCTAATTCGAAATTGAATAACTCCTTTAAACAGTGAATAGAACAACGAATCATGTCAATGTAAGGGGGATCGTTATAAAACGCGCGTATGTACGGCGGCAGATTATTTTTAAATGAATAATCTGCCGTTTTTTTTTTGATAAGAATGGCTTAATAGCTGGGATACTAGGATGGCATGCATATTGCATTAATACTAATGGTGTTCAAAAGGTCAGAAGGGATTAGGACTTATTTGACAAACTTATATTAGATTTATGAAAGGAAGGTCTTAATTTATGGGAAACAATAACATTACGGCTAATAGCCCGAATGAAAAGTTGCCTTTTAAGGTCAAGCTGGGGTACGGATTATCCGGTTACTGCAGCTTTATCACATGGACAGCTTTCAGCTATTATGGTCTCTATTTCTTTACCGATGTAGTCGGTCTGTCGGCAGCTTTTGCCGGCGCAATGATCTCACTGGGTACTTTGTGGGATGCGATCACAGATCCGATCGTGGGAGGTATTTCCGATAACCTTAAGCTGAAAAGCGGCAGGCGGCGTCCGCTCATTATCGGCGTGGCAGTCCCCTTCGTTCTCATCAGTATCTTGCTCTTTACCAACTGGGGCTTCAGCGAGGCTGTTTCTAAAGTATACTTTGTAATTATTATTCTGCTATACTACACAGCTCAGACTGTACTGGACATTTCCAGCTCCGCCCTTGGTTCTGAGATGACACTGGACTATAACGAGAGGGCTTCGCTTGCTACTTTTAAGAACTATTTTGGCTTGACCGCAACGGTTGCCATCAGCCCGACGCTGATGTTAGTCGCATACTTCGGCGGATTGTTTGATAATGCTGACCGCGGTTGGAGCTGCACCCTGGCCATCTACATGATCGTGGCGCTGCTCTTTATCTTTATCCTGTGGAAATCGACCAAAGGATATGAAAGACACAGAGAAGACAGCGGAAAGTTCTCCTTTGCCGATGTCAAAGAAATTTTCAGGAGCAAACCGACCAGAATCGTCATGCTGGTCTTTGGTATTGCGATATTCGCCAATACCATCAATTATGCGCTGCAGGTTTACTACTATACAAATTATGCACTTCTATCAGAAGGACGGATTGCAAGTGTAACCTTAGTGTTCGGTGTGGCCAGTATTTTCTGCGCATGGATTACGGACAGACTGATGCAGAAACTTTCCAAAAAAGCAGCATGGGTAATTGCCATCGGTCTTGAAGCTGCTGTCATGATCATCATGATCGGATTTATCATCCAGCCGGGAAATGTGGCGTCGATTTATGTTTTGGCAATTCTTATGTCATTAGGAAACGCTGCTGTATATCAGGTGCCTTGGGCGATGATTCCCGACTGCGTCGATGTTACGGAACTTACATCCGGAAAACGTGTTGACGGCGTTATTTTCGGTGTTGTAGCCTTTATCCAAAAGGCATGCGGAGCTTTAGGAGCGGCGGTTCTTGGTACGCTTTTGACAGTTATCGGATACGATGCTGCAGCTGCTACGCAGACCGCGGATGCTTTGAGCGGTCTCAAGTACATGTATGCGTTCTTATGCGGAGGCATTTACCTCATTACGGTATTGATTATACTCAAGTACCCGCTCAGCAGACAGAAGCACGACAGAGTTCGCCAGGCGATTGCGGAAAGAAAGCAGGGCAAAGAAATCGATATGTCCGAATTTAAAGATCTGGTTTAAGAAAGGAGCGCATGATGAAAGTTAAAAAATTTGTAGACTTATCATGGGAAGTATCGGATAATAGTCCGATTTATCCGGGAGACCCGGAACCAAAAGTAACAACAACACATACAATTGAAAAAGATTATTACAATCTTTCCGGTGTTTATGTGGGAACTCAGACAGGAACCCATGTAGATGCTCCATATCACTTTAGAAATGACGGCGATACCATCGACAAAATGGAGCTGGATTTCTTCTTTGGGGAAGCAGTGGTAATCCGTGTGACCGATAAAAAAGAAAATGAAAAGATCACCATGGAAGACGTGATGCCGTATGATGAGAAGATTAAGGAAAATACCATCGTTCTCTTCAATACCAACTGGTATAAGACGAGAGGAACGGAGGCGTTCTATAATCATCCCTTCGTAGCTGGCGAAGTAGCCGAGTACTTGGTAGATAAAGGTGTTCGTTTCATTGGTATCGATACCATGAACGCGGACCAGTCGGGCGGAACCGAATTCCCGGTTCACGATCTGTTCTCCGAAAAGAGACTGATGATCGGTGAAAACTGGGCTTATTTGGACCAGATCGACTTCGATAACGTGGTCGTGGCAGCCTTTCCGATGAAAATTGCCGGAACAGATGGATCTCCGGTCAGAGCGGTTGCTATGGAAATTGAAGAGTAGACTTTGCTTAAAGGCTCCTGTACGAGCCGGCTATTGGCCGGGCTTGGGCGGGAGCCTTTTTTTTTGGAGCTTTGCCAAAGCGGAAGTAAATCGGATAGATTCCCTACTTGGCAAAAACCACAATATGTAGTAAAATCACTATGTTGGCTTACAGGAATAGTAGTGATACAAGGAGGATATTGAGATGAGATGCCCGTTTTGTGAAAACCAGGATACCAAGGTAATCGACTCCAGGCATACGGAGGATGGACATGCCATTCGCCGGCGGCGCGAGTGCGATGCCTGCGGAAAACGGTTTACGACCTACGAAAAGGTGGAAGAAATGATCCTCATGGTCATTAAAAAGGATGGCAGAAGGGAAGCCTTCGACCGCAACAAGATCATGAACGGGATCATCAAAGCCTGCGAAAAGCGGCCCGTCCCCATTGCTGAGATTGAAAAGGTGGTCGATGAGATCGAGCGGGGCCTGAATAACATGATGGAGAAGGAAGTGGAGAGCACCTTCATCGGCGAACTGATCATGGAACGCCTGCGCAAGCTGGACGAAGTGGCTTATGTCCGCTTTGCATCCGTATACAGGCAATTTACCGATATCAATACCTTTGTAGCCGAAATTGAAAAATTGCTTACAACCAAAAAAAGCAAGTAAAGGAAGCGAAACATGGAGAACATTATCAGAGTAGCCATCGACGGCCCCAGCGGCGCCGGCAAAAGCACCATTGCCAAAGCGGTGGCCAAAAAACTGGGAATCGATTACATCGATACAGGCGCCATGTACCGGGCTGTGGGATATAAGACCCTGGTCTGCGGGGTTGACCCTCAGGATCGTCAGGCGCTGAAAAATATGCTGGAGAAAACCAGTATCGATTTTTCCAAAGGAAACATCATATTGGACGGTGAGATCATTAACGATCAAATCCGCACTCCCCAGATCGCAAAGAAAGCGTCCGAGTGTTCGGCCCTGGCCGATGTTCGTCAAAAGCTGGTCCAGCTCCAGCGGCAGATGGGCCAGGAAAAAAGTGTCATTATGGACGGGCGGGACATTGGCAGCAATGTGCTGACCGATGCGGAATACAAATTTTTTATGACCGCCTCTGCTGAGGAACGGGCAAAACGCAGATACGATGAGCTGACGGAAAAGGGTCAGGATATCACTTACGATCAGGTCCTGGAGGATATCCAAAAGCGGGATCACAGCGATATGACCAGAGAGCTGAATCCCCTCCGCAAAGCCGATGATGCTTTGGAAGTGGATACCACGGGCATGAGTATCGAAGATGTGACAAACTATATATTAAAGGAGATTGAGAGATAATGGCAACAGTCAGACCGTTTAAAGCCATAAGGCCGGCGCAGAAATATGCGGATAAAGTCGCTTCCCTGCCTTATGATGTCATGAACCGTCAGGAAGCAAGTAAAATGGCGGCGGAAAACCCCTACAGTTTTCTTCATATATGCAGGTCGGAGATCGATCTGCCCCATCAGAAGGATCCCTATGATAAGAGCGTATACGAGAAAGCAAGAGAAAACATCGCCAACTTTTTAGACAAGGGAATTTTTACCCAGGATGAAGAACCTGCACTGTACATCTACCGCCAGGTCATGGACGGAAGAGTGCAGACCGGTATTGTAGGCACCGTATCCGTTGATGAATACCAGAACAACACCATTAAAAAACATGAATTCACCCGCGTGGAAAAGGAACTGGATCGGATCCGTCATTTTGACGTATGCGATGCCAACACAGAACCGGTATTTTTGACTTACCGCGATGACAAGCGGATACGGGTTTTGATTGAAGGCTGGGCTTCCGGCCGCAAGCCGACCTATGATTTTACCGGAGCAGGCGGCATCCGGCATACCTTGTGGGTGGTGGATGACCCGCAGACCATCGAGAGCCTCACTTCCCTGTTTGGAGAGATTCCTTCTTTATACATTGCCGACGGTCATCACAGAAGCGCGTCCGCATGCAAAGTGGGGTTAAAGCGCAGAGAGGAAACTCCTGATTATACCGGTGAAGAAGAGTTCAACTTCTTTATGGCTGTCATTTTCCCGGACGCGGATCTCCATATCTTTGACTATAACCGGGTCGTAAAGGACCTGAACGGCAATACCGTGGAGAGCCTTATGGAAAAAATCAAAGCCGCCGGCTTTAAGATCGATAAGAAGGGCGAAGATGTTTACCGTCCGGAAGCAAAGCACTGCTTCGGCATGTTCCTGGAAGGCAATTGGTATCGGTTAACTGCAAAAGAGGAGATTATTCCCGATCATGTAATCGACTCATTGGACGTTGCCATTCTTCAAAACAAGATTCTGGGGCCGATTCTGGGCATCGAAGATCCTAGAACCGATAAACGTATTGATTTTGTAGGCGGAATTCGAGGACTGGAAGAATTGGAAAAACGGTGCCGCGAGGATATGAAGATTGCGTTTGCCGTCCATCCTGTAGAAATTGAGGACCTGCTTACTGTATCGGACAACGATCTTGTTATGCCGCCGAAATCAACTTGGTTTGAACCGAAATTGGGCAGCGGACTCTTCCTCCATCAGCTGTAAGGAAACCAGGTATAAACACTTCTTTAAAAGGTAAAGATACTTTTAAAGGAGTGTTTTTTTATGAGGAAGAGAATTGCATTTGTGACAGCGGCTTTGGGCATTTTGACTTTGGCTTTGATCGGCCGCCTCGCCTATATCCAATTTTGGGGGCATCAAGATTTGAGCCAGGCTGCCAGCGCGCAGCAGATGATCGCTTTGGAAGGCGCCAATACCAGGGGATTGATCTACGACCGCAATCACACTCCTCTTGTGGGAAATAACCAGGAATACATTTTTATAATCCGAGAAAAAAATTTTGACGGTGAGTCAAAACGGGCGTTGAATCTGATGGGGGCCCGGGAACTGAAAAACACAGGCAGCGGATATAAAGTGTTCGCATCCAAATCATACGACAAGGAGCTGGGTCAGCAGCTGATCCGCAATTCGTCCGCCTATATTCTTGAAGCGGGACGGCGCTATGGACAGCAGCAGAAGGCGGTCCATATTCTGGGCTACGTCAATCCCCAGGATGCCAGCGGCGCCACAGGCATCGAATTGATGTGCGAAAGCCAGCTTTCTCTACTCAACAAACGGATTTTCACCACAGCGGATGTAAAAGGAAATATTCTTCAGGGCAAAGGCCTGGTAGTTCGGACAGCGATGGATGAGGACTCTTATGTCAAAGAGGGCGTTGTGACCACCCTTGATGCGGGATTGCAGGGCGCGGTAGAAGATATTCTGCGAGGCTCTGGCAAAAACGGAGCTATCGTGGTGCTCAAACGTGAAACAGGTGAAATCGTTGCTTCTGCCAGTACCCCTGTCTTTGATCCCAACCGGGTTAGCGAATATATGAGCAGCGATAAAAACGAGCTGGTCAATAAAGTGACTCAGGGGACTTATCCTCCGGGGTCGGTTTTTAAGATTGTTCTGGCAGCTGCGGCCGCAGAGCAGGGCATCAGCCCGGACAAAATCTTTGTCTGTAAGGGCTATGAAATGATCAACGGCCAAAAAGTGATCTGCAAAACTGGAGGGGAAGAGGGTCATGGAACCATTACCCTGCGGGATGCGCTGGCACAGTCATGCAATTCCACCTTCATTCAGCTGGGGCAGGAGCTGGGGGCGGAAACCATTCTGCAAACTGCGAAAAAAATGGGCTTGGGAGAGATGGCCATAAAAGACTACCCGGGGCAAAAAGAGGGAAAATTGATGACCCTGCAGCAGTCACAGGGAGCAGCTATAGCGAACCTTTCCATCGGTCAGGGGGAAACACTGGCAACGCCCTTACAAATCGCCCGAATGACCAATATAATCGCCAACGGGGGAATCGACCCTGGGGTCCATATTTTGCTGGAGGACGGGGAAACGCAAGAAAAACAGGCTATCAGTTCCAATGCAGCTGAAGAAGTGAGAAGCATGATGGAAAAGACCATGAGCGATGGGACTGGAAAAAGCTTGACCGCAGATGTTTCCATGGCGGGAAAGACCGGTTCTGCTGAAGCGAGCCTGGGCGGCAAAGAGACCGTCCATGGCTGGATGACTGGATTTGCGCCTGCGCAGAATCCCGAATACACGATAACCGTATTTGTGGAAAACGGTCAGTCTGGGAGCCAGTCGGCCGGTCCACTGTTCGCCCAGGTGGTTCAGTATTTGAGCGATTCCAAGAGCTTTGAACGGCCGCTTGATTTTTAATGGAGTGTACCGGCGGCAGCCATAACTTATACACTATTTTGCATAAAAATAGGATGATTTCATTATGATAAACCAAAATCGTATCTGTACTGTCAAAACACTGAAAAAGGAAAAACCACGCTAGCTGCGTGGTTTTTCCTTTTAGGAACTGGATCTAATCCGCCAGCCCTATGTCATATTTCAATTCATCTCGCAGTTTGAGCAGCGCTTTTTTTTCTATTCGTGAAACATAAGAACGACTGATACCCAATAAAGCGGCAACTTCCCGTTGCGTTCTGGGTTTGTGCCCAAAGATTCCGTAACGATTTAGGACCACCGTTTTTTCCCGCGGTGTCAGCACCGTATTGATGGCCTGCAATAATTTTCCTACTTGAATCTTCAAACTGATATCATCCAGGATTGCATCCGGATCCGTGCCCAGTATATCATTAAAGCTTATTTCATTACCATCTTTATCGGTTCCTATGGGAACGGATAGAGAAACTTCGGCTTTGTTTTTCTTTGACGAGCGGATGCTCATCAGTATTTCGTTTTCAATGCACTTGGCCGCATAAGTGGCCAGACGAGTTGCTTTTTTGCTGCTATATGTATTCACTGCTTTTATAAGGCCAATGGTTCCAATGGAAATCAAATCATCCGCCGGAAAACCAGTACCAGTATATTTTTTCGCAATGTGGGCTACCAGCCTCAGATTGCGTTCGATCAATACATCCTTTGCATCTTCATCTCCTGATTCATAAAGAGATATATAATGTTCCTCCTCTGCAAGTGTTAACGGTTTCGGAAAGGAAACGCTCATTTATGTAACCCCCTCTATAGATTTTAACTATATGCAAAATCCAGAGGGGAAGTGCCTGGCCCAGGCAAAAGTGCATGGTCCTATTTACACTGGAAAGACAGACAATCTGTGCACTGATCAACAGTCGGGCACGCTTCGTGTGTTCCTACTGTGATACAGTCTAAAGAGCAGAAATTCTTCTCTCCTGCGTGGTGTGTGCACTGTTCAACCGTACATTTGATACTTTCGTTAATATGACAGCTCATGTTTGTTACCTCCTTTTTCATTCTCGATGTTATTATGACCGATATTGGAGAAAATATAATGTAGAAATGGTTGTTTAAGTTTTGAATATATGGTAAAATATGTAAAATGGAGGTGCAAAACATGAATATAAAACGGCTGCCGCCAGAAGAGCGGCCGAGAGAAAAATTATTGTTTTACGGAAAAGAAATGCTTTCCAGCGCCGAACTGTTGGCCATTCTGCTGCGAACCGGTACAAAGTCTCAATCAGCGCTAGAAATCGCGCATGAAATTTTAACCTTAGATGAAAGAGGACTTTTGTTTCTGGAAAACTGCAGTCCCGAGGAATTGTCCAAGCTGAAAGGTTTGGGAAAAGCAAAGGCTTGTCAGATATTAGCGGCGATTGAACTAGGTAAACGGGTGGCGACCCATCCGCGAAAAGTTAAAAATGAAATTGCAAATCCTGATGATATCGTGCAACTTTTTATGGAAAAGATGAGATACTATAAGAAGGAGCATTTTAAAGTTTTATTGATCAATGCAAAAGGACAGATTATGGAACATACAGAGATTTCCATCGGTGATTTGTGTTCCACCCTCATTCACCCCAGAGAAGTATTCTGTCACGCAGTGAAACGCAGCGCTGCTTCAGTGGTGTTTATACATAACCATCCCAGCGGAGACCCGCAGCCTAGCAGACAGGATTTGGAAACCACATCCAGACTCGTGAAAGCTGCCGATATATTGGGAATTAAAGTATTGGATCACATCATCATTGGCGATGGTACATACATAAGTCTAAAAAGCAAAGGGCTGATGTAAATTGAAAAAAAGGCTGGTAGCATATGTGGTTTGGCGAGCACAAAAAAATAATAGCAGGAATTTTGGCAGCAATCGTTTCGTTCGCTCTGATTGCAGCTTTGTTTCGAACAGGAGATGGTCAAACAGGGATAAAAGAGCGCTTACAGAACGCGGCTGGTTATGTTGCAGAACCGGCAGCAAAAGCGGTGGATGGGATAAAAAGGGGATTCAGCGGCATTTTTCGTTTCAAGGCGATTACTGCTGAAAACCAACAGCTTATTGAAGAAAGGGACCTGCTGAAGCAGGAAAATGCCCGGCTGGCTTTGGATAGGGAAGAAAAACAAGAGCTGGAGGAGCTTTCACGAATCTTTCATTACGATGCTGCAAAAAAAGGAGAGATCCAGGCCGCGGATGTGATTGCTGTTAATTATTCCAATTGGGAAGGAGTTTTTACGATCAATAAAGGTAGCGAAGACGGGCTGCAGACAGGATGCACGGTGATCAGCGGCGACGGGTTAGTAGGAAAAATCGCCGAGGTTGCTAAAAAAACTGCCAAGGTTGAGACAATCCTGGCTAATAATAATAAGGTCAGTTTTCGTGCAGCTGGAGAAGACGGCCAAACTGGTGTTCTTCAAAGCGATGGAACGGGATTAAACGGTTATCTTTTGCAAGAGGGAGAATTGGTAAAAAAGGGTGATACACTGATGACTTCCGGTATTGGTACCTATTCGAAAGGGTTAAAAATTGGGAAAGTAACAGAAGTGGAAAAGAAAACCGGTACACAGCGAGTTTTAATCAAAGCAGACCCCGTAGTATCATTTTTCAAATTGAGAAAGGTGGCGGTCATATTATGAAGCCGCTGCAAACGGTGGTCCTGCTGCTGGCCGCTTTTTTTCTCCAGCCTACGGCCGCGGGCCTGATCCCTCTGGGAGGCGCCAGTCCCAACCTGCTCCTTTGTATTACCCTGATTCTGGTCATCAAGGCCAGGGAGCCTGCTCCTATCATCGGTCTTTGCGTATTGACATCCATTCTTCAGGAGCTGTGTTTCTCGCTTTATGCCGGTCCGGCGCCAGCGGCGATTTTTATAATTGGAATCACAGCAGTCTTTGCAGGCAAGTTCCTCGCCCTGGAACATCCAATTTTTTTAGCAGGACTTACAGCCGCGGACACTCTGGTGTACAGCGGGATTCTTTGGGTTGGACAGGTCCTGCTTGGAGCTCCATATGGGTTCCTACAAGTCTTGCGGCTGCAGCCGGCTTATGCGGCTCATAATCTGGTGCTGATGGCATTACTTTATCTTCTTTTTCTAAAAAACGCAGAAGGCAGGTATTCAATATGATAAAATGGTTTCGATCCCGATATATTCAGCTGGTGAGCTTGGTACTGGTATTGATGGGTATCTTGCTGGTCCGTCTGTTCCTCTTAACCGTAGTTGAAAAAGACGATTGGTCCCAGGCTGCGGAAGACCTGAGTACAAAGACCATTTATGAAACAGCGCCCAGGGGGGAGATTCTCGACCGCAACGGCAAGGTTTTGGCGGGTAACACCTATACGATATCTGTGCGATTGAGCAAAGGTAATATGACAGATGAAAAGCTCAACCAATCAATTTTGGATTTAACCAACTTGCTGGAAAAGAACGGCGATGAAATGATCGATAATTTTCCCATCAAAATAACTGAATCCGGTGACTTTTCTTTTAAAAAAGGCGCTGATAAGAAAGAGCTGCTGAATCGATTGGGACTATCAGAGGGAGTAAATGCAAAGGAAGCCTTTTCAAAAGCAAGAAATTATTTTAAAATAGATAGTAACCTCTCTGCAAAAGAAGCAAGGAAGATTTTGCTAGTGCGCAATGAAATGGCGGCGCTTGGCTATAAAAAGTATATGCCGGTGACCGTTGCACGAAATCTCTGCGACCGCTCGGTAGCCCTATTGGAAGAAAACAGCGACGCCTACCCTGGAGTGGAAGTCTTTTCGGAAGTCTCCCGCAGCTATCCGGGAGGAACAACAGCCTCCCACATTCTTGGGTATCTGGGAAAGATTTCGGACAGCGAAAAGGAACAATATGTGACAAAGCTGGGGTACCAGAGCTGGGATCTGATCGGAAAAGACGGGATTGAAAAAGCGTATGAAGAGGTACTGAAGGGCACAGCCGGCGAAAAAAAGGTTCAGGTTGATGCCGGTGGAAATTTGGTCAAAACCATCAGCCAAACAGAGGCTAAGAAGGGAAACGACGTAACTTTGACCATTGACCTGGAATTACAAAAAACTGCTGAAAAATCGTTGAAGCAGGCCCTTGACGCTATGCAGCGGGGCGGTACCTTTACCAGTGAGTACGGCAATTATACCATGAAGCGGGCTTCCAACGCGCAAGTAGGTGCGGTTGTAGCCCTGGATGTGAAAACCGGCGATGTTCTGGCTATGGCCAGCTGCCCGGATTTTGATCCCAATCTCTTCGCAGGCGGAATTTCCACCAAAGATTGGAAATCCCTGCAAAGCAAAAACCCCAGGGATCCGCTTGCTCCGGCTCCATTGTACAATGTGGCTACAATGAGTGCTGTTCAGCCAGGCTCCACATTTAAAATGGTTACTGCCACAGCGGCACTTCAATGCGGATTGAATCCGAAGCAGCGCCTTTATGACAATGGTTATATTCAGCTTGGGAATAATTCTTTTGGATGCGTGGTCTGGAACTTAAACCGAAAAAAGCATGGATATCTGAATCTACAAGAGGCTCTGGAAGTTTCCTGCAACTATTATTTCTTTGATGCTGCAACGGGGAAAAACTTTTACACTGGAAACAGCTTAGGTTATAAGAAAAAAATATCCATAGATACAATTTTAGACTATGCGGCTCAGTATGGTTTGGGACAGCCCACCGGTATCGAAATCCCTGAGACCGTTACAAAGACGCCTTCAAAAGAATCAAAGATCAGCGGTCTGCGCAATTCACTGAAAAACGTTCTTCTTGCCGAAGCGGAATCCTGGTTTGATAAATCTACCGCAGCTGACCGCTCCCGGCTCAATCAGACAATAAGCACGATTACAAGCTGGATCGGCCAGGACTTGACAAAATCTCAGCTTGAAGATAAGCTGCGGCAGCTTGCAGGCGTTCAAAAGAAAAAAGTATCGGCTCTAGCGGATTTATGCAAATACACTTATATCAATCAAGCCACTTGGAATACCGGCGATGCGCTCAATATTGCCATCGGTCAGGGCATCAATTCCTATACGCCTCTGCAAATGGCCGGTTATGTAGCTGCCCTGGGAAATAAAGGGGTACGAAATCAAATAAGTTTGGTTGAAAAGATTGAGGGACGTGGTACAATAGAAAAGGATGCGCCGCAAAAGGTGCAGGTCGATGATGATTCCTACTTTGACGAAATCATCGGCGGCATGGTGCGCGTAGCCAATGGAAGCGGAGGAAGTCTGACCCGGCTCTTTAAGGGATTTCCTGTGACTGTTGCAGGGAAAACAGGAACCGCGCAGAGATCAGGTAAGATCAACCCCGTTGACGAGGAAGAATATATTAAGAACCATCTTGGCGCAATCGCGCCGTCGCTCAGCTGGGCAGATATCCAAAAGGAGAAAAAGCGTCTTATGGAGACCTACCCGGACATTTATTCTTCGCGGCATACAGCAGTGCGTCGGGCAGTTATGAATTTGAGCGGCGGAAAGGTGACAGCAGCCAAGATCGATCGATACAAGGCCAACTATGACAATTTTGCCTGGGTAGTGACCATGGCGCCGGCAGACAATCCAAAGATTGCCGTTGCAGTTATGATTGCACAAGGCGGTACGGCGGCCAACGCCGGTCCTGTTGCCAGGGAAGTCATGGGTAAGTATTTTCAGCAAAAAGAACAATAAAAGTTAGTGAGGAAGAAATGGGCGAAGTAATTTTAGTTGCATCAGGTAAAGGAGGCACCGGAAAAACTGCGGTGACAGCCAATCTGGGAGCGCTTTTGGCTAAGCATGGCTATAAAGTGGCTCTGCTTGACATGGATATGGGTATGCGGAACCTGGATTTATATCTGGGGCTTGAAAACCGAGTCGTTTATAATATTATGGATGTACTTTCCGGGATCTGTAGAATCAAAAGGGCGCTGATCCGAGACAGACGTTTTGAAAATCTGTATCTGATGTCAGCCTGCCCAAGAAAAGACAATCGCGATATTACGCCCCTTCATATGGAGATCATGTGCCGCAAACTAAAGAAAGACTTCGACTACGTGTTTATTGATTGCCCTGCTGGAATTGGCAGCGGCTTGGATATTTCCATGGCCGGAGCCGACCGGGCGCTGCTGGTTACCGAAGCCGACATCGCTGCGGTGAGAGATGCCGACGTTTTGAATCGCTATCTGCAAAAAGCAGGTATCAAAGATACCTGCTACATTGTTAATAAAGTAAGAGTCGATCTGATGGCAGAGCATTTAGTTCCAGATTTGAAAGAAATTTCCGAAATTCTTAACAGCCGTTTGATTGGTTTGATTCAGTTTGACGATAATATCTATATCTCTACTAATCGGGGAATTCCTATCGTTTCAAAGGAAGGAACCTACATAGAGGAGAATTTCCGCAATATTCTCCGTAGGCTGACGGATATCAGCGCTGTCTGAGCGATACGGTCACAGCCCCGTACTGCGGCCCCGGATTCCCACGCTGATGATGAGTCCTAGAGCCGCCATGCCCGAAAGTACAGAAGAACCGCCGTAACTGATGAAGGGAAGGGTTACTCCGGTAACGGGCATGATGCCCATGGTCATGGCGATGTTTTCAAAGACCTGAAAGAGAAACATGCCTAAGAAGCCGATGGCTAAGAGGGCGCCGTAAAGATCAGCCGCGCTGTAGACCACTTTTGCCGTTCGGTAGAGGAGGACGGCAAAGAGCAGGATTACCAGCGCGCCGCCCAGCATCCCCAATTCTTCCACGATCACGGAAAAGATAAAGTCTGATTTTTGAACCGGAAGGAAATCCAGTTCTTTTTGCGTGCCTGCGAAAAGTCCTTTGCCAAAAACTCCACCGGATCCGATGGCGACCTTGGAATTCCAGACATGGTAGTTCCCCGGCAGTTCCAGATTGCCCGGATGCAGGAAAGCGTCAATCCGCCGTTTCTGGTAAGGAGCCATCAACCCGTAAGCGATGGGCAGCGACAATAAAAAAAGCAATGCAAAACGGGCAAAAATTTTGTGATCGATGCCGGCAAAAAAAATCATGAAGACCCATATAAAGCAGTATACGATAGCGCTGCCCAAATCCTCTTTGACAACGATGAAAATAAAGGGCGCCGCATAGAGAGCAGCTAAAGTAACTCCGCGCAGATGGCTGAGCTGGGCCTTATTTCTGGAAAAATAGTTGGCCATCAGAATGGTGAAGGAAATCTTCACGATTTCCGAGGGCTGGAAGGTGGTGAAGCCCAGATTGATCCAGGAGCGGGCGCCGTTGGAGACGATGCCCAGACCGGGGACGTAGACGGTCAGCAGGAACAGCAGGGAGCCGATGTACAGCGCTTTGCTGAAATCCTGGAATTTGCGGTAATCGCACAAGATCATCGCCGCAGCGGCAATAAAGCCAAGGCCGTAGGCAATGCTTTGGATCACAATGTCCCGCAGGATCACCTGCCCGTTTTTATAGGAGATGCTGGTGATCATGGTAATGCTTAGGATTGCAAAGCATATGGCAGTGACAATAAAGACCTTGTCTGCATTTTTCCATAATTTCCAATAATTGTCCATCCATTCCCTTTCATAACCTTGACTAGTTGCCCACAAAACATTATAATGTTAATGTGTGATTTTATTTAAAAATTATTACGTAATGCATGATTTTTATTATATTTTACAAGCAAACTTCTATGATACGAATATGAAAATACTAATGAAAAGGAGGTGTTTAAATGGCAAATATCGTTATACCTATTGTCGTGGGAATTATTACCCTGTTGCTGGGGATTTTAATTGGATATATTATCAGAAAGACAGTTGGAGAGAAGGCTATCGGCAGCGCGGAACAAAAGGCTAAGAATCTGATCCTTGATGCTGAAAACAGATCGGAGACGATTCGCAAAGAATATATTCTTGAGGCTAAGGAAGAAGCGCATAAATTAAGAAGCGACGCTGACCGGGAGATTCGGGAACGCCGTTCCGAAATTTCAAAGTCAGAACGCAGATTGATTCAGAAGGAAGAATCGATTGACAGAAAACTTGAAAATATAGAGAAAAAAGAAGAAAGCATTACAAATAAAGAGCAGTCGATCATATCGAAGCAAAAAGAATTAGATCACGTATTAGAAAGGCAGATGGAGGAGCTGGAAAAAATATCGGGCTACTCGGTCGAAGAAGCAAAGGCCATACTGCTGGAAAACACGGAAAAGGAAATTCGTTATGAAGCATCCGTAATGATCAAGGACATCGAGGCAAAAGCCAAGGAAGAGGCGGACAAGAAAGCAAAAGAAATCATTACAGGTGCGATACAGAGATGTGCCGCCGACCATGTGGCGGAAAGCACGGTTTCCGTTGTTCCGCTTCCGAATGATGAAATGAAGGGCCGCATTATCGGCAGAGAGGGAAGGAACATCAGAGCAATCGAAACTCTGACGGGAATCGACCTGATCATCGATGATACGCCGGAGGCAGTTATTTTATCGGGCTTTGATCCGGTAAGAAGAGAAGTCGCACGTCTGTCTCTTGAAAAGCTCATTGTTGATGGAAGAATTCACCCCGCAAGGATTGAAGAAATGGTCAAGAAATCAGAGCGGGAAGTCAACGCTATTATTAAAGAAGAAGGTGAACAGGCCACGTTTGAGGTAGGGATACATAACCTGCATCCGGAGCTGGTAAAGCTGCTGGGAAGGCTCAAGTATCGTACGTCATACGGACAGAATGTGCTCAAGCATTCCATCGAGGTTGCTCACCTGGCTGGTCTGATGGCCGGAGAACTGGGATTGGATATTACACTGGCGAAGAGAGCCGGGCTGCTCCATGATATTGGTAAAGCCATTGACCATGAAAAAGAAGGTACCCACGTTGACCTGGGAATTGAGGTTCTCAAAAAGTACAAGGAGTCGGAAGCTGTTATTAATGGAATGGCGGCGCATCACGGCGACTACGAACCCAAGTCCATGGAAGCGGTGCTGATCGCAGCGGCAGATGCCCTCTCGGCGGCCAGACCTGGTGCGAGACGTGAAACTCTGGAGACCTATATTAAACGGCTGGAAAAGCTGGAAGATATCGCAAATACGACTCCAGGCGTAGACAAGTCCTTTGCCATTCAGGCCGGAAGAGAGATTCGGATCATTGCCAAGCCGGATGAGGTTACCGATGAATCGATCGTATTCCTGGCAAGAGATATTTCCAAGAAGATTGAATCCGAACTGGAATACCCGGGACAGATTAAAGTAAATGTAGTTCGTGAGACACGAGCGATTGATTATGCGAAATAAAGGAGAATGTTCTGCTCCGGCTATTAGTCCTCAGAACCCCGCGTTTGCGGGGTTCCTGCGGAGATAGCCTGCGCAGAAGCATTCTCCTTTTAAGTAGGCGGCCTGGGTTGTTGGGAGGGCCGCTGCGGTATGCTCTGGCGGCTGGTCCTCGGCCCCGCCGCCGGGACAACTCAGGATCAAAGAAAATGCGTAGATTCCATCAGAAATGGGCCAGATCACGGATCCTGGAACCAGGAACAGTTTCGAAACAGCTGCCGGGGCACTGTTTTTTTCGCCGCATTTGTATTATAATGAATCAATAATAGTTGATAAAAGTTTAATTGTTGAGGGAGGTAGCTAATGAAAGCGTTATTGTTAAATGGAAGTCCAAGACAAGGAAATACTTGCGCAGCACTGGAGGCTTTGACGAAGGGGCTGGAGCATATCCAGGGGATGGAAATTGAGGAAGTGAAAGCTGCGGAAGTATCTGTGGGACCGTGCATTGCCTGTGAATGCTGTGGAAGCAGTAGCCACTGCACATTCGATGATGATACCAATCAGATTGTAGATGCGGTAGCGGCGGCGGATATCATCGTTTTTGCTACACCGGTTTACTGGTGGGGCGTAACGGCACAGCTGAAAACAATTATCGACAAATTTTACTGCCAGTCTCAAACGCTGCACGATTTAAAGAAAAAAATCGGTGTAATCGTGATCGGAGAAGCTGAGCAGGGCGACGCCCAGTATGAGATCATTCCCAAGCAGTTTGACTGTATCTGCAATTATCTGGGTTGGGAAATCGCTTTTTCCAAGACCTATACGGCAGCAGCGCCCGATGATTTATCAAAATCCGCGGATGCGATGAACGAATTGGAATCGCTCTGGAAACTGTTTTAACAAAGAAATTTGAAAAAGGGGCATGTCACATCATCAAATGAGTGATGAATGTAATATGCTCCTTTTTTGTACACATTCTGCTAAGTTTGTTGGAAAGAGAATGATCCGTAAAACTCCATATTCTAGGCGTCTTGACTCAGATCGGGAAAATTTTATTAAAATGCTACGTTTTTTAACAAAGCCCAGGGTTTGTGAACCTGATCTTGAAAAACTTCATACATACAATCTTAATACTTTCATCACAATCCCATAAGAGATCCATAAGCTTGCCTTAAAACAAAGCAAGCTGCCCTCTGTTACAATTTACTTGCAGAAAAAAAGTGTGTGAGAAAGAAGGAACAACCCATGGGGAGGAAACGGTTGACGGAAGTTTTTCCGTGGACACTGCCAATACGAAAAAAACAGAAAACCCTTTGCTATCAAAGCCTGAAAGTGTGCTGCCTGCCAAACAGGCAGAAGAAGGAGAGAAGACAAAATGAATAACAAAAAGAAAATTGCAGTATTGTTCGGAGGTCGCTCATCGAAACATGAAATTTCTATGCAATCCGCTTTCAGCGTGATTAGCAGCATGAACCGATACTGATCGGCATTACCAGAGAAGGAAAATGGGCGCAAAAGGAGGGATACCCTCTATTCGTAAAACCGGCGGCAGAAGGATCTTCCGCCAGAGTTGACCTCTTTCTCACGCCGGACGGAGAAATTATTTTTAATGAAGTCAACACCATTCCCGGATTTACAAATCACAGCCGGTATCCCAATATGCTGAAACATATCGGGCTTTCTTATGAAGATATCATTGAACGCCTGATCGAGACGGAGGTGGGAGCATGAAAACGGTTATGACCGGCCTTGTGCTTACCCTTCTTTAAAACTAAGCAAAACAAACGTATTGGGCGGAATGTCCAGGTCCAGCCTGGGATCAAGCTGGCATTTCAACTGAAAAAACTGGGTTTCCCCTGAAGCAGCGCGCCAAATGTGCTCCTTCAGGGGTTTTGTTATTTCCTGTGGGCTGCCTAGAGCCTCCAGCATTGCTGCGGGGCTGTGTTCCTTGCCAAAGCGCTGCTCGATCACTTGAACATCCCCTTGGAAATTATGAAAATGCAGGTGGGTGCTGAGGGCAAAGGCAGCATCTGTCTGATAGAGCAATATGAAAAGATAGGGAGCATGGGACACCAAAAGATATTGCTCCCGCCTTTCACAGATGCTCCCGCGAAGCCCTGCGAATAACGAATAGATGGTATAATAGGGGCTGGGAAGGCCATCATTGGTAAAAAGGGCGCAGGACTCACCGAAGAGCCGGATGGAAGGGTCGGGATCCTCCAGAATCGATGCAAACGCTTCTGAGATGGTGGCAGCGGGAGTATTGCGCAGATCCGGCGGTGTCTGCCAGATCTCCGGCTGGATTTGCGCAGGTAAAAGATCGGATAACAGTGCTTCTCCGCACGGAACCGCCTGCAGCGCACCGGCAGATATCCCCAATGCCTGCGGGGCCAGCGGCCGGAGCTTTTCCCAGCAGTAACCGAGGCGCGCCAAATCGCCGACAGAATCGACAAAGATGCGCAGTGAAAAATTACTCTGGAAGTCTCCGCAGGAAGAAGCCCCTGTCCGCACCGGGAGAAACATGTGGTGGGATGCGTGGTTTTGCACCTTGCTCCGCTGCTTTGACTGAAAGGCGTTCAGATAAGGCTTTAAGAGAGCAAGGGCCTCCGTTTGGCTGTAATCCTTGTGCAAGGCTCTTTCGCACAGCTGGAGCTGTTTGCGGTATTGGGACGGGGTCAAATGATGCCAGGTTTTAAAACACTTATTAAAGTATGAAGGGGAAGAAAAACCGCAGAATTCGCTGATCTGCGTCAGAGTCAGCTTGTTTTCGGCGAGAAATTTTTCTGCGTATTCCACCCGTACATAATTGAGGAAATTCTGAAAGCTCAGGCCGGATGTTTCCTTGATCAGATGGGAAACGTAGTAGGGGCTCAGATGCTCCAATTCGGCCAAGTCATCCAAGGTAATCTTTTGGTCGTAGTTGAGATAGATATATTTAATGATTCGGTACAGCCGGTCCAGATCGATGGAGTTCACCTCGTTATGGCTGGTTTTAAACTGATTATCCTCAATGAAAAAACCCTGGAACTGATTGACCATCAAGAAGATGAACTGGTGAATTTTTTCCATGAGCAGCTGGCTGTTATCCTCCCTGGAGGCGGTCAGCGTCATGATTTCCGCCAGATGGTGCCGGAGAAAAGCTACTTTGTTCTGCAGCTGCTGGTGGCGGGAGGTCGATTCTCTGGCGCATTCTTCACAGGCAAAGATCATAAAGTCAATGTTGGGATAAAGATCATTGAAAAACTCCAGATCCACGTACATAGTCAGCATGAGAACATCCTCTGACGATTGGTCGATCCGGTGAAGATCCTCCGTATCGACGATAATCACATCGCCGGCTGACAGCTGATACTTCTGGTGATGGATCCGGTAACTGGCCGTGCCCCTGAGAATGAGAGCCATCTCCATTTCTCTGTGATAGTGGGGCGGCTCCTTTGCCACATTGGAAAAACCAATGGCAAAGGGCAGATTTTTTTCATAATTGATTTGCTCCGGTAACATAGGAAGGACCTTCCTTTCCTGGTAAGCTTAACATAAATATTCAAAATCTTCAAAGCAAAAACAACAGATCTTGCGAAAAAAAACCTCAAAACTTGCAAGCGTAATAATTATAATTTTCTGAAAATTATGTGCTTTTATGGCAAGGAACGTATATTTGTTATTTCTTTAACGGCTAGAATAAAAGATAGAGAAGGAAAGAAAGACAAATGAGGTGAATATTATGAAAAAGATTTTAATTTTAGGTGTCGGAGCACAAGGATCAACTGTGGCACAGCGCATGGATGAAGAACCCAATGTAAGTGAAATCATCTGTGCCGACTACGATGAGAAAGCGGTAAGTGAACTGGTGGGTATCCTGAAAAAAGGAAAAGGTATGAAAGTGGATGCTTCTGACATCGAGAGCATCAAAGCTGCCGCCGAGGGCGTAGACCTGATCGTGAACGGACTGCCGCTCCAGTTTGGTAAAAACGTGCTGGAAGCAGCTCTGGCTGTTAAGACAAATTATCAGGATTTTGCAGCTACCGAATCCATCCATAAGGACTGGGTGGAAGGAATTAAGATCATGTACGACGAATATGGAAAACGCTTTAAAGAAATCGGAAAGACGGCAGTCATCGCCACAGGATCGGCCCCTGGCCTAATCTGTGCTGCTGCCAGACGTACCATACAATACCTGGATACCTGTGATACCATTTATAATATTGTCTATGAAGGAGTTGAGGCAAAGCGGTTTTTACCATTCTGGTGGTCCCCGGTGACGGCCTTAAGCGATATGGGCGGTATCCCCAATGCTTTTGAAAACGGCGAGATGATACAAACAGAGCCTTTCGGACGGCCGATTTATCGAACATATGACTATGTGGGCAAAGAAATCCGTTTTGTGGAGCACGACCACGATGAACCGGTACATATGGGACTGAACGCAAAAGAATTTTTTAAAGGGGCAAAGAATATTTACTTTAAGTACGCCGGCTCAGGCGTGACCTTCGCAGAGCCGATCTACCGGGCAGGGCTGTTATCCAAAGTGCCGGAGGAAATCGATGGGCAGCAGGTAATCCCGTTCAATGTGGTTTTGAAGCACATTCCGCCTGCACCGAAGTACAGAGACGAGATAAAAGAGATCATTGAAGAGGGCCTTGTAACGGACTCCGGGGCAATGGTGGTGGAAGCTATCGGTGAAAAGGATGGAAAAAAAATCAAAGTGGAAACCCATGTCTTTGCTCCCGGATTAATTGAATCCTTTAAGCGGGCCGGCATCACGTCAGAGATGTATCTGACCGGACAGGGAGGCGCTCTTTTCACAAAGATGTTTGTGGAGGACAAATTTACACAGACTGGACTCATATCATCCGACATGCTGACCTTTGATCAGGTGGATTATTATTTTAAGTGCGCGGAAAAATTGGATATTACCCTCGATACAAAGGTTACGGAGCTGAAATAGCTCCTCAAAGAAGTTAGGAAAGGAGCACACTGCTATGAAAGATCAACATCAGCCGAAGGTAAGAAGCGGCGTAAAAGATGTGGTGAAATCCAAAGTGGGGGTTCTGCCAGTTGTGGGAATGTTCTATGCGATCTGCTGCGCAGGGGCTTACGGTATTGAAGAGATGGTGCCGGAATGCGGGCCAGGGCTGACGATTGTTTTACTGCTGATTATTCCAATTGTCTGGGCGTATCCATACGGAATGATCTGTGCGGAAATGGGTGCTGCCAGGCCGGTAGAAGGCGGATCCCTCATCTGGGTAAAAGAAGCACTGGGTGAATTCTGGTTTGCGATTATGGCCTTTAGCAATGTGATCTGGAGCTTGGTGTGCAATACCGTATATGTGGTTCTGGCCATCAGCTACCTGGGGATCTTTGTAGAGCTGACTCAGGTAGAGGCATATCTTTTGAAACTGCTGATGATCGTGGTATTTTTTATCATCAATGTTTTGGGCATAAAAGAAGTGGGCGTTGTCAGCACGATTATGTCCATCATCATAATTTTGGCCTTTGCGGTAGTAGCTGTCGTCGGCTTTATGAACTGGAATCAGAATCCAATGGATCCCTTTGTACCTGATGACGTAGGCGTTTTGGAAGGCATCGGCGCAGGGCTTGCCATCGGAATCTGGATGTATTCGGGCTTTGATGAGATGTCTCTGCTCGCAGGAGAGATTGAAGGCGCCAACCGGGTTATTCCCAAAGCTCTGATGATTGTAATTCCGCTGATTTCTCTGACCTATATACTGCCCACATTGGCTGGAATCGCATCCATCGGGAATTGGGAAGAATGGACGACAGAGTCCGGTGGTATCGGTTATACGACTGTTCTTACAGAGAATGTTGGAGTGGGATTCGGCGCAGTCTTTATGGTTGTGGCGATCATCGGTCAGTGTTCCATTTTCAATGTGTGCCTGGCTACAGGCTCCAGAGGCATTCTTATTTTATCTGATGAACACCTGGGACCTCAATTCTTTGCCAGACTGACGAAGAAGAAAGGATCTCCCTATGTGGGACTGATTATTGTTGCTCTTGTCAGTGCAATTTTAATTCCCTTCAGCTTTTCATTCCTGGTAGTGATCGATGTATTCTTTATGGTAATTGTCTCGGCGCTGACGGTCATTGCGGCGATTATTCTGAGGAGAAAAATTCCCAGAGAAGAGGTACCCTTCAAGATACCGGGAGGAACGCCGATGCATGCACTGATGTGCACCTGCGTTCTCATCATCTGTGTACTGACCACATTGCTCAACGGTACCGATTGGTTCCTGGGAGGACTTTTATGGATTCTCATTGTTCCCATCCTTTATATCCTGTGCAAGCGGAAGTTTGGCGGCTTGACCGTTAAGGAGCCGGAGCAATACCCGATCAACCCGCGTACCAGACTGGGTCCTTTGGATCTGCATAAAGCCGGATACTTATATATGGGAATTGGCATATATGCCATACTTGCCAGATGGTTCCTCCAGTGGTATGAAGGAGCAGACGCAGCAGAGTATTACCTTGATGAATGGGGCAGCGGCTTGTTCAGCGACTTCCCTCTGATGCTCAATGTAATAACTCTGACCGGTATGATCGTCTTTATAGTCGGCATTCTCTTCTATCTACTGGGGAGAAAGCTGGAAAAACAATAATTTCCTTCCGCCCGCTACTGCCAAGTTACACAGCGGACGACAGGCTTTATGAATAGGCGCTTCCCCTGACAATGAAAAGGCTGGGGGAAGCGCTTGTTTTTTCGGAAACCTCTTGACAAACGCAGAATAAATGCGCATAATAAAACTATAAAGTTTTTAAAAAACTCGCCGGTACTCGTCCGCAAGGCAGAGCAAGGGGGAGTTTTTCTTTGGGAGGAAAACATTCATGGATTTAAAAAAACAGCATATTCTGGAAGCTGCGGCAACCCTATTTATGGAGAATGGCTATCCGAAGACATCCATGCAGGATGTTGCCGAAGCCTGCAATGTTTCAAAAGCAACGCTTTATAAATTCTTTAATTCCAAGGAGAGTCTGGGAATTTTAGTCGTCTTTTATCTGACGGATCAAATGATGCAGAAGGTGGAAAAGATCACAGAAAATAAGGACCTTTCGCCTAAGAATATCCTGCGGGAGAGCATCATCGCCCGAATGGACCGGTTTGCAGAACGCAACCGTTTTATGGATGAACTGCTTTTCTCTTTGACCCAGGATCAGCGGGAGAAATATCTGCCGGCTGTCAATAAGAGCCGATTTGACATCTTTGAACAGTTTTCCGGCATCATTAAGAAGGCATTCTCTTTAAAGAGCGAAACAGCGGCAGGAGAGCTGACTCTGAATCTCAACGGACTCATCAAGGAAATCACCTTCGTGGCCGGAGAAGATGTGATTGACCTGGATGAAAGGAAGATTGCCGACTTTATGGTTGACAGCCTGGAAGCGATCCTGGAGAAAAGGAAGGGCAAGCGACCGCTGATGACAAAAGAACAGCTTGCAGCTCTGCGCAAAGCCTTCAGTGATGAGGAAAAATGGCTGCAGCCAGTACTTAAGAAAAAACGGCTGATTCATTCTCTGAGGGGAACGCTGGATGATTATGAAAAAAACGGCAAGATTCTCAACTTGAAGGAAGCAGAATCGCTGATTAGCCAATTAAAAAAATTAGAAGAAAGCGAGGAATCATAATATGGTGGAAAAAAACGTAACAAACGGGAAGCCGGACCGCTACATGTTAATTATTGGCATCATGCTGTCGGGAGCCTTCATTGCTGTACTTAACCAAACCGTCCTCTCTCCGGCCCTGCCCAGCATTATGAGGGATCTTTCCATAACGGCTGTAGAAGGCCAGTGGCTGACCACGGCTTTTATGCTGGTTAACGGTATCATGATCCCCATAACCGCCTATCTGATCAACCGCTTCACAACCAGACAAATCTTTCTCAGTTCTATGATCCTGTTTACCGCAGGAACTGCTTTGGCAGGATTTTCGAAAGGTTTTTTGCTCCTTTTAGTAGCCCGCATTCTACAGGCAATGGCGGCAGGGGTTTTGATGCCCATGATTCAGACCGTTATTCTGCTCCTTTTCCCCAGGGAAAAGCGGGGATCAGCCATGGGAACCGTGGGAATCGTCATCGCCTTCGCTCCGGCCGTGGGTCCTACTTTGTCGGGATGGGTCGTGGATGTCTGGGGCTGGAACAGCATCTTTTTAATCATTGCGCCTCTGGCAGCCATCGACGTGATTCTCGGATTCGGGCTGCTAAAGAATGTAGGTGAGACGAAGAAGCTCAAGCTGGATCAGCGCTCGGTCATATATTCAACATTGGGATTCGGCGGGCTGCTCTACGGGTGCAGCTCTGCAGGAAGCTACGGATGGGCCCATCCCATGACTTTGGCTCCACTGGTAGTAGGCATCGTGTTTTTGGCAATCTTTGTCAGGCGGCAGATGAGGGCAGAGGCGCCGCTTTTAGAGCTGCGAATTCTAAAGACTAAAATCTTTGCCTACTCTACGATCATTGCTATGATTATCAATGCCTCTTTGATCGCAGGTACGATTATCACGCCCATCTACTTGCAGAATGTGCTTCATTTTTCCGCCCTTCAATCGGGGCTGATTATGCTTCCGGGCGCGGTGATTATGGGTGTCATGAGTCCGATTACCGGGAATCTGTTCGACCGTTTCGGGCCGAGGGGAATTGCCATTACCGGGCTTGCGATTATGACTGGATTTTCCTTCTTCTTTGTGTTTATCGATGAAACCTGGATTTTTTCACATTTGTGCATCATTTATACGGTAAGAATGTTCGGCATGTCCATGGTCAATATGCCCCTTACCACTTGGGGACTCAACTCCCTGGACAATAACATGATCGCCCACGGCAGCGCCATCAATAATACGGCTAGGCAGGTAGCGGGATCCATCGGAACGGCTATCCTGATTACGATTATGGCTATGGTGACGGCACTGAATCAGAGCGCCGGAGAACTTGAGGCTACGCTGCGGGGAATGCATGCTGCTTACGGCGTGGCTGCATCTTTGGGTGTAATCGCGCTGATTATGGCCGTCCTCTTTGTGAAAAAAGAAAAACGCACCGATGATATCTTTTGCGACTGATTCTATGTTAAAATAAAAGAAAAGAACAGGAGGCAGAACAATGGAAAAGCATCATGTGATAACCATAGGCAGGCAGCTGGGGAGCGGCGGCTCAGACATGGGAAAGGCGATTGCGAAGCACTTTGGTTTTAAATACATAGACAAAGAGATTTTGGTCAAAGCGGCGGAAGTGATGAATATGACGGAAGAAAATCTGGCATACGTAGATGAAAAGAATACGACTGTTTGGACGACGCTGGCCCAGACCGCGGTGTATGAAATGCCCTATATCGCAGATGAATGGTATGTGCCCACCAGCAAACAGCTCTTTGACACACAGACCAAGATCATGCGGGAGGCGGTGGAAGAGGGCCCATGCGTTATCATCGGCAGATGCGCGCCTTATCTGTTCCGCAACTATGAAAAGCACGTCAGCATCTTCCTGCAAGCTGATCTGGAACCCCGGATGAAGCGTTTGGAAAAAACTCTGGGCAAACCAGTACGCGGAGATAAAGGTCGAAAGCTGATGGAAAAGGAAGACCGGGAGAGGGCGAGATATTATAATACCTTCACCGGAAAAAAATGGCTGGATTTGCGGGAATACGATTTTGTGCTGGACACAACGCCTTTTACCGATGAACAGATTAAAGAACTGTTAGTCCATTATATTAAGGTGCGGTTTCCAGAACTGTAAGGTTGACGCATTGGAACCAATGGGATAAAATAAATAGGTTACAGACAAAGGAGAACCTATGATTTATTTGGATAACAGTGCGACAACAAGACAGCATGATCGAGTGACTGAGGTCATGGTGCAATATATGCGGGATGATTTTGGAAACCCTTCTTCGCTATATAATTTGGGGATCACAGCGGAAAAGGCGGTTAAAGAGGCTCGGAAACAACTGGCCCGGGCCATGGATCTGCCGGAGGGCAGCCTGTATTTTACGTCCTGCGGCACAGAAGCGGACAATATGGCCATCTTCGGCGCGGCCTCGGCCCGCAGAAGGAGAGGCAGCCGAATCATCACCACCCAGGTGGAGCATCCGGCTGTGCTGGAGGCATGCGGCCGGCTGGAGCAGCAGGGTTTTGACGTGATCCGCATCCGCGTGGATCAGGACTGCCGCCTCGATCTGGATCAGCTGAAAGAGGCCATCAATGAGGAAACCATACTCATATCTGTCATGCAGGTGAATAATGAGACCGGCGCCATCATGCCCATCGATGAAATTGCAAAAATGAAGCAGAACGCTTTTTTGCACACGGACGCGGTACAAGCCTTTGGCAAGATCCCTTTAGCAAAATGCGCAGACTTGGTTACTGTCAGCGGCCATAAGATTCACGGACCAAAAGGAATCGGCGCGTTGTGGATCAAAAAAGATGTGCATATTCCTGCTTTTTTCGCGGGCGGAGGCCAGGAGTCGGGCATGCGGTCGGGCACGGAAAACGTTCCTGCCATCGCAGGCTTGGGCGAAGCCGCCGCGCTTTTGTCCGAAGAAGGTTCGGTTAAAGAGCTCAGAGACCGGCTGCTTTCAGGCATTCGGGACGAAATCAAGGATATTCATGTCAACAGCCCGGACGACGGCTGTCCCTCTGTGTTGAATATATCCTTCCTGGGAACCAGGGCGGAAGTTCTTTTGCATACCTTGGAGCAGGACGAAATTTATGTTTCCACCGGGTCCGCATGTTCTTCCAATAAAAAAGGACAGAGTCACGTACTCAAGGCCATGGGCCTTTCCGACCGGGAAATTGAAGGAGCAATCCGCTTCAGCTTTGGCAAGTATAATACGGCCGCGGAGATGGACCAAGTGGTAGACAAAATGAAAAAGGCGGTAAGCCGTTTTCGCAGACTGGGCAGCTTCCGGTAAGCCACGCTGACAAAAATAGATAAGGAGAAACCATGAATCAGGAACACATTTTCATCGTGCGCTGCGGAGAAGTGGCGCTGAAAGGGATGAACAAACCATATTTTGAACGCATGCTGGCAGAACGCATCCGCAAGCTTCTTAAACGAAAGTTTGAACGCTTTGACGTGAAACGCCACGAAGGTCTTATTTTCGTCCGGGCAGATCAGCAGTATGATAAGGACGCCATTATCAAGGAAATTTCCAAGGTATTCGGCGTAGCTTCCATCAGCCCGGCCGTGGAAACCGAATCCAACCTGGATGCCATCGGTGAAGCCGCCGTGGCATATATGGAGGAACTGATCGAGGAGAAGGGAATCAAGACCTTTAAAGTCAACGCTAAACGGGCGGACAAGAGTTTCCCCGTAAAATCCCCGGAGATCGGCCGCATCATCGGCGCCAAAATCCTGATCGGCTGTAAAGTGCTGAAGGTGGATGTCCACGATCCTGACTGTCTGCTTTTCGTCGATGTGAGACATGATAAATCTTATATCTACCAGGACAAAATTGCTGGTTTCGGGGGGCTGCCTCTGGGAACCAACGGCAAAGGAATGAGCCTGCTCTCCGGCGGCATCGACAGCCCGGTGGCAACCTGGATGATGGCCAAGCGGGGAATGCTCATTGAGGCGGTTCACTTTCATTCTTACCCTTATACCAGCCAGAGAGCCCAGGAAAAGGTGGAAGATTTGGCAAAGATCGTCGCCACTTATTGCGGACGCTTTAAAATGCATGTAATCAATCTGCTGCCAATTCAGGAGCAGATTGTTGAACATTGCCCAGAAGAAGAAACAACTATTCTGGTACGACGATTCATGATGCGAATTGCTGAACAGGTGGCCCGCGAGACAGGCTGCGGGATGCTGATTACCGGGGAAAATTTGGGACAGGTAGCCAGCCAGACCGCAGAAGCGCTGGTGGTTACCGATGCTTCCGTACAGATGCCGGTTATGCGGCCGCTGATTGCCATGGATAAGGTGGACATCATGGATAAGGCCAGAGAGATCGGTACCTATGAAACGTCCATCCAGCCTTATGAAGATTGCTGCACCGTATTTCTGCCAAAACATCCGGCGACCAAACCAAAGCTGGAACGGATTCTGGCATCGGAAAGCAAGTTGAACGCAGAGCAGTTAATCGCAGATGCGGTCGCATCCCGCGAAACAATCGACATAAAACCAGAATAATCGCTAAAAATAGAAGAATTTCCTCCTTTTCTCTTAAGGACAAGCTGCAGGACACGTACTATAATTGAATTGTACGCTGCGGTTAGAGAAAGGAGGATTTTTATATGCATTTAAAATTTCAGATGACCGACAATATTCTCATTGCTTCGGCGTTCGGTGAACTGGATCATCACAGCGCCGGAGCAGTGAGAGACGAGATAGATGAAACGATGGAGGCCTTCCAATGCTGCCACTTGATCCTGGATTTTGCAAAAGTAACGTTTATGGATAGTTCGGGTATCGGCGTAGTGCTGGGCAGGTACAATAAAGTGACGAAAAAAGGCGGCAGGATTTTCCTGGCCGGTTGTTCGGACTTTGTCGAAAAGATTCTATACATGGCGGGAATCTTTACAGTTGTGGACAAGCAAAAAAACGTAGAGGATGCCATCTGTCTTATTAAGGGACAGGAGCAGCTGCAGATGGAGGTGACGCTCAGTGGAGAATAGAATGAAGATTGAATTTGCTGCCATGGCGCAGAATGAAGCCTTCGCCAGGTCGGCAGCAGCGGCTTTTGTGGCCTGCATGGATCCGACCATCGAGGAACTGACGGAAATAAAGACAGGCGTATCGGAAGCAGTCAGCAACAGCATCATACACGGATACAAGGAGGATTCCAGCGGGACCGTGGAACTGGAGTGTCAGATTCGTGAAGGGGGAAAGGTTGTGATTGTGGTGCGCGATCATGGCGTTGGAATTGAAGATGTGGACAAGGCAAGAGAGCCCATGTTCACCACAGGGAGAACAGAAGAACGATCTGGAATGGGCTTTACGGTTATGGAAAGCTTTATGGACAGATTGGAAGTAGAGTCTCGGGCCGGAGAGGGAACGACGGTGACGATGACCAAGCAGCTTGACCTGAGCGATGGCATCTAAATATGTGCCGGTAAAAAAGGAAGATACATACGCGCTAATAAAACGAGCTCAGCAGGGTGATGAAGACGCCCGGGAGCAGATCGTAAATCAAAACACTGGACTTGTAAAAAATCTAGCATTGAAATTTACCGGCTCCGGTTATGAACTGGATGACCTGCTGCAGATCGGATTTATGGGCCTTCTCAAAGCCATCGACCGATTTGACACAGGGTTTGACGTTATGTTTTCCACCTATGCCGTTCCCATGATCCTGGGGGAAATCAAGCGGTATATCCGGGATGACGGAAAGATTAAAGTCAGCCGTCAGCTGAAAATGGATATACGAAATTTAAAGCGAATAAAAGAAGAGTATTATAACAAGAACGGGACCTGGCCCAAGTTGAGCTATCTTGCAGAGGAAATGGAGCTGCCGGTTGAAAAGATTCTGGAGATTTTGGATGCGGGCGAAGCCTTGTCCAATGTGGAAAGTTTGGACAACAGTGAAATTTCCGAGGGCTATCGGGAGAAAAAGATCAGTCATATTTCGGAAGAAGAGAAAAACATCGATATGATCGATTTGAAAATGATCATCGGTACTCTGTCGGATCGGGAAAGACAGATTATTGTGCTGCGGTATTTTAAAGATATGACCCAGCAGCAGATCGCAGGCAAAATGGGGATTTCCCAGGTGCAGGTCTCGCGTATCGAAAAAAAGGTTCTCAAAAATTTGAGAGAAAAAATGGCAGAAACCGTCTAGGATCGAAGTTTGATACCTGGATGGTTTCTGCGGGCAAACGTTAATCGGCAGAAAACCATACGATAACTGCGCGGACAACGTCGAATTGGGAAAACTTGTCCGCAGATGGATAAGACTCAAGAGGCGGAGCCGCGCCTTCATCGGCATCGGTTTTGGCTCGGGCCGTCATGTAAACGGCGATTTCTTCATCCGGCTTGATTGGCACAGGTTTATCAATCGTGGATGCAACCAGACCGTCGTCGGGTGACAGTTTTGCAAGGCCGGTAACTTCACTGCTCAAAGATCCGCCTTCTTTATGGGATGAGGCGATGTGCGCCGTACGCCCTTCATCACCAAAGGTCACTAAAAGCTTGCCATTGAACTGGTCAAATTGGGAGTCTCCCGACACATCTTCCCATTTGCCTGTTTTACTTCGGTATTCCATAATTTTCACATGGAGCGTTGTTAGAGAATCATCGACTTGATACGCGATCAGTCCGGTGCCGTCCGTGCCGTCCAGTCCGGCCATGGAAAGAAGATCCGCTTCATCAGTCGTCAAAGGTTTGGGACCGATTTCCATCTTTCCTGGACCTGCAGTCTTGCTTTCTTCTCCGCTGTTACCGGATCCACAGCCTGCCGTGGACAGGATAAGCAATAAGATGAACGAAACGATCAAAATCCGTCTTTTCATAATTTAATTCCTTTCTAAATAATCCTAATCTGACAGGCTTTCATAGCCTTCAGCGCGTTTTCATGGCTTTTGGGGGTCACTCCCGCGCAGCAGGAGCTATCTACTGTTACAGGTATTTCCGGAAGAAATGCCTTAATCATCAGAGCGTTGGAAATCACGCAGATATCGGTACATAGTCCCACCAGCTCGATTTCGTCAGGGGCGTTTCCCGCCCGTTCCAATTCCATCATCATGATTCCCAGATCTTTTGAGCCAAAGGTTTCTTTTTCAATCACAGGTGCATCCTGCGGGCGAAAGAGGCTGGCGCAGATTTCCCAGCCATCGCTTCCCTTGATGCAGTGGGGGACCGGCAGGTTTCGGCCTTCCTGGGTCTGCAAATAATCTTCGCCGTGGGTATCGGCGGTAAAGATGACCAGATCGCCTCTGGCATCGTATTCTTTAATTTTCTTGTTGACCGGTTCGACAATTTTTTCGGCTTCCGGGGTTCCCAGCGCTCCGTCGATAAAGTCTTTTTGCATATCGACAACAATCAGTAATTTACTCATTGATAACCTCCCTGTTTCTTTGTTATGAAAATCATATACCAGAAAGCCTTCTTTCGCAATGAAAATTTGCTATAATGAAAAGATGAGGTGAAGGAAGAATGAAAATGAAAGGATTGGTGCTTGTGGTGATCCTGCTGGTCACAATGGTCGGATGCGCCGCGGGCCGGGAAGAACAATACATCGATGTGAACGGGGTCAGTTTGGCCTATGTCCGGCAGGGAGAGGGCGAGCCTTTGATCCTGCTCCATGGAGGCGGCGGAAGCGGCCGCAGCTTTGATCATGTGATCGACAGGCTCAGCGAAACGTTTACCGTATATGCCATAGACAGCCGGGGGCAGGGGAAAAGCAGCGCTGTGGGCGAATACAATTATCAAGATATGGCGGATGATGCGGCGGCTTTTATAAACGAATTGCAGCTGGACCATCCGGCTCTGTACGGGTTCAGCGATGGTGGGATCGTCGGTTTGATCCTGGCGTCTCAGCATCCGGTTTTGCTGTCAAAGCTCATGGTCAGCGGCGCCAATGCGGATCCCAGTGGTATTGTAGATGAGGACCGGGCGGCCATGGAGAGAAGCTATTCCGCCACCGGAGATGGACTTTTGAAAATGGAGTTAACCCAACCCCATTTGACTGTGGAGGATTTGAATCGGATCCGCATCCCTGTGCTGGTGACAGCCGGAAGCGATGATATGATCAAGGAATCCCATACCCGATTCATTGCCGAAAACATACCCGGCAGCCGCCTGGAGATTCTCCAGGGAGAAACCCATACCAGCTATGTTCTGGAAAGTACTCAGGTTGCCGATCTGATTGAGGATTTTTTAAAGAAATGAGCGGATGGCCTGCCAGTGGTCTGCTAGTTTGTCTAAGGTCCAGGCGGCGTTGGCCGGGCTGGTGGAAGGCAGTTTGACCGCCGGCCTGCCAGTGTGCGGCTGGCAGTATGTTTCATAAAGTTTATGGGATTTGGCTCCGTTGCAGAAAATCTGTGCAACAGGCGCTGCATCTAAAATTCTGGACAGGTCGTTTTGCATCACATTGCGGATGGTGCTGTCGCTGGAGCCTGCGATTTCGCAGGAAGCGATCACGTCCCATACAGCGATGTTATTCTCAAGCAGGAAGGCTTTTTTCTCGTTAATGGTCTGGGGCAGCGGATGGTCTAACACCTGGGCCAGCACCTTCCAGAAACGATTCTGCGGGTGGCCGTAAAAAAACTGGGCTTCCCTGGATTTGACCGAGGGAAAGCTGCCCAAAATCAGAATTTTGGAATGGGCGTCGTATACGGGCTCGATGTTGTGAACCTGGGGAGTTGTTTTTGCTGTCTGCGCCATGAGGGGCTCCTTTCTTTGGGATGAATCGCCTAATAATTGGAATTTTTAAAGTGCGGAAAAACAAGAAAAAATCCCCTCAAACCTGTTGAAAACAATGGATTTGAGGGGATTTATCTTTGGAGCTACTGGTCGGATTTGAACCGACGACCTGCTCATTACGAGTGAGCTGCTCTACCCCTGAGCCACAGTAGCATCTGATACGATCAATATTATACAACGGAACGGGCAGCTCTTTCAATAGTTTTTTTCAAAAGTTTTCGAGAAATTTTGCCAGCTTTACCCCAGATTTTCCTCAGCGGTATTGTTGATATGGCTGAAAGCTTTTCTGGACGCGATGACAATGACAGCCGCGGCGGCCATGCTCCCGAGAATGATCCATTGGGGCGCCGCCCAGTCAAAGAGCAGACCGTAGAGGGCCTGGCCCAAAGGCTGGGAGCACATGGACATGGCCATAACAAAGGAAATCACTTTTCCGATCAGGCTTCCCGGCACCTCGCTCTGCACGAAAGAAAGCATCTGAACGCTGAACATGGTGGCGAGCACCATCATCAGGAAGTAACAGCAGACGATGACCAGATAGGAAACCATGGGAGGCGCATCAAAGAGCAGGCAGAGCGCCATGGGCAGCAGGGTTGCTGCGGCAGCCAGGAGCAGCTTCCATACTTTTTCGGCCCGCAGCCGGTTTGCCAGAACGCCCACGAGGATACCGCCCGCCAGGCCGCCGGCAGCGGATATTCCCTGCGCGTAGCCGTACAGCTGGCCGGACAATGCCAAATGTATTTTGATGATAACCGGAATGCCCACGATCACCATGGAGGTCAGTACCAGATTGAACAAGGCTACAATGATGATGACTTTTTGGATGACCGGTTTTTCTCTGTGAATGTAGTGAATGCTTTCAGCAAAATCCCCTTTTACAATGGAGAGAATACTGCCGTTCTCAGGAAGCTTGTTTACAGGAATGCGGATGAACAGCTCCATGACAGCAGACAAGAGAAAGCAGATTCCGCTGATGAGAACCACCTGGGTTACGCCGAAGGCTTCATAAACAATACCGCCCAAAACCGGACCGATGAGGTTTGCCAGGGCCGACACCTGATTGATGATAGCGTTGGCTGTCATCAGGTTTCCTTTCTCCTGCAGGAAAGGAATGCTGGCCTGAACAGAAGGCTGATACAGAGATTGAATTCCCGAAAGCAGCATCATTACGATGAGGACCAGGGCCTGAGGTGATAAGGAACCGTTGAGAAGGAGGAAAAGGCCGGTTAAAAAGGCGGTTAGAAAGTCTAAAAAAACCATAATATTCCGCTTGTTGACCCGGTCCGCAAGAAGGCCGCCTACAGGCGAGAGGATCACCATAGGAATGAAGGAACAGGCCAGAACGATACCGAACAGGGATGACGACCCTGTTCGGTCCAGCAGATAAAGGGGCAGCGCGAACCGCAGCGTGGCATTTCCAAAGAGCGAAATGATTTGTCCGATTAATATCAGTGTAAAATTTCGATTTAGCAGTTTCATAAAAATCTCCTTTCATACATACGGTTGGTATGTTCAATCCCAATAAATTGCTTCCCGTAGGAAGCGATAACAAGTGAAAACGGACGCTAATCGTCTAAGCATTCCCCATAGGACAATGCGGCAGCCATGACCTTTTCGTCCATAACCGGCAGGCCGATCTGGTCCAGCAGCGTCTTTAAAAAGCGAACTTTCTCCGTGAAGGCAGCCCGGGTTTCATGAAAGACCAGCGGATTGATCCAGATGTTGATGAGCAGCAAAAACACTTCCGCGGCCTCTTTGGGCTGGGATACGGTGATCGATCCATCCTCCACGCCTTCCTCGATGTAGGGCAGCAGCATCTGAGGCGAATGTTTTACGGACTCGAACACTTCCTGCGCCAAAAACTTTGGATTGTGATAATAGTCAGGCACTGCTTCCATCAGTTGATGTTGCTG
This sequence comes from Clostridia bacterium, assembly GCA_902363595.1. GTDB lineage: Bacteria > Bacillota > Clostridia > Peptostreptococcales > Anaerovoracaceae > Hominibacterium > Hominibacterium faecale. The sequence goes on along the minus strand of CABJAP010000006.1, from coordinate 223,736 downwards.
GACGCTGGTCATACAAGCCAGGCAGATTTCCTTCAGCTTTTCCAGTCCGGTCAGTTGATCCTCACGGCCCTTGAACATAGACGCAAAGTCCACGTTCGCATACATCCGTTCGCCGACCGCTTGAATGATGTCCTCCTTTGATGAGAAATGATGGTAGATGGCGCCTTTGCTCAAATCTCCCAGATCGTTCACAATATCCTGGATGGTTGTCTTTTCGTAGCCCTTTTGTAAAAACAGCTTTGTAGCAGAATCCAGAATCCGGTTAACCGTGATCTCCGGATATTTGTTCCTTGACATATCAATGGTCCTTTCCATACATACGTTTGGTATGTATAATAAATTATCACGGAAATGACCCCGTGTCAAGTGGTTTGCCGGGCAAACATATCAAGAACCCCATTTGGTCATGAAAGGAACGCATTGTCTTTTGCAGGGCGGTAACATATAATAGATTTATTAAAGAAAGTGCCTGCGCCGGCGTTTTCGGGAAAAATGGGGGAATTGTCAGGCGTAATCAGAAAGAGAGGATAAGGAATGAAAAAGTGTATTTGTGTGTTATCAATGGTTTTAATTTTTGCTGTATCTCTGATCGGCTGCGGCCGGGATCCGGCAGATGTCCAGCTGAGCGATCAGCAGATAAAAAGTGTGACCGAGCAGCTTACTGCGAGAGAGCCTTACGATCAAGATGAGGCGGAATATCTGGACGTTCAAACTTTTGACTCGCTGAAAGTCTACGGCGCCCGCGAGAAAGAGGGGTATACAGAAATCTATGTCTGGGATCTGTCGGGAGACTTTGTGAAGTACAAGGATGCTGCTTATGAGCTATCAGGCAGCTCCATGCCGTTGACCTTGGTAACGGAGATCAGCGGAGAATCCGTAAAATTAATAAACGTGAAATTTCCGGAAGACGGCGACCGATATGGGCCTTCTATTGAAGCAATGTTTCCAGAAAAATATGCGAAAGAAGCGATTGGGGAGGGAAACGGGCTGGTGGGAAAGCTGAAAAAAGAGCAAAAGGAAAAGATTAAGGCGCTTTGGAACATGGAAATCAGCGAAGATCTTTTTGATTTGAATCCAGATACGGGAGCCTTTACCATAACCAGAGTCGTAAATGATGGCAGCAGCGGTGCCGAAGATTTTAAGACAAAGGTGATAGAGAAAGGGCGTTTGACAAAAAAGGAATTATAAAGGAGGAAAAAATGAATTATCAGATGATAGGCAAGACTGTTCCTGCGGTGGAAATGCAGTTGAACAGAGGAGAAGTTATTTTTACCCAATCAGGCGGGATGGCCTGGCAGAGCGACGGGATCGCCATGTCCACAAACACCCGCGGCGGCGTGCTGAAAGGGCTTGGCAGGATGCTCGCCGGAGAGTCCATGTTCATCGCCCACTATGAAGCCGTCTGCGACAATGCGGTGATTGCTTTTGCCTCAACGGTTCCAGGGAGTATCCTGGATGTGGATGTCAGAGGCGCCAATGGGCTGATTATACAGAAAGGCGCATTCTTGTGCGCAGAAAATTCCGTGGAGCTGGAAACCGTGTTTACCAAGAGATTTTCTTCCGGCTTTTTTGGCGGGGAAGGGTTTATTCTACAGAGGCTGACCGGAAGCGGCAAGGCGTTCCTTGAAATTGACGGCGATGTCACCGTGAAAGAGCTGGCGCCGGGGGAAGTGCTGAAAGTAGATACCGGCAATGTGGTAGCCTTTGCGCCGACTGTGAACTACGAGGTGGAAACGGTAAAAGGCATGGGTAATATCCTCTTCGGAGGAGAGGGCCTCTTCCTTACCAAACTAACCGGCCCGGGAAAAGTCGTTCTGCAGACCATGAATTTTGCCGACTTTACAGGGCAGATCGCAGCCAGAATTCCATCGGGAGACTGAGGAAGCATAGGCAAGGAATGGCATTCGGTGCATTCGGGTTGATGGGAAAAGGATGATGGTGCGGTGAAAAGGCTGATTGTTTGATGATATTTGGAGCTGGGCGGGCTATTGCATTTTGTATTACCGTGGAAAGGGGCGGTTGCTGAAGCGGCGCGGCTCAGTTCTGTAATTGCCGGGGATATATGTAAAATATTCCTATTTATATTCGAAATGGGTTGATTTGGAGGCAATGTCCATATAAATTTTGGATTCTAGAGGAAAAGATGGTAAAAAATTAATTTAAATGGAACTAATTGAAAATTAGTTTTGTAAAGTTAGTGCAAACTTTCTTGATTATACTTCCGAATTGACCGCAAATCGGTTCTTTTCAAGCGATTGGCGACGGAAAATGCTTTGTTTTTATATGGACCAGCACTCTGTTTTTGGTGATTTCGAATATAAATTGAGAAAATAAATGAAAATTCAGGCGATTGCGCCTGGGATATTCGATTTTGTAAGTAAGGTTAAGGCACAGGATAACAAGGCGGATAAATTTATATGTTTGTTGACTAATGTATTAGGCATAGCTGATCGGTTTGGGTCGTGGCTGTGCCTGATTTTTTTATTTTTTGATAGGAAGTAAAGTTGGAATCGGATTTTGATTTTTGATGAGCCTGCATCAGGGTGAGGGAGTGGAAGACATAGGACGTCCGGGACATGAACGCTGGAAAATTGGAAGCATGATTTTTGGGACCTTTTCCAGACCCATTTCCAGACCTGGCAGTGACGCGGCGTAATAATTGTTGACAACAGGCGTTATATATATATATAATATGTTAGATTGTATATACTAAATTTATATGAATAAAAAAATGATGCTCGATCAAAGTGAGCGATTATAATGGGGAAACGGGGTGCCTTAGGGTACTCTTTTTTGTTTGGTTCCAAATGCTACGTTTTGAGGGCTAAACGTTACGAGTTGTTGTGGTTGCGGACAATGATGATGTGAAGTTGAGTGTATGAATAACTGATCGTGTAAGTTATGCTAAGCATACAGCAATATAAAAAAATTAGAGCTGAAAATATATAATTTATGTCGGTTAAATAAGGAGCGGTATTATGAAAAAGAAATGGATAAGTTTGATGACTTCAGTGATGATGTTTGCAACAATATTAGCCAATCCGGCGATTGGGGCTGCGGCTGAGAAGCAATCAGAAGCAAAAGACGTGCAAACAAAAACAGTAACGTCAGTCGAACCTACTAAGGCAAAAGAAGAGAAACCGGAACCTTCAAAAGCGAGCAAAGCGACTGCACAAGCGGCAAGTAGTAAGGGTATTGCTGTTAGTGAAGGCGTGACTGGCGGGAATATCTACTTTGATGAAACGACGGGGACGATTACGGATTGCGATGTGGAAGTAACAAAAGTAATAATTCCAAAAGCAATAAGAAGTGTAGAAGTGAAAGCTATAGGAGACAATGCATTTAGTGGCTGTGGCCTAACCAGTATAACGATTCCAAATAGTGTGACAAGCATTGGAGACGGGGCATTTTCCGAGTGTGATGGATTAATTAGTATTAATGTAGATAAAGATAACTCTAAATATACATCTTTAGACGGAGTGCTATTTAATAAATTAAAAACAAATTTAGTGCAATATCCTATAGGTAACAATAGAACAAACTATACAATTCCAGATGGTGTAACAAATATAGGAAACAGCGCATTTAAAGCGTGTTATAAATTAATAAATATAAACATTCCAAGCAGCGTGATAAGTATTGAATATGAAGCGTTTTGGGGATGTGATTCATTAACAAGTATAACTATTCCCAATGGTGTAACAAGCATTGGGGACGAGGCCTTTGCGTGGTGTGATGGATTAGCTAGTATCGATGTAGACAAGGATAACTCTAAATATACAGCTTTAAACGGAGTGCTATTTAACAAATCAAAGACAAATTTAATACAGTATCCTATAGGTAACAGTAGGACAAGATATACAATTCCAGACAGTGTAGTAAGTATTGGAGTTGCTTCATTTTCTGACTGTATGAGTTTAACAACAATAACAATTCCAAATAGCGTAACTAACATTGAATCTGATGCATTTTGGGGATGTGATTCATTAACAAGCATAGCTATTCCGAATAGTGTGACAAGTATCGCATACCATGCATTTTTTGGATGTAACGATATAACCATTTACGGCTATTCAAATTCCTATGCCGAATCCTACGCACAAGAGAATGATATCCCATTTATAGCAATTGGCAGTACCGGAACAAAACCCTCATATAAACCAGTAGAAGATGTTAAATTTGACTTATCGCAGAGTTTAGGTAAAATGCAGCTTTTCGAGAATATGGGCGGAAGCGCAGGTAACCAGCCGATCACAAAAGTTTTTCCAGAGAGCTATAATTTGAACTTCAAAGCTGTGAATACAAAGATTAAAAAGGAAACCATGAAAGACGGTACATATAAATACAAAATGTCAATTGGCTTAAATGAAAATTTGGCTTTTAGTTCAGATAAAGCATGGGAGAATTTGAAAAAAGATATTAACGACGCAAAGAAAAACGTTAATAGCACAGCGTCACTGCGTACTTTTATGAATAAGTGGAACGCCCCGTCAGGATTTTTCACAATAACCTCCAAATTTAAAGCCAAACCAGCCATGAAAGCCGCAGGTTATTACGAAGCTATTTGTGATGAAAACGGGCGCATTCTTACAGAGAGCGGCGGCGTTTTGCTGGATTGTCAATGGAATGCAAAAACTACGAACCAATGGCTGATTGGCCCAGTGCCCATTTATGTGGAACTAGGCGGAAATCTGAAAGCTGCTGTAAAAGGTGGAATGCGAAAAGATTTAGAGAATCCAAAACTTTCTTTAACCGGTACTGTTAAGGTCACGCCAGGGATTTCTGCGGGAGCAGGTGCTGGTATAAGCGGTGCGGCTACTGTAGGAGTTAAAGGCTCTGCGGATATAGATATTCGATTGATACCCGCATCGAAAGGAGATTTTACTGCAGGAATTGCGGCTACAGCAAAGCTCATCTTTGTTTTTGATTGGGAATATACGTTAGCCAAAAAAACATATCCTCTTTGGAATAAAACGAAAAAGAAACAATATAGCTTGGCCAATGCAGGAGAAGATCAGGAGCTGGCACTTACCGATCGAGCTTATCAGGATAAGACATCTGAATGGAATGGATCCATGCCGCGAGCACGAAAAAATAGTAAAATAGCAGTCATGCGGGCAGCAGAATCAGGAATTTCTTCCTGGGAACTTCAGAGTTACATCCTGCCAAACACAATACCAAAGATGAAGAAGGTGGGAAATGATACGGTTATGGTATTCCAGTCCAATGATCCGGGCAGAGAAACAGCTAATAGTGTCAAGCTCATGTACTCTGTTTATGACGGAAATACTTGGAGCCAACCAAAGAGCTTGTGGGATAATGGCACGCTCGATACTTTCTCGGATATGGAAGTGATTGATAATGAGCTGTATGTAGTTTGGCAAAAATGCAAGGAGGTTTTAAAAGGAAGCGACGCCAATCGTTTAAGCGAGCAAGCGGCGCAGACAAGCGAGCTTTGCTGGACAAAATATAATCCATCAAGCAAATCTTTTGCACAAGCGCAGTATATAACCAATGACGAAAAAGCAGACCTAATGCCTGTATTAGTAAAAGATGCAGATGTTCCAGCAGTAATGTGGGTAAGCAACCCTGAAAATGATTTGATTGGACTGGATGGAACAAAGACCATTTACCTTTCGAAGCTGAACGGCGCAGAATGGAGCTCACCGGAAATCGTGGGAACCACAGAATGCTATATCTCTGAGCTGGACGGGATTTGGCATGATAGAAAATACATAGCAGCGTATATTGGAAGCCTTGCGGGAAACACCCCGTCTCTGTTCACGGCAGAATCGGGCACAGTAGTACCAATTGCTCAGCAGGGGGAGGCCGTAATCTCAGGGCTGAAATGTAAGGACGGAACGATTTCCTACAACCAAGAAGGAACTTTGAAACAATATAACCTTGCCGATCAAGCAACTTCGGAACTCATAGCAGGAGAATCACAAATGATCAGCGCAAATGCAGAAATGTTCAAACAAGGTGAAAAAACTGCAATGATTTGGATGGCTAATAGTGAAGAAGGGTGCAGTATCTACTCTTCAGTGAAAACAGAAAGTGGATACAGTGAACCAGTGGAGCTATACAGAGATGAAAATATAATCGGTAATTATATTACTGCGGTAATGAACACCGATGGGAGTTGGGATATTGTCCTCAATGCTACCGATAATGAGAACCCAGAGAAAACTTCAATGTTTTTTATTGAAACAGCGAACAAACCAAAAGCTGTACTAAACGATGTGATTATCAATGAAAGTGAAATGGAGGATAACTTGCAGCCAATTTCCTGTTCAGTTACCAACGACAGTGAGGAAACGATTACGAAGCTGAATCTCATAGTAAGAAATGGAAATGAAACATTGCTTAATGAAGAAATTCCTCGTACGATATTGCCAGGCGAAACCGTGTATTTGGATGAAAGTATTGATCTTAATAACATAGACCAAAAAGCAACTCTAAATATCGAAGCAACTGCTCCTGGGCAGGTTGATTTATTGGCCTCGGTGCAGGAAGAAGAAATTCAATTATCCGATTTCGATGTGACAGTGGAAAAAGAAGTTATGGACAACTCCGTAAAATTTGCAGCAACTGTTAAAAACTGCGGGAGGGTAGCATCCGGAGGAACCGTAAATCTTTATGGTGATGCAGAAGGCAAAAGAAGGATACAGTCAGAATCATTTGACGTGCTTTCACCGGGAGAGACGACAACAGTAGAGCTGACTTATCCAATATCCAGCATGGAGTTTAACGCGGAGCAAAGTGCATATTCCATGATCAAAGTAGAGACTGGCGGTGAGGAATATAACGTAGAAAACAACCTTTATTACGGAGCGACGTATCTTTGGGAATTACCAGAAGATATCTTTAATATTGCCAACTTTGACCTGATTGGCGCGGACGGAAGCTATACTTATGACGGCAAAGCCATTCAGCCGGCTGTTCGTGTAAAGGGATTAAAGCAGGGAACCGATTATACGGTTTCATACAGGAACAATGTTAATGCAGGCAGGGCAAAAGTAATCATAACAGGCATTGGGATTTACCATGGCACAATGGCAAAAGAATACATAATTCAGAAAGCCAACCAGGTTGTAACGGCAGGATCATATACCAAGACCTATGGAAACAAACCGTTTTCTCTGAACGCCGGCGCAAAAAGCCAGCTGTCCTACCAGTCCAGCAACCCCAAAATCGCCACTGTTTCCAGCACCGGAAAAGTGACGATCAAAAACACGGGAAAAGTACAGATCACCATTACTGCCGCTGCCACGGCTAACTACAATGCAGCGGCTAAGACAGTTACCATCACCGTCAACCCGAAAAAAGCAGCGGGCCTGAAAGCCAAAGCAGGAAAAAAGCGCATGACCGTGAGCTGGAAAAAAGACACTAAAGCCAGCGGCTACCAGATCACCTACGCCCAGAACAAAAAGTTCAAAAAAGGCAAAAAGAACGTGATCATCAGCAAAAACAAGACAACGAAGAAAACCATCAAGAAGTTGAAGGCTAAGAAGACTTATTATGTAAAAGTACGGTCATATAAAAAAGCCGGGAGTCAGAAACTATACGGCGCATATAGTGGTGCGAAAAAGGTCAAAGTGAAATAAGAAAACATGATAAAAAGCTGTCTCCGAAGAAAATCCCGGAGGCGGTTTTCTATTTATACGAAGCTGTCGGTATTTAAGCAAATCCGCCTTTAACTTGATACTTTTTTTCACCCAGGAGCAACAAAAGAGAGCTTTTAAAGGTGCTGCCATTGATTCGTTAAGTAACAAAAGGACCAATTGGTCCTTGTTAAAGATGCATTGAAGTTTTCCAGAGGGTGATGCTGTACAAAAGGCGAACTATTTTTTCAAACCTTTGACAATTGCCGCAATGTGATTGAACTGATCGGGATCGATCTCCCTCAAATCATTCATCAGCTGGAGGATCTTTATGTCAGTAAACTGACTGCTATCGAAAAAATCTCTGGGCGTGATATCGAAGTATTCACAGATATAGAAAAACACCGTCATGGAAGGAAGCATCTGCTTATTCTCAATGCGGTTGATATAGGAAGCACTCTGGCCGATTGACAGGCTCATATCACGGGCAGAAACACCCTTTTGAAGGCGCAGCTCCGTTAATCTGTTGGCAAAGAATTTTTCATACATGACAGTGTCCTCCCTATGCATATTATTGTAATATATGGAAGCAAAAATTGTGTAAATTCTCTGTATCTATATTCCTTGACAGCGTGCAGTATAAATATATATAATAAAATCGAATATATATTTTAAATATCAGTAATAAAAATCATAGAGAAGATCGCCGTCTTATAACTCTAAGAGGCGAACGACTTGTGATAAAAACGGGTATTGGCGCTATGCACTTATTAAGAGGAGGACATATTTTGAAAGTCAAAAAACGAATTAGTTTAGTTATTGCATTGATGATGCTGATGACGGTGTTTGCCGTTCCGATGCTGGCATACGGTAAAGAGAATAAAGTTAAGGCAACGCCGCGGTCGGAAGGAAGCGGGTTTTATATTACAAACAACTCAGCGGGAGAGGGAGATATTGACGATTTATATATGGACCTAAACGATAGCGTGCAGTTGTATTTATTTGAAATGAGCAGCCCAATAACCACTTTGCCAAGTGGGTGGTCTTGGAATTCTGCTGATACTGAAACGATCACAATAACATCCGATGGGATAATAAATGCTGTTTCCAGAGGTTATGCAAGTATAACGGTTACAGATGACGAGGGGAATATTCTGGCTGCGCTGAGGGGTTATTGCGGATATAATGAAAGCTCTGGCTATGTCGTTAAATCCGCCGAAGGGGGTTCCTTTGACAACAACCCCTATGTTGATGAGTACGAATCATTGTATACAACACTTGGTACTTCATCGGGAAACAACACAATGAAGTTAAAAGTTGGATCGGATGACGAAACAACAATTAACCAGACAGATTGGACTTGGGAAGTGACAAATGATGATGATAATGGAGATCAGATTCTTTCGTTGAGTGAAACAAATAGCAATGGCGTGACTGCTACTGGAAAACAAAGCGGAATTGTACAAGTTCGGGCCTTTAATGAAATTGACGATTATACGAAGGTGCTGACAATTTATGTTGGTGATGCTTACGATTGGTATCTTGTGGACGGAGCTGACAATCAAGAAGGTTTTGTTGGTGTTAATAACACACTGAATTTGTACTTAAAAACAATACCGGAAAACAGTGTAATTCCATCTGATTACAATGTAGCTGTGGAAGATATCGACGATAATCCAATTACAGGCGTAGTTAGGATTGATAAAAACGGGAACAAGATAGGAGTAACAGGATTAGCAGAAAGCGAGAGCGCTCTATGGATTTATGCGTATGTAGAAAAAGACGGTGATACGCGCTGGAGTCCTTCTTACTATTTGAGAGCAGGAAGTGAGCTGCTTTGGATAGATAAAGGTTCAGTTGATTGTCAATTCACCCTGTTTACAAAAAGCAAAACGGCAAAAGTTAGCAGCGTTTATGCTTATGACGATGCAGTCAAAACTTTGACAATTCCATCATCGGTAACGGCATCGAAGGACGATGTATATAATCCGGGAACATATACGGTTACTTCAATGAAGTCGGATCTGTTAGTTGGAGAGGATTTGAACAGCATTACGATTCCAAACACAGTAACCAGCATTGGCGCTTACGCTGTAGGTTATGATAAGTTTGAAAATTCATCGGGAAAAGAAATTTACTCTAAGATCCCAAACTTCATCATCTACGGCTACTCCCCAACCTCTGCCGCCGCAAACTATGCAGCAGCCAATGGTTTCCGCTATATCAATATCGGCTCAAAACCGGCCCAGACCATCAGCGGAGCAAGCTCGTTTACAAAAGCATACGGCAGCAAAGCTTTTAACTTGGGCGCAAGCGCTTCAAACGGCGGCGCTCTGACCTTCAGCTCCAGCAACACAAAAGTAGCGGCAGTCAGCGCCAGCGGCGTAGTGACCATTAAGGGCACAGGAAAAGCAACGATTACAATCACTGCTGCCGCCACAGACCTCTATGGAGGAGGAAGCAAAACTGTTAACATCACCGTTACACCGAAAAAGGTTGCCGGTATCAAAGCCAAAGCAGGAAAAAAGAGTATGACCGTGAGCTGGAAAAAAGACACAAAAGCCAGCGGCTATCAAATTACATATGCCCAGAAAAAGAATTTTAAAAAGGGTAAGAAAAACGTTACCATCAGCAAGAATAAAACAACAAAGAGAGCCATCAAAAAGCTCAAGTCCAAGAAGACCTATTATGTAAAAGTCCGAGCTTACAAGAAAGCCGGAAGCCAGAAACTTTACGGTGCATACAGCGCTGTGAAGAAGGTTAAAGTAAAGTAAAAGAAAATGGAAAGCTGCCTCTGGGGAATCCTGGGGGCAGTTTTGCTTCTCGAAGGATTAGTGGTATAATGACCCAATAGAGAAAACAAAGTTAGTGCGCGATGCGCATGCGAGGTGAACATCATGAGAAACAAAGAGTTTGTAAAAATCGTCGAAGAGAGCGAAAACATCGTGTTTTTCGGCGGCGCCGGCGTTTCCACAGAAAGCGGAATTCCTGATTTCCGCTCAGACGAGGGGATTTATAAAGCCTGGACCGAATACGGCCGCCCTTCGGAAGAGATTATTTGCCGTCCCTTCTTTGACAGAAAACCGGAGGTGTTTTTCGAGTATTACAGAAAAAACCTACTCTATCCGGAAGCCAAGCCCAATGAGGCTCATCGGGCGCTGGCGAGGCTGGAGCGGCAGGGAAAGGTCAAGGCGGTCATTACCCAGAATATCGACGGCCTCCATCAGGCGGCCGGCAGCAAAAACGTAATCGAGCTCCACGGTTCCGTTCTGAGAAACTACTGTATGAAATGCGGCTTGTCCCACAGCATGGAATACGTGCTGGAAGCGGACGGCGTGCCTCTGTGCCAGGCCTGCGGCGGCATTGTAAAGCCGGACATTGTCCTGTATCAGGAAGAAGTGGGAAGCGATGCGCTGGATCAGGCCATTGCAGCCATTAAGCAGGCAGAAACGCTCATTGTGGGCGGCACTTCCCTGGTGGTTTATCCGGCTGCGGGGCTGGTGGAGCATTTTCAGGGAAAGCATCTGATCTTAATCAATAAGTCCCAAACCCAGTACGACGAACGGGCCGATCTGGTGATCAATCATCCAATCGGAGAAGTTTTCGCCGGATTGTATGAGTTTTAGCCCTCGATCAGATATGCTGCATGAGCACCACCACAATGACTCCGGTAATGAGAGAAAAGGTGGCGGCCCGCTGATACCCATGTTCGTGGGATTCGGGAATGATTTCATCGCTGACCACGTAGACGATGGCGCCGAAAGTAAATGCGTAGAAAAACGATGAAAGCAGGGTTGGCAGGGCTCCCAGCAGGACTCCGGCCACGATTCCCGGGAGCATCATAAAGGCGATCAGCAAGCTGATTTTAAAGGCTTTTAGCCGTTTCATGCCCATCCCCAGAAGCGGAACAGCTACAATCAGACCCTCCGGTATTTTCTGCACGATCATAGATACGGCCACCATCACTGCGCTGTCGGTGAGGCCATCGCTGAAAACGATACCGGTGGCAAGCCCTTCGGGGATGTTGTGGATGGCAATGGCGATGATGAGCAGAAGGACTCTGCTGCCGTGGCCTTTTGTTTCGCTTTCCTTCATATGCCCGCCGTCAAAGTGGACATGGGGGACAAAGCGGTCGATGAGGCTGATTAAAAATGCCCCCGCAAAGACGCCGGCGGCGCCGGTTAAAACAGGGATCGGGCGAAACTGTTCAAAGGCCGTGGGAAGCAGGCCTAAAAAGGCAGCTGTAAGCATAACGCCGGAGGCAAAGCCCAAGATCATATCGTTGGCCCGGTGGGTGATTTTCTTGAAAATCAGACCGGCCAGGGAGCCGATGACGCTTGCCAGTATTACAAATAGACCGGCGATGATTCCGTACATGGGTATTCTCCAATCTGAATAATTTGATACTATTAGCAATTCCCGATTTCTTCCGTTTTTAAACGGTATGTTTTGATTAACCAGGGAGGCTGGAAAATGAAACATTTAAATGTGTTGGAAGCGAAGCTGACGGACTTTGTTTGTCAGGCTTCTGGAAACTACATAAATGAAGAGAACGCTATCACAAAGGATTTGATCGGCCTGCAGATTTATGATGCTCCGCTGATCGGGGCGGCCCCAGTATCCGATGTTCTCTTTGAAGCGTTGAAAAAACCGGAGGCCATAGGAGAACATTTTATGCTGCCCAAGGATTGGATGCCGGAGGGCAGAACAGTGCTTTCCTTTTTTCTGCCTTACACAGAAGCTGTTAAGCTAGCTAATGCGAGAGATGGGCGGGAACCGGCCCCGGAATGGCTTCATGGGCGAATAGAGGGCCAATCATTTTTGACGGAAGCATGCGCTTATTTAAAAGACACAATTGAGCATATGGGCGGGACTGTGATTGTGCCGACATGGGATCCGCGTTTTTGGAAAAGTGAAACACCAAAGGGCGTGGAATTCCCGGATTACGAGTTTACCAGCAACTGGTCGGAGCGGCACATTGCCTTTGTCTGCGGCCTCGGAACCTTCGGCCTTTCGCGGGGGCTGATTACAAAGGCGGGAATCGCCGGCAGATTTGCAAGCCTCGTTACAGATTTGGCGTTTGAACCTGTGCCCCGCGAATATGATGGGCTCTATGATTATTGTACCAATTGCGGCGCTTGTATACGAAGATGTCCGGTAAATGCAATCTCTTTCAAAACGGGGAAGGCGCACGAACCCTGTGCAAGCTTTCTGGATTATACGGAGGAAGCCTATGCGCCGCGCTATGGCTGTGGAAAATGCCAGACCGGCGTTCCTTGCGAAAGTGGAATTCCCGGAAAATAGCGGTTTGGCAGGGTAAAGCGGAGTTTGTGGCCGGTATCGCCGCAGACTCCGCCTTTTCTTTGGCTCCGGAAGCCACTTAATTGCGCACCCGTTTATTTCCAAGCAGCAGGACACAGGCAACAAGGCTGAGGGCAGCGATGGCGATGCATACTGCCCAGCCCAGATGCCACATGCCACGGGCTCCAAAGATAACTCCAACCAGCAAAGGTGCCGCAGGCATTCCCATATCGCCGGCGCCTCCTTTTTCAGTCGGCTTGGACCCGTCGCTGCTCAGCTGTCCGCCGGACAGCTGAACTTAACGCTCCGGCCCTTTCGGGTTCGAATCCCTTTAATTCTGTGAACACCAAATAAAAAAGCAATCTCACATTCGTAAGATTGCTTTTTATCTGGCGCGCCATTAGGGATTCGAACCCCAGACCTTCGCATTCGTAGTGCGCTACTCTATCCAGCTGAGCTAATGGCGCTTATTTTGTTACCGAAAACTATTATACAATAAAAGGGCATGCTGTGTAAAGCGAAATTTTAATTTTTCTTTCGTTTTCTCTAAAAGCTACAAGCTAGACTTACAAAGCCGATAGGAGGCTCTTGCTTGTAAAACCGCGCAGACGCAGAATACAGATTTCCTGAGGGACCGCAATAATTCGTTTATCGGCCATGCTTAGAACATATTTCATTTGACCTGCAATCTGCTGAACTTCGGCGCTTTACAGAACAGGCCAAATTCAGAATCGCCGGTTAAGCCTCCCGAGGGCACTCTACCGGCCCGCGCCGCAGGAAAACGAATCACACAAATCTAGAAACAGTTGCATAAGTGGGCTGATCCATTTGTTTTTGTGATGTGCGCAAACGGCAGTAATGTTTGTGCCTGAAATATCAGTTGGAATTTTCTCTAATTCACCACGATTTAATTCCTCTTTTACAGTAAATTCGGGGAGAAAGGAAACGCCCACATCGTTTTTAACAAGATTTTTGATTGTCGGAATGCTCCACAGCTCAATCGTATGGTCGAGAATGATTGACTTATCACGAAGATATTGTTCAAAAATCTGTCGAAATATGCAATTCGGTTCATTGATGATGAGAGGGGCCGGAATCGTTCTATCCGGTGTCACAAAATCCGGATACCTGTTTTTTATTTTAGGGGATGCTACCAAAACGACCGGATAATCCTCCAAACGCTTAACCGTAAGATTCGAGCCAAAGCCTCCCACGTCTTCATAGAACACGCCTAAATCTAACCTCCCGCTGAAAAGTTCATCCCGAATATCATAACAATTCATAGAGCGCAGGAACAAACGGGCTTTCGGCGCTTGCTTGTGAAATTCTTTCAATATAGCAGGGAGCTTGTAGCATAGCAAACTTTCGCCGATACCAATCTGGATGTCTCCCGGGCATTCCGATAAATGTTCGCCTAAAAAAGACAACTTATCCACAGACTGGAGAACTTCATCCACATAAGGAATTAAATGCTCTCCTGCCTTTGTCAAAACCATTTTTCTACCAATTTTTTCAAATAAAATTGTGGATAAGTCGCGTTCAAGTTGTTTCATTTGAAATGTAATTGTAGACTGTGTATAATTCAGCTTTTCAGCAGCTTTAGAAAAACCGCCTTCCTCAATAATTGTGCGAAATGTTCTTAACCCTCTAAGCTCCATTGGTCCCCCATCAAATACTTCAAAAAAAATGAATTATATCTATAAATATTTTGATTTGTTTGTTGTATTGCTGTGTGTTATTATAGCAGGCAAGAGAAGGAAGCGCAAGGATCAGTTTCCAAAATGTTCAGGAATACAAAATTCAGCAATCAGTAAGGTCCTATTTAGCAATAGGATAGGACGTATCTATATGTTTTGATATGCAACTTAAGAGAGGCGGCGTTATTCATGGGGCAATTTGAGATACAACGGGAAAAAATACATAAAATAGGTGCTTTTCAAATCATCGTCGTGGTGGCTGCGGCGTGCCTTGTTCACGGAGTTATGCAAGGAGTACACGATAATTACGGCATTATGTTGAATGGGCTTCTATCCATAACGCATGTCGATTATGCCGGTATCAGTTTTTGTATTGGCGCCGGAGCGCTGGTTTATGGATTTGCGCAACCGTTTCTCGGAATGCTGGCACTGCGGAAATCAAATGTTTTTGTGATTTTTATAGGCATTTTATTTACCATCGTTGGTTTGGCGATTACACCGTTGTGCCGGAATATATGTACGTTATTTATTTTCTTTGGCTTGGTTTTGCCCTTTGGGACAACAGGGCTCTGCTTCGGAATTGTTATGGGCGCGATCACACCGGTTCTTGGGGAACGTCGGGCAGCTATTGTATCCGGGATTGTACAAGCAAGCGCGGGAATTGGCGACGCTCTGATGTCTCCCGGACTGGAAAAGATGATTTCTGACTTTGGAGTTCGCACCGCCATGACAGTTACAGCAGTCCCTTTTCTTGTAATGGTTCCGGTCGCCCTCTGGCTGGGTAAAAAAAATAGGGCTTACACGGTTGCTGCAAGAGATAAAAAGACAATAGAGAATCAATCTCTTTCGTCCATTTTGAAAAATGCCTTTGTGGACAGGGATTACCGTTTGCTTTTGATTGGATTTGCCACCTGCGGTTTCAATATGTCTATTATTGAAAGCCACTTGTTTTCACAATACCTGTCCTATGGAATCTCTGGAAAAACAGCATCCTTAACGCTTACCGTATATGGGATTGCAACGATGACAGGCGCGGTAGTTGTAGGTTTTCTTGGCACAAAATTCCGTATGAAAAATATCCTTGGTTGTGTTTATGCCATGAGAGTATTGATTTCTTTGGCTTTTCTCATTTTACCCAAAACAGTGCCCTTCGCGTTCCTTGCTACAGCACTTCTGGGAATGAGCGGCGATGCTACTGTACCACCCACGTCAGGTATTATCAGCCGTAAATTTGGCGCGGAGAAAATGGCCGTTTTGTATGGGTTTACCTTGATCGGACATCAGATTGGAGCTTTTGCGAGCTCATATCTTGGAGGCATCCTTGTGAAAATGAATATGGGATATGATCCGCTATGGACAATCAATATGATTTTGGCTATAATCGCTTCTATCGCAAGTTTTTCTATTCGTAACAACAGAAGTCCTATTGGGAATGTTTAGCGAGGGCAGGAACAAATATCTTGCGAACTTTGACCATTTCAGCCGCTTAATCATCGGCAATCTGAGCACAGAGCGTAATTCTGAATATGCGCTGGAACAGGTTTACAAGGCGATCGGCAGCCGGTAATTAAGCCGCCTGCCGTTCATTATCGCCATCAATCTACCGCTTGCGGAGTTGCAGGCGCTAAAGATTTAGCAAACGTTCAGATTACCGGTATATAGCGCCAATTCTCCAATTTTATGATATACTAACTACACTGGTTCATCCAAGAAACCAGGGTGCACCGGGGATAAGAAAGAGAGCAGCATATGCATGGGTTTTTGTTGTTGATACCATTTTTGTTAATCAGGTTTGGGCTGCTGTCCGTTTTGGACAAAAGCGCAATCAAACGCGCGGCTCATTTTCCGCCAATGATGGGGAAGGAAAGAGGGGCATATTGGATTTATCAGCTCTCAAATACTGCGATCATTGTGTACTTATGTTTTCTTTCCATTGCCGTAGATTTTTCTCCGCAATTTTACATTGGGCTCGTAATTTATATTCTGGGCTGCCTTCTCTGCACGGTTTCCATGATCAACTTCGCTGCGCCTTCAAATGGCGGGCCGCATAGCAATGGACTTTACCAGTGCTCCCGCAACCCTATGTATGTGTCCTATTTGATCTATTTTGCGGGATGTGCGCTGCTTACCCGATCCTGGCTGCTGGGCGGATTTGTTTTAATCTTTCAGATCGCATCCCATTGGATCATTCTCGCAGAAGAACGGTGGTGCCTGGAACAATTCGGTCAAACATACCGCCAGTATATGAATCGCGTGAGGCGATATATTTAAAAGGTAGAAAAACGGCAAGGAGGAATCAAGCATGGCATGGTATTTTATCGTCGACACCTATATCGACGAACAAAGAGGGCGCGGAGAATACGACGACTATATCCGCGAGGTGAAACCAATCGTTGAACATTACGGAGGCGTATATCTGGCAAGAACGGATACACCCTGCAGTCTTTCGGAAAAAAGGCAGCCGCAGCGCGTCATTATCGTCCGATTTGATACAAGAGAGCAGCTGGATCAATGCTTTTCCTCCAGTGAATATAAAGCCATCATGTCAAAGCGTACCGGCAGCGTTGACAGTAGAGCGGTCATAGTGGAAGGGCTTGTATAATCGCGAATTTCCATTTATATTCGAAATGCAGTGATTTGGACACAATGTCCAAATAAATTCGGACTGTGGCTGGGCTTATGCGGCTAAAACAGGGTGAATGCGGAGCTTTTCCTGAAATGGCTAGCGCAAACTTTTCTTGACTGGACTTACAAATCAAAACGCTGGCTTATAGGCTGCCAAAATGGAAATAACCTTGTATAATAACAAAGCATTTGTCAGGAATTGCAGCCTGTAGGCGTTGGAAAAATCTCAACAATAAGTTAAAATTGATACATTGTTGAACGAATTGTCTCATTCGACAATTTTCGACATTGCACCTCTCGGCAAAGCCGCATTAATTAATCAAGATATTCTATCAACTTATGCGCATATCCGATATAATATAGGTAAAGATGGTTACTGACAGGTAAAGAAAAAAGGAGATCGCGATGGATCGGAATATACATATGGAAAATCAATTTGAGGACCTGCGTGCCCAGCTTCACATCGACTGCGGGAAATGCTGCGGCCTTTGCTGCACAGCTTTATATTTCTCAAAGTCCGAAGGCTTTCCCAGCAATAAAAAGGCGGGAAAACCGTGTCCGAATCTTCTTTCCGATTTCCGCTGCAAGATTCACTCTCAGCTTTCACAAGAGGGCCTGAAAGGCTGCATCGCATATGATTGCTTTGGTGCCGGGCAGAAGGTGACACAGATGATTTACAGCGGATCCGCCTGGAAAACCATGCCGCCGGATCGCGCGCAGGAAATGTTCGACGTTTTCATACGGGTTTATCAGCTGCACCAAATTCTTTGGTACCTGATCGAAGCCCTATCTTTGACAGCCGCACAAAAGCATAAAAACGAACTGAAAGGACTCATCCTAAAAATTCAGACGACCGTGGGAAACTCTCCGGCAGATATCTGCAGCTTTGATATCGAAGCATACCGGAAAAGGGTCAATCATGTGCTGAAGGAAGCCGGCGACAGCGTTGGCGAGTCAGTTGGCGGGAATAAGACCGGAAAATTGGATGAAAGCGAATATCTTGGCAGACAATTTGGCAAGGCCGATTTGAGCGGACAGGATTTTTCCATGGCGCTGATGATAGCCTCTGACCTGAGCGGATGCAAACTACGGGGAACGAATTTTCTGGGAGCGGATCTGCGGGATACTGACCTGAGCAATGCGGATCTGAGCGAAAGCATTTTCCTGACACAGATGCAGATCAACGAAGCAAAAGGCAATAAACATACCCGTCTGCCTGATTGGCTGGAGCGGCCGGATCACTGGAAATAGAAGGGGTTGTGTTGCAGGGGATAGGGCGGTGAAACTTTCATCAAGGGAAAAAATAAAAAATTTCATATGAAATTTACGCATTTTTCAACGATTGAACCCCATCAAAATCAGTTTTCAACAGCTGATCAAGCTTTTTCGCCATACCAGGCCCCGCAAATCCACAACTTTGCGTAAAAACAGGCAAGTTTTTCGAAAAGTTTCCGATTCCATCGCCATCGCCATCTCCACCCCCCCCTTGCACCCGAAGCCGCCTCCGCAAACTCGCCGCGCCCATTCTTGCAAACCGACCTGTCACTTGATATAATAAACACTAAGCAAATCCTGGAAAACAGATTTTGCAATGGCGCGGAATGCTTTTCGTCCATCACATCCATGGAAAAAGGCCCCGGACGCCAAACAACAACAATAGATCCAGCTGCGGCCGCTTTGCCGCGGACTGCATCCAACAAGGATAAGAACAGGAGGATAAACAAGATGAAAATCGTATTGCTGGAATCTTTGGCCATCAGCCAAGAACTTCTCGACCAATATATACAGCCCCTCAAGGCAGCGGGCCACACCTTTGAATCCTATGAGCGGGAGGACGACCTCAGCCTGCAGATTGAGCGGGCGAAGGATGCGGATATACTCATAATCGCCAATATGCCGCTGAAAGGGCAAGTGATCGAAAACTGCCGGAACCTGAAGTTGATCGATGTCGCCTTTACAGGCGTGGATCATGTGGATTTGGAAGCGGCAAAAAAGCAAAGGATCGCAGTAAGCAATGCTTCCGGCTACTCCAACGATTCGGTGGCCGAGCTGACATTGTGCATGATGCTTTCTCTTCTGAGAAACGTTCCTCAGGTCGATGAGCGTTGCCGCGCCGGAAAGACCAAAGACGGTCTTGTCGGCAGCGAACTGAGGGGAAAGACAGTAGGCATCATCGGTACCGGCGCCATCGGTACCAGAGTGGGCGAACTGTGCCGCGCGTTTGGCTGCAAGACCATCGCATATAACGGATTTTCTAATAAACTCAGCACCCAAGAGATGGAATACATGCCCCTGGAGGAAATGCTCTGTCAGTCGGATATCGTCACACTTCACTGCCCGGTGACCGAACAATCCAAGAATATCATTAACAAAGCTTCGATCTCGGCCATGAAGGACGGAGCGATCCTAATCAATGCGGCCAGAGGCCCGGTCGTGGACTCGCAGGCTCTGGCAGATGCTTTGAAGAGCGGCAAGCTGGCTGGCGCGGGCATCGATGTATTTGAAAAAGAACCTCCACTGGATACGGAGCATCCTTTGCTGCATGCCCCCAATACCATCGTCACGCCCCACGTGGCATTTGCAACAGAAGAATCTATGAAAAAACGAGCCAGGATCGTCTTTGAAAACATCGATCAATGGCTGGCGGGAAATCAGATCAATCGCATCCTTTAATGACAGGAGAATATTATGGAACTTGAAGCACGGATAAAGGAATGGCCGCTGATTGGACCTATGAGCGAGTACCGGGAAATCTATTGGGGAAACCCCAGGTATGGCCAAGAAGCGCAGCTGCCTTTTACAATGGCCGATATCGACGATGCGGAGGCTAGACTAAAGAGGTTTGCTCCCTATATAAAAAAGGCTTTTCCAGAAACCCGGGAAATGGGCGGAATCATCGAATCACCGCTGCGGGAAATCCCCGAGATGGCAAAGGCGCTCAATATTGAAGGCAGGTTGTTTTTAAAATGTGACAGCCACCTGCCGGTATCCGGCTCCGTGAAAGCCCGGGGAGGCATCTATGAAATTTTAAAGCTGGCGGAAGCCATCGCCATGGAGCAAGGGATGCTGTCGCTGACCGACGACTACGGCAAACTGACGGAAGAATCTTTTCGCAGGCTTTTTTCCCAATACAGCGTGGCAGTGGGCTCCACCGGCAATCTGGGACTTTCCATCGGCATCATCAGCGCAAAGCTGGGATTCAAAGTGACCGTACATATGTCGGCCGACGCCAGACAATGGAAGAAGGATCGTTTAAAAGAAAGAGGCGTTACCGTAGTAGAATATGAAGACGATTATCAGCGGGCGGTGGCGGAAGGCCGGGCAGCGGCTGAGAAAGACCCAAGCTGCCACTTTGTGGATGATGAGAACTCGCAAGATTTGTTCCTGGGTTATGCAGCATCAGCAAAACGCCTGCAAGTCCAGCTGGAGAGACAGCATATATCCGTGGATGAACAGCATCCGCTGTTTGTTTATCTGCCCTGCGGAGTAGGCGGTGCTCCCGGCGGCATAACCTTTGGCCTCAAAACTGTGCTTGGACCCCATGTCCATTGCATTTTCGCAGAGCCGACTCATGCTCCCTGCATGACCCTAGGCATGATGACCGGCCTCCACGACCGGATCAGCGTCAGCGATATCGGGCTGGACGGCAGGACGGCAGCAGACGGATTGGCAGTGGGCCGTCCTTCCAAGCTGGTGGGGAACGTGGTGAGCACCTTGGTCCAAGGCTGCTATACGGTGGATGACGCCAAGCTCTATCGATATCTAAAGCTGCTGTGGGATGAGGAAAACATACAGATCGAACCTTCCGCCTGTGCGGGATTTGAAGGACCGGTACATATGTTAATCAACGAACGATATTCCCCGACCCATATCGTATGGGCGACAGGGGGCAGTATGGTGCCTGGGGACGAAATGGAGCGTTACTATCAAAGAGGAGCGGAACTGGTGTAGTCTCCGGCGGATTTTGCCGCACGCCGAACCAATCAATCCTGCACCAGGATATATAGATTAAGGAGGTTTTCTATGGACGGACAAACACAAATGGAAGCATATTTAGACAAAACGATGCATGAAAATAACATAGGCCAGGAAAAGACCATCAATGGAATGATGAAATCGATCAAGGTCGGATGCTCTTATGAAGAGAAATCCATTTCTCTGGGATTTCCGGTTCTGGAGTGGCAGGCCAACCGGGCAGGAATGATGCACGGAGGGGCCATCTGCATAGCTTTCGACATGACTGCGGCTGCGATCGCCAGATTCTGCGCCGGCAAAAATTACGCGCCCACCATCAGCCTTGATGTGAAATATATTCGCCCCATCAAGCTGGGCGATACCCTGATCGTAACGGCCAAAGCCACTGCGGCCGGCCGGCGGATTACTCAGATCGTCTGCGAGGCCGTGAGTAAAGATACCGGAAAGCTGGCGGCAACGGCCGCCACGGTATACATGAACGTGGACACTACAAAAGAAAATCGCTAGGTGAATGGTAAAGAGCACGTCGGAGCAGAAGAACAGCCAAACTGTTTGAAAATTTCTAAAGCTTTCGCCCGATGGGCTCTTTTTGTGCGCAAAAGACGAATGCCAGACAATTCTACAAGAATAATTTATTCAATCATGAATTTTTTGTGATTTCATACTTGAATAAACATAAAATGAGATGTATAATTATCTGAATAAAAAATTAAGAAGAGAATAAAAAGGATGAAGACAATGGACAACAAAAAAGAAAAAATGGAGGGCCTGCTGTATCTGGAGGACGGATCCGTTTATAAAGGACATGGTTTCGGATTCAAGGGCACTGCAGTGGGGGAACTGGTATTCAATACCTCTATGACGGGTTATCAAAAGATTTTGACCGACCCGTCCTATAAAGGACAGGTCATTACAATGACCTATCCGCTGATCGGCAATTATGGCATCAGCAAGATTGATAACGAATCCGGCGGTATTCACGCATTCGGTCTTGTAATCAAAGACCTGTGCAGGCAGCCGTCCAACAGCAACAGCATTGAAAGCCTGGATGAATGGCTTGTGGAACATAAAACACCGGGGATCTGGGGTGTGGATACGAGAAAGATCACCAAAAAAATTCGTACCGAGGGTACTGTAAAATGCGTGATCAGCAACCAGGGAATCTCCATTGAAGAGGCAAAACATCTATGCGAGACCAACTCCCTGAGAGGGGACTGGATGAAAAGTGTTTCAACGACAGAGCGGATCACCCTGGGGCAGGGCGGTCAATATAAGGTGGCAGTTCTGGACTTCGGAGTTAAATTGAGTATACTTAAAGCACTCATGAAGCGGGGTTGCCAGCTGGAAATGTTTCCTTACGGAACGCCGGCGGCGGAAATTCTCGAATATCAGCCTGACGGCATCTTTTTAACCAATGGTCCCGGGGACCCGGAGGAAGCAGCAGAAGCAGTCCAGGAAACGGCGATTTTGCTGAGAGATGCAGGGGTACCTGTTTTCGGAATTTGTATGGGGCATCAGATTCTGGCTTTGGCCGCAGGAGGAAAGACCTACAAACTCAAATACGGCCACAGGGGCGGCAACCACGGTGTCTACGATAAAGATACGAAACGCTCTTACATAACCTCCCAGAACCACGGCTATGCGGTAAAGATGGAAAGCATCATGCTCAACGGCCTGGAAGTAACCCATTTGAACCTGAACGACGGAACGGTAGAAGGGATGGAACACAGAGATCTTCCCGTTTTTTCCGTGCAGTTTCACCCGGAAGCATCACCCGGGCCCAATGACAGCGCTTATCTCTTCGACAAATTTGTAACTCTGATGAAAGGTGGTAAGGAACATGCCTAGAAAAGCTTCTTTAAATAAATTACTCATCATTGGTTCGGGTCCTATCATCATCGGCCAGGCGGCGGAATTCGACTATGCCGGCACACAGGCATGCAAAGCGATCAGAGAAGAAGGGATCGAGACCATTTTGGTCAACAGCAATCCGGCGACCATCATGACCGATAAAGGCATCGCCGACAAAGTATATATGGAGCCCCTGACCGAGGAGGCTCTTGACAAAATCCTGGAAAAAGAGCGGCCCGATGGAATTCTGGCCGGATTCGGCGGACAGACGGGGCTAAATCTGGCGATGGCTCTGGAAGAACACGGCATCCTGGAAAAATACGGGGTGAAGCTTTTGGGGGTCAATCGGGAAAGCATTGAAAAGGCTGAAGACAGAGAAGAATTCAAAAAACTCATGCAGGAAATCGGCGAGCCTATCCCGCCGAGCATCATAGCTACCAGTATGGAGGAGTGCTATCAATTCGTAGAGAAAATCGGATACCCGGTGATTATCCGCCCGGCCTACACGCTGGGAGGGACCGGCGGCGGCGTGGCAACCAATGACGACGAGTTAAAGCTCCTCTGTCAGCGGGGAATGGAAAACAGCGCCATCGGCCAGATCCTGCTGGAAAAATCAGTAGCCGGGTGGAAAGAAATTGAATATGAGGTTATCCGCGACAGCAGAGATAACTGCATCATCATCTGCAGCATGGAAAACCTGGACCCAGTGGGCGTACATACAGGAGACAGCATTGTCGTGGCGCCGACACAGACGCTGCGTGATGAAGAATACCAGATGCTGAGGGATTCCTCAGTAAAAATCATCCGCAGCCTGGAAATCGAGGGCGGCTGCAACGTTCAGTTCGCGCTCAACCCGGATAATGGAGAGTACATTGTAATTGAAGTAAACCCAAGGGTAAGCCGTTCTTCGGCTCTGGCATCCAAAGCGGCGGGCTACCCCATCGCCAAGATCGCAGCCAAGATTGCCCTGGGCTATAATCTGGACGAACTGAAAAACTACGTTACCCATGAAACCAGCGCCTGCTTTGAACCGGTGTTGGACTACTGCGTGGTCAAATTCCCCAAATGGCCCTTTGACAAGTTCCGCACCGCTTCCAGAAAGCTGGGAACCCAGATGAAGGCCACCGGGGAAGTCATGTCCATTTGCAGAACCTTTGAAAGTGCCCTTCTGAAAGCCCTTACTTCGGTGGAAATCAAATGCGACGGACTGCGCATCCCCTTCGTCACCAATCTGGACGACGAAAAGCTGATGGAAAAGCTGGCCGCCTGTGACGATGAACGAATTTTCTGCATCGCGGAGGCCCTCAGAAGAGAGCTGATCGATGTGGAAGGGCTCTATCAGCTTTTGCGCATCGACCGCTGGTTCCTCAACAAGATTAAAGGGATCATTGACTTGGAAAGGACGCTCAAAACCCAGCCACTTACAAAGGAACTGCTCTACGAAGCGGAGTCCAGAGGTTTTACCGACAGCGAAATCCTCGGCCTTTCCGGCGTGCCCAGGGAAGTCCTGCAGGACATCCGTATTTATAACGATATCTTCCCGGTCTATAAAATGGTCGATACCTGCGGCGGCGAGTTCGATGCAGCCACCCCTTATTATTACTCCTGCTACGATGCGGAAGATGAGGTGGAGGTCAGCGATGAAGAAAAAATTCTGGTCATCGGTTCGGGACCGATTCGGATCGGCCAGGGGATCGAATTCGACTACTGCTGTGTGCAAGGCGTATGGGCCATCAAGGATCTGGGCTATGAAGCAATTATTATGAATAATAACCCGGAGACGGTAAGCACTGACTTTGATACTTCTGATAAGCTGTATTTTGAGTCTCTTCATATTGATAACGTTATGAACGTGATTAAAAAGGAACGCCCCTACGGTGTCATCCTCCAATTCGGCGGTCAGACATCGCTGAATCTGGCGGAAAAGCTCAACAGCCGGAGCATCAACATTTTGGGAACGCCCTATAAATATATCGACCTGGCAGAGGATCGGGAAAAGTTCTGCGATCTGCTGGATGAGCTGGGTATCGCTGTTCCCCAGGGACTGGCAGTAACTACTGCAGAGGAAGCATTCGCTGCAGTTGAAAAGCTGGGCTACCCGCTGGTTGTACGGCCGTCTTATGTCATCGGCGGCAGAGCTATGCAGGTCGTATACAGCGATGTGGAGCTGAAGCGGTATCTGAAGGAAGCTGTTTCGATCTCCACCGAGCACCCTGTTCTCATTGATAAATATGTTCAGGGAAAAGAAATCGAGGTCGACGCCATTGCTGACGGAGAGGATGTACTCATCCCGGGCATCATGGAGCACATTGAACGGACCGGCGTCCATTCGGGAGATAGTATCTCCGTTTACCCCCATTTCACCCTTTCCAAAGAAGTGGAGGATACGCTGATCGACTACACCAAGCGGATCACAAAAGCCCTCAATGTGGTCGGTCTGGTGAATATTCAGTATGCGTACGACGGCCAAAAAATCTACGTGATCGAAGTGAATCCGAGAGCATCGAGAACTGTGCCGATTTTGAGCAAGGTAACGAAGGTGCCGATGGTTAAACTGGCCGTGGCTGCCATGCTGGGCCATAAGCTGAAGGATTCGGAATATGGAACCGGCCTCTATAAACGGGCGGACTACTACGCGGTCAAGGTTCCGGTATTCTCCAATGCCAAACTGACCAACATGGATATGGCTCTTGGACCAGAAATGAAATCAACGGGTGAGGTGCTGGGAATGGATGCGGATTTGAGCAAGGCGATCTACAAGGGTTTCTTGGCCGCCAATATGAAAATCCCCACAGAGGGCAATATTTTCGTCACATTGAGAGATCCGGATAAAAACGCGGCAACTGCGAAAACCCTCAAACGGTACGAGCAGGCTGGATTCAAGCTGTATGCTTCTGAGGGTACGGGCACCTTTATGAAAGAAGCCGGCATTGGGGCAGAAGTGATTTCCTATGAACAGGCAAAAGAGATGATCGGTGAAGAGATTAAAATGGTCATCAATACACCGAAAGTCGCCAACCGGCCGGAAAGCGACACTTTCCCCATCAGGCGCAAAGCAATCGAGCGGGGGCTGCCGGTGCTGACCTGTCTGGACACAGCTGCGGCATTTCTGATTGCCATCAATCTGAAACAAAAAGGTGTAGAGCTGGATTATAAAGTGATGTAATTCTGACTAAAATTCGTGTAATCCCAGACGCCGGGCCGCTGCATGCGGCAGCCCCTTGGCGTTCGGCTGATCTATTCGCCGCAGCTATAGCTGCGGTTCTTTTTTTTGGCAGCTGGGACAAAAGACACTGGACCTGCCAGCCAGCACCATCTTTTCAAGGGGGCGGCCGCAGATCGGACAAGGTTCCTTTTGACGGCCATAGACCTGCAGATACGGCGCGTTGCGATATTCCATCCCTCTTGCGGATAAGTAATCTTCTGCGGAAATGTCATTTTTCTCGATGAAATCTGTCAGTATTCGGGGAATATGATCGGCAAGCCGGCCGCATTCCTGGGCTGTCAGGCTCTTGGCTGTACGGCCGGGGAAAATTCCGGACGCAAAGAGAATTTCATCGGCATAGATATTGCCGATTCCTGCCAATAGGCTTTGGTCAAGCAGACACTCTTTAATCGTTTTTTTTCTGGTTGAAAATCGAATTTGCAGATATTCACCCGTTAACCCGGCATCAAAGGGCTCCGGTCCCAGCCGATGGATTCCTGTAATCGTATCCTCTTCACCCCACTTTAAGAACCAAAGGCGGCCGAAACGGCGGGGATCGATGTAACGGAGCTGACTGCCGTCATCCAGGTCAAAGACTGCATGGGTATGCTTTGCTTTTTCATAGTCAGGCGGGGTGACGAGGAGACAGCCGGTCATACGCAAATGCAAAACCATGCGGTCATTCTTTTCAAAAAAAATGCATAAAAATTTCCCGCGGCGGCTCATCCCGGCCACAGTTTGTCCGCAAACGCTGGTACAGAATGCCTTGGCATCGGGATAGCCGATCACTTGCTGATTGCCGATCTCGATGCTGACAATTTTTCGCCCTTTTATTTGAGGCTCGATGACGCGACGTACCGTTTCTACTTCTGGCAATTCTGGCATGATTTAATTCCTCCATAAAATTTTTTCGTTGTCTGCCGTTTAAAACCGATCGCTGTTATTGAGCATATCCCGCAGCCGCCCGCTTGCGGGAGGCTTCTTCTTTGGAATGAGTCTGGAATAATAGACAATAGCGCAGTGAAATTCTTTTGGAGAGGTATGGATAATGGCGTAAGAACCATCGCTGCCGTCCCTGGGCATGGAAAGGCTGCCGGGATTGACCAGGTAAATTCCGTTTGCTTCTTCGTATGCTGGCCTGTGGGTGTGGCCGAAGAGCACCGCCTTGCAATCGAGCTCCTGGGCCCGATAGACCAGATTCAGCGGAGATATTTTCACGTGATCCATGTGTCCGTGGGTCAGAAGAAGCTTTCCATATTCCGTTTCAAGGATTCGGTAGTCTTCCGAACTGTAGGAGCCGTCCATATTTCCCTTGACAAAGACAACTTCCGTCTCCAGCTCCTTTTCTAGACGTTTGGCATCTTCAATATAATCTCCCAAATGAACGACCAGATCCACATCGGTCAGCTTGCTCCAGACCTGGGTGACCTTGGATGTCTTTCCATGGGTATCGCTAATTACAAAGATTTTCATATGGTAACCTCCAATAAAGGGATTGTAACATAAGATGAACCAGTTGACTAGATCCGGGGGATAGAGTAAAATTGTTTTGTCTGAGTTAGAGGAGGTAAACATGAAAATTGAACTGAAGGAAAACGGTCAGCCATCCAAGGAAGAAATTCTGCAAATGGGACAAGGGCAAAAGCAGGTGATTCTCGCCGGCGAGGAGCCCCTGAACCGCGTGGGGATTGTGGATATCGTAAAAAAGCTGCAGGCAGAGGAAATCTACATAGAAACGGACGGACAAAAGCTGGAATCCATGGCGGAAAAGCTGAAAAAAGCAGGTCTGGCAGGTGTGATCATTAAGGTAAATACCATGCGTTATACCCGCTACAAAAGCAGCAATGACGGCAAAGATTTGGCAAACGTTGTCGATGGAATCAATAGTGCGGTTGGTCATCAATTGAAAGTGAGGCTGCAGGTTTCGCTGGAAAAGGGATTTAGTGATGATGAGGTTCTGGATTTCGTACAGCTGACCTTTCAGCATGACTATGAAATCGTCTTTATGCCAACCATGCCCTATGAAGACATCAAGGCCAAGATGCGTCTGCATCCCGCAAGCGGCGAATACGGCGAAATCGAAATGTTCAAATACGCTGGAGCCAGAGGAAAGCTCGGTTTTTTAAAACAATAAAAAAGAAAAGAGGCTGATGCACGAAGGCAATGATCCTACGTGCTCAACCTCTTTTTGTGTTTCAGGCCTCGCCTGTACGGCTTTCTACTTTACGACCAGTCTGTCCAGGATCTCTTCAATCCTTTCAATACAGCCGCCGCAAACAGAACCAGCTTCCGTTTCTTCCAAAATATCCTCATAGGTCTGCGCACCATTGTCAATGGCATCTTCAATTTTTCCATAGGATACGGATTTGCAGATACAAACTAAGTCATTTCTGTCCATGATCGGTCTCCTTTTCCTTGTATTTCTATATACATACAATAACCCGATCACAAAATGTTATTCATCAAATTTCTTCCACCAGATAAACGCCCTCCAGATGGCTGAATTCATCGATGGCTTGACTGTGATCCATGTTTTTAGGCAAAATCATGGATAGATGAAAGGCAATGCCCCCTT
This sequence comes from Clostridia bacterium, assembly GCA_902363595.1. GTDB lineage: Bacteria > Bacillota > Clostridia > Peptostreptococcales > Anaerovoracaceae > Hominibacterium > Hominibacterium faecale. The sequence continues at coordinate 194,903 of CABJAP010000006.1, read as the reverse complement.
CGGTGACAGGATTATCCTGGCTCAGATGGGTTTCGTAAAAGGCCGCGTCCACCGTGCGTACATGCTGGATGAACGAACGAAAATGCTCGACAGAATCTACTTCAATGTAAAGATCAATGGCGCGGGATCTTCGATAAAAATGATTTTCGACTTTGGGAAGCAAAGAGAGGCTGATGAAAATAACAACGGCTGCAATGACGGCGCCTGAATAAAAGCCAATACCAAGAGCCAGGCCCAGACAAGCTGAAGCCCATAATCCTGCGGCTGTAGTCAAACCTTTGATCTTATGACGGCCGGTGACCAGAATCGTTCCCACGCCGAGAAAACCGACTCCAGTTATGACCTGCGCCCCCAGACGGGCCGGATCGCCAGTGCCGTAGATCTGACAAATATATTCATTGGTGAGCATCGCCAGCGTTGCGCCTACACATACCAGGATGTGTGTACGAAATCCGGCCGGATGGCGGTTGGCGCCCCGCTCCAGACCGATGATTCCGCCAAAGACCACTGCCAAAACCAGCCGCAGCGCTGTAGAAAATAAATTGATATCATAAAAATAATCCGGCAGCGTATACATTTCCGTCCTCCGCTCAATTATGGCATCAGTGCCATTGCTTTTAATCGTTTCAGAAACGCTACTAAAAAGCAGCGCCGACCTAAATGGTTGGTTTATTATCATTATTATTATACCATAAATCAAAGTTATGTGATAAACTTAGGTAGGAAATAAAGGAGGACCGCATGTACCAGCAATTATTGAAACAAAAGATCGATCTGAGCCTTCGCAGGCCATTTAAAAACGAAACCAATTTAAAGATTAAACGGCTGAACGAGCTGGATTACATATACGGAGGCCTGGCTCTGGACGGTACCGACCTTACGCGGCAGGAAGCTGAGGGGATGATGGAAGGCGTAATACCCAAAACCGCCTCGCTGAAGGAATGCGTATACATCAAAAATTACATGAACGTATTGGAGTTGATCCGGAATTCACTGGCATTAAAAAACAGTCTGGACAAGCGGCTGCTCTTAAAACTGCATAGCACGCTGACAGGCAGCAGCGCCGGTTTCCGGAAGAGTACGCCCACTGTGGTGGATTTCAAACATGTGCCGCCCCATCATTCTGAGGTGGAGGAGCGGATTAATAAACTGTTCCAAGCCGCGTATAAGACAGGTGCAAATGAAATAAGAAGCGCAGCTCGAATCCACTGCGGCATTATGGAAATTTATCCCTTCGAACGATACAGTGAAGCCATGGCCCGGATGGCCATGAACTATTACCTGGAAGAGAGAGGTTTTTATCCGGTGGCGCTGGGCTACAATCGGCGCGAATATATTAAGACCGTTACTGAATGTCTGAAGGATAAAGATATTACTATTTTTTTCTGGGGGCTGGAACGGGCCGAATTTAATAAACAGGAATTGATACGGCAGATTGTAGAAGAAGGCGAAGATGAGGATGCGTAATAATATTGTGTACAGCAGCCTATATGGCGCTGAATAAGAAGAAAAGGAGACAAAGCATATGGAAATGAAAACGGCATTGGCACTTGGAAAAGCCGGAGTGGATACAGAGGCTGCACTTAGGCGGCTGGGCGGAAATACGATGTTGTATGAAAAAGTATTGATCAAATTTTTAGATGATCAAAGTTTTTCTGAGATCGGCCCGGCGCTCGAGCAAGATGATTTCGAAACTGCATTAAAGGCGGCGCATACCTTAAAGGGCGTTTCTGCTAATTTGGGAATGAATCGGCTGGCAGATGCATGCGCCCGAATAGTCAGTCAAATTCGTGCAGAGAAAACGGAGGAAGCAAAAACGGCATATCCGGAGCTTGCGGATGCTTACAATGCTGTCTGTGCGGTGCTGGCGGACGAAAAGGCGGATGAATGAAGGCCGGTGATTTGCAGTAGAGCTTTTATAAATTGGGAAGGAATACAGAGTCATGCATCGGGATACGATACTAATTGTTGACGATATGGAAATCAACCGTACAATTTTATGCGGCTTGTTCAAAGATGAATACCACTTGCTGGAAGCGGAAAACGGCGAGCAGGCTTTATTCCTGCTGGAGCAATATCACAGCAGTATCGCGATTATGCTCCTCGATGTTGTCATGCCAGAGAAAAACGGGTATCAGGTTCTGGAAGAAATGAACGGAAACGGTATGCTCTCCGAGGTGCCGGTAATCGTAATTACGGCGGATGACTCACTGGAAGGAGAATTGCGGGCTTTTGACCTGGGGGCTTCCGATATCATCGCCAAGCCTTTTGAGCCCCATGTTGTTAAGCGCAGAGTTGATAATATTATTGAGTTGTATCTTCACAGACATAATCTTGAAAATCTGGTAGATGAACAAGCGGTCAAACTGCGAGAATCCAACGATGTGCTGATCGATGCACTTTCATCGGTCATCGAATACCGTAGTCTGGAATCCGGTCAGCATATCAAACGAATCCGTATGCTGACAAAAGTACTTTTGGAAGAAGTGAAGCAAACTTGCCCGGAATATGGCCTCAATGAACATAAGATCAATGCCATTGCCTCCGCTTCCGCTATGCATGATATTGGCAAAATCGCCATACCGGATAATATTCTCAATAAGCCCGGAAAGCTGACTGCTGAAGAATTTGAGATCATGAAGACACACTCTGTTAAGGGCTGTGAAATACTGGCGAGCTTGGCGCGTATGGATAATAAAGAATATTTGCGCTATGCTTATAATATCTGTCGGCACCACCATGAACGGTGGGACGGAAACGGTTACCCGGATGGACTTGCCGGTGATGCTATTCCTATTTGCGCCCAGGTGACAGGAATTGCCGATGCTTATGATGCGCTCACTTCAGATCGGATTTATAAAAAAGCGATTCCTCATGAACAGGCAGTGGACATGATTCTTGGCGGTGAGTGCGGAGCGTTTTCGTCGAGTCTGCTAAAATGTTTTGAACGTGTAAAGCAACAAATGGCCGTACTGGTCAAGCGGTATGCGGACGGCAAACTGTTGGAAGAGGAGACGGCCCGGGAGAACAGGCCGGCGGATGTGTTCCGCCAGGAAAATATCAGTGCTTTTGAGAAGGAACGAATGAAATATCAGGCAATGCTGAGGTTTGTGGATGCGACGGTGGCAGAGATCGACCTGGCGGCTGGCAGTTGGCAGCTAGTTTATTCCTATGGGCTCAACGGCCACTCTCTTTTAAAAGGTGAGAACATTGACGCCGTTGCCCAAGACTATATGAAAGAAACCCTCCACCCTGCGGATCAGGAACAGGTTCGCTGGATCTGGGAACATGGGCTGGCCGAATTTTTTGAGGAAGGAAGATTTCGCCAGACCTGGATGCATCGAATTAAGGAGAATGCCGGCAGTGAATGGGAAAAAATAGAAATGACCATCGTCAGACTGGATACGGAACATCCGCAGCAGAAAAAAGGTCTGATGATATGGAAAAAAATTGAAGGCGACGATTCCTTAGAGAAACAGGATGCGATTATCGATAGCCATGTGTTCCGCAGCATTTTTCATGGTATCAGACAAATGCGCAACGATAAATGGCTGACGATTGAACATATAGAAGATTCTTTTCTCGGCTACAGCCATCAGGAAATTGAAGAACGGTTTGATAATCGGTATATTAATTTGATTCATCCCGAAGATCGGAATCATGTGATCAGGCAGCTGGCTCTGCAGTTAAACCAAGGTTCGGAATATGAAGTTGAATATCGGGCCATCAACGCACAGGGAAAGATCGTTTGGCTGTTGAGCAAGGGACGTCTGCTGATTGATAGGCAGGGCAGGGAAGTTCTGTTCGGAGTACCGATTGATATTGCCAAAACCAAAAATACCGAAGAACAACTGCAGATGAGTCTGGAACGGTACAAGATCATTTTGGAGCAGACCAATGATATCATCTTCGAATGGGACATTGCTTCGGATCATGTTGATTTTTCTTCCAATTGGAAAGAAAAATTCGGCTATGAGCCGATCATGGAGCATGCGTCGGAACGGATCGTCCGGGTCTCCCATCTTCATCCAGACGATATGAAGCCTTTTGATGAATATATTCGGGAGATGAAAGCAGGAAAACGGTATAACGAAATAGAATTCCGTGTTTCGGATGCCAAGGGCCGCTATCGTTGGAGCAAAATCCGCGCCACAACGCAATTTGACAGCAAAGGGGTTCCTTGCAAAGTGATCGGGCTGATCGGGGATATTGACGCCGAAAAACAAGCCACACAAGAATTGCAGGCCAGAGCGGAACGGGATATTCTGACGAAGCTTTATAATCGGGACTGTGCCCGTAAAAGGATCGAGCAGAGATTGACGCTGGTCGATTCAGATACCGCCTGCGCCCTTTTCGTGATTGACCTGGATAACTTCAAGCTTGTCAACGACCGGTACGGTCATATGTTCGGGGATGCGGTGCTGAAAAAAATTGCAGAGCAGCTTACGAAAATCTTCCGCAGCGAGGATGTTCTGTCCCGAATTGGCGGCGACGAATTTATGGCGCTTCTTCAGGGAGAGCTGAGCAAAAGACGTATCGAGGCCATCGCCGAGCGTATTATTAAGCGTTTTCACCAGACCTTTGAAAACCTTCCTCAGGACTGCCGTATCTCCTGTAGTATAGGGATCGCAGTTTCCCCAGATGATGGAATGGACTATAAGACCTTGTTTCAGAAAGCTGATATTGCTTTGTACCGTGCAAAAGCATCCGGGAAAAAGCAGTTTTGTTTTTATGACATGTCTTTAGACGGCATGGCTTTCTGTGCGCCTGAAGTCCGTGCGGAAATTGTAGGTACTAATATTGATTCTGATGGCAGCGATGAGGCGGCCGTAGGTGAGCTGGTACCCGCCGCTTTTCACATTCTCAGTGAAAATGGCGATATGGATACGGCAGTTTCAAAGCTTTTGGAAATGGTAGGCCTGCGTTTAGACGTGGATCGGGTAAGTGTATTCGAGGTGTCCGATGACAGGAAGTTCTATCATAATACCTTTGAATGGTGCAATGAGGGTATCCTTCCGCTGAAATCAACTCTTCAAAATCGTCCTTTTAAGGAGCTGGGCAGCGATTACTTTGACCACTATAACGACCGGGGCGTGCTGTATGCCAGTGATTTAACACAGTTTCCGCCCAATATAAGGACAATGATGAAAGATGTGGGGATCAAATCTGTGCTCCAATGTGCGGTCCGGGTAAACGGTTCCTTTGGCGGATGGGTTGGATTTTCCCATTGCGCCAATCAGCGATTTTGGACCAGCGATCAGATTGATATTCTCTCCTTTATCGCTGAGCTGTTATCCACATTTCTTCTGAAAGAAAGGATTCAGCAGCAGGCTCTGGCCCGGTCCGGTGAATTACAGCAGCTGATGGACAGCTGGAACACATGGCTCTACATCATCGATCCTAAGACTTATGAAATTCTCTATATTAACAAAAAAGCCAGGGGACTTTCTTCCGAAGCAAAGAAAGGAGCCATATGCCATCAGGTTTTCTTGGGCAAGGAAACTGCCTGTGATGATTGTCCGGCTAAGCTGGCGGAAAAGAGTCAGAGTAAGATTAAAGAATTTTACAGCCAAAACCTTCAGGCCTGGATTGCTGCTGAAGCGACGGTGATCCGCTGGGAGAACCAAGATGCGTATCTGATCGAACTTCGGGACATTACGCCATATAAAGAGCTGTAGACGCTTTTACCGGATAGGTAAGAAAGGAAAGTGTTTATGGATATCAAGCAGGCCCTTTGCGCGGCTGAGCTTTTAAAGGATGCCAGCCCCGCTTCTCTTGCGGTTCTGGCGGGCTGCGGCGTTCTCCGCAGCGCGGAAAAGGGCGCTCATCTTTTCCACGATCGGCAGAACGTCGATCTGGTTTATATGATGGTCAGCGGAATGGCAGCCCTTTATAAAATCAACAGCCAGGGAGAAAAGAAAGTGATCTTCGTCCTGGGAAAAGGAAAGACGCTCAATGAAGAGAGTCTCAACGGCCTACCCGCCTCCGTGAGCTGTGAAATTCTCAAGACCGGGCAAGTGCTTTCCTTTCCCGTCAGGCAGATGCTGCTGGCCATGGAGGAGGACCGCGGGCTCAACCGGGCGGTACTGGATTCCATGTCCTTGAAAATCCGCAGGCTGTATCGGCAGATGAAGAACACGACCAATTCCATCCGAGGCGATAAAAAGTTAGCCGCCAAGCTGTGGAAGCTGGCCGCAGACTATGGAGCCGAGTGTCCCCAGGGGACCAAGCTTCAAATGGACCTGACTATTACTTATTTGGCGGATATGCTGGGGACCAAACGGGAAACCGCTTCCAGACAGCTGAAAATGCTTACAGACCAGGGCCTGGTCCTGGTGGAAAAGAATCGATTTATCATCCCTGACTGCGACAAATTATCGGACTATTTTAAAAGTCCGTGATGAATCTCACGGCTTCTTATCTCCTTCTTCGTTATAATTCTCACAAATAGAACGAAGGAGGAGATTTTTTATGTTTATGGAGGAATTCGCGGCTGTTACCAAGACGGCCAAAGCCAAAGCTCAGTTTCTCAAGAGTAATCCGCTGGGATACGTTCTGGCGTCCATGCTGGCCGGGGCCTACATCGGATTTGGGATCCTGCTGATCTTCAGCATCGGCGGAATGCTGGAGGGCGCGCCCTATGCCAAGATCGTTATGGGCCTGTCCTTTGGCATTGCGCTCAGCTTGGTGGTGATCGCCGGCGCAGAGCTCTTCACCGGAAATAACTTTGTTATGACAGCCGGGGCCCTGGAGAAAACGGTCGGCTGGGGGCAGGCGGTGAAGCTGTGGGTGGTCTGCTTTATTGGCAATTGGGCCGGGTCCATTCTTTTAGCGGTGATCTTTTATGGAACTGGTTTGGCTGATGGTCCAATCGGACAGTTTATCGCCGATTCGGCGGCAACGAAGATGAGCATTGATTTTCTGCCGCTTTTGCTGCGGGGGATTTTGTGCAATACGCTGGTTTGTCTGGCCGTATGGTGCGGATTCCGCTGCAAGTCCGACAGCGGAAAACTGATCATGATTTTCTGGTGCCTCTTTGCCTTTATCACCACCGGCTTTGAGCACAGCATCGCAAACATGACCCTTTTGACCATTTCTATGCTTTCGCCGATGGACGCGGCGGTCAGCTGGGGCGGATATTTCTACAATCTGTTTACGGTCACTTTGGGTAACCTGATTGCCGGAGCAGTGGTTCTGGCGCTGCCTTATTACCGCATCAGCAGAAAGAAGGAGGCGTGATCATGGGATATTATCTGAATGCAAAAGCGGCGGACCGGTTTTTTCAAGAGCTGGCTCCGGAGTACGACCTTTATGCTCCTGTCAAAATGAAAGATGACGGCATGTTCTCCGATACGGATACGGTGCGCTACGGAAAAGTTTCCAAGGCAGCTGAGATCGTCTTTGATGAAAAGTCGGATTATTCCTTTAAAGAAGTGCTGCTTCCCTTATCGGAAACCTTATTTTTCTTTACGGAAAACCAGATCAAGGAGGCTGACGGTAGAAAGAAGGGCGCGTTGATCTTTGTGCGCAGCTGCGATCTTCACGCTGTAAAACGGCTGGATGAAATCTATCTGAAAAACGGCTTTGAGGACTACTATTACAAACGGATTCGGGATAAGGTCAAATTTGTGCTCATGGGCTGCAAGAACTGCTTTGACGATTGTTTCTGCGTGGATATGAAAACGGCTGAGGCTGATTTTTATGATCTGAGCATGGAGCCTGACAAAGACGGCTATCTGCTGGACAACCGAACGGAGGAGTGGGACGATCTCTTGCAGGAGCTTTGCCAGAGCAAGCCGGATGTGACCCCGTCCCATGTGACGGAAACAAAGGTCAGGGCAGCTGTGCCCGATCATTTGACTCTGGACATCGCGGAGGCCAGGATGTGGGATGAATACGACGGTAGATGTGTCGGCTGCGGCAGATGCAATTTCGCCTGCCCCACCTGCACCTGCTTTACCATGCAGGACATCTTTTATTCGGATAACGGAAAGGCGGGAGAGCGGAGAAGAGTGGCGGCCTCCTGCATGGTGGACGGGTTTACTGATGTGGCGGGCGGCGGCTCTTACCGGAAAAAGAACGGCCAGCGGATGCGGTTTAAGGTGCTGCACAAAATCTACGACTATAAGAAGCGCTTTGGCTATCACATGTGTGTGGGCTGCGGCCGCTGCGACCGCATCTGTCCCGAATACATATCCTTTTCCGGATGCATCGGAAAACTGGCGGAAGCGCAGAAGGAGGTAGAAGCAAATGATGCAGAATGAATATGTTCCTTTTTTCTCAGAGGTTAAGGAAGTGATCCGCCATACGGACATCGAGTACACCTTTCGCATGGCTTATGAGGGCCAGGTTAAGCCGGGGCAGTTTTTTGAGGTGTCACTTCCCAAGTTCGGCGAAGCGCCCATCTCCGTCAGCGGGATTGGGGACGGGACCATCGATCTGACCATCCGCAGGGTGGGCAGGGTTACAGAAGAAATCTTTGAACATTATGAAGGCGACCGGCTGTTCCTGCGGGGGCCTTACGGCAACGGTTTTGACGCGGACCTTTATAAGGGCAAGGAATTGGTTGTGGTTGCCGGGGGAACCGGTCTTTCTCCGGTGCGTGGCATTGTCGACTATTTTGCCCGTCATCCCCAGGAAGTGAAATCCATGACCCTGATTGCCGGCTTCAAGTCAGCTTCGGATATCCTCTTTAAGGAGGATTTGCAGAGATGGCGGAAATCCATGAAGGTGATTCTCACTGTGGACAGCGGAGAAGAGACGAAAGACTGCAAGGTGGGGCTGGTGACCGAATTTATTCCCGGGCTGGGGCTTGGGGATGCTGCGTCTGCCGCCGCCGTAGTCGTGGGACCTCCTGTGATGATGAAATTCGCGGCTGGTGCGCTTTTGAAGAGGGGATTTTGCGAGGAGAATATCTGGATTTCCCATGAGCGGAAAATGTGCTGCGGCATCGGTAAGTGCGGGCATTGCAAGGTGGATGATACATATATCTGTCTTGACGGTCCGGTGTTCAATTTTACCAAGGGGATCCGGCTGGTGGATTAAAGGAGGAAAGACATGGATATTAATACGAAAGCTTTAAAAAAGAACGCCTTCCGCGTTACCAAGGTGCGGGGGATCACCGCTTCCCGAATCCGGGTGCCAGGCGGCCATTTAAAGACGGAATACATGGCAATGATTCAGGGCATCGCAGATGCGTTCGGCAATGGTACGGTTCACATTACCAGCAGGCAGGGCTTTGAAATTCCGGGCATCCGCTTTGAGGATATGCCGGAGGTGAACCAGCGTCTCCAGCCCATCATTGAAGGGCTGAATATCAATCAGGAGGCGCCGGGAAAAGGCTATCCTTCATCGGGCACCCGAAATGTGACCGCCTGCATCGGCAACCGGGTGTGTCCTTATGCCTGTTATGATACTTCCGCCTTTGCCCAGCGGATCGAAAAGGCCATCTTCCCCAACGATCTGCATTTTAAGATTGCCCTGACCGGCTGTCCCAACGACTGCGCCAAGGTGAGGATGCACGATTTCGGCATCATGGGCATGAGCCGGCCCCATTATGAAAAGGATCGCTGTGTGGGCTGTCAGGCCTGTGTGAAAAAGTGCCGGGTGAAATCGGTGGAGGCTCTGGCCTTCCGCAACTATAAGGTGGAGCGGGATGAAAGGACCTGCATCGGCTGCGGGGAGTGCGTGCTGGCCTGTCCCACGAGGGCCTGGACCAGAGAAGGGGAAAAGCGGTATCGTCTGACCCTGCTGGGGCGGAGCGGAAAGAAGAATCCCCGGCTGGGCATCGATTTCATCAAGTGGGCCGATGAGGACAGCATCATCAAAATCATTCTCAATACCTACGAATATGTGGAGAAATATATCGACCCCAATGCGCCGGGAGGAAAGGAGCATGTGGGCTATATCGTCGACCGGACGGGAACGGAAGAATTCCTCAAATGGGCGATGAGGGACGTGAACCTGCCCCAGGGAGCGGAGCTGATCCAGCCCCTTTACTGGAACGGAATCAAATATCGATAAGCCTCTGGTGTTGTCGAGGTCAAGGGGAACAAAAAAACACGGCAAAGCGGGATAAATAGATACCCAAGAATCAAAACAAAGCATTTTTTGTATCTGTTTATCCCGTTGTCATTTTTTGCAAAAACCAGCCGGGCAAATTCCTGTTTGATACCGGCATGATTTGTGGTATTGTTTAAGGAGAACAGGAGAAAGCCATGTACAAAATTATGATTATTGAAGACGATGCGTCGATCCGGCGGGAGCTTTACCTGCTGCTGAAAAACGCTTCCTATGAGCCGGCAGAAACAGCCCTATTCACCGACCTGCCCCAGCAGATTCAGAAGGAAAATCCGGACCTGGTGCTTTTGGATGTCAACCTGCCGTATGAAAGCGGCCTGGGAGTATGTAGGGAGCTGCGCCAGTTTTCAGACGTTCCGGTGATCTTTGTCACCAGCCAAAACACTTCAATGGACGAGCTGGAGTGCATCACTTCCGGGGGAGACGATTATATCAGCAAGCCGTATCAAGCGCCCATTCTGCTGGCTCGAATCGCGGCCGTTCTCAAACGGACGGGAAAATCACAGGACGGAGCCTCGCTGACTTACAAGGGCGTTACCCTGGATCTGCTGGCCTGCACCGCCAGATACCAGGATCGGGAAGCCGAGCTTTCCAAAAACGAATTCCGCATATTGGTTTATCTTTTTCAGCATACGGGCCAGGTGGTTTCCCGCATGGACCTGATCGAAGACCTGTGGGACAATCAGGTGTTTATCGATGACAATACATTGAGCGTTAACATGACCAGGCTCCGGGGAAAACTGGCCGATATCGGCGTGCGGGATCTGATCGAAACCAAGCGGGGACTTGGGTACAAATTGTAGAGGTGGAAAGCATGACCGTTTTTGAATATATGAGAGACCGAATTTGGACGCTGCTTGTGAATCTGGCCGCAATGATCGCTGTCACGGCTTATCTGACGGCAGGAGGCGTCAGCGCAAGCATGACCGTTCTTCTGATTTTAGGGTGGGCTGTGACGCTGGTCATTTTCTTTGCCCTGGGATATGTGAGGAGAAACCGCTATTTCCGAGATCTGGAGCATACCCTGCAGGCATTGGATAAGCCTTATCTGCTGGGGGAGATCATGGGGAAACCCTATCGCAGCGAAGACCGGAAGTACCGCCAGCTGATCCGCCTCTCCAACAAAGCGGTCATCGAGGCCATCCGCAGGATGGAAGACGAACAGAGAGAATACAAAGAATACATTGAAAGCTGGATCCATGATGTCAAACTGCCCATTACTGCCATAGAATTAATCTGCAGAAACCAGACCGATCCTGCGGCAAAGGAAGCGGCGCGGAAAATCGCGCCCGAGCTTTCGAGAATGGACAATCTGGTGGAATCCGCCCTCTTCTACGCCAGATCCGACTCTGTTTATCAGGACTATTTGATCAGGGAAACCGACCTGCAGGCTGTGATCGATCAGACGATTGCCAGGAATAAGGCTTACCTCATTGCAAACAGGATGATGATTGAAGCAAGCTGCAGCTGCGGCAGCGTGTTCTGCGATGAAAAATGGCTCCAGTTTATTCTGGGCCAGATTCTCATCAATGCGGCAAAGTACAAAAAAGGCCAGGGCGGAAAAGTCCGGATCACTGGAAAAGATATAAAAAACGGTGTGCTCCTTGTCCTTGAAGACGACGGCATGGGCATCCCAGAAAGCGAAATCGGCCGCATCTTTGAGAAAGGCTTTACTGGAACCAATGGGCGGGGCGGCCAAAAGTCCACCGGCATCGGCCTCTACCTATGCAAAAAATTATGCGGCAAACTGGGAATCCAAATAACGGCCGAGTCAGAGGAAGGCGCCTTTACCCGGATTCTGCTGGCCTTTCCCAAAAGCGATCACGCGAGTCTTTCAAATTTGTAAGATTCATGTAAGCAAAAGCGATACATCCGCCTTCCTGCACCGTCTATACTTGAGATATCACAAGGAAAGGAGACATATTGATGAAAGAAACGATCAGAATCTGTGATATCGAAAAATATTACGGCAGCAAAGACCATGTGACAAAAGCCGTAAACCGGGTCAGCTTTGAGGTGAAAGAGGGGGAATTCATGGGCGTTATGGGCGCTTCCGGTTCGGGAAAAACCACTCTGCTCAACCTGATGTCCACCATTGATCAGGTAACTTCCGGGCACATTTACTATGGGGACCTGGATATTACAACCCTGAGCGACGATCAGCTGGCCCAGTTCCGTAAAGAACGGCTGGGTTTTGTTTTTCAGGATTTTAATCTGTTGGATACCCTTACAATGGAAGAGAACATCACCCTGGCTATGGCTCTGCACAAAAAGCCGGCAAAGGAAATACGGAAAAGAACGGCTGAGATTATGGAACGGCTGGGAATCGGGGACATCAAAGACAAATTTCCCCATCAGGTTTCCGGCGGACAAAAACAGAGATGCGCCTGCGCAAGAGCGCTGATCAACCGGCCCCAGCTGATCTTTGCCGATGAGCCCACAGGAGCGCTGGATTCCAAGTCAGCCCAGATCCTCCTGACCACCTTTGAAACCATGAACACCCAGCTCAATGCGACGATTTTTATGGTCACCCACGATGCTTTTTCCGCCAGCTATTGCAGCCGGATCCTCTTTCTGCGGGACGGAGAAATCTTCCACGAGCTTCGCAGAGGGGAGAAGGACAGGGGGCAGTTTTTGAGTCAAATCCTGGATGTTTTGTCCCTTACGGGAGGTGACCTTTCCCATGTTGAATAAACTAGCTGTTCGCAACGCCCGCCGCTCCATGGGGGACTATCTCATCTATCTGGTTACCATGGCGGTGATTGCCGCATTGATGTTCGCCTTTGACTCCATGATTTTTTCCAAGGATTTGGTAAAACTCTACCGGGAAGGCGGAGCGATGATGGCCGTTATGCTCAGTTTGGCGACGTTCTTTATTATTTTTATCATCGCCTGGCTGATTCACTATATCATCCGTTTTATGCTGGAGAAACGGAGCCGGGAACTGGGGACCTACATGCTCCTGGGAATGACCAAAAAGCAGATCAGCCGTCTGTTCATGCGGGAAAACGGGGTTTTGGGAACCGCGGCTTTTCTGCTGGGACTTTTGCCGGGTCTCTTTTTCCAGCAGGTTCTGACCTCGATCATTTACAGCCTTTTCGATAAGCCGTACCACTTATCCCTTGATTTCAGCGGCTGGGGCCTGCTCATGACCGTGTGTCTGTATTTCCTGGTTTATTTTTTTGCCCTTTTAAAAAATAAAAAGCAATTTAAAAAGATGAACATCCACGATTTGATTTATCTGGATAAACAGAATGAGAAGCTTCACAAAAAGACGCGCAAGCTCTCCGGGATCTGGCTGATCGTTTCCCTGGTCTATTTTGCAATCTTTGCTGTCTGTCTCTTTACAGGAGCAATTACATTGGCCGCTGCGCTGCCCATGGTCCTGGGATTGATCGTCTGCATCTATCTGTTTTACATTGGTCTTTCCGGTATGCTGGCCGCTTACATCCATAGAAAAGGCAAGCGGATTTATAAAGGAGCCGGCCTGTTCCTTCTCCGCCAGATGGCTTCCAAGATCAAGACCATGAGCTTTACCATGGGTTCTCTGACCATCCTTTTCACAGCGGCGATGATCGGCTGTTCCATCGCAATGATGTTCAACGATTTTCAGAAAACGGAGCTGGACGCCCGCCTTCCCTTTGATGTGATCGTGTTCAGCGACAAGACGGATGATGATTTTTCAGCCCAGCGGGATATCCTGAGAAAAGAAAACCAGGTAAAGGAAGAACTGGTCTACCGCATCTATGAGAACGGAAACGATCCGGTAAACCAATATCTCTACGATCATCTGCCCTATTTTGATCATGTGACCCCGATGAAAGAAAAGAAGCCGGAATACGGACAGGGGGAATATTTTGATTATGATACCTACATGAAGCTGTCGGACTACAATAAGCTGCGCCGCATGCTGGGATATGAGGCGGTCCGCTTGAAAGAGGATCAGTATCTGATTCAAACCCAGGACCGGGACCGGGATACGCTGGAAGGCTTTGCTTCTTCCCAGACTCTGGCAGCCGGCGGAAAACACCTGCGCTGCCAGGGAATTTCCACTATTCCCTTTTCCCAGTGCGGAGAAAACGGCGCAGACTATGTGCTGGTGGTTCCCGACAGCGCGGCTGCGGGGATGAAACCCTTTTATTCACTTCTGGCAGCCGACCTTGAGGGAGATGCGCCGCAGGGTCTGCAGGAGAAGCTGAGCGCTCTTCAGGATTATGAAGATGAGGAGACGGGTGATATGAAGATGGACATTACCTGGGGATTTGGCACGAATCAGGTGATCTCCATGGAGGATACGGTTCTGGTCAGAACCAATCTGCTGGAAGAAACCCGGTTCGTCATTACGGCAGTCTCTTATCCGCTCTTATACATCGGCATTGTGTTCTTGTGCGTAGCCATGACCATCCTGTCTGTGCAGCAGCTGGGAGATTCGGCTAAATATAAGTTCCGCTACCGGGTGCTGAGCAAACTGGGGCTTACGGAGCGGGAGATCAACCGGGTAGTGCTAAGGCAGCTTTTGATCTATTATCTGTGTCCGGCTTTGGCGGCGGCCTTTCTCAGCGGAGCGGTTTCTGTGTTTGCCAGCCATAAATTTATCTTTTATACGGGGACCCACACGCCGGTGCTGTATTACTATGGAGTCTCGCTGGTCCTTTTCCTGGCGGTATACCTGCTGTATTTCCTAGCAACTTATATTGAGTTTAAAAAGAACATAACCCAGGATTGATCTGGGTGAATAGTATGCTATAATATAGGTGTATGGTTATACGAAAGGAGGTATCTATGGAGAACAATAAGAAGAGCAATCGGCTGGTTAAGTTTTTAGTTCCTTCAATTGTCGGCATTATTCTGTTTATGATTCCAGTCAAGTACGACGGAAGCTGGACGATCTTTGTAAAAATCATAGCGGATATGATCGGCAGTGCATTAGGCGGCGTTCTGCCTATTTTATGTGTTATCATTGTAACCGTTTCAGCAATCATGTCATTAATTTCTTTAGGCAAGCCGAAGTTTATCACAGAACATGTGGTTTTGAAGGATACGTTTTCAGTAAGTATTGTTTGGGTAATTGTGAGAATCCTGGGAGCCGTGTTCATCTGGCTGACGTTCCTGGAAATCGGCGCTGGAGAAGGCGAGACCGGGATCCTGCATATGATTACCGACGGCGGAGCCGGAGGCTTTGTACTGGGAGATCTGCTCACGGTACTGGTTATCATCTTCCTGATTGCGGCACTGCTGCTGCCTTTGCTGCTGGATTTCGGCCTGCTGGAATTTGTCGGCGCCCTTTTGACAAGAATTATGCGGCCGCTATTCAAGATTCCGGGACGTGCGGCAGTAGACTGTATCACCTCCTGGATCGGAGACGGCACCCTGGGCGTTATGCTGACCTGCAATCAATATGAAAGCGGTTACTATTCCACCAGAGAGGCTTCTGTTATCTCAACGACGTTCTCAGCAGTATCCATTACATTCAGTATCGTTGTCCTGGCTCAGGTAGATCTGATGCAGTATTTTGGTCTGTACTATCTGCTCATTTGTCTGGTAGGCGTAATTTGCGCCATTATCGTTCCCAGAATCCCGCCGCTGTCCCTGAAAAAGGATACATATGTGGTGGAAGGCAAGGCTATGCCGGAAACGATTCCATCCCAGTATAAATCAACCAGAGAATATGGACTGGACCTGGCATTAAAGAGAACCGACGAGCAGAAGGGCATCGGCCATTTCTTCCAAAACGGCATGAAGAATGCTGTTGGAATGTGGTTCGGCGTACTGCCCACTGTTATGGCCATCGGTACGGTGGCTCTGGTGCTGGCAAACAACACCCCGATTTTTGAGATTCTGGGCAAGGTGTTCCTGCCGCTTCTGGAAGTATTACAGGTTCCTGAAGCTGTTGAAGCTTCAAAGACGATGATCGTAGGCTTTATCGATATGTTCACGCCTTCGATTATCATCGCAGAAAGTGTTACCGACGCCATGACAAAGTTTATCGTCGCAGTGGTATCCGTAACACAGCTTATCTATCTATCTGAAGTGGGCGGCCTGATTTTGGCTTCCAAGCTCCCTGTAAGACTGTGGGAGTTATTCTTGATCTTCCTGGAAAGAACTATTATCAGCTTGATTATCGTATGCCCAATCGCACACTTAATCTTTTAAGTCGTTATCACAAATAAGATACGAAAAAGTATACCATACATACAGAGAAGGCAGTTTGGAAACGAACTGCCTCCTTCTTGTTTTTTATATGTAAATAGTGTAATATATTCAATATCTATAATAAGGAACAGGAGAAATACAATTATGACAAAGGAACGGAAACCGGCATTTGAAACAAAATGCGTACACGGGGCGTACAAGGCTGGCAGCGGCGAGCCGCAGGTACCTCCGATTGTTCAGAACACCACTTACCGCTATTATAATGCGCAGGACGTTGCGGAGCTCTTTGATCTGGAAAGTCCCAATTTCATGTATACAAGGCTGGCAAGCCCGACCGTTAAAGTTTTAGAAGAGAAAATGGCTCTCCTGGAGGGGGGAACAGCCGGCATCGCGACTTCGTCCGGGCAGGCGGCAACGTTGATTACCGTCCTCAACCTGTGCAATGCGGGCGACCATGTCATTTCCGCCTCCAATATTTATGGGGGAACTCACAACCTGCTGGGCGTTTCCCTGAAAAAGCTGGGCATTGATGTGGATTTCGTGGACCAGGATCTTCCTGCCGAAGAAATCCTCAAGCTGGCAAAGCCCAATACGAAGGCCGTATTCGGCGAATCTCTGGGAAATCCGGCGCTCAGTATCCTGGATTTTGACAAATTTTCCAAAGTCGCAAAGGAGATCGGCGTACCTCTGGTTGTGGACAACACGCTGGCGACTCCGGCTCTGTGCCGGCCGCTGGAGCTGGGCGCGGATATCGTGATTCAGTCCACCACCAAGTATTCGGACGGCCATGCCAGCTGCGTGGGCGGCATGATTGTGGAAGGCGGCAAATTTGACTGGGCGGCTTCCGGTAAATTCCCAGGACTGACTGAGCCGGATGAAAGCTATCACGGCCTGCGGTTTTATGAAAAATTCGGACCGACTGCGTTCTGCACCAGGTTGACGGCTGTTCTGGTGCGCGACTTTGGCTGCGCGATGGCGCCGCTGAACGCATATTTAACCCACCAGGGACTCCAGACTCTCCATTTGAGAATGGAGCGCCACTGCGAAAATGCCATGGCTCTGGCAAAGCACTTGCAGGATCATCCCATGGTAGAGTGGGTGGCTTATCCGGGACTGCCGGGGGACAAGTATTATGAGCTGGGCCAGAAGTATTTGCCCAAGGGAACCAGCGGCGTGCTCTGTTTCGGCGTCAAAGGCGGCAAGGCAGCGGGAGAAAAGTTCCTGGAAAACCTGGATCTGACCAGCATTGTGGTCCACGTGGGTGATATCCGCACTTCTGTGCTCCATCCGGCCAGCACGACCCACAGGCAGCTGTCCGAATCGGAGCAGATCGCAGCGGGAATCAGCCCTTCGCTGATCCGTGTATCCGTGGGACTGGAATCGATCGACGATATTATCTATGATTTCGATCAGGCGCTTGCGCAGGTGAAATAGTTTTGTACGGCCGGGTTAAGGCGTGCTTTGCGGGCAGGGGCCGCTGCGGTGCTTGCTGGTTTATGCCTGGCTGCGCGCCCCGGGAGTCCCGATTTTAAGTTTTTTTGCCGATTTCTATTCGATATGGGCAAAAATCATGGCAATGTCCATAGAAAAATTGCAAATTATTCCTATTTGTTTTTGCGAGAATGACTAATTTGCTAGCTATTGCGGCGATTGATTGCGAAAGTTTGCGCTAACCATTGCGAAAATCCCTGGGACTTGCTCCGTTTTACCCATAAAAGTCCAATTTTATATGAACATTAGGTCCAAATCACCGTATTTCGAACATAAATGGGAATAATTTCCTGAAAAGACACCCATATAAAAAATATCATAGCAGAAGAGAGGGAGATAAATGCCTTTAATCATACCAAATCAATTACCGGCAGCGGAAGCGCTGCAGAATGAAAACATTTTTACAATGGATCGGGCCAGAGCGATGACCCAGGACATTCGTCCTCTGAAAATCGTCATCGTGAACTTGATGCCTACGAAAATTGCAACTGAGACGCAGCTGGCGCGGGTGCTGGCCAACAGTCCGCTGCAAGTGGAAATGACTTTGGTTCAGATGGACTCCCATGAGTCCACCCATATTTCACAAGAGCATATGGATGCTTTTTACAAGACCCTGGACGAGATCAAACATGAATACTTTGACGGTATGATTCTTACTGGCGCGCCGGTGGAACAGATGCCTTACGAACAGGTGGATTACTGGAAGGAGCTGTGCGAAATCTTTGAGTTCTGTAAAACTCATGTCTACAGCAACATGTTCATCTGCTGGGGAGCACAGGCAGCGCTATATTATTATTATGGCATTGACAAACATCTGTTGGATGAGAAGGTTTTCGGTGTATTTGAGCACCGTGTGACCAGAGCCCACAATCCGCTTATGCGGGGGTTCGATTCGATATTCTATGCGCCCCATTCCCGCCATACACAGATACGCAGAGAGGAAGTGCTGGAGCATCCGGAGCTGCGGATCCTGGCCGAATCGCCGGAAGTGGGACCCCATGTGATCTCCACAGAAAACGGCAGACAAATTTTTGTGCTGGGCCACCAGGAATATGATAAGGACACCTTGGCCGGAGAATATTTCCGGGATATCAAGAAAGGGATGGATATTCAGGTCCCGGCGAATTATTTTCGCGACGACGATCCGAAGAAGGAGGTCCTTTTCCGCTGGAGAGCCCACGCCAACCTGCTGTTTTCCAACTGGCTTAATTACTACGTTTACCAGGCGACTCCGTTTGATTTGCATGAAATACGGTAAAATCAACGGGTTTGCAAGGATTCTTTGGCAACCTGGAAATATCCTAAAATAGCGTAGAATTGGGAGTACAAAGGGAGTATAAGACGTAGCGCATGGGAGTACAAAAATCTTAAAAATGAGGTACATAAAAATAGCAGAAAAGACCTATATAAAAATGGCCTGTATCGAGCAATAAGGGAGCTTTCGCATGAGATGCGATTTGCTCCATGAAGCCGCTAGGCGTCTGGGATTACACCAATTTCAGTCAAATTCCCCCGTTTTCATTATGGTAAACCAAAAAGCACAAGCCAGCACTCGAATAAGTCTCCTTTGTGCGGCTAGATGCCAGCAAAGAAGCAGCTACTGGCCGGTGAGACAAATAGTGAGGCTTCAAAATATGCAATTGAGCGATGAGTTAAAACAAAAACAAGTGCATGACATATTGGTAACGTCCATTTCATGTAACAAAAATTACTCGGAGATTGTCTATGAACAGGGCAAAATATTGACCGGGCAAAAATACTACGGAGCTGCTGATGAAGATATGTCAGACTTTGCAGTAGGCTTTTATGAAATCATTTATCAAGACATTTTGGATCAAACGATTTTGGATGAAAAAGGAAAATTTGTCAACAAGGAATTTGCTGGCGACACTATGAATAGCTTTGCTTCAATAGCCAATATCACTTCCAATGCCGGTAAGACCAATCGCAGCAGAACACCAAAAAGTAAATGGCCAATATATTTACAAAATTATTATGAGACGTATCACTGCCTGGCGAACTTCTGGCTTCTTCCTATGAATATTGGAAGAACGAGCAAAAAGTTGAATTATTACGATTCTATGGATCTGTTTTTAAATAGATTGAAGCAAGACTATTCTACTCTATCCGATTATAAAGATTACTTTGAAAAAATCAGCACCTTTGAAGATTATTGCCAAAAGCATTTTGTGAAAACTGGCAGAGGAAAGTCGGAAATTCTAAAGAACTATCAAGAAGGGGACAGCGAAAATCTGGTAAAGTATGCAATGAAAGATATAGAAGAGCGAGCCAGTAGCATCTCCATATCAAAATATGCAGATGATTTATGGGCCTACTTTCATAAGCTGAATCTTTGTTGATAAATTTCGGTTGTGGAGGACATACTGCGCCTTACAGACATACGGACTTTTGGTTCAGATCAGCACTTGGCATTCTTCCCAATGGAATCTTGAATTTGATTGCCGGGCAGTCTTAAAATTACTACCAAATCACGTCTACAAAATCGTCCTATATGGTTCCAGAGCAGGATATCCTTCCGTTTTATCGGAACGTTGCGGGAGAAGGTGTAGCTTTATATGGATAAAAGACGGATGGATTTATCAAGATACCGGCTGGAGATGGGAGAAACGAATACGCAGATATAAAAGCACCCACTCAATTTTGAGGACAGGTGCTTTTTTTAAACTGTTGATAAAGCGGGTTGCCGAAGAATGATTGCGCATTGAGATAATGAAACTTGATAAAAGCATTATATTCTAATAAACCATAATTTAGCATCTTCCTAAAAAATTAAATGGAATGATCGGATATTTTAGTCGCAGCAAAAATATGCTGCAACGCCGCTTGCAAGGTATAATAACAGCAGGCGGCTTGAAACTATGAATTTGGAGGTAAGTGCGATGAATTTAAAAAAGAAACCTGTTTTCACACAACAAACGATACAAAGAATGGAGGATTTCTCATGGTTTACGCATTGTCAAATCTTTGATGACTTACTGGTCGTGGCACAGAAAGAAACCAGTTGTTTCGTTTGGCAGACTGCCGAAGGTCTCGTAGTAATTGACGGAATATGGCCGTCCAAAGCCGTATACGATGCGATTATCTCTGCAATTATCGATGTCGGCTGGAACCCAGAAGATATTTACAAGTATGTGATAACCCATGGACACGTTGACCATACTGGCTGCGGGAAATGGCTGGTTGACCGCCATAAGGCCAAAACCTATCTTTCGAAAGTGGATGATCAGTTCTGGAGGGAGCATCCAACCAAGCCGGACCGCCCGGAAACCTGGAAAGATTTTGAAATTGATTGTTACATTGATGAAGGGGAAACAATTGATGCCGGAGATAAAAAAATCTTTGTATGCGGCACACCTGGACATACGCCCGGCTGCCTAAGTTATCTGTTTCCGGTAATGGAAAACGGAGTCCAACATATGGCTGCTTTGTTTGGCGGGGCCACCCCTCCGTGGAACGATCAAGAAGGAACCAAACAGTATTTGGATTCGATCGATCATTTTATTCGGACTGCAAAAACAATGCATGTGGATGTGGCATTGTCCAATCACACCATATTCGATCAAGGTATTGACCGCATCAACTATTCAAAAAATCGCTGCGCCTATATGCCGAATATTTTTGTTCTTGGGGAAGACGGCTTTGAGCGATTTTGTGAAGTATATAAGGCGCTGGCAGTAGAGTAAGATAGAAAACGACCATTCATTTCCTATTCCGCTTAAACTGCAAGGAAGCGGCCGACCGGCCGGCAGATGAGCTTATAGCAAGGCTGCTGGACTATTTTGAATAGAGATAACTTGGGGGCTGCTTTGGAAGTCCTTTTAAGTTGTGGACAAAGCTAGTTGAAACTTAGAATATTGGATATTGAGATAATGAAGATACAGTGCTATGCTTATGCCGACCATTTTGTTATAATGGAACAAATCGGAATTTGAAAGGAAGAGTTGGTGAAGTACATTTTTATACATGGTTCGGGTCATAAGTCAACAAGTTGGGGTGAAACAATTTCATTTGTAAATGAAGAAAAGCCGAAGATTTTAGCAAAAATATTAAACGAATATTTCAGTGAGACTAAATAAATAATTATAAACTAACTAGGAATTCGATAGGGAGAAATCAGCATGGCAAAAGCATTACTTGTAATCGATTTGCAAGAGGGCTATATAGAAAAATACCCGCCTTTATTACTTGCTTGCGTAAACGAGAGGATTCAAAGAGCAACTGCCGACAAAGAGCTTATTGTATATGTAAAAAATACAAAAAGGCTCAGGAGCGGCAGGAAAACAAATGAGTTGGCTGAGAATTTGAACATCAACTCTGAATATATAATCTGCAAAGAATCAGCCAGTGCTTTTTCTAATCCAGAGCTGCAAGAAATTTTGAGGCAAAATCAGATCACAGAAATTGAAATGGCAGGCATTGATGGAAATTCCTGTATAAAAAGTACTGCAATCGATTCCATGCAAAATGGCTATAAAACGATTTTGCGGTATGAATATATAGGGGTGCAAAATGCCGAACGATTTGAAAAGACGAAGGTATTGCTTTTAGAAAAAGGAATTATTATAAAATAGTCAAACTGTTGGCGAAATTATTGCAGATAATCCTGAAGCAGTGAACAATTTGAAGGGATAAACTACATAGCTTGAAGCAGGTGAATTTGGCAAGCTGGAAAAATATAATATGGAGGTGACCGCTTATGAACATACAAAAAGTCACACACAATAAAAAAGCATATCTCGATTTGTTGCTGTTAGCCGACGAACAGGAAAACATGGTAGACAAGTACCTGGAACGTGGCGAAATGTTTGTTTTAAACGACAATGGAGTAAAGGCCGAATGTGTAATTACGAAAGAAGCAGACGGTGTTTATGAACTGAAAAACATTGCGGTTTTACCAGACTGTCAACGAAAAGGTTATGGCAAAAGAACGATCGATTTTCTGTTTTCCCATTACGCTGACTGTAACACAATGCTGGTTGGAACTGGCGACGTCCCTTCCGCACTTAACTTTTATCACAAATGCGGCTTTGCGGAATCCCATCGCATAAAAAACTTTTTTACGGACAACTATGACCATCCCATGTTTGAGGATGGGAAACAGCTCGTTGATATGGTCTACTTGAAACGGGAGAGATAATTTGGAATTTGAGAAGGGGAACACTATGACGGAAAGACCTGTTTTAGATAAAAATTTAGATAGCAAAACATTTCGTGATTTCTATTATTTGAAAGAAGAATTAGTAGACTTTTGCAGGAAAAACGGCCTGCCTGTTTCTGGTGGAAAGCTGCAAATAACAGATCGAATTGCTTGTTTTCTTGATACCGGTGAAATTCAAGAACCTTCAAAAGTAAAGAGAAACGTAATGACCGTATCCGATATTAGCGAGGATACAATAATCGAAGTTGATTTTGTTTGTTCAGAAAAGCATCGGACATTTTTTAAGGAACATATTGGAAATCGCTTTTCTTTTAATGTGGCTTTTCAAAAATGGTTGAAAAGCAATGCAGGAAAAACTTATAAGGAAGCCATTGCAGCTTATTATCAAATCCTTGAAGATAAGAAAAAAGGAAAGACAAAAATTGATAAACAGTTTGAATATAACACCTATATCCGAGCTTTTTTTGCGGACAACCGAGGAAAAACGTTAGAGGAAGCAATTAAGTGTTGGAACTATAAAAAACAATTGCAGGGGCATAACGGCTATGAACAGTCTGACCTTGTAGCTTTGGATTGATAGATCCTCGTTTGTCGGTTTGATTTGTTTTCTCAAAATATCGACGGGCTGATTGTATTACGCCCTATTCGTAAAAGGCGTATTAGGAGAGTAGGAGATTTTCAAGATGAAAGAAATCATTAACTTCATTGAAAAGAATGTGGATGGCAAAACGCTGTTTACAAAGGGATTGGTTTACGAACTGGAAAACTACACTATGAATACGAAGGTAAGTGTTTTGACGTAAACACAAAAACTATGCGGCGCAGTGATGGCGCTGATACCTTTCCTCCTTTTCTTTCAATCGAGCGGTAAGTATTTCATGCAATACAAATCTCCGCTTAACTAGGAATTTGGCAGGGAGAAAACAGCATGGCAAAAGCATGAATATATAGGGGTGCAAAATGCCGAACGATTTGAAAAGACGAAGGTATTGCTTTTAGAAAAAGGAATTATTATAAAATAGACAAACTTAGAACTTGAGGAGGTATATAACCATGAGAAAGATGATTGCATACTGCGGTTTGGATTGCGAAAAATGTGATGCATATATTGCAACAATCAATGACGATCAAGCGTTACGTGAGAAAACCGCGAGGGAATGGGCAGAGCTGAATAATGCGCCCATTTTGCCTGAACACATCAACTGTCTGGGCTGTCGCACTGAAGGGGTCAAAACCGTATTCTGTGATAATCTTTGCGAAATTCGTCAGTGTGCATTGAAAAAAAGCGTGACGACATGCGGGGATTGTCCAAACATGGATGGCTGTCCGACTGTTGGAGAGATTATTGCAGATAATCCTGAAGCAGCGGACAATTTGAAGGGATAAACTACATATTGACGTTTGTCCTCACGCCGCATCCAAATTCTCCGTCCTGATACTCGATAAACTCACATTCCACTTCCGGTTTAACGGCATATTCAAAAAAATTGTATGCAGTGCCAGCTTTCCATTAAAAAAACGAATGGTTTCGAATATTGAATTCGGTTTTTTTGTATGACTTGAGGTGGGATTTTATGAATACAAAAAACTTAACAACATTTGTCACGATTTTAGAAAACTGAACGAACCAGCGGCGAATTATCAGAACCGACTGGAATCTTATCTGGATCAGAAGGATATCTTCGTTGCGGCAATAATTGACTTATGATAAAATAAAACAGTCTATACAGTTAATTTAGCTTTCTATCATTTTGTAAAGAGAAGGGAACAAGTATGATTGATGAACAATTCTTAAGGCATTTGTCCAAGGATTATCCAAATATTAAAGCGGCTTCCGCTGAGATAATCAACCTGAGTGCAATCCTGGCGCTGCCAAAGGGAACCGAATACTTTTTGAGCGACCTGCACGGTGAACACGAAGCATTTATTCACATGCTGAAAAGCGCTTCCGGCGTCATTCGTTCAAAAGTGGATGAAATCTTTGGCCCGGATTTATCCAGAGAAGAGCGGGAAGGACTGGCATCGCTGGTTTACAACGCAGAAGCGGAACTGAAACGGAGAAAGGCCTCCGAACAGGATTTTGATAAATGGTGCAGATCAGCCATCTACCAGCTGGTTGAGATCTGCAAGTCCGTCTCCACAAAGTACACCCGCTCAAAAGTCCGAAAACGGCTTCCGGAGTATCTATCCTACAGCATGGATGAGCTGCTTCACGCGGATGACGAAGCGAACAAGGCTCACTATTACAGCGAGATCATCAACTCGATCATAGAGTGCAGGGTTGCAGAAGAATTCATTATCAAACTGTCCAATTTAATTAGCAATTTGGCGGTTGACCGGCTCCATATCATTGGAGATATTTGGGACCGAGGGGCCCATCCTGACGAAATCATGGATTTTTTGATGGACTATCATGACGTGGATTTTCAATGGGGAAACCACGACATCGTATGGATGGGAGCGGCCACCGGCAACTGGGCATGCATCACCAACGTTCTCAGAATGAATATCAGCTACAACAATTTCGATATGCTGGAAATCGGTTATGGCATCAATCTCCGGCCCCTGGCGATTTTGGCAACCACTGTTTATGGGGATGACCCCTGCGAGTTTTTCAAACCTAAAATTTTGGATGAAAACGAGTACGATCCGGTGGACGAAGATTTGGCGGCAAAGATGAACAAGGCGATCGCCATCTGCCAGTTCAAGGTAGAAGGTCAGCGGATTATGGCCCATCCGGAATACAAGCTGGAACACAGGATGATGCTGGATAAAGTGGACTATGAGCATGGGACCATTGAGATCAAAGGGGTTACTTATGAACTGCGGGATAAAAATTTTCCCACTATCGACCCGGCCCATCCTTACGAACTGACAAAGGAAGAAAAAGAAACCCTCCAATCCTTGGAGGCGGCCTTCCTCCAGAGTGAAAAACTGCAAAAGCATATACGCTTTATTTACAGCCACGGCAGCCTTTATAAACGCATTAACGGCAACCTTTTGTATCATGGCTGCATCCCCATGACCGAAGACGGGGAATTCAAGGATTGCACGGTTAACGGGGTTACAAAAAAGGGTAAGGAATACATGGATTACCTGGATGAGCAGGTGAGGAAAGCCTATTTCGTGCCCGACGAGTCTGAAGAGATCGGCAGATCCGGGGATATTATGTGGTATCTGTGGCTCAGCAATAATTCGCCGCTGTTCGGAAAAGATCAGATGACCACCTTTGAACGGTGCTTCATTGCTGATAAAAAATCCCACAAAGAACATACGACGGTTTATTACAAGCTGATCAACGACAAAGAGATCTGCGAAAAGATTTTGGAAGAATTCGGACTGGAACCAAAGACTTCCCACATCCTCAACGGACATGTGCCGGTAAAGATTAAAGATGGGGAGAGCCCGGTCAAAGGCGGCGGCAAGCTGATTATCATCGACGGGGGTATTTCCAAGGCGTATCAGAAACAGACGGGAATCGCAGGCTATACCTTTATTTTTAACTCCCGATATATGGCGCTTTCGGAGCACAAGCCTTATGAGCCTTTAAAGGAGGATGGAACACAGGTGTTCCATGCGCCCAAGATCACTACCGTCGAAACGCTGCCAAAGAGAATGACTGTCCGCGACACTGACCAGGGTAAGGAACTGGAACAGGAAGTGGAAGAGCTGAAGGCGTTGGTAAACGCATACCGCACAGGCCAGCTGAAAGAAAGCTTTTAGGACGGGACGCAAAGTTATGAGCGGTGCATGTATCATAACGGGGCTGGGCGCTTTCGTGTTGTTTGTGATTTATGATCTTAATTCTGTAAGGTTTCAAAAAAAACTGATAAAGCCGGCTTTCTTTGTGGGATTTGTGCTGCTGATCATTGCTACGGCGATGATGTTCGCAGCTGGATGGTCGGAAGAAGTCAGCGGCAGGGTCAGGCAGGTGGTGCTCCTGGCTTTGGCGGCAGTGTTTTTGGCGCTGCTTGTCTATACGCTGTTCTTTGCCCTTCCCTTTCAACCCACCTATATTCGGGAGAATAGCCGGCCTAAGGTTTATTCAGAGGGGGTGTATGCCTTGTGCAGACATCCCGGCGTGCTCTGGTTTATCGGCATGTATGCCTGCTTCGCGCTGGCGATGCCGACGGCGCCGATGATCCGGGGCAGTGTAGTTTTTAGTGTATGTAATGTACTGTATGTCATTATGCAGGACATGTGGACGTTTCCGAAGTATTTTGGTGATTATAGCAGTTATAAAGAGGAAGTCCCATTTTTGATCCCTACGGTGAAAAGTGGGAAGCGCTGCTTTAATACAATCGCAGCAGGAAAGAAGCATGTATGAAATTTGAGGAAAAACTTAAGAAGAAACGTTCAGAGGAAATCTGGAATGAATATTGCGGATTCCTGGATCTGAACATCAGCGAGTACATGGGAATGCAGAAGCGTCTCATGGAAGAGCAGCTGTTTCTTTGGGGAAATTCGGAACTGGGAAAAAGGCTTCTGAAGGGCCGGCGGATCCATTCGATTGAAGAACTGCGGGAGAGCTTCCCGCTGACCACTTACGAGGACTACGCGGACGTGCTGCTTCAAAAACAGAGCAGCATGCTGCCCGGCGATCCGATCATTTGGATACAGACCACCTGGGAAGGGGGAAAACACCCGGTTAAGGTTGCCCCTTACACCCAGAGCATGCTCAACACATATAAAAATAATGTACTGGCATGCATGATCTTATCCACAAGTACGGAAAAGAAAAAATTTGATGTCAAAGCGACAGATACCTTTCTTTATGGGCTGGCGCCGCTTCCTTATGCCACGGGACTGTTTCCCCGGGCGCTTCACGATGAAGTCAGCATCGAATTCCTGCCTCCTGTGGAGGAAGCGGAGCGTCTATCCTTTTCGGAGCGGAACAAAAAGGGATTTAAGCTGGGAATGTCAAAAGGAATCGACTATTTCTTCGGCTTGGGAAGCGTTGCCTATTTCGTCAGTCAGACACTTTCCAAGATGACAAGCGGCAGTTCGGGAAAAAAGGGCAGCTCGATCGTTTCCCTTTCCCCCAGAATCCTTCTGCGCTATTTGAAAGCCAAGCGGATTTGCAAGCGAGAGGGCAGAGCGCTGATGCCCAAGGACATTTTCGATTTAAAGGGCTTCATGGTTGCCGGTACGGATAATCATTGCTACAAAGATGAACTGGAAGAATTATGGGGCGTCCGACCCATGGAGCTGTTTGCGGGCACAGAGCCTTCCTGCATTGGTACCGAAACATGGACAAGGGAAGGTATGTACTTTTTTCCGGATACCTGTTTTTATGAATTCATTCCCGAATCGGAAATGCTGAAAAACATGGAGGACAAAGCCTATCAGCCCAAAACTTATTTGATGGATGAGGTGCAGCCAGGAGAAAAGTATGAAATCGTCATTTCTGTATTAAAAGGCGGGGCTTTTATGCGCTATCGGGTCGGCGATGTTTACCGTTGTATGGGCCTGGAAAACAGCGAAGATCAGACGAAAATCCCAAGGTTTCAGTATATTGACCGAGTGTCCGATGTGATCGATATCGCAGGATTTACCAGGATCACAGAAAGCGCCATTCAGACTGTGGTCGATCTGTCGGGGCTGGATATCGCAGGCTGGTTTGCGTCCAAGGAGTACAATGAAAACAAAAAGCCTTTGATGCACGTTTATGTGGAGCTTGCCGCCGATAGCCTGGCCAGCCAGGCTGTAGGGAAAGAAATTCTCAAGGAACATTTGACCGTGTATTTTAAATATGTGGACCATGATTACAAGGATTTGAAAATGATCCTGGGCATGGATCCGCTCCAAATCACCATATTGAAATGCGGCACCTTGGCGGAATACGAGAATCGATACAAAAAGAAAATTAGGAAAATCAATCCTTCCACCTATGAGATCAAGGAGCTTTTGCAGCTCCAGACATCCAGATATGCAGTGCAAAAGGAGGGGATCCGATATGAATAGTTTTGTGTTCATTCCCATCATTGCTCTCTGCTGCTATCTGCTGCTGCTGTTTGCTTTTATTGCAGCAAAAAAGACCAAACTCAACGATGCCTTCATCATGGTTTTGATTTTGGGCGTCCTCTGGGTGGGTGGCTCATTTTGTATGCGCATGCAATTTTGGCCCGGTGAAAAGCTTTGGTATGATGTCTCTATTTTCGGCTTGCTGATGATGCCATTTGCCTTCTTTTGCTTTATGGAAGCATTTGTCGGAGCGAAAAAATCAAAGCTGCGTCCTCTATGGCTAACGCTTTCTCTGGCGGTTAACATCATCAATATCTTTACGGGACTCTTTTTAGAGGCACCTCTGAGCGTAGAGCACCCGGGCGGGCAAGTGCAATTTGTGTATCAAGTTACATGGAGCGTGACGGTTCTATTCCTTGTATGCGGCGCGGTTCTGATCCATATGTTTATCATTATGCTGAGGGGCTATAAGACCGATGAAATTCGCAAGCGCCAGCTGACACCGATTTTGATCGGTATTGTCGGTGTTTTTCTAGGACAGGCCTGCTTGTGCCTTCCCCTATTTGAAGGTTTTCCCATTGATGTGCTGTCGGCGCTTTTGATGGTTTGCTGTATGTTTTATGCAATGTACAGAAGGCGTCTCTTCAAATTGACGCTTCTGGTATCAAAAGGCAGCTGCTATGTGGCTGTGTTTGTAATCGCAATTCTGTTGTTTGCCAATGCGATCAGGCCGCTGGAACGCTTGATCAGGAGAATTCTTGGACAGTATGAGGACAGCTATGTGCTGATTACGGCGATTCTGTTTACCTTATTTACCTTCTTGCTGTACTATATCATGAAAAAATTTGTGGACACGGTTTTTATCAAGGAAGAAATCACCAGATCAGAAACCCTGAAAGAATTCAGCAAAGCGATTTCTTGCAGCCTGGAAATCCATCAAGTACTGGAAAAGGTTACTCGTACGGTCCAGCAGACACTGGATGCTGAAAAAGTCTACATTTTTATTGAGAATGGAGAAGAGGGATCCTATCATATTGCCTACAGCGCCAGCCCCTTGGATGATAAGACCGTGTCATTGGATAAAAGCAATCCAGTGATCGTTTATCTCAGACAACACAATGAATGCCTGCTGATGGAAGAGTTCCAATGCCTGACGGCTTACAAGGCCATGTGGGAGGAGGAAAAGAAGCAAATTCATAATTTGGGTATTCACATGTTTGCGCCGCTCAAGGACGGCGATACATTGATCGGTTTAATAGGAACAGCTGCAAGGGATCCTCACGCCCGGTTTACTTATGACGATATTAGTTTCCTTACTTCTATCAGTTCTATAGGTGCCATTGCAGTGAAAAACTCCAGACTTTATGAAAAGGTGTACCAGGAAGCAAGGACCGATGATTTGACGGGGCTGCTGAATCGGAAATATTTTTATCAGGTTCTGGAAGATGAATTTGAGAAAAACAAAGACCGGTCACTGGCGTTAATCATCCTAAATCTGGATGATTTCAAATTGTACAATCAGTTGTACGGAGACCGGGAAGGAGATCTGGCCCTTCAGCGGGTAGCGAGGATCATTGCGGCCAGCGTGGGTAACAATGGTTACATCTCCAGATACAGCGGAAAGGAATTTGCGATTATTTTGCCGGGATACGATATGCTGTCTGCCAGTAATTTAGCGGAAAACATTCGCAGGCAGATTATGGAGATGAACAAGGCTGAGCAAGACTATGCGCTTAAGGTGCTGACCGTCAGCGGAGGGATCAGCTCATATCCATATGGTGCCGGCAGCGTCAAAGAACTGGTTGAAAATGCGGATATGGCGGTCTATCAGGTCAAACGGCGGGGTAAGAACGCGATTCTCCTTGCTCATGAAAGTATGAGTAATTCTCGTGAAGAGGATAACGTGGACAGCAGCGAATATAAACAGGGGATTTACTCTGAATACGCGCCGACGATTTATGCGCTTACCGCAGCCATCGACACCAAAGATCATTATACTTTCAGTCATTCAAAGAATGTAGCTTACTATGCTTCCCGTCTGGCAGAAGCCTATGATATGGGAGATGATTTTGTGGAACTGATCCGGGAAGCCGGGCTGCTTCAT
Source organism: Clostridia bacterium (assembly GCA_902363595.1). Classification (GTDB taxonomy): domain Bacteria; phylum Bacillota; class Clostridia; order Peptostreptococcales; family Anaerovoracaceae; genus Hominibacterium; species Hominibacterium faecale. The sequence goes on along the minus strand of CABJAP010000006.1, from coordinate 163,932 downwards.
GACATTGGCAAAATCGGCATTCGGGAGGATATTCTCAATAAGCCCGGCAAGCTGAACGATGAAGAGTACGAAATCATGAAAGGTCATGTGGAAAGTTCGGTTGGAATTATCCGCCACCTTCCTTCTCTGGACTATGTTATTCCGGCGGTCATTGGGCATCACGAACGATATGACGGTCAGGGGTATCCGAGAAAGATATCCGGTGAAGACATTCCAATGTCGGCAAGGATTTTATGCATAGCAGATTCTTTTGACGCCATGGTTTCTATGCGTTCTTACAAAGAACCCTACACTGTTGAGTATGCGCTGGAAGAACTGAAGCGTCAAAGAGGCAGACAGTTCGACCCCAGATTGACGGATCGTTTTATCAAGCTGGTGGAGGAAGGAGCGATTGTGCCAAAGCTGGATGCGGAGCTGGCGGTGCAAGAGGCTGATCAGAAAAAAATTTGACTTGTGTGATCCGGTCACAGAAATCAGGTGCAGGAAACGATATAATGACCTCACAAAGAAAGATTGTGAGGTTTTTATTATGGCTAAGAAAACAGTTATTATAGGGGGAGTTGCCGGCGGAGCCACTGCAGCCGCCAGGCTGAGAAGACGGGATGAATCCATGGAAATCGTTATCTTTGAACGTGGAGAATACATCTCTTATGCCAACTGCGGGCTGCCTTACTACATCGGCGGCGCCATCAAAGAACGGGATGTACTGCTGCTGCAAACGCCTCAGGCAATGAAGGAAAAGTTCAATATTGATGTAAGAATTTCTTCAGAAGTAATTAGAATCATGCCAGAAAAGAAACTGGTAGAGGTAAAGGAATTGCAGGGAGGGAGGACCTACCAAGAGTCTTACGATACTCTGGTCATCGCCGCGGGATCATCGCCGATCAAGCCTCCTATCCCGGGAATCGATGGAGCCAATATCCATACTCTTTGGACGGTTCCGGACACGGATATGATTAAAACCTTGATTCAGGAGAAGAAGCCAAAACGGGCCGCGGTTATCGGCGGAGGGTTTATCGGGCTGGAAATGGCGGAAAACCTCAGTGCCCAGGGGATACATGTAAGCCTGATTGAAATGCAGGATCAGGTCATGGCGCCGCTGGATCGGGAGATGGCCCAGCTCCTGCACGAAAACATGACTATGAATCATGTAGATCTGATTTTGGGCGACGGTGTCCGTTCTTTTGAGGAATCGGAAGGAAGCACAACAATACAGCTGGGCAGCGGCCGGAGCCTTTCTGCGGATTTGATCATTTTGTCCATAGGTGTGCGCCCCAATAGTGAACTGGCAAAAGAGGCCGGCCTTTTGCTCAATGAAAAAGGGGGGATCAAGGTGGATGGAGAACTCCACACCTCCGACCCGGATATTTACGCGGTGGGAGATGTGATCGAAGTGGAGAACTTTACCCTGGGGACACAGACCATGGTGCCCCTTGCCGGTCCGGCCAACAAACAGGCCCGGATCTGCGCCGATAATATCGCCGGAGATCATAAAATTTATGAGGGAACCCAAGGCACGTCGGTAGCTCAAGTTTTTGATCTGACGGCAGCCTGCACGGGCGTCAACGAAAAGACCCTGAAAGCCATGGGAAAGCAAAAGGGCGCGGACTATCACTCGATCATCATTAATCAGAAGTCCCATGCCGCTTATTATCCGGGCGCAGTACCTCTCACATTAAAGCTGATCTTTGGTAAAAACGGCGAGCTATTCGGAGCCCAGGCCGTAGGCCAGGAGGGAGCGGATAAGCGAATCGATGTCATTGCTGCGGCAATGCGCCTTGGGGCAGATGTTTCAGATTTGGAAAAACTGGAGCTGGCCTATGCGCCTCCCTATTCCTCGGCAAAGGATCCGGTTAACATGCTGGGCTTTACGGCTCAAAATGTGCTGGACGGTCTGGTATCTTTCGTAGGCCCGGATGAGCTGGATCATCTTTTGGCAGAACCGGCCGGGGAGGACTATATGATCTTGGACGTGACAGAAGACACGGAGCGAATGGTTTTCCAGATACCAGGCTCTTATCATATCCCGCTTGGTCAGCTGCGCGGCCGTCTGGATGAGCTGGATCAAACAAAACGAATCATCGTTTACTGCTCTGTGGGGGTGCGGTCTTACAACGGAGCTAGAATCTTAATGGAAAAAGGGTTTACCAATGTACAGGTTCTGGAAGGCGGAACGACTTTTTACAAATCCATGCACGATAAAGGGGAGTGGAGAGAAGAACCAGCCAGGGAACAACCGCCTGAAGAGCCGGAGGGCAGAGAGATGAAAATCGTTGATTGCTGCGGTCTTCAGTGTCCTGGCCCCATCATGAAAGTCAATGAAGCTATTGCCCAGATGGAGGATGGGGAGCTTTTGAAGGTTTCGGCTACGGACTTGGGCTTTGCCAGGGATATTGCCGCTTGGTGCGAACGAACGCAGAATACGCTGGTGAAAACGGAGAAGCAGGGCAAGGAAAATCTGGTATATATTCGAAAAGGCGGGGATTGCTGCTGCCCGGCGCCGCAGGAACAAAAAGGCGGCGACGGCAAGACGATGGTGGTGTTCAGCGGGGATCTGGATAAGGCGTTGGCATCCTTCATTATTGCCAACGGTGCAGCAGCTATGGGGCGGCCGGTAACGATGTTCTTCACCTTCTGGGGGCTGAATATCCTGAGAAAACGGGAAAAGCAGCCGGTGAAAAAATCCTTTGTTGAAAAGATGTTCGGTGCGATGATGCCCAGGGGAACAGAAAAACTCAAATTATCGAAAATGAATATGGGCGGTATGGGTACGAAGATGATGCGCAGCGTTATGAAGGAGAAGCATGTGGATTCTTTGGAAACATTGATGCGGCAGGCGATGGACAACGGGGTGAAGCTGGTCGCCTGTACCATGTCCATGGATGTGATGGGGATTCGGGAAGAAGAGCTGATCGATGGGGTAGAACTGGCTGGGGTTGCCAGCTATCTGGGGGATGCGGAAAAGTCCGATGTAAATCTGTTTATATAAAAACGGTGTTTTCCCGATCGTCTGCCTTAAGGCATGACGGTCGGGGAGGGAAATGCACGTTTGGGCTGCCGGGGGAAATGAGCTGTTGGATCGTCGGGGTGATGAATGGCTGGGCCGCCGCCAGCCTGCCCAGTCAATCCGATCAAATTATTTCCATCAGTTTTTCTCGGTCTCGAATTTTTACCATTCCCCGCGAAAGCTCAACCCAGCCCTCCGACGAAAAATACTTCAGCATGCGGGTGACCACTTCTCTGGCGCTGCCCATCATACGGGCAATTTCCTCATGGGTCATCTTGATGGACTCAGAGCCCTGCGCGGCAGATTCATCGATCAAAAAGGTAGCCAGCCGCCGATCAAAACTCATAAAAAGGATTTGCTGCATGGCCCACATTACATCGGAAAACCGTTCCGTTGCCAGCTTATAAGCGAATGCCTCCGCGTAAACGTTTTCTCCCATTACCTTTGAAAAGGCAGCGGAACTGATTTGGATTACGTCACAGTCCGACACGGCATCGATGCACACATCAAAGGTAATCGCCTGCAAGACACAAGCTGCGGAAAGGATGCACACGTCCCCTGAAGAAATGCGGTAAAGGGTGATTTCCTTTCCGTCTTCGGAAAGCATATAGACGCGAAGCGTGCCGCTTTTGACCAGGAGAATCCCGATACATTCAAAATCAGCAGTGTGAATTGCCGTATGTTTATCATAGAGGACAGATACAGCATTCTGAGATAATAGAAGCTTTTCCTCTGAAGATAATCGATTCCAAAATGGTAAACGGTCTTTCAATATGGATATTTCTGTTTCTTTCATAATGTTACCTTCCTTAACAAAAGAGACTGAGCGCGAACCTCGTGCAGCAGTCTCTTTTGATTACTGTTTGCATATGATCTTCTATGATCCTCGACTAGATATAACGTTTATTCTTCAATTTTATTCCACTGATCGGAATCCCGGTTCCACTCAGGAAAGTCGAGAATTTCCGGTGCAGGGTAGTCAACTCCTAGAATTCCAACGATGTTTCCTTCACTGTCATGGAATGGTGCAAATGCGGACCAGCAGAGGTCTTTTCCTTCCTCATCATCTGCCCATGCAGACCGGGCTGCCGCCGGAGAGCCTTTCCAGGCCTCCTGGAATTGAATTTCCCACTCATACTCCTCACCGTAAGGGTCAGGATCCTCCGAACCGTCTACCGTGATCATAAATGGTTTGGAATCCACATTTTCAAGATCCGTTGGATACAGGGCATATATATAATATGCTCCGCTCTCTTCTCTATAGCTGTCAAGAACAGCTTTCATGTCTTTGTAGTCTTTGTACTTTTCTCCTTCCTTTGATTCCAGTAAAGCAACTTGCTGGTCGCCCCAGTCGCCATCTAGTTTCTTTGCGTACTTTTCCGCAAGACCAGTAACTTTGTCTTTGACTGCCTGTACTTCCTCTGGCACGGTTACTGCTGCCGCAGTGGTTTCTTTTGGCTCCTCTTCACTGTTACTGCTGCCGCAACCTGCGAAACAGGCCATCACTAAAGACAATGTTAAAAATGCAACGATCAGTTTTGCTCTTTTTTTCATATAACCCTCCTTAATACATATGGCTATAAAGACTTACATATATTTTACCATGCTAAAGGTTAGAATTGCAAGGAAAATGAGGGAAGAATCTGAATATTCAAAACCGTATTTGAATCCTTGATAAATATTTTACGGAAAGTAAAAAAACCACTTGCAATAATGAACGCAATATGGTCTAATAGGAATGTATGGTCGTTACTTTTGTAACGAAGTTGACTATTAAAACGCGGACAATTTTAATAGACAAAAAACGTACCGTTATTAATAATTTAAGGAGGCATTTACATGAACTTTCAACTCACGAAGGAACAAGAATTCGTAAGAAAAATGGTAAGAGAGTTTGCTACTAACGAAGTTGAACCGTTGGCAGCCGACATCGACCAGGAACACAGATTTCCAGTTGAAACTGTAGAGAAAATGGCAAAATACGGCCTGCTGGGCGTACCGTTCCCTACAGAATACGAAGGAGCTGGTGGAGACCACATCTCCTATGCGATCACAGTTGAGGAACTGTCAAGAGTCTGTGCATCTACAGGCGTTATCTGCTCCGCACACACTTCCCTGTGCTGCTGGCCGATTTTTAACTGGGGAAATGAAGAACAGAAGAAAAAATATCTTCCTGACCTTCTCTCCGGCAGAAAATTAGGCGCATTCGGACTGACTGAACCTGGTGCGGGTACAGATGCTGCAGGACAGCAGACAAGAGCAATCCTGGAAGGCGATCAGTGGGTTCTGAACGGATCCAAAGTATTCATTACAAACGGCGGATACGCTGATACATTTGTAGTAATGGCTATGACTGACAAGTCAAAGGGAACAAGAGGAATTTCCGCGTTTATCGTAGAAAAAGGTGACGAAGGATTCTCCATCGGTAAGACTGAGGACAAACTGGGCATCTGCGCATCCTCCACAACAGAGCTGATTTTCCAGAACTGCAGAATCCCGAAAGACAGACTGCTGGGAGAAATCGGACAGGGCTTCAAAGTTGCCATGTCCACACTGGACGGCGGACGTATCGGTATCGCTTCCCAGGCTCTGGGTATCGCACAGGGCGCGCTGGATGTAACCGTTGATTATATGAAAGCCAGAAAACAGTTCGGCAAAAAGTTATCCGAAATGGAAGCTCTGAGATTTGACATTGCTGAAATGGCAACCAGAATCGAAGCCTCCAGACTTCTGATTTATCAGGCTGCCGACATGAAGGATAAGCACCTGAATTATGGACCGAAATCCGCGATGGCAAAACTGTTTGCTGCTGAAACAGCTATGTATGTAACAACGAAGTGTGTACAGCTGCACGGCGGCTACGGATACACCAAGGATTATCCGGTTGAAAGAATGATGAGAGACGCTAAGATTACAGAGATCTACGAAGGAACTTCAGAAGTTCAGAAGATCGTAATCGCTGCATCCGTTCTGGGCAAATAATAAAGAGGGAGGATTAAAAAATGGCATTTAAAATAATCGTATGCGCAAAACAGGTTCCTGATACAAACGAAATCAGAATCAACCCTGAAACAGGTACGTTGATGAGAGATGGTGTTCCCAGTATCTTAAACCACGACGACGCAAACGCTTTAGAAGAAGCATTAAAGATAAAAGATAAGTTTGATGATGTACATATCACAGTAGTAACAATGGGACCTCCGCAGGCACAGGATCTGCTGATCGAATGTCTGGCTATGGGAGCTGATGAAGGTATCCTGATCAGTGACAGAGCCGTAGGCGGTTCCGACACATGGGCTACTTCCAACGCAATCGCGGCAGCCGTTAAGAAGATCGGCGATTTCGATCTGATTTTCGCCGGACGTCAGGCGATCGACGGAGACACGGCTCAGGTTGGTCCGCAGCTGGCTGAAAAACTGGGTCTGCCTCAGGTTACGTATGTACAGAAATTTGAAATCGCAGACAACAAAAAAGATATCAGAGTTGAAAGAGCTCTGGAAGATGGGTACGAAGTAATCGATATCCAGACTCCTTGCATGCTGACCGCGATCAAAGAACTGAACACTCCAAGATACATGTACATGAAGGGTATCTTCGATAAAGAAAAAGAAATCAAAGTTTGGAACGCAAAGGACATTGAAGTTGACCTGACCACAGTAGGTCTGGATGCTTCCCCGACAAACGTATTCCGTTCCTTTACACCGAAGCCCAAGGGAAAAGGTGTAATCGTTGAAGGAGATACAGAAAAAGATCTTGCCAAGAACCTGCTGATCGGTCTCAAGGGCAAACATGTAATCTAAGAAGGAGGAGGAAATAATAATGGCTATTCAAGTTATAAAAGATAAATGTAAAGGCTGCAAATTATGTCTGAAAGCTTGCCCGTTCGATGCGATCGACATGGAAGGCAAACTTGCTGTAATCAACGATAAGTGTACAGCTTGTAACCAGTGTATCGACGCCTGCCCGTTCAAGGCCATCGAAAAAACTGGCGATGACGAAGTTGTTGACCTTTCCGCTTACAAGAACGTATGGGTATTCGCAGAACAGAGAAACGGCAAACTGATGAACGTTGCTCTGGAACTGATCGGCGAAGGCTACAGACTCGCAAAAGAAATCAGCGAAGATACAAAAATCTGCGCAGTTCTCATCGGTGACGGCATCGGCCACCTGGCTGAAGAATGCTACGCTTACGGCGCAGAAGAAGTTATCCTCATCGAGGATCCGCTTCTCAAGAACTACACAACAGATGCGTACACCAAGGTATTGGTTGACGCTTGCAACGAATACAAACCGGAACTGGTTATCTACGGCGCTACTCACATCGGTAGAGACCTGGCTCCAAGAGTAGCTGCAAGAATGAACACTGGTCTGACTGCTGACTGTACAAGACTGGACATCAGAGTTTCCAGCTACATTGACTACGCGAACAAGAGCACCACTCTGGACACATCCACACTGGATCCGACCGATCCTTCCACTGGAATCAAGCAGACTCGTCCGGCATTCGGCGGTAACCTGATGGCTACCATCATCTGCCCGAAGACAAGACCGCAGATGTCCACAGTAAGACCTGGCGTAATGCAGAAGAGAGATAAGGTTGAAGGCGCAAAAGGCGAACTGACTGTTTACAAACCTCAGATTGCTGAAAGCGACATTCACATCAAGCTGGTTGACATCGTTAAGTCCGCTAAGGAACTGGTTTCCCTGACTGACGCTGAAATCATCTGCTCCGGCGGAAGAGGCCTGGGCGATCCTTCCGGATTCGAACTGATCAAAAAGTTCGCTGACAAGGTTGGCGGAGTTGTTGGTTCTTCCAGAGCAGCTGTTGATGCTGGCTGGATTGATCACTCCCACCAGGTAGGACAGACCGGTACAACCGTTAAGCCGAAAATCTATTTTGCATGTGGTATCTCCGGTGCTATCCAGCATCTGGCAGGTATGCAGACTTCCGACATCATTGTTGCGATCAACAAGGATCCGGATGCTCCGATCTTCGAAGTTGCGGACTACGGAATCGTAGGCGACCTGTACAAGGTAATCCCGCAGATCATCGAAGAGTGGGATAACGCAGAAGCGCTGTATGACGCTTCCACAAAATAAGCTTACATAAATCGTTAAGCATAATAAAAGAGATGTGAGTGATCACATCTCTTTTTTGTTGGCTTTCAGGCGGGGGCCATGGTACAATGTAGATAGCAGTTATGGGCTTTGTGTGTATTGAGGTGTTACAATGAAACGATTAAATGTGAGCTTTATAGGAGTTTTTCTTTTTTCGATTCTGATGTTCTTCGCTCTGGGGACCAGTTCCGCCGACGCGGCTGAGAAAACGCTAATACCGGTTGAAGGAGGAAGTATCTATTTTGACCGGGACAGCGGCGCCATTGTCGATTGCGATAAAGGGGTGACGAAGGCGGTAGTTCCGGCGGAGGTCGAGGGGAGCGCGGTAACTTCCATTGGAGAAAGAGCTTTTTCAGATTGCGCTGCCCTTGAGCAGGTCGAGCTTCCTGACTCTATCACAGCGATCGAATCCGCGGCTTTTATCAGATGCGCCAATTTAAAAACGATTAACTGGCCGCAGAACCTAGAAACCATTGGTAACCATGCCTTTTGGGGTTGCGCCATGGAGACAGAAACGCTTCCGGAAAGCGTTTCTGATATTGGGCGAGGCGCCTTTTACAAATGCAAAAACCTGAAAAAAGTAGTCCTGCCCAGCAATTTGAAAGAAATACCGCCTATGTGTTTTTCCGACTGCGATCTGCTGGCGGAAGTGGTGATTGAAAATGAAGTTCAATCAGTGGGCGAAGGTGCGTTTCAGTTCTGCAAATCCTTAAAAGAAGTTATTCTTCCTGATTCCACAAAGAAACTGGGACGTATCGCTTTTTCCGGTTGCCGTGATTTGGAAAAGATCGTGCTTCCCCAGCAGATGGAACAATGGGATGAAATGGTCTTTCAAGGATGCGAAAGCTTGATGAAAATGAATATACCGGAGGGAATCGAAGCGATCGATCAGTTTTCTTTCTATGGATGTAAAAATCTCACCGAAGTGACGGTTCACGAAGGCGTTAAGTCCATCGCCTATAATGCGTTTGGGTTTTGTGATAAGCTGCGGATCATAACGCTTCCTCAGTCCCTAAGGGAGGTTGACGAGAGTGCTTTCAGCGGCATGGATTACAATGTTTTTACCGTGTACGGCTATCGATGGACACCGGCGGAGATGATTACCTGGAAGTTTGTCAATCTGGGGACCGTCTGGACGGTCAACTCTTTGACTGGATATCAGGATAGGAATGGTACGGTCAACTTGAAATGGGATAAACAGACGGATGCCAAAGGATATGCGGTCTACCGAAAAGAAAAAAACGGCGCTTATGAAAAGGTGGGAGAAACGGTACGGACAAGTTACAATGATCTGAGCATCGCACTGGGCACAATCTACAACTACCAAGTCAGGCCCTATCGGGACAGCGGCACGCGACGTATCGAAGGAGATGACAGTAAAGGGGTAACGGTTGATGTGAAAGATTTCACCGGCAATCAAATCCCGCCTTGGGAATATACGGCGGCAGAAGCTGAACGCAGCAAATATGCGCCAAAACAAATCCAAATTGATACGCAAGGTGCCAAGGCAGTCAAGCTTGCATGGACATCGGATATAGCGCAGAATCATTTTTATGTATACCGTTCCAGCAGTACCAATGGGAAATACACATATGTGGGACAATATCTTAACGGCTATAAAAATGCCCAATGGACCGATAAGAAGGTAAAGGCGGGCCAGACCTATTATTATCGAATTAAACCCGCGGTTGAATCCAAATGGAGTAAACCGGTTAAGGCGAAGGCGGTACCGAAACGGCCGTTGTTGAAAACAAAGGGGCTTCGCGGAAAGAAAGCTAAGCTAAGCTGGAAGAAAGTAAGCGGCGCCGACGGTTACTTTGTTTATCGAGCGGAAAAGCAAAACGGGAAATATAAAAAGATTAAGACTATAAAAGGAAACAAGACTTCCTTTACCGATCATAAACTAAAAAAGAAACGTTATTACTATAAAGTAAAAGCCTATGATAAAATTGGCAAAAAGAGCTATACTTCGTCGTACAGTAATGTTTGCCAAGTAAAAAGGACTTCAAAAAAAGGAACTTACAAATAGCAGAAAAAGGTGAAAAAGCATGAGAATTTTTGACACAAATGTACAGGAACTAAAGTACAAAGTACTGATGGAGGTGGCCTATCAGACTTGGCTTGGCAACGATTCCTTTGCGGTATTTAATGAAATCGCAAACGAAATTGTGAAAAAAGACCAGCCGCCGATGCGATGCTGCATTTATAAGGATCGGGCCGTAGTAGCCGAGCGCATTCGACTGGCGCTGGGAGGCAATAAAAAGGATAAAAATGTGATACAGGTAATCGACATCGCCTGCGATGAATGTCCGGAAGCCGGCCACACAGTAACGGATCTCTGCCGGGGCTGCATTGCCCACAGATGCGCCGATGCCTGCAAATTGGGAGCAATTACCTTTGACGAGGAGCAAATTGCCCATATTGATAAGAGCAAGTGTGTGGAATGCGGCAAATGCGCAAAAGTTTGTCCTTACAGCGCCATTGCCGATTTTAAGAGACCCTGCGAGCGGGCCTGCAAGCTGGATGCGATCAGCATGGCCGAAGGCGGGGAGGCGCAGATTGATGAAGAAAAATGCGTTGCCTGCGGCGCTTGCGTTTATCAGTGTCCCTTCGGTGCCACAGTGGACGTTTCTAGTATCGTAGATGTGATCAATACGATCATCAGAAGCGAGAACAATACCAAATATAAAGTTTATGCCATGGTAGCGCCGGCGATCGCCAGCCAATTTACATATGCCAAACTGGAACAAGTCATTACGGCTATTCAGGAACTGGGATTCTACAGTGTGGAGGAGGCCGCATTAGGTGCGGACATGGTTGCTTATAACGAGGCTCAGGAATTGATGGAACGGGGATTTCTCACTAGCTCCTGCTGCCCGGCCTTTGTAAAATATATAAAGACAAAATTTCCGGAGTTAAAGGATCATATTTCTCATAATTTATCGCCTATGGCCCAGCTGGGCAAATTTATTAAAGAGCATGATGAGAACGCGAAGATCGTTTTTATCGGACCATGCACGGCTAAAAAAGCAGAGATCAAACAGGAACATGTGAGAGACTATATTGACTACGTTATGACCTTTGAGGAACTTCAGGCTGTGATTGACAGCAGAGATATCATCGTAGAGGATTTGCCGGAAACTGCGCTGGATGAAGCCTCCTATTACGGAAGAATATTTGCCAGAACAGGCGGTGTTACCGATGCGGTGGCCGAGGCTGTCAAAGAGCTTGGCAGGGAAGACTTTGCATTTGATCCCATCGTCTGCGAGGGCATCGATAAGTGTAAACCGGCCTTAATGAGAGCAAAAAAAGGCGTGCTGTCAAGCAACTTTATCGAAGGCATGATCTGCAGCGGAGGCTGTATTGGCGGTGCCGGATGTTTGACCCATGGAGAGGCTAATAAAAAAGAAGTGGACGAATACGGCAAGAGCGCTTCCCATGAAGCAATCAAAACCGCAATCGATGATTATAGCAAAGAATTTACAAAGATCAATCAGATGGATTGACAGATTGAGTGAAAGAGCGTAGAATAGTTAGCACACTAGTAATTAGTGCGCTAACTATTTTGTTTGCAGTCCGTACCAAAGGATGTGGAGAAAGGAACCAGGCAAAATGGGAGAATCAAATTTTTATTACAGCGATTTGTATAAGAGAATTGCCAATCAGCAGAAGGTGCTGCTCAATAAAGAAATGGATAAACATGGCGTGACTTACGTGCAGTCTCTGGTTGTGCTATATGTACTGGAGCAGGAGAAACAATTCGGCCCGGAACATGAGGTGACGCAAAAAGATGTGGAGCACTATCTCAACCTGAGAAGCTCTACAGTAACGCATATTCTTGCCAGAGCAGAGGAAAACGGGCTTATTACCCGGGAAAAAAGCCTGAAAGATAGCCGTGCCAAGCATCTGTCTGTAACTCCCAAAGGCCAAAATCTGATACCAGTATTTTTCAGCGTATTGGACAGCATCGAAAACAAAATGACAGCAGGAATGAACGAGGAAGAACGGCAGCTTTTAAAGAGACTGCTCTCTCAGGTTGCCGACAACCTCACAGACGAAAAAGGCTAAAAAGGAGATGTTATTTTGAAAGACAAAAGTCAATCTATGGCGGGACATTCCGCGGTTACCAGAAGAGACATTCTGGTGATCGGAATTGTTGTAGCAGGCGCTTTTATTGCCATCCTGAACCAAACAGTTCTGTCACCAGCGCTGCCCAAGTTGATGGAAGATTTTCAGATCACTGCGGGTACAGCCCAATGGGTAACAACCATCTATATGCTTGTAAATGGGATTATGGTTCCAGTTACAGGCTTTTTAATTGACCGTTTTTCTACAAGAAAGCTATTTATCGGTTCTATGTGTATTTTTATGGTCGGTACTTTAGTGTGCGCGGCAGCCCCGTCGTTTGCAGTTCTAACGGCGGCGAGAGTTCTGCAGGCCATGGGCGCCGGAATTCAGCTGCCACTGGTGGCTTATGTGCCCATGCTGGTATTTCCAAGAGAAAAAAGAGGTACAGCAATGGGCATGGCAGGAATCGTCATGAGCTGCGCCCCGGCCATCGGGCCTGTAGCTGCCGGCTGGGTCATCGATTCCTTCGGATGGCGGATGATGTTTGCGGCTATTCTGCCGCTTTCCGTTTTGGTTACCATACTGAGTGGGGTTTTTCTGCGCAACGTGGGAGAATTGAAAAAGCCCCATTTGGATTTACTGTCCGTTCTCTTGTCAACGCTGGCTTTCGGCGGCCTTTTATACGGCTTTTCCAACGCCAGTAACCTGGGCTGGGCCAATCTGCTGGTCATTGTTCCTGCGGTGGTAGGCGCATTGGCGCTGATCTGGTTTATCAGACGGCAGTTTTACCTGCATGAACCCCTTCTGCAGCTTGATGTTCTAAAAACTCCGGTTTTTGCATGTTCTGCTTTTATAGTTACCGTAATCAATTCGGCACTTGCAGTAGGCAGTATTATTCTGCCGATCTATCTGCAGAATGTACTGGGCTGCTCGGCGCTGGTTACCGGTATTTTAATGACACCGGGGGCGGTGGTTTCAATTTTTATGAGTCCAATCAGCGGGCTGCTGTTCGACCGGTTCGGACCGCGGACCATTTCCATCATAGGCCTTACGGCCCTAACAGGGGCACTGGCTGCTTTGACTCTGATTGGTCCTGATACCTCCAAGCTATATTTGATCTGTATCTATATGATTCAATCTTTTGGTCTGACCTTGGCCAATATGCCAATTAATACTTGGGGTATCAATTCCCTGCAGAACCAATTCATCGCCCATGGAAATGCCATTAGTAACACGGGCCGTCAGGTTGGAGGCTCGATCAGTACGGCACTGATCGTCACCATCATGACCATGGTAGCCGGTGCCAGCCATTCCGGATCCGCCCTTATGGATACTTCCAACGGGATTCGGGTAGCTTATGGCGTTTGCGCGTGCGTAGCGGCAGTGGCACTGGCCGCGGCAATCTTAAAAGTTAAAAATGCCCCTGTCAAGGCAGAGGCATAAGTTCAAAGAGGAGGCAACAAAATGAATAAACCCATCGGAAGCATTATGAATAAGGATGTGTATACCTGTCATTACAGCCAGACCCTGGAAGATGTAGTAAAAATACTGGTGGATAAAGAAATCGGCGGTCTGACAATCGTTGATGATGATAAACGAGTTGTGGGTTTTATCAGCGACGGGGATATCATGCGAAGTGTGGCAAAGCAAAAGACTCGGTCTATTTTCGGCGGCGCTGATTCAGTTATGGTCCTGTATGATGATGAAAGTTTTGAACAGAAGGTTGCTGAGTTCAAACAACGCAATGTGATGGAGCTGGCAACGAGGAAAGTTTATTGTGTATCTCCGGACAAAAGTATAGAAGAAGTGGCGGAGATCCTCTCTAAAAAGAAATTTAAAAAAATTCCTATTGTGGATAAAGATGGAACCGTTTTGGGTATCGCGCGGCGTTCAACAATCATACGCTATATCTTTAAAATTCTGTTTGAACTCCCATTGCAGGAATAAAATTATTCATAGTCGAATAGACGATTATTTCTGAATACACGCACAATGTACAACTTCCTACATACAATATAAATCCAGCAGGCCGGTTATTTGTAAATGAATAGCCGGCCTGGCTATATTCCTGTAACATGTTGAAAATAGTGGATTTTGAATTGGCATAGGATTTGCATTAAAGTAAAATGAGAATTAACTCTTTCAATGTGAGCAGACATAGAAAGGATCGTAAAGAAGATTTTGAAAAAAAGAGAGGGGATTTCAAGATGAAATACGAAGTGCAAGAACATTTACATTATGCGGGAATTGCAACCTGGAATCATTGCCCGGTAACACAGGAGGTCGATGATGCGGACATCGTTGTTATGGGAGTGCCCTTTGACAGCGGCGTAACCTTTCGGCCGGGCGCACGTTTTGCGCCGAGGGCGATCCGGGAGCAGAGCTTGATTGCATGCTGCTTCAAATATCCCTGGGACTACAAGCTGTGCGATGCTGCCAAGGTGGTGGATTACGGCGATGTCGGTTACTGGGTAGGCGCAAAAGCAACAGAATTCATGGTGGAAGATACCTATAAACATGCAAAGAAAATCTTGGAAGCAGGGTGCAGGCTGATGACCATCGGCGGTGACCATACGATTCCATATGGACCGGTTCGTGCTGCCAGTGAAAAATACGGAAAGCTGGCGCTGCTTCATTTTGACTCTCATCAAGACAGCACCAAGAGCGAAACAAAAGGGGACGGCACAAGAAATCTTTCCCATGCTAATTTTGCCTATGACCTGCAGGAAGAAGGCTGCATTGATCCGGCCCATTCGGCTCAGGTTTATATCCGTACGGAAATGACCGAATGCGGTTACAATGTGATCCATTCCATGGATGCCCTCGATATGACACCGCAGCAGCTGGCAGCCAGACTGAAAGAGATTGTAGGTGATATGCCGGTTTACCTGACCTTTGATATCGATGCGCTGGATCCAGCTGCGGCACCGGGCACTGGTACGCCGGTAATCGGAGGACCCACATCCGATCAGGTAAGAAAAGTACTGCAGGGTTTGAAAGGTATCAATGTGGTAGCGGCCGACATGGTGGAAGTGCTGCCGGATAAAGATCCGAGCAATATTACGGCTATTGCCGGAGCAGCCATTACGCAGGACATTATGTATCTGATGTATGAAAGTATGAAAAAATAGGAATTTTGCTGCGGCAGGCTGATCGATATATAAATAAGAGCCTTGAGTTTGACGACTCAGGGCTTTTTCTGTGTTTTAGCGGCAATCCTTATTGGGAGTATGAGAGATTTTCTTTCTAAATCGCTTCATACATGGTAGACTATACCTATGAAATCAAGAAACCTGGAATGGAGTTCAACGCTTATGAAAGAAACAAATTTGGCCAATCATTTCAATGAAATTTTGGATGTGATTCACGAAGACTTGATGATTACAGATGGAGAGGGAGTGGTTTTGAAAGTCAGCCCCACCTTCCAAAAGATGTACAAAATTTCGGCGGATTACGCCATCGGAAAGACAGTCTATCAGCTGGAACAAGAAGGCTACTTCAAGCCGTCCATCGTTGCCCAGGTCATTCGGTCAGGGCAGAAAGTAACGATGAAACAGGCAACAAAAACCAAACGGGATCTGGTTGTCACCGCTACGCCGGTCTTTGCTGAGGACGGAAGCATCGAATTCATTGTCAGCTTTTCCAGAGATATTACAGAACTTCTCCAGCTTCAAAAACAATACTCCAAGCTGGAAAACGAAATTGAAAAGTATACCGCAGAAATCAATCACCTGCGAAAGGATGTGGCCGTCGGAGAAGGAGTTGTGGGTCAGTCCCCTCAAATGATCAAGATTTTGGAAACCATCAAACGGGTGGCTGATTTTGACGCCAACATTCTTCTCCTGGGTCCGTCGGGCGTAGGCAAGACGATGCTGGCAAAAATTGTACATAAAAACAGCAATCGCAGGGATGGTCCTTTTATTGAGATTAACTGCGCTGCGATTCCTGAGAATTTATTGGAATCAGAGCTGTTTGGATATGAAAAAGGCTCTTTTACAGGAGCCAGCGCCAGCGGCAAGGTTGGTCTGATCGAACTGGCCAATGGAGGAACGCTGCTCCTGGATGAAATTTCCGAAATGCCTCTGAGCCTGCAGGCTAAACTTTTAAAGACCATACAGGATAAGATCATAACGCGGGTAGGCGGAACAAAAGCGGTAAAAGTCGATTTTCGCCTGATTACCGCATCCAACCGCAATTTGGATGAGTTCTCAGATCAGGGACTATTCCGCAAAGATCTCTATTATCGTCTTAATGTAATTAATATTGATATTCCGCCCCTCTGTGAGAGGCGGGAGGATATTATCCCGCTGGCCGAACATTTTCTTGAAAAGAGCAATGCACATTATGGTCTTCAAAAATCCTTCCATCCCCAGGCAATGGAGGCGATGATGAATTACAGCTGGCCCGGCAATGTTCGGGAGCTGGCCAACGTGGTGGAGCGGGTTTCGATGACCAGCGAGAAAGATATCATTGAAAAGAAGGCTCTGCCCGATGAGGTGAGAAAAGAAAAGAAACAGGCGTCCGGCCCGGTCCACGACCTGGACCAGGCAGTCGAAGAATTTGAAGGAACCATTATACGCGAAGCCTACGAAAAATACAGAACAACCGTTGGTGTGGGAAATGCCTTGAATATCAGCCAATCCACAGCCTTTCGGAAGATAGAAAAATATGTGAAAATAAAAAAATAATTATACAAATTTGAATAGGAGTATTCAATTATGAATAAATTATTCAAAACAGAATACAGTGAAAAGACCAATTGCGCTTGAAGGGTTCAAATAGGCCGGATAGGGCCGATTATTCATTTATGAATAATCGGTTTTTTGGTTTTTGCCGGCAAACGTTGAAAAATGGCGGATTTTGTTTGGCACGAGTCTTGCGATTTATATGGACAAATCGCATGCATGCTACATAAGTTACTACTTATTTGTTAGGAGGATGTTTCATGGAAAAGCTAAATAACGCAATTAAACAAAAAGCGATAATCGATAAGCCGATTTCCATTGTCTGCATTATACTGGTTGCTATTTTTGTATGCTTCATGTGCTTGAAACCGGATGCCACGTTAAATGCAGTTAATACAGTATTTAATGCTGTAACTGCTGTCATGGGCGTTCCAATTTTATGGTTTGTTTTTATCGGATTATTTCTTTGTCTGTATCTTGCTTTGAGCAAGCACGGCAATGTGAAGCTGGGTGAAGGAGAGCCGGAGTTCTCCATGTTCAGCTATATTGCTATGATGATGTGCGCGGCCCTGGCTGCTACGGCCGTCTATTATTCCTTTGTTGAATGGTCCTTTTATTATGCGGATCCGGCCTTCGGCATTGAGCCTTACTCTCAGGAAGCCGCTGAAATTTCACTGCCGTATGCATTTTTCCACTGGGGGTTCAGCGTACAGGTAATCTTTGTACTTACTGCGGTATCTCTGGCGTACGGATACCATGTCAAAAAAGTGCCAGTGCTGAGAATCAGCGCTGTTTGCGAAAAAATGATGGGTAATTTCAAATACAAAAAGCCCCTCGGAAAACTAATCGATGCTCTGACCATTCTCAGTATCGTAGGAGGCATGGGTGTCTCCTTGGGAGTAGGGGTGCCGCTGATCAGTGCGGGAATTGGAAAAATCTTCGGCGTTGAAGTGACCTTTACGACCAATGTCATCGTACTGGTGCTGGTTGCCGTTGTGTTCTCCATTACATCGGTGGTCGGCATCGAAAAAGGAATGAAGAAACTCAGCGACTGGACCATGTATGCTGCGATCTTCTTGATCGCCTTTATCTTCATCACTGGTCCCACCCAGTTCATTTACAAGAACTTTACTTATAGCGTGGGTAAGATGTTCAGCAACTATGTGGATATGAGCCTCTTTACCGACCCAATCCGCAATTCCGGGTTCCCGGAACTCAATACGATTTTCCTGTTCACGCTGGCCCTCAACTATGCGGCGCTGATGGGAATTTTCATCACCAAGATTTCCAAGGGAAGAACCATCCGAGAAATGATTCTCACCTGCCTGGGCGGAATCAGCGTGGGAACCTGGATCATGTTCGGCATCAACGGCAGCTTTGGAATGAACGCAGAGCTGACCGGACAGTTCGCCCTATCCAAGGCAGAGGATGTTCAGGCTGGATTATTCGATCTGCTGGGAACACTGCCGGGAGGCAGCATGATCATCCCCATCATCTTTACCCTGGTTACTTTGGGATTCCTGGCCACTTCTATGGATTCGGCTTCGTTCACTCTGGCCGCTTCCGCTACCAAAAAGCTGGATGCCAAGGGAAATCCCAATTCCAAATTCAGATTGGTATGGTGCGTGGTTCTGGCTCTGGTACCCCTTTCCATCATGTTTGCCGGAGCGCCCTTCACCGCAATCAAGACCGTTTGTATCGTGCTTTCGGTACCGTTCCTGTTCATCATCATCGGCATGCTCATAGGGCTGTTCAGATGGTTTAAAGAAGATAATAATTAAGTTTTATAAAAAAGAGAGGAGATTTTAACATGAAATACGAAGTACAAGAACATTTACATTATGCAGGGATTCCCAGCTGGAACCATGCTCCGGTTTCACAGGACGTTGAAAATGCGGATATTGTTGTTATGGGGGTACCCTTTGACAGCGGCGTGACTTTCAGACCGGGAGCACGTTTCGCGCCGAGAGCGGTAAGAGAACAGAGTCTGATCGCTTGCTGTTTCAAATATCCGTGGGATTACAAGCTCTCTGATGTGGCAAGGGTAATCGATTACGGCGACGTGGGCTATTGGGTAGGCGCAAAGGCGACAGAATTTATGGTTGCGGATTCCTATAAGCACGCGAAGAAAATTTTGGACGCCGGATGCAGATTGATGACTATCGGCGGCGACCATACGATTCCGTACGGACCGGTACGCGCCGCAAGCGAAAAGTACGGCAAGCTGGCTCTGATCCACTTTGACTCCCATCAGGACAGCACCAGAAGTGAAGAAAATGAAAACGGTACCAGAAATCTTTCCCATGCCAACTTTGCTTATGACCTGCAGGAAGAAGGATGCATCGATCCGGCTCACTCCGCGCAAGTGTATATCCGTACGGAAATGACTGAATGCGGATACAATGTATTCCACGCCATGGATGCCATCGACATGGGACCGGAAGCGCTGGCTAAGAAGATCAAAGAGATCGTAGGCGATATGCCAGTATATCTGACCTTTGACATCGACGCCCTGGATCCAGCCGCGGCTCCGGGAACAGGCACACCGGTTATCGGAGGTCCTACATCGGATCAGGTGAGAAAAGTGCTGCAGGGACTGAAAGGAATCAACGTAGTAGCGGCCGACATGGTAGAAGTGCTGCCGGACAAGGATCCAAGCAACATTACTGCCATCGCAGGAGCAGCCATCACACAGGATATCATGTACCTGATGTATGAAAGCATGAAATAAATACTGCAATTGAGAAAAAAGCCTTGGAGACGGATTCTGAGGCTTTTTCCCGTTTTGTGTGATATAATATTTTTACCATCTGTACGGCGTTGCCGCAGGGTAAAAAATACTGAAACTTGCTCGACACGGCTCGCAAGCTATACTATTCCAACCATTGGCAGCCAGTGACTGCCGGAGCTGAATGATTTATAGGAGGTCGTAAAATGAAAAAACTTGCCCTTATTTCCCACTGCGTGCTCAACAGTTTCTGTGAACTTCCGGAAGCTTCGGACACATTTCGCAAAGATGTTGTCAATCTCTTGACCGATAAAAAGATCAGCATGATGCAGCTGCCATGCCCGGAGCTCTGTTATCAAGCTTTAGAGCGGGAATCCATTACTCCGGAAGATCCCAAGGCCGGGGAGTACGAACAATATTGCGGGGAGCTTCTTGCTCCTGTTATTAGCAATCTGAAGGAGTATCACAGCCATGGCATAGAAGTGGCGGGGATCATCGGTATCGATACCAGCCCTTCCTGCAGCGTGGCTGACAGCGCCGCCATCATGAGCAAAGTCCTGCTGGAGCGGATGAAGGAAGCCGGTATCCCATGGGGCCAGCTGATCGATATGCCCATTGAAGGAGACGGAAAGAAATTTTTCGACCAGCTGAAAGAGTGGTAGAAAAATAACCCTGCTCCTTCTTTCTGATCTTATTGGCATATAATTTGCATTAAAATATATGTACCAACAAGAAATAGATCTGGATGAGATCTTAATGACAGAAAGAGGAGGAGAACATGAGCGGAAAGATTTTTAACGGCAGGCAATGTGTAAAAGCTGCCATTGCGCAGATCGCGCCTGTTTTTATGGACAAAGACAAGACCATTGAAAAGGCCATCGACTACATTGGTATGGCAGGGGAACAGAAGGCGGATATCGTGGTATTTCCGGAGTCCTTTATACCAGCGTTCCCATATTGGCAGGAGGGACCCAACGATGCGATGGAGGATTTCGCCAAGGTCAATTTGGATTTTCAGAATAATGCGGTGCTGGTAGGATCAGAGGATACGGACCGGCTGGCACAAGCGGCCTTGAAAGCCAATGTCAATATTGTCATGGGCTGTACGGAGCTGGATGATCGAATCGGCTCGAGAACCCTGTATAATTCCATGCTTTATTTCAGCAGAATCGGGGAATTGGCTGGAAGACATAGAAAAGTAGTGCCGACCAATACAGAAAGGTGCTTCCACGGCATGGGCCAGGGCGGTGAAAATTTAAAGATCAAGAACTTGGACATCGGCAGAGTGGGAGGCCTGGTCTGCTGGGAAAACCATATGATTATGATGCGGGCGCTCCTGGCGTGCCAGGGAGAAGAAATTCATGTGGCCTGCTGGCCGGGAACGTTTTCCGGCATGCCGGACGATTCGATGACAGTGGTTGATTCCGAGCGGAAGAACCCGCAGAATTACAATACCAGCGATATCGAACCGGCGATCCGCTGCCATGCTTTCGAGAGCCAGGGGTTCGTTCTCAGCGCGTGCGCCTATATGCCGGAAGAGGAGGTGCCCGGAGACTTTCCCTACAAAGACCGAACCAATTGGGATTGGGCTTATGGGGGCAGTTCCATCGTGGATCCGTTCGGCTGCTATCTGGTAGAGCCGGTCTATGACCGGGAAGAGTTGATTGTGGCAGAGTTGGATTCCGATCTGATCCGGCTGGCCAAACATTCCTTCGATGTGCTGGGACATTATTCCCGCCCGGATTTGGTAAAACTTGTGTATAAGGATACGGAAGAGGACTATTTGGTGAAAATGAGCGATTAAAGAACCATCCTTATTTCAGTATATTTAGAAATTTTTGCCGATAATATTCGTTTGCAAATACGGTATTTGTGTAAGAATATTTTGAAAATACGCGCAAAACGTTCAAATAAAACGGTGTCAAGAAAATCATGCGCCGAGGCTATTCATAGAGGAATAGCCTCGGCGTTTTATAATTCCAAAAACATTGAAAAATAGCCATTTTTGATTGGTATAATCCTTGCATGTTTATTAATTAATTCTTAGAACTTATGTTTATATTTTTTCGTTTGCGGAAAGGAGGATGAAACCGTGAACAACAAGCTATCATTAGGAGCTAAGACTGGATATGGAATGGGTATGATCGGCGAATGTCTTGCCATGAATACGTTTTATATCTATTTTCTTTTCTTCCTGACAAACGCAGTAGGGATCAACGCCGGCGTCGCCGGGACCGTGGCTATGATTGCAACCTTTTGGGGGGCTTTCACAGATTTAATCGCAGGTACCAGAACGGATAACAGCACCAATCCAAAGGGAAGAAGGAGACCCTTTATCTTTAAGGCTGCCATTCCGTTGGGTATTGTAACTTTTCTGATGTACACGGACTGGTCCATCGTTCCTGATGGGGCAAAACCGGTCTATTTTACCATAGCGGCTATGATTTTCTGGCTGGCATTATCCTTTACGGATATTCCTTATGTATCGTTCGGATCGGAAATCACCGATGATTACGATGAGAGAACATCCATCAGAGGTATTTCTAACATTATCAACTATGCGGGAATGATTCTGGCAAGTTCAGGAACACTGACAGTTGTAGCTATGCTTTCGAAAGACGGAGGTGTGGGAGATACCGCAGCCTGGTCAAAATTAGGCCTGATCTTTGGTATTCTTACGCTTGCTGCTTACTGGATTGTTGTAGGAACTTCCAAGGGCAGAGAAAAACCGTATGTACGTCCGGCCGAAGATGCGAATGTGAAGCAGCCGGGCTATTTCAAAACCTGCCTGGAAGTGATTAAGATCAAGCCTTATAGACATATCCTGATCTATACCATTTGCGCCTATGGCGGAGTGCTGCTCTTTACCAGTATGTACATCTATTACTTATCGTACAATGTAGGCATGACTGAAGGTCAGTCGGCGACGGTTATGCTCGTTTATTGCTTCATGGTTATGGGCGTGTCAGCCATATACGGCAAAATCCGCATAGAGAAGAAAAATATTGTAATCGGAGCGACCATGATTTGCGGCATCGCCTTATGCGCAGGCAAATTCCTGCCTGTGGGCACAGTAGGCGTGTATGTGCTGTTCTTCTTGTTTGCTCTTGCAATTTCGGCATATTTTGTACAGATTTATTCCATGGTATACGATGTATGCGACATCGATGAATTTAAATCTGGCGGAGGAAGAGACGGCGTAATTGTTTCTCTGTTCTACTTTATCGGCAAGTTTATCGGCGGTATCGCCATGGCAGCGGTAGGCTGGATTCTCGAGTTCAGCAAATATGACGCCGCAAGTCTGGAACAGACGCCGCAAACACTGTCGGGCATCGCCTCCGGAGCATTGCTGCTGCCGGGAATTCTGATGATTATCGGCGCTTTGGTCATGGTGAAATACCCTGTCAACTCCAAGAACTTCAATGCGCTCAGAGGTGCCATCGATGCCAGACATGAAGGAAAAGAATATTCAACGGAGGACTTCGAAGAGCTGCTGAAATAATGCAGGAGAAGGATTTCCGCTGGAGGGAAAAGGAGGTACTATATGAGCTATCCCTCAATGATCATCAAGGGCAATGCCATCTTTGACGGCACAGGCCGGGAGCCTTTTTCAGGCGCAGTCATCATCGAAGATCATAAAATAAAAGCGGTGATGGAAGGCGGTGACATTGGTTCTTATGCAGGCCCTGATACAAAAATTTTAGAATACAACGACAAATTGATCATGCCCGGCTTTAATGATTGTCATACTCATATGTCGTCAGGTGCTTTTTTAGAAGATGAGGACTTTTGCTTCAATGTTCTTTCTGCCAAAAGCAAAGAAGAGGCATTGCAGATGACAAAAACTTTTGCCGACGCCCATCCTGAAAATGAGTGGATCGTGGGCTATATGATGAACAATCTGGCTTGGGAAGATCAAACATTACCCACCCGCTATGATCTGGATCAGGTGATTTCCGACCGGCCGGTAGCGCTGCAGCTTGCCGATATGCATACGATTATCGCCAATACCTGTGCCATTAAGAAAGTTGGTTATACCAATGATACACCGGATCCCGATGACGGGGTTTTGGAAAAGGATGAAAAGGGCGTTTTGAACGGCCGGTTTTTCGACGGCGCAGGCTTTGCCTTTACAGAAGCATTCTATAATGCGGATGATGAGGTTTACATGAACGCCTATCGGAAATTCTTTCAGAAATTAAGCAAGCTGGGAATTACGGCGACAAGCCTGTTGTCGCCTTTCGGGGTGCCCAGGGATCCGGTACAGTTTTATGAAAAGCTGGAAGAAGAAGGATCGCTGACAGCCCGTGTATGTTTATATCCCAACCTGGCGGAATATGACAAAGAGCGTTATGATGCCTTATATGCCAAACACCATGACGGTAAGATCAGGCTCAGAGGCTTAAAACAGCTCATTGACGGCGTTACTTCCGTATACACCGCCTACTTGCTGGAACCGTACACCAATAACCCTGAAACCTGCGGCACCACGTCCATCGAGCTGGATGTTTTCCATGAGCAGATGATGAAAGCCATCGCAGACGGAAGAGCGGTTCGTATCCATACCATCGGTGATAAAGCAATCCGGGTTGTTTTGGATTACTTTGAAGAGGCGAAAGAAAAATACGGCGACCAGGGACTGCGCCACGTGCAGGAACATATTGAAAATGTTCATCCCGATGATCTGAGTCGTTTTGCAGAGCTGGGCATTGCCTGCGGCATGCAGCCGCTGCACATGCTGTTTGATCTGGAAGGAGACGATAAGGAGAAAGCTATTGGACATGAACGGTGTAAACATGCCTGGCCAATGCGTGAACTGCTGGATGCCGGTACAGTGATCGGGCTGAGTTCCGACTTCCCAGTGGTGGAAATCGAACCGATGCATGAGGTTTACGGAGCTGTGACCCGTCAGACCTTTTCCGGAAAACCGGAAGGCGGATGGTTCCCTGAGCAGAGAATTACCATGGCTGAGGCCCTGAAGGCCTATACCTGGGGTTCTGCGTATGTAGAAGGCTGTGAGGACGACTACGGAACCCTGGCGGAAGGGAAGCTGGCAGATTTAATTGTACTGGATCGGAATTTGTTTACTGCTGACCCGTCTGAGATCATTGACTCTGAGGTGGAGCTTACAGTATTTGACGGTCAGGTTGTTTACCAGAAATAAGAATAATAGTTAGCGCCCCCTTTCTTTAGAGATGTGCTTTTGGCAACGACCATTCCTTTTTTCACATTGCGGGGGCAAAGCGTTTT
Organism: Clostridia bacterium; assembly: GCA_902363595.1. Classification (GTDB taxonomy): domain Bacteria; phylum Bacillota; class Clostridia; order Peptostreptococcales; family Anaerovoracaceae; genus Hominibacterium; species Hominibacterium faecale. The sequence continues at coordinate 139,076 of CABJAP010000006.1, read as the reverse complement.
CGGAAAGGCCGGCACGCGGTTTTGATTGTGGCCGCTGTGCAAAAGGCCTTTCGCCCGGAAAACGAATCGTGAAGGAGCGGCGGGCTTGGCCCGCCGTTTTGCTGCATAAGACGCGTTAAGGAAAATATTACTAAGGGGGAATGTTATGTCCACATTAAAAGATAACGAACTTCAGATTATCAGCGATATTTTGCTGAAACTGTATTATATGGAAGATATTAAAGAGCTGGAGCGAACCTTTCTGACTCTGATTCGGACGCTGATTCCATATAATCAGAGCAACTTTCGTGTGATCGATCCTAAGACCAGAGAAATTCTTCGTAAGGAAGCGATTTTCATCGATACCGATGAAACTATGATTCCGGTTTTTTTCGCCAATATTGAACCGGAAAAGAATTATTTGAAAAACTTATTCAATTACACCCAATCGGTGGTATATGTGGATTCGGATATTCTCGGCGATGATGTTCGTAAAAAGACGGAGTTCTACCGGGATTTTCTCGAACCTCAGGGGATTCCCTATGGGTGCGGTATTATTCTCATCAAGGACGGCGATCTGATCGGCGTCATCAGCCTCTTCCGCAGCGAAGAATGGGGCGATTTTACCAGCAAAGAAGTGTTTGTCCTCGATTTGTTCAAGGCGCATATCACCAAGATCGTCGATCAATGTCTCTCGGCCAACCGAAATCACCGCATTTCTTACCAGGGGCTTGAGGAAGAATCGCTGACTCAGCGGGAGAGGGAAATCGCCGCGCTCATCATCGAAGGGTATTCCAACGAGGAAATTGCGGACAAGCTCTGTATTACCGTTTCCACGACTAAAAAGCATGTTTACAATATATTCAGCAAATACGGAGTCAAGAACCGTATGGGCCTGATCAAACTGTTTCATTCCCGATAGAACTGGAGTGGTAGGTATACACAACTAGTTCTAATTTTCAGATTCTTTTTCGAACCTGAGGACAATAGGAAAGACGGGCGAAAAAAGATATACTTTATATCGATAAGAGGTATATCTTTTTTTTATGTACAAAGGCCTTTCTTTTTTAAGGGATGGAGCGTGCCGTTTCGAAACTGGACATCCCCGTGAACCCACAGCGCAAGGAGGAAATTATGGAACAAAAGTTAGTTTTACAAAGGCAGCAGAATAGCAAATTGCCATTGAAAGTGAAACTGGCATATGGATTATCGGGTTATTCAAGCTTTATCACCTGGACCATATTCAGCTTATACGGCTTATATTTTTTTACCGATGTGGTCGGCATGTCAGCGGCTTTTGCCGGTGCGATCATATCTCTGGGCACAATTTGGGATGCGATTACCGATCCTATTATCGGAAGTGTTTCCGATAACTTGAAGTGCAAGAAAGGAAGGAGAAGACCGCTGATTATCGGAGTGGCGGTACCCTTTGTATTGATCAGCATACTGCTATTCACCAATTTCGGCTTCAGCGAAACAATATCCAAGCTCTATTTTGTCATTGTAATTCTCTTATACTATACGGCGCAGACGGTTTTGGACATCGCAAGCTCGGCCCTGGGCTCGGAAATGACGCTGGATTATGATGAACGTTCCAGCCTGGCCACATATAAGAATTTTTTCTGCATGGTGGTTGTGATTATCGTCAGCCCTACGCTGATGCTCGCTACATACTTCGGCAAGTTCTTTGAAAACTCCAGTTTCGGGTGGAGCTGCACGCTGGCCGTCTATATGGTCATCGCTCTGGCCTGTATCCTGATTCTCTGGAAAGCAACCAAAGGCTATGAACGATACAGCGAGGACAGTAACAATAAGATCGGATTTAAGGATATTAAGGAATTGTTAAAAAACAAGTCAGTGAGAATCGTCATGGCTATATTTGCCCTTGCGGTATTTGGAAATACGATCAACCTTTCGCTGCAAGTTTATTACTACAGCTATTATGTACAAATGACGGAAGCGCAAATTGCCAGTGTAACCATGGTAGTGGGAATCATTTCCTGCATAGCGGCCTTTGGCGTCGACTTTTTATGCAAGAAATTTTCCAAAAAAGCGGCCTGGATTATCGCTGTCGGCGTAGAAGCACTCTCTATGATTGTGTTTATCGGGCTGATCATTCATCCGGGACAAGTGGGACTCATCTATGTATTGGTAATTTTAATGGCGCTGGGATTGGCCTCAGTTTATCAGGTCCCTTGGAGCATGATTCCCGACTGTGTGGATGTTCACCAGTTGGTAACCCAGAAGAGAACCGACGGCATCATATTCGGGTTTATCGCCTTTCTCCAGAAGGTAGCCGGTGCCGTTGCCATTGCCGCCGTTGGATCGACCCTTACAGCCATCGGGTATGTAGCGGCCGCTGAACAGACGGCGGAGACGCTCCAGTCGATGAAATATGTATACGGCTTTGGATGCGGAGGGATTTTCCTGATTACCGTATTGATCATACTCTTATACCCGCTCTCAAAGAAACGTCATGACGATGTTCTGGAGGCTATTGACGCCAGAGAGCAGGGAGAAGCAGTCGATATGAGCCAGTTTAAAGATTTATTTTAGAAAAGCCCTGTAGAGCTTTTCAGGCATAACAAACAGGAGGATATGATGTATAAAGAAGCATACGAACATACGAGATTTTTTGCGGAAGAATGCGGTAAGCGAATTGCGGGAACCGATGCGCTGATGAAGGCCAGCGATTATATTGTTGATTTCTACAAGCAGAAGGGGATCGAGGTTGAAACGCACGATTTTGAGGTTCCCGTCTGCAGTATTAAACATTCCAGCTTAAAGGCTAATTTCGGCGGTACCTGGAAAGAACTGAACCATACTGCTGCTCTATTTTCAAAGGAAACGCCTGCCGGCGGCCTGACCCTTCCCTTGGTTTATGCGGAGAACGGAAGTATCGCCAATTTGAAAGAAAAGGATGTAAAAGGAAAGGCAGTACTTATCTGCCGGGATGTCTACATGGTCTACCCGGATATCTGGATGTATAAAAGGCTGGCCCAGTTCGGTGCTGCGGCGGTCATCTATACCACCGGGGACGGACATAAAGATGTCCCCTATGTATACGCCAATTACGAAACGATGGAAGAAGACTTCACTATTCCTACTGCCGTCGTGCATTACGATACGGCTCTGGAGCTGGTGAATAGCGGCGTGGAGGAAATTTTTTATGAGGCCCAGTTTGAAGTGACCATGGGCAAAACCAGGAATACGGCAGGCGTGATACCTGGATGCGGCAAAGAGGACGAAACGATCTTTGTCTGCGCCCACCTGGATTCGGCCATGGGCAGCGTGGGGGCTACCGATGATGTGGCTGGCGTGGGAATGATCATGGAGCTGGCGGCCTACTATCATCAGCAGGCTTTAAAAGGAAAGAAGCCGGAGCGGACGATCCGCTTTATGGCATGGTCCGGCCATGAGTGCGGGCTGCACGGAAGCAAATACTATCTGCTCAATCACAAAGAGGTCTTTGAAAAAACCAGGTTTGTCCTCAACTACGATGTTGTGGGAAATGCCCTCAGCAACTATAGCATGTGGACCGGCGGCAGCGATGAAATTGAGAAGCAGCTCAATGACATAACCGCTTCCCTGGAGCTGGATTGGCCGGTGAATATGGGGCCTATGGTGGTGGACACCCTGAGCTTTGCAGCAAAGCAGATTCCTCATTTAACGTTGACGGCCGGTGCCTATGGCGGCAACCATACGGTTTACGATAATATGGATTTGATTTCGGAAGAAGGGTTCATAATGCCGATCCGTTTTTCCAAAGCAGTGATCGATTGGGCGGCCTGGACGAAAACTATCAGCCAGGGTTATCCTGCGCAGATGGATGAAGCGATGCGCGCCACAGCCGACATGTACGGGTGGGGACTTTTTGACAAATGCTAAAAAGATAGCTCTTGGGGCGGCGTGATCAAGCCTGCGAGACAAAAAAATAGAATAAAATATAAAAAACGACAGAAATCCCGCATATGATGGAAGAAACTTCTTTACAACTCCATATGTATATTGATACAATAATAAGTACGTATGAATTAATTTATTTTAGAGGAGGTTTTACATTATGGAATGGGAAGCAGTAAGTGTAGGAATTCTTTCTATACTGCCCCCGGTAGTGGCAATCGCACTTGCCCTGATCACAAAGGAAGTTGTATTCTCTCTGGTATTGGGAATCCTTTCTGGGACTGTGATTTATTCGTTTGCCCATGGAGATGGGGTTGTAGGCATCTTTGATACCACATCCACTCTGATGGCGGACAAGCTGGCCGGAAATACGAGCATGATTTTATTCTTATGTTTTTTAGGAATTCTAGTTGCGCTCATCAATAAAGCAGGAGGTTCGAAAGCTTACGGCGACTGGGCCGTAGAAAGACTGAAAAGCAGGCGCAGTGCCTCGGTGGCAACAAGCGGTCTGGGTATTCTGATCTTTATTGACGACTATTTTAACTGCCTTACGGTTGGTACGGTTATGCGGCCGGTTACAGATCGATTCAATATTTCCAGAGAAAAGCTGGCATATTTGATCGATGCTACGGCAGCGCCGATTTGTATCATTGCGCCGATTTCGTCATGGGCGGCATCGGTAATGTCCTATTATCCCGAATCAGCGGACATGAGCGGTATGACTGCTTTTCTCCGTTCGATTCCCATGAACCTGTACGCGATCCTGACGATTGTGATGGTGTTCTACATAGCCATTAAAAAGAACGCGGATTACGGCCCTATGCTAAAAGCAGAACTGCTGGCAGAAAAGGGCATTCAGGAAGGAAAAGAAGAAATTGAAGATATGGAAGAGGAGTTCCTGAGACAGAAGACCAATAATAAAGGAAGAATCTACGATCTGGTAGTTCCCATTTTGGTTTTGATCGTTCTCTGCATCTTGTCCATGCTCTATGTGGGCGGATACTGGTCTGAGGAGGGCTCAACGCTGTTCGACGCCTTCGGAAATACCGACGCGGGTCCGGCGCTGTCACTGGGAGCCTTCGGCGCTCTGCTCTTCAGCTTTATCTACTTCATGTGCAGAAAAGTGCTTTCTTTCAGAGATTTCTTCGATTGTATCGGACCTGGAGTAAAATCCATGGTACCGGCTTGCATCATTTTGACTTTGGCCTGGGCGATCAGCGGCGTGTGCCGTGATCTTCTGGGAACAGGACCGTACGTGGCCCATTTGGTAGAAGTTTCGGGAGTACCGGTTCAGATTCTGCCGGCCCTGATCTTTGTAGTAGCCTGCCTGCTGGCGTTCTCGACGGGAACCGCTTGGGGAACCTTCGGTATTTTGATCCCGATTATTATCGCCATCTGCGAAGCGGCTGCTCCGGAGCTGTTGATTACAACTTTGTCAGCCACACTGGCTGGTTCCGTATTCGGAGATCATACTTCACCGATTTCCGATACCACGATTTTGGCGTCCACAGGAGCTCAGTGCAACCACTTGAAGCACGTGGGCACGCAGGTGCCGTACGCGGTGACGGTAGCAGGATGCTGCTTTATCGGGTACATTGTGGCAGGAATTACCGGAAAGCTTGGTTTCGGACTGAGCACGATCATTACTCTGGGCGTATCCCTTGTACTGCTGTTCATAGTTCTTAATATTCTGCCGAAAATCTTTGGTAAGAAACGGTATCAGATTGACTAATTTCATATAGACGATAAAAAACGCCTTTTCCTTTGCTAGAGGAAAAGGCGTTTTTTTATGTTTTATCCTCTCCTGATTTTGCTCATCAAAAAGCAATAATTCACGTGCAGAGCATGTGCAGGCCAATCTTACTGAGGCTGTCCTTCCTGTGAAGCTCCTGTGCCGTCAGTGTCCGAGCTGCTGCTCGTTTCATCTGTCGGGGACTTGTCTTCTTTGGGCTGGGGACTTGTGCTTTCGTTACTGGTGCTTTTGCTGTCCTTAGAGCTTTCGCTGGCTTGAGTGCTGTCCTTCTGATCGGAACTGCCGTCTTTGCTTTCGTCATCTGAGCCGAAGAGGCCTTTAAAGAAGTTGACAATTTTGTCCCACAGGCCTTCGTCTTCGGCAGCGGACTTGATGTCATCCAAAGTGCTGTTGATTACCGCATCATCTCCCAGAACGGTATCCTTGGTATCGTTGATAATCCCGCCGTCGCTGCCGCCGCCGAAGAATCCCTTGATGGAATTCCAGATGCCGGCGAAAAAGCCTTCGCCTTTTCCTTCTAAATTGTCAAGGGTGTTCTTTAAGGCTTTGACATCATAGTCATACTGGGAAATGGTTTTCATGAGAGCGACGATTTTGTCCATCTGCTCTTTAGTGAGTGTGACGCCTTGATTACTGGCCGCCTCATCCACAACCTTTTGGATTTCTGAAGCGTCTGTCAGGTTATCTTCAATGACCTGCTCTTTAACATCGTTGACCAGCGCCGATGCCTGTTCTTGTCCGACTGAATCGGCGATTTCTCCAGTGGTTACCAGTTCTTCTACCGCAGCTTCCTTTTGGCCTTCATTCAAATCCTGGCCGCTGGCAGTTTCGTAAGCCATCATAATACCTGTTAGAGCACCGGTTCCCGACACAGCGATGGGCGCTGCGGCTACTACGTTGCAGTTTTCAATCCCGGATGTGGCCAGGGTGCTGGCGATCATGGAACTGGTGACAAAGGTGAGATTGGCTGTTTTCACTTGAACGCCGCCGCTGTCAGTGGGCTCTATGTAGGAACAGCTGAAGGTTTTGCGGCCGATCTGCTGCTCGGTTGCGATGCCTTCCATGTATTTGCGTTCGTCGCTGTTGTTGACCTCGATGGTCTGGACTTGCTCCGGCGTGGTGCCGAAGTACTCGTACATATCAGCCCTCTGCTGTTTGGAAATATTGGCTCCCAGAGTGACAACCTTGGAGCTGTCCGCTGAGACAGTCAGCGTAGAGAGCTGAAACATAACTGTAAAAATCAAAAGAAATGAGATTGCTTTTTTTAACGTTTTCATAATCTAAGGTGTAAGAACACCATACCTCCTTTATTTTTTAATGATTCCTCAGTTATCATACCATATTAGGCTGCGGGAACAAAGGAAAATCTGATTAACAATTTATGAAGATTTTCTGATTTTTGCAGGGATCGGACAGCTTTCTTGCATTGTAACCAAGGATGGGAAGAACTGCTTTATGTGGAGATACGGCTGTCATCGTATACTCTTTTCCCAAAAACAAAATAAAATATGTTAGAATAGAAACAAACAGAGGCAATAGCGCAGCCGGACTTTGTTTCGGGCGGGCGGCGAGTCGCTGTCTGTATGGTGAGTATGAGCAGATCAGACCGAATCCGGCTGAGATGTACTTCTGCACATTTCATGTGCAGACCTTGCGGTCTTAGGTGTACATCGGCGCAGATTCGGAATTTTCATTTTGTATTGTCTCTGTTTTATAAAGTGTGTCTAAAAGGGAGGAAACTATGAGATATACCAACCTTTGGAAGTATTGTGATATTCAGCAATGTCAGGATTTTTTGCTTTCTTTGGAGCTTTTCGATGAAAGCCGATTAACAAGGCAAGAACGGTTAAAATGCTTATATGCGGTGAGCCGTCATGCAGAAAAGCACTATCGTAAAACCTTTCGGAAGAAAGCAGATGGTTCGCTGCGTCCTTTGCTTGAGCCGGATTACCTTTTAAAACAGATTCAAAGAAACTTGCTTTGCAATGTTCTGGAGCGGGTTCCTGTTTCCGAGTATGCAACAGCTTACCGAAAGGGCGTCTCAGTACGGGATAATGCCGCCGCACATGTGGCAAGCCCTCAAATACTGAAACTGGATATTGAAAACTTTTTTGGCAGTATTACCGATTCCATGGTTTTTACGAAGGCTTTTCCCAGAGAATACTTCCCTTATCCAGCAGCGTCTCTCTTGACTGCAATTTGTTGTTATGAGGGATATCTGCCGCAGGGCGCACCGACTTCGGCTGCTATTTCCAATCTGATCATGAAAGACTTTGACCGGTACATAGGCAACTGGTGCAGAGAAAAGGGTGTTAATTATACCAGATATTGCGATGATTTGACCTTTTCCGGTGATTTCGATTGGGTCGAGGTCAAGAATAAGGTGCGAGCTTTTCTCAATGCCATGGGTTTTGAGATGAATAAAAAGAAAACAAAGCTTTTGACCGCTGGACAGAGGCAGATCGTCACAGGGGTTGTTGTAAACGAAAAATTACAGACGCCCAGAGCTTACCGCCGGGAGCTTCGTCAAATCTATTTTTACATGAAGAAATATGGAATGCGGTCTCATTTACATAATAAGCTGGGGCGTGAGGCTGCGAATGAAGAAATGGCTTCTTATTTGGAACATGTTCTGGGACGGGTAAATTTTGTTCTGCAGATTAAACCGGAAGACGGCTGTTTTAAAGAAATGAAAGCTTGGATACTGGAGAAAAAGAAGGAGGAAGCGCATGAATGCTTATAAAACCATTGAAACAGACGATTATCCCGGACTAGCCCGCATGTTTTTCGAAAACGGCCTGGAAGTCGAGCCGGATGCGCCGCAGCCTGAAGGGTTGATTGGCTGCTGGGAAGTCTTAGACAGCAGCGGCAGCCGTGTGGCGGGGATAGAGCTGGAAATGCGGGCAGGCGAATATGTCATTGGCGGGATTACGGTACTCAAGCCCTACCGTAAGTCTGGTATCGGTGAGCTTATGCTGCAGACTGTAGTGGATAAGGTAAGGAAACTGGGCGGACCACGGGTTATGCTAGTGGCAAAAGTACCTGCGTTCTTTGAAAAAGCAGGATTTCACCGTATCGCCCGGGAAGATTCGCCGGAAATATCCAAGTGCTTTACCTGCGATCAGTTCCAGATCAGCTGCTCGCCGGAGATCATGGAAAGGAAGCTGTAATCTTCTATGGAAAATACAGTTCTGTAAAATCCAAAAAACTATAAATTATGTGGATTTTATGATTATTTTTTCCCGCTGCTTGAGCGCCGATAAAAACTGGGATATAATGTATAAAATGTGAAATCAGTTTAATATCTTTTGGCATTGCGATCGGCGAGTTTAACTTTGGCTTCACCGATTCAATTGTGGAATACAGCCTTGTATTCTGGTAACAAAGGAGAACTACGAAATGGAAACTAAAAAAACGAAAAATCGGATTATAAGCCTTTTCGTCATTTTATGCATGGTCGTTTCTGTCTGCAGCGTTGGACTGGAAGGAACTGCAGTCTTTGGGGCGGAAAAGCAGAGTCAGGAGATCAGAGGCGATTATGCAGAAGATCAGATCATCGTCGTGTTTGAGGATGATGTTAATAAAAAAGAAGCCGCTAAAATCGTCGATAAAAAAGATGGCGAAGATTTAACGTTGCTGGATACGCCGCAGGATGAAATTACGGCTGTCGTGGAGCTTCCCAAAGACCAGACGGTGGAAGAGGCAGTTTCCCTTTATGAACATGATGCTAAAGTAGCATACGCCCAGCCTAACTATCGATATCGCCTGGCAGATGATGAGAGCATCATTACAGAAGACGGCGTTGGGATGCAGCAAAAAGCAGCGACTGCCGCTTCAAAAGATCCCTATGCGTCGCAGCTCTGGCATTTAGATACGGTTCAGGCGGAAAAAGCCTGGAAACTGATTCAAAATGTTCCACACAAACAAACAAGGGTACTTGTGCTGGATACCGGGGTGGATACCAAGCATCCGGACCTGCAGGCGACGTTAAACAAATCCTTGTGTCTGGATACTTCATATGGGGTTCGGAAACCCTTAAATGGCGATGATGACGGACATGGGACCCATGTGGCCGGGATCATCGGAGCTACGGCGAATAATAATATCGGGGTGGCGGGCGTTGCCAGCGGAACGGACAATAGCCATGTGGAGCTTGTTGCAGTTGACATGTATCGCTGGAGTACAAAAGACGATCATGTTGAGACAAAGGGAAATTACGCCTTTACCGACGGAATCTTCCTGGCACTTGGGTATGCAGTTGAATTGAATGCAGACGTGATTAATCTGAGTATGGGCCTGGACGGAATGGATGAACAGACCGACAGGGCTTTGCGAGAACGGCTGGAAGCGGCATACCAATCTGGAGCCGCAATTGTTTGCTCCGCAGGAAACGATCACTCCACAGCAAATCAATATCCGTCAGACTATGAACGCTGCATCGGCGTCATCGCAACTGATCAGAATAACAAAAGGACCAGCTTTTCCAACTACGGCCCGCAAAAGGATTTGTCGGCCCCCGGACAGAGTATTGTCAGCACTTATCCCACGGCGATCACATCATCGGGATACAAAACGCTTTCGGGAACATCCATGGCAGCTCCTGTTGTATCAGGCGCGGCGGCCTTGCTGTATTCTGTCGATGCGAGCATGACTCCCGACAGAGCAAGAGAACTTTTGTGCTCCACAGCAACGGATATTTACGCCAGGGGACGGGACAGTGATTCCGGCTATGGGATTGTCAATGCATATCGGGCGGCAGCAAAGCTGTTGAGCACGGATTATGTGGTAGAACTAAGGCTCAATAAAAACCAAGTGACATTAAATCGGGGACGAAGCATTGCTTTAACAGCCTCGGTTGTGGGGACTGATTACAGAGGAATATCCTGGAGCTCTTCGGATCCGTCTGTCGCATCGGTCGATGCAGCAGGGCGTGTAACGGCCCAAAGAGGAGGCCGAGTTACCATTACCGCCAAATCGAAGGATTTAGTGGGAGCTTCCGATTCCTGTCAGGTGACAATCCCTTATACGATTACCTATTATCTAAACGGCGGCAAGAACAGTCTGGCTAATCCATCCGGATATTATGGAAGCGTAACGCTTAAAAATCCAACGAGAAAGGGATATACTTTTGCAGGTTGGTATAAAGACAGCGGATATAAAGCAAGGGTCGTAACTTTTTCCGGCGGTGACCAAACGCTTTACGCAAAGTGGACAAAAGTGAAAGCCGGACGTACATCCATAAAAAAGCTGCGTCAAACGGCAAAGACGAAACTAAAGGTAAGCTATAAAAAAATCAGCGGCGCAAAAGGGTATCAGATCACCTATTCAACCAGCAAAAAATTCAGTAAAAAAACGACGAAAACAATTTACAGCAAATCAACCGCCAAGACATTAAGCAAGTTGAAAAAAGGCAAAAAATATTATGTAAAAGTACGCGCTTATAAATTGGACTCCACAGGGGAACGAGTTTATGGAAAATATAGCAAAGTGAAGAGGTTGAAACTAAAGCGGTAAAAAATCAGAGGAAGTATCATGGGAACAAAGAGGGTAAACAAACGCATAGTAGCAATCATTGTGATTTTATGTATGTTGTTCACGGTCAACCCAGCCGGAACTGCAGTCTATGGGGCGGAAAAGCAGAGTCAGGAGATCAGAGGCGATTATGCAGAAGATCAGATCATCGTCGTGTTTGAGGATGATGTTAATAAAAAAGAAGCCGCTAAAATCGTCGATAAAAAAGATGGCGAAGATTTAACGTTGCTGGATACGCCTCAGGATGAGATCACAGCTGTCGTGGAGCTTGCCAAAGATCAGACGGTGGAAGAGGCAGTAAAGACCTATGAGAAGGATTCCGAGGTTGCTTATGCTCAGCCCAACTATCGATATAGCTTGATCGATGATGAAGAATCGGCTCAGCCCACAGCTAAAACAAATGCGGCGACTGCAGCTTTGAATGATACCTGTGCAAAGGACCTCTGGCATTTGGATACGATCCAGGCAGAAGGGGCATGGGAATTGTTGAATGGGGCTCCTCATCAGAAAACAAGAGTTGCGGTACTGGATACGGGGGTGGATACCAGTCATCCGGATTTGCAGGAAAATTTGAACAAGTCCTTATGTAGAGATACTTCCTATGGGTATGAACGCTTTTTAAGCGGTGATGACGATGGACATGGAACCCATGTAGCTGGGATCATTGGGGCTGCTGCCAACAATGATATTGGCGTGGCGGGTGTTGCCAGCGGTAAGGATAACAGCGGCGTGGAACTTTTTGTTGTTGATGTTTTCAGGGGCGAATACGCTTATACCAATGCCATTATCGCAGGTATTCAGTATGCTTCGAGGAGCCAGGCAAAAGTGATCAATATGAGCTTGGGGTACGCAAACGGAGGAAGCTTGAATTGGGAAGACAATTTGCTGAAAAACGCAGTCGATGAGGTTACGGCAAAGGGGACTACCGTAGTCTGTGCAGCAGGAAACGATAACAACCAAGTGCCCAACTATCCTGCGGATTTTGACTCCTGTATTAGTGTAATTTCAACGAATAAATCCAATAAAAAATCGAACTTTTCCAATTATGGACCTGCGAAGGATTTATCTGCTCCTGGCGGGGAAACCGAATTTGACTCTAATGGAAAAGAAAAGCTCAAGGAGGGAATTTTCAGTTCTTTTGGTGGCCAGTATGCGTGGAGCGCCGGTACTTCCATGGCTTCACCTGTGGTAGCGGGAGTGGCAGCGCTTCTATATTCCGTCCAGCCGCAGCTTGAATCGGAATCAATTAAACGAATTCTTTACGTCTCCGCAAAAGATATATACACCTCGGGACATGATATCTATTCCGGTTATGGAATTGTCAATGCTAAAGATGCTATGGCTTTATTACTGGACGGAAACAATGTTTTTAAGGTTATATTGAATAGAAACAGCACGAATTTGAAAAAAGGAGAGGCGTTGCAGTTGACAACATCTGTTTCATTGGGCAATAAAAACGGGAGTTTCTCCTGGAGATCATCGAATCCTTCGGTAGCAAGCGTTTCGGCTGCAGGACGAGTGACGGCGTTAAATGGAGGGACGACAACGATTACAGCAACATCGAATGATCGTCTTGGTATTTCCGCCTCATGCCAAATAACCGTTCCATACACCATCAGCTATAAATTAAACGGAGGCAAAAACAACGCATCCAACCCGTCTACCTACTACGGCAGCCGGGTATCCCTGAAAAATCCTACAAGAAAGGGATATACCTTTGCGGGCTGGTATACCAGCAGCAGTTATAGAACCAAAGTGACAGCTCTAACATCCGGCAGCTACACTCTTTATGCCAAATGGAAAAAGGTCAGTGTCAAGCGGGTCTCTATCAAAAACTTGAAGCGGGTATCGAAGACCAAACTGAAAGTTACTTATAAAAAAATCAGCGGGGCAAAAGGCTATCAAATTACTTATTCAACAAACAAAAAATACAAGAAAAAGAAAACAAAATCCGTGACAGCGTCTTCTACTAAAAAAACACTGAAAAAGCTTAAGAAGGGCAAGACCTATTACGTAAAGGTACGTGCGTATAAAAAGGATTCCCGAGGAGGAAAGGTTTACGGAAAATACAGCAAAACGAAAAAAATCAAATTAAAGAAATAAAGGAAAAAGAGCCGGTATTACAAAGATGCCAGCTCTTTTTCAATGCGGCTCCAGGGAAAGCCGATCACATTTTCATAATCGCCTTCGATATGGTCCACATATCTGCCGAAGGTGCCTTGGATGGCGTAACCACCGGCTTTATCATAAGGTTCGTCCGTATTTATATAGGCCTCCAGCGCTTCCTGGGAAAAATCCTTAAAGTACACTTTGGTTATTTCACAAAAGAGTTTTCTCACCGGCAGTTCTGGTTTCAGCAGACAGACGCCGGTGGCCACATAATGCGCGCTTTTTCTCAGAGAAGCAAGGATTTCTTTGGCCTGGTCCGGATCTGCGGGCTTGCCGATGATGCGGTCTTTATACACCACTGTGTCGGCAGCGACCAAGATTGGCGAATTTATTTTCTGCTCTTGGGGAAGATGTTGTTCCGCCCATAAAGCCTTTTTGCACGCCAGGTACATGACTGCGCTTTCCATTCCCATGGTAATGGGAATGGTTTCATCAACTTGAGCCGGAAAAATGTACGGTTCATAGCCTTTTGCTCTCATCATTTGAATTCTCCTGGGTGAACTGGATGCCAGGACCAGATTGTTTATTGCCATAACCATTCCTTTCTTCATATTTCAGAACAAAATCGTTAGATGGAAGTAAGCTGATATTGATTTTGATTATAGCACAAAGCAGAGCCTTTTTTAATAGGCCAACCGATAGTTATTATGACATAAAACGATTAATCAAATGAAAATAGCGGGATCTTTCTTCCAATGGCATAATTTTTTAGAATTGGGAATAATAAAAAGGAAATCTGAAAGGAGGACTTTATGGCGGATAAAGAGAAACAAGAAAAAAAGCAGAAAAAGCAGGTGGCAAAAGCGTATGAACAATATGCAAGTCAATTTACGCCCAAGCCGAATTATTTCCTCAATTGCCTGAAGGCCTTTCTTGTAGGAGGGCTCATTTGTGTATGCGCGCTTTTACTTGAAAAGGCCCTGGTAGGGTATGGGCTGGACCAAAAAAATGCTGGAATCTATGTGACGGTGATCCTGGTCATGATCGCCCAGCTGCTGACAGGGCTGGGGCTTTTCGACTCCATCGGCAAGTTCGCAGGGGCAGGTGTGATTGTTCCGATTACAGGCTTTGCCAATTCTATGGTGGCGCCTGCTATTGAATATAAACAGGAAGGAATTGTTCTTGGCGTTGGGGCCAAATTATTCAGTTTGGCAGGGCCAGTGCTGGTATGCGGAATTTCAGTCGCAACCGTCATAGGTATCATTTACTGGATTGCAGGGCAGTTTTAGGAGAGGAATATGATAAAAAATAAAATGGGGAATCAGACTTTAGATTTTTCCAGAAGGCCGGTCATTCTCGGCGCGGCCTCCGTGGTAGGTAAAAAAGAGGGGGAGGGGCCGCTTTCACAATGGTTTGATACGGTTCTTGAAGAGGACACATTCGGCGAGAAAACCTGGGAAAAATCAGAAAGCAAAATGCTTAAGACAGCAATGATGGAAGCCCTTCAAAAATCAGGCAGGTCCAAAGAGGATATTGGGGCTATGCTCAGCGGAGATTTACTAAATCAACTGATGTCATCTTCATTTATGGCCAGAGATTTGCACATTCCATTTTTAGGTATGTATGGAGCCTGTTCGACGATGACTGAATCTCTCATGCTGGGCTCTGTTTTGACAGATGGACAATACAGCGATAATGTAATTATCGGAGCATCCAGCCATTATTGTACGGCAGAACGGCAATTTCGAATGCCTCTGGAACATGGAAACCAAAGGCCGCCGTCCGCGCAGTGGACTGCAACGGCTGCCGGTGCTATGGTTATCTCTTCTGGAAAAAAAGAGGAAGAGGCGATGATCGCGGATGATGAAGGCAATACAAAGACACCAGCAGTGGTAAAAGTATGCTGCGGAACGATCGGCAAAGTGATCGACGCAGGAATAAAGGATGCAAATCAGATGGGAGCGGCCATGGCACCGGCGGCGGTAGATACGCTGCTCAATCATTTTGCCGATACAGGAAGAAAAATCAATTATTATGATTTGATTCTAACCGGAGACTTGGGTTATATCGGTAAAGATATTGCTAAAGATTTGCTGGTGGATGCTGGTTTGCCGAAGAAAGAAGTGGAGAGCCGTTATGATGACTGCGGAGCTATGATCTATGCGAAAGAACAAGATGTGCATGGAGGCGGAAGCGGCTGCGGCTGTTCGGCCAGTGTTTTTTCCAGCTATATTTATAAAAGAATGCAGAGAGGTGAACTGCACAAAGTTCTGATCGTTTCAACAGGAGCACTGCTTTCAACGATCAGTCCGTTTCAGGGGGAATCTATCCCAGGAATCGCACATGCTATTTCGCTTGAGATTGGACAGGAGGAACGCTAATATGGAGTATGTATATACATTTTTAATAGGCGGCGCTATCTGCGTCATCGGGCAGATCCTAATGGATGTGACCAAGCTGACAGCGCCGCGGGTTTTAGTTTTGTTAGTGGTGGCAGGGGCAGTCCTGCAGGGATTGCATCTATATGAACCTCTGGTTCAGTTGGCACAGACAGGGGCGAGAGTCCCGCTGCCCGGCTTTGGCTATGCGCTTGCAAAGGGCGCAATGGAAGGCGCTAAGGAAAGTTTTCTAGGAGCGATCACAGGCGGCGTGAAAGCAGCGTCCGGCGGCATAACGATCGCTATTGCATGGGGATATTTGATCGCCCTGATCTTCAATCCAAAGTCAATTCGATAACGGATTACAATAGAAAAGACTCCGCGCTGTGCGCGGAGTCTTGCTGTTCTTTTAATCTCCGTTGTTTTCGGTATTCGTCGTCGGAGCTTTGGTTGTTGGAGCTTGTGTTGTCGGTGCTTTCGTCGTCGGCGCCTGAGTTGCAGGCGGCTGAGTCGTGGCTCTCTCAACTTGTTTAGTAGTGCCTTTTTTCTTATCGGAGCTGGATGAAGATTCGCTCTCATCTGAGGTGGATTTTGGCTTTGCAACTCGGGAATAGGTGCCATCCGTATAGTATTCACCGCCAATCTTGCTTACATCATCCGGCTGGCTCGGGTATTTACCGCGAGGCTCTCCTGCGCATACCTGGCTCATAATCGTTCTCCACAGACGGGCCGCTGCTGCGGAGCCTTCCGCCAGTTCAATGTTAACATCGTTTCCAATCCAGACTGAAGCGGTGTACTGCGGGGTAAAGCCAACGAACCATGCGTCGAAGTTATCACTAGTGGTTCCAGTTTTGCCCGCTACCGGCTGTCCGCTGAAGGATGCGTTCGATCCCAGACCATTGGTGACAACGCTGCGCAGAATATCGGTCATAATGAATGCAACGCCTTTATCCAGTACCTGTTCTGTTTTCGGTGTCTTATCAAAGAGCACTTCGTCGTTGCTGTTGGTGATCTTGGTATAAGCAACTGGCTCTGTATAAGTTCCTTCATTAGGGAAGATGCCGTAGGCCGCAGCCATTTCAATTGGTTTGATTCCGCGAGTCATACCTCCAAGAGCAAGGGCGGCCGGATTCATATCATTGGTATTTCCATCTTCTACCAGAGTGGTAACACCCATCTTTTTCAGCTGGGAAGTCGGGAATTCCGGACCCATCTGCTGATAAACCTTAACCGCACACACGTTTACAGATTGCTGTACGGCTGAACGCAGCGTCATGTGTCCACGATATCCGGTATACCAGTTTTTCGGCCAGGTTCTGCCGTTTACCACCATCGGCGCATCGTTGATTACGCTGCCTGCGGTGATGTATTTTCCCCAGTTGCTTCCGTCCGAATTGGAAAGACTCATGCTCTCGCCTTTTTCAGCCGCATTATAGGAACTTTGCAGAGCGGATGAGTAAATGGCAATCGGTTTGATGGAGGAGCCCGGCTGACGAGGCTGTACAGCGCGGTTGTAAATCTGTTTTCCTTCGGTGCCCCGGCCGCCGACCATGGCTTTTACTCCGCCGGTCTTGTAATCCATAATAACGATTGCCGCCTGAGGCTGAACAACCTTTTGCTTTAAAGCACAGTTCTCGGAACTTACAATCAGCTTTCCATCTTTTTCTTTGAAAAATTTGGGATAATCCTTGAAGAACTTAGCGGAAATAATGCAGTTGCCGCTGGCGTCCTTGCTTTTGTATCCCTGCGGTACAGAGATGGCGCCGTCTTCGATAGTATAATACTTACCGTCCTTTTGCTGGTACATAGGCTTGAAGGTAAGACCGATGTCGCTCTTGCCGCTTACCGTTATATCGAAGAATTTTAACCGTTTATCTTTGTAGATGGTGATACTGCCGTCGCTGTTTTTCTTGTATTCATTCTTTTTGAGCACGAACTGATCTTTGCTGTTGAAATAATCGTCGTAATCATAAAGTACAATTTTTCCTGTTTTACTGTTGAGAATATTTCCGTCGCCGTCCTTTCGAACGTTGGTCACTCTCGGGAAATGGGAACTCTTTTCGAATTCCTTTTCAGCGATCTTTTGAGCACTCTTATTCATGGTCGTGTAGATCTTCAGGCCCCGTCGATAGATAAATTCTCTGGCTTCCGATTTGGGCCAACCATATTCTTCCATAATGTCAGCTGTAATCTGATCAATAGCATAATCGGTAAAATAGGAAGAGAAGCCGCTGCCTTTATCAGCAGAGATTTTCATGCTCTTCTTTAAATTTTCATCCAATGCTTTGTCTGCTTCCGCCTGGGTTATGTATCCTTGATCCACCATATTGCGCAGAGTTGCCTTACGCCGGTCACTGGACAAATCTCCATTGTATGCGTAGACGATACTGTCCGTTTCGGCCAAGATATTTTTCTTCTCTACTTCTACGGTGCCTACAGGATAGGATTTCACTAAAGCAAAAGCATCCGGTGATTGGGGGAGAGAAGCTAGTGCCGCGCATTCCAGCAGATCGAGCTTTTTCACACTCTTGCCAAAATAAGCCTGCGAAGCAGATTCTACACCATAGCAGTTGAAGCCCAGATAAATGGTGTTCAGGTAAGCCTCCACAATCTGTTCTTTAGACATACTCTTTTCGATCAGTACGGTATAATACGCCTCCAGAATCTTTCGATTGAGAGATCGTTTGCTCTTGGTCTCACTCAAATATACGTTTCGGGCAAGCTGCTGGCTGAGAGTACTGGTACCGCTGATCTGGCCGCCTCTGAAAACGCTGTCTTTAATGGCGCCCATAATTCGCACGAAGTTGAAACCGTGATGCTTCCAGAAGGTCTTATCTTCGATAGCCACGATGGCATTGACCAGATTTTCAGGCAGGTCTTCGTAAGCCACATTAGCCCGGTTACCCTCTTCAGAGAACACACTTTCAATCTCTTTGCCTTCATCGTCGTAGATGGTAGAACGCTGATAGAGGCGCGTATAAATATTATCAGCATCAATGCTGTGTGTTCCTGCGGTCAAAATGAGTGCGCCCACATAAATCACGCCAATCAGGATCAGAGCAAGAATCGCCAGTCCAATGATAGTAAAGACTTTTTTCTTTTTGCTCATGGGCTTTTTCTCTTTTTTCTTTCCTTTTTTCTTGCTTTTCTTTGATGATGCTTCGGAAGCTGCTTTTTCTTTGCTCCTTTTCGCACGGGAATTTTCCGCGGCGCGAGCGGTGCGCGAGGGAGCCGGTGTCGGTTCGCTTTCCGGGTTTTTCGGTTTTTCTGGTGTCTGCGGCTTTTGCGGCTGGGGATCAGCGGCCTCATCTACCTTATCAAACTCGGCGAAAAACTCGTTTATATCATCAGAGCTTGAATTTTTATTGAATTTATCTGCCAAAATCTTATCCTCCTGTAACCAATATATTCAGTCTGAATTATAACATAGAAGAAGGGAAAAGTTAAACGTTTTATCCGATTCTTTCGATTTCCGTAAGAGAAAATTAAGTTTATTGGGTTGTGAATTTCCATATTTTGTAATATAATAGGTCCTGTGTTACCGTAAGCAAAGAGTGAAGCCGAATGTCTTTGGGGGGAGAGACATTTGAGAAGACCGATGATTTTTATTGCCATCGCCTTCGGCAGCGGGATTGCAGCTGCCTTTTTTTCGCAAGCCCATCAGGCGATTTGGATCGGCATACTGGCCGCGGCCGCAGCGCTTGCGCAGGTGGGAAACCGGCTGCAGGTCCGCTTGCAGCTGACAAAGGTTTGTTTGTTCGTATGTGTGTTTTCCATGGGCGGATGGTGGAATCAGACCTGTGCAGACCAGCCTGACTCCATGGTGCAGCAGGTGGGAAGACAGGTCCGGATAGAGGGGCTGGTGACGGATATTCAGCAAAAGGACCAGGGGTATGCTATGACAGTAAAAACAGAGGACAGCCGCACCTTGGTTCACTATTATGGAAAGCTGGATGATTATCGGGATTTGACCGGGTCCTGGGCTGCATTTTGCGGCACGCCTGAATTGGCGCAGGAACGGAGGAATCCGGGATGCTTCGATTATAGACTATATCTTCAAAGCTGTGGGATTGGCACGGTTATGACGACTTCCAGTGTGGAACTGCTTGCGATAAAGTCGGCGGCGTTCCTGCGCCTTACGAGCCGGATCAAAGGCGGATTGGAATATAAACTGGAGCGCTTTACTGACCAGGAAGTAAAAGCAATGGCATTGGCCATGCTCTTCGGCGATCGTTCGGCTATGTCTGAGGATACTTATGAAGATTTTCAGAGAAACGGTACTGCTCACATTTTGGCGGTCAGCGGTCTGCACATTGGAGTTGTCTATGGATTTTTTGCATTTTTGTGGCGGGGGAGAAAAGGTGCTCTTTTCTATATTGGAGCATTGTTTTTCTTACTGTCTTATATGGCGCTGGCTAGTTTTTCGCCTTCCGTGGTGCGGGCAGGCACGATGATTATCCTTCATTTGGGGGCCGGGCTCCTCCACCGCCGGTACGATCTGCTTTCTGCGGCGTCCTTTACCTTTGTGCTGATGCTTTGTTATAATCCGATCCAGCTTTTTCATGTAGGCTTTCAATTGTCCTTCCTGGCCGTTGCCTCTCTGGGGGTAATCCTTCCTTTTGTTCAGCGGTTTTATCAGGGAGTGTTCCTTTCCTCGCTGGCCATTCAAGCGGGAATGGCTCCCTTTACGGCATATGTGTTCAACTATGTGTCTCTGGGGGCCCTTTTAGCCAACCTGCCGATTATTTTTCTGGCGGGAATCCTGCTGCCTGTGGGGATCGTCATGCTGGTTTTATCGGGCGTTTCGGACCGCATATTTGAATTCTGCGCCTTTTTCTTTGAACAGGGGTGCCGTCTGCTGGTATGGATCAACGACTTTTTTTACGCCGGAGGAAAGACTTCCTTTGATGTAGCAAGCCCGCCGGTCTTTCTTCTGGCATTCTATTATGGGATTTTGTTTTTCTTTGTTTGTGAAAAGGGCAGGATTCTGTTTATTCGAAGAAAGAAAGCCCGTCTTATAGCAGGCGCTGCGGTAATTCTTATTACAGCCATGACAGCGGCGGCAGCAGTGGATGACGGCTTTTCAAAAGCGCAGATTGTTTTTGTTGATGTAGGGCAGGGAGATTGCATCCATGTCCGTACACCGGAAGGGAAGAACTACCTTTTTGATGGAGGCGGGAGCATCCGTTATGATGTGGGGAAGAAGATTTTAAAACCCTATCTTCTCAAAAACGGCGTCAAAAAGGTAGATGCAGCTTTTGTGACCCATCTCCATGAGGACCATTATGGGGGAATCCGTTCTCTGGCAAGAGAGGGGCTGGTGGAGACCATCGGCGTTTTTGAAGGCAATCGCTTAAAAGAAAAAGAACTCAAACATGAAACCGGCGCCCGGATGCTTTATCTCTATGAGGGTCAGAGTGTAAAATTAGGCGAAGGCGTGTATGTGGATATTTTGGCGCCGGAGCGGGCCAGCGGGAAAGAATATGAAAAGCTGGCCGCTGATGAGGAAGACGAAAATGCTTCCAGTCTGATTATGAAGCTGCGATGGGGTCAGGTTTCCCTTCTCATAACCGGGGATATCGATCAGGAGGGAGAGCGCCTTTTGCTGGACCGTTATTCCGGCAGCACCACCCTTACCGCCACCATTTTAAAAGTGGCCCATCATGGCAGCAAATACAGCTCATCGGGTGATTTTCTTCAGGCCGTATCTCCGCGGGCTGCCGTGATTCAAGTGGGGAAAAATAATTTCGGCCACCCTGCGAAGGCTGTTATTGAAAAATGCGGGGAAAAGGATATAATGGTATATAGGAACGATACCTCCGGCGCCATTGGCATTTGCCTGGAAAAAGGCGGCAGGGGTATTTCTATACAAAAAATGATTGAATAGAGGGTGAAATGGCATATCAGAATTATAAGAAAAAAGAGCATGCTTTCCAGACGATCGGCAAGGATTTGAAAACGGGGGATATCCCCAATCTGGTGCTGCTGTGCGGAGAGGAGCAGTATCTGGTGCATTGGGCGACGGAACAGCTGCTGGAAAAATATATAAATAAGGCATGTCAAACGCTTGACTTTACCCGCCTGGAGCCGGAAAGCCTGACCATAGATTCGATTCGGGAAAGCTGCGAAACGCTGAGCATGATGTCTGAGCGGAGAGTGGTACTGATCCCGGAATTTCCGCCGGCCCTGGGGCAAAAGCTGAAGGGCTTTTCTGAAAGCGATGAAAAGGAACTGTTGGAATACCTGAAAAATATTCCCGATACCTGCCTGTTAATCATAACGGCAGGCGTACCCGACCCGAAGAATAAGAAAAAGAGCAAGCTTCTGACCGCTGCCGCTAAGCTGGGGCGGGTCTATGATTTCGGCCCTCTGAGCGGCGCCCAGCTCAAGTCGTTTATTGTGAAACGGTTCAAGGCGTCGGGAAAGCTTTGCCGCAATTCTGTGGTCGAGCTGCTGATCGAGGACAGCGGATACGGAAACAAAGAAATCGACTATAATTTATATAATCTAGAGAACGATATTAAAAAGATAATCGCCCACAGCAGCGGCGATGAGATTGTATCCGCAGATGTGGCCCTGACCATTTCCACCAATCTGGAGACCAATGTCTTTGCCATGCTGGATGCCATCAGCCGAAACCGCAAAGATGAAGCCTATCGCCTGCTGCACAATCTGCTGGTCAGCGGTGAAGGGGTCTATCGCTTGCTGGCTCTCATTTCTTCCCAGCTGGAGCTGATTTTGGAGGTGAAGGAAATGCGGGAGGAGGGCCTGGGCCTGGCTCAAATACAAAAACATCTGGGCATCCATGAATTTCGTATCAAGAAAGCCATGAGCGTGACAGAAAAGTATTCTACGGAAGGCCTGAAGCGGATTTTATCAAAGGCCTATGAGATCGATGGTAATATAAAAACCGGCCTTCTTGATCAGATGCTGGCTTTGGAGCTGTTTGTGGCTGAAATATGATGTATGGTGGGGAGTGGATATGACGAAGCAAGTAAAAGCGGACCTGATGCTGGTCCTGGTTACCCTGTGCTGGGGTGTTTCCTATTTTTTAATGGATCTGAGCCTGGGAGACTTAGGTCCTTTTACGTTGAACGCTTTTCGCTTTCTGGGCGCGTTTTTAATCGCCTTTGCCGCTGCGTTCCCGAGACTGAAAACGGTCAATAAAACGACATTGAAATACAGCTTGTTCATTGGGGTGGCGCTGGTGCTGGTTTACATAGGGGCAACTTTTGGTGTTATGCATACCAGTTTGTCCAACTCTGGCTTTCTGTGCGCGCTGACGGTGGTCTTTACTCCGGTTTTCGCTTTTTTCTTTAAAAAGCAGGTGCCGGATAAAAAGCTGGCGCTTGTGGTGGTCATGTGCCTCATCGGCATCGGCCTTTTGACGCTCAATGATCAGCTAAAGCCGGCGCTGGGCGATTTGCTGTGCATAATGTGCGCTGCCGCCTATGCGGTGGATCTGCTGCTCACGGAAACTGCTGTGGCAAAGGAAGAAGTAGATGCTTTTCAGCTGGGCGTCTTCCAACTGGGGTTTACGGGAATGTTTAATTTGATTCTGGCTTTTTTCGCAGAAGAACCCCATTTTCCCGCCAGCGGGAAGGTTTGGGGCGCGGTAATTTTCCTTTCGGTGTTTTGTACGGGCGTTGCTTTTATCGTGCAGGCCATCGCTCAGCAGTATACCAGCGCATCCCATGTGGGCGTCATCTTTGCCATGGAGCCGGTATTCGCCGGCGTCGTGGCTTTCCTTTTCGCGGGGGAAGTCCTCCTTCCGCGGGCTTATGCCGGAGCAATTCTTTTGGTCGGATCCCTCTTTGTTATGGAGCTGGATTTGAAAAAGCTGTTTAAAAGAGATGAAGACTAAGGATTCTCATTGAGTACGGCTTCCCCGCAGAGTAGGCAGTGGTTCTTTGGGTCGTTTCCCAGTCCGCTTTGTCAAGTCGGGCATAACCTTGAAACAAATATCGGAAACAGTCCTTGCCCTGAGAAATTTTGATCGTTTACTGGCGCTAATACCGGATATTCCCGCAGGCTTCATACGGTAATGTCAGTATTGGAGAACCAAACAACCTTTTACCGATACTTTTTTATGCCGAGGCCGGGCCGCCGGGGAATGCCGCCCAAGAATGACATTCGGCACCTTTCCAAAGAGGCAGGAGCCGCACGCCGAAGAATCCCTCCGGCAGCGACAGACAGCCCACCAAATACTTTCCTTGTTAAAACCCTGACACACCGCTCTTTTTTAGCTGGATTTCTCATACCTCAAATCCAATATCGTGCAGATTTGCACAGCATATTTCTTCCGATCAGTATTCCGTGTTTGATTCAATTTTCAACATTGTAACTGGTTTCTGAAAGAAAAGAGAAAAAATTGATATTTTTCTGACATTAATTCCAACTCTTCTAATTGCTTTTATGTCCTATCTTTGATACAATGACTATATTGCACGTTGTAAAGGTATGACGATGAAATTAATTAGGAGGTTACTAACATGAGTGAAAAAGGTTGCTGCTGTGGTCAGAATCAAGTCGACCAGTTTACGGAACTAGCACCGGTGCTGGACAAATACGCAAAAGTACCCGGCAGCTTAATCACAATTCTTCAGAAAGCTCAGGATATTTACGGGTATCTGTCTTTTGACGCTATCAATTACATATCCGAGGCAACAGGCATTAAACCGGCCAAAATTTACGGCGTTGCCACTTTCTATTCCCAGTTCAGGCTGAAGCCGATCGGAAAATATCTGATCATGCTCTGCAAGGGAACCGCCTGCCACGTAAATGGAGCGGATACCATTGAAGAATCGATCTGTGAATATTTAAATATCCAGGACGGAGAGACGACGGAGGACGGCTTGTTCACCCTGAACAACGTAGCCTGCCTGGGATGCTGCTCGCTGGCTCCTGTTATGATGGTAAAAAGTGCCGACGGCGACGAGACCTACGGCAATCTGACAAAGGATTCTGTCAAGGAAGTTCTGGCAGAGATTCGGGAAAGAGCATAGGAGGTGAAGAGTAGTATGAAGGTAATAATCGGACAGGGCAGCTGCGGCGTTGCTACAGGTGCCAAAAAGACAGCCGCTGAATTTGAAAAACAAATCGCGGATAAAAACCTGAAAGTAGACGTCGACATTACGGGCTGCGTAGGCACATGCTATTTGGAGCCGATCGTAGATGTATATGAAGATAACGGCGATTTGACCAGATACGTCCAGGTACAGCCGGACAAGGTAGAGGCTATCGTAGACAGCCACCTGGCAAAAGGCGAGCCTGTAAAGGACATGGCTATTTCCGACGAGGATAAACAGTTTGTGGAAAAACAGCAGAGAGTCGTGCTGCGCAACTGCGGTGTCATCAACCCGGAAAACATAGACGAATACATAGCGGTAGACGGATATAAAGCGATTGAAAAAGTCGTGACCTCCATGACACCGGATGAAGTAATCGAAGAAATCAAAATTTCAGGACTGCGGGGCAGAGGCGGCGCGGGATTCCCGACTTGGTTCAAGTGGAATGCTGCAAAACAGAGCCCTGGCACTGAGAAATATCTGGTCTGCAATGCAGACGAAGGCGACCCGGGCGCATTCATGGACCGCTCTGTTCTCGAAGGCGACCCCCACTCCCTACTGGAGGGGATGATCATTGCCGGGTACGCAATGGGCGCCAATGAAGGAGTTATTTACTGCCGTGCTGAGTATCCGCTGGCGATCAGAAGACTGGAAATCGCCATGGGTCAGGCCAGAGAAAAGGGATGTTTGGGCAAGAACCTCTTTGGAAGCGGTTTTGATTTTGACATCCGGATCAAAGCCGGAGCAGGAGCTTTCGTATGCGGTGAAGAAACTGCTTTGATCGCTTCCTTGGAAGGCGAAAGAGGTATGCCGAGACTGAAGCCTCCTTTCCCTGCCGCAAAGGGCTATTGGCAGAAACCGACCGATATTAATAATGTAGAGACTTTGGCCAACGTACCGTGGATCCTCTTTAACGGCGGAGCTGCTTTCGGCGCGATGGGCATGGAAAAATCCAAGGGTACCAAAGTATTTGCTCTGGCCGGAAAGATTAAAAAAGGCGGACTGGTGGAAGTTCCCATGGGACTGCCCCTCAGAGAAGTCATCTATGGAATCGGCGGCGGTATCAAAAACGATAAGGAATTCAAAGCAGTTCAGATGGGCGGACCATCCGGCGGCTGTATTCCCGCCAGCCTGATCGATACACCGGTAGATTATGAAAATATCACTAAGACAGGCGCCATCGTGGGATCCGGTGGTATGATCGTCATGGATGAAACCACCTGTATGGTCGATATGGCTAGATATTTCCTGGATTTCACCAGAAAAGAATCCTGCGGAAAGTGCAACTACTGCCGGATCGGAACCAAGAGAATGCTGGAGATTCTGGAAAGAATCACAAACGGCGAGGGACGCGACGGCGATATCGAGCTTCTGGAAGAACTGGCTGTTAAGATCAAAGACGGTTCACTGTGCGGTCTGGGACAGACTGCGCCCAATCCTGTATTGACAACCATTAAGTATTTCAGAAACGAATACGAAGACCATATTTACAAGAAAAAATGTACAGCAAAATCCTGCAAGGCACTGATCACTTACGAGATCACCGATGCCTGCAAAGGATGTACTCTCTGCTCCAAGAAATGTCCTGTGGACGCAATTTCCGGAGAAGTTAAAGGAAAACACGTTATTGATCAGGATAAGTGCGTGAAGTGCGGCAGATGTCTGGAAAGCTGCAAGTTTGACGCCATTACAGTAGAGTAAGAGAGGAGGAAAAGACCAATGAATAAATTCAGATTAAATATTGACGGTAAAGAAGTTTTGGGCCTTCCGGGTCAGACGATCCTGGAAGTTGCCAGAGAAAACGATATCTATATACCGACTCTGTGTTTTGACGAACGGACCAAGATTTACGGCTCCTGCGGTCTGTGTATGTGCGAGGCTGAGGGGAATCCCAAGCTTCTCAAGGCATGTGCCACCGAGATCGCGCCCAACATGGTCGTTCGCACCAATACCAAGAGAGTCATTGAATCGAGAAAGACCAACCTGGAGCTGCTGCTTTCCAATCACGTGGGCGACTGCAGACCTCCCTGCGTTCTGGCATGCCCGGCTCAGACCGACTGCCAGGGGTATGTGGGACTGATCGCCAACGGAGAATACGGCGAGGCGCTGGAACTGGTGAAGGATAAGATTCCTCTCCCAGCATCTCTGGGCAGAGTGTGCCCTCATCCTTGTGAGGAAGAATGCCGCAGAGGACTCATCGACGAGCCTATCTCCATTCAGATGCTCAAGCGTTTTGCCGCAGACCAGGATCTGATGGAGGATGAAATGTTCCTGCCGGAATGCGAACCAGCTACCGGAAAGAGCGTCGCTGTCATCGGCGGAGGCCCCATGGGCTTGTCAGCTGCGTATTTCCTAAAGCAGATGGGCCATGATGTGACTGTATTTGAATCCATGCCCAAAGCCGGCGGTATGCTCCGCTATGGCATCCCGGAATATCGTCTTCCCAAGGAAGTGCTCGATATGGAAATCTCCGCCATTGAAAAGCTGGGCGTGAACATCATAACCAATACCAAAATCGGCGTTGATATCCCCTTTGATACCGTTCGTGCAGATCACGACGCGGTACTGCTGGGAATCGGAGCCTGGATTTCCACAGGCGTCGGATGTAAGGGAGAAGATGCTGACGGTGTAATCGGCGGTATCGATTTCCTGAGAAAAGTAGTTCGAAACGAAGAAATTGAACTGGGCGAAAAGGTTGCCATCGTCGGCGGCGGAAACACGGCTATGGATGCCTGCAGAACCGCAGTCAGACTGGGAGCCAAGGAAGTTTACAATATCTACAGACGTACCAAGGATGAGATGCCGGCCGATATGCTGGAAATTGAAGAGGCGGAAGAAGAAGGCGTTATCTTTAAAAATCTGACCAATCCGCTGGAAGTCGTGGCTGATGAAAACGGACACGTAAAACAGGTTGTTCTGCAGATTATGGAACTGGGCGAACCGGATGAGTCCGGCAGAAGAAGGCCGATTCCGGTAGAAGGAAAGACTGAAACCATTGATATCGATACGATGATTCTGGCCATCGGCCAGGCGGTAGATGCCAGCATCTTTGACTGCGATAAGACGAGAAAGAATGCCATCGCATACGATGAAGACACCTTCATGACCAGCATGCCAGGTGTATTTGCAGGCGGCGACTGCGGAAACGACAAGATTTCCATCGCAGTTGAAGCCATCGCTGACGCGAAAAAGGCTTCCGCTGTGATCGATGCTTACCTGAACGGCGAGTCGGTGAAATATGAAAAGCCGTACGTTGTGACAAGGGACGATATCACAGAAAAGACCTTTGAAGACAGAGAGCGCCAGTGCAGACCTAAATATGACGTTCTGCCTGCGGAAGAAAGAAAAGACAACTTCACAGAAGTCGTTCCCGTCGGTTTTACGGAAGAACAGGCGGAAGAAGAAGCACACAGATGTCTGGAGTGCGGCTGCCACGATTATTTTGAATGTAAGTTGATCGATCTGGCCAACCAGTATGATGTAAAACCGGATCGTCTGTCGGGTGACATCAATAAAATTGATTTCGAAGACGACCATCCGTTTATTGTCCGTGATCCCAACAAGTGTATTCTCTGCGGCCTTTGCGTGAGAGTCTGCGATGAAGTAATGGGAATCGGCGCCCTTGGATTGGTACATAGAGGATTTGACACGGTTGTAAAACCAAATCTGGAAAAGCCGCTGGTTGAATCCGGCTGCGTATCCTGCGGCCAGTGCGTCAGCGTTTGTCCGACCGGAGCGCTGCAGGAGAGAACGACAATGGTTAAAGAAGTTCCTCTGGAAAACGACGTGACGGAAACCACATGTTCCTACTGCTCGGTAGGATGCAGCCTGCTGCTGGAAAGCTATGGCGACATGCTGATCAAGGCCAATCCGGACAAGGAAGGTCCTGTCAATCAGGGTCTGGCCTGCGGAAAAGGTAAATGGGGATTCGACTGCTCACTGCTGGAGGATAAACTGACCGATCCGCTGATCAAGGATGCGGAAGGCTTTAGAGAAACCGATTATCACGAAGCGCTGGTGCTGGTAGCTAAGAAATGCCAGTCCATTGCCGCAAAATACGGCAAGGATGCGGTAGCGGTAGCGATTTCAGACAGATATACCAATGAAGAAGCTTACGCAATGAAGAAGATGGCCTCGGTCATGGGCGCTAAAACCCTCTGCTTTAACAACAGAGCCAGCGGCCTTGCGCCGGTGCTGGGATTTGATGCTTCTCCCAACACCATCGATGAACTGCTGTCTACAGATGTCATTCTGGCGACCGGATTTGATACCGTATCCAATCCGGTAATGCAGCTGAAGCTGAAACAGGCGGCGGAAAATGGAGCCAAAGTGATTCTGGTAAATCCGCAGGGCTATGAACAGCATTTTGACTTTGCGGAAAAGGTGATTTATGTAGATAACGAGCTGACTTTCTTAAAGGGCGTCGCCAAATCTCTGCTGGATATGGGCAAGACTTCCGATGCAGAAGGGTTTGATGCCTTCGCAAAGAGCCTGGCAGATGCGCCGACCTGCGACCAGTGCGGCGGTGTTGCCGAGCTGTACGCAAATGCCAAGAAAGCGATGATCGTCTTTACTCAGAACTTTGTGACTACCGAAGCAGCATCGATGATCGCGAATATCGCGATGCTTTCTGGACACATTGGTGCGCCTCGTGACGGCATCGTTCAAGTCAAATCCAAGAACAACTCACAGGGCCTGATTGATCTGGGCGTTCGTGCAGGAGCGGAAGCACTGGATGGCGTGAAAGCACTGCTGATCTTCGGCGAAGAGCCGCAGGCCGATCTTTCCGGACTGGAATTCCTGATGGTTTCCGACACACATATGACGGAAACGGCGGCTAAGGCTGATGTGGTGATTCCTGCCACTGGATTTGCCAGCACAGAAGGTACTTATACCAACACTGAAAGAAGACTGCAGCCGGTTGATAAGGCGATCTTTGAGGATGTGGACTTCTCCAACTGGGAGATCGCAGCAGAAATCGCCCATGTCTATGAAGTGGATTTCGACTGGGATGATGAATACGATATTTCTGATGAAATGGACGATATGCTGCCCAAGTATAAATATGCGGAAGCGGGCGAAATTCTGGGCGGAGCGCTGGCTCCTACCGATGACGCGGCCTTTGCCGTAATCGGCGACGCCAAATTCGTTGATCCGCTGCCTTGCACAGACAGCTTGATGAACGTGATTGCTGAAAGACTGCCTAAAATGGCTGAATAAAAAAGTTTCCTTTGGAAACGTTATTCGCGCTTCGCGCTCACTTTCACAAGGTGAACTTTTTTGAAATACAGGAAATGCTGCGCAATCGATATTTCCTGTATTATAAAAAAGGTTAGGATGGATTGCCGGACTTGAAAAGGTCCGGCTTTCTTTTTGCCTGCAGATCCGGGGCGCGCAACTACAAGTGGAATCCGTGTCAGCTCCAGTTGGTGGAGAATCCGGGGAATTCGCGTATAATAGATGGTATGAAAGGTAGGAAAAATATGATAAGTGCGAATTTACAAAGGCTTAGAAAACTCAATCAATATACCCAGGAAGAACTGGCGGAAAAATTAAATGTATCCCGCCAGGCTGTGGCAAAGTGGGAAAGCGGCGAATCCATGCCGGATCTGAACACCTGCAGCAATATTGCCCGGCTGTTCAATGTCAGCCTGGATGATTTGGTGAATTATCGGGAAGAAGACTCGGGTGTTGTGATTCCGCCCAAAGGCAAGTACCTCTTTGGAAGCGTGACCGTTGGAGAGCGGGGTCAGATCGTGATTCCCAAAAAAGCAAGAGAAATCTTTCATATAAAAGCCGGCGATCAATTATTAATACTTGGCGACGAAGAGCGCGGCATCGCCATTGTCGCTCAAACGGATCTGCAAAAATTCTTTGATGCCATCGCGCTTGTTCCTGATTTTCCGGAAAAATGAAGGAGGAAAAACATGGATTCGACAATTCAAATCTGCAGGCTTACCAAGACCTATGACAAAAAAGTCGCGGTGGATCATCTAACCCTGTCAATCAGGCGGGGTGAAATTTTTGCGCTACTGGGGGTGAACGGCGCGGGAAAAACGACTACAATACGGATGCTTTCGTGCCTGACCAGACCCGACGACGGCGATGCGTATCTCCTGGGAAACAGCATTAAGACTGGGGAGAAAAGGGTGAAAGGCTGTATTGGCGTATCGCCGCAGGAAACGGCCATTGCCAGGAACCTGTCGGTCAGAGAAAACCTGGAGCTGATGGCAGGCGTTCACGGAATTGGTAGATCCGATGCAAAAGAAAAGGTATCGGAAATGATCCGGCTCTGCTCCTTAGAGGAAATGGAAAGAAAAAAGGCCAAAACGCTTTCCGGAGGCTGGCAGAGAAGGCTGAGCATCGCGATGGCCCTGATCGGCGATCCCCAGATTCTGTTTCTGGATGAGCCGACTTTAGGTCTGGATGTTCTTGCAAGACGGGAACTGTGGTCGGTGATCCGCGGGTTGAAAGGCCGGGCAACCATCATTTTGACAACTCATTACCTGGAAGAAGCCGAATCTCTTTCTGATCGAATCGGTATTATGAAGGATGGAAAATTGTGCGCGGTTGGTACGGATGTGGAGCTAAAACAAAAATCCGGAACTTCCAATTTTGAAGAGGCCTTTGTACGCCTGGCCAAAGGAGGTGATCTGCAATGAAAGCGAAAGTGTTTGCTGACCGAACGGCTAAGGAAATCCTGCGCGATCCCATTTCTCTTATCTTTGGAATCGGCTTTCCCGTGGTCCTGCTCTTGCTGCTGACCGCGATTAACCGCAGCACGCCGCAGCCAATTTTCCCCCTGGACCGTTTGGCCCCTGGGATCGCCGTATTCGGCCTTTCCTTTATGGCGCTTTTTTCAGCCCAGCTCGTTGCCCGCGACCGGGAAACTTCCATGCTGGACAGACTCCTGACGACTCCCATGTCAGCAGGGGATTTTATTATGGGTTATACCCTGCCGCTGCTTCCAATGGCATTGGCTCAAAGTGTGATTTGCTATCTTGTGGCATTTCTTCTGGGAATGGAGGTGACGATCTCAGCCTTTGTTTCCCTGATTATGATGCTGCCGGTATCGCTGACTTTCATTGGTATGGGGCTTTTGTGCGGCAGCATGTTCAATGAAAAAGCGGCTACCGGCATATGCGGTGCGCTGCTCACCAATCTGACCGCCTGGCTTTCAGGAACCTGGTTCAGTCTGGATTTGGTTGGAGGAGCCTTTAAAACAGCCGCTTACTGGCTGCCCTTCGCCCATGCGGTGGATATGGGGCAGGCTGCTGCCAACGGGACTTACAGCGCAATGCTGCCGCATATTTGGTGGGTGGCTGGGTATGGGATTATATTGGTGGCTGCGGCGATCGCTGTTTTCTGGCGGAAGATGAAGACCGCCTGAGCCTGCTTGGATGCAGGAAAACCGATAGGTGTTTGTGATTGCATGAATTTTGTGGCTCTGATCAAAATTCATGCAATTTTTTGTGCTGTAAAAGATTGCACACTTGATAGTTTACAAATAATGTAATATAATGTTAAAAAATGTTATATTATATTCAAAAGGGAGAACTATGAAAAAAGCAAAACAAACTTATAAAGACAGCGTATTCCGCAAGTTGTTCCATGACAAAGAAAAAATCCTAGAGCTATACAATGCCTTATCGGGCAGGAACTATTCTTCGGACACCGAAATACAAATCGTCACCTTAGAGGATGTGATTTTCGGTGACCGTAAGAACGACCTGGCCTTTATCATCGATGGGCGGCTGATCATCCTGATCGAACACCAATCGACGATCAACCCCAACATGCCGCTGAGGATGCTGGTGTACATCGCCAAAGAGTATGAAAAATTCTATTTTTCCAAGGCCATTTACAGTAAGCAGCTGGTCAAAATACCCACGCCGGAGATGTACGTTTTTTATAACGGAAAAGAAGACCTTCCGCTTGAAGAAAACTTAAAACTTTCCGACGCATTTCTTGAAAAATGTGCTACACTATCGGTAGAAGCAGTTGTAAAGGTCATCAATGTCAATTATAAACAGGGAGCTGAAATTCTGGAGCGCTGTAAGGTTTTGAACGAATACAGCAGATTCATATACCTGGTACGGAAAAACTGGGAGAAAACGAATGACCTGAAAGCTGCCATCAAACAATCCATAGACACCTGCATTAAAGAAGGAGTCTTACGAGATTTTTTAAAGAAGAACGGTGGTGATGTTATGAGTTTTTTGTATGATGAACTGAGCAGAGAAGAGTGCGAAACGATTCGGGAGCAGGACGGCTATCAGAAGGGGTTATCGGAAGGCATCGACAAGGGAATCAAACAAGGCATTGAACAGGGAATCGAACAGGGAATTGCAGCCCTGATAGAGCTATGTCAGGATATGGAGCTTTCCAGAGCAGAAACGAAGGCCCGGATTGTGCGGAAATTTTCCCTTTCGGAAGAGAAGGCAGAAAGCTATATGCAGCAATATTGGAAATAACACCTGCGCAAAGGCTGCCCAGCCAAAGGGAGCTCTGCAGTTGACATTCAGGTTTTTGCGAAATAGACATGAAGGAGGCAGCAATGTTTGCCAGTTGTTTGGAACAAATGAGCGGTATCTACGATAATATGGATTCGATCCTGATTACAGACCGCAATGGAATCATCGAGTACTGCGCGCTGATCGATCTGGAGGACCATTCCATAACAAATGAAGGGTTCACGGGAAGGCCGCTGTTGGAGATTTACCCGGAGCTGACCGAAAAGGAGAGCACGATTTTTCGCGTTATGAAAACGGGAGAACCGATCATTGATGAAGTACAGACTCTTACGGACTGCAACGGGAAGACCTTGACTTTTTCCTGCAGCACCTATCCCATAGAGCTCAACGGCGAGATCATCGGCGCTGTGGAAGGGACCATTATGCTGAGCCCTGACGGCGAGCCGGCCAGCAAACGAATCAACAAGCGGGAAAAGCCGCAGGGCAGCGAGGATCGATATTACTGTCTGGATGACATGGTAACACAGGATCCCCATATGATAGAAGTTAAGGAGCAGATTCTGCGGGCAGCTGCCGGTGAATCCCCGGTCATGGTCATCGGCGATACGGGTACAGGAAAAGAACTGGCAGCTCAGGCCATTCACAGCCACAGCATGCGGGCAAAAGGACCCTTTGTTTCCCAAAACTGCTCGGCGATCCCTGTGGGACTTCTGGAAAGCACCTTGTTTGGGACGGTCAGAGGCAGTTATACAGGTGCGGAAAACAGAAAAGGGCTGTTGGAAACGGCTCACAGGGGAACCTTATTTTTAGATGAACTCAATTCCATGGATATCGCCCTCCAGGGAAAGATTCTAAAGGCTGTGGAAGAACATAAGATTCGGCGGGTTGGAGAAGAAACAGAACGGCGAATCGACGTGCGCATTGTATCGGCGGTAAACCGGGAACCGAAAGATATTTTGGAAGCACAGGAGCTTCGCCGCGACCTCTATTACCGGCTGGGCGTAATTCAGATTCGCCTGCCGCTTCTGCGAGATCGGAAGAAAGATATCCCTCTGCTGGCGGATTATTATATAAACTATTACAACAGCCACAACGGCAAACAGATTCGAGGCTGCAGCGAGCTGGCGATGCAGATGTTGATGAGCTACCATTGGCCCGGTAACGTGCGGGAACTGCGCAATGTGATTGAATACGGTTTTCATATGGCAAAATCCGATGAGATTACGGTCCGGGATATTCCGGAACATCTCATCTATGATAAAAAAACGCCGGAAGCCGGAAGTGCGGAAACGAGCAAGTGGCGAAAAGAGCTGGCGCAAAACAGAAACATCAATGAGATTGTGGGCGATTTTGAGAAAGCCATTTTACATCAAATCCTCAGTGAGACATCCAGCGTAACCCAAGCGGCCAAGCAGCTCCATATCAGCAGGCAGGCGCTGAGATATAAAATGGAGAAATATCAAATTGAAAAGAATTCTTACTAAAACGAAAGAAATTTTGCGTTGATGCGCAAGATTTTTTTCGTTTTTGATCTTTCAAGATTTTGTTAAAGAGGAAAAAACCGCTATATTAGGGGAATTGGGGCTGTTTTGCAAGTGTGCGGAAGTTGGCATAGAACTTGTATATAGTATATAAAAAAACATTTGGAGGTATAAAAATGAAATACGGTTGTCAATCTATGGTAGGAAAAATAGAGTCGATTTTAATTAAGAAACCAGAACAAGCCTTTATCAGCCAGGAAAATCTCAACAAAACCTGGGAGGAGTTCAAGTATTTCGGCTGTCCCGATTATGAAACAGTGTTGAAAGAATATGCAGTATTTGAGAAATATATCAAAGAAAATGTAGAAAATGTCTACTACCTTCCCCAGGATGAGCGCACGGGATTGGATTCTATCTATACCCATGACCCGCTGAAGATCACCAAGAAAGGCGCCATTTATTTCCCGATGGGAAAAGCGCTCCGCAGCAAAGAATACCTGGCCACGAAGGCATATTTGGAGAGCATCGGCGTTCCCACTCTGGGCGAAATTAAAGCACCTGGAAAAATGGAGGGGGGAGATGTTCTGTGGATCGATGAAAAGACAGTCGCCATCGGCAGAGGCTATCGGACCAATGATGAAGGAATCCGCCAGTTCAAAGAACTGACAAAAGATATCGTCGATGAGTACATCATCGTTCCCATGCCTCATGGAGAAGGGGAAGATGCCTGTCTCCACCTGATGAGCATCATCAGCTTTGTAGACACGGATAAGGCCGTGGTATACTCCAAGTTCATGCCTGTTTTCTTCAGAGAATATCTGTTGGAAAAAGGATTCATGCTCATTGAAGCCGACGATGATGAATACGACTATCTGGGGACCAATTTGCTGGCTCTGGAACCGGGAAAAGTGATCCTCATCAAGGGCTGTTCCAAAATAGAGAAAAAGCTCAAGGATCTGGGTCTTACGGTTATGACCTATGAGGGAAAAGAACTTTCCTATCGGGGTACCGGCGGCCCGACCTGCCTGACCTGCCCGATTACAAGACTATAAAAGAAAGGCAAAATTGCGTAATGGGAGATAAAAAAGACATTTTACAAGAAATCGATCAGGACATCCGCGATCTTCTGTATCGCTACATAAAGACACAAAGCTTTACTTGTACAGAGCGGGAAAAAGAGGCGGAACAATTCCTCATGGACCATCTATCGGAAATCCCATATTTTAAGACACATCCTAAGTATTTCGGCACCTGGCCCATACCGGGAGATTCCTTCGATCGTGCGGTATGCTACGGCATGGTCAAAGGAACGGGGGATGACACGGTTGTTTTCGTGCACCACAATGACGTGGTGGAGGTCGAGGATTTTAAACTGCTGAAATCCTATGCATTTTCCCCCGACGAGCTGGAACAGGAGCTGTATAAAATAAAGGATTCCCTGCCAAAGGATGCAAAAAAAGATCTGGAAGAAGGGACCTTCCTCTTTGGCCGGGGAACGGCTGATATGAAAGGCGGAGGCTCCATACAGCTGGCCCTTTTGCAGCGCTACAGCGAGATAAAGGACTTTAAAGGCAACGTGATTGTCATCGCAGTTCCTGATGAAGAAAACCTTTCCGCAGGGATGCGGGCTGCCGTAAAGCTTCTGGCTGAACTGAAGGAAACCTATCATCTCAATTATAAGATCATGATCAATTCAGAGCCCCACCAGCGGAAAGATTTCACAAAAGGGATTTTTTCCGAAGGCTCGGTGGGCAAGGTGATGCCTTTCGTTTATGTGCGGGGTTACCTTTCCCACATTGGAAAAGTATTCGAAGGCTTTAACCCATTGAACCTGATGAGCGAGATCGTAAGAAATACCGAATTGAATATGGACTTCAGCGATGTGGTAGGAAAAGAAAGCGCGCCGCCGCCGACCTGGCTCTACCTGAAAGACAGCAAGAAGCAGTACGACGTTTCCATGCCCCTTTCTGCATCTGGATGCTTCAGCATTCTCACGCTGAATCAGACTCCGGCGGAGGTGATGGAGAAAGTAGAGCATGTGTGTACGCAGGCGTTTTGCAAGGTTTTGGATGAGATGAACGAAAGCTATGCCCGCTTTTGCCAAGTGGCGGAGCCTGTAGCAAAAGAGCTGCCCTGGAACGTTCGGGTCATGGACTTTCACAGTCTGTGCGAAGAAGCGGCTGCCGCGTATGGCGACACATTCCGCGGTCATTATCAGAAAAAGGTCGCCCATCTTTCCCAGAGCATGCGGGAAGGAACGATAAATTTAATTGAAAGCAATTTCGCTCTGGTGGAATTCGTATTCGACTACATTGAAGATTTGTCCCCGCGGGTTGTATATGGCTTGATCCCCCCCTATTATCCCAATGTTTCCAACTTGTATTTTGACCGGCTGGACGAATCGGTGAAAAACCTGGCGGACGATCTGGACGATTACACCTGGAAGAACTATGGACAGCACTATACAAAAGAATATTTTTACACGGGAATATCCGATTTGAGTTATACCAGCATCAGAGAAGGCAGCAAAACATTGGAGGCCCTGGAGAATTCCATGCCCCTGCTGGGAGAATTCTACAGCATACCGGTGGCAGAGATTGAACAGATCTCCATGCCTTGCATGAACATCGGCCCCTGGGGCAAAGACTTTCACAAATTGACAGAGCGGGTCTGCAAAGAGGACCTGTTCCAGCGGACGCCGCGGATTCTCAATAAAGCGGTCTCGCTGATCCTGGATGATCCGTCCCTGGTGCAAGATGACGGGCTCTCACAGAAAGGAGAACTTATATGAGTGAGAACAAAGAAAACAACAAATTGCAGCGAAAGCTGAAGCCGAGGCAGATGAACATGATTGCCATCGGCGGAGCGATCGGGACCGGACTCTTTGTCGCCACCGGATCGTCCATCAGTACGGCCGGACCGGGAGGCAGCATGGTGGCTTATGCCATCATCGGAATCGCGGTCTACTTCGTAATGACGGCCCTGGGTGAGATGGCCACCTACCGGCCGGTTCCGGGAGCTTTTGAAACCTATTCCACGGATTACATCGACCCGGCCTTTGGCTTTGCCATGGGCTGGAACTATTGGTATTGCAGCGCAATGACGGTTGCAACCGAGCTGGTGGCTTCGGCGATCGTCATGAAATTCTGGTTCCCCAACAGCTCTTCTGTTATGTGGAGCGCGATCTTTATCGTTTTATTATTGGCGCTGAATATGTTTTCCGCCGGGATTTTCGGAGAAGCTGAATTTTGGTTCGCCGGAATCAAGGTAGTAACCATCATTATTTTCCTGGTCGTAGGCGTGCTGATGATCATCGGTGTATTTCAGTCTGAAAGCCCGGGCTTCAGCAACTGGACCCTGGATGAAGCACCCTTTGTTGGAGGAGGCTTTGCAGTATTCAGCATTTTCATGGTAGCCGGATTTTCTTTTGTCGGTGTAGAGGCTACGGCCATTGCAGCCGGAGAATGCGTCAACCCGGAAAAGACCGTTCCCAAAGCGATCAACAGTGTATTCTGGCGGATTCTGCTGTTTTACATAGGAGCAATTTTTGTCGTAGCGACATTGATTCCTTACACCAACCCGGATCTGCTCAATGCAGACATCGATAACGTAGCCGTAAGCCCCTTTACCATTATCTTTGAAAAGAGCGGCATCGCAATGGCGGCTTCAGTGATGAACGCAGTCATCCTCACATCGATCCTATCCTGCGGAAACTCCACGCTGTATTCGGCAAGCCGGCTGTTGTACTCCATGTCCGAGTCGGGCAAATCACCAAAGTTCCTGGGAAAGGTCAGCAAAAGCGGCGTGCCTGTATTTGCGGTGTTCTTTACTGCGCTTACCGCCTGCCTGTGTTTCCTCACTTCCCTGGACAGCGACAGCGCCGTATACACCTGGCTTTATAATGCCACCGGTCTGACCGGATTTTTAACCTGGTTCGGAGTCTGCATCTGCCACCTGAGGTTCAGGAAAGGATTCAAGGTGCAGGGAAAAGACCTGGCAGAACTGAAGTACAAGAGCAAATTATATCCTTTCGGAACCTGGTATTCGCTCATCATCTGCACGGCGGTTATTTTGGGTCAGGGCTACTATGCCTTTACTTCTTCCGGGGTCGATTGGTACGGAGTGCTGGTAGCTTATATCGGCCTGCCGATCTTTATCGCCCTGTATGTGATCCGCAAGATCGTGAAAAAGACCAAGATTATACCTGCGGACAAGATGGATTTGTCAAAGAACCCGATTCAGCAGGATGGGCAGCCAAAAGTAGGGTGAAAACAAAAAAGACGTGCTTCTGGCTGAATTATACACTGCAAAAGAATTGACAATCCAGGTTCAGGGAATATATACTGAAAGGGTCGGAAAAAATATGATAGATTAAGTAAAAGGAGAACTTTGCATGTTTAATTCACTCGTAGAAGCAAAACGATTTATAGAAGAAAAGCGAATTCAGATGGTCGATTTTATGATGATCGACTTAAACGGCAGATGGAGGCACCTGACAATTCCTGTAGATCGTTTTACAGAAGATACCTTTAAAAACGGTATTGGGTTTGACGGAAGCAACTATGGTTTTGCGCCGGTAGAAAAGAGCGATATGGTATTTATCCCGGATCTTTCGACTTCTTATGTCGATCCTTTCATGGAAATCCCGACTCTGG
Organism: Clostridia bacterium; assembly: GCA_902363595.1. Taxonomy (GTDB): domain Bacteria; phylum Bacillota; class Clostridia; order Peptostreptococcales; family Anaerovoracaceae; genus Hominibacterium; species Hominibacterium faecale. The sequence continues at coordinate 99,744 of CABJAP010000006.1, read as the reverse complement.
CCATGATCGGCGATGTATATGTGATCGATGTGCCCAACAACCGGCCCTTTGACCAGGACCCAAGAAATGTAGCCAAACACGCAGAAAACTATCTGATGGAGTCGGGCATTGCTGATGAGATGAAAATCGGACCGGAATATGAGTTCCATGTATTTGACCACGTAAGCTATTCCACCGCGCCCAATGAATCCAGCTATTATATTGATACGGAGCAGGCCGAATGGAATAAAGAGGACCGGGACTTTAACCTGGGATACAAGATGCCCCACAAGGGCGGCTATCACATGGCGCCCCCGCAGGACGTGCTTTATGATTTCAGAAGCAGGGTCTGCATGCTGATGGAAAAGCAGGGAATCCGCGTCAAGTACCACCATCACGAAGTTGGAGGACCGGGACAACTTGAGATCGAAGTGGAATTCGGTTCTGTAACGGAAATGGCCGATAAGACAATGATGACCAAATATCTCATTAAAAATGAAGCCATTGCTGAGGGAAAAACAGCGACTTTCATGCCCAAGCCAATCTTTGATGAGGCCGGCAACGGTATGCACGTCCACATGCAGCTGTTCAAAGGAGGAGAACCGCTCTTCTACGATAAAGACGGGTATTCCCAGCTTTCCCAGGAAGCGCTCTATTTCATGGGTGGTATTTTAAGACATATTCGCGCGCTGTGCGCCTTCACCAACCCCAGCACCAACTCCTTCAAGCGTCTGGTACCGGGATATGAAGCTCCGGTTACCATCGGTTTTGCCACGGCCAACAGAAGCTCGGTCATCCGTGTTCCTGCATACGCCAAGGATCCGGACAAAAAGCGCTTTGAAATCCGCAATCCGGACGGCACCTGCAACCCGTATTACGCCTTCTCTGCCATTCTGATGGCGGGATGCGACGGAATCAAGAACAAAATCGATCCGGTAGCGGAAGGGTATGGTCCATATGACATCAACCTTTACAATCTGACCGAAGAAGAAAAGAAAAAGATCAAGAGCCTGCCGAGAACTCTGGACGAAGCACTGGATGCTCTGGAAGAAGACCACGATTTCCTCACCGAAGGCGGCGTGTTCCCGGAAAAGCTCATCGAAATCTGGCTGATCAATAAGCGGGCGGAGACCAAAAAGCACAGCTTAATGCCGACACCGATGGAATTTGACATGTATTACGATCTTTAATTTATAATCCGATCAACCCAAGCAGGGCTGCCGCTGGCAGCCTTGTATTTTTTTTCACAAAATCCAGAGAAAAATAAAAATCACTCTTTACATGAAAGAAAAAAGAAGATATGATATAAAGCAATATATTCTGATAATTATGTATTTTGGGAATAATGCGAAAATGAAAGGAGTTTTGATGAGCAGACTTGATATTAAAACGAGAGACCAGTCACAAATGGTAATAGAGGGCCTGTATCAGGACCTGGAGCGGAGAATTGTTGCCAGTCCGCCGGGACAGTGCCCGGTGGATATGGCAGCATCTTTTTTAAAGCTGTGCCACGCACAAACCTGCGGCAAATGCGTTCCCTGCAGAGTGGGACTGGGGCAGATGCTGAACCTGATCGATGACCTTTTGGACTTGAGCGAAGAAACTTCTTTGGATACACTGGATTTAATTGAAAATACGGCTGTCGCCATACGCGATTCTGCTGACTGTGCCATCGGCACGGAGGCAGCCAATATGGTGCTGCGGGGACTTTCTGGTTTTCGGGACGACTATGAGGAGCACGCCCTGCGCAACCGCTGCACCGAAGACATACAGAAGGGAAAACAGCCGGTGCCCTGCGTGGCTCTCTGCCCGGCCGGCGTGGACGTTCCGGGATACAGCGCGCTGGTACTGGAAGGCCGATACGAGGACGCAGTGAGGCTGATTCGGAAAGACAATCCCTTTCCCACCGTATGCGCATTGATCTGCGAGCATCCGTGCGAAGCCAGATGCAGAAGAAATCTGATCGATGCGCCCATCAATATCAGGGGCTTGAAGCGTTATGCGGTTGATAACAGCGGACCGGTAGAAGTACCGGAAAAAATGGACGATACCGGAAAACGGGTGGCTATTATCGGCGGCGGACCCACAGGACTTTCGGCGGCATATTTTCTTTCCATCATGGGGCATAAAGCGACAGTGTTTGAAAAACGCAGTCAGCTGGGAGGGATGCTCCGATATGGAATTCCCAATTACCGGCTGCCGAGGGAGCGTCTCCAGTATGACATCGATGCGATCCTTTCTGCGGGCGTTGAAGTCAAGACAGATTTTGATGTAAATGACGCAGAAAACATTCAGGCCATCCGGGCAGAATATGATGCCGTATATATCGGAATCGGAGCACATACCTATAAGGAAATGGGAATTGAAGGCGAATTCTCAAAAGGAGTCATTCCGGCCGTGGAGATGCTGCGGGGCATCGGCGATGATGCGATGCCGGATTTTAAAAACAAAGCGGTCGCCGTAATCGGCGGCGGCAATGTAGCAATGGATGTGGCACGGACAGCAAAACGGCTGGGAGCATCAGAAGTGACTATTGTATATCGGCGCCGGCGAAACGATATGACCGCCTTGGATGAGGAGATCGAAGGCGCCATTGCCGAAGGCTGCGATCTTCTTCAGCTGAAAGCTCCGGCAAAAATCGAATCCACCCAGGAAGGCAGAGTCAAAGCCTTGTGGGTAAAACCCCAGCTTGCCGGGGAAGCGGACAACTCCGGGCGTCCCAGACCTATCGACGCGCAGGCGGAAGAGGAATGTATCCCCTGCCAGATTATCATTTCCGCCATTGGACAAGGAATTGAATCGCACAGTTTCGAAAACTGCGGCGTTCCAGTAGCGAAAGGCAGTATTTCCGCCAGCAGCTCCAGCCAGATCGAGACCATGGAAGGGGTCTTTGCCGGCGGGGACTGCGTAACAGGACCATCCACTGCGATCAATGCCATTGCCGCGGGAAAAGTCGCGGCAGCCAATATCGATAATTATCTGGGTTACCATCATGAGATCGAGGTAGATGTTCAGATTCCGGAACCGCGGATCATGGACAAAAAACCTTGCGGAAGAATGGAACTGAAGCTGCGCTATGCAAGAGAACGGGGCAATGACTTCCTGGCGATTGAACAGGGTATGACTGCGGAAGAAGCTGCCCAAGAGGCATCCCGCTGCCTGCGGTGCGATTACTTCGGCTTCGGATCTTTTAAAGGGGGGAGAGTGGAAAAATGGTAAAATTGACGATAAACGACCAAAAGGTAACCGTGCCGGAAGGTACTACCATCATGCAGGCTGCCCGGGAAGTGGGCATTGAGATTCCGCACCTGTGCTACCTGAAGGATATCAACGACATTGGAGCATGCAGAGTTTGCATCGTGGAGCTGGAAGGCATGGAAAAGCTGGTTACAGCATGCAATACACCGGCAGAAGAGGGAATGGTGATCTACACCAACAGCCCCAGAGTCCGCGCGACACGAAAAATTAATGTGCAGCTGATCCTTTCCGACCACGACGGCAAATGCGCGACTTGTGTCCGCAGCGGAAACTGTTCTTTGCAGACAATCGCCAATGATTTGGGAATTTTGGAAATCCCCTACGAATTGATTGCGGAGCGCAACCGGTGGGACAAGCGGTTCCCCATGATCCGGGAAGCTTCCAAATGTATCAAGTGCATGCGCTGCATCCAAGTATGCGATAAGATCCAGGACATGCAGGTGTGGAATGTGTCGGGAAGCGGCTTTCGGACTACCGTGGAAGTGAGCGGCAATATACCTATTCAGGAAGCGGATTGCTCTCTGTGCGGCCAATGTATTACCCATTGTCCGGTGGGCGCGCTGCGGGCAAGAGATGATGTGGATAAAGTCTTTGAAGCTCTGGCGGATCCTGAAAAAATCACCATGGTCCAGATTGCTCCGGCTGTGCGCACAGCCTGGGGAGAAGGAATCGGACTGGGCAAAGAGGAGAGTACCACCGGAAAATTGGTCAGTGCGCTGCGCCAAGTGGGATTTGATTACATATTCGATACCGTCTACACAGCCGATCTGACGATCATGGAAGAAGGAAGCGAATTTCTGGAAAAATTCCAAAATAAGAACGACAATAAATGGCCCATGTTCACTTCCTGCTGCCCGGGATGGCTGCGTTTCGTGCGCAGTCAGTATCCGGAATTCGTGGAATACTTGTCAACGGCCAAGTCGCCGCAGCAGATGTTCGGAGCTATGTCCAAGACGTACATCGCCCGAAAGCTGGGGCTGGATCCGGAGAAAATATTCTGCGTTTCCATTATGCCTTGTGTTTCGAAAAAATTCGAATGCGATGTAAGGCAGGTTAACGATACAGGAATGGAAAAAGATGTGGATCTGGTGCTGACAACAAGGGAGCTGAGCCGGATGATCCGCGCCGACCGAATCAAAGCAGAGGATCTGAAAGACGAAACCTTTGATGAAATGTTTGGACAGGGAACAGGCGCCGGTCTGATATTCGGAGCCAGCGGCGGAGTCATGGAAGCTGCTTTGCGCAGCGCCTATTATCTGATTACCGGCAAAAACTCAAAGCCGGATGCCTTTAAAAGAGTCCGAGGCCCGAAAGGATGGAAATCTTCCGTCTTTGAAATTGAAGGCGTGCCGGTGCATGTGGCTGTTGTCAGCGGTCTGGGCAATGCCAGAAAACTGCTGGAATCCATCAAGAGCGGCCAGGTCAGCTACGATTTTGTGGAAATCATGGCCTGCCCGGGCGGCTGCGCCGGCGGCGGCGGTCAGCCGATTCAAGACGGTGCGGACATGGCTGCGGACAGAGGAAAAATTCTTTACGGCCTGGACAGTGTGGCTGATAGCCGTTTTTCCCATGAGAACCCTGCAGTACAGATGACGTACGAGGAATATCTGGGCAAACCTCTATCCAAACGGTCCCATGAATTGCTCCATACAAGTTTGGAACAGTGGGAGATCGAGTAAAAAAACCAAAAATGAAAACCAGTATTCATAATAATGACAAAGCGAACCTTTCGCTTTGTCATATTTTTTGGTAAAATAAAGGGCGGAGGTGCCATAAATGAAAAAATTTCTCAGGAATGAAATCCAAGGATTCATCCGTCGTTATGAAAAAAAGATCGAGACAAAATGGGGAGAGCCGCTTGCAGGCTTCGCGGATGCGGATCTGAGCCGGCTCAAGCAGGTAATTTCGCCGCAGCATGCCTCCGGAAGCGACGTGATCCCAAATCCGACGGTGATCCTGGCATATTTTGTTCCCTTTCAAAAGGAAATGGCAGAGACCAATATTGGACATGGAATCGCATCGCCCCAGTGGGCCCTTGCCTACGAAGAAACCAACGCCATGTTTGTGGAACTGAACCGCTATCTGATTAAAATTCTGGCGGATAAAGGCTATCGGGCCGCTGTTTCCCAGGAAGCGGGAGCATTCAACCGGGAGCAGCTGATCAGCAATTGGTCGCAGCGACATATCGCCTATGAGGCTGGCCTCGGTACCTTTGGGCTCAACAATATGCTGATCACCAAAAAAGGCTGCTGCGGCCGAATTAACACGATTGTCACCGACCTGGACGTCCCGCCTGACCGTCCGATGGAAGAAGAACTTTGCCTTTACAAACGATCTGGAAAATGCGGGCTTTGCACGGACCGATGCCCGTCGGGAGCTCTGACCCGGGAAGGATTTGATCGGGAGCGGTGCTTTCAAGTCTGCCGGGAAAACGCCCAAATCTATACTGGATACGGAAATTCCTACGCTTCCGCCGCCGGACAGCCTGCTGAAGATACAGGCAGCGAAGTCTGCGGAAAATGCGTAGCAGGCATGCCTTGTGCGTTTCTCTAATGAGCGGCTTTACAGACTGAAAATAGAAAGGTTAGCAGTGTATGACGAAAAAAGCCATTGTCTTTAATATACAGCGTTTTACCATCCACGACGGCCCTGGAATTCGCACAGAACTGTTTCTGAAAGGCTGCCCGCTGTCCTGCAGATGGTGCGGCAACCCGGAAAGCCAGTCGGGATCCATTGTTCCGGGAGTCTATGCTTCCAAATGTCTGGGAGCTGACAAATGCGGGTTTTGTGAAAGGGTTTGTCCGGTTCCGGGCAGCCTGGTATTCAAAGAAAACAAACTGGTTTCCATTGACCGCACCAAGTGTATCAACTGTATGGAATGCGGCGGCCAGTGTCCGGCGGATGCCATCAAGCAATGGGGACAGGAAATGACCGTGGATGAAGCCATGGATATCATTCTGCGGGATGAAGAGTATTACCGCAGTTCCCGGGGCGGGGTGACGGTTTCCGGCGGCGAGCCCCTGCTCCATAGCCAATTTGTTGCCGAACTCTTTGAGCGCTGCCATGAAAATCAGATACATACCTGTCTGGAATCCACTTTTTGTACGGACTGGAGGGTGATCGAAAGGGTTCTGCCCCATACGGACCTGGTGATTACCGATCTCAAGCATATGGATGCCCGGATTCACGAGCAGCATACAGGAATTTCCAACGAAAGGATTCTGGAAAACTTAAAAAAATTGTCTCAGCAGGGAAAAGAACTGATAATTCGTATTCCGGTGATCCCGGGAGTCAATGACCATTGGGAGAATATTCGAGCAACCTGCGATTTTATACAAAATGAGCTGGGAAACCGGGTCATGCTGCTCCAACTGCTGGCCTTCATGCGCCTGGGAGAAGAAAAATACGCTTCCCTGGGCAGGCCTTATCCCATGAGCGGTGTGGATTTGGACCGGAATCAGTTCCAGCAGCATATAGAAGAATTAGCGAAGTATTTTAATGGCAGAGGCGTCAAATGTATGGTTGGAACGACTGCCAAAGAGATAGGAGAATGATAAAATGAACCAAATGAAACCGTGCGGTACAGAGCGCTACGACCAGAGCTACGGAGTTGGCTACCGGGTAGGCCACGACGATTTTTCCCCTTACGGACGGGTAAACCGGCTCCGGAAACAATTCCTCGACCGGGAATTCAATATCGATATACAAAGGGCCCGGCTGATTACACAAGTATACAAAAACAACCCTGATATGTCCGCAAAGCTGAAAACCGCTTATGCGCTGGAAAATATACTGGAGCATGTGGCCATCGATCTTTACGATGAAGAACTGATCGTAGGGGAAGTAGCCGCTCCAGCCAAAGCAGCACCCATTTATCCGGAGTTTTCCGTAAAATGGATCATCGATGAATTGAAGCATCACCCCTTCGACCAGCGGGCCCACGATAAATTCTATATCACAGACGAGGACCGGGACGAGCTTCTGGAGATCCTGGAATTTTGGAGAGGCAAAACGGTAGAAGACTTGGTGAATGCCCGTCTGACCGAGGATGAGAAAAAGGGCAGCGAGCTGGGCAAAAAGGTTTACATGACCAATCTTTACCACTTTGCGGGAGTAGGTCATTTTGTTCTGGATTACCCCCAGCTGCTGGAACAAGGTTATGACGGTTATCTGGCCCAGGTGCGGCAGAAACTGGAAACCCTGGACTCCGGCGATGCCGATTTTGAGGAAAAACGTGACTTTTACCAGGCCATGGAGATCGAGCTGAAGGCGGCCTGCGCATATATTAGGCGGTACGCCAAATTAGCCGCCTCACGTGCGGAAAGGGAGCAAAACCCTGGCAGAAAACAAGAGCTGCTGCAAATCGCGGAAAACTGCAATCAGATCGCGGGCGGACCGGCCAGGACCATGTGGCAGGCCGTCCAGCTGTGGCATTTTGCTACCACTATTACCCAGATCGAATCCAACGGCCATTCCATCTCCTATGGAAGAATGGACCAATGGCTGTATCCTTACTACAAAAAAGATATGGAGCAGGGTGTGATCACCAAGGAATTCGCCCAAGAGCTTTTGGAAACAGCCTATGTTAAGACCGGAAATCCGTCCAAGCTGAAGGATAAGATGACGGTAGAGGTGAGAAGCGGCCGCGGCTGGGGCGGAGAAAGCCTGACCATTGGAGGCGTAAACGAGGATGGAAACGACGCTTCCAACGACCTGACCTTCATGCTTTTGGAGGCATCGGCTCACACCAGAATGATGAACCCGTGGGTATGCGTTAGAATGCATGAAAACACACCGTATGAGTTGAAAGTAAAGGCTGTGGAATGCATCCGGGCCGGATACGGACATCCCAAGCTCTTCAATGACGTGCCTACCATTGAGGTCATGCTCAAAAAAGGCATGACTTTGAAAGAAGCGCGAAATTATGAAGTGGTGGGATGCGTGGAGCCGGATCTGCCCGGTTATGAATACGGATTCCATGATTCTGCCTATATGAATATCGCCAAAGTCATGGAGCTGGCTCTCAACGGCGGAGCCTGCATCGATTGCAGCGACCAGTGTCCCAGATATGCCAAATGCGCTGCCATAGGAAGGACCCTGGGGCCCGATACCGGGAGCCTGGCGGATTTCCAGAATATCGGCCAAGTGCTGGAGAGCTTTGATAAACAGATGAAATTCTGGACAGACCAGATGTGTCAGGGAATTAATGTGATCGACGAGGCCCACAGAGAGCGAAAGCCGCTTCCATACGCGTCGGCATTTTTCAATGATTGCATTGATAAGGGCAAAGACCTTTCCGAAGGGGGAGCCAGATATAATTTCACCGGGCCCCAGGCCAGCGGAATCGCCACTTGTGCCGACACCCTGTCCGTAATCAGCCAGCTGGTCTTTGATGAAGGCAGATATACCGGCCAAGAGCTGCTGCAGGCAATCCGGGATAACTGGGAAGGCCACGATGTACTCTATGCCCTTGTTAACAGCAGCAAGGTTCATCACTATGGCAATGATGATGATTATGCGGATAACTTCTTTAAAGAAGTATTCAACTGCTACTGCCGCAACATAGAAGGAAGAAAAAATCCCAGAGGCGGAACCTTCTGCCCGGGCGTATATACGGTAAACGCCAACGTGGGACTGGGCCTGGATCTGGGAGCATCTCTGGACGGAAGAAAAAGCCGGGAACCTCTTTCCGACAATATGGGGCCGGTGCATACCAGCGCCGCTTCCCATGATATCTGCGGACCCACCGCCATTTCCAACTCGGTGACAAAGGTGGACCACAGCAGAGCCACCAACGGGACGCTGCTCAACTGGAAGTTTCCGCCTGAATGCGTGGCGGGCAAAACAGGCCGGGAAAACCTGATCAGTTTTATTGATACCTATTTCGCCAAAAAAGCCATGCATTGCCAGTTCAATATCATGAGTACGGAAATGATGAGAGCGGCGATGAAAAAACCGGAGGACTACAAGGATATGCTGGTTCGGGTAGCCGGATACAGCGCATACTTCGTAGAGCTGGGAAAACCGCTTCAGATGGATTTGATCAATCGGACGGAGCTATCGTTTTAAGCCGGTGTGAAGGACAAAGTATGAGGAAATCGGAAACAGATCAAACCGCCGCCGGGGAAAGAGCAGCACTAAATCTTTTGGTGGTAGAAGATAATTACGATGATATGGAATATGTATGTGATAGTTTGAAAGAACTGGACACGGGGCTGAACATTTATAAAGCGGGAAAAGCCTTTAAAGCGCTGGAAATGATCCACGAAAGCCAGATCGACCTTGTTCTGCTGGATGTGGAACTTCCGGATATGAACGGATTTTCTCTGGCCAACCGAATCAGAAATATGGAAGAAGGCTCGCTGCTGCCAATCGTATTCATTACAGGGACCGACGCCAACCCGCTGATGGCCCACAGAAAATACCACTGCTATGATTATATTAAAAAACCCTTTATGCGGAGCACCTTCAATCAGGTGATGAAACCTCTGCTTAAAGGGCTCGCCCGGCAAAAGAACAGAAATAGTAGGCCGGCTTTGGAGAAAGAGAAAGTTGTTTTTCTCGAAACAAAAGAAGATATTTTTATCGTAAAATACGATGATATTTTATTCGCAGAAATAAGCGGGAGGACGATCACTGTCTATCTGGCGGATCGAACGATAAGCGGCGTCAAAATGAAATTTGACGCTTTTATCGAAACGGTAGATTCGCCTGATTTCCTGCGATGTCATAAATCCTATGCGGTGAATATCCGAAAAGTTGATCAAATTAAAAAGATCGATTACCGGTCCTGGGATATCCTTTTTAAAGATATCAAACAAACAGACAGCACGAAATGTATGCTGTCAAAGACTTATAAGGACAGTGTTTTTGCTGCAATAAATGACAGAAAGGATGATGAAGGATGATCGACCTTTCTGTCAGCTGGTGCATTTATTGGCTGCGCTCCTTTTTAGAAGTGTTGTCCATCTTCAGTTTCAGCAGCATCCTTGGCGGGGAAGGCCGGATAAAAGTCAGGACCCTGCTGCTAGGGAGCCTGTGCGTATCATTTCTTGTTTCTGTTTTGGACTATTTTGAAGCTTCTTTTATCCCTGTCATTTTTTTATTTCTATGCGTAGTTATGCTCAAACTATCATCACCGGCAAAGCTTTCTGAGCTGGTGGGCAATTTAATATTTGGGACTGCCGCCACCTTTTTACTGGAATTGATTGTTACAGGCATCCTCTGGCTCCTTGGCAGAAATTATGACATGGAGGGAATTTCCTATGTCATGTCGGGCCTTCTTGCCATAATAATCCTCTGCAACTTGATTCTGCATACGGATAACCGTCTTGCCAGGAAAGTCAGCGCCACCCTGCAGAACAAACGAAACTATGTCATGATCGTCTCCATAAGCATGGCTGTCCCCATCGTGATGCTGTCAAATATATTTTTAGACAACTCGATGATGTTCTGGGAAGGGTATTATAAAACCTCGTTTTTAGCTGTTCTCTACTTTATCATGAATTTGTTTTTGATCAAATATTTTGTGGATATTTTACATAAAGAGAAGGAAATCAAAGTCATTCGTGAGTACGGGGAGCATTTGAAAGACTTGGCGGAAGAGCTGAATAAACGGGAGCATGAGTACAAAAACCAACTCAATGCAATCATCGGCATCGCAGAAAGAAACGGTCCTGAATGCAGGGAGCAGATTATTGAATACGCGGAAAGCATCACTGAGGCAAATAAAAGCCGCAAAAGCCGAAGAAGCATTATCAGCGATAATTCCGTTGTTGCCGCGTATATTCTGAAAATGTCAAGAATTGCCAAAGCCCGCGATATCAAGTTTGATTACTATATAACAAGGCCTTTTCCCGTCTATGATCTGTCCGAAAGCGAGCTGAACCAACTGTTGGCAAACCTTTTAAACAACGCCTTTGAAGCGGCAGAAGAGTTAACGGGATATAAAAGGTATGCAGCAATTTGTCTGGAAGAGGACTACCTAGAAGTAACCAACTATGTCAAGGATGATTTCAGCAAAAGCATGATAAAGAAAGCAACTAAACAGGGGTTCAGCACAAAGGGCCGCAATCGAGGCTACGGGATGGCCAATATTTGGGATATTGTGAAAAGGCGCAATCTTACGTTGGAATCTTACTTGGAGGATGATTTACTTACCTTTATGATCCATATGAAATGATGTATTTATTGATGAAATGTGATTTTTAAATTAGAATCAACATTTAAAAGCGCAATGTATCATCATATGAAAGAAATATTGTCAAAAAATTTTGAAAGCTCTATAATCCTATTGTGTTTTAAATATATTGTCAGGAGGTTAGAGCTATGTCGGAAGTTCAAAAAAAGATGGCAGCTGAAGTGGGAGATCATGGGCTGAAGAAACATGACATAAAAGTTTCGACGGTGGTATTTATGATTTTTTGCTTAGTGGCCGCCGGGTGCTATGGAATTGAGGAAATCATTCCCGCCTGCGGTCCGGGCTTGACGATTGTAATCCTTTGTGTTCTGCCTTTGATTTGGGCGCTGCCCTTTAGTCTTGTGGCATCGGAGCTGGGTTCGGCCAGGCCCCAGGAAGGCGGGTATTACAAATGGGTACAGGAAGCCCTTGGAGAATTTTGGGGGTTTCAAGCAGGTTGGTGGAGGACGGTTTCGATTTATATTGATATGGTTTCTTATGTGGTGCTGGCCGGCGGCTATGCCTCTTCACAATGGAATTTCAGCAGGCCGGAAGAATTTTTATTGAAAGCCACAATCATTCTTGTTTTCGTTTATATCAATATCCGAGGTGTGAAAGATATCGGAGTTGTAAGCACGATCCTGTCCATTCTGGTCATGGCAGCCTTTGGACTGGTTGCGATCTGTGGATTCCTCCATTGGGGAGAGGGAACCGACGTTTCCTTCCAGATGACGGCCACAGAAACAAACGGTATCAGCGATTGGTTTTTCCTGATTGCCGGAGGCATTTCCATCGGCATGTGGATGTATTCGGGCTATGAATCCATGTCAACCATTGCGGGAGAAGTTTCCAATCCACAGGTCATTCCCAAGGCAACCTTGATTACAGTGCCGCTGATCGCGGCCGTTTATATCATCCCTACGATTGCCAGCCTGGGTTCGCTGGGACAGTGGCAAAACTGGACACCTGACGGCGACGGCGTCGGATACGGTGATGTGGTGGCGACTTTCTGGGGACCGGCCTTTGGTGTAATTTTCGTCATCATTGCCATTTTAGCCCAGTGTTCCATTTTCAATACATACATCGCATCCGGGTCGAGGGGATTTTTCTCTTTGGCAGATGACTATCTCGCCCCGCAGATACTAGTCAAATGTGACAAAAAGCATGGCGTTCCATATGTTGCGATCTCGACCGTTGCTGTTGTGTGCCTGCTTCTGTGCATGCTGCCCTTTGGCTTTATTATCATATTGGACGTGACCATGCTGGTAGCATCCTATATCCTGGTTTATATCTCTGCAATTGTATTGAGAAAGAAAATCCCCCAGGAAGACTATAAATTCAAGATTCCGGGCGGATCGGGCTTATTGGCGGTCATCTGTATCGTGCCGATTTGCGTCGCTGTGTTCTCCTTCTTTATAAACGGGTCTGATTGTTATCTGGCCGGCGCCATTGGAATGGTGTCAGGAACGATTCTGTACTACATTTGGAGAAGGCGGTACGGCGGGCTCACCAAGAAAAATCCCCAGCGGTTCCCGGCAAACAAAAAGACCAAGCTGGCTGTCGGTGATACGAGAAAGATAACCTTTATGCTTCTGTTGTTATCCATCTTCAATGTGATTGCCTGTTTCTTCATGCCTTGGTATGAGAACGGCTGGGAAGCCGGCGACTATTTCGATGGAATGCTGCCGGATGCCAATGTGGATACGATTACCACGATTATCGATACAGGTCTTCACGTATTTACAGCAGTATGCGCCATTGCGACCGTAGTATTCTTCGTTATTTCTAAGAAGGTAGAGCCACAGAGAAAGTAAAGAGGGCAACAAATTTTTTTGAAAATTTAAAGACCATGAAGCTATATTAGAAAGCTCATGGTCTTTTTTACAAAAGAATGCTGGCATAAATGGGGATCGTTACCAAGCTGATCAGCGTGGACAGGCTCACCAGATTGGAAGCGTACTCTCCCTCCAGATCGTAATATTCCGCCATGATTGCGGTCTGTGCGTGGCATGGCAAGGAGGCGGTGAGAATGAACACCTTCAGCGGCAGCCCATCGATGCCCAGCAGGGAGAAGGCTCCCCAGATGATCAACGGGTGAAGGATGAATTTCCCCAACAGAATGACCACTTGGTCCTTGGTGACTTTGGCCACGCCCCGCGACACGGACTTGGCGAGATTGGAGCCGATGACCAAAAGGGAAAGGGGCACGCAGATATCTCCAAGATAGGTGAGGGACGTCTCCAGAATCACAGGAAGATGCCATTCCATTTCCACCAATAAGCATCCGATCAAAACGCCGATCAGGCCAGGGCTGAAAATCTTTTTTACGGAAAAAGATTTTCCACCCATATTAGATGCTTTACATAATGTATAGGCGCCTAAGCTCCAGAAGAGAACGATGGTCACCAGATAAAAGGTGAACAGATAGGGCAGCCCCTCATGGCCGAAGACGATTTGGTTGATAGGCAGACCGATAAACATGGTATTGTTGAAGGTAAAGGTCGTTTCAAAGACTGCCCGTTTTTTTGGAGGCAGTTTTAACAATCTGGACAGAAGTTTCCCAAAAACGTACATAAAAAACAGGCTGGCGGCGATTATGAGCAGGTTCCAGAATGCCGCCCGCAGCATGTCGGGCGTAAAACGGTTCTCAATGCTGACAATAGCAAGGGAAGGGGCTGCGATCTGTACGACCGTGGTAGAGAATATTTTATTGGTGTTATCGGGCCACTTTTTTCTTTTTGTAAAATAGAAGCCCACTCCTAAAATAATAAATACAACTAATACACTGATAATTCCATTTAACATGACTTCTCCTCGAATCTTACCATTTTCTATAATCCTCCAAATCTAGATTGTATTTTTTGATTTTGCGGTATAAGGTACGCTTTGGTATCTGCAGACGTTCGGCAGCACTGGCCACATGGCCGTGTTCTTCACGAAGGATCGCTGTGATACGGGAATATTCTTTTAATGGAGAGTTAGAAGCAGCCGGAAGTATAAAAGCTGCTTCTGAGGCTCTTTCGTCAGCGCGAAAGTCGGAAACATTTTTTTCCGTATCTAATCCTGCAGGAAGCAGCTGATCCAGCAGATGTTCAGCCTGAAATGCGTCGTCGCCAGCCGTGATGATAACGCGCTCTACAATGTTTTCCAATTCCCGTACGTTACCGGGCCAGGAATATTGTGCAAACCTTCTCAGGATCTCAGGCGTAAAAGGATCCGATACGATTTCTTCAGATCCATGCAGCTCCATAAAATACCGGATTAGCGAGGGAATATCCTCAATTCTCTTGCGTAATGGGGGCATTTCGATCGATAAAACATTGAGGCGATAATACAGGTCGCTGCGAAAGAGCTTGTCCCGAACGGCCGCCGCCAAGTCGGAATTGGTAGCGGCAATAATCCTTACGTCAATGGCTTTCGGTTTTTTTCCTCCGATACGGATAATTTCTTTATTCTGCAGGACTCTCAATAGCGTAGCCTGCAGTTCTAGCGGCATATCGCCGATTTCATCCAGAAAAAGAGTTCCCCCATCAGCCAACTCAAATTTTCCGGGGTTGCCGCTTTTATTAGCGCCTGTGAAGGCTCCGGTTTCATAACCGAATAATTCGCTCTCAATCAGACCTTTAGGAAGGGAGGCGCAGTTAATTGCGATAAAGGGGCCTTCTGCGCGGCGGTGGGCATTGTGCACTGCCTGTGCGAGAACATCTTTTCCCGTTCCGCTTTCCCCAAGGATCAAAAGATTTGAATCATTTTTAGCAGCAAGGCGTCCCAATTTTTTGATTTCTTCCATGCACGCCGAATGGCCCACAATGGAATTAAAGGTGTATTTTGCAGTAAACCCTCCAATTTTATTTACCAGTTTGTGTACAGTCTTAGTGCGGTCAAATTTCAAAATAATATTTGGCGAATCATGTGAATTGCAAACCACAGTAAGCATTACTGTATTAGCGCGTTCCGAAGGATCGTTGATCGTCACTTCCTTATTATACACACTGGACTTGGCGTAGATAATATCTTCTACGGTATTCATATCAGAAAAAATTTCATTTATATGGACATTCAGTAGGTCGTAAGTAATGTTCAGGATTTCGCAGGCTCTTTCATTATACTGTGTGATTCTTCCTTGGCGGTTGATCAAGAGGATGCCGCTGGAGAGCGAATTGAGCGTAAACTGAAGCTTTGTATTAATTTTTGACATTTCTTCATACGCTATTTTCAGTCTCAGCTCTTTTTCCACACCATCTGCAGCTGCAGTGATCATACCTAAAGAATGGGCGGGAGCCAGTTTGTAAGGACCGATCAGAGCAAGACAGCCCAGCAGCTCCTTTTCTTGATTATAAATCGGAGCGGCGCAGCAGATATAGTCATGGTGTGATTGGATAAAATGTTCCTTTCCATAGACTGCATAAGGAGCGCCAATCGCCAGGCAGATGGCAATGCCTGAAGTGCCGACAATCTTTTCGGAACGAAGGCAGCCCAGTTCCAAGCCGCTGTTATGGGCCTTTTGCTGGATCAGCGCATCATCGGCAAGCAGATCGATGACATACCCGTCTTTATTGACAAGCGCTAAAGCAAAATTTGTGCCTTTTACATAGAAATAGAGCTTTTGCATGTGGTCATGGGCAATGGAGATAAGTAATTTATTTTCATCTAATATATAGTTTAATTCCTGTCCGCTCAAAATGGAATGTTCAAGCTCAAATGGAGATATCCGATATTCCAGGGATCTTCTCCAGGAATCGAGAATCTCCGGGCGGATCGTACCAAGACTCCTTGGAAGAGGCTCCTTATCCCGAATGTACTTATCCCAGTAGGTACTGATCATATCAAAATAATTATATGTAATATTTTCCATAAACGCCGCCTTTACTATGCTTAGTAGATCTTTTTGCTAAAATATAAAGCAAGATTTGTGCCAGATAAAAGAAAAGTCAAACACACATAATGGATATGACATGAAAACGGCACGCTGTCAGAGAAATGACAATTAAATGGCGCAACTATAACCTTACCATAAGATGGAACTAAAATTGAACTGGAAATAAAACACAAATAAATGGGTAAATTTCAATCAATTTAATGGAAGTGTTAAAAAATTTCTAAAAATTTTGGCATGGGGATTGCGTTATATAAAAGCGAACATGCATTAATAAAGGCGCCGAAACGTATTTCAGTTATCATGATTGAGCATTGAAAGGAGAACGTAATGAAAAAAGTAAGAATTGGTGTAGTTGGTTTAGGTAATTTGGGGGAACTGCATGTACGGCATTTGCAGAATAAAATTGCCGACTCTGAGGTCGTTGCCGTATGTGATGTATTTTCGGAGCGGGTAGCGGCAATTCAAAAAGAATATGAAGTTCCTGCAGGGTATACCGTTTACGATGAGATGCTGGAAAAAGAAGACTTGGACGCCGTAGCAATTGTAACAAATGTACAGACACACAAAGAGCTGATCATAAAAGCCTGCGACGCCAAACTGCACATTTTCTGTGAAAAGCCGCTTTCTTTAGTACCTGATGAATGTAAAGAAATTGAGAAGAAAGTAGAAGAAAACAATACCAAGATCTTTACCCTTGGATTTATGCGGCGGTTTGACCCTTCCCATGCAGAGGCGATGGAGCGAATCCGTAGCGGCGAGATTGGAAAACCCATACTGTTTAAAAGCACCAGCTTGGACGGCGTATCAGTCATCGATGAGCTGCTGGATAAATGTAAAAAAGGCGCTTTCCACCCATGGTTTTTTGAGATGGGGATCCATGACTGCGATCTTTCAAGATGGTTCCTGGGCAGTGAGGTCGCCTGCGCATATGCAACCGGAGGCGCATACGTGAGGGAAGAATTTGCAGATTACGATGATTATGATAATGGCGTTGCACTGGCGACGATGGAGAACGGAACCTGCGCAACGATCCACGTGGGCAAAGCCGCGGCATGCAGCCACGTAGAGGCCGAGATCATCGGTACGAAAGGATCGCTGCGGATCAATGCCGTACCGAGGAGAAATCGGATGCAGATTTATAAAGATGGTTATATTGCAGAGCAAGGTATCGTCGATTTCCTCGAACGCTGGGAAGAGGCTTTTTACCTGGAAATGAGCAACTTTATTGACTGCGTGCTGACTGGAAGAAAGCCCGAAATTACGGTTTATGACGGAACTAAGAGTTTGGAAATGGCGATCATTCTCCATAAATCCTATATGGAAAAAACCTTGATCAAGAAATAGGAGGAAATGATGAACAACTTAGAGAAAAAAACGGGAGAACGGCTGCCGAGCAAGTCTCACGACAGTCAGCGCGTGCCTCTTTACGAAAAGTTTGCTTTTGCCTCCGGAGACGTAGCCTGCAATTTTGTCTTCGGTTTTACCGGGAGCCTGCTGACGCTGTTTTATACGGATTATGCGGGCGTATCAGCGGCAACGGTTGGTCTGGTCATGCTGGTATCAAGGTTTTTAGATGGAGGTTCAGACCTATTATTTGCCTGTATTGTCGATAAAGTCAAATCAAAACACGGCAAAGCAAGGCCGTGGGTCCTATGGATGTCGGTGCCATTTGGTATTACTTACATATTGCTGTTTACTGTGCCGGCCGATAGTACGCAGTTGATCAAAGGGATTTACGTTTTTGTAACCTATAATCTGTGCACAACTGTGGTTTACACGGCGCTGAATCTGCCATATGGTTCCTTGAGCTCTCTGATAACCAGAGATACAAGACAGCGTGAGTTTTTACAGGCATTCCGCATGGGCCTTTCTCCAATTGGCAGAATTTTGGTAACAGCAGTATCCCTGCCGATCGTACAGGCCTTTGGGGATGGACAGGGCGCTTGGATCAAAACATCCTTCATCTTTGCTACGATTGCAATTATTCTACTGCTCTTCTGTTTCTTCGGTACAAAAGAGAGAGTTGATTTCCGTGAATTAGAGCAAAAACAAGAGAAAAAGAAGACGAACAAAGAAAGCTTTAAGGTCATGATCAGAAATAAGTATTGGGCTCTGTGCCTGGGACTGTGGGGCGTAATGGTACTTACCTCAACTGCCAATAGCACCATCCTGGGGTATTATGCAAAGTACGTCCTCGGAGACCAGATCTATGTATCGCAAATTTATACGGCAGAGCAGATTGCAATGATTGTGTGCATTCTCTTCGTTACTCCGGCGCTGGTCAAATATACTGGCAAGCGAAATCTAACCATGTACGGAATGTTTGTCGTCGTTGCGGCGCAGCTGATCCTGCTGATTGATCCGACAAATGTAACCTTAGTCACGGCATTGGCGGTAGTCAAAGGCTTTGGATACGGGCCGCTGTGGGGAACTGTTTTTGCAATGTTGGCGGATGCCTGCGAATACGGCCAGTGGAAATTCCACGTGCGCAACGATGCGTTCCTGTTCAGCGCAGGGTCAATCGGTTCCAAACTTGGCGGAGGCATCGCAGCCGGAATGGTAGGCGTAGTTCTATCTATCTGCGGATACGACGGCACTGCTGCGGTACAGACCACTCAGTCCTTAAACGCCATTTATTGGGTATATGTGTTCCTGCCAATCGTACTGGCAGCTGTACAGATCGTATTCTGTCTTCTGTATAAACTGGATAAAATGCTGCCGATGATAACGAAAGAATTGGCAGAAAGGGAAGCAAGAGGAGAAATATAGGAAATCGGCAGAATTCATTGTAAATAACATTCCATAAAGCGAGTCAAAAATGTGCCATATTTGTGCCAAGATAAAGCCTGATGACGCAATAATGGCACTTTTGGCTACTTTATAGGTAGATATTTGCCGAATCGTGCGCAAATTCGTTGGCACAGAAGTTGCGCTATAAATATAGACAAGAAAATATGAAAGCCTAAAGGAGGAAAACAATATGCCAAAAGCGGGATTTAACGGGGTTGATTTTGAATCAAACGTTAATTTTGACAGATTAAGGAGGAATCGTTTAGCAAGGGCAAAGGAAGGTTTGAAGAAATCAGGCCTTGGTGCGCTGCTGTGTTATGATTTTGACAACATCCGTTACATTACAGGAACTTATATTGGAGAATGGAATCGAAACAAGATGAACAGACATTGCCTTCTCATTGACGGAGTGGAAGAGCCGATCTTATTTGACCCGGCCTGCCCGTCTAAAAGACAGAGGGTAGACTGGATTAAAGCAGAAAATATCCTTCCTGCCGTAGGGTCCATGAGAGGCGCAATTCCCAAAGAAGCAGGGATGATCGAAAAGGAAGCGAAAGAAGTCGTAGATTTTTTGAAAAAATACGGTGTAGAAAATAAACCGCTGGGATTGGATATTACAGACGTATCGATGATTCGATCCCTTGAATCCCATAATATTGAGGTTGTCGATGGACAGGATGTGATGGTGGATGTGAGGATCATCAAAACGGAGGATGAGATCGAGCTTTTAAAAAAATCCGCATCTATGGTTGACGGAGTCTATTACGACCTGGCGAAAGCCCTGCGCCCGGGTATTATGGAAAACGAATTATCCGCGATTGCCCATAAAAAGCTGATTGGCTGGGGAGCGGAAGTGGTGGAATTTGTCAACGTCATATCCGGCCAGAGAGGGAACCCGCACTCCCATACGACGTCCAATCGTATGATCCGGCCTGGAGAAATCGTATATTTCGATATCGGTAATACTTACAACGGTTATAAAACCTGCTATTATCGAACCTTTACCTGCGGAAAACCAACTGCGGCGCAGGTAAAAGCCTATGACAAAGCGTTAAAATGGATCAACGATTCCATTGCCGTGATCAAACCAGGAGCGACATCTGCTGACGTTGCGGCATGCTGGCCGTCAGCAGAAGAACTGGGTTTTAAAAATGAAGAAGAAGCATTCTTGCTCCAGTTCGCACATGGAATTGGGATCGGCCTGTGGGAAAAACCGATCATATCCAGGTTATTTTCTCTGGATCATCCGTTCAAATTGGAAGAAGGCATGGTATTTGCTGTTGAAACATGGTGCCCTGCGGAAGATGGGACCGGCAGCGCGAGAATCGAACAGGAGATCGTCGTAACAAAGGATGGCCATGAGGTGATCACGAAATTCCCTGTGGATGAAATTACAAGCTGCGGCCTTCCCGGGTGCCAGTTCCTGTAAACGATAAACAATTGGAGGATGACATGAAACATATCGGATGGATCGGATTGGGCAACATGGGAAATCCCATGTGTAAAAATCTCATTAAAGCAGGACATCGTGTTACAGTATGGAACCGTACAAAATCCAAAGCCACCGAGGTTTTGGAAATGGGCGCCCAGTGGGCAAGCTCACCCGAAGCTGTTGCCAGACAAGCGGACTATATTTTTACAATGGTCGCAAGCGGAGCGATCCTGCAGAAGGTTGCATTAAGCGAAAATGGCATTGTTCAGGGCATTACGGCAGGCAAAATCGTGATTGACATGAGCACGGTTTCGCCCGCGGAATCAGAAAGCGTAAATCAAACAATCCAGGAGAAAGGCGGCTATTTTCTGCGAGCGCCAGTAACTGGCAGCATAGTGCCGGCAGCAAAGGGGTTGCTGGGGCTGCTTATATCCGGCGATCGAAAGGTGTTTGAAGAGGCAAAACCTTACCTGCGGTCGCTGGGAAAAAACATGTATTGGCTGGGGGAACATGAAGAAGCGAGAGTCATGAAAATCGCTTTGAACACGATGGTCGGTAATACGACGCAGCTTTTGGCCGAGGCAGTCACACTGGCGGAAAAAGCCGGGATCTCTGTTGATCAATGCATGGAGGTCATAGCTGGGAGCGCGGTAGGCAATTTGATCGTCCAATCCAAGGTTGAGGCGATTAGCAGCAATCGATATGACCCGGCTTTCAGTGTACATATGATGTTGAAAGATTTCGACCTGGCGCTGGAGACTGCCAAACTGTATGAATCTTCGCTGCCGCTGACTGCTTTGACACGTCAATTTTACGAAGAATCCGTGGCTCTTGGGAGAGGGCATGAAGACTATGCGGTGCTTGTAAAGCGTCAGGAGGAGAATGTCGGCATAAACAGATAAATGCAGAGAAGATCTGTATTATATAATTAAAACTTAAGATAACAGGAGGAGAACATTATGATTAAGAGAGTTGCACTAGTAACAGGAGCGAGAAAAGGATTGGGACAGGAAACAGCAGTAGAGCTGGCAAAATTAGGCCATGATGTGGCGCTGGTAGCAAGGAACGCATGTACAGAAACGGAAGAGAGAATTAAAAAAGAAGCACCTGGAGTAACAGCGATATCCTACCAGTGCGATATCAGCGATCCAAAACAAGTAAACGCAATGGCCGGCAAGGTGGAACAAGAGCTTGGTTCGGTGGATATTCTTATCAACAACGCCGGGATCTATCCGTTCATGATGTTTGAGGATGTGACATACGAAGCATGGAAAAAGTATTTTGCGACAAACGTCGATGGCCCGTTCAACTGCTGCAAGGCTTTTCTGCCGCATATGAAAGAACAAGGCTGGGGGCGGGTTGTGAGCATTGCGTCCAACTCTTTCTTGAACGGCGCGGACCCAAAACTTTCGGGCTATATTTCAACAAAAGGAGCAGTAATCGGTTTAACAAGGGCCTTGGCCAGTGAATACGGGGAATATGGCATTACCGTAAACGCAGTGGCCCCAGGGCTGTTTGTCTGTGAATCTACCATCAAAGAAATCGGCGGAAAGCCTGGTGATGAGGGTGCTGGAAAATGGGATCTGATGTATAACCTTCAGGCAATACCAAAATACCCGTATCCGGCGGATTTCGTAGGAGCCATTAAATTCTTAGTATCAGAGGAAGCCGGGTTTATGACTGCGCAGACCATGTATGTGGACGGCGGCCTGGCAAGAGCTTAATCATGCGGTTTCAGGAGGAAAATAATGTACAATAATAAATTAATTGCCAGCCACTGGGCAATTGCAGGCAACCATTACTGCGGCGATCATGTGGAAGTCGCGGATACAGATTTTAGGCAGCGCATGGAAACGATTGGAAGGATTGGTTTTAGCGGCGCGGGGTTTGTGGAATTGGACCTTTTAAAAACAAAGGAACAGTACGGATATAAGGAAGCAAAGCGTATAGCCGAAGCAAACGGGATCACGGAGATAGAAGTCGAGGTGCTGGACAAATGGTGGGATTACGAAAACCAAGAAGCGCAGCAGACTCGAAAAAATGTCTTTGAAGCGGCTGAACAGCTGGAGGCGAGACATATTAAAGTATTCGGTTCCGATGGCGATATTGAAAAAGACCAATTCATCGAGGAATTCGCAAAACTTTGTAAAGAAGCTGAGGATATTGGTACCAGGATTGCAATGGAATTCATGCCTTTTAAAGCGGATATGGACTGTATTAAAAAAGGCCTTGAAGTGTTCAGGACGGCAGGCATGAAGAATGCGGGTTTTTGTCTCGATTCGTGGCATACGTTCATGGGCCCCAGCAGTTATGATGATATTGCCCTAATCAGGCCGGAAGAAATTGTCACAGTCGAACTGGAAGATGGTTACTCCGAACTGGTAAGCGGAAGTATGTGGAGGGATACTTGTGACTATAGGCTTCCTGCAGGCGAGGGGGATTTTGATTGTAAAGACTTTATTGAAAGGGTGCTCGCACTGGGGTATGAGGGTACCATTGGATGTGAGATCATTGCGATCGACCATCGCCAACTGCCGCTAAAGCGCGCTGCTGCCAGAGCCTACGCATCGATCAAACAATATTTATAAAAAAATAACGGGCAGAGAAAGGGAGACCTTTCTCTGCTATTTAAAAGTAAATGAGAGGTTATTTATGTCAGGATTTAAAATCTTATTAAAACCGATACGGCTGGGACCAGTCCAATTAAAGAACCGTTTTATTGTTTCGCCAATGGTAATGAACTGCTGCAATGAGGATGGGACCGCTACAGAACGTTTTATCGCATATCACGAAGAAAAGGCAAAAGGCGGATGGGGACTGATCATTACTGAAGACTACGCTGTTGATGCGACCGGCAGGACATACCAGTATCTCCCTGGGCTTTGGAACGACCGGCAGATCGCTTCACATAGAAAACTGACGCAGCGAGTCCATGCGGCAGGGGCGAAAATTTATGCACAGATTTTCCACGGCGGGAGGCAGACAGAGTCAAGGATTACAGGCCGGCAGGTATGGGCTCCGTCACCAATCCCCTGTCCGGTTAAAAAAGAAATGCCCCATGAAATGACCACCGAAGAGACAGACGAAATGATTGAAAAGTTTGGAGATGCTGCCCAGCGCGCAAAGAAAGCCGGATTTGACGGCGTACAGGTGCATGGCGCCCATGGGTATCTGATCAGTGAATTTACATCTTCTTATTCCAATAAACGAGTGGATAAATATGGCGGGAATCTAATGAACCGTATGCGTTTTCCAATAGAAATCATCAAAAATATCAGATCCAAATGCGGAGAGGATTTTGGGATCGACTACAAAATTTCGGGTGAAGAACGGACACAAGGCGGTACGAGCATTGAAGATACAAAGGCGATGGCCATCATGCTGGAGGAAGCGGGCATCGATTCCTTGAACGTTTCCGTAGCAGTATACGAGACTTGGTATATGCAGGTACCACCCGCGGTCATGGGACATGGCTGGATTGCTGATTACGCAGAAGAGATAAAGAAAGTCGTAGACATTCCCGTTACTACAGTCGGTAGGATCAATGACCCTTATGTAGCAGAGAGCATTGTCAGAAGTGGAAAAGCCGATGCCTGCTACATGGGAAGAGCCTCTCTGGCCGATCCCTTCTTGCCAAAAAAAGTCATGTCTGGCGCAGTCGAAGATATCATTACCTGTATCGGATGCCTTCAGGGCTGTACTTCAAGGATCGATTCCGGGTTAGCGGGCAAATGCGCCTTGAATCCGAGAACGGTGCGGGAACAGGAAACCAGGATTGTGCCTGCAAAACGCAGGAAAAAGGTTTATGTTGCAGGAGGAGGCCCGGCCGGAGCAGAGGCAGCCATGGTTTTAGCGCAGAAAGGCCATAAAGTGAAGCTGTTTGAAAAAAGAGACAGGCTGGGCGGCATGTATGGCTGCGCGGCTGTACCCCCTTGGAAAGGTGAAATATCCTCGTTTCTTGTATGGCAGCGTACGCAGTTGGAAAAGCTGGGCGTAGAGATCTGCCTGCAAACGGAACTGACCGCAGAGCAAATCGAGTCAGACCGCCCGCATATAGTCATGATAGCGACAGGGAGTCGTCCGTGGGTACCGCCCATCAGGGGAATAGAAAATGCGTTTGTGATAAGCGCGGTCGATCTTCTGGAAGGCAGGGCAAAAGCAGACGGACGGGTCGCAGTAATCGGCGGAGGGCTTGTCGGCGGGGAAACTGCAAACTTTTTAGCTTCACACGGAAATCAAGTGACAATCTTGGAAATGGCGGCGGAGATTTTAAAGGAGGAGCCGGGCAATATGAAACGATTCTTACTTCAATCGTTTGAGGACCGCGGCGTAAACGTTTATGTTGAAACAGAAGTAGCGGCTATTGAAAAAGACGGGACAGTCATGGCCATGCAGAAAGGCCGTCCTGCTGAGGCGCTGGGACCCTTTGACCATATCGTTACAGCGGTGGGTATGCGGCCTACAAGAGAACTATATGATTCATTGACAAATAGCGATGTTGAACTGGTCTGCGTCGGTGATGCAAAGAAAACGGGAAACGCACTGGATGCCATCGAAGACGGATATATGGCCGCACTGCGTATTTAGGTGCTTTCGCATGAAAGAAAAGTTGAAATACGGCCTTGAAGATCACGTTCCCAAGGGAGAGTTTTTTGTCTATACACTGCAGCATATTATATATTTTGCGGCAGGTACCGTAGTGCTCCCTATTGCGGTGGGAATCCATCTCGGGCTTGAACAGATACAGATTGCAGAACTTTTACAGCGCACTTTTTTTCTATGCGGTGTTACTACGCTGCTGCAGATAAAGCTGGGGCACTTGTATCCGATTATCGACGGTCCTGCAGGGCTGTGGGCAAGCATGATGATCGTGATGGCTGTGTCAACTGCGGATATGGGCGGCCAAATGGGGGATTTGCGGCGAAACCTGGAACTGGGGATACTGATTGCAGGCACCATCATCATGGTTTTGGCGGCAACTGGCCTGATGCTGAAACTATCCCGGCTCTTTACGCCGATTGTAAATGGCCTCATCATTACGCTGATGGTCCTACAGATGAGCGCCACGTTTATGAAAGGAGGACTGGGGATCGATGATGAGGTTCAGGAAATCGAAGTGAAAAAACTAATTGTGTTTATGGCCACCATGCTAACCATTATTTTTGTTTCGGTTTATCTGAAGGGGTTCATACAAAGCATTGCAACGCTGGTCGGTGTCACTTTGGGATGGATACTGGCAATTTTGTTAGGGCTTTCAGAAAATAAGATGACAATAGGTGCACTGGCCAGAGCACCGGAACTGTTTGCCTTTGGCGCGCCTTCCTTCAATCCGGGGGTTGTAATATCCTGCGTTCTCAGCGCGCTGGTGCTGCTCTCCATGAGTTTTGCAAGTCTTTTCAGTATGGCAGAGGCTGTCGGAGAACAAGTTTCCAAAGGCAAGCTTTCCAAAACGGTTTTCTTACACGGATTATCGACCCTATTGTCCGGGCTGTTTTCCGTCGTTCCGTTCATGCCGTTCGTATCCTCTACGGGAGTGGTACTGATGACAAGGGTGGCGGCAAGAAAGCCTTTTATGGCTGCGTGCCTGTGCATGGTCCTATTTGGTATTTTTTCTCCGGTCGCTGAATTCTTTGCGTCCATGCCGCATACCGTCGCCTATGCTACGAGTATGGTCGTATTTTCGCTGATCTTCGGACAGGGTCTGAAGGAGTTTAAGAAAGTTACAATTGAAAACAGAGAAAGCTATGTAATCGGTATTTCCATGTTATGCGGGATGGGAGTTATGTTTCTTCCGGACAGTGTCTTTTCGGTACTGCCCCAGTCCATCCGCTTTATTCTCTCTAATGGACTGGTAGTGGGGACTGTGATGGCAATGATACTGGAGCAAATTTTTCGAAAAGGTAGTGACAAACTGTCATGAAATAACATGACGAGATGTCATAGGATCTACGTTCGGTAGAGGGAGAGGTCAATCTGATATTTATCAAGCTTGCGATATAACGTCCGTAAATTCATTTCAAGAAAGGCTGCGGCTTTTGTCATATTGCCATTTGTTTTTCTCAGTGCTTCAATAATGAGTATTTTTTCCGTTTCTTTCATATTGAGAGGCTTTCTCGCCGGCAGGGCGGAGGCCTCCGACTCAATGGCAGTGTTTTTAGCCCTTGGAAGAACGTGCACGATATCCTCGGGAAGCTGCTCCAGTGTAATGGCTTTTTCTTTTTCTACCAAGTTAATAGCTCGCTCGATGACATTCTCCAGCTGCCGGATATTTCCCGGCCACCAATAGGCTTCAAGGAGCGCATATGCATCGGGTGAAATTGTAATATTGTCTTTTTTATCATGGTTATACGTTTTAACAAAGTAATCTGCAAGTACACGGATATCCCCAGGTCCTCTGGTTACTAAAGAGGGCGTGTTAATAGTAAACACATTCAAGCGGTAATAGAGGTCCCTGCGGAACGTTTTGTTATCAATTGCCTGGGGCAGATCTTGGTTTGTGGCCGCGATAATGCGCATATCAACGGCTTTTGGATATTTTCCGCCGATACGGACAACTTCTTTGGTCTGGATAACGCGAAGCAAAGCAGCCTGTATATTCAGAGGCATATCGCCGATTTCATCCAGGAAGATCGTACCACCGTTTGCCATTTCAAATTTTCCTGGACGCCCGTTTTTATCAGCGCCTGTGAAAGCTCCTTTTTCATAGCCGAACAGCTCGCTTTCAACCAGACTGTTTGGTATGGCCGCGCAATTTATAGCGACAAAGGGGCCGCTTGCAGAAGCGCTGGCGTTATGGATAGCTTGGGCGACTAATTCTTTGCCGGTCCCGCTTTCCCCTATAATCAATACGTTTGAATCACTTTTAGCCGCCTTTTTGCTGGCAGCGATCATTTTTTTCACCGGTAAGGAATCACCAATAATGCTTTCAAAGTCATAATGGGCATGATATCCTCCTACGTTTTTTACTAATTTATGGATCAGCTCTGTCTCATTAAAGCGGAGCAAGGTGCCGGTCACAGCTCCAGCATGATCTTTTATGAAATGAACGGACAGGCGGAATTCTTTCGGCGGCTTTTGGGCGCCGATCCATTTTATAGAAGCTTCTTCATTATATCGTTCTTTTTCAAGGAACACATAGCGGTCATTGCAGCAGATATTATCGTCGATACTAATAAATTGAAACAAATTTTTTCCTATGATCTGTTCATAGGATAGGTCCAGCAGTTTCAGTGCATATTTGTTGACCTGAGATACACGGTAACTTTGGGTTAACAGAAACAGGCCCGAACTCATATTTTCGATAATTGTATTTCTCTGGGCGCTGATGCGTTCGATGCTGCGCATTGCATGTGTTAGTTCCATTTCTTTTGCAATGCTGTCGGAAGCGGAGAGGGCCATGCCCAAGGTATGAGGGTGGGCGTTTTCTTTCAGGACAGTAATGTTAATGGCCCCAATAATATTGCTGCTGCTATCAAAGATCGGAGCACAGGAGCAAGTGTATTGTTGGTGTTTTTCACAGTAATGCTCATTTCCCCACAGCTGCACGGGCTTTCTCAGATAGAGGGCGGTACCAATGGCATTGGTACCAGCGATCGTCTCCTGTCTGCAGGCGCCGGGAACAAGACGGGTCAGGGTCTGGCCGTCAATGACAATTTCACTGTCACCCAGGTAATCCAGTATATATCCATCCTTATCGGAAAGTAAGATGTAAGAATTGGTATCTTTGATAATGGAGTAGAGCCGTTCCATATAAGGGTGGACGATTTCGATCAGTTTCATATTGTTATTAATCCTGAGGTTTAGTTCTTCCGCCGAAAGGATCTTCGTAACGATGCCAAAAGGATCTACATTGGCCGCCCGTGAGCGTTCCCAGGATCGGAGGATATCCGTCTGGATAAAAGAATAATCATAGTCCTCCTTCTTTATAAAATGGTTCCAGGCTTTATGGAGTTTGTTTTGATAAGCTGCCGTGTTCGAGAAAAATTCTTTCATATGGATACCTCTTTTAACCTCGGTAAAACGATAATCGCCGTATTTAGGATACAAAATATCGTGACAAAAAGCAAATGTAATTGTCATTTTTTTGCAAAAGTGTCAGTCTTATGCCAAAAACATGTAAAAATGTCATGGTTTAATGAACCGACGAAAACAAAACCATCTCTGCGCGATAGGGATTTATGGTTCTAAACGTTGAAATTCCAACAATAACAACGATGAGTGTGTTGCGCGCTTTATAATTGGCACGCAGATTGCTCTTTAATAATATGACGAGAGCAGATGTGGCATGTTCTACAGTGCAAACAAAATAAACATATCAGGGAGGTTATTATGAAAGTAAAGGATTACAGCAAAGAACAGCTCATGGCGTTCTACGAAACCATGTTCAAAATGAGACGATTTGAAGAAGAGACCTTTGAGTTTTATAAGAAGGGTATGATGGCAGGTCTTGCCCACTTGTATCTGGGTGAAGAAGCGGTGGCTACCGGCGTGTGCGCGGCATTAAAGGACGACGACTACATCGGAAGCACCCACAGAGGTCACGGACACCTGGTGGCAAGAGGCGCGGACATTGATCGAATGATGGCGGAGATCCTGGGCAAAGAGACGGGCTACTCCAACGGCAAGGGCGGCTCCATGCACATCATGGCCATGGATAAGGGTATTTTAGGGGCCAACGGTATTGTGGGCGGGGAGATTCCCATTGCCACAGGCGCGGCCTATACAATCAAGTATAAAGGAACCGACCAGGTAGCCGTTTCCTTCATGGGCGATTCGGCTACCAACGAAGGAACCTTCCACGAAAGCATTAATATGGCGGCAGCATGGGATCTGCCCTGTGTTTATGTCATTGAAAACAACCTCTACGGTATTTCCGTAGATATTCGCGATGTAACCAATACGCCGGACCTGGCCGTGAGAGCCAAGGCCTACGATATCCCGGGCGTGGTCGTGGACGGAATGGATGTTACCGCCGTTTATGAAGCAGCAAAGAAAGCGGTAAAACGCGCGAGAGACGGGAAAGGCCCGACCATCATCGAATGCAAGACCTACAGATGGCAGGGACATCACGTGGGCGATCCGGCGGTCTACAGACAGAGAAGAAGCAAAACAGAAAAAGAAGACTGGATGGCAAGGTGTCCGGTAGCGAATCTGAGGAAAGAAATGATCGAAGCGGGCAAGGCAGAGGAAGCAGAAATCGCAGCACTGGAAGAGCGGATCGAAGCAGAAATTCAGGAAGCAGTAAAATTTGCGGCAGACAGTCCATATCCTGACGCAGAAGAAGCATATACCGACGTATTTCAGCAGGGAACCCTGTAGAGGATTGTAGGAAGGAGAATAGAACCATGAGAGAAATAAGATACGCGCAGTTGATTGCGGAAACATTGGATAAAGAGATGGAGCGGGATGAAAATATCGTTATGCTGGGAGAGGATATCGGCTTCATCGGCGGAAACTTCAAATGTACGGAAGGACTTTTGGAAAAGTACGGCGACTTGAGAGTCAAGGACACCCCGATTTCGGAACAGGGATTCGTGGGAATGGGCGTTGGAATGGCGCTGACCGGCCTGCGGCCTGTTATTGAGCTGATGTTTTCCGACTTCCTGCTGGTAGCGGCGGATCAGGTGATCAATCAGATGGCAAAAATTCGTTATATGTCGGGCGGACAGTGCAACGTACCCATGACCATCCGATGCCCCATCGGCGCCGGAAGATCTTCGGCCGCTCAGCATTCCCAGTCCATGCAGGCCATGGCGGCCCAGTTCCCGGGAACAAAGATCGCCATTCCTTCAACCGCGCAGGAAGCAGCAGGCCTTCTGATGACCGCAATCCGGGACGATGATCCTGTTTTATTCCTGGAGCACAAGATGGAATACAATAAGACGTTCAAGGTGGACGATGTCATCGAACCGATTCCTTTCGGCAAGGCTAGAATCGCCAGAGAAGGAAAGGATATCACCATCGCGGCCACATCCTCCATGGTCATGAAGTCAGAGGAAGCGGCAGAAAAGCTTGCCAAGGAAGGCATTGACTGCGAAATCATCGATCTGCGGACCATCGTGCCCCTGGATATCCAGACCATCGTTGAATCCGTGAAAAAAACAGGTAAGCTGATCGTAGCCGACGAAGCCCACGAACGCTGCGGAATCGGCGCGGAAGTAGCCGCTGCTGTAGCCGACGATATCTTCTATTATCTGGATGCTCCATGCGGCAGAGTAAGCAACCCCAACGTACCACTGCCCTTCAGCCCGGCTCTGGAGTTCCCGCTGATTCCATCGGCTGACAAGGTGTATGAAAAAGTAAAGACCTATTTCAAATAAGGAAGAGAGGAGCGGTAACATGGCAGAAATCATCATCATGCCCAAGCTTGGATTCAATATGAACGAAGGCAAGCTGGTAGAGTGGTATAAAAACGAAGGTGACTCCATCGCAAAAGGCGAGCCCCTTTTCTCGGTGGAGACAGACAAGACCAATATGGATATTGAAGCTACCGGAGACGGCATTGTAAAAGCCCTGCTCATCGAAGCGGGAGATGCGATCCCGGTAACCCTGCCCATCGCTGTGATCGGCGCGGAAGGAGAGGACGTTTCCGCGGCCATAGCCGATGCGAAGGCACAGCTTGCGGGCGGCGGAGCCGCGCCTGCGGAAAAAGAAGAAGCTGAGGCTCCTGTTGAAGAAAAGAAGGCAGCCGCGCCGGCGCCAAAGGCAGAAGGCGGCAGAATGAAGATCACGCCGAGAGCAAGAAGAGCGGCAGCAGAAAAAGATCTGTCTCTGGAAGGGCTGGATATTGCCGGCACCGGATGGCAGGGCGGCATCTGCGAACAGGACATCTTAGACTATCTGGAATCCAACAAGCTGAAGGCGACGCCGGTTGCCAAAGCTATGGCTGAAGCCGAAGGCATTGATCTGGAATCGGTAACCGGGACCGGAGCAAACGGCAAGATCATGAAGGAAGATGTGGAAAAAGCCATCGCGGCCAAAGAAAAAACAGCAGCACAAGAAACGGCCTGCGCCTGCGAGGATGGCGAAAAGAAATTCTCGCCGGACGGAAAAGAAATTCTGGAAGAAATACCTTATGCAGGAGTGCGTAAAGTCATCGGCGACCGTTTGTCCGAAAGCAAATTCACAGCGCCCCATCTGTACTTTACACAGAAGGTCAACCTGGAAAAATTGCTGGAAATCAGAAAACAGGTCAATGAGGCACAGGATAAAAAGACTTCTGTAACCGATTATATTGCAAGAGCGACCATCATTGCCCTGCAAAAGTATCCGGAGATGAACTCCTCTCTGGTGGGAGACACCATTGTGAAATACAAGAGCGTCAATCTGGGGATCGCGGTGGCATCTCCGACTGGTTTGATCGTACCCAATATCAAAGACTCGCAGAACATGAGCGTGGTAGAGCTTTCCCAAGCTTCCTCGCCGCTGTTTGAAAAGGCAAGAGCAGGAAAACTGGCTATCCATGAATATACCGGAGGTACCTTCACCATCTCCAACCTGGGAATGTTCGGGATCGAAAACTTCACGGCGATCATCAATCCGCCGGAAGTGGGCATCTTGTCCATCAGCTCCACCAAGGACGAGCCGGTGGTTGTGACAAAGGCTGACGGCAGCAAAGAAGTAGCCATCAAGCCGATGATGAACATTCAGGTGTCGGTTGACCACAGAATCATCGACGGACTTCTGGCAGCCCAGTTTGTAACAGAAATCAAGAATCTGCTGGAAAGCCCGATCAGTTTGCTGGTATAAGTATGTATGATAGAAGTGTAGAAAGGAACAGATAAATGGCCGAACTAATCATTATGCCCAAATTGGGCTTTAATATGAATGAAGGAAAACTGGTGGAGTGGTATAAAGGGGAAGGTGATACCGTTTCCAAGGGAGAACCCCTGTTTTCCGTAGAAACCGATAAAACAAACATGGACATTGAGGCGACAGGCGATGGAGTGGTAAGAAAGCTTTTCATCAATGCGGGAGATACCATTCCTGTAACCCTGCCCATCGCCATCATAGGCAGCAGGGAGGAGGATATAGCGGCAATGGAAGCGGACGCGCTGGCCCAGCTTAAAGGCAATGCTCCGGCCGCTGAGGCTGCCGCACCGGCCCAGGAAGCGGGTGAAACCAAAGGGACAGTTCCGGCAGCAGACAACGGCTCTGTCTATGACTATGAGATCGCAGTGATCGGCGGAGGCCCGGGAGGTTATGTTGCGGCCATCAAGGCCGCCCAGATGGGGAAAAAGACCGTAATCATTGAAAAAGAACATTTTGGCGGTACATGCCTCAACGTGGGATGTATCCCGACGAAGGCCCTGCTGAGAAGCGTAGAATCCCTCAAAGAAGTGAAAGAAAGCGCAGACTTCGGCGTCATGGGCGTGGACACAAGCAATGCTGCTTTGGACCTGAAAAAGGTGCAGGAGCGCAAAAAAGGCGTTGTGAGCCAGCTGGTAGGCGGAGTACAGGCGCTGCTCAAAGGCAACGGCGTTGTCATTGAAAACGGCCAAGGCATTTTGAAGGACAGCCATACCATCGAAGCGGCAGGAAAGACGATCACAGCGGAGAACATCATCATTGCCACCGGTTCCCAGGCCAAGAGCCTGCCCATCGACATCGATCCCAAAGCGACCGTGCTCACCAGCACAGAGATGCTGGATCTGGATGAAAAGCCCGAATCCATGGCAGTAATCGGCGGCGGAGTCATCGGTGTTGAATTTGCTTATTTCCTGGCAGCCATCGGTGTGAAGGTTACGGTGGTGGAATTCTTAGATCGCATTCTGCCAATGGTGGATGAAGAGATTACCGCGCAGGTTACCGGACATTTGACAGAAATGGGAATTGACATCCATACAAGTGCAAAAGTGACTGCAATTACAGCAGACGGCGTGAAGTTTGAAAAGGACGGCGCATCTGAGGAAGTTAAGGCGGATCAGGTACTGATGGCTGTCGGAAGAGGCCCCAGCCTTGACGGCATCGATACAGACGCTCTTGGAATCAAGACGGAGCGGGGAGCCATCGTAACCGACAACACGTTAAAGACATCGGTTCCCAACATCTATGCCATCGGCGATGTAAACGGCAAGGCAATGCTGGCCCACACCGCTTCTATGGAAGGGATCATAGCAGTGGAAACGATCTGCGGTAAAAAGGTATCCATGGATTACGACAAGATCCCCAGCGCGATCTACATCCAGCCGGAAATTGCCTGCGTCGGCCTGACGGAAAAGCAGGCGGCTGAAACGTACGGTAAGGTAAATGTGGGCAAGTTCCCTCTGCTGGCAAACGGTAAAGCAAAAGTCGCAGGGGAGGAGAGAGGCCTTGTGAAAGTGGTCGCAGAGCCCAAATACGGCGAGATCGTAGGCGTACACATGTACTGCATCCATGCGACCGATATGATTGCCGAGGCAGTCGCGGCCATGAAGCTGGAAAGCACGGCCGAGGAAATCGCAATGTCCGTCCATCCTCATCCGACTGTTTCCGAAGTTATGCATGAAGCGATGCATGCGGCAGGAGGCAGAGCGATCCACTTTTAATTCGGTTTAAGGCTCAGGAGGTGAAATATGATCAATCGGATTTCCCATATTGAAAGCGTATCAACGGATCCGCGGCAGAATCTGGCGCTGGAGGAAGCATTGTTTTTTCACTGTGCGGAGGATGAGTGCATCTTATATCTGTGGCAGAACCAAAATACGGTTGTGATCGGAAAGAATCAGAATGCCTGGAAAGAGTGCGATGTGAACAAGCTGGAGGCAGAGGGCGGTGTGCTGGTTCGCCGGATGTCCGGAGGCGGAGCGGTATACCATGATACGGGCAACCTGAATTTCACCTTTCTCTGCTGCAAGGAAAATTACGATGTGGATCGCCAGCTTGAGGTGATCATCTGCGCACTGAAAAAGTTCGGCATTGATGCAAAAAAGACGGGACGAAACGACATTACTGTCCATGGGCAGAAGATTTCGGGGAATGCTTTTTATGAGAGGGGCAGGCGCTGCTATCACCACGGCACCATCATGATGGATGTGGATATGGAAAAGCTTTCCCGCTACCTGACCGTTTCAAAACAGAAACTGCAGTCCAAAGGTATCGATTCCGTAAAGTCCAGAGTGACAAACTTGAAATCCCATGCCGCCGGCATTACAGCAGCGACGCTGAAGCTTCGTCTGATAGAGGCCTTTGAAGAGGTTTATGGGAAATCGGCAGAGCCTTTGGCGCAAGAGGCGCTGGATCAGGCGCAGATCGCAGAATTGACCCGCAAATATGGCTCATGGGATTGGACTCTTGGACGAAAGATCGATTTTCAGTATGAGATTTCCAAAATGTTTGATCTGGGCCAGCTGGCGCTGCAGATCCGGGTGAACGGGGGAATGATCGAAGACATTAACGTGTTTTCAGATTTCATGGACCCCAACATCGCCGAGGGGATCGCGGCAGGTCTTACGGGTCTGCGGCATGATAAGCACCAGGTGTACGACGCGCTGAAAAAGATAAGCGCCGGAAGCAGAAGCGGCGTATACGGTGAGGCGGGGGAAGCTGTAATGGAAGAGATATTTTCATGGATCGCAGAAGCGGTCTGAATTTCAGAAGAAAGCAGCCCGCGCTGAAAAAATAGAACACCTCTTAATCAATTGGGGACATAGCCCGAATTTGGTTAAGAGGTGTTTTTCATTTAGAAATCGATTTCCTCAAATGATTTATTTATTCTGGAACTTGGCTTCTTTCTTTTCCAGGAAAGCGGTCATGCCTTCGGTCTTGTCCTGAGAAGCAAAGGTGGAGGCAAATGCTTCGATTTCCAGTGCGCTGGCAGCGCGCATATCCAGGTCATAGCCGTTATTGATGGTTGTCTTGGCAATTCCAATGGCGATGGGAGCTTTGGACATGATCGTCTGAGCCAGCTTTTCGCAGGCAGGGATCAGTTCTTCCGGCGCGACCACTTTTTCCACCAGACCGATGCGGCATGCTTCTTCAGCGCCAATCATCTCTGCAGTCATGATCATGTATTTTGCCATTCCTTTTCCAACCAGGCGGGGCAGTCTCTGGGTTCCGCCAAAGCCCGGGATGATGCCCAGGTTTACTTCCGGCTGACCAAACTTGGCTTTTTCAGATGCAATACGGATATCACAGGCCATAGCCAGCTCGCAGCCTCCGCCCAGAGCAAATCCGTTTACTGCTGCGATAAAAGGCTTTTCGATGGATTCCATGTAGTTCATTACTTTGTGGCCCTTGGCGATCAAGGCTCGGCCTTCAATAGCATCCAGCTGGTTCATCTGCGCGATGTCGGCGCCGGCTACAAACGCTTTACCTTCTCCGGTGAGGATCACAGCTTTTACCTGCTCATCTGCGGCCGCTTCTGTGAATGCGGCGTAGAGTTCGTCCAGAACCTGGCCGTTGAGGGCGTTCATTGCTTTTGGTCGATTGATTGTTACGTATCCGATGTTTTCAGACACTTGGTATTTGATCGTTTCGTACATATCCTTTTTTCCTTTCTTTTAACAACATTCCATAAAATAATCATAACACTTTACTGTAAGAATTTCCATATCTACATTGTAATAAAATCGTTATTTTTCCGAAATGATTTGGTTACTTTTAGGCGGTAAAATGATGGAAGAAAGAAGGAAAGCGGGGGAATAGGCATGGAAAGAATGTGGACAGGGCAGGTGGAAACGAGGCAAAGTGTCTTGCTCTCGGTTCAAGTGTATTGTGCGATGTTTTTAATGTGTTCGGTGGTCGGCTGGATGTGTGAAGAAGTGTTTTGCAGGGCCATCGATGGGTATTGGGAAAACCGGGGCTTTCTCTATGGGCCCTATCTGCCGATTTACGGCGTCGGCGCGGTGATGATGAGCCTGCTCCTCAGACGTTACCGCCATCAGCCGGTAAAGCTGTTTTTTCTGGCCGGCGCATTTAGCTGTGTGTTGGAATACATAACGAGCTGGGCGATGGAAAGTATCTGGGGGAGAACCTGGTGGGATTACAGCCAGGCGTTTCTCAATATTCAGGGAAGAGTGTGCCTGAGGGGAGCGGTCCTCTTTGCCATTGCCGGCATCCTGCTGGTGTACCTGATCGAACCCGCTGCCAAAAGACTGATCCTTAAATGTATTGATACGAGGAAAGGGCAGATCATGTTGTATGTTCTATATGTGATCTTTACTGCGGATTTGATCTTGACAGTTGGGGGCAGGTATAGCTAGCAGCTCTGCTTCTAAATCCAAGGCCGGGAAATTTTTCATAAAAAATTGTACTTTTTACGCAAAGCTGTGGGTTTGCGGGGCCTCTTATTGAGAATAGGAGGCTTTTTTTGATTTGAGACCGGGTTGGGAGGGCGCAAGCGTTGGAAAACGCGTAAATTTTAGAAACTTTTCCTGATTTTTTCCCGTAGAGCGCCATTCTGCCCAAAGCCGTTAAACTTCAGTGCAGCCCATCCCGGCCATCGCCGCATGATCGGAAGGCGATATACCTTATACTAAAAAATACGAAAAAAAGGACGCCTGCACGAAGCGAAGCGTCCTTTAAAATAGTAATCAAACTTTTATGTAGGCTGTGTTTAGCAGATGCCCTGAGCCATCATAGCGTCAGCAACCTTCAGGAATCCAGCGATGTTAGCGCCGGCAACCAGATTGTAGCCGAATCCATATTCTTCAGCAGCTTCCTGACAAGCCTTGTGGATACCAACCATGATATCTTTCAGCTGAGCGTGAACCTGATCTGGAGTGAATACAGTCTTTCCAGCGTTCTGGCCCATTTCGATGCAAGAGCAAGCAACTCCGCCAGCGTTAGCAGCCTTGGAAGGTCCAACGATGATTCCGCCGTCCTGCATGATTTTGATCGCTTCGTTTGTGGAGGACATGTTGGATCCTTCGCATACGAACTTAACGCCTCTTTCTACGAAAGATTTTGCGTCGTCTTCTCTGATTTCATTCTGAGTAGCGCATGGGATGTACAGATCCGCTTCAACTTCCCAAGGTTTCTTTCCAGCGTAGAAAGTAGCGCCAGGGAACTTGTCAGCATAAGGTGCGCAGATGTTCTTGCCGGATCCTCTCAGCTCGAGCATGTAATCAACTTTTTCGCCGGAAACGCCGTCTGGATCGTAGATATATCCGTCAGGACCGGAGATTGTGATAACTTTTGCGCCCAGCTCGTTCAGCTTCATTGCTGTACCCCAGGATACATTACCGAATCCGGAGATGGCAACCTTCTTATCCTTCAGAGATTCGCCGTTTGCTTCCAGCATGCACTGTGCATAGTAAACGATACCATATCCAGTAGCTTCTGTTCTTCCGTTCAGGCCGCCCCAGGACAGACCTTTACCAGTCAGTGTACCTTCAAATCTGTTAACGATTTTCTTGTACTGTCCGAACATGTAACCGATTTCTCTTCCGCCAACGCCCAGGTCACCGGCAGGAACGTCAGTAGAAGGTCCGATGTGTCTATATAATTCTGTAATAAATGCCTGGCAGAAACGCATAACTTCAGCATCGGATTTTCCGTTAGGGTCAAAGTTAGCTCCGCCTTTACCACCGCCGATAGGAAGACCAGTCAGACTGTTCTTGAAAATCTGCTCAAAGCCCAGGAATTTGATGATTCCAGGATATACGTTTGGAGCGAATCTCAGACCGCCTTTGTAAGGTCCAATTGCACTGTTGAACTGGTATCTGTATCCTTTGTTAACCTGTACTTTACCAGCATCGTCAACCCATGTTACCTTGAAAGTGATTCCTCTTTCAGGTTCAACCAGTCTTTCGAGAATAGCAGCTTCCTCGTATTCAGGATGCTTTGCGATTACTGGTTCCAGGGAATGAAGAACTTCCTCAACGGTCTGATGAAATTCAACTTCGCCAGGGTTGTTCTTTTTGCAGTTTTCAATTACTGTTTCGATGTAATTTGACATTTGATTTTCTCCTCTTTTTCTCTTATATTCTCGCAATAAATATAAAGCCTTTAACACCTTAAAATATAGCACTTTGGTAAATTGTAGTCAATATAATTCAATCTTTCCATGCAAAGTTTTAATTTTCTGAAAAATGAGCAAAAGGTTTCATATGTGAGAAACTGTTTCTCGAACACGAGAAAGCAAGAAAAACTTGTAAAAAAGTCACAAAAATAGCATAATAAACGTATATGGGAGGTGGAGCGTTTGGTGAACAAGACGGCGTTGCAGTTATACAAGAAATTAGAGAAGAATTTAACAGAGAAACAGTTTCTGAAAAGAATAAAACTTTCAAAAAAAACTATGAATAGCCTGCTGTCGCAGAACAATTGGAAAAAGAAGGCTGAGCAGATGGCGGAAAAGAAAGGAATCAGCTGCTTTAGCGTGCTTGTTCTGGCTGAAGCGACGATGGAAGAATTAAGCCCGAAGCCGGAAGAAGGGTGGCTTGCTTATGTATATGAAGATACCATAGCAGAGCTATTTCCCGGAAACGATTCTCAAAATAGAAAAAATGAAACC
Source organism: Clostridia bacterium (assembly GCA_902363595.1). Classification (GTDB taxonomy): domain Bacteria; phylum Bacillota; class Clostridia; order Peptostreptococcales; family Anaerovoracaceae; genus Hominibacterium; species Hominibacterium faecale. The sequence continues at coordinate 60,791 of CABJAP010000006.1, read as the reverse complement.
TACAAAGCGGCAAAATTGTTTTATCTGGAGGTGCTGCATACGGTTTTTTCTTACAGGAGAGACAAAGACGGCTTTTCCCCTCTTTTGCATATGGAGCTTTTAAATCCTGAGGAGGTGGATACCTGTCCGGCCAGGGAGGAATACTTGAATTTTCTGGCGTATTTTCGTTCTAATTACCTGCTGGAGTTCATGCGCATCGGCAAGGAAATCACGCCCTTTAATACCGTTGGGCATATTTGCGGGGTGCATCATGTGGCCCTGCATGTGGCAAGACAGCTGGCCGAGGCGGGATCACCTGTGGATCTGGCGCTGGTATCCGGGGCTGCGGCAGGCCATGATATTGGTAAATATGGCTGTAAGGGAGCAGACGCCAAGCGGATCCCATACTTGCATTATTATTATACGGATGAGTTCCTGAAAAGAAACGGCATGCCCTTAATCGCCCACATTGCCAGCAACCATTCTACCTGGGACTTGGAACTTGAAAACCTGTCCATTGAATCGCTGATCCTCATCTACGCAGATTTTCGGGTCAAGAGCAGCCGGGAGGAAGACGGTACTGAGAACGTTCATTTTTACACCCTCAAACAAGCCTTTCAAGTAATTCTGGGTAAGCTGGACAATGTGGACGAAGCTAAGACAGTCCGCTATAAACGGGTTTATGCCAAACTCAAGGACTTTGAAGAGTATATGATCAGCAGAGGCGTAAGCACAGATCTGGATTGCAGCCGCCTCAGTCCGCCGGAACGCAAGGATCCGGCGCTGCTGTCGCCGGTCGAAGTGATCGACCAGCTGAAATATCTGGCCATTGAGCATAACATTAGTCTTATGAACAAATTTAATAATCAGGCTGCTTTTGGAAATCTCATTGAAGCGGCTCGCAGTGAAAAACAGTGGAAAAATCTGCGGGCATATATCAATATTCTCGATGAATATTCCACTTATATGACACAGAAACAAAAACTAATGACCTTGCATTTTCTCTACGATCTTCTGACTCATAGAGAAGGAGATATTCGAAGGCAGGCTGCGTTTTTGATGGGCGAATTAATCGCCGGTTACGATGAAGAATACCGCAAGGAGCTGCCAGAAGGCGTAAAAAGCGGCCGCAGAGAGGCCGACAGTCTGGGCCTTTTTCGGACTTATCTGCAAAAAATTATCTTTCCCGACCATAAGGTTACTGATCAGCATAAGCGATGGATCGGCTATACCTTAAAAATTGTACTGCGTTCGGCACTGGACAACTGCAGAAAGGATGAATGCGAAGCATATCTGAAAATATTTTTGGACTTTTTCCGCAATCTATATATAGATGATTCGGCGATGTTTGTTCTTTTGGATTCTATGCTCAACATTCCCATGGACATGTGCGGCGAGGATGAGAAGGAGCGTCTCCTCAAATTTGTCCATCAAGCTTCCTTTCGTAAATCTTTAGAAATCAAGATCGCTGCCCTGCGATTTATAAATTACATGACGCAGACCGAACAAGATCAGCGGACTTGTGATCAAGCAGAAGCGATTATGAAGAATATGGAGCTCGAAAAAGTACCTTTGAGTGCTGTTTATCTGAAATTTAAAATCAAAGAAAATCTGCATATTTTTGATAAGGAAATGACAGAGTATGAAGAGCTTTTATATGAGAGCGAGGATGCGGCATCCGATATTTTTCTGGAAAATCTTAAGGTAGATACACCGTGGGTCATTAAAGAAGTAAATATTGAATTTTTGCTGGATGAGGTCAAAAAAGGCAATGTTAGCGAAGTCCTTCACGTGGCCACCCACCTGTCCAATCTGATTAAGGTCAGTGAACGGGTCACCGTGCGCCATATCGCCGGCAAAGGCTTGCAAGAAGTGATTCCTCTGCTGCCGCTGGACCAGAGGAACGAGTTGGTTATCGAATTGACCAAAGGGCTGGAAATCGGTGAATATCAATTTTCCAAGTATATCCCTGAATATTTGGGGGCATTGGCTCTCTATCTGCACCCCAATGAGCTGGATGAGCTTTTGGGAGATTTTAGAAAGCTTCTGGAAAACACCAATGAAAAGGTGGCATCTGTCACTTTGGATACGGTTGGAGAGATCATCAAAAGATTCCCGGAATATCAGAACCGGTTTCCACAGTCCGGTGAAGAATACAATCGCAGAAAACAGACGCTCTTGGGCATGCTTTTGCGCGGTCTTGCAAATTACAATGAAGTTGTCAGCCAAGAAGCGTTCATGGTCATTGGTCAGCATATTTTCGGCAGTCCCATGCTGGATTTGGAAAGAAAACATAATATTTTTCAGAGGATCAGCAAGAAAATGCTGACGCTGATCATCGATCAGAAAGAAAATGAACTGACCTTTTTCACCAGCGCTGCGGCCTTGAACCATATTTACCGTTTTATTTCCGAATATATTTTGGAAAATGGAAGCTTCAGCCCCATGGAGCGGAAAAAAGTGGCCTTTTTTCCAGGAACCTTCGATCCTTTTTCCCTCAGCCACAAGGGGATTGTCACATCCATCCGGGATCTGGATTTTGAAGTTTATCTGGCGCTGGATGAATTTTCCTGGTCTAAAAAAACACAGCCGAGAATGATCCGCAGGAAAATCATCACCATGTCTGTGGCGGATGAAGGAAATGTGTACATTTTTCCAGACGATGAACCGATTAACATCGCCAATCCCAAAGATTTGGAAAAGCTGCGACGAATGATGCCAGATAAAGAGCTGTATATCGTTGTCGGCAGCGACGTGGTTATCAACGCTTCTTCCTATAAAGCAGCTCCTTCAAAAAACTCCATTCATACCTTCAATCATGTGGTGTTCCGCAGGGAGAGCGCAGAAGAAGGAGAGGAGAAGAAAGAGGATTTGACGGAGGCTTATCGCATGATCTCAGGGAAAGTGGTAGAATTGACGCTGCCAGTTCATCTGGAGGATATCAGCTCTACCAGGATCCGTGAAAACATCGATTATAACCGGGATATTTCCAATTTGATCGATCCGGTGGCTCAAAACTATATTTACGACAACAGCCTCTATCTGAGAGAGCCTCAATATAAGAGTATTCTTCAGACGAAAATGATTCAATTCGAACCGCTGGATCACAGAGGGAGCGCGATCCTCCGGGATTTGGAAGCTGAGATCAAGGCGCGGGGACATAATTATTACAGACTAAAGGATTACCTCAACCGTCCGGAGGTGAGAACAGTCGCGATCCGTGACGGTGGAAAGAACGACCAGGTTTGCGCTATGGCAGCAGTGAAAGAAATTACCACCGCCCGCCTGTATGAAGAGTTTAAAAATGCAGAAATCGCTGCTTATCTGCGGGAAAAGGCCACAGGAAGAATTATTGTGATTGGCGGCATCTACTTTTCCCATGATACGACGATCCGCGATATTGTGCAGCTGGTCTTGACTGAAACAATCTCCCAGGCTCTGCAGGAAGATGTAACTTATGCGGTTTATCACCCAATCGTGGGGGAGGATAAAAACGATGCTATCCTTTCTGTTCTCAAGCGTCAGGGGTTTGAAGAAATTGTAATAAGCGGAACAGGAACCGGGATCTACGAAGTAGATATGAAGAGCCCGCTTTCGGTGTTCCAGAACATGGATACGGTTCTGAAAGATCCCTTTGATAAAAACGAGAAGATTTTGGAAGTCATGGGGCAAGCTCATATTGATCTGCAAATGGCTTTGACCAAGCTGTATCCCGGCAACTTGGTACTATCTTTCAATTCGGGCGTTATGCATCATAAGATCATCAACATGGTAACCGCAGACAACGGTGTTCCCTCGGAACCGACGAAAGTCAGAAAGCTGGGACCGTACATGTGCGTGCCTTTCGGGAAAATTCTCCGCGGCATGGCGGTACCCAATACCGTGACCAAGACGATTCATACGGAAAAACGGTTCGATCCGGATTTGAAGGATTTTAGCATTGAAGAATATCCTTATTATTCACCCATTGCCAATCAGGTTAAGACCATTAAATCTTTTGGGCGTCCGGTGATCCTGGTGGACGATCTGCTGCATAAGGGTTATCGAATGCAGGAACTGGACCCGGTGCTGAAAGATAACCAGGTGGAAGTGAGCAAACTGGTGGTGGGATTGCTGTCGGGCAGAGGAAAGGATCTGATGACCATCCAGGGAAGAAAGGTAGACAGCGCCTACTTTATTCCCAATCTAAAAAGCTGGTTTGTAGAATCCAGCCTCTATCCCTTCATCGGCGGAGACGGCGTGAAACGGGAATATGAGACCGAATCCAGCCTTCAGGCATCCATCAACCTGATCCTGCCTTACGGGGCGCCCACCTTTCTCTCGGATGCTTCCAGGGAAGCGGTCTATCAGTTTTCCATGGTTTGTCTTAAAAATGCCAGAAACATCTTCTTGGCTCTGGAAGAAGCTTATCAGAATGTGTTCGAACGCAAGCTGACGCTTCAAAGACTTTCGGAAGCTGTCATTTCGCCGAGAGTGCCCGATTTGGGAAGCTATATGAATTACGATATGAACCTGGCGCCGTCAGGATATCTGCTCAACGGAATTGAAAAACTCATCAGACTGGAGAGTGTAATAGTATGAAACGATTAAGTGAGTTGTTCGAGGAACCAGCGGTAATCAATGTGAAACAGGAAACCTTTTTTATCAGACCAGATGGGCAAAACCTATTTGCTGCGGATAGAAAAAAACGGGTCAATCTGCTGGCTTTGGGGGATGTGGGGAGCATGCTGCTGATCGGGCTTCGGCTCTTGGGCGGCGAACAAATCGCTTCCATCGGCATCTGCGATCTGGATCCCAAGGTAGCTGCACGTTTTGAAATGGAGATCAATCAGATCGACCAGCCTTTGGATCACAGTCATCTGCCGGAGGTTGAGGCGGTGGACGCGAGACATCTTTTCGATTGTGATGTAATGATTTTCTGCGCATCCAAAGGAGTGCCGCCTGTGGGAGGCGATACAGCCGATGTGCGGATGGCCCAGCTTTCCGCCAATGCAGAGCTGGTGGGACAGTTTGCCCGGCAGGCGGTGCAGTGCGGGTTCGGCGGCCTTTTTGCCGTTGTTTCCGATCCGGTGGATCCCCTCTGCAAAGCGGCACTTAGCACCGGGTTGAAAAGGGAACAGGTCCAGGGCTACGGCCTTGGTGTGATGAATGCGAGGGCCCTTTATTTTGCCCGCAGGGATGAGCGGTTTGCTTCCTTTTTGGCAGAGGGTCGGGCGTTTGGGCCCCACGGCGAAGATTTGGTGATTGCCAACAGTTTGGAGCACTACGATGATCTGCTTTCAAAAGAGCTGACCAGGCTGGCGGCAGAATCCAATCTCAAGACCAGAGAGCTGGGATTTAAACCATTTATCGCACCAGCGCTGTCATCAGGATCCCTTTCCATTCTGGCTGCGCTCAGTGGGAATTGGCATTACAGTTCGGTCTATTTCGGCAAGGAGGACAGGGGTGCTTTTTTGGGAGTGAAAAACAGAAGGACGCCTTATGGAATCGAGGTAGAGGATCTTCCTCTGCCGGAGGCGCTGTTTTCGCGTATCAAATACGCTTATGAACGTTTGAGCGAATTACTCTAACATTGGATCAGATTACAAGGAGGGATTTTTTGTGGGACAGTTTGTACTAGTCAACCCGCTGTGCAGTGAGACCAGGAAGGCGCAAAGGCTTCAATCTATTTTGGATGCCAGCTTGAAGGGATACAGCTATGATGAGATTGTAACGATGGAGGAATTCGAGAAGGCGGATCTGCGGAATAAAAAGATCTTGTTTTCCATTTCTCTGGGTGAGTCAGGAATCAATTTGGAATACTATAACATGCTCAAGCAGATTCGTCTGCGTCGGGATTGCTTTGAAGGCAGCGTAGGGGGCGTGATCATAGACGGCAACAGTGAATTATTCACAAAATCCATCTCCCGAGAATTTGTGTTCAGCGCCAACCGGTCAGGCTGCACCTTTCCGGGCCGGCCTCTTGTAGAGGGAACCCGATCTCTTAAAAATTTCAATATACGCGCCCAAAATCTGCATATGGATAATCTGGGGGCCTATATCGTGGCCGGTCGGCAGCTGGTATTTAACATCCTTGAATACGCGGAAAAAAAGAAGGAGCGGCCTAAGATTTTGATGCTTCATGCCAGCGATCGAAAAACTTCTAACAGCTTGAGTCTGTGGGAACTGGTCAAAGAGCATCTGGGCTGCTGCGATATTCAGGAGATTTCTCTGCGCAACGGAAAGGTTCTCGATTGCCAGGGCTGCCCTTATGAAACCTGCAAGCATTTTGCTGAAGAGGAAAAATGTTTTTACGGAGGGCCCATTGTGGAAGAGGTTTATCCGGCGATCCTGGAATCGGACGCGCTGGTTCTGGTCTGCCCCAATTACAATGATGCGGTGGGGGCCAATATTGCCGCGTTTATCAACCGTCTGACCGCTCTGGTGATGACCCACAAGTTTTACGACAAAAGCTTGTTCGGGATCGTCGTTTCCGGCTACAGCGGCGGCGACATCGTTGCTCAGCAGATGATCAGCGCCCTCAATATGAATAAGACGTTCCGCCTGCCGGGTCACTTCGCGCTGCTGGAAACGGCCAACGATCCCAGATCCATTCTCAAGTCCGATGGCATTGAAAAGCGGGCGCAAGCCTTTGCTGAAAACATTTTGAAAAACCTGAAAGGGACAGAGTGAGTTCGGGGTAGTCTCCTGGGTTTATTAAATACTGATATTCTCTATGATTGAAACCTGGCAGGGACCAAAAATTCCGATATGCAGCGGGGCTGAAAGATGCTCGACACAGCTCGCATCTTGTGGTAAAATGAAGCCGCTATTTCGTGAAGAAAGGAGGAACGCCTATGGACAGTGAAAAAGACTTTGACCAGGTCATAGAAGAAATTCTGGAATATATTGAAAACAAACAATATTTCAGGGCCAGAGATGAACTTTTAAAGAACAATGAAGTGGATATTGGGGAGATTCTGGAGGAAGTCCTGGAAAAGCTGGATGTGGAATCGACGATCATCGTTTTTCGAATGCTTCCCAAGGATGTCGCTGTCGAGGTGTTTTCTTATCTGCCTTCCGAAGACCAGGTGGAGATCATTCACGGGATCACGGACAAGGAAATCAGCTACATTATAAAAGAATTGGACTTTGATGATAAGATCGACGTTCTGGAAGAACTTCCGGCCAATCTGGTGGATAAAATTCTGGAAAAAACGCCGAAAGAAGAACGAAAGTTGATCAACACCTTTCTCAACTATCCGGAGAACAGCGCCGGCAGCCTGATGACGCCGGATTATATCAGCCTGCAGGATAATATGACCGTCGGTGAAGCGCTGGCTTATATCAAAAAAGAAGGAATGGACAGCGAGACGGTCTACACTTGTTATGTTAAAGAAAAAGGACGCAAACTGGAGGGAATCGTATCCCTGCGTTCACTGGTGATTAATGATGATGACGTGAAGATTTCCGAGCTGATGGGGACTGATTATGTCTATGTAAACGTATACGACGACCAGGAAGAGGTTTCGGAAGCCTTTAAAAAATACGGGTTTCTAGCCATACCGGTGGTGGATAAAGAACATCGGCTGGTGGGAATCATTACCGTAGACGATATTCTCGATGTAATCGAGGAAGAAACCACGGAAGATATCGAACGTATGGCCGGCGTCATGGATGATTCGGATACGGAGTATCTGGACATGAGCGTGCTGCGTCATGTGCGCAACCGCTTGCCCTGGCTGTTTATCTTGATGTGTTCCTATATTATAACTGGAGGTATTATCGCCAGCTTTGAAGCGACTCTGTCGCAGGTGATCTGTCTGGTGGCTTATATGCCCATGCTGATGGGAACGGGAGGCAATTCGGGTTCTCAGTCGGCGACTTTGATCATTCGAAGCCTGGCGTTGGATGACATTGATTTTTCCGATATCGGACGGGTAATCTGGAAGGAATTCCGAGTGAGCGTAATCATTGGAATCGTTTTGTCCTCGCTCAATTTTATCCGCATCTGCTGGCTGGATCCGGGCGGAGCTGGAGCCGGACCGGGGCCGGCAGGATGGGGCTACGGGCCGATGATCGCGGCTACGGTTTGCGGATCCATGCTGCTCATCGTCATTGCTGCGAAAATTATCGGCAGCGTGCTGCCGATGGTGGCGAAAAAGATCGGCATCGACCCTGCGCTGATGGCAACGCCAATGATTTCATCCCTGACCGATATGGTATCGGTGGTTACTTATATGCTGATGGCGACCGCTCTGGTTCTGTGACAGGATATCTATGAAGAAGATTTGCCTGGAAAAAAAGAATTGCAGAAAAAAAGCGATTCTCATATGGGTACTTTTACTTCTTGGATTTTGCGCCATCGAATTTCCGGGGATTCTATTTGTAAAAAATCGGGTATACCCTTTTATTCTGGGTATGCCTTTTCTTTATGGTTATGCAATCTGCTGCTGGGCCTATCTGGTTTGCGTATTTTTCTTTGCCTGGCGCACCAGATGGGGCAGACAGGCGTTTTTTAAAAAGAACCGCTAAAGGGACTGATTGAATTTATAACCGACTCCCCGCACACTGATGATGTATTTGGGGCTGTCCGGCCTTGCTTCCAATTTTTTTCTAAGGGTGCTGATGTAGACCATGACCGTCCTGGCGTCATTTTCCATACAGTTGGTCTTCCAGATCGTTTCAAAAATTTGCTGTGCGGAAAAGACCTTCCGCGGGTTTTCGATTAACAGCTTTAGTATTTCAAATTCCTTGGTAGTAACGCTGACCGGCTGGCCGTCCACAAAGAGTTCATGGGCATCCAGATCCACGGTCAACCCTTCAAACTCATAGAGACTGCTGTCCTGAGTCTGGAGCGTCTGGGCAGTGAGGGTGTTCTGCCTGCGCAGGTGGGCCTTGACCCTGGCAACCAGCTCACCGGGCATGAACGGTTTTGTCATATAATCGTCACCGCCTGCGGAAAGGGCAATAATCTTATCGATTTCCTGGGTTTTGCAGCTGAGGAAGATGATGGGAGCATTGCTGATCTTGCGGAGCTCCAGGCACAAATCCGTGCCGTCTGTGTCCGGGAGCATGATATCGAGAATGATCAGATCCGGATTTTCTTGTCTCAGAATATCCAGCGCCTGCCTGCCGTTATATGCGGAAAAAGCAGAAAACTGTTCTTTTGCCAAGTAGGAGCAGACCAATTTGTTGATCGGCTTTTCATCATCAACTACTAATATTTTTTCCCGTGCCATTTGAATCCTCCTTGTATAATGGAATCGTAAACGTAAATGTGGTGCTTTTTCCTTCTATGCTTTCTGCAAAGATCATGCCTCCGTGGGACTTGATGATTTCTTTCGAGATGGTCAGCCCCAATCCCCGTCCGGGACTTTTCTCTTCCGGAGCTGCCGGAGCTGCCCGATAAAAGCGGTCGAACACATAAGGCAGGTCCTTGCGGGAGATGCCTCTGCCGGTGTTGGTCACTGATGTTACAAAAACATCTTCGGTTTCATCGATCTTGAAAACGATGGACAGAGTGGAATCCTGATCTGAGTATTTGATGGCGTTGCTCAACAGGTTGGAAAATACCTGACTGATTCTGGCTTCATCAGCAACGAGCCAGTGCCCGTCCAATTCTCTGCGGCTATATTTGATGGAAGCGGAAAGTCCGGATGTCCGCAGCTGTAAAAAATATTCTGAGAGAAGATGGTCCACCAACTCTTTAACGGTACAGGTCATGAATTCAAAGGAAAACTGGTGGGTTTCCAACTTGGAGAGCTGGTCCAGATCATCGATCAGCTTTTTTAAAATCAGAGTCTTGGAAGTGATGATTTCCATAGCTTCCTTTACTTCACCCTCTTCATGAATCACCCCGTCCTCCAGTGCGGTCAGATAGCCGGCGATGGAAGTAACCGGCGTTCGCAGTTCGTGGGAGATATAGGAGAGCAGCAGATCGCGGGAATGCTTGGCCTGAATCTGCTCAAGCTGGGCGGATTTCATAACCGTGATGTCCCGCAGGATCCCTTCTACGGCTGCTGGTTTTTTGCTTGTACCGGTAATCACCGTGGCTTTGATTTCGCCCCAGAAGCTTTCGCCGTTTTTTTTAATGATTTCTACTACCTGGCCTTCATCGTGCTGGATCTTTCCATTAAAAATATCTTCAATTCCATCCAAATACTTTTCTTTCACCAGATGTACGTAAAGCCGGGGCGCTTCATAGAACATTTTCGGGCTGTAGCCGGTGATGGCTTCCACCGAAGGCGTTACATAGGCAAAGGCGTGATAGGGTGTTAAACGATAGTAAAAGATGGCGTCGGAAGCGTTTTCAACCACAGTTTGATAGAGATGTTCGGTCAGGCCGGCTTCTTGCCGAGTGTACTGAACGTAGATGGTCAATATACAGAAATTGAGAATATTAGATAGCATGATTTCCGTCATATAGAGGTTGAAGATGGGTGTGTAATACAATTCCATAATGGAAAGCAGCGCCTTTGCCACACCCCACATAAAAAAGACGACGGTTGCAACATATTTTTCGACGCTGGCTACACTCCAATAGCGGGCTACGTTGTAACAGATGACCATAGCTGTGGCAATTTGAAAAAGGCTGATCGGCAGGTAATAGGACAAAAGATCAAGCCGGTATATCATACAAATGCCTGCCAGCAGGATCATATAGAGGGAAAAGCGGTACCAGTAAGTGGGGATGGCTACATGCATAAATGCAAATACGCCAAAGAGCAGGAGGAGGATATTGAACATATCGACCACTTTGCGTATTTCCAGCAGAAAATCGCTGCCTGTGTTGATAAAAATGATCAGGAACAGCAGGCTGAATGAATAGGCAACCCAGGAAAACCCCCAGAATTTCATAAAGCGTTCCTGTCTGCGGGAAAACATATAAAAGTATGTAAAGGAAATCGCCAAGGTTACCAGGGCAAAGGCTAAAAGTATGCTGAAATACATCAAACTCCCCCAATCCCGCTTTTTACGCTCAAAATGCACATCTGCAAATCGAAGATCTATCTTTATTATAATCCATCTTTATGATAGAATAAAGGAAATTTTATCCAAGGAGGAGTTTTGCCTCATGGCTGCCAATTCAATGGTGATGCTGATGATCTGCATCTTTGCCTTTATTCCCCTGCTTTTAGCAGAAATCGCAAGGAACCGATCACTGCCGACAATCGCGGATTTTTTTCTTCAGGGACGAGGTCTGAATATATTTCCTATGTACGCGACTGTGTTTGCTACCTGGATGAGCGCCTTTGCTTTTATGGGGGCAATTTCCTATTTTTATGAACAGGGCCCCATCTATATGACTACCATTGGCTGGGACGCTCTTTTTGCGGTACTGTTTTATGGCTTGGGGAGGCGAATTTGGTTTTACGGAAAATGCCGCGGATATGTGACACCTGCGGATTTTTTCGACGATATCTACGGCTCCAGAGCGCTGAGCTTGACTGTGACCGGTATTACAATCGTCTTTACCATGATCTATGTTCAGGTGCAGATGGTAGGCGGCCTCTTTCTGATTCAGATCGCCACCGAGGGTTATATATCCTGGCAGGTGAGCGGACTGATCTTTTTCGCCATTCTCGTCATTTATCTTTGGGCGGGAGGTCTGCGGGCCGTGGCATTGACCGACATGTTTTACGGGGCGCTGATCATCATTACCATCCTTGGCTGCGGGGTCTTTTTAATGCGGACAGCCGGAGGGATGGAGGAGATGTTTTTGGCAGTGGTAGCCCACGACGTGAGCCATGTGACTCTGGGCGGGGAGGAAGGACCTGCCAGGATCGGCCTCTGGCTGACCTTGTTTCTGGTGGTGCCTGTGGGCGCGTTCATGGGCCCACAGATGTGGATTCGCAATTTTTCCGCCGGATCGGTAAAACATTTTGAGCTGCTTCCGCTGCTTCTGTGCGCATCGTCGATTATCTGTATCGGCACTCTTTTCGCGGGAAGCGCCAGTATTCTGCTCAACGAGAACAGCGCTGGAGGCGATACCCTGATCGCCAGCCTGATGCTCCGTTATGCGCCGCCCCTATTGTGCGCATTCGTTTTTATTGGTATTGCCGCGGCGATTTTATCCACGGCCAATTCCCAAATCCATGGGCTGGCTGCCATCTATACCATTGATATCCATAAAAAATATGTCAACCCCAAGGTAACGGAGCGCAACCTCCTTTCGGTAGCCAAATGGTCCGTCCTTTTGATCTCCATAGCCGCCTACATCTTGATTCTGGTTATCCCCCAAAGTGTTTTTTCCCTGGGCGTGGTTGCACTGGGCGGATCCATGCAGCTGATTGTTCCCGTCTTAGGCGCTCTTTTTTGGAAACACTCTGCGGCCAGAGGGGCTCTCTTCGGCCTTTGGAGCGGGATCCTGGCTTTTTTCCTCACTGCGGCGCTGACCAGCTTTGAAACCAGCTATTGTGCAGTCTTGGGGCTGGTGGTCAACGGACTGGTGTTTATCACAATCAGTCTGCTCTGCCGGGGCGATAAGACGACGTCGGAGAAAATACAAGCCTATCGGGATTCTTTTTTTACCCACCTTAAATAAAGTTTAAATCTACTTAAAAGCCATCTTAAATTTCATTAAAATGCGACTGCTTTACCTCGACAAATTGTTTGAATATTATTACAATTACCTTGTAATTATTTCTACATGTGCAATTTTTACTGAGAGGAGGAGTGTTTTATGACCATCATAGGAATGCCTGCGTCGACGTTTTTCGCAACGCTGAGCTGGCCCTTCATTTTCATTATTCTGGCCTTTGTTGCATACGGAATCATGAAAAAGCAGGATGAACAGATCGATGATTCAGAATTTGAAAAAAGTGTCAAAGGAAGGGGAGGTGCGGCTAAATGAGAGTGGAAATCGTTGTGCTGGCCATTTACTTCATTGGTATGATCGGCATGGGGCTTTTCTGGAACCGCCGCGCCAAGAGTTCTGAGGACTATATGCTGGGCGGCAGGTCGATGGGGCCTCTGGTAACCGCACTGACGCTGCAGACGACGGCCATGAGCGGGTTCATGTTCATGGGAGGCCCGTCAAAGGCTTATCTGCTGGGCTATTTCGCTGTTTTCTACGCCGTAGGCGATGCCGGCGGCGGGTTGATCAATATATCGGTGCTGGGAAGAAGAATGAGAAGATTGTCCCAGCTGTTGGATTCCATTTCGCCCATCGAATATCTGGAAAAGCGGTACGAATCCATACCAGTTAAAGTCATCGCCTGTATTATCGCCGTATTCGGCCTGGGATGCTATGTGCTGGCCCAGTTCCTGGCAACGGGAAAAACGCTGGTGAGCTTATTCGGATTCCCGCTGTCCGTGGGCCTGATCGTAGGCTGCGCAGTTATTCTTTTTTATACATTTGTAGGCGGATATTTTGCAGTAGCGTGGACAGATGTGATCCAGGGCTTCATCATGATCGGTTCGCTGATTACGATTTTGATTCTTTCCCTGATCAAGGTGGGAGGCTTCACCGGGCTCAACCAGTCTCTGGCAGCCATCGATCCTACCTTCCTGAGCATCTGGGGCAGAGGAGGCGAGTATGAAGGCGCCTGGGGCGTAATCGCAGGCGCGGTGCTGGTTTATCTGATCGGCTATATGGGCCTGCCCCACTGCGTTAACAAGCATATGGCCATGGCCAATCCGAAAACGGCCAAGACCACAGTGGTATACGCGACCATCTGGACACAGCTGTTCTGCTTTACGCCGTATATCCTGGGCCTGTGCGGAGTAGTTCTTTTGACCAAGGAAGTTGCGCCGGGGTTCAATGATCCGGAAATGGTCATTCCTACATTGGCTAACCTGATGTTCCCGGGCGTTGTATCAGCCATTGTTCTGACCGCTATCATGTCGGCGATTATGAGCACGGTGGCGGCGCTGCTGCTGCTGATCGGAACCATCGTTTCCGTCGACTTTTACAAGAGATGGCTGCGGCCGGATGCCAGCGATCGAAGCGTGGTATTCGTATCCAAAGCAGCGATCATCATTACCGGCGTGGTTGGAATCACGATTGCGATTCTTGAACCGCCAGGTGTGTTCGATCTGGTTGTAGACACCTTCAGCTTTATGGGCTGCGCCTTCCTTCCCAGCTATGTGTGTGCGGTTTGGTGGAAGAAGGCCAATGCCACCGGTTCGGTCGCTTCGATGATTGTGGGCGGGGCTACGGTACAGATCTGGTCCTACGGGGGATTGGAAGCTGTCACTGGTTTCCACCAGTTCTTTGCCGGCGTTATCCTTTCCTGGATTGCGATGATCATCGGCAGCCAGTTCGGAAAGCCCACCAGCAAGGAGATGCGCGATCTGATGGAACGGGCCAAAGGAAAGAAGGCCAATGTATCGAAGAAGGTGCAGGTGGCCACATCCAAACACCTTTCAACAGAGAGCAAGGCAATTTCACAGTTTGTTTTTCAGGGAACTTATGCAAAGGAACTTAGTGCCACATGTTAAACAGTCAAATTGTTAAAAATGGATACACGGCCGAGGATGCCAAGACCATTCTCTGGAACTGCGACGGCGACGCCAATATCGTAGATGTGCGGGAGGTTTATTATCCTTACGTGTTTCTCCGGTATCAGATCAACGTCGGCAGGAGATCCTGGTCAAAGCTGAATAAGCTGTGCGACTGCATCATTGATCTTATTTCCGGTTCTGCGGCCGAAGGAAAAGGCACTCCGGAATTTGAGAAGGTCATGATCCAGGAGGAACTGACTTTGGATGAACAGATCACAGAGAAGGATTGGCAGCGGATCGGCCACGATTTTGTGCTGAAGCAGCAGCTGAGCAAGGCCAAACTGCTGACTCCGCCGGAATTCTCCATCATGGAAAAGGAGTACTTTCACAAACAGTTTTACATTCTTCATTGTCTGGATGATGAGGAGAACGATTATTATATCATGGTGGACGCAATCGACGGAGGCATCTCCATTTTGGATCATTAAGCTGAAAAGCTGCTGGTAAAGCAGGGGCTGCCGCATCGGCGATCTGCTCGGTGGGGCAGTCCCCAAGCTTAAAGGAGGAACATTATGAGCCGCAATAAATTTATCTTATTGTTTGCAACGATTATCGCTTTGTATTTCTTGCTGCCCAATGAAGGCTTCGGGCTTGTGGTGAAGGCCAATATGATGGCGGCAGCGCCTTTTATCATGGCCTTTGTCATCATATATCTGGTCATCACCATCAATGTGCTCAAACGGTCGTTGAAAAAACTGGATGCCCAGTTGTCCGACGAGACGGTCATCAATGCGGCAAAGATTATGAACATCACGTTCGATGTCAAGCGGATGATGGGACCGGATAGTTTGCAGGCGATGTATAACCGGGTAAACTTTTCCCGTTCTGTGTCTCTGCACGCCAAGACCGTGCTTTACGACGCGCTGCGGAAAAAGCGCCTCGATGTTCCGCCGCCATCTTCCGGCAAATCGGCCAAAGACTTGTATGCGAGAAGCGCAGAGGAAGTCAAAGCTGACAGAATCGGCATGAATAAGAAAAACCGCAAGAAAAAAAGGGCCAGAGCCTGAGAAGGGAAAGCGGACCCGTCGGGGCCGGAGGACCTTTTATACACATGCTGGGAACTCCGCACAGAACAAAATATCAGGATTAATCCTTAAACCATTGGATCCTGATATTTTTTTCATTGGTTTTCAAAAAACGTATCAGAAATGATGCCGTTTTGTTTAGATACCGATATTCCTGTTTTCGGCCCTCCAGGAAACCCGCCGGCTTTTGCTGGAATGCAAGGGCAGCGGACTGCGGAAAATTTTCGAAAGAATTTAATGTTTTTTCGCAAAGCAGTGGGTTTGCGGGACCTCATCTGGAGGAAAGGAGCAGCTGACTGCTGCAAAGCAAATTTGTGAAGGCTCGATCATTGAAAAATGCGTAAATTCCATATATTTTTTTAGTTTTTACACAAACCCGCCCATTCCCTTCAAAACGCCCATCTTTGCCCCCGCCGGACAGGATACTATCTATCGTCAGTCAGGGACTGAACCCGTTCCATTTCAGCCTGCCCCCAATCTTTGATCACTTCCAGAGCGGGAATCAGCGCTCTGCCATGGTCGGTCAGGGCATATTCCACATGAGGCGGTATATGTTGGAGCTCTTTTCGGATCACCAGCCGGTGCTCTTCCAAGGACTGGAGGGAGCGGGTCAGCATGACATTGGTGATGCCCTCCAGCTCCCGCTTTAACTCGTTGTAACGCAGCGATTCTTTTTTTGAAAGCTTCCATATAATCGGTAGTTTCCATTTTCCGCCGATCACTTCTAAAGCATAGATAACTGAACATTTTTCGCCGGCCAGCTGGGGGATTTCTTTTCCCGAATAGGTGGTTTGCATGAAAACGCCTTTCTAAAATCTAAGGTACAAAAATGTGCGTACTTGTATATTTGTTTCTTACGATTATAATATAAGAAAACGGGAAATGCAATTTGAAAGGAGCAGCTATATGAAAATTGAAACGGTAATGGAGGCACTGATTAAGAATGGTTATTCTGTGCGTTATTTTGCTTCCGGCAAAGAAGCGGCCGATTATCTGGATGTCAGTCTGGACGGCCGAATCATTGGCTTTGGTGATTCTGCTACCATGAGCAAGATGGAGCTTTATCAAAAGCTGTCTGCTCATAATACGGTCTACGATCCCAACCAAAGCAAAGATAATGATGCATTTTTGGAAATCGCACAAAAATGTCTGACGACCGATATCTATCTGACCTCCGTCAATGCCATGTCTGAAACAGGCGAACTGGTCAATATCGACGGTACCGGCAACCGGATCGCCGGATCCTTATTCGGACATAAAAAGATTTATTTCATCATCAGCACCAATAAGATCGAGCCGACTTTGGAAAAAGCTGTGTGGCGGGCCCGCAACATCGCAGCGCCCAAGAATGCGAGGCGCTATAACCTGAGAACTCCGTGTGCGGTCAGAGGCGACCGTTGTTACGATTGTTCCAGCCCCGACCGAATCTGCAACGCACTGACAATTTACATGAAAAAGATGAACGACATTGAAGATGTGGAAATCGTTTTGATCGGTGAAGAACTTGGTTTCTAAAAGCCCCAATATCCCCGGCTTTCCGGCTGCTGCAGAAAGGTTCATCTTGAAAAACCTCTTCAACCTGTGAGATAATAACAGATAATTGAAAAAACAAAGGAGGCACGGCTATGATCGAAACGAACCTGACGGAAGAAAAGGCACTGGAAAGTTACATGAACGGGATTGATTGTTCCCAAGTTGTTTTAGCAGAAACAGCTCCCCAACTGGGGTTGGATGAAACTACGGCCCTGAAAATCGCGGCAGCTTTCGGTGGCGGTATGTGGAATGGGGAGCGGTGCGGATGTGTCACGGGCGCACTGATGGCCTTGGGACTTCGATACGGGCACTGCGAGCCGGGCGATACGAAAGCGAAGAACCTGCTGTTGGAAA
The DNA here is from genome assembly GCA_902363595.1 of Clostridia bacterium. Taxonomy (GTDB): domain Bacteria; phylum Bacillota; class Clostridia; order Peptostreptococcales; family Anaerovoracaceae; genus Hominibacterium; species Hominibacterium faecale. The sequence goes on along the minus strand of CABJAP010000006.1, from coordinate 43,413 downwards.
AAAAGAATGAGTTTGAAGCGGCTTTTAAGGAAGCCCATGGCTCTTTGCTCTGCAAGGAACTGCTAGGATATGATCTCACAGTTCCCGAGGAAAGGGATAAGGTTATGGAAGAAAACTTATTCGCAACCCTCTGTTCAAAGCTGGCCTGTACAGCGTGCGAGATACTGGAAGATATCATCGATTAGCAGCCCTGGCGTTAATTTGGAAAAGCGGAAAAGGGCTGATTGCTGGAGCAAATTGCTTTTCATGCAGCAGCCCTGTATTTCTGGAGTGCGTCCAGCAGCGTATGTTTCGTTCAAATCCTAAACGCCATAGGTTTTTCGGAAAAAACTCAAAATGGATTTAAGTTTTTACGCAATTTTCAACGATTGCGCCCTCTTAAAATCAGCCAGAAGCAGCAAAGTCTGCTTCTTTTCAATATCAGGCCCTGCAAACCCACAGGATTGCGTAAAAAATAAAATCTTTCAATAGAATTTTCCCGATTTGAGTCAATACGCCGCAGAGGTGGTTGGAGGAGAGGCAGGAGCTTCTCGGGGCGGCCGGTCCGCGCATCGAAAAAAAGCAAGATAGTAAAAAATAAGTATGGTACAATAACAAATGAGTAAAAAACAGTTTATGGCAAATATGGGCGGCTTAACCACCTGCTTATTGTGCCGTTTGTTTTATATGGTAAAGAAGGGAAGAAGCGATGCATTTGATAAAGGATTATGTGCAGGATTTGAAAACGGAATTTACAGGGTATAACGGGAAGCGGCTGGGCCGGGATTTGATGGCCGGAATTACTGTTGCGGCCGTTGCGCTGCCCCTGGCACTGGCCTTTGGAGTCAGTTCGGGAGCAACAGCAGCAGCCGGCCTGGTGACGGCGATCATCAGCGGTGTGGCCATCAGCCTGCTTTCCGGAGCATCCTTTCAAATTTCCGGACCTACCGGAGCCATGACCGCCATATTGGTAACCCTGGCAGCCAAATACGGCATGCAGGGGATTTTGATCTCCTGTTTTTTTGCTGGAATTATCCTCATTGCTGCCGGCGTGCTCAAGCTGGGTAGAATCATCTACTATATTCCGTCCTCTGTGATTACCGGATTTACATCCGGGATTGCAATCATCATCGCATTGGGACAGCTGGACAATTTCTTCGGCGTCACATCCAAGGGGGATCTGGCGATTATGAAAGTTCTTTCTTACTTCACCTCTGGATTTTCCCCTAATTTCGCAGCTATGGGCATCGGCTTGGCGGTGATTCTGATCATGATTGTGTGGCCGGCCAAATGGAACAGCAAAGTGCCGTCCTCTTTGGCGGCTTTGATCCTGGTCTTGCTTTTCAACCATTTTGCAGGACTGAACGTGGCTGTGGTGGGAGAAATTCCAAAGACTTTGTTTTTAGATGAACGTTTGACACTGGCCGGCCTGGACTTTGCACAATTTTGGGATTTTTTTGTACCGGCTCTTTCCATCGCGGCTTTGGCAATGATCGAATCTTTGCTCTGCGGCGCTTCGGCCGGAAAGATGAAAAAGGAGACGATCAACGGCGACCGGGAGCTGGTCGCACAGGGTGTGGGAAATATTTTGATTCCGCTTTTCGGCGGAGTACCGGCGACTGCGGCCATCGCCAGGACCAGCGTAGCCATCAAAGCCGGGTGCGAAACCAGATTGACCGGTGTTTTCCATGCGGTGATCCTTCTTCTTTCCATGTTCATCCTCTCACCGGTCATGTCGGAAGTGCCGCTGTCCGCATTGGCGGGAATTTTGATCGTTACGGCATGGAGGATGAATGACTGGGAAAACATTCGTTTTATTTTCAGCCACAAATTTAAGACCGGAATGCTGAAGTTTTTCATCACAATGGCGGCTACTGTTGTGCTGGATTTAACCCAGGCGATTATCATCGGCGTAGCGTTTTCCGCCTTTATGATCGTGGTAAAGCTGACGGACATCGACATTACAATCGCGGACATAGAAAACGATCGGCTGGAGGAAATCGGCATTCACATTCCCAAAGTATCCAAGACCATCCGCATGGCCTATCTGACGGGAACGATTTTTTTCGCGGTTACGGATAAATTGAAAAAACAGCTTACGGAGCTGGGTAATACAGAAGTTCTGATTTTATCCATGCGAGGCGTTCCGGCCATTGATTTATCAGGGATACAGGCGCTGCTGGAATTGGAACAGGAGCTGGCCGAGGAAGGGGTCACCGTTATGCTGTCCAGCGCCCAGCCTAAGGTCCTGGAGGGACTGAGACGAGGCGGGTTGATCGACAGAATCGGTGCGGAGCATGTATTTGACAGTGCGGAGCATGCCATTGTCCGTGCGCAGAAGGAAGTGGAAGCATAGGTTCTCCGGGTTACGGCAAAAGACCGGGCCTCAGGTAGAAATATGATGAAATTCGGTTTATTTGGTTATAATCGTTTCAAAGATACCGTTCAAATATTTACGAAAAGACTATGGCGTGCCACGGTAAAATCCCTTAAAACTTACTGCGACGCAGCCTGGAAGTTGTGGTATAATAGTTTTCGTGGATATGTGAAAGCCATGGCAGATTGCAGACTTTCATACGAGGAGCGAGATAACCGGAGGAAATCGATGTATTGCAACCAATGCGGAAGCGAGATGAAGGAAGGGGTTAATTTTTGCAAGCGATGCGGAGCCCCTGCTGATAAGGTGGACGAGCCCGTTTCAGAGCGGAAACGCCGAATCGTTCGTTTTTTGTATACATACAGGAAGCGGATTTTGCTGTCAGTGCTGATCGGCCTCATTCTATGCGGAGCCGCTGTTTTCTTTATGGGCAGCAGCAACACCGGCGATGGAAAAGATAAACCGGCGACCGCAATAAAGTCGGCTCGTGAAGTAGACCTCAAGGATGATTATAAGATTGAAGACGGCAGATTGGTGCTGGATCCCCTGCATGCTACTTATGAAGACGGGTCTGTTCAAGAACTGACAAATTACGCCGTATATATTGATACGGCAAACTACGAGATAAAGGACGGCGCTGTCAATGCGGCGGAGCTGTACGACGGCAAGCATCTTTTCAAGCTGGAATGGACCAAAGACGGTAAAAAATATCAATATGAAAAGACGGTAGGAACGGAACATAAGAAAGATACCTGGGAAAAATACGTGGACCTGGTGGGGATGACAGGAAAAGCCATCGCGGATGCCTATGGTTCGTTGGGAACGCCTGAGTTTGGTTCTCTGGGGTCCGGAGATTGGGGTGTGGCATATGTGAATGTGGAATCGGTGTCTTTGCAGGCCGTCTTTCCGGCGGGTCTTTTGGACAGGCCGGACGACTATTCCACTTCCGATGCAGTCTGCATGGAGATGTCGGGTACGCTCAATACCCTGTTTTACAACATGGAGCCAGAAATGACCCGGGATGATCTGGCAAACACCCTTGGAATTTCGCTCACCGACAGTGAGGGCGGAGGCTGCATGGGGACTTTGGAAAACGGAAAACTCATCTATATCGGCAGCGGCCAGGTGCAGGACGGTACCTATACGCCGGATACAGCCGTCCGGGTTACCGTCAGTGAAGAAGAAAAGGGCAGCCTTTTGGAGCGGTTGTTTTAGAAGATAAAAATATGAAGGAACAAAGCAGGCTTCGCGATTCTTAAAAGAAGTAGACTTTGTTGATATGCAGGAAATATTGCCGGCGATATTTCCTACGTAATAAGAAAAGAGTCTCTTATATGGTGATAAGGGGCTCTTTTGCTATTTGGGGGCAGCGGGGGAAGATGTCGGTTTGAGGGGAATAAGGTTTTTACGAAAAAGGGGAGTAAAGTGTTTTGCGAAAAAATTGAAAAAAATATACGGAATTTACGCAGTTTTCAACGATTGGGACCTCTCAAACTTGTTCGCCGGAAGGCAAGCGCCATTTTTCTCAAACATGAAGCCCCGCAATCCCATAACTTTGCGTAAAAATTACGAAAACTTTTAGAAATTTTTCGGATACCAGGTCACGCAGCAGTCAGGTCCATGATCATTGGATGCCGGATGCCCAGCCCGGCAAGAGGTACTGGTGCCTGGCTCTGCACAGATGCATCGCAGGCCGAAAACTGTTTTCAAAAAATACAAATAGTTACCAGTTGAAAAAAGAACATATGTTCGGTACAATAAAGACAGATGGAGGAGGTGAAAAAAGTGGTTGTCTTTCATGTGGATGCCAACAGCGCTTATTTAAGCTGGACTGCGGCAGCGATGCTGGAACAAGGTTATAAGACGGATATTAGAACGATTCCCGCAGTAATAGCAGGTGATCCTGAAAACAGGCATGGTATCATTTTGGCAAAATCCCAGAAAGCAAAAGCCTGCGGCATACGGACCGGCGAAAGTTTGATGGAAGCAAAGGGGAAATGCCCAAATGTTTCTATCTTCCCGGCGGACTACGATCTTTATTTGTTGTGCAGCGATGCCCTGTATCGAATTCTCTGCCAGTATACGCCATTGGTGCAAAGATATAGCATCGATGAATGTTTTATGGACTGCACGGGCTCTGCGCAGGTCGTTGAAAATCCGGTAAAGTGGGCCTCTCACATAAAAGGCCGGATTGAAAAAGAATTGGGATTTACCGTAAACATCGGCATCGGACAAAACAAGCTGTGTGCGAAAATGGCCGGAGAGCTGGAAAAACCCAACAAGGTCATAACCCTATGGCCCCATGAAATCAAACAAAAGCTGTGGCCGCTGCCAGTAAGGGAGTTGTTTATGGTCGGCCGGGCTACGGAAAAAAAGCTTCACAAAATGAATATTTATACCGTTGGAGAACTGGCCAATGCAGATCGGGATCTGCTCAGAGGCGTGCTTAAAAGCCATGGCGCTTTAATTTGCGATTATGCCAATGGCATTGATTCAGAGCCGATTTTCATCAATGAAGATATTTTGCAAAAGGGAATCAGCAATAGCCTCACGCTTCCGTTTGATGCGGAAAAAAGAGAAGAGCTGCTGCAGGAATTGTTGTCTTTATGTGAAAGGGTGGGCATGCGTTTAAGACAGCTGAAAAAGCGGGCCTCACTGGTTTGCGTCACCCTAAAGAGCAGCAGCTTTTTTTCCCGCAGACATCAGGTGCAGATGCAGGGATACATCAATACAACGAGTGAAATATACAGGATCGCATCCCAACTGGTGGACGAAATTTGGACGGGAGAACCGATCCGGCAGATCGGGGTAAGGGTATCCAATTTTATAGATGAAGAGGAGGTGCAGCTGAGCTTTTTTGATCCTGTGGATCAGATGCGGCAGGAAGAGCTGGAGCAAGCAGTGGATAAAATACGCACCCGGTTTGGTACCCGAAGCATCATCAGGGGCTGCTTCGCAGGGAGTGCCATCGATCCGGTGCAAGGGGGAATCAATGATGGAAATTATTTGACGATGGGAGGTTACGGCCATGAAGATCGTTGCTAAGAAAATTCGGATGATTGCCGTATTCTGGCCGGATCAGAAGCCAATCCCTTATAAATTTAAAATGGAAGAGGACGGCGAGATGGTAACGGTCAAGGTGGATCGGATTTTGTATGCGCACAAATCGAAAATAGCGGGAATTGAAACCATTATCTATGCCTGTCAGAGTGTCATCAGAGGAAAAGAGACTCGCTATGAGTTGAAATATACAGTGACGAATTGTCAGTGGCAGTTGTATAAGATATGACGGCAAAGGCGAAAGTCAAAGCATTCGGGTCCCGGGAATAAAAATAGGATAATCTGATCTCCTTTTTAGAAAAATGAAAATATTATAGTGAGTAAGGATGGTAAGGAGAAAATAAAATTTGAAATTATAATGATTATGGCTCGTATTCTTGATATAATCAGGGAAGAGGATCCTGATTGGGAGGAGAAAGCGGCTTTTCTTTATTCTGGTGCGAAAGGTAAGCACACATAGAATCTCCGAATCTTTCGCACCAATAAAAGACTGGCTTTGGTCATAAACGTAGGACGAATTAAGAGTATGGCACAAACACTAGCAGGTGAATAGCAAACTAGTGATCAAAAATAGGGATTTTTTTTAATAGGTTTGCAGTCGCATCCCTGTATGGGGTGCGTGGATTGAAATGATGTTGAGAAAAATATCATATCGAACAGCGCCGTTGTCGCATCCCTGTATGGGGTGCGTGGATTGAAATTGTATGATGGCAAGGAATATGCCACGGATGAATTGTCGCATCCCTGTATGGGGTGCGTGGATTGAAATAGAAGAATCCACCATCCGTCAAAATTGAGGATGCGTCGCATCCCTGTATGGGGTGCGTGGATTGAAATACCCTCTACCGTGGGATTGACCGGGGCTATGGACAGGTCGCATCCCTGTATGGGGTGCGTGGATTGAAATGCCTGTCTGGGGTCATACATAGGGCTGTATTTAGTCGCATCCCTGTATGGGGTGCGTGGATTGAAATTGCACATTATCTTTCGAAACGATTTGGCATCACGGGTCGCATCCCTGTATGGGGTGCGTGGATTGAAATCAGCTGCTGGCAAATCAAAGTTGTTGTCAACATAGTCGCATCCCTGTATGGGGTGCGTGGATTGAAATATGGAGCGAACCGCAAGGCGGTATGCGACAGCCGGTCGCATACCTGTATGGAGTGCGTAGATTGAAATCGCCTTTTTCCACAAGGAAACCCCGAAATGACCCACTTATCGGTCCTTTTTGCTGCATCCTATATGAGGACGCTGTAATGTCGCCGAGACATTCAATCCTTCGATCGGTTATTGCTGATTCCATACCAGATTGGAATTTAAAGTTGTTAATGCTGAAGGTTTTGGTGAGAAATCTTTTGATTAAATAAGTACCAGATTGAAATATAAATGTTGGTACGTCTGTTTTCGTAAAGATTACTTTTGTCGATTAAATAAGTGCCAGATTGGAATTTAAATGTGCGTAGCTGCGAGGATGTGGATGAAGCAGCGCTTTATTAAATAAATACCAGACTGGAATATAAAGGTTTATAGCACCATAACAGTGTGGTTTTTCTCTATTCATTAAATAAGCACCAATTGCAATATACCGCTGCTCCGCGGTAGTCAGATCAGGACAGCAGGGCGAATGAAATAAAACCGATTGGTAGATTTGAAAAAATATCTGCCATCATTCCGTAGCACGATGGCAGATCAATGAGGACCGCATACTTTTACAACGGCTATATGAGATGTGAACAAAGATTTATTTATGCAATGGCAGTGTTTTCTTGATCGGATCGGGAAGACCTGTCTTTTCGTAATGCTCGATGGCGTTCTTCATGCGATTCATGCACTCTTCGATGATACATCTGGGGGCGGCCACGTTAATTCGTTCATAGCCTGCGCCTTCTTCGCCAAAGATATATCCTTCATCAAAAGCCAGCCCGGCCTCCTTTTGCATTAACGTTTTCAGCTGTTTGGCATCCGAGCAATAGCCGCGAAGGTCGATCCAAACCAGATAAGTAGCTTGGCAATCGATCACTTGGGCTTTTGGAAGATGCTCAGCCACAAAAGCTTCGATATACTGAATATTGCTGTCAATGTATGCTTTGACCTGGGTGAGCCAATCGTCACCCTGGGTATAGGCGGCGAGAATGGCTGTCAGCCCAAAGGGGTTGCAGAATCCAAGAGAAAAACGGTTGGAAACGAAATGATTCCACTTTTCCTGGTATTCTTTATTGGGAATGATAATATTGCTGAACTGTATTCCGGCCAGATTGAACGTTTTGCTGGGGGCCGTGCAGGCAATAATACGGTGGCTGTATTCCGGCGCCAGTTTTAGAAGAGGCGTGTGGACAATATTGCTTCTGGTGAGGTCGGAATGAATTTCGTCGGAAATAATCCACTTGTCATATTTCTTAGCGATTTCCACAACCTTGCAAAGCTCATCCTCGGTCCAAACGCGGCCCACAGGATTATGGGGGCTGCATAGGATCATACCTTTGTTCTTTTCCTCAGCAAATTTTTCATCAAGATCAGCGAAATCCATTACATACGTGTTTCCGCTGCGGAGCAGGGGGCTGTTGACAACTTTGCGGCTGTTTGCCTCAATGGTGTCGGTGAATGGATAATAGACAGGCCGCTGAATAATGATGCCGTCTGCCTCTTCAGTCAGACAATTGATAAGAAAAGCGATGGCAGGAACCACACCAGGGCTGTAAAAAAGATCGCTTTTATCGATGATCCAGCCGAAATGCCGCTGATACCAACCGGTAACAGCATCTTTTAATTCGTCGTTTTCGTAAAGGGTATAGCCAAAGATTTTGCGGTCAATTCGTTGATGAAGGGCATCGAGAATCGGCTGCGCACAGGGCAGATCCATATCCGCTACCCACAGGGACAACGCGTCCTGCGGTACGCCCGAAGGCATTGCATCGCATTTCACTGAATGAGTGCCCGTACGGTCTATTGGCTTATCAAAATCGTATTTCATGATTGAAACCTCCTTGTTTTCATCGTTGTGCTGCATTTTACACGTATGCCACAGGATAAGAATAATTGGTTTTGCTTTTTTCGTCAATAGACTCGCTGCATTGCCAGTTGAATATCTTTGTAAATGTTGCCAAAGTAACCCTAGGAAACGGATTCTGATTGCGATATAATAGATTCAATTAAACGTAGCATATGCCAAGGAATGATTGGTTTTACATGTAGAGGAGGTGCTTTTGTTTTTGGAAAAAAAGACGAAATATAAAAAGTCAATCGTATGCTTTATCGATATTTTAGGTTTTAAGGAATTTGTTCACGATGAAAACAACATTTCCGCTTTTGCAACCATATTAGGGAGCGTGAACCAGCTAAATCAGTTCGATTTGCCGAGTATGCATTTGAAGGATATGCGATTTACGTCTTTTTCGGATAGCATTGTAGTATCTGTTCCTTGTAAAAAAGCAGCCTTTGGAAAAATCATCAGGACCATGGCGGTAATCAGTCATATCTTATTGGAGGATAAAATTTTGTTTCGTGGGGCGCTTACTTGCGGATCCTTGTTTCATGAAAATAATATTGTCTTTGGCCCAGCACTAGTAGAAGCTTATTTATTAGAAGAAAGCGCGGTATACCCGAGGATTGTTACGAAAGAAGAGACTTTGAACGCTTGTCTAAAGACTTGCGGTGTCTGTGACCAGGAACTATATCCCAAACGATTTCATCAAGATGAGGACGGCTTACTGTCGTATGATTACTTATATGACTATTTTAAGTTTTTTTACCATCAGGATGCGGAACATTTCGAGGCGCTGATCAATAGTCTGAAACATATCAAAGGGTTTCTCCGACAGGAGGAAATCAAAGAATATCCATCTAATATCATGATGAAATATCGATGGATGAAAAGCTATTATAACCGTACTTTGGACAAGTTGGGGGAGTATGAAACCTTTGATACTGCTTCCTATAAGCTTGTATAATCGATTGACCGATCCATACAAATATTCCTAATCTGATTATAACTTCCTCTGGCATCAGGTATGTGTTTATGGAAAGAATCAGGATCAAAAAACATCTGCTGTGCAGATGTTTTTTGATGATGTTAATCGTCGTTTCTCTTTCAGAAGGCATTTACATGATCATTTCCATTAAGCACAGCGCTGCCGAGGGGTATCGATCATCAGCCGGAGATGCCTATAAACAAGTGCATTAGTCTTTTTTTACAACCGGAATCCAGACTTCGCTGCGAGTGTCCGCCTTTGTTCCATCTTCATCATAGTAGACCTCGATATCCGGCGCGCTGCCGTATTCGTATCCGGAACTTGGAAGCCATTCAGTGGCAATGCGCTTTTGCATTTCCTGAATTGCACCTGGCATGGGGCCTATGCATTCAAAGATTGCCCAAGCAGCCGCAGGCACGATGAATTCTTCCATCCCTTCTGAGACAGCCTGATCGGTCGGCGCGGCAATATAATAATCGAAATCAAAGTTGCTGTCATTGGAAAACGGATCAGGACAAACGCTAAGACCAAGCATTCCAAAGGGCTCCTTGTTGATCATGGGCCCCAGTGCCCCGATCTTCCCGCTCATCGCGAGCTCCTTCCAGAACGAAGGAATCTCCCGATAGCAGGCATCGTCCTTTAAAGTGGTGGAAAGTTTAAAACCAACAATCCGAAACGCTTCTTTTTCTTCAATTTTGTAATTCATAACAGTTGCTCCCTTAATAGATACTTGAAAAGTGATCGGCGGGTAGGCTTTCAGCGAGGCGCCCTGCTTGCGGGCAGCGGCCGGCGTAATGCCGTGCAGCTTTTGAAAAGCCCGTGTAAAAGACGTCGGCGAATCATAACTGTACTTGAAGGCGATATCGATGACCTTATCCTCTGTGTTCTGCAGATCGTAAGCAGCTTTCGTCAGCCGTCTGCGGCGGATATATTCGGACAGCGGTACCTCTGCCATGTATGAAAACATCCGCTGGAAGTGATAAGAGGAGCAGCACGCTTTCTGCGCCAAGAGCCCGTAATTAATCTTTCCATCCAGATTGTTTTCAATATATTCAAGTGCTTCGTTCATTCGTTTCAGCCAGTCCATGTGATCTCCTTTTCTGTAAAAACAGCTTATCATGAATCTACCCAGGGTTCCTCTCAATTGATGCCCGATTTTGAGAGGTGAGACTCTTATTTTAACAGATTTTTTACAAACATACTTACCATTACATAAAAATTTTGTTGGCAGTAACGTTTGATGGTATACTAAATATATTGGAAAATACGATCCGGGGGGAATTTTAATGAAAGAGATTTTGATCATTGACGACGATGTAAATATTGGAAATATGCTCGAAGAAGTTTTGCGAGGGAAAGGGTACGGAATATCCAGGGCGTATTCCGGTACGGAAGCGCTGCTCGTACTTGAGTCCCAAAAGCCGGACCTAATCCTTCTCGACCTGATGCTTCCGGGAATCAGCGGCGATGAAGTGCTGACGAAGATCAAGGGTATTCCTGTGATTGTGGTCAGCGCCAAAGTGGATGTGGACGACAAGGTCAAGCTGCTGCTTGGGGGAGCCGCGGATTATGTAACCAAACCCTTTGACACAAAAGAACTTTTGGCGAGAATTGCCGTTCAGTTTAGATGGAATGAATCACCAGCGGCTGCGGAGATTTTGACTTTTGACGATATCAGGATGAACACGCAAAGCCATACCGTGCATGTGAGCGAGCGCCCGGTCAAGCTGACTAAGACCGAATATGCGATCTTAAAGCTTTTGATGAGCAATCCGTCCCAGGTAATCACCAAGTCCTCCATGCTGGACCGGATCAGTGAAGACACCATGGATTGCATGGAAAGCTCTTTAAAGGTACATATGAGCAATTTAAGAAAAAAGCTGCGGGACGCCGGGAAAAAAGATTATATCGAAGCAGTTTGGGGAATCGGCTTTAAAATGAAAGAAGATTAAATCTTTACGATTTCTTAACTTTTTTCTTAACCGCTTTCTTAACCTTTCCGGTTTAAAATGTCCGTATTAAAGAAAAGGAGGTTTGTGTTTATGGATTATATTTTGACCGCCAACGCATTGAGCAAACATTACGGACATTTTAAGGCGCTGGATGGGTGCACAATGCACGTTCCTAAGGGGGCGATTTACGGTTTTGTCGGAAAAAACGGCGCAGGTAAGACAACGCTGATTCGATTAATCTGCGGGCTTCAGGAACCGACAGCAGGAACATATCAGCTGTATGGGATTGGAAATGATGACGAAGACATTAAGAAATCCAGAAGAAGGATGGGGGCTGTCGTGGAAATGCCGTCAATTTATTTGGATATGACGGCGGAAGACAACCTGAAGGAGCAATATCAGATTTTAGGTCTGCCGTCTTTTGCGGGTATTCCGGAACTGCTGGAGCTGGTTGGTTTGGATAGAACTGGAAAAAAGAAGGCCAAAAACTTTTCCCTTGGTATGCGTCAAAGACTGGGGATTGCCATCGCTCTGGCCGGTGATCCGGATTTCTTAGTTCTGGATGAGCCGGCTAATGGGCTGGATCCGCAGGGAATTATAGAAATGCGGGAATTGATCATTGAGCTGAACCGCAAGCGGCAGATAACCGTGCTCATATCCAGCCATATACTGGATGAGTTGTCCCGTCTGGCGACGCATTACGGTTTTATTGACAACGGACGTATGGTGAAGGAAATCAGCGCCGGGGAATTGGAATCCGCCTGCAGGAAATGTACCCGTTTAGAAGTTACGGATGTAAAAGCGCTGGCGCGGATACTGGACCGCATGAATATCAAATATCAGATCCTTTCCGATCAGCAAGCGGATGTATTTGATAAGATTCATATTACGGATCTGACCTTGGCTTTGGCTGAAGAGCATTGTGAAGTGCGTTCGATCGATCAGCGGGAGGCAAGCTTGGAGAGCTATTACATGAATTTGATGGGAGGCGGGGAGCATGAATAAATTGATGGCGGCCAATTTGGCGCGTTTGAAAAAGGATAAAGTTTTTTGGCTGGGAATAGCGTTCTTGTTTGTGTTCTGCGTAATCATTCTGATTAAAAATTATCAAGATTCAGCCGGTTCAGTGGCAGTTGATAATTTTTTCTTTGGATATACCATGTTTGTTAGTATTGTTTCAGCAATTTTTTGCAGCCTGTATCTGGGGACGGAGTACAGCGACGGAACTATACGCAACAAACTGATAGTTGGTCATCCAAGAGGAAGCATTTATCTGTCCAATTTAATCGTATGCATCGTGGCTAATCTGCTTATGATGCTGGCATGGCTGATCCCGGCCGTAGCATTGGGATTTCCGCTGTTTGGCTCGTTGACCATAGATATTAAGACATTTTTGCTGATGTTTACCGGAAGTTTGATCATGATTGCCGCACTGGCAGCTGTTTTTACCCTGATATCCATGTTGGTTCAAAACAAGGCATTTGCTGCTGTAGCGGCAGTGGTTGGAATCTTTGTGCTTATCTTTGCAGCGACCTATATCGCCAATGCGCTTGATGAGCCTGCGAGCTATCCAGGGTATGAAATGGGTGCTGACTCCAGTGTGGTGAGCAGCGAAGAAGTCCCCAATCCAAACTATTTATCGGGAACAAAACGGACGGTTTATGAGACGATCCTGGATATTATACCAACCGGACAAGCCTTGCAGTATATGAGTTTAACTGCTATTCACCTATGGCGGATGCCGCTTTACTCACTGGCTATTTTGATAATAACGACAAGTGCTGGGATTTTTGTTTTTCGGAAAAAGGATATTAAATAGAGGAGCTGATTATGGAACTTTGGTTATGGGCCCTGATCGGGCTGCTTGCATTGATCATCCTATGTCTGGTCATTAAAATCTATTTGCTGCGCAAATCGGCAAAGGAAATTAGAGAAGCGTTCGCAGACAGGCTCATGACGGAAACCAACACGCTCATCGATCTATCCAGCAGGGATAAGGCTTTGCGCCAGCTGGCGGACAGTATGAATGACCAGCTTCGCCAGCTGCGAAAAGACAGGCTTCGTTTTCAGCAGGGCGACTTGGAGCTGAAGGAAGCGATCACAAATATTTCCCACGATCTGAGAACACCCCTTACAGCCATCTGCGGCTATCTGGAGCTTTTGAAACGGGAAGAAACAACGGATGCGGCCGCCCGCTATCTAGATGTCATTGAAAACCGAACGCAGGTTTTGAAGCAATTGACAGAGGAACTTTTTCGCTATTCCATCGCAGCCTCTGCTTTTGATGATATGGCCTGCGAAGAAATCGCGTTGAACGATGTGCTGGAAGAGAGCGTAAGTGTTTATTATGCTGCATTGAAGGGCTGCCAAATCTGTCCACAGATTTCGATGCCAAAGCAGAAGGTGAGACGGACTCTTAATAAAAATGCCTTGTCTCGCATTTTTGGAAATATCGTTAGCAATGCTATTAAATACAGCGACGGAGATCTGCAAATTGTTTTGCAGGAGACTGGGGAACTGGTATTTTCCAATCATGCGTCAGCTCTGGACGAAATTCAAGTAGGGAAGATGTTTGATCGGTTTTATACAGTAGAAACCGCCAATAAATCTACAGGCTTGGGGCTTGCGATCGCCAAAATGCTTACAGAACAAATGAACGGGAGTATTCGTGCCGTGTATCAAGATAATATATTGAGTATTTTTATCTTTTTTCCAAAATAGAAAAAAGGTAACATAGAGTTTTGCATTCTGCTTAAACTGGGTGCATCGAACGATTTAGGGCACCAGGGGTGAATAACGGAGTGATTACTGGTTTGTAATACACATAGCAGCTGCCAATTTAGTGAAGATAATAGAAAGACTGATAAGAAGCGGCTTTTAAATTAGCCACAGCTTATCAGTCTGTTTACTTCAACTATTAAAAGTGCCAGATACGCGCACCATATTTCTGGTGCTATGAGAGAAGGTAGTTAGTCGCTCCCCCTACTCGATTAAATTACTTAAATGGTTGATAATAGACTATTTGTCAAATTCAGGATTAAAGGCATAAAAGTTCTTGCAGTCCAAATTATCCTGAACCACTCTCAGCGACTCTCCAAATCGCTGGAAATGAACGACCTCACGCTCTCTCAGGTAGCGGATCGGATCGATAACGTCAGGATCGTCTACCATTCTTAAAATATTGTCATAAGTCGTTCTGGCTTTCTGTTCAGCAGCCATATCCTCTACCAAGTCCGTAATCGCATCGCCTTTGGATGCAAACGAGAGGGCGTCAAATGGGAAACCGGCTGCAGCCTGCGGATATACTCCGGCTGTATGATCTACGAAATACGTTTCAAATCCGGCTTCTTTGATCTGCTCAATTGTCATGTTTCTGGTCAGCTGATGAATGATTGTGCTGACCATCTCAAGGTGTGCCAGTTCTTCGGTACCTACATCCGTTAACGTTGCAATGGCTTCGTTAAATGGCATGGAGTAACGCTGAGACAGATATCTTTGCGAAGCAGCAAGCTCGCCATCCGGTCCGCCAACCTGACTAATAATAAATTTTGCCAGCGCGGGATTCGGATTCTTAATGTTGATTGGATATTCCAATTTCTTTTCATACGTCCACATAAACTAATCCTCCACTTCCCATGGCCATGGCTTCTGGATCCAGGACCATCCGTCTTTTTCCGCATTGATACCGTTATAAGTCAGAGGTCCGTAGGCCTCCTCATATTCCTTCTTTGCCTGTGCATGCAGTGCCTGATACTTATTGAAGAGGGCCAGGGCTGCCGGACTGTCAGGCTGATTGTTCAAATAAAGGCCGACGTCAATCATGACGAAATTCAGCTGCTGGACCTTTTTCAGCATTTCAGTTCTTCTGCTCATCGTCTTTTACCTCCTAAAAAAGGCAGGTCAAGACTTGGAAAAATAGTTCCTGCCTGCAGTGCTTTAGCAGGTTCGTAGGTTTCCTCCCACGGCTGCATCGGAACATAGGCCATGGCTACCGGCCAGTTTTCGAAATCGCGTCCGGTCATGCACGGCGGTTCCTGCGGGCTGCCGCCAAGGATATCGTCCATGATATCATCGCAGTCGCAGTCATCTAAATATATCGGCATACCTACATAAGGTTCTTTGTTACCACACAAAATAAGATTCCCCTTTCTTTTTAGTATAGTTCATACTATGAAAGAGGAATCTGTTTTGTTAATCAATCATAAAAATCGCGCTATGGACGATGAGGGCTGATTGAAGTAATCAGCTTTAGAACCGATGGATCCGGCTTGGGCGGAAGCAGGGCCGGTTTTGCCAGATAATAGCCTTGCAGATAATCAACGCCAAGGCGGATTACTGTGTCAGCCTCTTCTGGGCTTTCAATTCCTTCTGCAATGATTTTCATGTTCCGTTCGTGGCCATACGAAACGATGTGATGAACGATCTCCTGTTTATTAGTATCCTGGTCAATCGAGCGAATAATATTCATATCGACCTTGATATAATCAGGGGAAAGATCGAGCAATGCTTTTTCACTATTATAGCCGCTGCCATAATCGTCCAGAGCAAGGCCGCAGCCCCATTTCTGAATAAACTTAGATTTTTCAGTTTGCAGCTTTTTACTGAGATGTTCTTCCTCTGTTATCTCAAAAACAACCAAAGGCAAATAGTCGGCATATAAAGTTTCTACTTGTTTGATATCAGCAGGAGAGAGTCCCTGGTTAGGCAGCGAGTTAAAGAACAGCTTGCAGTTTGAACCGATGCTCCCTGAACGCATATGACCGGCAAAAGCTTCAAAGGACTTATAAACGGTCAGACTTTCAATCTGAGAGAGCTTTCCCTCCTCTTTGGCAACAGACAGTATTTCATTTGGACTGCGCAGAGTGGGCATATTGGCCCGCATCAGAGCTTCATAAGCAAAGATTTCTCCAGTAGTAGTGGAGACGATGGGTTGGAAATGATATTCGATCAGCCCTTTGGTCA
This sequence comes from Clostridia bacterium, assembly GCA_902363595.1. GTDB lineage: Bacteria > Bacillota > Clostridia > Peptostreptococcales > Anaerovoracaceae > Hominibacterium > Hominibacterium faecale. The sequence continues at coordinate 27,115 of CABJAP010000006.1, read as the reverse complement.
GGATTTCATTTAATTCAGTTTTGCTCTGCATCATATAAGCTGCCTCGTTGTAATCACCGATATCAAAATCGCTGAAATGTCCCTTTGACGCGCGTTTGGTCTTGTACATGGCAAAGTCCGCATAGCGAATCAACTCTTCATAAGAGGTGCTATCTTTCGGATACCAGGCGATACCGCCAGTAACACGAATTTTTGTTATCTGCCCATCCGGCAGCATGAACTGCGAACTGTCAATGGTCTTTTTCATAGTATCAAAGGCCTGATAGATTTCTTTTTTATGACTGTACCCGTAAAAAAACAAGTAAAATTCGTCTCCTGATATGCGGGAAATAATCGTTCCCGAAGGCACTGCAGAGACAAAACACTCGGCAGCACTCTTTATGTACTTATCTCCGCAATCGTGTCCATACGTATCGTTGGTATATTTTAAGTTATCCAAATCCATCATCACCATAGCCGCTGTTTTGAGAAGGTGAGAATCCCTGGTAAAGAGACGGTTCATTTCTCTGTGGAACGCGCGCCGGTTGATCAAACCCGTCAAAAGATCATGATCGCGTTCATGCTCAATCAGCCTGCGCTCCAGGATGGAGTGGGTGATATCCTCTGCCAGGCCGATGTGATGGTTACCGGCATTTATATATTTCAGCTGAATATACGAGGTACCGGAATTGGTAGGAATCTCATAGAGAAATACCTGGTTTCCGGAATCTTTATTAATATAAGGCTCACACTGTTTCATGCAATTCTGGAATTCCAGAATAGAGAGACCCTCCGTATCAATATTAGGCATATTAAACAAATCGAAGAAATGACTTGTGATATAGATTGTGTTGCTGGTAACATTGATATCAAACCCAGCAAGGCGAACGCTGGCCATCGTAAGGATTTGCGTAAACTTATTACTTGAATCGATCATATCGCGGCTCAGCTGCTCGATAGAAGTGCTGAGCTGATCGATTTCGCGAATGTTGGTTCTCATGAGCGAAATTGGTTTTTGAGGATCAATAACGTCCATCTCGTGGGAAAGGGAAGTAATCGGCCGTGCGATCAAATAACTGATCAAAATACTGCCGCCGATTCCCAACAGTAGGGTAATGATAATCGCTACGGTGAGAATGAATTTTACGTTATGGGATGCAGAGAACAAATCCGATGTTTTAACAGATCCGATTAAAACCCATTGGTCATTGGAAAAAGCCGTATTAGTATTATAAAGGTTAAGAGGATTTATGGCACAATAAAACGTCCCGCCCTGTTTCCCGGTATCGAGGAAATAGGAGAGATTGCTGTCATCGGCTTTACGGATATCGGGATCGCTGATATCCTGAGTAGCTTGAGAATAAACAGGTCCGTTGACAAAAAGATCTGTAAATTGAAACGATGTCCCTTTTCGAAGCGCTAGGAGATAGGCGCCCTGTTTATCAGCCGTGAGCTCATCGTAAGGCAACTGCTTTTGAAGATAATCCAGTGTGATATCAGCCCCTAAAACACCGTAGACAGTGCCGTCGGAAAGACGTAAGGGTACTGAATAACTAATAACGCTATGCCCGTCCATGTCCGAGCTGGGAACAAAAGGAAGGCTCCAGTACCCGAGATCAGATACAGAGATATCGCTGTCGCTTACCAGAGCGTTTTGATAAGGTTTATAAAAAAAGGCAGCATGATGATAGCTGGTTTCGGTAAAGTCAAATTGCGGTTTCCAATCGCTGTCTGTGGGGATCGCCAGTTTATTAACTAAAGAGATCGGAGCGCACTTGAGCAGCAGATCACCATTATTGATGGAAGTCGCGGATACTGGATCCAAGTCACGAAAATATAGTCCGGGTTTTTTGCCAGATGATGCTTTAGACAAATCCTCCGTATTAAGAATAATGAAAGCTCCAGTCACATGATTAGTACGCATCATCGAAATCAGATCGTCCGCCACCGCATCCAGAAGAGGAGCTGACTGTTCTGAACTGTCGTCGATTTTTGAAAGGTCAATTGTCCCTTTCTTGTCCAAAGCCTGTGCTTTCGCGTTAACGCTTTCTACTGTGAGCCCGACATTAGACCAGCTTTCCACCATTTCGTTCTGTAGATAGGTAGCCCTGCTGGCAACTTTTTGCTGAAGGATATCTTTGGCATTTTGATCCAGACTGGAAGTCAATCCTCCTGCAAAGATGCTGCCTACCAGCAGTAGAATCTCCAATATGACAAGAACCCCCATTGGAATAATAAGCCGTTTTACCAAGGGAGACTCTGTATTTCTGATTTTGCTGAACGTCTTTGTGACCACAAAGCAGCCTCCTCTATTGCATCAATTGTTCCAGTTCGTTCAAAGTCTTCGTATACCAATTTTTAAAATTTTCATCGTTATCAAAATCAGCGGCGGCCTCATCCAGGCTCATACCCTTTTTTAGATTAGCTTCCACAGTCTTACGATCGGCAGAGGCTTTATCAGAAAGGGAATACTCCAGTATATCCCGCGCCTGAGTCCCATCTTTAAAGGCTTTCGTCGTGTACAGCGTGCTATTTTCCACAGTTTCGATGGCTGTGGAAACGATGGCTACTGTTTTTTTGTCCGTTTCATCAGATAAATTGAGCGCGTCCCGATCATTTCCATCCTTAGTTACAGGCAAGTAGCCGGATGCCAGGGAAAACTCAACATTGTTTTCCGTGTTTGTAAACCATTTTAAAAATTCTACGGATGCATAGATTTCTTCATCGGAAGCGTTGGTTACAACCATACCCGCTCCTTGCTGCACGGCATATTTCTCTCCGCCTTTAAATTGGGGTGCCTGATAAACCTCCATGTCGATCGGATAACTGTTGTTATCATCAGCGATAACTTCCTTGGGGAAGAAAGAAGCACCGGAAGAGGAGCCTACGAAGGAGATAATATTGCCAGTTTTAATGTCATCGCTCCGGAATCGGCCGGATGCAGAAAAATATCCCTTTACATAAGGAACATAGTAATTATCCCATAGTTTTTTCATGACATCCTTATCAAAATTGAGAACCGGCTTGCCGTCTTTAAGAGAAAAAACTTCAACTCCCAGCTGTTTTGCACCGATAATAAAATAGTTGGCCATCGCATCGCGGCCGAAAAAGGCTTTTCCATCACCAGCCTTTGGAGTCTGGCTGTCGGTCCATTCATAATAGGCCTTAGCCGTTGCTGTTAAGCCCTCCAGCGTTTTCAGATCGGAGATATCCGCTCCGGTTGCCTTGGCAAATTTATCCCAATCTGTTTTGTTGATCATAAAGATTTCCGTAGACTTGGCAATAGGGAAAATTTTCAATGAATGATCGTCTGAAAAACGGCCTTCTTCAATATAGCTATCTATGTATTGATCCAGTTCTTTTTTAGAAAAATAAGGGGAGAGATCCGCTACAAGCCCCTTGCGGTCGACAGCATAGGCCGTATCCGAATAGGCGGCAAAGATATTTGGAACATCGCCGGCACCCACTTTTCCATCTGCCGCCGCAAGAACGTTGTCTTCCAAATCCTTTACGGCTCCCTGACTGGATGCTTCCACAACAATTCCTTTTTCTTTGCCCTGCGTCTGGTTGAATTTTTCAATCAGGCTGTTGAATGAGCTCTGTTGATCTCCGTTATAGTAGTGCCAAACCGTAATCGTCGTAGGGTTATTTGGATCAAGGTTGGCTGTTTTTGTTCCTTCGGCAGTGCAGGAAGCGAGCAGTAATGCGAATGCTAACGTTAAAATAAGAGCGATGATTGATTTCTTCATTGGAAAACCCTCCCTGTTTTTCTGTTTATCTTCTAAAGATATCACATTTTAAAGAGCAGGACAACCGCAGAAATGGTTCCCAAGTCTACGAATAATGTGATAGAATTAGGACAAACCAACGACTAGGGGGCTGAAATGTATAAAATATTGATTGTTGAAGATGATAAAACGATCGCTAGAGTACTGAAAGAGCATTTGGAAAAATGGGGATACGCAGTAGAAACGATAGAAGATTTCCAGAACGTTTTAGAAACCTTTATTACTTTTGATCCGCAGATCGTACTGATGGATATCGGGCTGCCGTTTTTTAACGGCCATCATTGGTGCTCAGAAATACGGGCCATATCCAAGGTGCCGATTATCTTCATATCCTCTGCGGATGATAATATGAATATTGTTATGGCCTTGAATATGGGGGGCGATGATTTTATCACCAAGCCGTTCGATCTCAACGTGATCACTGCCAAAGTACAGGCACTGCTGCGAAGGACTTATTCTTTCAAAGAACAGACCAATTTGATCGAACATAAAGGGGCGGTCCTCAACCTGAGCGATGCCACGCTGGCATACCAGGATCAGAAGATCGAACTGACGAAAAACGAATATCGAATTCTGCAAACCCTGATGGCAAACGTAGGAAAGATTGTATCAAGGGACGATATCATAACCGCTTTATGGGAAGACGACAGCTTTGTAGATGACAATACACTTACTGTCAATATGACCCGTCTGCGGAGAAAGCTGTCTGAAGCAGGACTGAGCGACTTTATTAAAACAAAGAAAGGCATCGGATACGTGGTGGAGTCATGAAACTGATTGGGGACTATCTCAAATTTCATAAAAAATCTGTGATCTTGTTTGCCAGCTGTCTGCTGATCTTTATGCTGGTTTTTTTTCTCAGCAATGTCCCTTTGGATATCATTTTATATGCGGGACTCCTCTGCCTTTTGACGGCTTTCTTTATCGTTTCCTATGATTTCGCCCGTTTTCAAAGGCACCACAGAGAGCTTCGGCGGCTGATCGAACCCATTGACTCCCAGATCGACTATCTGCCTGAACCGAGAAACATGATTGATGAAGATTACACGGAAATCATCCGCGAGCTTCATCGGCAGAAACGGGAGTCGGAATCCCGGTCCTATCTGGGGCGTAAGGAGTTGGTGGACTATTTCACCTTGTGGGCCCATCAGATCAAAACTCCCATCGCGGCCATGGGCATGATTTTGCAGAATAAAAACGAGGACAGGCATCCCGAAGACCGGGAGCTTTCGGCAGAGCTGTTCAACATCGAAGAATATGTAAATACGGCCATGTCCTATATCCGCCTTCCCGACATGTCTTCCGACCTGGTTTTCGAACAAGTATCGCTGGATGATCTGATTCGCAGGACCCTAAAAAAATATGCCAGGATGTTTATCAGCAAGAAAATCAGCGTTGACTTTACGGAAACCGGTTATACGGCGATCACTGATGAAAAGTGGCTGTCTGTCGTGCTGGGCCAGATTTTCGTCAATTCTCTCAAATATACCCAGGAGAGAGGAACGGTGTCCATCTATATGGAAGGCGACTGTCTGATGATCGGCGACACTGGGCCGGGCATCCCTGCCGAAGATCTTCCACGGGTCTTTGAAAAAGGCTTCACAGGCCACAACGGGCGGGTTTTCGGAAAATCGACGGGCCAGGGGCTGTATCTGTGCAAGTCGATCATGGACAAATTGTCCCACGGCATTGCCGTCCGCTCCCAGCAGGGGCAGGGCACAACGATGATTCTCGATCTTCATCGGCAAACCTTTCAATAATGTAAGATTAAAAGGGCAAATGTAAGTCAAAACTATGGCAGAAGATTTGCCTTTTTTTTATGATACTTACAGAAGCATTTGAAAAGAGGGAAAGGAGAAGACAGAACATGTCATTACTGGATGTAAAAAACATTGAAAAGATCTATACGACCCGATTTGGAGGGCAGAAGGTGCGGGCGCTGAAAGATGTCAGCTTTACCGTGGACCGCGGCGAATATATCTCGATCATGGGGGAATCCGGATCCGGAAAGACGACCCTGCTCAATATTCTGGCTGCGCTGGATAAACCGACAAAAGGAGAAGTACTCCTTGAAGGAAAGAGCATTGTATCCATTAAAGAAAAAGATATTGCTGAATTCAGACGAAATAATTTGGGGTTTGTGTTCCAGGATTTTAACCTGCTGGACACCTTTTCCGCAGAGGACAATATCTATCTGCCGCTGGTGCTTGCAAGGACCGATCACAAAGAAATGGAAAAACGACTGGAGCCTATTGCCCGGAAATTGGGAATCAGCGATATTCTAAAGAAGTATCCTTATGAAATATCCGGAGGACAAAAACAGAGGGTTGCCATCGCAAGAGCACTGATTACAGGGCCAAAGCTGATCCTTGCTGACGAACCTACCGGCGCGCTGGATTCCAAGGCATCGGACCAGCTGCTTAACCTGTTTTCCCAGCTTAACAAGGAGGGCCAGACGATCCTGATGGTTACCCACAGCGTTCAGGCAGCCAGCAAAGCGGGAAGAGTCCTGTTTATCAAGGACGGACAGGTTTTCCATCAGATTTACAGAGGCGATATGTCGGGCGACCAGATGTATCAGAAGATATCGACGGCGCTGACCGCTCTTTCCACGGGAGGTGGCAGCCGTGAATAAGTCGTTCTATGGAAGTCTGGCCCTGAGCAATATTAAGAAAAATGCCAAAAACTATGTGCCTTATATGCTGACCTGTATCATCAGCATCATGATCTTTTATATCATGGCGGCCATCGTTCAGAACCCGGATGTGACCAAGCTGCTGGGAGGAACGACCCTTAAAGGGCTGCTGGGCTTTGGCTGCGGCATCGTGGGCATTTTTTCCGCCATTTTCCTCTTCTATACCAATAGTTTTCTCATTAAGCAGAGGAAGAAGGAGCTGGCGCTATACAATATTTTGGGAATGGCCAAACGCCACGTGGGAAAAGTTTTCTTCCTGGAAACGCTGATTACATCGCTCGTATCGATGGCGGCAGGCCTTCTTGGCGGCGTTATTCTTGGAAAGCTGGCTTTTCTGCTGGTTCTCAAAGTCATGCAGGTAACCCTTCCCATGAAATATACTTTTTCCCTTTCCGCTGCGCTGATGACCATTCTCGTATTCGGTATCATCTTCTTTGTCGTTCTGCTGTGCAATCTGGGGCGGATTCGCCTTTCCAATCCGATCGAGCTTTTGGCAGGGGGCAGGCAAGGCGAAAAGGAGCCTAAGACCAAGTGGATTCTGGTTCTGCTGGGGGCGGCTGCTATGGGTACGGGCTATTACCTGGCCCTTTCCATCGTTTCACCGCTGCAGGCGCTGATGAACTTTTTCGTCGCTGTCATACTGGTGATCGCAGGCACTTACCTGCTCTTCACGGCAGGCAGCATCGCCTTATTGAAAATGCTGAAAAAGAATAGGAAATTTTATTACAAAACAGAGCATTTTACGGCGGTTTCCGGTATGCTCTATCGGATGAAGCGCAATGCGGCGGGGCTGGCCAGCATTTGCATTCTCAGTACCATGGTGCTGGTGACCATCGCCACCACCGTGTCCATGCAGGTGGGCGTGGAAAACGTAATCGACAAGAACATGCCCAACGACATTCAGATCAGAAGTTACGAAAAGCTGAATAAGAAGCAGCAGCAGGAGCTGCAGTTCCAAGTGATGGATAAGATGAAGGAATACAACATCGATGTGGATCAGATGATCGAGTACGACTACTTATCGGCTGCCGGCGTTAAAGAGCCGGGTAATTTGACACCTTCGCCCCAGGTGGCGCTGGATAAAAAAATCGTTGAGATGTATGTGATACCAATTGAAGGAACCTCTCTGGAAACAAAATATGGGCCTCTGGCTGAAGATGAAATTATCGTCGGGGGTGATGAACCCATTACAGAATCGACCATCGAACTAAATGGAATGGCTTTTAACGTCAAAGACGGCGAATCCAGTTTTGTAACTGCGCCGGAGATGGGTGCGATGGCAAAACTTTATTATATATTGGTGGCAAACGAAAAGGTTAAAAAACAAGTTTATAATAGCAGCAGCGACAAAACGCTGATGAGTGAAGGCTACTATATCGGCCTGGATGTATCCGATGCCTCAAAGGATCAGGCTGCTGCGGCGGCTAAAAGCTTATCGAAAGAAACGCCCGGCGGCATCCGAGTGGAAGAAAAAACGATGGCTGCTGCAGATTTTCACGGAATATACGGCGGACTGCTCTTTGTGGGCATCTTCCTGGGATTCCTCTTCATGGTGGCCACGGTACTGATTATTTATTACAAACAGATTACCGAGGGCTACGAGGACAGCGAGCGATATCATATTATGCAGAAGGTGGGCATGAGTCAGGCGGAAGTGAGAAAATCCATTCGCAGCCAGATTCTGCTGGTATTCTTCCTGCCGCTGATCGTGGCCGTAGTCCACGTGGCCGGTTCGTTCAACATGATGAGCAAGCTGCTGCGGGCATTGCAGCTGACGGATATCTGGCTTTTCGTGATCTGCACGGCCGTGACCATCCTGGTGTTCATCGTGATCTATGTAATCGTGTACAGCCTCACTGCGAGGGAGTACTATAAACTGGTAAAATAAAACTGAATAAATGGAAGCTTCTGACTTTTTGTAGTATACTTATATTATCAAAGTGAACGTGTGTTACAGATAAAGGAAGGAGCTTCATATGAAAAAGAAAATTTTTGTGATTACAATGATGGCTGCTTTGGCTTTGGCAGCTGCGGGATGCGGAAGTTCTCAGGACAATGGGAAAACGTCCACCTCTTCCCAAGAGCCGCCGCCGCAGGTAGTCGCCCAAAAAGAATTAACGCAGGAAGCGGCCCACGCACTGGATATGGCGGGGCTCAATGGATCAAATTCAACGGGAATTTTGCACTACCAGGGGCCAGTGGCCGCTGGTCAGCAGATAAAATCCGTCACCTTTAAACTTATGGAATACAGCGCTAAAACGCAAAAGTGGGACTGCATCAGGGAATTTCCTTTTGAAGCAGGCGAGAGCGGTGACATTTTCGTTTCCTTCTCATCGGACGGCAAAAGGATCCAGATAAAGGTTACGACCAGCGGCGACAATTCAACAGAGCAAAGAACTTCCGGGATTAAGGCAATTCCGGAAATGGCAGAGGCTGTTACGGAAACGTCGGAACAGTTAGAGTCGGTTCCTCTGGAGCTGAATAAGGATATCGCCCTGCATATGACCGTGCAGGCAAAGGCGGACGATGATCTAAAGTCGCCCGATCTCAAGGCCTATCCCGATACGGACGCATATAAAGATTATTCCTACATCCGGGCTGTTGCAGCCAATTTCAGCACCGAGCCGATAGAGCAGTAGGTCAAGAATCAGGTGACCATCAGGAAAAAAATGTACTTGCATCTCCAGGCAAAATCGATTAAACTAATCTTTAAGTAAGGGAGTAGTCAGCGCCGCGGGCGTGACCAAGTCAACATACTGGAAGGAATTCCTGGCTTCGTATTAAATGACGAGACTTATCTGTATTTTGATATGCAGATAGTCTCGTTTTTCAGTTGGAGCGCAGAAGCCTTCCTGTATCACCAACATAGGAGACAAGTTTATGAGTTTATGGGAATTATTTGTGATTGCAGTTGGTTTGTCCATGGATGCCTTTGCGGTATCCATTTGTAAAGGACTTTCCGTAGGCAGGATTAAGATGAAGCACGTGATCATTGTTGGCTTATATTTCGGGGGCTTTCAGGCTCTGATGCCTGCTGTCGGATATTTTTTAGGAAGGCAGTTTCAATCCTTAATCACCAGCATCGATCATTGGATCGCATTTGTGCTGCTGGTTTTGATCGGACTCAATATGATTCGGGAGTCCCGGGGGAAGGAAGAGGAAAAGTTAAACGCTTCTTTCAACTTTCTTACCATGCTGCCTCTGGCGGTTGCTACCAGCATCGATGCCCTGGCTGTCGGCGTCACCTTTGCTTTTTTGAAAGTCGAAATCGCGGCAGCAGTATCTTTTATCGGCATCACTACCTTTATACTTTCCGCTATAGGCCTGAAAATCGGCAACGTGTTCGGCACAAAATACAAAGCTAAGGCGGAGTTCTTCGGCGGTGCGGTGCTGATTCTAATGGGAATCAAAATCTTGCTGGATCATTTGGGAATCATCGGATAAAATGTGCACTATTTGACTTCTGGTTCTGATATGGCCCAGGCAGCTTGAAGGGAGCATGGGAAACTGCCGGTTACAGAAAACGGGAATTCTTCGTTTTTTGTATCAAAATTACAGCCTGGCAGGGGCTACTGTCAGGAATTTTCCAATGAGAAAGCCATTTTAGGGAAATTGTCACAGGCTTTGAGAAAATTAGCCCTTATAAGTGTTGAAAACAGATACAAAAAAATATTTGCCGGTTTTTTTCCAAGATTTCAGAAAGTAATGTGAAGTGACCTACTGGAGCCCCCCGCTGGGAAGGCAGAACGCTCCTTACAACATTTGGCGAATTTTGCACGAAAAAAGGCTGATCGCATTCATCACTCACTTGATGCGACAGCCCCAGGTAATATCACCAGTTATTTCAATTTCTTTACTTTTTCCGCGATTTGCCGCAGCTCTTCTTGAGAAAGCTCCGGAAGATGTTCCAGCTTATCGAGAAATACGGTTACGGTTTCTTTTTCACGCCGGGTGACTACTTCCATGTAATAGCTGACAATAACGCCCGGGATAAGGGCAATGACCAGGATCGCGTGTAAGGACAAATAAACGGTCAGCAGCCTGCCAAAAAAGGTAACAGCTACGATGTCCCCGAACCCAATGGTGGCAATGGATACATAGCAATACCATAGACTGTCTCGATAAGTATGGATCGCGGGTTCTGCGATTTGAATCAAAAGCGCAACTACGAATAAGTTGATGATAAAGGTAAAGAGAATTTTTTCCGCATGAGTCCGCTTGAGGATCATCCATAACATTCTCAGCTTTTTCATAAGTATGTGCTCCTTTGGCGTTTACAAAATTTTGATTCCATCGGACAGTTCCCGTTCAAACTCGATTCGATGGTGCGGTGTATTAATTCCAGGCTGCCCGCCAGTATGTATAAAGATAATTGTTTCGCCTTGTTGGATTTTCCGATCGCGGACCATCTGGCAGATGGCATTGAAGGCTTTTCCCGTATAACATGGATCGAGGATGATCGCCTCTTTTCTGGCCATCTGGTAGATCGCTTCCCGGACTTGAGGCACGGAATTGTTATACCCTTTATAGAAATAGTCTTCGTCAATATGAAAATCGGATTTTTCCGCATCAAACTCCAGGCCGTAGCCCTCTTTCACTCGATCAAAATAGTCCTTGGCAAAAGCGCGGACGCTTTCTTCGTAAGGCATGATTAAAACACCGGTGAGGGAAAGGGGGGATTGGATATCCCGCAGGCCGCAGAACAGTCCCATATAGGTACCCATACTGCCCACCGCCGTGATGACCCGGCTGTCAGAGATTCCCATTTCAGCAGCCTGGACGGTCAGTTCTTGAGCACAGTCATAATAGCCCAAAATTCCCAGTTCATTGGAACCGCCCATGGGAATATAATAGACTTTTTCACCTTGCGCCTCATAACGTTCTTTGACAGCCATGGCAGTTTCGTGGGATTGAACCATTTCAGAGCGCTGATGATCGTCCTCTTTGAGAATCACTTCTGCTCCCATAATCCGATCCAACAAAATATTGGAAGACACCTCTCCCGGATATTCATCGATGGCGACAATAGCACACTTGAGCCCATATTTGGCAGCGACGGCCGCGGTCAGCCTGCCATGATTGGACTGGGTCCCGCCGACGGTCAGCAGCATGGTAGCTCCCTGCTGCTGAGCATCAAATAAAAAGTATTCGAGCTTTCTCAGCTTATTGCCGCCCATTCCATAGCCTGTCAGATCATCCCGCTTGAGGTATAAGTTGATCCCCAAATCGCGGGAAACACCCGGCAGGTACTCTAGTGGGGTGGGTAAGTTCAAAAACGGTACTTTCTTACATCCAAGTGACATTGCAATAACACCTCTTTTTAATTTTTCAGACTTTGCAGCGGTGCGGGGATTCGGCCGCCGCGGTCGATCATTTTAGCCGGAGATTTTGTGTTCAGTTTCATAACCGGGCCGTTGCCGAGAAGCCCGCCGAAATCCAGCTCCTCTCCTTCCCCAAGGCCCACGGCCGGAATGACCCGTACAGCGGTGGTTTTGGAATTGACCATGCCGATGGCCGCTTCGTCGGCAATAATGGCGGAGATCACCTCTGATGGAGTATCACCCGGGATGATAATCATATCCAGACCTACCGAGCATACGGCAGTCATGGCTTCCAGCTTTTCAATGGAAAGCGTTTTGTTCCTGGCAGCGCTGATCATACCCGCATCTTCGCTGACCGGAATGAAAGCGCCTGACAAACCTCCCACATTGGAAGAGGCCATGACGCCGCCTTTTTTGACCGCATCATTGAGCATGGCAAGAGCAGCCGTTGTTCCGTGGGCGCCGCACTGTTCCAGGCCGATTTCTTCCAGGATGTGAGCCACGGAATCGCCGATGGCCGGTGTAGGGGCTAGCGATAAATCAATAATCCCGAAAGGAACCCCCAGCCGCTGGGAAGCTTCGGTGCCGACCAGCTGCCCTACACGGGTTATTTTAAAAGCAGTCTTCTTAATTTTGTCGGCTATCTGCGTTAGATCGGCATCCTCCGGCATTTTGGAAAGGGCAGAGCGGACAACGCCAGGGCCGGAAACGCCTACGTTGATCACACAGTCCGGTTCGCCTGGGCCGTGGAAGGCTCCTGCCATAAAGGGATTATCTTCCGGAGCATTACAAAATACAACAAGCTTGGCAGCACCGATGCACTGATGATCTTTCGTCAGTTCGGCAGCTTCTCGCACAACGCCGCCCATCAGCTTTACCGCATCCATATTGATTCCGGTTTTGGTGGAACCCACATTGACCGATGAGCAGACGTAATCCGTTTCTGCCAGCGCTCTTGGAATGGATTCAATCAGGTCTTTATCCCCTGGAGAAAATCCTTTCTGGACGAGGGCGGAATAGCCGCCGATAAAGTTGACGCCTACATCTTTGGCCGCCCGATCCAGAGTTTTCGCGTATTTTACAGGATCACCGCCGGAAGCGCCGCAGAGCATGGCGATGGGTGTGACGGAGATCCGTTTGTTTACGATGGGAATCCCGTATTTCTTCTCAATATCCTCGCCGGTTTTGACCAGGTCCTTGGCGCAGCGGTAAATCTTGTCATAAACCTTCTGGCAGGAACGGTCGATATCGCCGTCGCAGCAGTCCAAAAGGGAAATCCCCATAGTAATGGTTCGTATGTCTAAATTTTCTTCCTGTATCATGGTGATGGTTTCCATGATGTCATTCATATTGATCAAAGTTTCATTCCTCCAGTAGCTTTAGATTCTGTGCATGGAATTAAAAATGTCCTCGTGCATCACATGGATCTGCATGCTGGGAACATTTTCTTCCAGTTTTGCCTTCAGCTTTTCCAAATCGCAGTTCATCTTTTGAATATCAATCAGCATGATCATGGCAAAGTAGTCCTGCAGGATGGATTGGGTTACTTCTACTACATTGGCGTTAACATCGGCGCAGGTACCGCTGACCTTGGCCAGGATGCCCACCATATCTTTTCCGATTACTGTGATTACTGCTTTCATAATTCCTCCTAAATTCAGTTTATTCGCTCATCGCTCCAAATATTTCTTGCGGGTGAAGAAGTTATAAAAGGAAACGATGATGCCGGAAACAACTTTTGACAGCATATAATAGAGACCGGCCTTGTCCACCAAAAGCCACATCAGCAGCTGGGTCATCAAAAGACCGATGGCGCTGAGTATGAGAAAGACGGTAAAGGCTGCCGGGTTCAAGCTTTTATCCCTGGTATCGTAGACCCATTTGACGCTGATGCTGTAATTGATACCGGCAGCAGCGCAAAAAGAAAGCCCCGATGCGACCAGGTAGTGAACGCCGAAAACTTCTTTCAAGAAAACCATCAGACCGAAATCAATGGTAAAGCAGGTCACTCCCGTTGCTGTAAAACGCAAAAATTGTTTGATAAGCTCTTTCATAACTTCCCTATTCTACCACAATATGATGGCCGTCTGCAACAGCAATGGCAATCGAACCATCCTCTAAATCGTGAGTCTGATAATGAAAGCCCCAGCCGGGATATTTCTCTGCCAAATATGTCTTGTTGCAGCCCTTATGGCCGATCATATTGGAAAACCATTTCTGATTGCTGAAAAAGGTTACTTCTCTGGGGGCAAGAGGCTGACAGCAGGGCGAAAAGGGCTCTGAAAACGAAGAAAGGGCAGCCGTTTTTTCCAGCAGCTTCTCCATCTTTTCCCGGGCAATGGCCCCCTCCACCAGCTGGCGGAAGGCAGGGTGGAAGGTATGACCGCCCACCTGACCGTCGTCCCGGATCAAATCGGAGCTTTTCAGACCTACCCGAATAATCCGGATTCCCGCACCGGTGAGGATTTGATACATATCTTTGGTAATGTCCACAGCTTGATCCGTAGTCAGAGGCGTGTAAGCGCCGCTTGCGTACATGTTCATCAACTGGGTGCCTTCGATGACCACGGTGGGATAGAGCCGGGCGATGGAAGGGCCGATGGCCGCGGTCTCCTTTGCCGAAAAGAGGCAGGATTCCCTGGAATCACCCGGAAGGCCGATCATCAGCTGGATGCCCAGCTCAAAGCCGTACTCCTTGATCAAACGGCTGGCCTGGTAGACAGCGATGCTGTCATGTCCCCGCCCGGAAGCTGTTAGAACCTTATCGTCAAAGGACTGGACGCCCAGCTCGATCACATCGGTTCCATAAGCCTTCAGATTGTCCAAAATCCCTTCGTCGATGTAGTCGGGCCTGGTGGAAAGGTGAATCTTGTCCACCAGCCCCCGATTTTTGTAATGGCTGGCAATGGCAAGGTATCGGGATTGCTTTTCCATGGCAATACCGGTAAAACTGCCGCCGAAGAAGGCGATTTCCACCGTTTCAATGCCCGGCCGTCCGGTTAGCGTGGAGAGCCAGGTTTCGATTGTGTTTATGATTTCCCCTTCGCTCATGTCCGGCTGCCTGGCAGTGATCGCCTTTTGATTGCAGAAAACACAATCATTGGGGCAGCCCTGATGAGGAATGAAAATCGGTATAATTGCATGCTTTTTCATAATAATTATATTTTAACATAAATGGAGAGTATGATATAATGAATCCAGCGTATTTTTTGAAAAGTGAGAACTTATTCGAGGAACCGGAGGTGCACCGAGAAGGCATGGAAAAGGCACCGACTATCGGGATTGTTGAAAAAACACTTGTTTTCTGACAGTTTCCTCATTGGACAGCTCTGATCGAGGCAATTTGAGCCATAGACTATCAAAATCAAAAGCTTAACAGTGAGTTTTTGATAGTTTTCCGACTCCCAGGATCGATACAGTTCGTATCTTAAAAAATCTGCGCAGGGTAAGGGGGATGATCTACCCATGAAAAGACAAGTATGGATTGGACCTAGAATTTGGAAGTCTCTAAAAGCCTTTCAAGTGAAGAACCGTAAATACATAACGGAAAATCGTGAGGATATTGCCGAAAAGAATCGCACCATCTTGAAGCGTATCAGTCTGCTCTACTCAATGGTTTTGATCGGCTATGCGATTATGGCATTTTTCGTATTCAAATCGCCGGAATTGGATTATGTGTATTTGTTCTATATTTCGCTACAAATCTGTTTTGACCTTGTACTCATTTATCAGGATCGGAGTAAAAAACTGAAATACCGGACAGTAAGTTGTCTTTGTGTGATTTTTTGCCTGTTAGTTATGGCTTTTATAATAACGGTCAGCATCTACCCATTCCCTGAAAAGCCCGCGATCTATTTTCCAACAGCTCTGGTGGCACTATCGGTTTTATTTGTTTTTACCTTTGCAAAGCTGGCGATGATGCAGATTGGATTTGCCGCTGTTTTTTTGGTGATTGATCATGGGCTGAAAACTGCTGACGCATACAGTTATGATGCCTTTGCTACGGCTGCAGCGCTTATCATCGGTCTGATTTGTGCATATATCGTTACAGACTTGAGATTGAAAGAATATAAAGTAAAGGTGCAGCTTCAGCGTCTCAGTTCGATTGATAGTTTGACGGGTTTGTATAATAAGAGGATGACACAGCAGCTATGCAGTCAATATCTGAAACAGAAGGAGGGCCAGCCCCAGGGCGTTTTGTTTATCCTTGATCTGGATGATTTCAAGGGGATCAATGACCAGCAGGGACATATGAAAGGGGATTTGGTTCTGACGAAAATTGGCAAATGTCTGCGGGAGTGTTTTCGCGAAGAAGATATTCTGGGGCGGATCGGAGGCGATGAATTTCTGGCCTTCATGGTAGGAACCAGCGATAGAAAGGTTGCAGAAATAAGGGCAGAGCTGGTGATCGATGCGGTTTCAAAGGTGAAATTTGACGCCTCGTCTCTGCAGGTGACTTGTAGCATCGGTATCGCTGTTTGTGGCGGGGAAGCAATGGATTTCAACCAGCTGTTTGCCAGGGCTGATAAAGCGATGTATTATGCAAAGCTGCGGGGGAAGGACGAATTTGTAGTTTGGCAGGATGAAGCGGAACAAATGTGTTAAGTGTGAATGAGAGGAAGGAAACATGAAAAGAAAAAAGACGAAAATCATTGTAATAGGGCTGGCCCTGCTGGTGATTCTGGCAGGAGCTGGAATTTTTGCCTATTATCAGACCCAGTATTTTCTAGTACTCAATGGAGATAAAAATGTAGAATTGAATCTTTGCCAGACCTTTGAGGACCCAGGGGCAGCTGCCAAGAAAGGCGGCAAGGATGTGAGCAGTCAAATTCAGATAAAGAGCGACTTGAACCTGGAAAAACCGGGGGACTATACCATCACTTACACCCTGGGAAACCTGGATATAGAACGGCACATTACCGTAAAAAACAAGATGGATCCAGTCTTAAGGCTAAAAGGAAAAGACCCCTTGAACGTTAAGCTGGGGGAAGAGTTTCAGGAACCGGGCTATACGGCTGAAGATCAGAACGGAACCAATCTGAAGAAACGGGTAAAGGTGGACATGCCCGATCTTAAAAAAGCGGGTAAAACGGAAATCACTTATACTGTTTCTGACGACAGCGGAAAAAGCACCACCGTTACAAGGCAGATCAATGTTCAGCCCAATACGGACTATCAGACTCCGGGACTACCCATCTGCATGTATCATTATGTTTATGACCGAAACGATCCGCCCGATGACCTCAACCATCGCTTTGGAAACTATATTGAAGCCCATGACTTGGAAGAAGAGCTGAACTGGCTCAAATCCGAAGATTATTACTTTCCCACCTGGCAGGAGGTGCGCGACTATGTGGACGGCAAACTTTTGCTGCCGGATAAGAGCATTGTTCTTTGTTTTGACGACGGCGCCAAAAGCTTTCTCAAAGTAGGTATCCCGGTACTGGAAAAATGCCAGGTTCCGGCTACCTGTTTTATGATCACATCGGGAGACGGCGCGAAAAAGGTAAAGAAGTATCAGAGCCAGTATGTCACCTATCAATCCCATTCGGACAACATGCATCGGCCGGGAGGCAATATCGGCCACGGCGGTATCTTTACCGCGCTGCCCAGGGAAGAGGCTTTGGAAGATTTGAAAGCGTCCATAGAAAAATGCGGAAACAGCGATGCCTTTGCCTATCCATATGGGGACTATACCCAGGAGTGCCGAAACATCCTGGAAGAAGCAGGTTTTCTGTGTGCAGTGACCACAGAAAGCGGCAAGGCCAGGCCGGGAATGGATCCTCTGCTCCTGCCCCGGGTAAGAATGTCCATGGGACAAAGCCTTCAGAGATTCCAGAACATGGTAATGCCGCCGGGTACCAGCGCCGAGTGAGTTAGTCAGCCGGTGCCCCTTGGATGATACTTCCGATATCTTCAAGGGCGTATTGGCTGAAATACTTGACCTTCAAGCCGCGGCTTTCAATAAACGATCGAATTTTTTCGTAATCGGGATGGGACTTCAGATTGCCGTTAAAGATGATTTCATCTTCAACCCGACCGGAGGCTCCGCCCAGAAAACCATAAGGAAAGCCCTGCAAAGCCACATGCCCCGGATCCACCAGCAGCACATCCAGCTTCCCGCTGCACGCTTTATAAATGCCCCGGTCTGCGGTGATGATCGAGGTTTCATCTACAATCACGATATTACATTTGGCATACCCCTGCCGAACGTGGATTTTCTCCATACTTTCTGCCTGCGCCAGCAGCTTTGGATCCGTATAGTTCAAATTGTGAATGAAAAAGGCGCCGGTGCAGGCTGCATTATAAACGATGTTTTGCGGATACCTGGGCCCGATTTTGGCAGGATCGCCGAAAAAAACCGGCCCGCCCGGTCCCATCCCGCACAGATAAATATCCGGATGGGCGGATACGGGGTCGTAGGTGCGGTTTGTGGGGGCGATTAAATGGATTTGATGCCCGGCCCGCTGCAAATGGTCGATCAATATGGAGTTGGCCGTTTGGGATACATAAATCATACTCATATCCCAAGTATAGCATGGCAAAGGACATTTTCATAAAAATTTTCTTGCATTTCTTCGGATGAGCGGGTATACTACATATCCGTAACAACAGAATCAGACAGTTCGCGACCATCCTGTCTCTAAACAAAACTACGGGAACCGCAGCGGTGCATGTCAATCCGCTGTCATTTGGGATGGTGCTTTTAAGGAAGCGCCTTTTTTGTTGGGCAATTTACTGGAAAGGATCTCTTTATGGATCGATACAGCAGAATAACAGAAAAAAATCCCCGGGAGATCGTTCTCCTCCGGGGCAGCGGATGCAAATGGAGAAGGTGCCGCTTTTGCGATTATCACCTGGATTTCTCATCCGATGAAAAAGCAAACTATCGGCTTAATAAACAGGTGCTTGGACAGGTGGAAGGCATTTACGGCAGTTTGGAAGTCATTAATTCGGGCAGCTTTTGCGACCTGGACCAAGAGTCGGTAGGTGAAATTCTGCAGGTTTGCAAGGATAAAACCATCAGCTGGATTCATATGGAGTGTCACTGGCGCGACAGGGAGACCCTTTCCCAATTCCGCAGCTTTTTTGGAGAGCATGGGATTCAAGTGACGGTAAAAATGGGAGTGGAAACCTTTGATGAAGTTTTTCGGGATGATGTGCTGCAAAAGGGCATGGACCACGTAAAGCCGCAGGAAATCGCCCGTTACGCCGATGAGGTCTGTCTGCTGTTTGGCCTGACCGGGCAAAGCGAAGCTTCTATGATCAAGGATATGGAGACCGGCCTTGCGTTTTTTGATCGGGTTTGTGTCAATCTGATGACGAAAAACACATCGCGGATGGAGCCGGATTCCTTTGTTCTTGGTATATTCAAAGACCGGATCTATCCAAAGTACAGCGCGGACAGCCGGGTCGATATTCTGTTGGAAAACACAGACTTTGGCGTTGGAGGAGAATCAAGACATGAATAACGAACTATTATTGATGGGATCGCTGATCCTGATCTACGGAGGCGTTCTGGTTATGTACCGGATTTTCGGCAGAACCGGCCTCTACTGTTGCACGGTAATTGCCACGATTACAGCCAATATGGAAGTCCTGCTGATGGTGGACGCCTTCGGTATGGAGCAGACCCTGGGCAACATTCTTTTTGCGGCCACCTTTTTAATCACGGACATTCTCAGTGAAACCGCAGGGAAAAAAGCTGCCCAGAAGGCGGTCAACATCGGCATCGCCACTTCCGTGGCTTTTATTCTCATTTCCCAATCCTGGCTCCTTTATACGCCGGCTGCAAGCGATTGGGCCAGGGAAAGCTTTGAAACCATCTTTACCAATACGCCAAGACTTATGATTGTCAGTTTTCTGGTCTATGCCATATGCCAGCGCTTTGATGTATGGGCTTATCACAAATGGTGGGCCTTCACGACCAAGCGGTGCGGCGACGGTAAACGGTTTTTATGGCTGCGAAACAATGGCTCCACCATGATATCCCAAATTCTCAATACGGTGCTATATACCTTCGGCGCGTTTTTCTCCATGTATGATCTATCGACGCTGATCAGTATATGCGTGTCCAGCTATGTGATCTTTTTGGTCACAAGTCTGGCCGATACGCCGGTTATCTATCTGGCCAGAAGGATGAAAAAAGAGAAAAATTTTCTTGACATGAATAATAATTCATGCAATAATAATTGATAAATGCGAAGACCAGAAACTAGTAAATCCGCCAAAGCCCTACAGAGAGCAGCCGGAAGGTGAGAGGCGCAGGAAACTGTCGGATCGAATACATTCTGCGAGCAGTCCGCTGAACAGGAATTTTATGCAAGGAAATTTCGTAAGTAGGTTGGAACGGGTTCACCCGTTATAGTGAGCGAGTTTAGTAAGAACTCAGTGAGGCTGCGGTTGTGAGGCTGCAGTGAACAGAGGTGGTAACGCGGTATATAATCTGCCCTCTGAACATAGTTCAGAGGGTTTTTTCGTTTTTGGAAATACGCTCTGTAAAATAAAACAGAAAGGATTGAAAAAAACTATGTTAATCAAAATCTTACTATTGTGTGTATTCTTTGCCATCATGATCGGAATCGGCCTTTATTGCAGAAAGCATGCCACCGACGTGAACGGATTTGTTCTGGGAGGGCGCTCCGTAGGGCCGTGGCTGACGGCGTTCGCTTACGGCACCTCCTATTTTTCCGCTGTTATATTTATCGGCTACGCAGGACAGTTCGGATGGAAATACGGCATCGCCTCCACCTGGATCGGCATCGGCAATGCCTTAATCGGTTCCCTTTTGGCTTGGGTGATTTTAGGCCGCAGGACACGGATCATGACCCAGCACTTGGATTCTGCCACCATGCCGGAATTCTTTGGCGCCAGATTTAACAGCAAAGCGCTCAAAGTGGGAGCATCCGTTATCATATTTATCTTTTTGATTCCGTATACAGCTTCCCTGTACAACGGTCTTTCCCGGCTTTTCGGGATGGCCTTTCATATCGATTATACGGTCTGCATCATCATTATGGCCGTGCTGACCGGGATCTATGTCATTGCAGGAGGCTATATGGCAACCGCCATCAATGACTTTATCCAGGGGATCATCATGCTCTTTGGTATTATAGCCGTCATTGCGGCGGTGATTATGAGCAAAGGCGGCTTTATGGAAGCTTTAAGCGGCTTGGCCAGCGTGGAAGATCCGGCTGTATCTGCGACTCCGGGCGCCTTTAATTCCTTTTTCGGGCCTGATCCGCTCAACCTGCTGGGCGTGGTCATCCTCACATCCCTGGGAACCTGGGGCCTGCCTCAGATGGTACAAAAATTTTACGCCATTGAAAGTGAAAAATCCATACATAAAGGGACGATCATTTCAACGCTGTTTGCCCTGGTCGTGGCCGGCGGATGCTATTTCCTGGGCGGCTTCGGTAGATTGTTCTCTGACCAGATCAATATCGAAGCGGACGGGTTTGACGCTATCATTCCCACGATGCTTTCCAACCTGCCGGACGCCCTGGTGGGGCTGGTGGTTCTGCTGGTGCTGTCTGCATCCATGTCAACGCTGTCCTCACTGGTTATGGCATCCAGTTCAACCTTAACCATTGATTTTCTCAAGGACAATTTCATCAAGAACATGAGCGATAAGACCCAGGTCTTTGTGATTCGTGTATTAATTGTAGTCTTTATCGCCATATCGGTTGTGATCGCAGTCATTCAGTACAGGAGCGCGGTAACCTTCATCGCCCAGCTGATGGGCGTGTCCTGGGGCGCGCTGGCAGGCGCCTTCCTGGCGCCGCTGCTCTATGGTCTTTACTGGAAGGGGACTACCAAGATCGCCTGCTGGTGCAGCTATGTCTGGGGCGCGGGGCTGATGATGCTCAATCTGCTTTTCAGAGAATCTTTCCCCATGATCCTGCAATCGCCAATCAATGCGGGCGCCTTCGCCATGCTTTCTGGGCTGATTATAGTCCCGGTGGTGAGCTGGCTGACGCCCAAGCTGGACCGCCAGATGGTGGAAAACTGCTTCTCTTGGTATGAAGAGCCGGTGAAAGTGCCGGCGAAATTTGCCCTCAGCGATGGGGAGGAGTAAAAGATTTAAGAAAGTCCTGCCGGATGGAGCAGATTTGAGAATAGGGCGGACTCAGGCCCAGCAAGCGTTTGAGAAATTCCATTTGGCCGGCGGACAGGGGCAGCTGCCGGTACCAGGGCTGTTTGCCGCCGCTGCCTTTGGAAACAGGGTAAAGGGCATATAATAAGTAAAGAAAAAAGTCTCCCAGATAGGAAAAGTCGGACTGGAAGAGAGCGTGCTCCTGATGGGCAAATCTGGCCAGTCCGAAATCCACCAGAGACAGCCGCTGCTGGTCCGGATCCCACAGGACGTTGGAAATGCGAATATCCCTATGGACGATGTCTTTATGGTGAAGATAAGCGATCAGGTCCAAGAGCTGCACCATAATTTGATGGATCTCTTCATACGTAAAGGGATGGCGGCGGGAAAAGAGCAGCTGCTTGATCGATATGCCGGGCATATATTCCAGCACAAAAAAATAGCTGCGGCCTTCGTTGACAATCCCCAACAGCTCAGGCACAGCAGGGTGCCGGAGCATAGAAAGAATCACAGGTTCAAAATGATTTTTGCCTGTGTTCTTTTTTTTCATCGGATTGTGGAGACGTTTGAGCACCACAAGCTCGCCGCCTGCGGATCGGGCGGCAAAACAGCTGCCGTACCTGCCTTGGCCGAGGCTTTTTTCCAGCTTGTAGCCTTGAAAGCTGCGGCCTATATATCTTTTTGGAAAAAGGAGCATTTGGGACTATTTCCTGGGAGCGCCGCAGGACGGGCAGAATTTTGCGTTGTCCGGCAGTTTTTGTCCGCAGCCTGTGCAGATGGAGCCGCTGTTCATCTTAGCACCGCATTCCAGACAGAATTTCGATCCGGCAGGAACTTGGGAGCCGCAGGACGGACAGAAGGAATTTTCCTGTGGCTGGCCGCTGGAAGACAAGGGCTGCTGGTAATTTGGCTGTTGATATTGGTTCCCCTCCGGGTAATATCCCCTTCCGCTGCTGAACGATCCCATCAGGCCTCCCAACTTGCCCAACAGACCTTTTTTCTGATAATGACGTCCGCCGTTATGGGGATTTCTGTACGGGTTTCTACCGCTTGATGCTGAAAAAAAGCTCATGGTGGTTCCTCCTTTTGAATGAAAAGCTTTGCCTTGGATTGCTGCTGATCGATCACAGCAGGATGCGTGATCCCAATCCCGCAGGCATCATATATATAAGTATATAGCCTGAACATTAAACTAAGATTAAAAAAACATTTGAGACTGGCAAATTTCCCCCGTTGTACTGCTTCTGGTGAAGTCTTGGCTCATCTTGCAGCGGATGTTTTGTAATGGTGCATATTTAAATTGACAAATTCTAAGATTATGATATATTTATATTAAATATAGTTATGTTAGATATATGGAGGCAGATATGGCAAAGCAACAATTGGATACGCTTACTGAGCCAATGTATTACATCTTGCTGGCTTTGACAGAAGAGAGGCACGGGTATGACATCATTAAAAGCACAGCAGAATTGACAAAGGGACGAGTGAATTTGGGCGCAGGGACAGTCTACAACCTTCTGAAACGGTTTGATGAAGAGGGTATCGTCGAAAAGACGAAAGTGGAAGAGCGCCGGAAACTATACCGCCTCACACCAAAGGGCAAAACAATCCTGGAAGAGGAGTACAAACGTTTATCCAATCAGGTATCCGATGGAAAGGAAATATTGAAAGGAGCGTCAAAATGAATTATCTTTACAAATTCTGGCCGAGGCCTGAAATTGAGACGAAAAAGAAAGTGGAACAATACCTTGCCTATATGGCAGCCAGAGGGTACCAGTTTGAATCCGCGGGCTTGTGTCTGGCTTCCTTTAAAAAAGGAGAACCGCAGGAGCAGTGTTATTGCGTTGATTTCTTTCGGGATCTCGGGCAGGCCAAAGACGAATACCTGCAATTGTGCGGCGATAGCGGCTGGGAATATATCGACAGTACCTCCTATGTATACTACTTCAGGAACAAAAGTGAGATTGAAAGTCCGGTGCCCCTGCATACTGATGCGCAGGTTGAAAAGGATAATTTTGACGATACCTACCGAAACGGGAGGGTGGGCACCGTTTTCTGCATTGCCTATGTGCTGATTATTCTTTGTGGATTTATCATATATGGCCCCGAAGATATCATCAGCGAGTTCTTCCTCAGTACAAAAACAATCTTCTTGTTTTACCTGCCCCTCGTTCTCTTCGTGAGTACCTTTATTTACGGGCAAAAGAAAAAAAGGAAAATAAAAGACGGGAATCCGGCAAAACGGTATGAAGTGTTTTTGAATATTTCTCCGCTGCTTTACCTCTCTCTACTTTTGGTTATGATGCAAGTTGGCAGTATCGTTATTTATATTGTCGAAAAACTTATGTGATTATTGAAAAAAGCATTTGAAGCTGGCAAATTTCCCCCATTGTCAGAAACCTGCAAGTCCGCTATAATAGAATCTATGGTGAACATAGGAAACGACTGGGACCAGGTCCTGGAGGGAGAGTTTGAAAAAGAATATTATCAGAAGCTGAGACAGTTTCTGATCCAGGAATACAAGACCAAAGTCATCTACCCGAATATGTACGATCTGTTCAATGCGTTGAAATTCACGCCCTATAAGGAGGTAAAAGCAGTTATTTTAGGGCAGGATCCGTATCATCAGCCGGGACAGGCTCACGGCCTTTGTTTTTCTGTGCAAAAAGGAGTACAAACACCGCCGTCGTTGGTCAATATTTTTCAAGAGCTGAAGGATGATCTGGGGATCGACCCTCCGTCCCACGGCTGCTTGGAAAGCTGGGCAAAGAACGGGGTTCTGCTGCTCAATACGGTGCTTACGGTAAGACGGAGCCAGCCCAATTCCCACCGTGGCAAGGGCTGGGAAATCTTCACCGACCGGATTATTCGGCTGCTCAATGATCGGGAAGATCCGATGGTATTCATACTCTGGGGCGGAAATGCCCGGGCAAAGCAGAGCCTGATTACCAATAACCGGCATCTCATTCTCACCGGAGCCCATCCCAGCCCGCTGGGAGCCCATAAGGGATTCTGGGGTGGAAGATATTTTTCAAAAACAAACGCTTTTTTAAAACGCTTTGGAAAAGAGCCGATCAATTGGCAGATTTCCGAGTAAGATAAGGAGAAGAAATCATGAACCTGAATATTATCATAGCGGCCGCTGTGCTGGCAGCCGTGATCTTGATTTGGCTCGTCCTGTCTTACAAAGGATTTCTCAAGCTGAAGTACAGTGTTGAAGAGGCTTTTGCGACCATGGAAGTGTATTTGAAGAAGCGCCATGGGCTGGTTAAAAAAGTGACAGCAGCTGCAGAAAACTGTCAGGACTTTGATCCTGAGCTGGCGAAAATCGCCCTTCAGCGGAAAAATGCGGCTAAGGACGCCGAAGACATGGAAGAGAAGGTAGGCTGTGAAAATGAACTGTCCGATGCGCTGGGAGAACTGATGGAGCAGGTCCGGAGCCGGGGAGAGCCGGGGAGAGGCTTTCTTAACGCAGAAAAGCAGCTGCTTTCTGCTGAGAATGATATCGAGAATTTCGCCCGCTTTTATAATGTGCTGGTGAAGATGCTCAATACAAGGGTCGGCAGCTTTCCCAGCAATCTGGTCGCCAGGCTGTTTCATTTTACGGGAAAGCCAATGCTCAACACACAGATCGGCAGCAAACGGACTTGATCGGAACCTGGAAAAGCTGATGCAGCAAGACCAGGTTCGAACTTATGAATTGATTACTTATTGGAAGAGAGGGAAACAACATGAAAAAACGCGGCTGGGCGTTATTGCCTTTTATCGTATTCATCGTACTATTTGCCGGGGTAGGGATTATCAGCGGGGACTTTTACGGAATGCCCGCTCTGGTAGCATTTGTGGCGGCGCTGTTTGTGGGCATGCTGCAGAACAGGGATTTGACATTTGACGAAAAACTTCACATTATCTCCAAAGGGGCGGGAGATGTGAATATCATCACGATGGTATTGATCTTTATCGTGGCCGGCGCTTTTTCAGGGGTAGTGACGGCGGCAGGCGGCGTGGACAGCACGGTTAATTTTGGACTGTCCATTCTGCCGCCGGGGTTGATGGTCGTTGGTCTTTTTGTGATTGGCTGCTTTATCTCCATTTCCATGGGAACCTCCATGGGTACCATTACGGCGCTGGCGCCCATTGCGCTGGGAGTTTCCCAGCAGACGGCCTTTCCGCTGTCCCTGTGCATCGGCGCGGTTGTCTGCGGCGCCATGTTCGGCGACAATCTTTCTATGATTTCCGATACTACCATCGCCGCGGTAAGAACCCAGGGCTGTGAAATGAAGGATAAATTCAAGCAGAACTTTTTCATCGTCCTGCCGGCGGCGGTAGTAACGCTGATTATCTTCTATGTACGCACCATGGAAATGACTTCCGTTACCAAGGATGTTTATGAGTATAATTTCGTGCAGGTTATCCCTTATCTGGTGGTGCTGATCGGAGCGCTGATCGGCTTCAACGTGTTTTTGGTGCTGATCTCGGGGATTGTTCTTTCCATGATTGTCGGCGTTGCCTTCGGAAAGTTCACCCTCTTGGAAAGCTTTACGGCCATCGGCGACGGTATGGCGGGGCTCTTTGAGATTTCGGTTATTTCCATCATCGTGGCCTGCATCGTTTCTTTGATTAAGAATAACGGCGGTATTGATCTGATTATTGATACCATTAAAAAACGCACCAAGGGAAAGCGGGGCGCCGAATTCGGCATTGCGATCCTGGTGCTGTTGGTGGATATCTGTACGGCCAATAACACGGTAGCCATCGTTATGGCAGGTCCCATTGCCAAAGAAATCGGCGATGAATTTGAAGTGGCCCCCAAAAGGGTCGCCTCCATTCTGGATATTTTCGCTTCCGTTGGTCAGGGTTTGATCCCATATGGAGCCCAGCTTTTGACAGCCGCCGCCCTGGTGGGGCTGACGCCGCTGGACATTATCCCCAACCTGTATTATCCCATTTTGATGGCCATCAGCGCCATTCTCTTCATGCTCTTCCGGCCGCAAAAGCTGACATCCAAGCAGCAGGCGGAGCTGGATTCGCAGAAAACAGAATAAATTAGAATTGAAAAGGTCGGGCCCTTCGGGCCCGGATTAATAAAGGGCAAAAAGTAAAATCATCGCTGGGGCTTGTTTTAGGGAGGCCACTGAAAAAGAGGGGATAAACGGCGTGAAAGTGGGATTGGTTTCCAGTACCGTCCATAACATTCTTTTTAAGCGGTTTGGAGGATGAAAACAGTCTCTAA
>CABJAP010000005.1 GCA_902363595.1 Clostridia bacterium | reverse complement strand
CAGCAGCACAGGGCGTTGTGGGTCTGCACGATGACGCCGTGGGAGGCGTCCACCTTGGAGATCTCCTCCACCGCCATGATGTAGGTCAGGTAGTCCGACCCCGCTCCTCCGTATTCCTCCGGAAAGGGCATGCCCATGATCCCCAGCTCCCCCAGTTTTGCCACCGTTTCATAGGGGTATTTGGCTTCCGCGTCGATTTCTTCGCTGATCGGTGCGATCTCCGTCTCTGCGAACTCCTTCAGCATCTTTTTTACCATCTCTTGTTCTCTTGAATAACTGAATTCCATTTGTCTTCCTCCTCGTTTGTTCTATTTATGAAGCCCCATGGGCTCTTCTTTAAAAATGCGCTCCTCCATCAGCTTGAGGTCCTTTGCGATCAGCGGAACAAATTCCATCTGGTCGAAAATATCCTTTTGGAGGTTGATCCCCGGAGCAATTTCGATCAAAGTCAGTCCCTCCGGCCTCAGCTCGAAAACGGCCCGCTCTGTGATGTACAGCACCGGCTGATGGACCTGATTGGCGTAATCGCCAGAAAAGGTCACATGCTCCACTTCTTTCACAAATTTTTTCCGCGCCCCTTCTTTTTTGATCTTCAAGCCTCCGTTATGGCATTCAATTTCCAGCCCTTTTGCAGTAAAGGAGCCGCAGTAGCATACCTTTTTTGCATTCTGGGTAATATCGATGAACCCGCCTGCTCCCGCCAGACGATCTCCGAACTTGGAAACGTTCAGATCCCCGTTGGCCGCGGTTTCCGCCAGTCCCAGAAACGCGATATCAAGGCCGCCTCCCTGATAAAAATCAAACTGCACATTGTGCTCCAGTATACACATGGAGTTTGCCGCCGCGCCGAACTGGGTCCCGCCCATGGGTACGCCGGCAATGGAACCAGCTTCTACAGTCAGGGTCATATAGTCGGCAATGCCTTCCTCGGCCGCAACGTTTGCGATCACTTCCGGCACGCCTGTTCCCAGATTTACAATGGCATCCGGCGGAAGTTCCATGGCCGCCCGCCTGGCGATAATCTTTCTCTGGGAAAGTTCCGCCGGTGGAATATCTTCAAAGGGAATCCGGAATTCACCGGTCAGCGAGCCGTCATAGGGCATTCCCAGGCATTGCATGTTTTCCTCTTCGGTTCCCACCACGATGGTGTCCACATAAATGCCCGGAATTTTGACCAGCTTGGGATCCAGCGAACCTGCCTCCACGATCCGTTCCGCCTGAACGATCACTTTGCCGCCGCTGTTTTTACACGCCTGCGCCATGGCGGTCACATCCAGAGGTCCGATTTCCCGATGCACCGTACAGTTTCCGTATTCATCTGCATAACTGGCCCGCAGAAAAACCGCGTCGATGGGGAACAGTTTGTAGAGCAGCCGTTCCTGGCCCTCGATTTCCACCAGCTTTACCAGATCGTCTTTCGTGACAGCGTTCAGCTTGCCTCCGCCTTTCCTGGGATCGACAAAGGTATGCAGCCCCACATGGGTGATGGTTCCCAGATTGTGGGCCGCAATGTCCCGGTACATATGGGTGATGACGCCCTGGGGCAGGTTGTAGGCTTGGATCTTGTTTTCCAGGGCCAGCTTTCCCAGCCTGGGCGCCCGGTCCCAGTGTCCGCCGATCACCCGTTTCACAAGGCCTTCATAGCCGAAATGGTCTCCCCCGGTCCCGTCCCGGTGACCCTGTCCTGCAGCAAAAAACAGCGTCAGATCCTTTGGATGCCCGGTTTTCAAGTACCGCTCTTCCAATGCCTTGGACAAGGCTTCCGGGCAGGCGCAGCTTACAAAGCCCCCGGTGGCGATGGTCATGCCGTCTTCGATTTGTTCGACTGCCTTTTCCGCAGTCATGATGTTCACTTTTTTCATAATTCCATGCCCTTGTTATTTATTCACGAACTTTGCGTCCCGTTTTTCCAGAAAAGCCTGCATGCCTTCCTTTTGATCCTGGGTGGCAAAGCACATGGCGAAGAGTTCGTTCTCCGTCCGGATTCCCGTGTCCAGATCCGCATCCATGCCCCGGTCAATGGCCGCCTTGGAATATTTCACCGCGATGGGGCCGTTGCTGATGATTTTCTCCGCCAGCTTGATCGCTTCCTCCATCAGCTCCTCAGGCGGCACCACTTTGTTGGCCAGGCCGATCCGTTCCGCCTCTGCTGCTTTGATCACGTCTCCGGTAAAGATCAGCTCCTTGGCCTTGCCGATCCCTACCCGCCGGGGCAGCCTCTGAGTCCCGGAAAATCCCGGCGTGATGCCCAGTCCCACTTCCGGCTGTCCGAACTTGGCCTTTTCACTGGCCAAAATCAGATCGCAGCTCAGGGCCAGCTCGCATCCGCCTCCCAGGGCAAATCCGTTGACCGCCGCAATGGTGGGGATTTCCAAAAGTTCAATTTTGCGGAAGATGGCGCTTCCTTTCCGTCCCCAGGCTCTGCCGCCCTGGGCGTCCAGTACGCTTTGGGCCGCGATATCGGCTCCGGCAACAAAAGACCGGCCCTCGCCGGTGATGATCAGCGCCTTCACCCTTTCATCTTCTGCCACTTGCCCGATGGCTTCTTCCAACTCCAAAAGCACCTCTCCGTCCAATGCGTTGAGCACCTCAGGCTTGTTTACTTTTATGATTTCGATGGCTTCCTGCTTCTCAATTTTTATGTATTTCACTGTTTACCTCCTGTGATTTCGTTTTCACGTTTATAATGTATCGCAAGCTTTATGCCAAGAATCAAATTCTTGGCTCTCATAGGGTTAAAAAAAGCGAAAACCCCAGAATTTCAACAGAATTAAGGGGTTCCCTTTTTTATCGTGAAAGCCGTGATCAAAGACGGGGGCACGCTCATGCTCCACCTCATCAAGTCAAGACTGACTACGAACTGAAAAAGGCACCCGCTTCCTTTGATTTCAAGGCCTAATCAGATTCGACTAGGCTAGTTACTTTTGGCTATCCTCCAATCTGAGATAGGTATAGCCGGGAATATATTTTCTAAGCTTGCGGGCCGCGGTGGTCTGACTGATACCCAGCGCCTTGCCCACAGCGACGCTTGTCCTGTATTTTTCCAGTGCGTCGGTAAAGATTTCTTTTTCATATTCATCCAGCATGCGGGACAGGGAACTGCCGTCAAGATCGACCGGTTTCCTCTGACCCGGCTGAAATGCCTTAGGCAGATCTTTGCCGTCCACCATCTTTCCTTTAAAGGTAATGACGATCCGCTCGATGAAATTTTCCACCTGCCGGATATTCCCCGGCCAGTCGTAGCTTTCCAAAAGACTCAGCGCATCCGAAGATACGGACAGCACCTTTCGGTACCGTGCATTGAATTTTTCCATGAAATTGAGAATCAGGGGCACGATGTCATCTCTGCGCTCCCGCAGTGGAGGAATGTAAATATCGATCACGCTCAGTCTATAATACAAATCCTCACGGAATTCCCCCTGCCGGATGGCTTTTTCCAGGTCTTTATTTGTTGCGGCTACCAGCCTGAAGTCTACTGCAGTTTTTTCCAGGCTTCCGATTCTGCTGATTACCTTCTGCTGGATAACCTGCAGGATTTTAATCTGCATATCCAGAGGCAATTCTCCAATTTCATCGAGGAACAAGGTGCCGCCGTTGGCCAGCTCGATTTTTCCCAGTTTTCCTTTCTGGCTGGCTCCGGTAAAGGCTCCTTTTTCATATCCGAACAGCTCGGATTCAAGCAGCGTCTGAGGTATGGTCCCGCAGTTAATTTCAATAAAGGGGCCGTCTGCCCGGCTGCTGGTCTGATGGAGCATTTTGGCGACCATGCTTTTTCCCACGCCGGTCTCCCCGGTAATCAGCACATTGGCATCCACCTCCGCAATTTGCAGGATTAAGTCTTTAATATCCGACATTTCTTTGCTTTTGGCGATCAGGGAGTTTTCCTCCAGTTCTTTCATTTTCAAATGTTGGATTTCGGCGCTGTATTCTTTCATTAGCTGGGTGAGTTTGCTGTAATTGTCATGTAAGGTTGTCACATTGGCAATGTCAATGGAATTAAAGCTGATGACATACTCCACCTCCCCATCTTCGTCCAGGATCGGCACACCTGTGGTCAAAACCTTTTCCCCTTTTTTATTCCGCTGCATCAGGGTGACTTTTTTCTTTTCCTTTAGCACTTCAACCGTTACAGAGGGTTTAAAGATCTCCTGTTCTTCCAGCTCGTATACCGACCTTCCAATGACGTCCTCTTTCGCCACATCGTAATGGTTTTCATAGGAATCGCTGACTCGCAGCACGATCCCCTTCCCGTCCGTCAGGGTGACGTCGTTTTCGTTGTCCATAATTCGAAATACAACATCCATTTTGTCCTTATGACATTCGCTTCTGCTCTTGCACTGCCTGCAGATACAATTAATAGGATTCATCGCCGCACCTTCCTTATCATTCTCATTAAAGCTCATCCTTCATCTTAAATCAGGCCAACTGGTTCCAAAAAGAGGAAGCATATGAAACTTGAACGCTCATAGTGCTTCCCCTTATGTTTGTTTATTGTAACATGCCTCGGTTCCACATGAAAATCACCTACAGCCTTGCTTCTCTTTCCGGCAATGGGCGATAGATTAGTTTATCGAACAGGATTGTCGCTGCAAAGGCCACAACGATCCCCTGGATAGCCGGACAGCCTATATTCCAGACCTGTTCGGTAAGAATTACCGTCGCAGCGCCCAGGATCAGACCAATAAAACTGCCTGGCTGCCACTCAGGAACAAGGCCTTCCTTCAGTATGCTGATATCTGGATATTTTCGTTTGTTTACCACTAAGAAATTGGCTGTAACAACGCCCATCAGCGGAACAATCAAGGCTACCATAACGATTAGAAAAATACTCAAATACTGTGAGAAGTGGGTCATTGCCAGCACACAAGAAATGGTGGGCATGATTACGACTCCGTACGCTCTTTTCCATCCCGTAGCCGCAGAAATAGCCAGGGACGAAGTATAGTAATCAGTATCGCAAGTCGTCCATGTCAGGAACAATACGACGAACGTCGCAGAAAAGAGCATGCCCAAACCGGCGAAAGCCTGTACCACGTCTGTGGTTCCTGCTCCCAGGGAAATAATCGTACCGGTCAGCATCAAATATACGTATGCAACGCCGAAGGTAACAACTGCGACCATGACCGCCTGGAAAGGACTCTTGCACCATCTTTGAATATCGGTGGAGCCGCCCCCGGTTCCGCAGGCAAACGTGCCTACCATCAAAGTGATGCCGGAAATGACGGTTATTGGCGTGCCTACAGGATCGGCGTTGAGAAGCGCATCCCATCCCCCGATCTCCTGCAAGCCCTTATATGCGCCGATGCCCAGCAAAATAATGCTCACAGGAACAGCTAAATTAGCAACCCATGTCATGTATTTGAAGCCGACAAGGGCGATTGCGCAGAATACCGCTGCCATTAAGAAACACAGCAGATAATAGTTGATATGAAAGGCGGTGGTTAAGAACTCCGCCGCGTATGAAATATGCGTGCCGCCCCATCCGATCAGACCGATCGGAGGTATGAGCGCGGCAATTCTGCCGCCTTTGCTGCCCCATACATAACGGGCTATCAGGCCAAAGGATAAACCGGTTTTCGCGCCGATGGCCCCCATGGTCCCTGAAATAAATACCAATACGATACAGCCGATGAACACGATAAGCGCTGCCTGCAGAAAGGAAAAGCTTCCTCCGATGGTAATGGCCGCCGCGATTCCCGATGGAAAGAACGCGTATCCAATCCACACAACCAGGGGCTTGACCATAGACCTTCTGGCTGCCATGGGAACCGCTTCCTGCGAATATTCTTCAAAATTATCTACGGTTACTTTTGCTTCGCTCATAGATAGCCTCCTATCTTAAAAACCAGGTTTAACGATTTCATTACTCTATTACTACTAACAGCGCGTTTCCCGCTACAGCTGTATTAACCTTTGCATGAATGGATGTTACTGTTCCACCTTCTTCCGCTACGATGGGCAGTTCCATTTTCATCGATTCCATGGTTAAAAGCTCCTGTCCCTTCGTAACCTGCTGGCCTACTTCAACGTTGATTTCCAAAATCTTTCCCGGCATCGGGCTTGTAATATTTGCCATGGTTCTCTCCTTTCACAAAAACAATCTATCCTTTCAGCTCATATCCTGCTTCCATCAGTCCTTTTTTGAGAAGCTTTATCGTCGTCACACAAGTGTCGGAATCGCCGTGAACACAGATGGAATCTGCTTTGAAGGTCAGAGTCGATCCGTCAGATGCCGCCACCTGTCCTGTTTCCAAGAACTTTATGGCCCTCTTTACGCTATCTTCCGGTGTAATATGTCCATAGGACTTACGGATCAAGATCTTTCCTTCCGGTGTATAGTCCGTATCGCAATTAAATTCGCTGACATAATTCAAACCATACTGATCGCAGTATTTCTCCAGGCAGTTCCCCTGCATCGAGCCAATAAAATACACGCTGCATCCGGGCTTTATATCCCGGCAGGCTTTGGCAAAGGCTTCCGCCAGATCATCATGATCGATCAGCGTATTATAAAGGGTGCCATGGGGCTTAATGTGATTCAGCTCCATATCGTTGATTTTGAGAAACTGCACCAGGGATCCCACTTGGAAAACGGTGTAATTGTATAATTCTTCCGGGGTCAAAGTCATATAACGCCTTCCAAATCCGGCCAAATCCGGATATCCGGGATGGGCTCCTACGGCAACGCCTTTTTCTTTCGCTAATTTGACCGTTTTGCACATCACATTGGCATCTCCCGCATGGAACCCGCATGCCACGTTTGCTGAGATCACTTCCGCCATCATATCTTCGTCGCATCCGATCGTATATTTTCCAAAACTTTCTCCCATATCGCAATTAATATCAATCTGTTTCATAACCTTCTCCTCTCAGATAAGCAGATTCATTCAAATCTTTCCGGGTTTATATAGTTCTCAAAGTCTTCTCGAACAGCTTTTATCTCATCGATGGTGATTCGCTTGAATTTGATCTTCCCGCCCAAATTGGTCTGCGCCACCTTCCACAGACAGCAGTCCGGTATGAAAAAGGGCTGGATATAGCCGCCGGCCGTCGGATAATCGGCGGTAAAGATCACGAGGGTTTGACCTGCCAGATTTACACCTCCGTGGTAGTATCCGGTGTCATATATGTTGGAAGGAAAAGCGCCGGTTGCGGCAGGTTTTCCATGGGCGATCTCTGAAAACTGGAATTCAGGACCTTCCAGCCGGTATCCAAGCCTGCTGGAATCGCGGCTCACCGTAAATTCACTGGAATAAACCAGATCGATGTCTTCCTTTGTCAGCCAATCCCAGTGAGAACCGAGCATCAGCTCACATTCCGCAGGCTCCCGGTAGTCCGGAATGTACTCCGTCTTCAATTTCCTGGGTTCATACTCGCTCCTGGATACCTTTGCGCCTACTGGGACTTCATCGCCTGCTTTGAGAAAACGACCTTTATAGCCGCCGAACTGCAAGGATGTGGCATACGTGGATTTGCTGCCCATAACCTTAGGAACATCAATGCCCCCCTTCACTGCTAGGTAGGAATATACGCCGGATGAGGCAAAGGAAAAATCCAGGATTTGACCTGCCTGCGCATAAAGGGCGCTCCATAAGTCGATGGGGTTTCCGTCGAGGGTTACATTCGCCGATGCTCCGCATACACTGAATATGGTATCCTGGCTGAACTGAATTTTCGCTCCTTTATAGATAAATTCCAAACCGCCTTCCGTCTCGTCGTTTCCCACCAGCGCATTGGCGACCCGCAGCGCCAGACCATCCATTGCGCCGGAAATTGGTATTCCCAGATGGGCGAACCCTTGTCTGCCCGGATAATCCTGCACCGTAACTCTCAATCCGGTTTCTAATATCTTCAACATCAAATCACCTCCTCTACTTTGTTCCCGCTTCAGCTAAGAACTCCCGATATCCGCCCAGGCAGAATTTATCATATGGGATAATGTTATAATGATAGGTCCCGTCAGCTGCTTGCTGCTTGATCCGGTTATAGTCGTCCATATCGATTTCAACATACTTGATTCGGTCGCCCACTTTAAACAAAACCGGAGAATCTTTAAATCCATCCAGCCGCTGATCTAAATCCAGCAGCGGTATCGGCGTTATGCCAAACAGCTGAAAGCCGCCCGCACTTACCAGCGGATAGATGGATGTGTTGGAGCCGCCTATGCCGACCGCGCCTGTGGGTGTTTCCAGCCGCGGCGGATTGTACTTGGGCGCGCTTAAATCGCATCTGGGATCGAGGCACAGACTGGAGGCCAGGCCGGGTGTGAATCCGACGTAGGTGACCCAGTGCTGGGGGAACAAATATTTGTACTTGAGTTCTTCCAGTCCATCCAGTTTGTTTTCCCGGCAGATGAGCTCGATGTTGTTCTCAATGGGTTTGATTTTCCTGCAATAATCTTCTACGCATTCCTTGGTCCACGGATCATCAAAGAGAATTGGCACCTCGATAATCCTTGAATGGATCTCCAAATTATCTTTGGATTCGATCCTATCCAGAAAATCGTGCATCAATTGAACGATTTTGGATAATTCAATGATTTTGGGATCATACTTAATGACAAGAGAAGAATTGGATGGAATGGATTCAACGATTCCATCAACGCCTTCCTTCCCCATCATATCCTTCAACAGGGTGGCTTTTATATTAACTTCGACGCTTTTCACAAGCCCAAAGTCGATCATAATATAACAGTCGCCGACTTCCCAAATTTTGAACGTTTTATCCATCATTTCACCTCCCGGACTTTTTCCTGCTGTTCAAAAACACCAGCTATTGAAATTAATACGCTTTTCATGTTTCCCTCCTCTCAGAAATGGTTTTCATCCCTTAATAGGAGCAATAATTGTGCCAGTGGAAAGGGCTGCTGTCAGGCCATGCTCCTGAAACAGCTATCTTCCATTGGAAATGAAACATCTGTCTCTCGCAAAATTTCAAAATATTTCGATTTATTCTTTTTTCTCCGCCATACTGCATATGGCAGCAAATAATCACCGCTGACTAATTTATCTGAACGATACTCATGGTGCCTTTTTTCCAAAGGCTTTCACCTCCTAATCATTTTTAGCTATAAAGTCAGAAACAATTAGTACCGTGTAAAGAAACACCAAAGAAAAAAGGAAGCGTATGGGCAGCGCTTCCTTTTATGATTCTTTTTCGTACAGCGCAGCCGTTATCTTTACTGGACCAGCAGCAAGGATGCCGCCGGTATATAAGTAACGATCAGCAGTACAATGCTCAAAACTCCGGTAAAGACGAAGGCTGTTTTAAACATTCGATCTACTGGTATCTTGGATATGGCCGAAGCAACGAACAGAGTTGAGCCATAAGGCGGCGTTACAAAACCGATCCCCAGATTGAGAACAAGCATGACACCGAACTGGATTGGACTCATACCGTAGGATTCCACCAGCGGCAAAAAGATCGGAGCTAAAATAATGATAGCCGGAATAATATCAATGAGCATCCCGATCAGCAAGAGTACAATATTGAGCAAAAGCAGGATGATGATTTTACTGTCGGTTATGCTGGTAATGGCATCGCAGATCATATCCGGAATACGTTCAATACTGATGAACTTACACATAGACGCTGAGAAGGCGATGATAAAGCTGGTGATTCCATTGATAATCGCCGTCTTGTAAATCGCATCCAGCAGTTTTTTGATC
Organism: Clostridia bacterium; assembly: GCA_902363595.1. Classification (GTDB taxonomy): domain Bacteria; phylum Bacillota; class Clostridia; order Peptostreptococcales; family Anaerovoracaceae; genus Hominibacterium; species Hominibacterium faecale. The sequence continues at coordinate 272,554 of CABJAP010000005.1, read as the reverse complement.
GTCAGCTCCCGGTAGATAAAAAATCCCACCAGAATAGAATAGACAACCGCGACTACTGCCGATTCGGTCGGGGTGAAGATACCTGCATAGATACCGCCCAAAATAATCACCGGCGCCAGCAGAGCCCAGATCCCATTCCTGGCAGCAATGAGAATATGCTTTGCGTTCGGTCTGGTGTCACTGCCGCCGTAACCGTTCTTTTTGGAAATAATATAACATGCTACCATGAGGACAAGGGCCATCAGCAGTCCCGGGATAATACCCGCGATAAACAGGTCGCCGATGCTGGTGCCCGTGGACACTCCATAAATAACAAAGGGGATGCTGGGCGGAATGATAATGCCGATCGCTCCCGCAGATGCTACCAGCGTACTGCTGAAAACTCTCCCGTATTTCTTTTCCTCCATGGAAGGGATCAATAATGCTCCCACTGCTGATGTGGTGGCGTTTCCTGAACCTGTGATGGCGCCGAAGAAGGTGCTGGTCAAAATAGCTACCATTCCCAGTCCGCCGGTGACAAAGCCGATGACGGCATCCGCCAAATCCACCAGTCGTTTTGCGATTCCGCCTTCTCCCATGATGACTCCTGCCAGGATAAAAAACGGGATTGCCAATAAAACAAATGAATTAAGTCCGGTAAAACAGTTCTGTGATATCAGAGAAATTGAGACATTTGAGTAAGCTGCATAGGTGCAGATGGTAGACAGACCGATGGCATATCCCACCGGAACGCCGATGAAAATCAAAAGGATCATTCCTCCGAACAGCATTACAATACTACCCATTTACTCCCTCCTTTCTCTTTACAAACAGATCGCATACATTTTTGTACATCTCCCCGATCAGTCTCAGACAGATGATAAATCCGCTGACTGGTACACACAGATACGGGATCCACATGGGGATTCCTGTGGAAGCGCCGTAGACGGCTGTGTCCATCTGCATGCCCACGATACCTATGCCATAATAGGTTACGATCACACTTGTGATAAACCAGCATAGGTTTAAGAGCAGTTCCAGCGTTTCTTGTGCTTTTACCAGTCCCTTTTTTGTGAGGGCGTCGTGTACCAGCCTGACCTGAATATGCTCTTTTTCTTTCATTCCCGCGCTCACTCCCAGCCAGGAAATCCATACAAAGATGAATTTGCCCAGTTCCTCGGACCAGTACAGCGCATCCCCCAGTACATAACGAGTAAATACTTGTGCGGCGATAACGATTACCATAATGAGTGTCAAAACAATCAAAACCCATTTTTCAATAAAGTCATAGCCGCTTACTATTTTGCGTATCGTTTTCATTGTTCTCCTCGCTTCCGCATAAGCAACTGTTTCTTTTTAAATGCGTTCCGGGTAAGGGTTTTACCCGGAACACCCGCTCCTTGAATTAGAGTCCCATCAATTCATATAGTTTCGGATCGACGACTTTGCTGTATTCGTCGTATACGGCTTTGCTGGCGTCTTTGAAGGTCTTTAATTCAGCCTCAGTCAAATCGTGCCGTTTGCATCCAGCGTCATCCATAACTTTGCATGCGTATTCTTCAGCTTCCTTAACGATGGCTCTTTCCTGAACGCCATAAGCTTCTTTGCTGGCATCCCGTATCACCTGCTGCATATCTTCAGGCAGCGAAGCCATGAAGTCGGTATTGATGATGCTGTTCATCAAGAGGGCCTGATGGTTGGTCATGGTGTAGTATTTGCCCACCTCGAAGAACTTTCCGCTTCTCTGATACAGGGGCGATGTATCTACGCCATCGACCGTTCCCTGCTGGAGAGCCGTATAGATTTCGCTGAATCCCATGGGAACAGCCGTGGACTTCCATGCCTTATAGATGGACATGTTCATCTGGCTTTCCTGGCTTCTGAATTTGAGATTGGACATATCGTTGACGGTTTTGATCTCTTTTTTGCTGTTTAGCAGAACCTTAAAGGAACCGTCAGCGAAATCGAGGCATTCGATCTTGGATTTTTCTTTCAGACCATCCTTGAGAATCTGTCCTACTTCGCCGTCCAGGTGCTTGTACATGGTGTCTCTGTCTTTGAATACATATGGCATGTCAACCAGGTACCAGTTTTCATCATAGGTCGCCAGATAACATCCGGAGATAATACCCATTTCCAGATTTCCCATGTTGACGGATTCGGCGATTTCTCTCTCATCGCCCATGGCAGAGTCGCAGAAATATTCTACGGTCATTTTCCCGCCGGATTTTTCCTCAACTTCTTTTTTGAAAATTTCAGTCGCTTCTGAGCAAGGGGTGTCGCTGGTTTCATCTGATGCGATACGAATGGTAATCTGATCGCCGTCCGCAGCAGAATCATCGCCACCTCCTCCGCCGCAGCCTGTCATCAGCCCAAGACATAATATGAGACATAACATTGCAATTAAAACTTTTTTCATTTTATCCTCCTCTCGTAAATTAAATAATTGACACCAGGATAAAAAGCAATATTTATGCCATTTACCGTTTTATGGCATAAAGGGCTGCCGGGCCGCACACCTTCTTTCCTGAAAATTCAACAAAGAGAACAGGCAGAATTCCTGCAGAAAGAATCTGACTTCCTTTGAAAAAGCACCTGCTTTTCCTGCCTGGCGCCCTCCATTTCTAATCAAATCTGACTAATTCGCCCAGCTGTCACCCCGGCCCGCTTTTTTTCAAGGGCTGGTGCTTCTAATCACTTTTAACTAAATAGCGAAAAATGATTAAACCCTGCGATTCCGCTCTCCTTTTACGTGGAAGGCTTTCCTTGACCAGCCTGAAATTGCTTTTGTTTGCCCGCCTTCTTTCTTTAGTCCGACTCCGGTCTTTCTGGCATTGTTTTTGCATCTTTAATTAATTGGTTATAAAACGCTATTAATCAAATTTTACTAAGGAGGATTGAATATGTCGAAATTACCGCAAAATGTCACCATCGTCGGTTCCGGAACCCAAGGCTCCATGCTTGCATTTCGCAGCGCCGCCTTTGGAAGAAAGGTTTGTCTTTATGATTTATCGGAAGAACAGCTCTCAAATGCAATGGCAAAGATCAAGGGCTGGTTTGGAGACTGGGTGGATGAAGAACGGCTGTCGCCGGACATGGCTGCCACAGCTTTCAGCAGTATGCGCACAACTTCCAATCTCGAGGAAGCGCTCAGGGACTGCGACATTATCATAGAAAACGTCCCAGAAGTTTTGTCCTTAAAGCAGAAGGTATGGAAGGAACTGGACCAGGCCGCACCTGCCGCAACGCTCCTGACCACCAACAGCTCCTCTCTCAAAGCGTCTGATATCGGCTCCTTTGTCGCCCGCAAGGACAAGACCTTTAATATCAATTTTATGACGCCTACCACGGATGATCTGGTGGAAGTTATGTGGAATGACAATACTTCCGAAGAAACCAGGGAAGCGGCCATTGCTTTTCTCACCGCCCAGGAGAATGTTCCCATCATTACCAAGAAGGAGATCAAAGGCTTTTCCCTCAACCGGGTCTGGAGGGCCATCAAAAAAGAGAGCCTGAAGCTTTGGTCTGAAGGATATATCACACCTGAAGATTTTGACAGGGCCTGGATGCTGGAATGGGGCACGCCCCACGGACCTTTCGGCCTCATGGATAAGGTGGGACTTGACATCGTGGAACAGATCGAGCTAACATATTATGACGAAAGTAAAGATCCCGACGATCTGCCGCCCCGCGCTCTCCGTGAGATGATCGAGCAGGGAAGGCTCGGCGAAAAGACAGGCAGAGGATTTTATGAATATCCGGATCCGGCATACAGCCGTCCCGGATGGTTAAAAGGAACAAAATGAGGTGAAGTATGAAGAAAAAAACATTTAAAAAGGTGGCTGTCATCGGCTGCGGATTTATCGGCTACAGCTGGGGTGTGGTATTTGCCAGAAATGGCTTGGAAACTTATATGTACAACCGCAAATCCCCTACTCTGGACAGCGTAAAAGAACGAATGGGCCAAGCGCTGAAATTCCTTGCAGATGAAGGTATGATCGAAGAACGGGAGATTGAAGAATCCCTCAATCGGATCCACACCACCGATTCGCTGGAAGAGGCAGTCGCTTCCGCAGACTATATTCAGGAATGCATGTGGGAGGACCTTCCCTTAAAGCAGGATATCTTTGTCAAACTGACCGAGCTGGCCCCTGCCGATGTGGCCATCGGTTCCAGCTGTTCGGGTCTGAAAATATCCGACATCGCCGCCAATGTGAAAAACCACAAAGAGCGGTGCATCGTCGCCCATCCCACCAATCCGCCTCACCTGATTCCTTTTATGGAAATCTCCGGCGATGCGGCTTCTCAGGAGATCAAAGATCAGGTCTTTGCTTTCATGGAGTCCATCGGCCAAAAGCCGATTCAATGTAAAGAAGTTTACGGTTATGTGCTCAACCGCATCCAGCTGTCCCTGATTCAGGAAGCTTTATATCTGGTAAAAGAAGATATCTGCAATGTGGAAGCTGTTGAACGTGCTCTGACGGACGGCTTGGGCCTGCGGTGGGCGTTCACCGGTCCTTATGGGGTGGAAGAATTGAATTCGGCCAATTTGCGGGAAGGTCTGGAAAAGTATAAAGACTATATGATCCATTTCTTTACCGAAGAGCAGGAGAAAGTCTGCGATTACGATCAAGCGTTCATCGACAAGTGCGTCTCCGGCTTTACTCCGATTATGGAAGGAAAGAGCCACGAAGAGTACCTCAAGTGGCGCGACCAGATGGTAACCAGAACCAGACTGCTGAAAGAGAAAAGCAAATAGACAGCTGTAGTCATCATGCGGGCTGTCCGGCGCCCTTGAACAAGGATTGCCGGCAGCCCGCAGAGTTTTCTCACCGTTCCCGCTCATACTGTGCCTTGCACAAAACCTTTTTGCAGGATGGACACTGAGCGACCAGTTTCACATTGATTCCCCGGTTGCTGCCCAGTTCCAGCCCGTTTCCACAGTGGGGGCAGCGCCAGATGGATTGAATGATGATTTTGGGAATCAACATCATAATAATTACCAAAAGCAGCATGAGAAGCGTGATTGGCACCGACCTCTCAGATGCTGCCGCGGCAGCGATAAACGCTCCGCACATGACGGTCACTCCTATGAGATTGACCGTTTTTACTTTGCAGAACAAATTCCAGTATTCCCGTTCCTGCTCCTGGTTTAAGCTCCGCATTCCTTTCACAAACGCTTTCACCGTCAAAACGATCACTACGCAGGACAATAGACTGGAAAAGAGAAGAACGAATACCTGCTGATTCATAATGGATGCACCTGCCTTTCATTGTTTGTTTACAAAATATATTACGCAAGAAGCATGCCATCCAGTGAATTCAGCAGGCCCTTTCCTCAGATTTGGATGATCCCGGCTTTCGGGCATATTTTCCCGCCACCGGCAGAATACACGCAGCAATAACTAGAGCCAGCAGTCCTGCCACCAGGAACAATTTGCTGCCGGCAACTGCCGACACCAGCAGCGCAGACAGGAACTGTCCCAAAAACATGGCCATGGTGCAGAAGCTGATGTTGGTACCTTTCTTTTCCGGCGTGCTTTTGTTCACTACCAGACTATTGAACAACGGTGTGGAAAAACCGAATCCCATTCCGGCAAAAAAGACGGCGATCCAAAGAACCACAGCTGTCCCCGAAAGGAAATACAAAAGGAAGGCGATTCCGTAAAAGCAGAACGCTGCAAACAGGCATCCTTTGGGCTGAAAGCGGCTGACAATTTTAGGCATGAATCCGGCTGCCAGTACGGCTACCAGGTCCAAAGCGGCCAGATAATAGCCTGTAAAGGAGGGACTGTAACCCAGGTTTGTCTGCAAATGGATAGGCAGCGAGACCATGGCCGTAAAAAACATCAGCATGCCGAGAAAAGCAATCAAAAGCACCAGTCCCAGAGGAACGCCCTGCTTTTCGCAAGCGCCTGCTTCTTCCTGGGCATCGCTGTCTGCTGCCGCCTGGCCGCCTTTGGGAATAAAGAGCAGCAGCATGAGCAGGGCCAGAAAACCCAAGCCATAAATGAAAAACGGGCTGCGCCAGGAAACGTCCGCCAGAACGCCGCTGATGCTGAGAAAGATCACGCCGCCGAACTCCATGGACATACCTTGCATGGCAATCATCTTCAGCTGTTTTTCCCCCTGGAAAAAGGCGGCGATCAGCGCTACGCTGGCGTTCATGATCGCTGCCGTAGCCGCGCCCAGAAGAAAGCGGTCGATGAAAATGGCAAGAGCGGTGGGCATAAAAGCGCCGCCTACACCAAAGAGGCCGTAAAATAAAAGCCCCATCAACGCCACCCAATAAGGTCCTATTTTATCGATCAGCTTACCAAAAACAATGGCCGTGGCCACTACTCCCAGAGCAGGTGCTGTAACCAGCCAGGACGCATAATTTCCCAGGCCGTAGACGCTGCCCAATTCCGGCAGAGCCGGTGTAATGGCGTTTCCGACCATTACCGTCAGGCTGCTGATAAGCATGATGGCTGCGATTCCCGGGATTCCTACTTTTCTTTGTAATGATTCTTGTGTCATAAAATCCTCCTTACACAACAAAAAAAGACATCTCTTCGATGCCTTCTCTTATAATTCTTCGATATTTGAGTACTAAAAGAAAGCATCTTTTCTGCTTTCTTCTCTCATCCAGACTTTACTGTCGGCTTCGGGATTTAACCGAATTGGCTTGCGCTCGCGGGCTGTACCGCCGGTAGAGATCACTCTTCTAGAAGAAATCCAATCCTAGTTTTAATTTCGTCCTTATCATAGCAAATAGGGTTTGCACTTGTCAATATGATTTTTAATCGCAGCCGTGCCACGCTGCCCGAAGCCGCCAATACCAACGGTATATTCACCATACTTGCGATGGGATAAGCAGAAGACGATTACACTTCCTCCCTTGCCCACTTTGCGATTCGCTGAAAATGCAGTACCAGTTTTCCATCATAAAGCTTCACGGGAATATCGGCATCAATGGGATAAATAATCGGCAAATTCTCATCCTGGAAAAAGTAAACCATGATCCTTCCCTGGTACGGGTCTACGATCCAGTATTCCCGCACGCCCGCGCTTTCATATTTAGAAAGCTTGGTGATATAATCCCGCCGCTTGGTCCCCGGGGAAACAACCTCCAGTACAAAGTCCGGCGCGCCCATAATGTTTCGCCTTACGATCTTGTCACGGTCGCACACAATTACCACATCCGGCTGGATCATGGTCTTTCCATCATTATCCAGCTGCACATCCACCGGTGAAATGAACGGTATGCAGTCTCCGTCTTCATCAAGGATAAAGTTGGAAATCTGCCGATACAGTTCTCCCGCCATCAGCTGGTGAAAGGTCGTCGGCGCAGCCATGTCATAAAAATATCCGTCGATCAGTTCCACCCGCTGATCCTCCGGCAGCGCCCGGTAATCATCGACCGTATACTCGCCCGGCTTTCGATTCACCTGATACGCAACAGAGGATTCCATCACCACCATCTGTTCCTTAAAGACACGTTCTAAAGCCTGGAGCGTATCATATCTGGGGTTTTTCGTTTCCCCGCCGAAGATTTTCTGTACCGTACCAAGGGGAACACCCGATAATTCTGCAATCTGCGCGTACGTATATCCCCGCTCCTTCTTTTTCTCAATCATTTCCTGGATTCTCATATGGCTCCTCCTCATACCCTTTTACTAAATGCATTATACCATATAATATCCATAATTTCACCGTTTTTTATTAAAAATCGGTTAAAAGCTTTTCAAATTTCTTTTCCGATAAAATTTCATTCGTAACAAAAACTCCATCGTGGAACATGCTGTAGGTCGTAAAAGGAGCGGGCGCATTCTGTGCCTGCTGCCGATCCTGGATTTTAATCAGCTTGAAAGGAACTCCCGCAGCATCTGCCTGCTGGGCAATCAGCGGCGCGTATTTTTCCGTATGAGGGCATTGATTGGTATAATAAAGCACCCAGCCCTTTTCCTCAATTCTCCCGTCCTTGGCGCAATCCCGAAATCTGGGAGCCTCACCGCCCTCTTCAAAGGGCAGGTAAAGCAGTTCAAAATACGGCTCAGCCTTGTCCGCCACTTGAAATCCCTTGTATTTCAAATACTTGGGGTCGGATAAAAAGGGCATTTTCTTCTTGGATGAAAGGGCGCACAATCCTTTCATTCCTTTTTTTCGGCTGTCCTCTATGCACTGTTCCAAAAGCTGGTCGCCATAGCCCTGCCCTTTATATTTCCCCGACACCCACAGGCAATCGATGTACATATATCCATCGCCGGTGATCGGTACCCAGGCATATTCCAGCGGCAGGTATTCGATAAAAACCTTTCCCCTCACATCCAGTTTATTGAAAACCAGCCCTTCCTCAATACGGTCCTTCAGCCAGGCCTTCTTGGAGGAAACACAGTTCTCCCCTTTTTTGTCAGAAATCGCACAACAAATGTGCTCTTGTTCCAAATTGTCCAGTGTCAGTGTTTTAAATTCCATTATACATTCCTCCTGATTGGATGACGGATCACAGTTTTCAGATTCTTTGCCGCCGCCTTTCTAGGGTCGGAAAGATAAATTTCATGATGCCAGCGTTCATGGGAAATATCGGATGCATAGCCGGAGTCTTCGATGAACTGTTCCAGTTTCTCGATGGTTGCCGGCTCATCATCATAGGAACCCTTGTGCATCACCTGGGCGCACAGACCTTCCTCCCAGATGGTATAGCGGGCCGCTGACAAATCCAGCTGCGGCTTCTTTTTCGCCAGCGCCGCTTTTGCCTCTTCAAAGACGTCCTCCGTAACAAACTCCGGCTGCCGGATCATGGAGGTCCATTGAAATTCATCCTTGTTTCCAATCGCTTTTCCGTCAAAGTATCCCTTGTCCAGCCACCACAAGCCTTCCAGCGGCGGCACCACATATTCAAAGTAGCCCTCCGGCGCATTGCCGCCCATTTTGCTCATCTTGATGGAATAAGAGAGCCCGTAAAGGATTTCGATCGCGTTCTTGTACTCCGCGCTGGTATTGGGATCCCCCTTGCCGTCCACCATGATAAAGATCATCTCTGGCACCTGTATAACGGCAGGCTTTGTTTTCGGCATATATAAATCTTTGTATTCTTTTTTGTAATCCAGTTTTTTCGGCTTGTCCGGCAGTTCCCCGCAGGTTTTTAACGTCAATTCGGTCAGAAATTCCCGATCATCCAGATCTTCGATCAGATAAGCCCGGGCGCCCTCATGGGGTTCGGCGATCACTGGGTCGGGAATCAGCGCTTCCCCTGCTTTGGTCATTTTTACATAAAGCTGATCGTCCTCCACAGAGGCAAAAAACTTACCATCGCAATAGAGTCCGTATTCACCGAACATCTTTTTATATGTGATGGTCCCTGCTCCTGCCAGCTGTTCGCAGACATATTCGACATAATCCAAATTCGAAGCCATTTTTCTATTTCTCCTTTATCCTGTTTACCCCATCTTATCATGATAAACATGACATCTATATGTCATCATTCCGATATTGGCAGGCCATTTTCTCAAGGAGCAGGCCCAGTTCCTCCCGCAGGTAATCCGGTTTTCGCAGCTGTGCCTGGCCGCTGAAGCTGAGAAGCCAGCTGAATAGATTCTCCCGATCCGCAAATCCAAATCGGAATAGCAGGTTGCCGTCGTCTGTCCGTATAAAGCTCTCCGGCCCAAACTCTTCTATCAGCCTCCATTTGGCGGAAGGGGCAAAGAGGACCTCTACATCGATTTTGGGCGGATACGCTTCTTCTGGCGCTACCTGATAAGGCGGCCTCTCCCTGGGTTCAAACTGCTTTTCCGATCCCTTTGGACTGAGCATGCGATTTAGCTTGAAAAGCCGGAAGTCCTGGCGTTTGAGGCAGTAGCCCCATACATACCAGGAAGTCCATTGGAATACCAGCAGATAAGGTTCAATTTCCCGTCGGTTCTCTCCCTTTGCCGAATAGTAGGTGAAGGTGATTAGCCTGTGTTCCTCAATCGCCTTTTGAATCAGCTCGATTTTGGGCGCAAGGGAGGATTTGTAGTAGGAGGATAGATCGATGACAATATTTCCGTCCGCCGAGCAGACGTTGTTTCCGGCCGAAAGCTTATCCATCAGCTGTTGATAACGGTTGGTTCCTGAAATGCTGTCCAGGCTGCGCAGGCCAGTAAGAATGGACTGCATTTCTTTAGATGTGAGCAGCGTCCGATCCACCTTATATCCTTCCATGATGGAGATGCCGCCGTTTTTTCCCTGGGAAGTCGTCACCGGAATCCCCGCTTTGCAGAGCGCCTCAATATCCCGATTGATGGTCCTGCGGGACACCTCGAATTTATCCGCCAGATACGGTGCTGTCACCCGATCCTGCTGCAGCAGGATCGATAGAATTCCGATCAGCCGGTCGATTTTCATCGCTGCCTTCCTTTCTGTTCAATCAGTAAGCGGGCCCCAGTCTTGCCATGGTCTCCAATCCGGCCGAAAATTATCGCTCCAGTCCCCAAATCAGCGGCTCATTGAGCGCTATCCCAAACCTGCGGCCCGGTTCGAACCCTCATTTGCCGGAGTCCGCTTTCGGTGTAATATCAAACTTTCATCTAAAACCATCGGATTTTGATACTTTTTACTCTCATAAACGCCTGGGCCGAGTCGGACGGCAGCAAAAGTATCAAAATCAACTACAAAGATTCCTAAACCTTACATTTCCACCAAAAAAGTATCAGTAAGAGAACGTTTTTAACGTCTGCTTCCGATATTTCTTTGCCGCAGATACTCCCGCATCAAGTCAAAAGGCCGTCAAACTATCAGAAGCCACTGCTGAAAATGCTTTTGCTGATACTTTCCTGCCGACAGCCGCCGCAGCCGCAAACCCGCAGCACCTACGAAATGGTATACTTAACCACTTCAAACCCATTATCCCCAATTTCCAGCACTGCCATCGTCACTGGCAGGGAAAAGCGCCGCCTGCCGCAGCTGCCGGGATTGAGCCACAAGACGTCGTCCTTTGTTTCACAGAAATATTGATGAGAGTGTCCAAAGACAACCACATCCGTATCATGGAGATCTTTGGGAACGAATCGTTTTTCGTGGACAACGAAAAATCGAATTCCTCCCAGCTCGACACAGATGCGTTCATCCAGTTCCTTTGCCCAGTCTTCTCGATCATTGTTTCCCCGCACAGCATAAAGAGGCGCGCAGGCCCCCAGTTCCCGCAGAATTTCCTCCCGTCCAATATCTCCGGCGTGAATCACCGCATCGCAATTAGCAAGGATTCTAAGTACTTCCTGTCTGAGCAGTCCGTGAGTATCAGACAGGATGCCGATCTTTCGCATCATTGGCTTGGCCTCCTTCTTACTGGGTTCTATTGTTTCCACATTGGAAAGTTTTATGAGCAGCAGGCCGATCACAAAGGTGATCACAGGCACCAAAAAAAAGCCTGCCAGTGTCAGATCCGGCCCGTGAACCGTCAGGATTCGAAGAAGATATAGGAATAATGCCAGGGACGCGGCGCACACCACAATTCCCGTCCCTCTTGTGACCAGGTAATACAAATCCCTGTCCGTTTTCTTTCTATTCATACTGGCATTATACCACAGAGTCCCTTGACAGGCCCCTTTTTCTTTTCTATAATCTATATATTACATTTGTAAGTCAAAGGAGATGCCAATGAAAAAACTGCCTCAGATTTCCGAAGCGGAATACGAAGTCATGAAAGTGGTATGGGCCCACGCTCCCATCAGCACCAGCCAGGTGGTAGAAAAGCTGGCGGCCGTCAGCAGCTGGAGCCCGAAAACAATCCAGACCATGCTGCTGCGTCTGGTGAAAAAAGGAGCCTTGTCCAATGAAAAACAAGGCCGTGTTTTTATTTACATACCGCTGGTCATGGAAGATGAATACCGCGCCGGCGCCAGCCGTAAATTTCTGGATCGGTTTTACGGAGGCGATCTCAATTCCATGGTGCTCAATTTTGTAAAAGAGGATCAGCTGTCGCCAGCAGAAATTGAAGAGCTGAAAGCGATCCTCGATGGAAAGGGAAAACCCAATGACTGAATGGTTCTTCTATGGATTGATCTATTCCTTAATCCTGGCCTTGCTGCTGGCCTCCCTTCTGCTGGTAAAGCGCCTGTTTTCCAAGCAGCTCTCACCCCGGGGACAATATCGACTTTGGCTGGTCCTGCCGGCCGTCTGCACGGCGCCGTTTCTTCCCTTCAGCGCAGGGGATTTGCTGCCGCAAAGAACCGGCCTTGCATCAGCTGCAGGTTCGATCAGCATCGATCCTTCAGTGGCACCATCCTCCGGGATGGAAACGGTCCGGGATTTGGCCGTCGATATCCATCAAGGGGTGCCGCAGATGTTGATCCTGCTGCTGCTTCTTGTTTGGGCAGCGGGCGCGCTTTTTATGTTCAGTAAGATCGTTTACCAACTCTGGCTCAGTCGAAGGCTTTTACACTCTGCCGCTGCTGTTCAGGATGCTTCCCAGCTGGCCCTTTTTTATGAGTGCAAAAAACAGGCGGGGATCAGGCGTACTGTAACGCTTTCCAGTTCGCCGTTATGCCGGACTCCGTCCGCACTGGGTATTTTACGGCCTCATGTCATGCTTCCCAATGATTATGGCTGCCGCGAACTGAAATATGTGCTGCTCCATGAACTGGCCCACCACCGTTACCGGGACCCCCTTACCAACCTGCTGGTGACTTGTTTTAAGGCTGTCTTTTGGTTTAACCCCATGGTACATCTGTCCTTTCAGCGAATCGCCTTGGACCGGGAAATGGCCTGTGATGACCTGGTCTTGGAACTGCTGGAACAACATGAGGCGGTCCTCTACGGGCGGGCCATCTTAAATTGTGCCCACAAAAGCCATCCCGCTGCCCTGGCATTGGCAGACAGCGGCAGTATTCGCCGCCGAATCCTGCAGATTGCAGATCACCGTCAGGAATCAGCAGCCGGTAAGCGGATCAGCCGTATTTTACTTGGCCTATTTTTGTGTCTTACGGTCTTTTGTGTTCCGTCGGTATGGGCATTGGCGGATTCGACTTACCATCCGGACCAAAAGCTGCCCATTTCCCACGAAGATTTATCCCCATATTTTCAGAACATGGAAGGCTCTTTTGTCCTCTTCGATCAATCTGATAACCGGTATACGATTTATAACGAAAAGGCTGCCCGCACCCGGGTATCTCCCGACTCCACTTACAAGATCTACAGCGGTCTTCTGGCTCTGGAATCGGGTGCTATCACCAGAGATCGGTCGGAATTGAAATGGGACGGAACGGACTACCCCTTTGAAGAATGGAATCGGGATCAGACTTTGGACAGCGCCATGAAAAGTTCCGTAAACTGGTATTTCCAGCGGCTGGACCGGATGGCCGGAAAGGAAAACTTGCAGAAATTTATCAGCTCCATCTCCTATGGCAATGAAGATCTGTCATCTGGCATTGAAGATAGCTGGCTGGAAGCCTCCCTCGCCGTCTCGCCCTTGGAACAAGTCCAGCTGCTGCAAGCGTTATACGAAAACAAATGGAACTTTGATCCTCAGAATATTTCCGCCGTCAAAAATGCCCTTCACATCTCTGATAATGTCTTTGGTAAGACCGGCACCGGAAGCGTGAATGGCCGCCTGGTCAACGGCTGGTTCGTCGGCTGGCTGGACAGCGGACAAACCGCGTACTTCTTTGCAGCTAACGTTCAGGCGAAAGACGGCGCTTCCGGTAGTCATGCCATGGAAATCACCAGGCAGATCCTGCAGGATAAGGGGCTGCTGGGAAAATAAACGGCCGGTTTTAGTCCTCTTTTCGGTCCAACAGACGGGCTTCCTCTTTAAACCATTTTAAAGATTTGATGGCAAAGAGAATGATCACGAAAGCAAAGGGGATGGCGGTAGCCAGGCATACCGTCTGTATGGCTGACAGCGGCGCGCCTGCAAACATCAGCGCCAATGGGATCAATGCCAGTAACACGCACCAGAACAGACGGAAGGCCGGTTTTGGGCTGTCTCCTTCTTTCAGGTTGGTAGTGACCACGGCAGCCAGTGAAAACGAGGCCGAATCCAGGGACGTGGCAAGAAACAGGATCAGCATCAGAGTAAAGACGCTGGCGCTGATCACTTCTGGTATAGGCAGCTGGGAGAGTATGGTTATAACCGTGCTTCCCACACCCTGGTCGTTCAAAAGGGATACCAAATCCGCTTTTCCGTTCAGCTGCATATTCATCCCGAAGCCGCCGTTGATGCCGAAGAGAACCATGCAGCCAATACTGCCTCCCAGCACTGTGCTTAAAATGGCTTCCCGGATCGTCCTGCCCTTAGATATTCTGGTGATGAACAAGGCCATCAGCGGTGCGTATGCAACCGCAAAGCAGATATAGAAAATGATCCAGGCTTCTGAGAATCCGCCGTTATTGACAGGGTCGGTCCAAAATAGAATGTGAAGATAATTCTGTACCGCAAGCGCTGCGCCGTTGGTCGTATATTTGAGAATAAAAATCGTCGGCCCGGCGATCAAAAGGAATACCACAAAGGCGATGGCAATGTAGATATTAAAGTCGCTGATTTTTTTCATTCCCTTTTCCAGTCCAATATAGGAGCTGAGGGAGAAAATGACAGCGATTACGATCACGATGATCACTTGCAGGGCAAAGGAATCAGAAACGCCGAAAATGAACGATATAAAGGATGCGATCAGCGGAACGCCCAGTCCCAGGGTCACACTCATGCCGCCAAGAGTGGTAATGACAAAGAGGATATCGATGATTTTGCCGATCAACGATTTTTCTTTCAGACCGAACAAATCCTCACAAACCACGCTGAATCTAAGTCCGGAATTTTTTCTCTTATAAAAGGATATGGCTACCGGCAGTGCGGCCAGGACAAACGGCGGCCAGCTGATCAGGCCCCAATAGGTGAAGCTGTAGGCCGGCGCCCATTCAGCCGCTTCTGTGGACATGGGGTCTAGTCCCAGGGCAGGCGCGGAGTAAAAGTAAATCCATTCGATAAACGAAAAATAAATGCTGGCCGAAGCCAGTCCGGCGCAAATCATCATACCGATATAACTGAACAGTGAAAAATCCGGATTATCGTCCCCCAGCTTGATGCGGCCCGTTTTACTGAAAGCCAGATAAGCACAAAGTATTGTGGCAGCCAGAGAAAACCAAAGCAGCGGCGTACCGAAAGCTTTGGAAACAAAGCCAAATAGAGAATCGATCGCCTTCAGGCTTCCCTGGGGGTTAAAGATCAGCGAGGCCGCGATGGCGGCCACGATGATCACACTGATTACGACAACTTCAATGTTGATATTTTTCTCCTTCATTTTATTTATCTCCTTCTGCAGGAATCCACCACTGATTTTCTCCTCTCGGCGTTGTTACATACTCCGGCCATCTGAAATCAATCGGCGGCTTATAATCACATAAACACGGAATCCATTTGCTGCCTCCCACGCCTCCGCCTGTCCGCTGCCGGAACTCTTCCTGAGCAGCTTCCAGTTTTTCCGGCTTTGTCAGAAGATCGACTACAGTCATGCCGATAGTCTGGGACGCAGTCATAAAGGTAGGATCGATGCATTCCGGAATTCCTCCCATGGCATTCATAACCCATGCAGGATAAGCTTTTCCCGGCTGGGGCGGCTTTAGAGCCGGACGGCCGATGTAGAGCCTTACGGTCGGCGCGTGCCAGCAGAATTCCGTATAATCGTCCGAAGTGAAATTCTCCTGCCATTCAGGCAGAACTTTTCTCAATTTTTCTTCGCATTCTTGAGGCGTAATCAAATTCTGTATTTCGTCGATAAAGGGATCTTCCATAGGTTCATAGCCCAGATTTTTTTGGATTTCCCTCGCCTTTTCCCTGGCAGCCTCGCTATAGGCCGGCGGTCCGACCAGTTCCAAATTCTTGTAAGTCAGATCGGCCATAACATGATTGGGCAGACCTGGCCTGGATTTGGCGATCCAATCTTTTTCCCACGTGCAGTGGGTGGCCAGAGCCGCCGCCTGGGCGTTCTGATCCAGGATGCGAACCACGGTCTCCGCCATATCCACGTCCGGCACGCGGATGAAGAAGTGAATTTGTCCGATCTGTGCCGGAATATTATCTGCAGTAGCCTGGCCCAGCGTAGTGATGGTTTCGTTCATGGACCAGCCCACATTGTTGGATATCATGTGCTCTTTGAACATTTTGGACATGGTATACATCTGCAGAACCGCATCGGTGGCGCCGGGACATCTGGTGGCCGAATGGGACGCCGGTATGGGTGAATCATCCGGCGAAGAGATCCAAGTTTCCGGTTCATCGCAGCGGAAGGTGTACATCACTCCATATCCCACGCCGCAATGGGTGTTCCATCTGGTGGTATTGCATAAAGGCAGCATATAGAACGGATGGAAGCTGATGGCCGCATCCAGATCGTCGTAATATCCTGCCGCCGCGTGAATCGGCTTGGATGCCCGCAGCTTTTCCGCCGGTTCGCCGAAGAATTTCAGCTTGCCTGGAATATGAAAGGCTTCCATGGCTGCTTTGGCTGCCAGAAATCCGCCCAGACTGCTCATCCCCAGTACGGAATGGGGATCTGTGTGACCGCCGGCATAAGGACTCAGCCCATCTCGCGGCCGTTTTACGGTATCCGCGGCCTGGCAGTTTCCCGGTATTCCGTCGTATTCGGCATAGCCGCCGATGACCGGTCCTTCGCCGTTATCCCAGGCTGCGCAGAATGCGGTGGGCATGCCTCCGCTTCCCTCTTCCACCTCAAATCCTTCTTTTCGTAAAAGCTCCGCATACCATTTAGCCGACCGGTATTCGCGAAAAGCAGTCTCACCATAATTCCAAATCTCCGAATGCCATTCTGAAAAGGTATCCTTTCTCTCTTTGATCCAATCCATTACAAATTGTTTGTTTTTCTCGATCATGCTCTTATCTCCTTTCAAATCGATGTTGCGTTACTCTTGATAAATGCAATTCCCGTGCCAACGAAACAATCCCTGAAATTTCAACGTTTTTATCTTACCTGGAGGTAACGCTCAAAAAAAGAGGGCCAGAATTGGTCCTCTTTTTTGCGGCATTTTCAGTTTTTTCTGTAAACTACAGGGCGTCAGCCTTTCTTTATTTTTGGTCCATTTTTGGCCCTATGGCTCATTTTTGGTCCTATCTTTCGCCCTGAGCCCATATTTTCTCAGTTTTCTTTTGAGGGTACTGGCAGAAAGTCCGGTTTTTTGCGCCAGCTCTC
Source organism: Clostridia bacterium (assembly GCA_902363595.1). Classification (GTDB taxonomy): domain Bacteria; phylum Bacillota; class Clostridia; order Peptostreptococcales; family Anaerovoracaceae; genus Hominibacterium; species Hominibacterium faecale. The sequence goes on along the minus strand of CABJAP010000005.1, from coordinate 255,413 downwards.
CATTGGTTTTACAGACTTGGATCATACGTTTCAGGTAATAATGTTCAAACTCCCCGAAAGCCTCATCATAGCACTTTTCTTCATCATCATCTGTCCGTATTACTTCTTCGCCCCGGCAGCCGATGACCGTTTCCACATCGCCGGCATCGATGGCAGCTTTCGGTACAACTACCAGCAAACGCTCCATCACGTTGGACAGCTCCCGGATATTGCCCGGCCAGTTGTAATCACAGAGTCTGCTGATAGCCTTGTTTTGTATTTTCTTGTGAAATCCGTATTTTTTATTATATTTTTGAAGAAAGTATTCGATCAGGTAAAAGAGATCTTCTTTCCGTTCCCGCAAGGGCGGCAGTTTGACCGGCACCACATTCAGCCGATAATACAAATCCTCGCGAAAGGTCCCTTCTTCGATCATCTCTTTCAAATTGCGATTGGTAGCGGCGATAATACGAATATCCACCGTTTTTTCTTCCACACTGCCCACCGGGACGAATACTTTGTCTTGAATCAGCCGCAGCAGCTTGACTTGCAGTCCCAGAGGCACTTCTCCAATCTCATCCAGAAACAGCGTACCGCCGTCGGCCGCCTCCACAAGACCTTTTTTGCCAGTTGTACTGGCGCCAGTAAATGCACCCTTCGTATATCCGAAAAGCTCGGACTCCAGCAAGGTTTCCGACAAGGCGCCGCAGTCGATCTTTACAAAGGGCTTTTCCTTTCTCAGGCTATGTCTGTGAATCCATCTCGCATGGACGTCTTTTCCCGTACCCGATTCCCCTTCGATCAGAACCAGAATATCTGTAGGTGCGATTCGTTCCAGCAGTGCAGCCGTCTTTTCCATAGCCTTGCTTCCTGCAATCATTTCTGATTTTGCCTCTTCCCGAACCTGCAGTTCTTCCAGCTGCCGCTTGTATTTTTCAGCGATGGCTTTCACTTCCTCGCTGTCACGTTTAATCTTGTTCAGCTCCGTAACATCTCGCTCATTGATGTAAACCCATTTGATTTCTTCATCCTCGAAGATGGGTATGCCCGTAATTACCAGCTGTTTGCCGCCTTTATACTGCATGAGGCTGACTGGTTTTCTCTCTCTGAGAGTTTTTACTGTTACAGAGACTTCATAAATTCCTTCTTCCTCCAAGTCTCGGGCCAGCCTGCCTACAATATAGTCTTTATCCACCTCTTCCAAACGTTCGCTGGCCGGATTGATATATACGATGCGTCCCTCTCCGTCAGCGATAATGATTCCATCATAACTGACTTCAAAGAACTTGATCCATTCATCGCTGATCCAGCTGAGACCTCCCATAGCCGCACCTCCTGACGATTATTAGAAGAATTTCTCCAGAATATCTTTGCTCTTTTGTACCACGTAGCCGCTTCCGCCTCTGTCCTTCACATCCTCCACCATGGTTACCATCAGAAGGGAATTGTCTTTGGTTTTATCCGGCGAAAAGACGCAGAACCATCCCAGCTCCGTTCCAGAGGTATCCTCTTTTGACGCTTTGATCTCTGCGGTCCCGGTCTTGCCCGCCAGTTTTATCTTTGAAAGCTGAGCGCCGTGCCCGGTGCCGTTTGGATCGCTGATCACCTTTTCCAGGTCCTGCTGAATCAGATCTGCTGCCTTGCTGTCAAAGGCGTTTTCAATCCAGTAAGCGGTCTCCTCCTTCTGCTCCAGATGGGGCTTTATCATGCTGCCCTGGTTGGAGAAGGCTGAGTACATGGATGCCAGATGGAGGGGGTTGACCAGCACCTGTCCTTGACCGTAGCCGCTGTCCGCCAGCTGAATCTCATCCTCAATGGGTTTCTGATCGTTGCTGTACTGGGAAGGTGTCATGTCCAGCGCAAAGGGAATCTCCTGTCCGAACCCTGCCTGCGCTAGTTGTTTGGTCAACGTATCGGCTCCAATCTTCAAAGCTGCTTTGGCAAAATATATGTTATCCGAATAGATGAGTGCGTTTTCCAGGTTGGCAGGCCCGCTGTATTCATGAAGGGTCGTCACCTTATATCCGCCCCAGGAGCTGTCTTTCTGCCAGCTCTTGCCGCTGTGTCCCAAATCTCCATTGGGGTCCAATTTGCCCGTCCCCACGCCGATGGCTCCCACGACAGGCTTCAGCGCCGATCCCGGACTCCAAATCTGTTTATATCGATTGTACATGGGCGTATTCGGATCTTCATTGAGCTGCTTCCAGCGTTTTTCTGACATGCCCACTACAAAATCGTTGCTGTCGTATGACGGGGTGCTGACCAGGGCCATCACCTCGCCGCTCTTGGGATTGAGCACCACGGAGCAGCTTTTATCCGCTTGATAAGTATCGTAAAGCTGGGCCTGAAGCCTGGAGTCGATGGTCAGCTTTATATCCTCGCCGTCTTTCTTGGGCCGCTGGCCCACCACTGCTTTTTCACTGCCATTCTTGTTATAGATGGCGATCCGTTCTCCGTCCTGGCCGTGAAGCCGCTTTTCATACAGTCTTTCAAGGCCGCTCTTGCCGATTACGCTGTATTGGTCGTAGCCCTGGTCCTTGCGGCTTTCCAGCTCTTCGGCGCTGATTCCCTGAACATAGCCGATCAGATGGGCGGTCTTTTCACCCAGCGGGTAAACCCGGCTCTCCTCATCGCCGATGGTCACGCCGGGAATCTTGAGCAGTTCTTCTTGTATGCGCGCATTTTCCAAATCCACCGTGCTGGACGATGCTTCGTTGATTTTTTTCAGTTTTTTGATCGGTACCAGCAGATCAGGCTTAACCCATTTTGCATTGAGCTTCTTTTCAATATCCGCCGGCGCCATGTCCAAAAGGCCTGCCATTTTTTCCAGGTCAGCCGTTTTGTCTTTGCTCATTTTCCCAGGGATCAAACCCACTGCGGCTACGGTCCCTTTGCCGGCCAGTACATTTCCGCTTCGGTCGTAAATAGTCCCTCGGTCGGCTTTCTCTGCCTGAACCCTTACTTTATCTTCGCTGCCAAGCTGGGGAAAAATCAGGCCGTCGTTCCATGTGATGCGGTATCTTCCCTGTTCTTTATGTACAACCGCTTCATTGGGGAAACGAATCTTTCCCGCAGAAGAATCCATCACGGTCTTATATTGGACCGCGTCCTTTTTTTCCTGTCCTTCAATGATGGTGATTTCGATGTTCTTTGCCCCGATGCCTTCATATATATTTTGATTTCGGGTAATGAAGGCTTTTTTTGTGACTTTGTCCTGGCTCTCCTGGTCCAGCATTTCGTACATGCCTTCGTAGTCCTGCTCTTCAATGCAAGCCATATATTGTTTTATGATCTTCTCCGGACTTTTCAGAACTGCCAGCTTATATGCCAGCAGGACTGCTGCCATCGCCAAAATTACTGCTAGAATCAGAAAAACGATTTTATGCTTTTTTATCAGGTTCATCTAGTGCCTCCATCTTATAACTTACACTTGTAATTTTTTATATCTTACATCTGTAAGTGTCAAAAGTCAAGACTTAAAAAATTAAGGGGCAATGGTCCCCCTGTACTATGTCAGTATACCACAGCAAACCGGCGATTGTATCAATGTTTTTGACCAAGGCAAATTCTCCTGTTTTCATTGACCAATTAGGAAATATATGGTAATATATTTCCTGTAAAAATATGTAATTTGCACAATGCATATAGAATGGGTATAATAAAGGGGAATAGCAATGACATTAAAAAAGAATTTGAAGGATTTAAACTTGCTGGATCGGTTTTTGTTCGCGGAGGCCATGGAGGATCCGGAAATCGCAGCCTGCATCCTGGAGATCATCCTTGGAAAAGAGGTCGTTTTAAAGCATTTGCCGCAGACGGAAAAGGAAAACCGCAGGGCGGCCTGGAGCCGGCACATTCGGATGGATGTGTGGGCCATGGATGAAGAGGATACGGTGTACAAAACGGAAGTGCAAAAGCAAAACACCCGCAACCTGCCGCGGCGAAGCCGTCTGTATCAAGGGATGATCGACAGCAAACTTCTGGAGCCGGGGGTGATCGACTACAACCAGCTGAATGACGTATATGTCATCATGATCATGCCCTTTGACCTCTTTGGAAAAGGGCTGTACCGATACACGTTCCGCATGAGGGGAGAAGAAGCGCCGGATCTGGTGCTGGCGGATGGAGCGCAAGTGAAACGGATCTATCAATATATGGAAGAGCATCCCCAGATGGACACGGAAGGGATCTACAAAAAGCTGCTGGCAGGCGAAAAAAAAGCGTAAACTTCAAAAGAAATTTACGCTTTATACCTGGAAATCCTTTCCAGTCAGGCCCGTGATCTCTGGGCCCCTAAGTCAGAAGCGCTTAGTCCACATAAGTAACCAGCTCTTCCACACTTTTGCGCCTTGGCGCTTTCGGGTCCTCATCGGCATAACCAATGGCGATGAGCGCGGCTACCTTCTGACCTTCCGGAACCGGAATTACCTGGCTGACTTTATATTCATCGAAGATGCCCATGATAACCGAACCGATTCCTTTGTCATGGGCTGCTAAACAGAACGTCTGAGCAGCAGCGCCGGTATCGAACACGCCCCAATCGGCGCCTTTGGGCGTTGTTGCAGTACCGTCCTTTTCCAGACCGGAACGGCCCTCGATCATAGTAAGGATTACCAGGGCAGGCGCGTTTCTCAGCGTATCGATGTTGTATTCAAACCCCATCACGCAGCTGTCTGCGATCTTGTTCATTTTCTCCTGATCTTCCGTAACCATATATCTGGTGACCTGGGTATTTTTCCAGGAAGGTGCAAAAGCCGCCGCCTCAACAATTTCATCGATCACTTCGCGAGGCACCTTTTTGTCCTGAAACTTACGGATACTTCTTCTTTCTTTAATACATTTGATTGTTTCCATCTTTTATAGCTCCATTCCCAGACCTTTCGTCTGTAAGTAAAATAGTTGTTTCCATTAGAGATTCTACCACCAAAAAAATTCAAATTCAAGGTGGAAATCCGTTTCTTAACCCAACATATTGATCAACAGGTTGAGCAGGCCGATAACCAGGCCGATCAAGGCGCCCAGGTTGACGATGGCGTTGAGTTCCTTTTTCATAACCGATAGAATAAGCGCCTCCAGTTTGGCCACATCCATATCGCGCACCTTCTCCTCCACGATGGCCGCCACATCGATCTTTTCCACCATTTCTTCCATGGCATCCTCCACGCAGGCAGAATAAAGTCCGTCAACGATCTTCTTCATATGGGGCTGCTCCAGTGACAGCTGCTGCGTTAGACTGCCGATGGTCTCCTCACCAACCCTGTTCAATTCTTTTTGAACGACAGGGCGAATCTTATCTTCTCCGTTTTCGCTGATATAGTTCTCAATTTCCTCGCCGATTGGAGCTGCTACCGATTGGATCACCTGATCGTTGACCATCATCGCAAGCATGGTGCCCTGAACCTTCTCCCGGATGGCCCGGCTTCCTTCTGTTACCACAATATTGCTGATGTCCAGCTCCTCGATACCGCTCATTACCCGCTCTGTGATCACATCTTCAAGCTTGAATCGGATCTCTTCAAGGCGTTCTTCCGAAAGATATCCGCGGGCGGCTTCCCCGATAGAGACCTGACTTTCTTTTACGCCCAGATATGCTTCCCACAGCCCGCCTGTGATGGACTCCTTTATATGCTCCGCGGGCAGCGCTTCCGCCAAATCCTTTTTCGTCAGCAGCACCTCCCCGATGGCAGAACCGATGGCCCCGGCCAGTTCATCCTTGCGTTTGGGGATCAGCCCCGGCGTAAAGGGCAGCCTGCGCTTTCCGATCATGATCGGGCGGTGAGGTTTAAAAAGCATTTTTACTGCGATAAAATTGGTGCAATAACCGATCAGCGCTCCAATCAAGGGGCCTGCGATCAGCTTAAGTATCAACATAATTACGATTCCTGCCTTTCTTAAATGATTCCATTCAATTCCTGGTAAAGCGTCTTTGCATAGCTGTCCGTCATGCCGCAGATAAAATCCGTCACCAGCAGCAGCCGCAGATACAGCTTCTCTATCGGCTCCTTGCCCTTGGCATAAATATGATAAATTCCTTTATAATTATCGGAAATCAGCGCGATCAGCTTTTTCTGCACATCGCTTTGCGGTTCCTGCGTATCGTACGAGATGGCCGCATCCACAAACTTGTCCAACAAAAAGTTAAAGATGGTCTGGGCAGCGATTTCCAGTTTGAGAATCGGCTCCGTGTTGAACGCATAATCAAAAGCAATATCGCCGAGAATTTTCATGATCTGTTCGCCGTAAGTTCCCGCAAACAAATCCTTTTGGTAGCTGCCTTCCATGATCCTTCGATAATTGCTGGTAAATCCGTAAGTCGCGCAGGCGATCAAACGTCCCTGCAGGTGGACGATCCAGTTCTGGACTCCATTGAGCTCCGGCGAAGAGATGCCTCGTTCCACAGCTCTTTGATAGCGCCTTTTGAGCGCATCCACCAGTTTCTGATACTCGTCATCATCAGACGGCCCCCGCTGCTCCAGTTCCCAAACCAGCCGCTCATAGCTGATGCACCCTTTTTTACAGGCATCCTCGATATCCGCTGTCTTATAAGCGATATCGTCCGCCGCTTCAAGGACAAAGGTCAGCGGATGGCGCTTGCCTTCCGTACCCAGGCTTTGCTGCAAATCTTCGAAGATCTGGCGTTCCGCATAATAATAGCCCATTTTTTTATCCTTGATATCGCCGCTATGCTTATTTATTTTCAGGGAAGATACCGGATATTTGATAATCGCCCCTAAAAGAGCCTTGGTCAGATTCATGCCGTGCTCATCCACCAAAAAATGCAGCTTGGTCACCAGCCGCAGCGCCTGGGTATTTCCTTCGAAGTTATAGAAATCCTCCCGCATCTGGGGAGAAAGAAGCTTGCTCACAGGCATTCCCTGAAACTGCAGCCTGGGCAGGTTGTCCCGGAACCACTGGCGGATAGCCGTTTCACCAAAATGGCCGAAGGGGGGATTGCCAATGTCGTGAAGCAGCCCGGCGCACTGGAGAATATCGCAGACATCGGCCTTAAAGGAGGGCTGAAAAGTCTCATCACCTATGGTCCTCAGAATCTTTTCCGAAATATTCTGCCCCAGGGATTTGCCAAAGGAGGATACCTCCAGAGAATGGGTCAGTCTGGTACGAATAAAGTCGCTTTTATCCAGCGGAAAGACTTGTGTTTTGTCCTGCAGCCGTCTGAAGGAAGCGCTGTTGATAATGCGGTGATAATCTTTTTCAAACTCTGTTCTAAGATCGCCCGATCCCGCCGCGCTTCGATAGCTGCGGATCCGGTCCGGACACAATAGCTTATTCCAATCCATCTTATATATCCTTTCTCGTCTTGGATCGCATAGCAAAGCCGGCCCATCTGCTACAGCGTAATGTCGAATTCCTGGGATAACAGGGTCAAATACTGGTTTTCATCCGTAATCATTGTTTCTTGGCGGACGCCGCTTTCAATGCGGGTAAAAAGATCACCTTCAATGGATACGCTTCCGCCGGGAATGCGTCTGCTGATCACCCTCTCGCCCGTAGAAAAAAAGGAATCGGGATGGGTAAAGCAAAAATGACTCAAAGGAACAAAATCCACTTCTTCCTCGGGCATCATGGTAAACTGCATGGTTTCCTCCGGTCCCTCTTTTGACAAGTAAATCAAGGTCCACCAATATTCATCGTTCCTGCGGATTATGAAGGTCTGTCCGGCGCAGGTTCTGGTACTGCCGTCTTCCACTTTAATGCCGCAGGCCGGCTGAGGTCCGCCATAGCCCACATCGCAAAAATAGATGCTCCCTTCCATCCGCACCAACGCAGCCCGATGAGAGGACGGCGGAAAAAAGTCCTTTCCCCGCAGTACCCTGCACCGGCAGGCCCAGGCGTCAAAGCCCAAAGCGCAGAGCAATTTGAGAAACAGCGCGTTGAGTTCAAAACAGCAGCCGCCCCGCTTCCTGGTGACGATCTTATCAAAGATCGCCTCTGTCTCCAAAGAAATGGTTAAGTTTTTATCGCTGGTATCGATGTTTTCGAAAGGCACCTGATACTGATGGGCCAGCACCAGCTGATCCAGATAATCTACAGAAAGCTGCTGAGGCGCCGGCATTCCGATCCGGTCCAGGTATGCCTGAATGTCGGGTAATTCCCGGTACAATCCTTGGTACATGTTTCTACTCCCTTATTCACAATAACATTTATTATTACACTCCCTTCATTCTCTGTCAAGCGTTGGAGAATGATGCGGGTGTCCTTAGAAAATCAAAAGATCGTCATCTGTTCTTTTTTCAGGGAAGCTTGTTTTCGCAGTGAAACGGTCTCTCCTGCCCCGATCTGTCCCTGCAGCAGCGGAGAATGGACATCGCAGGAATCGTCGGCTTTTTTTCTCTGCCCAGCATAACAATACCTGCACCCCATGCTGCAAGTATCATATATGCCTGCGTCAACGCTTTCCAGGCAGCCGCATTGAGAGCGCTGATTTTTATCCTTATTCCCTTCCAGCTGGCAGCCGCATAGTTCCTCAATGAGCCTTTTGTCCACACACGCGCCGGCGGAAACGCCCCCAGGGGTTAAATCCAGCTTTTCGGCGCAGGAGAAGATCTCCATCCCATTGGCTGCGGCAATCTCTTTGAGCCCGGATGCCAATTCCACAGCCTCTGCCCGGCAAACCGGCTCAATCCCCAATTCTCTCATGGCTTTCTCATTTTTGCGGTAAAGATCGAGAAAACTGATCATCACCCGATTTGTAAATCCCTTCAAACTGCGGGCGATCTGACCAAAGGCGTGGAAATGGTAAGCCGCCGAATATTTATCATTGATCAAAATCGGGTCATACCTCCAGATCACGTGCTGGGCAGAAAAGCGGGACGCTAGCTCCTGAAAGGCTGGAATCACCACCTTCTTTTTGTCCGGCACCCCCGGTTCCAGATCGCTTCCATAGCCAGTGATGGTGACCTGGGCATACCAGACATACTCCTTCAGCCTGTCTGCCGATGCCGCCAGATTCATAGGATTTTTGGTCCAAAAGACCATGCAATCCACCAGCCGCGGATCCAGGTCGATCCTGCTGATCTGCCGTGGATTGAAAGGATTGCGCACGCAAAGAAAACCGGCATCCAGCCGATTTAAAAACCACTGCCAATGACAGGCGGGAATATCGGTTCTTCTGCTGACACTGAGAATCATCGCTTTGCTCCTACTTTTCATTTGTTAGAGTAAACTTTTAAATTTTCAGGGGCCGTATTGCTGGAATCGGATTCCGGAAAATTTTCATAAAAGTTCGCGCTTTTTACGCCAAGTTGTGGGTCTGCCAGGCCTGATCTTGGCAGAAAACGAAGATTTGCTCCACAAGCCGAATTTGAGAGGGCTCAATCGTTGAAAACAGTGTAAAATTCGTGCATTTTTTCCGCTTTTTTCCCTTGCACTCACATTCCATGAAAACCCGATACCTTGCAGCAACGCCGTACAATAGTATACTATATTTCCACACCACTGACAAACCCGGCAAAAACTTTGCCGGGTTTGTCTTTAAGTATAAAGCAAATCCTTTTAATCACGGTATGATCAGGATTCCGATTTGTTCTTTCCTTTTGTTTCTTTTAGAAATAGGCCAAGTACCGCTGCTGCGGCAAAGGCAACACCCGCTACAAAAATGACGGCTGGGTAGCCATTGTTTCCGGCAATAATTCCGGCAATAGCCGGCCATGCGGATCCGCCGACGATTTCCGCGACGCCGACGATGAGGCCGCTGGCTGTTCCCAGCATATAGTTGGGAAGCGATTCTCCCGGGATAATCGTCTGAAAGAACAGGAAGGCAGCGCCCGGAATTCCTCCGGTGAGCGCATAAATAACGATCGCAGCTGTAGATGAAGGTGCTCCGAACATCACAAAGGGCATGACTGCGCAAAGCGCAAACCACAGAACAACAGCGGGCTTACGGCCGATAAAGTCAGAGACTTTTGGCACAATAATCGGCGAAAAGATAGCCAGAACACCCATTAAGCTGACAATGGCGCCCGCGGAGGTAATGTCCCGTCCGCCAACCGTTGAGAAAAACAACGTCGCATAAAGCATTAGCGTCCAGTAACCGCACATGCACAAAACACCAAGAATGAAGCTAAGCACAACGTTGCGGTTCTTCATCAATTTTCCAATCATGCTCCACATCGATTCTTTCTTTTCTTTTTCAGCTGCTTCCTGAGAAAATGGGACTTCGCGGAGGACCTTAGTCAGGACAAGGAAAACAAGAATGGATGCGACGCCTGCCACCAGAAAACCCATACGCCAATTGCTGACCGCGGCGATCTGCGTAACCATTACCGGCCCCAGTGAAAGGGAAATAAAATTTGTCCCGCTGGCGACAAGGCCGGTATTGAGCGCTACTTTGGCGGGAGATGACTCTTTAATCAGCATTGCGAACATCAGCGGAGCAACCGGACCTTCAAAGAAGCCTACCGCCGCTCTTGTAGCAAGAAGCTGCCAGACGTTTTGTGTAGCTGCGCTGAGGCAGGCGAATACTCCCGCGCCCAGACAAAGCAGGACAAGCCATTTTTTACGTTTACCGGTTGACTCCAAAATCGGTGACAATACGATTGCAGCTATGGCGTAACAACCTGTCGTAAAGGTGTTAATAAGGCCGAACTGCGGGTCCGTAATGCCCAGATCCTCCATAACCAGCGGCGCCAGAAAGGACATCACCAGCCTGTCAAGAAATATGAAGCCCCAAACAAATGCAAACAAAATCAGCAATGAAAGCTCATACCGTCCCCAACCAAAAATCTTCTTTTCGTTGTTGGAATTTGTATTTAATGTGTTCATTAACATACCTCCTTGCAGAACACCGCCGGCTGAGCCGGCGGCTATGCTTCTATCTTAAATGTTTAAATCCTTCTAGAGGTACAGCAATTTTGCTGCGTTTCGATACAGGACTTTCTCCTGCAGCTCAGGATCGTGCTTCGTCGCCTCTAAGACGCATTCCAGTGAATAATAGTACGGGGTGGAAGGATTATCGGTTCCGAACATTACTTTGTCCTCTCCAAAGAGATCGATCATCTTTTCGATATCCTCACGACCGCGCATGGAGGTTTCCACATAAACATTTTTCCAACCATGGGTCTTAACGGCATTGGATAACTCGTCCATTTCTCCGCCGCTGAAACCGCCGCAATGAGCAGGAATAAAAATGAAGTCGGGATATTTTTCAATCCATTCCAATACATAATAAAGGGCGCCGTATTCTTTGTTGGTTTTCTTAAAATGAGGTGAATCCTTCTTGTAATAATCGTTGATGCCGCAGTGGGATGTAATCGGCAGTCCCAGATCGCCGAACACCTCCATCGCCGCGTGCAAACGCTCATCCCGAGGGGAAATATTGTTTATGATGGGATGGAGCTTGAGTCCCTTTGCTCCGCGTACAATATCCTTTTTCAATTTCTTCACCATTTCTTCAACCGGAAGTTCAAAATCCGGACAGGTGAAGCAGAGAATATTGGGGTATAACTTCGTGATTGCCAGCGCGTCTTCAAAACCGTGTCCCGGCAGAATGGGCAGATTGACAGCATAAGTGATGCCGCTGTATTCCATAGCACTGATGGCAGCCTGCAGGCCTCCCCGTTCCCAGTCGTGATTCTGCGCCGCATCGATCAACTGATTATGCCGCTTCTCATCGGGCACGACCAGCGGCTTGCTGTATCCGATTTCCCCCAGATCCTCGAACACATCCGGGTAAGGCCGATAATCATATTGGAAGGGCTTTTTGAACACAACGTTTAGATTTTCATGGTAAATATCTCCCATGTGCATATGAGTATCAATAATTCTTCTCATTATTTTTCCTCCTCGCTATTTTGATCCAATTTATTTTTTCCTTTTGTTTCTTTCAGAAGCAGAGAAAGCACCGCTCCGGCGGTAAACGCAATACCCGCGATTAAAATGACGGTTGGGTAGCCGCTCTTTCCAGCAATGATCCCTGCAATGGCCGGCCACGCGGCTCCGCCGACGATCTCGGAAACGCCGATGATAAGGCCGCTGGCTGTTCCCAGCATATAGTTGGGAAGCGATTCGCCCGGTATAATCGCTTGGAAGAAGGGTATGACGGCTCCCGGGATTCCTCCGACAAGGGCATAAACGATAACCGCCCCCATTGATGAAGGCGCCCCGAACATCACAAAGGGCATGACCGCACAAAGCGCAAACCACATAACCAGGGCGGGCTTGCGGCCCATGAAGTCAGAAACTTTGGGCACGAAAATCGTCCAAACGACAGCCAGAACGCCCATAAAGCTGACAATGGCGCCTGCGGAGGTGATGTCTCGTCCGCCAACCGTTGAAAAGAACAGGGTTGCGTAGAGCATAAGCGTCCAATAACCGCACATGCACAGGATCCCCAAAATGAAGCTGAGAATGACGTTGCGGTTCTTCATCAACTTGCCAATGATGCTCCACATTGATTCTTTCTTTTCTCCTCCGGCCGCATCTTGAGAAAAGGGGACTTCGCGGAGAACTTTGATCAAGGCCAGCGCAACAATGAGGGAAGCGATCCCTGCCACCAGAAAGCTCATCCGCCAATTGCTGGCCGCGGCAACCCGGGTAACCACTGCCGGTCCCATGGAAACCGCGATGACGTTCACGCCGCTGGCGACGATGCCCGTGTTGAGGGCCACTTTGCTGGGGGATGATTCTTTGATCAGCATTGCGAACATCAGCGGAGCAATCGGTCCTTCAAAGAACCCTACGGCCGCTCTTGTAACAAGGAGCTGCCAGACCTCTTGCGTAGCGGCGCTGAGACAGGCGAAAATACCCGTACCCAAGCAAAGCAGGATCATCCATTTTTTTCGTTTTCCGGTTGATTCCAAAATCGGGGACAACACGATTGAGGCTATCGCGTAACAACCTGTTGAAAATGTGTTAATCAGGCCGTATTGAGGATCAGTAATCCCCAAATCTTCCATGACCAGCGGCGCCAGAAAGGACATCACCAGCCTGTCAAGAAATACGAATCCCCAGATCAGGAACAGCGAGATGACCACTGTAAGCTCATACCTGCCCCAGCCGAGAATCTTTTTTTCCTTGTTTAATGTGTTCATAAACGTGCCTCCTTAATTAAACATTGGCTTATTCATATAAGCGGGTTAAGGCTACTGCATTTTGATACAAAACCTTTTCCAGGGCTTCATCATCTTCTGCGAATGCCTTTTCACATTCTTTGAGGGCATAGGACACGTCGCAGAATGGGAAATCCGATCCAAACAAAACATGGTCAGCGCCAAAGCAGCCTGCCAGTTTTTTAATGGTCTCGGCGCATTTATAACTGGTGACCACATAAACGTTTTCCCATCCGTTCTTCTTAGCGCAGTCCATCAGAACATCTAAATCCTCGTCAGTGGTCAGGGCCGAATGGGTCAGCACAAAGCGGCAATTGGGATATTTGGATATGATCTCCGCGGTCCAGGAGAGCGCGCCATACTCACCGGGCGCTTTTTTTGCGGATTCGCTGCCCTGACGGTAATAACAATCATCCTCACCGAAGTGCAGAACAACCGGAAGCCCTGCTTTGTCAAATGCCTCGATGGCGGCTCTGGCTCTACCGTTGACAACCTTGATTCCCTGAAGCTGAGGGTGAATGTACAGCCCTTTGGCGCCATTGGCAATATCCCGTTCCATCACATCGCGGATATCCCATGGTTCCGTGCCGAAATCCGCGCTTGTAAAGGGGATGATCCTGTATTCCATTTTTGAAGCGGCTCGTGTTTCATCAAAACTGGTGTTGGGATAATTGTTTAGAGAAACAAAATAGGTAATGTTGTTTTTGTCCATTTCCTCGGAAGCCTTTTCCAGGCTGCCTTTCTCAAGTACGCGGTTTTGCATAGCGTCCGCCAGCTGATCCTTTGCCTGCAGGCTGCTGGTGTCAATGGGTTCTCGGAATCCCGACTTTGCGAATTCCGACAGAGGATCCGTATAAGGCTCCAAAATCACGGGCTTTTTGAAAACGATGTCCTTATTGCGATCAAAGCAATCTCCCAGGTGCGTATGAAAATCGATTATTCTTTTCATATTGTTTTCTCCTTTCTATGAACCTTAGAATAACGATGTATTACGAGAATTATAGCACCCGGCTTTTCACACCAACCAGAGTCCAATTGTTCTATTTTCTTGCAGAAAAACAGTCTATTTTGTCCGAAATAAAAAGGGGCGTTTAAAGAATTTTTTGAATTTACCCTCAATTTGTACAAAGGCTCCAATATTGGAAGCTGTTTTCATGGATAAATGAAATACGGAGAGGTCCTTTGCCCCTCCGTTACTCCTCTCGGTCCATCAGCTGAAAAGCCATCAGCAGATGGATCTTCGTCTTATTGTCTTTAAAATCTGTCCCCAGCAATGCTTCAATCCGTTCCATTCGATATAAAAAGGTGCTTCTCTGGACATACAGCGCTCTCATAGTCTGAGCCGCTTTCAAATCGTTTTCCAGAAAAGCTCTTAAGGTTTCTACATAGCTTGTTGATTTTTTTTGGTCATGTTCGATCAGCTTGTTCAACATGGGAGGGTAAAGCATATTGGGTTTCAGCTCCTTCGTACAGCAGTCCAGCATGTACGAAAAACAGTAGTCCTCGAATCGATGAATCTGTTCGGCCTTGTTTTCTTTTGTTCCATATTTAAGAGCGATTTCAGCCTGTTTGCAGTAATAAGGCAATTCGCGAAAATCGGTCAGCGGCATACTGATTCCCACAGCATATTCCAGTTTTTTCAGCACCCTTTTTATCCGTCTCAGAGTATCGGATGCGCCGTCGATATGAACTAAACCGATTATTTCCTTCTGATATGGGAATGCGATACAATCACCTAATTCAAGTTCAATAACCTCACAGGTATTGACCATCGTATTCAGCATCAGATCGATTTTTTCCATTTGCAGTTTGATACAAAAATAAGTGTCGCAGATGTCCCATTCATATTGCTTCAATTCCTCTTCGAGGCGATTCCTATCAACGTTGTATCCCTCCAGCATTTCGATCAGTTTTTTTTCCAGTAATCTATATTTCATTTCCGGGAATAGATTTCTCTTTGTCAAAATTTTTTCTATCATTTTTCTGAGGATTTGTATGATCGCATAGTCCCCTTTGTCGAAGGGTTTGACCGACTCGTCGATAAAAAGTCTCCCCCAGTATTCGCCGTGATACCAAATGTTATCATATATGTAGTTGACATCACCTTTATCGATATAGAAAGTAGGCTTTGTAGTCTTAAATGTATTTTCAAAGAAAGGGGTGTCCTTCAGCTGGTCAAGCAAATCTCTTGGAAATCTTCCATTGCATTTGTTGATTTGGTAGGGATCTTTTTGGGTGGGCATATTGGGAGGCTCGGCAAATCCGATAAAATGATATGCTTTGTCATGGAGGTAAATCGGGTTGCCCAGGATGGGCAGAGTCAAATCGATCAGCTTCTGTATTCCTTGTTCATTTATGACTGCCTCTTTCATGTCCAGAAACCAGCGGTTATATTTGTTAAAGATATCTTGAATGCTGTTTACCACCTGAGCCAGCGATAAGCCGGCCTCCAATTCAATGTAATCACAGTCAGAGTCAATAAAAGAATGGCTGCTTTTTCCAATACTGACAATGGCGCAAAAATCTTCAAAAAAAGGCTTCTGGGGAAGTTGGCCGCCTTCAGCGACATAGACTCTGGCCGGCAGAAAACTGACTTCATCCGTATAGATCACAACCTGCTCAAACGTCAGCTCCTTATGTTTAACTTCAATCTGAATCAATTCGTAGTTTTTCCTAAGCGAATCTGCAATGATATCGATATTTAAATTCATTTCTCTCCTTTCATCTGGATTTTCTATTCAGCAAATGCCAGCAGATACCTGCCAGCAATGCCAGAATTAGTATCATCATGAAGGTACTGTTATAATTTCCTCCGGACTTTTCGATGAGGACGCTGGAAACCATAGGTCCTATAATTGCCGCCGGAATAAGTGAGAATGTTCCGATACTGAAGTTTACAGGAAAATATTTTGACCCGAATTCACTGTGAATAAAGGCAGATGTCAATGCGGGGCCGCCTCCGTAGCCGATGCCTGTCACCAGCAGACCGAAAAGAATAAGCGGTGTCCGGCCGGTAACGCTGCCTGCCGTCAGACTGAGTCCTGCGATAAAAATAAACATGCAGTCAGCCAAAATGGTTCTTTTCTGTCTAAACTTATCGTACATCGTGCCCAGTATGACTCTGCCCAATCCGTTGCATACCGATACCAGCAGCCCCAGAAGCGCGGGCGCTCCAAATGCAAGGGCGATATTCGCGGCATTTCCAATCACAAGCAAGCCTGTGGAGTTGATGAGGACCGCCCATAATATGAAAATCCAAAACCTTGCATCTGTAAGCATCTCCTTTGTGGTGCAGCTTTTCAACTCAGCTTTTTTCTCGATTTTATTTGCGGAGACAGATTCAGGCGGTTTCATAAAAAAGGAACCTATGACCAGTATAACTGCTCCCATTACCGCCAGCGTCCTGAATGCTGAGAACAGCCCTGCCATATGGATGAGAATTTTGACGACGCCGCCAAATACCAGACCTCCACAGCCAAAGCCCATCATCAGCAGGCCGGAGGAAAACCCAGTTCTGTCAGGAAACCACTGATTCACCGTACTGATTACACAGTTGTAGCCGATACCGACCCCGGTTCCGCAAAACACGCCGTAACAAAGATAGAGCAAATACAAACTGGAATGGCTGTCCTGCCCGTTGATCAGTGAAACACCGAAAAATCCGATAAAAAGAAGCAGCGCCGATATCCAAATAATGATCATGGCCTTGATTTTCTTATATAGCAAGCCTCCCCAGAATCCTCCCAAACAGAAAAAAATCATCGATATGGTGAAGGTCAACGTCAGTTGGGGAATACTCCATTGCGGATATATCTCAGAAAACGGCGCCTTAAAGATTGACCATGCATAAATGAGCCCCAAGAAGAGGAGCAAAGCCATTCCTGTAAATAGATATACCCATCGATTGTTCATCTACTTCTCTCCTTCTACGAGGATCTTGGCTTCCTCTTCTCCTCTCAGCACGCGAAGAACACCATTGGCAAGGGACTGAACTTCGTTTTCACCTGCAATGATTGTGACAGGGGCTAAAAATTCTACGGATTTAATGATCTGTCCGGTAAATCGTTTGGAGTGGGCTAAACCTCCGGTCAGGACGATATGGTGAATTTTGCCTTGTACGCATGGGGATATTTTGGCAATATTCTTTGCCGTAGAAAGCGCCATTGCATCGAAAACCGTCTTGGCATATTCATCCCCCTCATCGATCATTTTTTCCACCGCCCGTATATCCAGCACTCCAAAATGAGACAGAAGACCGCCTTTCCTCTGCAATTGCCTCATAAGCTCATCTTCTGTATATTTCCCGCTAAACGCCATTTTCACGATGGAATAAACAGGCATGCCTCCGGCTCTTTCCGGAGAGAAGGGACCTTCCTCATCCATGATGATATCGATGATTTTTCCGCCGCTGTGCAGATTGATGGTTATTCCGCCGCCCAGATGGGCCACGATAATGTTGGTATCTTTATACTCGATATTTTTTTCCTCGCACAGCTTGAGGGCAGCGGCTCGTGTATTTAGGTTATGTCCTCTCGCAGGCCGCCGGATCCCCGCAAGTCCGGTAATTTTATTGACTTCCAGCATTTCATCCACAGTGAGGGCATCATAAATATAGGCATTGATTCCTGCTTCATTTGCCAGTTTTAAAGCGATCCCGGCGCCTACATTGGCAGCGTGTTCGTCCAGGGGTCTGTACTGGAGGCATTCGACCATGTAGTCGGTAATCTTATAGGGTCCGGCCTTTACGGCAGGCATATTGCCGCCTCTTGAAGCGATGGCGCTGAATGCGGCAATGTCCTCATGATGATTTTCAAGCAGCTGCTTGATCAATCCAAATCTCATATCCAATTGATCGTACACTTTTTTGAATTTTTTCAACTCGTCTGGGGAATGATTGATGCTCTCGACCCATTTGGCCGTTTCTCCTTCAAAAACAGCCACTTTTGTAGAAGTAGAGCCCGGATTAATGACGAGAATTTTTTCAGTTATCATATTCGTTATCCTTTCAGCTAATCAGACATGCTAACATCAGAGAATTAAACTTTTCCTCAAAAGAAGAGGCTCTTGAAGTCAGTACGATGGGGCAGGATGCTCCCAAAACCAGGCCGGCCATCTTCGCTCCCGCCATTTCAACCAGGCTTTTTCCCAGAATATTTCCGGCGTGAACGTTGGGCAGCACCAAGATATCCGCATCTCCGGCACACGGACTTTCGTACCTCTTCTCTTCCGCCCGCTTCTTAACCAGCGCCAGATCCAATGAAATAGGTCCTTCTATTATGCAGCCCGTTATTTCATGCCCGCGGTTCATCTCTTTTAAGGCATTTGCATCGGTCGTTTCAAGCATTTTTGGATTTACGTGTTCGGTTGACGCCAAAATGCAAACCTTGGGCTCATCATAACCAAGTCTGTTCATCATGCAGACTGCATTTTCTATGATCCCCTTCTTCTGCTCCAGGCTGGGATATGGGAGCATGCCGCCGTCTGTCGTTAGAAGCAGTTTGTGATAGGAGGGGATTTCATTTACTGCCACGTGGCTCATCACGCCCCCTGCTGCCAGACCCTTTTCTTTATTGACGACTGCTTTCAAAAGCTCCGGCGTTTCCAAACGTCCCTTCATCAAAAAATCCACCGAACCGTTCTTAACCGCGGCTACAGCTTTACCTGCCGCATCGCCAGGGCCTTCCGCGGATATGACCTCAATTTCATCCATAGAGATGTCCTCCTGCCGTTCTTTAAGGAGATTTTGGATCTGCTCTTCATTTCCGAAAAGAACCGGTATGATCAAGCCTTCTTTCCATACCTCAAGTACAGCTTTCAGTGCATTGGGATCTTCTGCACAGACTAATCCAAGTTTTTTTACCGTCTCCTTATTCTTCACGGTTGACAATATATCGTTGAAATTTCTATAAATCATCTCTGCACCTTTCCATATCTTTTCCTTTATTCCTCCCAAATCTGTTTTGGCGTGGGGATAGCCTCCTCATCTTTGGTCCACCCGATTCTTGAAATATTGATCAAGTGCTCGAATGTGAGATTTTCCGAAATGGAGTTGTTACCCCAGGAGCCGCAGCCCAATGTGCTGGTCGGCCGAAAACCATTGGCCAGCGCGGGATTGGCCGCAAAGATGCCAGGCTGGTTCACCAGCAGACGCGATACGGGAAGCGTTGTCCCGCAGTATTCCGCATGAGCGGCATCATCCGTATGAACGACCGACGAATGTCCCGCACCCTGGTAATTCAGGTTTGTTTTTGCTATATCCACCGCTTCTTCAAAACTGTCATAAGTGATCGAAATCGCTACCGGACACATCTTTTCCCCGCACAGCGGATCCTTCTGCCCTGCATCCTTTTTATTAATTTTAAGGACTGCGATCCGCATATGTTCCGGTATTTCCAAACCGATCATGTTCCCGATTTTTTGAAGGCTCTGCCCCACGACTTTGGGATTGATATGCTTTCCATCGGGGAAGATCAGTTCTCTGAAGGCGTTGATCGTCTCTTGGTCGCTAACATAGTAAACGTTTTCCTTTTCCATGATTTGAATCAGAGATTCCTCCATCTCTTCAGGAATGATAAAGGATTGATTACATGCGCAAATCAATCCGTTATCGTACCTGCGGCCCAATACGGTTTGGCTGACAGCCTTCTCATAATCGCTATAGTTCCGGTCGAAGATGGTCTGTACATTTCCCGGTCCTACGCCAAAGGCAGGGTGCCCGCTGGAATAGGCGGACTGAACCATGGCGGAACCGCCCGTGGCAATAATGGCATTGCTGTTCTTCATAAGCTCCTGTGTCATTTCAATAGACGGCGATTCAATGCACTGCAGAAGATGGTCGGGCGCGCCTGCTTCTTTCAATGCCTCGTTTAAGATCTCGCAGGTTCTCAGGGATGTTTTTATGGCACGTGGATGGGGCGCGACTATGAGTACATTCCGTCCTTTAATCGCATAAGCTCCGTTGAACATAATTGTCACATTGGGATTGGTCGTAGGCGCTACCGAAGCTAAGATTCCTTTCGGCGATGCGACATATTTGAGCCTCAGCTCCGGATCTTCACCGATAATGCCTACCGATTTTTTATCTTTCAGATCGTACCAGATTCCGTCGGGTGCGCCTGTGTTCTTTTCTATTTTCGCCTCCAAGTCCCCAAGTCCGGTCTCTTCAATGGTAAGCTCCGCCAATTCCCTGGCATGCTCCTTGAATGCCAGGCACATGGCTTTTACATATTTATCAACGTCTTCCTGTGCGGCCGCTTCAAATTCTTTCAAAGCTGTTTTTGCATGATCGAGCAATACATCCAACCTATCTTTCTTTTCCATGAAAGCCTCCTTTTCAAATCTTAACTTGCTAAACGAAGTCGTTCAGACACATCTAACGGATTAGTTATCATAGATTTTAGCATTCTGTTTTCAGCAATCCAATGTACAAAACGATCCAAATATCAGAGCCAAGTCGTACCTTTTGTATTCATTTTTGCCTCATAGAAATAAAAGAAAATCGAAAAATCGTATATTTTGTTCAAAAGGGCTATTCGCTTTGACCTGCCGCTGAAAAGATGTTAACATTCATATAGCAGAACAAAATGAAAGGAGCTTGATATGCAAATCAATCTAACGGAAGGCAAAGTGACAAAATCAATCCTTATATTTGCCCTGCCCCTTATTCTGGGCAATCTGCTCCAGCAGCTGTACAACATCGTGGACACGCTCATCGTCGGGCGGATTCTGGGCCCGGACGCGCTGGCTGCAGTGGGTTCTTCCTTTGCGCTCATGGTCTTTCTCACGTCGATCATACTGGGTCTGTGCATGGGAAGCGGCGTGACCTTTTCCATGTGCTACGGCGCAAAAAAAGAAAATGCTTTCCGTTCCTCACTCTCCTTCTCCTTTTTTTTCATCGGACTTTTAACCATCGGCATCACTTGCGCAGTCTTTCTTTTTCTTAATCCCATTATGTCCGTGCTGCAGATTCCTGATGAAATATACGATGAAACCAAAGTTTACCTGCGAATTGTCTTTATTGGAATTCTCTTCACCTTTATTTTTAACTATTTTGCCGCTGTGCTTCGTTCCATCGGCAATTCGGTGATACCGCTTATTTTTCTCGGCGTTTCCTCACTGATGAACATTGGTCTGGACCTGCTCTTCATCCTCTGCTTTAAAATGGGGATCGCAGGCGCTGCCTGGGCTACGGTTATCGCACAGCTGGCAGCGGCAGCCGGGATCGCCCTTTACTGTTTTCTTCGCCTTCCCATCCTGCGGATTCAGAAGAAACATATGCGCCCGCCCAAATCCATCTGCTGGAGCATTATTCGTCTCTCCCTTCTGACCAGCATGCAGCAGTCCATCATGAACTTTGGGATCCTTCTGATCCAGGGCTTGGTCAACAGCTTCGGAGTGGCTGTCATGGCCGCATTCGCCGCGGCTGTAAAGATCGACGCATTCGCCTATATGCCGGTTCAGGATTTCGGCAATGCTTTTTCCACCTATATCGCGCAGAATTTCGGAGCAGAAAAAAAAGACCGTATCCGGCAGGGGATCCGGTCCGCGGTCTTGTGCGTGTTTCTTTTTTGTTTAGTTATTTCAGCGCTGGTTTGCCTATTCGCCCAGCCGCTGATGGAAATTTTCATCCGCTCCTCCGAGACGGAAATCATCGCCATCGGTGTTCAATATCTCAGGATTGAAGGCGCGTTTTATTGCGGCATCGGCATTCTCTTTCTGCTGTACGGCTTTTACCGCGGTATCGGCCGGGCAGGGATATCGGTCATTCTTACCGTCATTTCTCTGGGCACACGGGTAATCCTGGCATACGCCCTGGCACCCACCGCAGCGGGACTTTTGGGCATCTGGTGGGCAATCCCTATTGGCTGGTTTCTGGCCGATTTGGCGGGAATATGCTATTATTTGCGCTTGAAAAAACGTCAGAAGATGTCCGAGTGGATGCATTAGCGATTTGAAGCCTGGGGATTGACATGGACCATGCAGTGCTTTACCTGTGGGAACGCCTGCTCCACTGCCAGATGGACTTCTTCTGCGATGCAGTGGGCTTCCTTTAAAGATAGGTCTTCATCGACGGCAATCTCCATGTCCACATAAGAGCGGGCGCCGAACATTCTGGTCCGCATCTCATCTACTTGTTTTACCTTGGGGTTGCTCAAGGCCAGAAAAATCATGCGGTCCACAGTCTCCGAATCACAGGCTTTATCCACCATTTTATCCATAGCATCGCGAAATATATCAATGGAAGCCTTGGCGATAAAAATGCAGATGATTACACTGGCTAAAGGATCCATGATCGGCAGTCCCATACGTGCTCCCAAAATCCCAATAAAAGCTCCTACAGAAGAAAGGGCATCCGACCTGTGATGCCATGCATCTGCCATCAATGCTCCCGAATGAATCTTTTTAGCTGCTTTTCTCGTGTACCAATACATTCCTTCCTTAACTACAATGGAAATGATCGCCGCGATCAAGGCCAGTTTTCCCGGTATGGCAATGGTCTGACTGCTTCCATTTAACAGTTTTTCTATAGCCGCAAATCCGATTCCAATTCCTGTTGCCAGCAAAAAAATCGCCAGCAGAATCGACGCCACACATTCCATCCGTTCGTGGCCGTATGGGTGCTCCCGGTCGGATTTTTTTCCGGAAATGGATATCCCGGCCATCACGATCAAGGTACTGAACACATCGGATGCTGAGTGAACAGCATCCGAGATCATTGCTCCTGAGCAGGCGATGAGGCCAGCGGCCAGTTTAAACGCGGACAGCAGCAAATTCACCGCTATGCTGACAATCGATACCTGCA
This sequence comes from Clostridia bacterium, assembly GCA_902363595.1. Classification (GTDB taxonomy): domain Bacteria; phylum Bacillota; class Clostridia; order Peptostreptococcales; family Anaerovoracaceae; genus Hominibacterium; species Hominibacterium faecale. The sequence continues at coordinate 232,565 of CABJAP010000005.1, read as the reverse complement.
TGGCGGTCTTTTTATGCCTGCTCTGCAGATCATCTTCATGCTCCTGCTTCACATACATTACCTCCCTTGCTATTACGAATACCTTCGCATTGCTTTATAGTATGTAAAAATGAATGATATGTCAATGGTTTCGCAAAGTTTACGGATCGAGTAACATTTTTCTGCCGTCTGCATAGACTATTACGGGAGGTATTTTCCATGAACACAAAGCGCTGGCATATCGCCGGAATTCTTTTTACCATTATCCTTGGAACTTTGACCCATTTTTTCTACCATTGGTCCGGGGAGAATCCTTTGATCGCTTCTTTTTCTGCGGTTAATGAAAGCACATGGGAGCATTTAAAGCTCCTGGCGACGCCTATGTTTCTTTTCGCGGTCATCGAATATTTTGCCTATGGAAACCGGCGGCGTGGATTTGTCGCAATTCGGCTGGTATCCATCCTGTTGGGAATGATCGTCATTGTCGCATCCTTTTACGGTTATACGGCCCTGCTGGGTACGAATTATCTGCCCCTGGACATCGGAACCTTTATCCTCGGAGTTCTGGCTTCATATCTGTCCAGCTACCTGTTGCTGCAAAAGGGTTGTCTTTCATCCCACCGGGCTGACTTACTGGCTGGAATTGGATCGGCACTTCTGATCGTTTGTTTTATCTTTTTTACCATTGATCCTCCGCATGTCTTTCTTTTTGAGGATCCAATCACCGGTTCCTTCGGCCTATAATCGGGACATAGAAAAGACGTGATTCGCTTCATGGGGCCGCCGAAGCAAATCACGTCTTTTTGTATTATTTAACTGCTGAGAACAGATCGTTGAGCGATTCGCTCATGGTTGGATGGGTGAAAATTTGGTTTGCCATAACCTTGTAGGATGCTCCCAGGTCCATGGCCAGCTTGATCTGGTTGATCATCTCATGGGATTCGCTGCAAAACAGGGTCGCCCCCAGGATCTGCTCCGTATCGCCGTCTATGACTGCTTTCAGAAGGCCTGTAGGCTGCTGCAGCACCTGTGCCTTTGGAATGGCCGGGGCAGGCAGGGAAACGCTTTTAACATTCTGGCATCCCTTTTCCTTTGCTTCATCTGCTGTCAGCCCAACTCTGGAGAGGGGCGGATCGATGAAAACGCTGTAAGGAATATTTCGATTTTCCGCCGTATAACTGCCTCCGCTGAGAGCTGACTTGACAACCCGGTAATCATCTAAAGAAACATAAGTAAACTGCAGACCTCCTGCCACGTCGCCCATGGCAAAGATATGGCTCTTGCTGCTCCGCCTGTTTTCATCAGTCTTGACTGCGCCGTTTTTCAGTGTCTCTACGCCTGCCTGATCCAGTTGGAGGTCCTTTGTATTGGGCCTGCGGCCGGTCGCCACCAAAAGGGCGTCGCCTTGGACGAATGCTGCTCTGCCTCCGACTTCATATTCCACCTTTACCATGTCCGAATCTCCCGTGATCTCTTTGGTTGCCGCACTCATGATGAAGGTGATTCCCTTCTTTTCCAGAGCGGCTTTGACCACATCTGCGATTTCCCGGTCCTCCCGGCCGATGAATAAGTCTTCCATCTGAATGACCGTTACCTTGGAGCCGAAGGATGCATAGAAAGACGCAAACTCCAGTCCGATGTAGCCGCCGCCCAGGATCACCAGATGTCTGGGCAGTTCTTTCAAGTCCAGCAGAGTCTGGCTGGTGTACGCCCGCTCTGCCTGAGCAAGACCTGGAATCGGCGGAACGAACGCCTCGGATCCAGTATTGATAAAAATTTGTTCGCCGTATAGAATCTCTTCTCCCTCCTGGGACTTGACCTTTACTTCATGGTCTGAAACAAAACTTCCCAATCCATCGTAGATATCCGCATTTTCACTGGCGTTGACCTTATCATAGTTTTTCTGACGCAGCATCTCTACCAGCCTTTGTTTCTCTTCCATCGAGGCCCGGTAGAACTCCGCCTTTTTCTCAAAGGAGTCAAAGTGAAAGGCCTCCGCCAGCTCCGCGCTGTGAACCAGCGACTTGGTGGGAATACAGCCCACATTAATACAGGTGCCTCCGTACATGTTCCTGGATTTTTCAATCAGGGCAACTCGTTTTCCCTGACCTGCCAGATCGCCGGCCAGCGTTTTTCCGCCTTTGCCGAAACCAATAATAATCGCATCATATTTTTTCATAATTCTTTCCTCTCATTCGCCAAATACCTTTCGGTCTATATCCGCAACACTGATTTCCTCCAGCCGCTTGACACATAGCTGGTTCAGTCCTTCGTAAATCTCATCCATGATTGCAGCCATACCGGAAGCAATTTGACACTTCATATCGGGATCGCCGGTTTTTTTCGATACTGAAACTGGTATTTCCTCCACTGCCCGGCATATTTTTGCCAAGGTGGCATCCGCAGCATCTCCCTGAAAATAATATCCTCCCCCGTTTCCTTCTTTTGTCCTCACCAGCTCTGCTTTTCGAAGCTTTGCCAAAATCTTTCGGATTCTGGCCGGATTGGTACAAACGTTTTCCGCTATTTTTTCGCTGCTTTGACAATCGCCTTTATGATTTAAAAACACCAGCGTATGCACGGCTATTGCAAATTCGCTCGTCACCTTTATCACCTTCTCTTTTAGTTTCCCTCTTTTGTAACTGTAATTATATTTCTTACAGTTAAGTTTGTCAAGCACTTTTCCACTTTTCTTTTTTTGAGCCCAAGAAAAAACTACCGCTGCGGCATTTATTAAACGCCGATCCGGTAGTTTTAATTCAGTCCTGCGCCCACTGGAGCAGAGTTTGTGCTTCTTCACTTGTCAGCTTCATAGCATTGCACAGCCGTTCAATTTCCGTCCTAGGCAGTACATAAGACTGATCTGTGCATAGTTTCGTAAAATCTTCTTTTTTCATACCTGTCTGGGAAAAGGTTATTTCCCCGCTGGTGATTTTTCGATCATAAATTCGAAAAAACGCGGCAGCAAAAGATTTTATCATAATACACCTCCTACAACTTTTTTAAAAAACCTCGATCAACGATTTCCTTCTTGTAATAGTACTCACCCTTTTTGTCGTAGCCCTCAGTGGTACGAACGATCAAAACCTCGCCGCTGTCCCCGTCCAGAGCAAAATGCTCTTTACTGATGGGGACGTGCCAGTAATTTTTTATCTGCTCATTCTGCTGACGGTACAATTTATCAGCGGTTTCGATACTTTCATTGAGAATTTTTTCTGCATATTTATTCGGAAACATCTTTCGAATTGAGGATGCATAAGCAAGGCTGTCTTCCGGGAACTGTATATCATTAATCCGAAGTTTCATTCCCTCCGCCTCCGCAGTTACAATGAGCGGATAGCACCCGCCGGCCACTTCATAGGCCGCATCCTTATATTTCACATAGCTTCCGGATACATCCCACATATACAGTTTGATCTGGGTATCTTCCTTTTCTGCACCGTATAGCTTTATAGAATTGATTGTTTTTACTTCTGTAAACTGATTTTCGTATCCTTCATACTGATCCATTTCATTGAGTTGGCTCACCAAACTTTTCATCTGGTCAGAGGTCAGGCGAAAATTGCCTTCCTTCTTTTCCGCACAGCCGAAACAAACCAGAGACAGCATCAGAGCAATGGTTAATACACACAAATAGTTTTTCATTCTTTTCCTTTTTCAGTTTAAATCCATAAATTGAGCGCTCACATAAACGGCGCAGTATAATCATAACTGAGAGTCAGGAAAAAGGCAACCATTTTCCTCCGATTACGTTCGATCTGCGGCAGCCTTTTCATTTGTACGCAGAAGCCCGCTTCCGCCTTCATATAATTTATGAAAACAAAAGCTATAAAGAATGCCTAAGAAGTTGTTGATCATGCGCAGTGCAATGGCGCCGGCAATCCCAAAGACGCCTACGGCCATGGATAAGGCTCCAAGGCAGTTGAACACAGTCTGCCAGCCGTAAGTTCCGGAAAAACCCACAGCCAGACCGCCCAAAATACCGATATAGGTCCCCGGATCACCGGGAAGAACTTGATACAGCAAGGCGAACAAGGCACATCCTCCAACAACGCCGATCAATCTTTGCTTGATTCGAGCCGGTACAGTGGACTGCACCGGAGGGAGAAGCGACATGCAGGCAAAACCCATCCACATCATGCGGGGAATGCCCAGCAGACTTGCCAGAAGCATGCCTGTGGAGAGGCCCAGGGCCATTTTAATCTGCCACCGCATCCGTTCATCGCCTGAGAAGAAATCTCGAAGAAGTCCTCCAATGCCCCAGGAAAATTCTTTTTTTCTATGATTGATATAAAAAACAGCACTGACCAGAACCGCTCCCGCCATCAGTGCCAGAATGCGCCGAATGTACGCTTCGCCTGAAACATCATAGCCCATCAATAGCAGATATCCCAAGACGAATGTAGCATGATTGTACAGGTAAATATTATGGCAGCTCAATACTAAAATTAAAAGAAGGCTGACCAGATTAATACCAAAGGCAGCCGCCGGCCCTGCAAGTCCGGCCAGATGAGGTCCTGCCGCAAGGATGGCAAACAAGATTGGAATAACAAAAAGGCCGTGTCTGGGGTTCATATCGAAATCCGCCTTTCGCATTGCCAGGATCGCAATCAGCACCACCACGCCCGGAATACTGTTTTCTTCTCCGAATAAAACAGTAAAGGATACGACCACTGTCATACAAAATAAAATACATAGGACATTCTTTACCACAAAGGCCAGCTGGTACATCCGTTTTTCTTTTTTTACTGGCGTCTCCCGCAGCAGCTGCTTGGTATCTGCTGCAGAAAGCTGCATTACATCGTAAAAATTCATCTCTTCCATCGCCCCCTCTTACTCCTGTGACGCACGATTTGCCAGATTGATCAGCTTCATCAATTCCCCAAACTGCGCTTCCCCAAGATGGCGCCAGATTTTATAGACTGGCTCTAAATAATACTGGTAAGTATTATTTAGCTCTTTTTTGCCTTCTTCCGTCAAAATTAAAAAATAGCTTCTTTTATCTTTTGGATCCTGTTCTTTATTTAGAAAACCCTTTCCGTTCAACTCTTCGATCAGCTTACTCATCATCGGTTTGGTTAATCCGGTCTGTTTGCAGAGTATGAGAGGCGTCAGAGGTTCCCTTGCCAGCGCCACTCTGGAGAGCAAATCCAGAGACTCTGCGGAAAAATGCTCGGATTGCCGTTTTCTTCTCACATTCAGCCGGGCAAAGAGGCGTATACTCTGCATTTGTTCCATCATTTCGATCCAGTCTTTTTCTGCCATAAATCCTCCAATAAACTAATATAGTTCACTTTGTGAACTATATTAGTTTATTGTTTTTTTCATCCATTGTCAAGCCTGGTAATTGAAAATCTTTCTTTTCCGATCATTCACAATCCGGTGTGCAGATCACTCCCTTATCCATATAAAAAATCCGGTCGTACTGATTTTTCAACTCGATCTGCATATGGTGCGTAATGGTAATCAGGGTCAGTTCCTTCTCTTTGAGCAGTTCCCGTTCGATGGCGCAGGCTGTTTTCTGATCCACCGCCGAGGTCCCCTCATCCAGAACCAAAATCGGCGTTTTCCGGATCAAGGCTCTTGCTACTGCAATCCGCTGCCTCTGTCCTCCTGACAGCCGGCTGCCGTTTTCACCGACCTTTGTATGTATTCCTTCCTCCATTTGACTCAAAAAACCGGCCACGCCGCTCTTTTGTAAGGCCAGATTTAGGTCTTCCTCAGAAAATTTTTCCTCCAGGCAGATATTCTGATAAATGTCTGTGTCAAAGAGATATACATTTTGATGGATCACGGCGATTTGCTGACTAAGCTCGCGCTGGTTCATTTGCCGAACTTCTTTTCCATCATAGCAGATGTGGCCTTGATACCGGTCTGAATATCCGGTCAGAAGCCGAATGACTGTTGTTTTACCACAGCCGCTATCTCCCAGCATAGCATATTTTTTGTTCGGTTCTATTTCAAGGTTGATTCCCTTGAGAATAGCGTGGTCATCCTCGTATCCGAATTTTACGCAATCAAAGGAAATACCTTTTTGAAAACGGACGGATGCTGCTGCATTTGCAACGCTGCTCTTATTCTCTTGTGTGCACAATGCTTCAACCTTATTCAGAATTGGTTTCATACCCGCCATCTTAGGAAAACTTTGCATGATTACCAGCACCGGTGTGCTGAAGGTTCCGCTCAACTGGATCAGCGCTAGCAAGGTCCCGGCTGTTATGTTTCCCCGGAGCACCATATAGGCTGCCACAAATACAACGACCACAACACTCAGCGTTGACAACATATCGGCTAAGCTCTCGTTGACTGCTACCAAACGGTCTGCACGGAACTTGGCATTCACCGTATTGCTATTTTCTTTGCGATATTTGCTTAAAATATGACCGCCTATGGAAAAACTTCTTATAACCTCATAGCCGCTGAGAAAATCCTTTGCTTTGGCAGTAAAACGAGCCAACTCTTCCGAATAAAAGTTTTGACGCTTTTGCAGAGCTTTTCCCAATAAAGCCGGAACCAAAAACATCAGCAATAGAAAACCAATTAAAATTGCGGTAATCAATGGACTGAGATAGCACAAGATTGCCAAAGTTGCTAAAAACAAGGCGATCATCTGAATCGACAACAGCAACGGTATTAGAAAATTTTCCTCAATCAGCTTTACGTCGTTAACAATCATAGACAGATAATCTGCTGAATTACACTTATAATATTCCTCCGGTCCTTTGCTCATTACGCCTCGAAAAATCCGGTCCCGCAAATCTTTGGTCACATTTCGAAGCAAAATTTTTCCGCATAGGGCCTCGACAAACCCCATCAGACACAAGGCAGCCATATAGATCGCTATACCGGCAATCATTTTTTCAAACCCTTCAAGATCGCCATTTAGGGCTACATCCAAAATCCACTGCAAAATGATCGAGACAAATGCTGCGGCAATTGCACTAACAGCCCCCATCAAGACGGCCAGCGCCAAAAATCCTTTGTTCTTTTTCAAGCATGCGTTCATAATCCCTCCAAATTCCACATCCATCAAACTTATTCGTTATTAGTAGAATATCATATTATTTTATATATATCAACTATGTTTTATAACAATCGAATATAATGAGAGCAGCATTCCGATTATTTGGATTCCAGGCTGCCAGGGAAATAAAAAAATAAGTGCAGAGGATAAAGCACTGAAAATACGCTTTATCTCTTACACTTATACGGCACTAAAAGGGTCTGGCAGCAGCTTTGCAAGTCCCTTCACTCATCATCGATTGTTTTACAGGAGCATCTGGCGCACATGATCCAGATACTCTTCCACCACTTCCTCCTGGAGATAGTAATAGACTCTTCCGTCTTTTTTCTCGATGCCTACAAAGCCGCAGGCAAAGAGCACGTTCATATGGTGGGATATGGTAGACGGCGAAAGTTTCATGGTCTCAGCAAGCTCCAAATTATATTGCCTGGATTTTTTCAGCTCGCAGAGTATATCCAGCTTGCTCCTGTCACTAAGCGCCTTCATTCTCGTGATGACCAGTTCTTTACGCTCATCCCCGCTGCTGCCTTTGGGCGTCAAAAATGACATAAACAAGCCTTGATAGCACCTTGAATAATAGATTTGCTGGGACATGCCTCCAATCAGTGTCGGATAGATGCAAGCCCCCGGAGCACAAATTTTCGCTATTTGTGAAACCTGTTTATCCGCATTATTTTCGTAGCTCCGCACAAATGGTTCCAAGGCTTTATTCATCTCCTCCAAGGCTTTTTCCCATGCAGGAATGTTTGTTGCAAGCAGCTCAATTAATTTTTCCATCCAATCTTTCGGGCACCGCATAAACTCCAGCAAGTGCCATTTCAAGCTTTCCTCTGCCTGCAAATCAGATAGAAACTTAATAATTTTCTTTTCTGTATCAAGCTGGGGCCAATTCCCATCCCTCAGGGAGATGGCCTGCGCTTCATTTTCCTGGAGCAAAAAACCAGTCATACTGCGAATTTCTTCATCGCTTACAGGATCAAGAGAATCCATCCACTGGGGATTTTCTGTGATCAGCACAGTAAGCAACAGGCAAAATTCGTCGCCATGACAGAAAAAGAATTCTTGATGACTTATTTCGCAAGGGGCCATATGTTTTTTAAAAAGCCTGATATACCGCTCCATGATTTTGTAGTACTTTTTGTAGCAACGTTCAGCGTCAAATCCCAGCTCATTGAACTGCTGAATCACTGCTTCTTTTTCCATCGGCTCGGCAATGCTGTGCAAAAGCCCTATCGTTTCAAAAACCGGGTCAAATTGATACATGATTTTATAGTTCATGGATTCCTCTCCTCATGCTGTTTCTCAACTCCTATTTTTTCACACCAGGGAGTCAACGGGCATATCTTGCAATCCGCTTTCCTGGCGGAACAGATTGTCCGTCCATGTTCCACCAGCTGAAAATTAATTCGGTTCCAGTGAGTACGGGGCAAAACCGCTTCCAGCTCTTTCTCCACGGCCGCCGGAGTCTTTCCCCGCGCCCATCCCAGGCGTCTTGCGATGCGAAAGACATGGGTATCCACGGTGACACCGGGAATATGGTAAACATCCGCTAAGCAAAGCGTTGCCGTCTTGCGTCCTACTCCAGGCAGCCTGAGCAGTTCCTGAATGGATTGAGGAACTGCTCCTCCGAATTCCTCCTCCAGCCGGCGGCAGCAAGCAATAATATTCCTCCCTTTTGTTTTATGCAGCCCCACAGGACGGATGATCTCCATCACTTCTCCAACATCTGCTTTTCCCAGTTCAGCAGGAGTTCCATATGTTCCGAATAACTGGGGCAGCACCTGATTTACCTGCCGATCTGTCGTTTGGGCGCTGAGAATAATCCCAACCAGTTGCTGCCAGGGCTGCGGAAAGTCAAAGGTTTCTTTCTCAGTGCCGTATCTTTCATCCAATCTGCTCAGTATTTCTGTAACATACTCCTGCCTATTCTGTTTGCTTGCTTCCATGTACTCGATCCTCCCTGCGCTTTGCTTTGGAATACGGCGTCTTAGGGATGAACTCATAGCAGTAAGAGCTGTTCCGCCGATCGCTGGACATCAATCAGCGATACCAGTTTTCCGTCATACTGATACAATTCCTTTTCTTTCCATATCCCATTTTCTTCTATTGAAAAATCGCTTTCCTGTATAGCTGCGGCAGCGCCGGCAGGAATCATATCCGGTTGTACTTCTGCCCAAAGACCGAACTGATGCTGTTGATATTTCAAGATTAGAACTACGGGCTGCATGTTCTTCTCCCCGGGTTGTCCGTACTCCTTTTCCAACCTGATGATCGGCAGAGTGTTTCCTTTATAATTGCCCAGCCCCAGGAAATAATTCGGGAGAGCGGGGATCTTGGACAGCTTGATGTTGAAACAAATTTCTTCCACAGAAAAAAATTCTACCGCATAGTTCTTTTCCCTGCCTGCCAGCAGAAGCATCGCATTTTGATTACTCGGTTCCATAGACTCCCTCCTTCTCGTATTGGGTGATCAAAAGACCGATATCCAGCGATGAACATATAACACCGTCACCCATGGTACTGCATCCGGTAATTCCTGTCCTTCTTCGATAATTCATTCCCAAAAATGGAGGCAGGGGTCTGACAACGACTCTTTTCTGCTGGAACATGGAATCGATTAAAATACACCCTTCCTTTTCCATATTTTTCACATAAACAATAATCGATGAATTGGGAACCTGACCGCCAATGCGGTAAAAAGACCGCAGATCGATCAGTGGCACCATTTGTCCTTCATAAAGAATATGAAGGCGCCCGTTTGTGTTCTGGATATAGGCTTTCTTTGAACGATAATCCATAAAGCGAAAAACATATCGGGCCGGAAGGGAAAAACGATATTCCGCCACCTGAAAGCGGACACATTCGATCGTAGCCAGCGTCAAAGGAACCGTGATCAGAAATTCACTGCCCTTTCCTGGCTGGCTATGAATACGCAGATTGCCGCCGGTCTCCTCTATGGATTTCTTTACTACATCCAGTCCCACACCTCGTCCGGAGTACGCGGTCACTTCCTCATTGGTGGTAAACCCGGGCTGCAAGAGCAGCTCACATATCTCATCGAATTGGTAAGTTTCCTTAGGTCTGTTCAATCTTCCTTGTTCCTCAGCCTTTTCCAGTACCGCTTCCTCGTCGATTCCCCTGCCGTCATCGCTGATCGTTACCAACAGTTCTCCGGACAGGCCCTCGACTGTAAAACGGATTGTTCCTTTTCTGTTTTTGGCAGCTGCAAGGCGCTCTTCCGGTGCTTCGATGCCATGATCCACCGCATTGCGGATCAAATGGATGAGAGCTTCTGAAACGAGTTCTACCACACTTTTATCCGCTTCAATGTTCGCACATTCCACCACCAGATCAATTTCTTTCTGCTGTTGCTTGCTAATGTCCCTCAAGATACGCCTCAGTTTGGGGACGACCTTTTCCACAGGAACCATCCGCGTTTCCATAACGGTTCGTTCCACTTCATAAATCAGCCGATTGAGTTGGTAAGCAGCTCCTTGGCTCAGATCATGCAGTCCCAGATTATTGAGACTGTTGTCCAGGCTCTGTATTTGGATGATCATTTCTCCTGCCAAGTTCTGCAGTTTATCCAGCCGATCGGAACGCACACTGAGAAACTCGTTATCTCTGCTCTGCTGCGGAGCTGTGTATTTTATCTCCTCTTTTTTGTCCTCCGCCGCGGGGGCCTTCTGCTTTTCAGAAAGCACCTCGCATTTTTTTACAAATAATCCCTTTGAAAGAGTCTCAACCACTTCCTTTTCATGTTCAGTTTCAAAACGGATAAAAACACCATGTTTATTAATATATTCTTCGACATCGGCACCTTTATCCAAATCGGTCGGGTAGGTTTCCACGCAGGAACAAAGTCCGCTGATCTGGCGTACCAACATATACGCCCTCACATTTTCCATACGGCAGTTTTCTTCAAAAACGACCCTGGCGACATGACCGCTTTTTTCTCTCAATCCCCCGGGGATTCGTTCTTCGCTCTGTTCCTCTGAACACGCTTCGTCATCCTCTTGACCGCCAGCCAGCTTTTTTAGATACGCGTCTGCCTGCATTTCGATGTCCTTGGTACTTCCTGGCCTGTAATCCTCCCGCGCCATTTTTTCTAACTCTTCTTCCACATGATCAAGAGCGGCCAGAAGCAGGTCGAATAACTCCGGCTCTGGCTGCTGCAGCATCCCCTTTTGATCCCTATAATACGCAAAAAGGTCTTCCAGCTTATGTGCCATGGAAGACATTTCTGCAAGCCCCATCATCGCGGAGGAGCTTTTTATCGTATGCATGACCCGAAAGATACTATGAATATCTTCCTGAGTAAAGGCATTGTTTTTTTCCGCGTCAAGGAGCACCGAGCTCAGCTGTCCAGTAAGCTGCCGGGTTTCCAGCAGATAAACTTCCAGCATTTCTTCCGCATCCGAATCAAAATAACCCATCTTCCACTCCATTTATTCTTCGCATCCGTACCAGATACTGCGATTCTTCCCTGACCGCTTTCCCTGATAAAGGGCTTTATCAGCACAGTTGATACTCTCCTCGATTCCTTCCTTTTCCTTGTATGCATGCAGCCCCAGGGTTATGGTACAGGAAAATTCACCGTCATCGTGGAAAATTCTGAAATTCTCGACTTCCCTGCGTATTGCTTCGCTGACTTGATAAGCCTCTTGTGTTGTTACATTGAAGAGAACGATTAAAAATTCCTCTCCGCCCCAGCGAACAACTTTGTGTCCACGGCAATTTGCTTCCAGTATATTGGCAATGCAGACAAGCGCCATATCACCGGCATCATGGCCGTAGGTATCGTTTATGACCTTAAAGTCGTCGATGTCTGCCAGGATCAGCACGTTTTTTCGTTCTCCGCTTTCCTTTCGATGTATATCCTCCATCAAATCGCCAACCACATATCTTCGATTATAAAGGCCAGTGAGGCCGTCACGGAAAGCCATGTAATTGAGCTTTTCCATGTTTGACTTCAACTCTTTATTCTGCCGGTTCAGTTCATCCTTTTGTATTTTCATTTTCAGATGTGCACAGACTCTCGAACGGAGCTCAGCCTGGACAAAGGGTTTCTTTATGTAATCGCAGGCCCCAAGAGAAAATCCTCTGACCACATCGTCGTCCTTATCCTTCGATGTGAGGAATATGATCATCGCATCGTTTTGGTCTGCTTCTTTTAGTTTTTCAATCAGCTCATAGCCGTCCGCATCCGGCAAGACCACATCCAGCAGGATTAAATCAGGCTGGTATTGCTGAATTAATTCCACGGCTTGCTGGCCGTCATGGGCTTCACAGACAAAAACCGGCTTTTCCTTCAGCGCCGCCTGGACCTGTTTGCAAATTAGAATACTGTCGTCTACCACCAAGACGATCTGATTTGTTTCGTTATCCATATACTTTCCTCCGCCTTTATTTCACAATATCTTCAGCGGATGTTTGACTGTCTTGACTTCCAGCCTGCCGTCCTGTGCACAAAAAGATATTGTTCTTCCATAATTCTCGCCTGTATCTTCACCTGCTATTCGAATCCCCGCGTTGGCAAGGGCCTTTTTAACAGCTTGAATATTCCGTGCGCCAATCTCCCACTCCCAGCCTACTGCAGAGAACATCTTTGCTCCGCCTGCGATCTTGGCAATCAGCTGGGTTTCTGCGGCGCCATGTTTTTTCATTTCCCGTATCAGCTCGAATACGCCTTCGTCTGCGAACTTGTACGGGTTTTGCCGGTTGCGCGATTCCAGTTTGCCGGGTAATATGATATGTGCCATGCCGGCTATCTGGTTAAGTCTGTCATACAGGCATACACCTATACAAGAACCCAGCGCATATGATACCAGCCACTGATTTTTCTCTGCAATCTTACCTTCTGCCAGCCCTACGATAATCCGTTCCATGTTCATCACTCCCTGACGCTGGAAAGCATTGCTTCAAGGGATTCTTGCTCAGGCAGAAACAAAATACGGCCCATAAAGGATTGATTGCCCATGCGGAATTTATTTTCGATCAGCAGGATCTGTTCGCTGACCTTTAGAAATCGGGATAAGGGCACGCTCAGGATGGCGCCGCCCATGTCAATGCACATTTCCGGAACCGTCACATCCATATCCATATCCAGTAGTTGGGAAAGCGCACGTATGTATGATCCGCACATTATGTTCCCCAATTCACAGATCAAAGAACGGTCCATTTCATCCAAATCTGTCAGCTTGCGATTTTCCCCGCCCAGGACAGCTCGCAAGATGCTCTGAGTGAAGGTTTCGCTGAGCAGAAATAGGAACGTGCCCTTTAATTTGCCCGCTACTTGTACCATAATACCAGTTTGAAGCTCTTCGGCTTCTCCTAAGATACGATAGATATCCTGATATTTTACAATTTCTACTTTCGGCAATTCAATCTCCAGCGAATGTCCTGTCATCTGCGATAACGAGGTGACGGCATTTCCTGTCCCTACATTTCCAAGTTCCGAAAGGATATCGATTGAAATTTGATCCAGCGGTGTATAATTGTTCATTCTTTCTCCTTAATCGGCCTTTTAAACTTCGAATTTTTCTACCAGTTCTTTTAAGATTTGGGCTTGAGCAGACAGTTCCTCACTGGCCGCCGCACTTTCCTCTGCTGTAGCGGAATTACCTTGAACAATCTCTGAAATTCGTTCCACGCTCTGCCGAATCTGCATAACCGCATCGGCCTGCTGAACAGATACCTGGGAAATCGAATCGACCATCTGATTGACTTCTTTTGCTCTTTGTACAGATTCCTGCATCTTTTGGGCTGCCATATCCACAGCACCAATACTGCTGTTCACGGCTTCTGTATTCTTTTTGATCAGTTCTGCGGTCAATTTGGAAGCCTCCGATGACTTGGCCGCTAATCTGCGGACTTCATCCGCAACCACAGAAAAACCTCTGCCTGCATCGCCCGCCCTGGCTGCTTCCACAGAAGCATTTAAAGCGAGTATATTCGTTTGGAAGGCAATTTCGTCGATTTCCTCAACGATCTGATTGATTTCACTGGAATTGAGCTCCATCTGTCTCATAGAATCCGTCAGCAGATTCATTTGCTCATTGCTTTCACTGATACTGCTTCCCACTGCATCCGCTACCCGGCTGGATTTCACTGCGCTGTCGGCGTTGGCCTGCACACTGTCGGCAATTTCGTTAATGCTGCTGGCCAGTTCCTCAATGGAACTTGCCTGTTCGGACGCTCCTTGGGCTAGTGCCTGAGCTCCGCCCGATACCTGTTCGGCCCCGCCTGATACTTGTTCGGCGCTGGCTCCGATCTGCTGTATCGAATTTTTTAAGAGTCCATTAATCTCTCTGAGAACTTGACCGAGAGCGATAAAATCTCCTTTAAATTCTATGTCCGTCTGGTAATTTAATTTTCCGTTTCCAAGAGCTGTCAAATTCTTTTTAATCTCAGAAACATATAGATTCAATGCTGCCGAAGTCTCTCGAATATCATCGGCCAGCTGACCCATTTCGTCATTGGACGTATAGGCGAGATTAATGTTCAAGCGTCCGCCGGCAATCTCGTTGGCCGCCCTTTTCACTTCATTCACCGGCTGAACGATGCTCCTTGTAATGGTAACTCCAATTATTACTGTAAATACTAGAATAATCAGAGAGATCAAAAGAATCAAAATTACAATCCTTTTATCCGAGCTTTGTCCTTTGTCCATACTGTCCTCAGCATCTTTGATGGAAAGCTGTACGGCTTCCGACAGAGTACCCCTTACCTTCTCTGCCAGCGGCGAATAATCATTCATATATGCCTGTAGTGCTTCTTGATCTTTTCCTGCGTCCAGTAAGGCAAGCACCCGATCTCTGCTCAGCACTAATTCCGGAAATTGTTCTTTCAGCTCCTTGACCTTATCTTCGCCGCTCACATATCCGGATGTCAATTCTTCGATCTTCGTGTCTACTGATTGCGCCAGCTGTTTTGCGTTTTCCAGATAGGCCGCCTCATCGACCTGATTATTCGTTGCTGTCAGAACAGCCAGCGTTCTGCCTATAGCCTGCATATCAGAGATAGCCAGCAGGGAGGACTGAACATTGGCAAAGGGACCTTTATACAACGTGTCCACCCGATCGGACATACTCTTAATATTAACCAAAGTAATAGCTACAGTAGCAATATATAGAAGAATGATGATCGCAAAAGTAAGGATCAGCTTTCTTCCAATCTTTAAATTTTTAAAATACTCTCTCATATGATCGTTCCTTTTCCTGCGGGACTCTTACTGCATATAGTTAGTTATGACTCTTATCAATTCTTCACTTTTAAATGGCTTTACAATGAAATCTGCCGCACCTGTTTCAATGGCCTGCCGAATCATCATCTCCTGCCCCACTGCAGAACACATAACTACCTTTGCCTCAGGATTCATACGGATGATTTCTTCCAGTACCTGCAGTCCTGATTTTCCCGGCATGGTAATATCTAAGAGGGTCAAGTCGGGACTTTCAGCTTCAAAAAACTCCAGTGCCCGATCACCATCCTCAGCTTCAATGATCTCGGTATAGCCGCAGTCTTCCAGATTTTTTCGTATGACTTTTCTCATAAACATTGCATCATCCACGATCATAATTTTTTTCATAAATTCTCCTTATCTTCCCGCTCTTTTTTCAAGTATACCGCCGGATGCATCGATTCCAGACAGGTCTCATCTCTGGCAAGCAGCTCCGCATGTCCAATCAGCAGGTAACCGCCCGCATTCAAGCTGTTTTCCAGTTTCCGGACCAGTTTTTTTCTCGATGTTCGATCAAAATAAATCATCACATTCCGGCATAGAATCAAATCATATTTTTCTGCTGCTGAAGGTTCCATCAGGTTTTGTCTTTTGAAGCGGATATACTCTTTCAATTTTTCATCGATTTGAAAGCTTTTATGATCCGCCTCCACATGACAATATCGGGGACGCAGACTTTGAGGAATGCTATCGATCTCACGAATGGGATAGACGCCCCTTTGTGCCCGGCTTATCACGTCTTCCGATATGTCCGTACCCAGTATGCGGACAAGGGAAAACGTTCCAGATTGGAGCATGTATTCCTGCAAGGTCATGGCCAGTGTGTAACATTCTTCTCCGGTGGAACATCCCGCACACCAGATATTCAGAGGTCCGTACCGTTTTTGTTGAAACAGTTTTGGAAAGATTTCACTGGTGAGGATTTGAAAATGACTAACCTCTCTGAAAAAATAAGTATAATTGGTAGTCAGACGGTTAATCAGTTCAGCCGCTATCTTTTCAGTCCTATCTTTTTTCAGCAGCTCCATATAGCTGCCGAAGGAGGATAGGCCTTGTTTTTCCAAAGTTTTGGACATTCTACATTCGATCAAAATCTTCTTTTTTTCGAGATTGATACCATAATGCATGCGCATGTATTCAACAATATCAGTAAATTCATTTTCTTTCAGCCTAATCACTATTTATCTCCCATACTCCCGGCATTACAAGCGAAAGATCGTCAGGCTCCATACTCTCCTGTGAAGGATAATCGGCTATAATGCCAGTCAAGCTTTCACCGCCTGTTTTTACAATAATACCGCACGTTCTTTCAGTGCTGCAGACTCCCAGTTGATGATAGACCACTAGCTGTCCGTTGTAAAGGGAAATTCCTCCGATTTTTTCATCTGCGGCCGGCACCCTTTGTATCTGCGGCTCTGAAAGGATCGCCGCAACTTTTTCTTTTTCAATATACAGGGTCTTGTTTTTACCCACTGCCGTGATAAATTTCATATGCTTTATTCCTTTGACGCCGCCCATTCGTTTGCGGCCATTTGATACAGGATTTGTGGATTGAGTAGATAGGCCAATTCTTGTCCGCCCCCGTCACCTTGCTCCAGGGGGACTGCCTCCGACAAATATCGGTTGCCGCTGTTTCGCACACAGTCAGGCAATCTGATCCGCATCCGTTCTGTAACCGTATATAAGCCGCCTATTTTTTGTACGGCCAGATCAAAGGCTTTGTCTTCATGGGAAAGGGATAGGATATATGCGCTTTTGCTTATTTCTTCCTGTGCCCGAACCAGCCGGGCCAGATCGATCATGGGAAGGTCCTCTCTCTGTCCGTGATTACCTTTGATATTGTCAATCCAAAAAACAGGAATGAGAAAAGGAAGCCCTTCTGAAAATATTATAATATATAATTCGTCCAGTGTTTCCATCCTTTTTCCACCTTTCTTGTAAAATCCTGTTACATCCATAATACTCGGTTTCGACTAAAAACTCAAGATCCGTTTTGACCCATATATTCACTGCGAATTCGTTGGTTAACTGCTTCAATTTCTTCTTTCAACCCTCTGGCCGAAATCCGCATCGCTCCCTCTCCCCATATGATCATCTGTACCATATTGTCCGAAGTAGCGACTGTCACATCGTAGGTTCTGCCAATCTGATTTACGGTCCGCTCGATATATTGGTCAGCGGATTCGGCTTCTTTTGTGTAAATCACATAAATACCACCGTGTTTTTCAACAGAACCCTTTCCCCCTTCTACCTTATAGGCATCAAAGACCACAATCAGGGTGCCGCCTTGATACCCCTGATAATTACATAAAATTTCGATCAGCCGGTCCCTGGCGCTGTCCAGATTCACTTGGGCCAGCTCTTTCAACTCTTCCCAGGCAAAAATGATATTATATCCGTCAACTAGCAGAAACCGCTGTCTCTGTTCGTCTGTTTCCGTCTCCCCACGACGCTTTTTAACCGCTGTCAAGGATTTTTCCGCCGGATCAAGGGGGCTTTGAAAACGCGCTCTTTCCCGCTTAGATTCTCCGTAAGTACGAGTAAAGATTTCCTCCAGCTCCTGATCGCTGGCGACTCTTTGTCCTCTCTGGGGGAGGGGCGCACGGACCCTCGAAGCCTTCCTGATTTCCGGACGCCATCCGCTGTCGACATGCATATACGTTTCAACCTGATCCCAGCTGACTGTAAATCCTGCTCCGTGGGCACAAAAGACCGATCCGGTTGGATTCTGCGCATCCCGTTCCGAATCGTAACCTCTGACTTCTATGACTTCCCGCTCATTGCGGCACGTCCCATAACCTTTAAAGGCGCACGCCAGCCTCCCTCTGCCTTTGGTATATGTGAGCACATCGTTTTGGTATTGGGCCATGGATGCTGCTGGTGCGGTTCCGATAATTACTGCCGTATCTCCCTGTGTTTCCGGCGGAGAAAAACTCCCCTCCATTCTCTGAATATCGGCCATCGCCCTTCCAACCATCTCCTGGGGCACCTCTAGACAAAACTCATACCAGGGTTCCAGAAGAATACTTTTTGCCTTTTTTAAACCCTGTCGCACCGCGCGATAAGCCGCCTGCCTGAAATCGCCGCCTTCCGTATGTTTTAGATGGCCTTTGCCGGCAATCAGTATAATCTTCATATCTGTGATTTCCGAACCTGTAAGAACGCCTAAATGCGGCTTTTCTTCCAAATGTGCAAGAATCAGACGCTGCCAGCTGCGGTCCAATTGTTCTTCACTGCAATCTGCGGCAAAAACAAGGCCGCTGCCCCGCTTGCCCGGCTCCAACAACAGGTGCACCTCCGCATAATGGCGAAGGGGTTCGAAATGGCCTACACCTTCCACCGGCTCTACGATTGTTTCCTTATATACGATACTGCCTGGACCGAATTCCACTTCGATTCCAAAGCGGTCCAATATTTGTTTTTGCAGAATCTCCATCGCCACTTTCCCCATCAACTGTGCGTGGATTTCACCCGACCACTCGTCCCAGACAACTCGCAGCAAAGGGTCTTCTTCCTCCAACTGACGCAGGTTTGCCAGCATCGTATGGGTGTCACAGTTTTCCGGAAGCAGGATCCGATATGTCAACACCGGCTCCAAAACAGGAGCAAGAGCGGAATCTTCCGTCCCCAGGCCTTCACCGGCACATGTGTTTTCCAGGCCCGTGACTGCACAGATCGTACCGGCGTCCGCCTGTTTTTCCAGTTTAAACTGACTTCCGGAATAAAGACGAATTTGATCTATCTTATCCTCCCATCCATTCCGGCCCTTCAGTATATCTTTCACCCGCAGCGTTCCTCCTAGGATTTTCATATGGGTCAGCCGGCGTCCGGCTGAGTCTCTAGAAATCTTATATACCCTGGCTGCGAATTCATCCGCATAGGTTTGGGGGCGGCAATAGATTTCCAGTCCGTCCAGGAACGCCTCTACGCCTTCCATCTTCAGCGCCGATCCAAAATAGCACGGGAACACTTGCCTGTTTTGAACCGCTTCTGCGATATGACTGCGAGACATGGAGCCGGCCTGCAGATACGTCTCCATTAGCGGCTCACAGCACATGGCCAGTTCTTCAAAAAACAGGGTCTCGTCAGCTGCGGCAAAATCGATACATCCATCGTTAAGCCGCTTCTTCACTTCATCCATCAGTCTTCCTGGGTCAGTTCCCGGCTGATCCATTTTATTAATAAAGAGAAACACCGGAATCCCATAGTGTTCCAGCAGTTTCCACAAAGTCAGCGTATGGTTTTGGACGCCGTCAGCCCCATTGATAACCAGGATCGCATAGTCAAGCACTTGCAGCGTTCGCTCCATTTCAGCAGAAAAGTCCACATGTCCCGGCGTATCCATCAAAGTAATCTGCTTGTCGCCCAGCACAAACCGCGCCTGCTTGGAAAAGATCGTGATCCCCCTTTTTTTCTCCAGCTGGTCCGTATCTAAATAAGCGTCCCCATGATCCACTCTCCCCAGTTTCCTCAGGTTTCCGCTGCTATAAAGTATTGCTTCTGATAACGTTGTTTTTCCTGCATCTACATGAGCAAGTATGCCGATGCAGATTCGTTTTTGAGGGTTTTTCTCTAAAGTATCACCCATTATCGTTCCCCTTCTTTATTCTTCTTGTTCTGTAAAGCATGTACTCTTAGCCCAAATGAATTCCCCGATCCAAGATTGCAATTAGAGTCTCGTAATCAATGGGCTTGGAAACGTGGTCGGTCATTCCTGCCGCAAGAGATTTGGCGATATCTTCAGCAAAAGCATTGGCAGTCAGAGCAATGATAGGAATGCTCCCGGCCTGGGGATGTCCGCACCTGCGAATCTCCCTGGCTGCCGTGTACCCATTCATCACCGGCATCTGAAGGTCCATCAGAATCGCCTGATACGTAGAAGGGGCAGATGAGGAGAAGGTTTCCAGGGCTTTCAAACCATTTTCCACGCCTTCCACGATAAATCCGGCATTGTGCAGAATCGTCTGTGCAATTTCCATATTAAGCGCATTATCCTCAGCCAGCAAAATGCGCATACCCGCTCTCTGTTCCATGCGGGAAGCACTTATAACGTCATTTCCCATATCCAGAACATCTTGTTCCTTGTCCGCAGGGGTCTGCCCGCTGTCATTCAGCTTCAGATTTACAATGACTGTAAAACAGCTTCCCTTACCTTTTTCACTTTCCACTCGTATATCTCCCTGCATAGCAGAAACGATTCCCTGGGCAATAGACATTCCAAGACCCGTGCCCTGCATGCGACGGACCTGTGGGTCATCAGCCCGGGAAAAGGGCAGAAAAACGTGTTCCAAGAAGTCTTTATCCATTCCAATCCCCGTATCTTCCACCGAAAAGATAAAGCGTCCGCCCCCCTGAGCAGGAGCGGCCGTTTCTTTTACCGTTACCTTGATGTTGCCGCCGGGTTTGGTATATTTGACTGCATTATCGATTAGGTTAATCAATACCTGGCGGAGGCGCCCGGCGTCACCCAGCAGCCGGTCATGAACCACCTGCTCTTTCTGAAATTCGATGTTCTGATTTTTCGATTGTGCCTCAGACCGGGTGATAGCGGCTAATGTTTCCATCCATTCCGTAAGGGAAAACGGCTCCTCTGATAGATCCAGCTTTCCTTTTTCAATCCTGGACATGTCGAGAATTTCATTGATCAAGCCGAGTAGATATTTACTGGAAACAGCGATCTTAGTCAAACATTCCCGAACTTTTTCCGGATCGTGTATCTGAGTAGATGCAATACTGGCCATACCCATAATCGCGTTCATAGGCGTACGAATATCGTGGGACATCTGCGCTAAAAAATTGCTTTTGGCCTCATTTGCATTCTGGGCTGTTTCATAGGCAGCGCGCAACGCTTTTCGATTCTGCTCTTCCTGCTCCTTTTCCTCTTCCACGCTGTGGGATGCCATAATGATTTTTTCCGGGACACCGTTTCTGCTTTCGGCTAGGATAATATGAATCCGCATCCATCCATAAAATCCTCCGTAATCTCTTTGAAACTCCACAGAATAAATGGTCTCGCCGCTGCGGATTCGACGACTGATCTCCTCAGCAGAAAGATTTTTCATAAACGCCGCCTGGTCTTCTTTGCGAATAAAGGATTGGGCGCAGGTCCGTATCAATTCGTGATAATCGTTTCTCTGTCCCATTCGGGCGCTCAAATCTTTAAGCCAGTTGTATGACTGGAAGGTCTGCTCGACCAAGTCAATATAAAAGACCGAATGATAAAAAGAGGTTAATCCCCGTATGATATTCTGGTATTCAAAATAAAGCTTTTGTTTCTGTTCTTCCTCCAGTTCTTTGATTTTTTGTTCATTAATATTCATATTGGCGAACACAACCTTAGTAACCTGCCCATCTTTCAGTTCCGCCACACTGAACCGAGCACGCACCCACTCGACCCGATCTGGATAGAGGCGGCGGAAATCCACATCGTATACTGGCTGTTCGTGTGATAACGTCTGCCGAAGGAACTGCGGCGTACCGGCCCTGCGCATTTTCTCTTGATCTTCCTCCACCACATAATGGTCTACGAATTTACTATAGTATGTATCAAGACTGCCTTTGGGAAACTCCTGCTGCCGGGCGATCATTTCTTCCTGCCAGATGGGCTCTTCAGTATTCTTTTCCAGATCGAACAGATAGATGGAATAGTAGCACTGGCAGAGATTGGTGAGAACTTCTTCCCGTCTTTTCGCTTCTTGTTTATCGTCCACATTACGCACAGTAATCAGCAGGCGTCCCTCCAGCTCCTGTTGAATCCGGGCGGAATAATAAGTATAATAATGCAGCTGGCCCATATCGTCGCAGAGCCGGAAGGTGCCGTCCATATATGCCTTATCTTCATATGTGGAAATATCCAGCAGCCTGTCGAAAATCGCTTTATCCTCTGCCGGCATTTTCTGTATCATCTGCTGATAGAAATTCCGGAAGGCACCTTGGCTATCTAATTTGAGAACACTTCCTGAGTAATGAATACATTTATATTCTGTTTTTGGAAAATCAATGCTGATCACCAGTGTATAAATTTGTGAAATTGCCATTTGCGCAGCAGTTAAAACCGTATCGTACTCATGTTTGAGCATGACTGTGTTGGTAATATTCTGATGATATCCCCGCAGACAGGTTCCCTTTTGAAAATTTTCGTCCTTTGCTCCGCCGCAGCGAATAAAAATCCTGCCCCACTTGGGATGAAACCAGGGGTACTGGACCTCTGCATGCTCACTCTGGGAAATTTTTTCTACTGCCGCTTGAATTATGGGACGGTAAGGAGGTTCGATTCGTTCATACCAAAACTGGTAGCATTCTTCCGGCGTTAAAGGATTTTCCAGCCCCAGAAGCTCCTCCATTACAGGATCCGCATACAAACGAGGCGCCTTTGCGTATTCCAGTTCGATGACCCACAGTCCGGTCTGGGCCTGCATCAGCACTTCCTGTACTTTTTCTGTATCCTTGAAACGATCTAACATGTTTCTGCTCCTATCATTCTGTGCCTTCTGTTGTACACGCAAGTAAGGTTTCAATCAGTTGATCCGCCTCGAAAGGCTTGGCGATAAATCGGTCCATTCCGGCAGCAAGTGCCTTTTCTCTATCCTCTCGAAAGCTGTTAGCCGTCATGGCGATAATCGCAACCTTCTTTGCATCCTTCCGGTTAAGTCTTCGAATTTCAAATGAGGCATCCAGACCGTTCATAATCGGCATTTGCACATCCATCAGAATCGCCTGGTAATAACCTTGCCGAGAATCCTTAAACATCTCAACTGCCTTTTGTCCATCGGAAGCCCAATCCACCTGAGCGCCTTCCAGTTCCAGCAGGGAAATCGCAATCTCAGCATTAAGATCATTATCCTCTGCTAAAAGAAAATGCATTTCGGACAGCCGTTTTCCCGATTTCATATGATTCGTGTTTTTGCACCCGGTCTGAATATCGTCCGCAAGGGGCAAATCCAAGGTAAAGAAAAAATCTGAACCTGTTCCAGGCCGGCTGCTGACCTCTAAGGCTCCTCCCATTAAACGCACCAGATTACTGCTGATTGCCAGTCCCAAACCAGTTCCCTGTACCCGATACTCGTTCTGATTGAGCTGTTCAAAGGAACCAAAAATCCGTTCCAGATCGTCTTCGTGAATCCCAATTCCAGTGTCCTTTACCCGAAACTCCAGGCTGGCATGGGTTTGGTTTCGGCTTTTTTCCTCAACTGAACACTGAATGGTACCGCCTTCAGGGGTAAACTTGCAGGCATTGGATAAAAGATTTACTAAAACCTGAGCCAGCCTGGTTTCATCTCCAATAAAGCCGTCTTTGCTCCAAGCTTTGCTAAATGAAAGTTCCAGAGATTTTTCTTCTGCCTGCAAGGTAAAGATGTCCTCGATCTGCCGGATAAGCTTGTTTAAAGAAAACGGCTCGCTTTGTATAACCATTTTATCGCTTTGCAGTTTGGACATGTCAAGAATATCGTTTACCAGAGAAAGGAGAAATTTGGCCGACGTGTCAATCTTATTCAAATTGCTGCCCACATCTTCAGGTGTACCGTCCATTTTTTTAGTAAGAGAGGTCAGCCCGATGATCGCGTTCATTGGGGTTCGAATCTCATGAGACATGCGCGAAAGGAAATCTGATTTTGCTTTTGCCATTTCCTCTGCCTTTTCCAGTTTCAATGCCATCGCTTTGCTCTTCAAACTGAGGCGTCCTATGGTAAAGAATACCAAGACCAGCAAAATGATAAAGGCAATCAGGAAGACAATAACTGCACCTATATGTGAATAGAGCATTGCTTTTAAGTTCGGTTTACTGATCTGTGAGGATATTAAATTCTGCTGTATAATTCCTTCAATTTCTTTTTTACTCAAACTATTGATGGCTTTATTGAGAATCGAATATAGATTCACATCGAAATCGCTGCTTAAGGCCATGGAAATCTGCATCTGCTCATTTCCCGCCGCACTCGGCGTTACATTGGCGTAATAATTGCTGGTAAACAGAGATTCCAGGAGAGCGGAGGGGATCTCCATATAATCCGCGTCTCCTGCGTCTATAGCTTTAAGGCAGTCAGCAAATGTGGGATAAAACGCCACTTTGTGGTTCTGTTCACCATTGGGTACTGCCATATCTTCTGGTACGGCTATGGTTAAATTTTTATCAGACAGCTCTGATTGTCTGTTTCTGATTATAACGGTATTCAACTGGGCGTATTTTTTTGTAAGGACCACTTGCTGTATATCTGCCTGATAAGCATCATTCAGATAGCTGCCCATGATATCCGCTTTTCCGTCCTTGATCTTTCCCAAAGCATCTGAATAGGAGTTGGCATAAACGTATTCAAATTTCAGCCCTGTTTGTTTCTGAATCAAGTTTAAAACATCCGGCACAATACCTTTCAGCGTTTTATTCTGACGATATGTAAGCGGGTATCCCTCTTTGATTATGGCTACTCGAACAGTCCCACTCTCTTTTATATAATTGCGATCCGATTCTGAAAAATGAATTGAATTGGTGTATGTATTCGATACATATTTATCATATAACTCCAGCGCCATATTGGGATCCGCTTCATAAATCTTCTCAATGGCCTGGCTCAGTTCTGAACATATTGCTGAAGAACCGGCTTTCGTTACGATATAATATGATTCCGCAGTAAACTTTGCGCAAACATCATATGCCGCATCTAAATTTTCTAAATTTGCATCGCTGCTCAGCATCAAATCCGCCTCTCCATTATCAAGGCAGCTTTCATACGCTTTTACATCTTTGTATTTTTTAATTTTGCAATTCAATTGATTAGATTCAAGAAATACCTTTAAGCGTTCGATTTTACTTTTTGCATTCTGAAAAACACCGATTGTTTTACCATTCAATGTCGAGATATCAAAACTTTTAACCTCAGGGTCATTTTCTCTGCTGATCAGAAGGCAATAGCTTGATCCGACCGCATATTTAGGATACTCAAAAAACGACTCATATTCCTTCTGATAGAACATGCCTCCCATTAAGTCGTATTTACCCTCCATCATCCCAGACAGCATTGTTTCCACGTCGCCAGTCACAAATTCATATTTCCAGCCGGTGTATTTGGCGATTTCCATAAGCCAATCATAAACAAGGCCTCCATAAGTACCATCCTCGTTTACTTCTTGGAGGCCTTTCGTCTCTGGAAAGGCAACGGTCAGGACCTGCTGGGGATCCTTTTCTCCCTTTTCATCTGCATATATGTTAGAGGCTGTTAGTGTGCATAAAATCATTGCGATTAAAAATATAGAACTTATTCTTTTCCACTTTTTCATATGAGATTCTCCATTGCTCACAGAAATGCAGCTCTTACCAGCTTCGGTTATGATCTCTGCGCCGCACTATTTTCTTTCGTTCGTTCTATTATATGTTAAATCCTTGAAGAAGGCAACAAGTGCAGCGCCATTTCGCGCCCCATTTCTTTTCAAGCCCCGGCAAGTGGCTGGACGGGGTTTCTTTATCATTTCCTCCAGCCCGGACAGCCTTCTATTGTGCAGCGTTTTCTCCAGCCCAAACCAATGCAGAAAGCAGCCGCAATAAGCAGCGCCAATATCCCAAAGAGCACAAAGACATAGCTTTTGGTCAGATCATAAATAAAACCATAGGCTGGGATGAGGATGATGGATGCAAGGGGCGCCCCCATGGAGACTTTGGCATAGATTTTTTCATAATCCTTTTGTCCATAAAATTGAATCGTCAAAATTGGCGCCAATACCATAATCCCGGAGCTGACCAGCCCATGAAGAAAAGTCGCGGTGCCAAAGACGAAAAACCCCGCCGAACTGATAAAAAAAGCTCCCACAGCCGCAATCCCGATGCCAATCAGCCCATAGCAAGTTTTTAGGCTTCCAATTCGGTCGCTGATCATTCCAATGGCAATCGAACCGATGGCGCTGCCTACTGATGCAAACGCTAAAGCAGTACCAGTCGCTTTTACCGAATAGCCTAGGACCGATCCATAGATGGGGATATGTTGTGTAAAAACGCCTGCGCCAGTTATCGCAATCATAAAAAAGAGCAGCAGGTAAAAAGATGCGGAGCGAAGCGCCGTGTTTTCAGTAATCGCCAGCTCTTCAGCTTTCTTTTGGGGCAGACTTTCTTGATTTTTTGTTTCCCCGTAAGGCTGCGTTCCTTGGTCTTCGGGCCGATTGCGCAGCAGCAGCAAAGACACAAAAAAGAGGATCAGAAAGGATCCGCCGCCGACCATAAAGTAGGCATCCCGCCAGCCGCTTACCTGAATCAGTCCGGAGGTAAACGGCTGAAGAACTGCACCAAACAAGCCAACGAAAGCCATCTGTAATCCCAGCATAGTACCCGCTTTTTTTGCAAACCATCGATTAATCAAAATTGGGCCGAGTAAATTAACGATCAAGGCGGCTCCCATTGCGTAAGGAATTGCCAGCACATACCACCCATACACGGTTTTCATAAGACCGAATCCGGCAAAGGAAAGAGCTTGCAGGGCAGCTCCGGCAGCGGCCATTTTACGCACATCATACTTGTTAATCAATTTTCCCGCCGCAGGAAGCCAAATTACCATTACTACAGATGTAATACTCAAATAAACGGATAAGCTGCCGATTCCGGTACCGATTTCGGCAGCAGCAGGAGCTAGAAATAGGCTGGAGGTCATATTGAGTCCGCCGCCCGCAAACCCTCGTATAAGGATAACACCAACCAGCACCAACCAGGCATAATGCATGTGTTTCTTTATTATTGATCCCATACCCTCACTCACCTTTTTCAATTAACGCCAGAATTTCTTCTTTTGTTTTTGGGCCGAATGTTGGTTTTTGTCCATTCACGATCAACGCCGGAACGCTCATCAAATTCCACTCTTTTTTCATTTCCGGAAATAGTCCAATATCGATCATCTCAGCTTCAATTTTGCTACAGATCGCAGCTAAATGCTGGGCAGCAGCCACTACCTCCGGACAGAAATGACACGAGAGAGAGACGCATATCTGAAGATGCACCTCCTTTTGAATCCTCTGTGCCCGCTCGACCAGCTCTCCGCTGATTTCCTGGCCAGGCCCCGCCAAGTTATAGATCGCCAGGATAAAGGAATTAAATTCATGTCCGCCGGGAATTCCGCTGAATTTGATTCCTGTATAGGCACCCTCGCTGTCGAGAAAAGCTGCTGCCGGTACTCGTTCAAACCCAATTGCTTTTTCAACCTGTAGATTTTCTCCCCTTTGATAGACTTGCAGATTGATATGAGAGCTGAGGTTTGCGATATTTTTTAAGAAATCGGTAAGTTCTTTTGATTTTTCATTTGTTTCATCGAATATGGTTACAATCGTTATGTCTCGATTCAGCTTTTCAAAAACAGTCAATACTTGTGCACGAACTTCCGGTTCCAGACCACCTTGATTTTCCGTCTGATCAGCAGCGGCCGGACGCTCTTTTGTTTCCTGCTTACCTATAGCCGTATGGGTATATTCTTCCTCAATTCCGTATTTCTCTTTTATTTTTAGGATATATTTTTCGGCCTGAGTCGCTGCTACCGCGCCGTCCGCAGTTGCCGTAACCAGCTGCCGCAAAAGTTTGGGGCGCACATCTCCCGCGGCAAAAACGCCGTCTTCGCTGGTCTGCATGGTTTCATCTGTAAGAATATACCCTTCCTGGTCCAGCTGAATTTGGTTTTTAAACAGCTGCGCATCAGGTTCATAACCAATAAAAACAAAGACGCCGAATGTTCCGTCCTCTTCCGAAGCCTTATACTCTGTTACTTCACCGGTCTTATTGTTTTTTAAGACTGCTCCTTCCAGCAGCTCTTGCCCGTATACTTTAAGCAATTCCGTATGAAAGCGCACCTCGATCTTTGGGTGAGATAGCACTTTATCAGCAATGGATTTCGCACAGCGAAATTGATCTTTTCGCACGAGGACTGTAACTTTTTTGCCGAATCTGGTCAAATAAAGGGCTTCCTCGGCAGCACTATACCCTCCTCCGACTACAAAAATATCCTTGCCTTCAAAGAACATGCCGTCGCAGGTCGCGCAATAGCCTACGCCTCTGCCTTTAAACGCTTCTTCTCCCTCAAATCCCAGTTTTCTTGGATTGGCGCCTGTTGCCAGGATTACGGCCCAGCTCACAAAAGTTCCTGCGTCTGTTTCCACCTCTTTCTGTTCGTCCTTCAAATTAATCTTGCGCACCTGGCTTTGAAGAAATTCCGTTCCAAAGGATTTGGCCTGCTCAAGCATAGTTGCCATCAATTTCGGTCCGGTTGTTGTCTTCAAACCCGGGTAATTAGCGATCTCATCTGTGGTAGCCGCCTGGCCGCCCGCCTGCCGGTTTTCTATAATCAGGGTTCTCAGCTTAGCCCTGCCTGCATAAATACCAGCGGTCAAACCGGCGCAGCCGCCGCCGAGAATAATTAAGTCATAACTGTTTTTATTACGCATAGTTTCACTCCTTTTCCCATTTTAAAAGCAATAAATGCTGCAAAACAGCTGGAAACCAGTCATTTTGCAGCATCCTTCTATCTCATTGCACCTTAAAGCTTGCCTACTAAATCCAGGCTTGGAGACAGGGTCTGCTCACCGGGCTT
Source organism: Clostridia bacterium (assembly GCA_902363595.1). GTDB lineage: Bacteria > Bacillota > Clostridia > Peptostreptococcales > Anaerovoracaceae > Hominibacterium > Hominibacterium faecale. The sequence continues at coordinate 203,770 of CABJAP010000005.1, read as the reverse complement.
CCATTTAGCAGGACAGACCTGATCGCCGTGTTCAGCTACAAATTGAGCAGCCTGCACTTTGCGCAGCAATTCCTCAGCATCTCTGCCAATGCTGTTGTCATTGACTTCATAAGCTTTTATTTCTCCCTGGGGATTGACGATAAAGGTTCCCCGAAGAGCCAGCCCTTCCTCTTCAATCAGCACTTCAAACATTCGTGCCAGTATTGCCGTCGGATCAGCCAGCATCGGATACTGAATTTTTTTGATGGTATCAGAGGTATCCGCCCATGCTTTGTGTACAAAATGGGTGTCTGTAGAAACAGAATAAACCTCACAGCCAATGTTTTTAAAATCCTGATAATGATCGGCCAAATCCCCTAGTTCTGTCGGACAAACAAAAGTGAAATCTGCAGGATAGAATACAAATACCGACCAATGGCCCTCAAGGCTCTGTCTGGTAACCTGAGTAAATTCACCGTTGTGATACGCATTAACTTTGAATTCATCCAATTGTTTATTAATTAGTGACATAAAAAACCTCCTTCATGATTTATTTATCTTTAGTATTCTTTATGGAAGAAAATTTATTCTGCCGCAGGCATAAAGAACTGTTTTTTATCTCATACTAAAAACTATCAACGACCAGGATGGTGAAAATACATGAAATGTTTTGAAAATAAAATTGCATTAGTAACATCTTCCACAAAGGGAATCGGGCTGGCCTGCGCACTCAAGCTGGCACGGGGCGGCGCTCATGTCTATATGGGTGTAAGAAGGCCGGATGCCGCGGAAGAGATTTGCGTCCAGCATCCTGAATATCAAATGACTCCAGTCTTTTTCGACGGCACGCAAACGGATAGTTATGAAACGATGATCGAAGAAATCATAAAAAAATCAGAACGCATTGACATCCTGATCAACAATTTTGGAGTGGGCCGTCCAGCTGTGGATTTGGACCTAGTAAACGGCAGCGAAGAAGCTTTTTTTGATCTGCTGCATCTCAATCTGGGAAGCGTTTATCGTCTTTGCAAGCTCACCATTCCCCATATGATCAAAAGCGGCGGCGGCAATATCGTCAATATTTCCTCCATCGGCGGCCTCATTGCCGATATAACCAGAATCGGCTACGGAGTTTCGAAAGCTGCGATTAATAACATCACACAGCAAATTGCACTGCAATATGCCCGCAATAATATTCGATGCAATGCAGTACTCCCCGGGCTGACCGCAACTGAGGCGGCCATGAAAAACATGCCCGAAGATTTTTTAAAATCGTTTCTATCTCATGTTCCCCTCGGCCGTATGGCAAACCCGGAGGATATCGCAGATGCGGCGGCATTTTTCGCTTGCGATGCATCTTCTTATATAACTGGCCATATCCTGGATGTGGCAGGCGGGTACGGGCTGGGAACACCCCAATATGCGGACAGCCGCTCTTAAAAAAGTTCAATTCTGCGATTGAAGCGGCTATCGTCTAGTATATACAAGCTAAGATCAAATCTTTGTTTTAAACAAGCCGTGTTTATTGCAGTATCCGTATACTACACTTTTTCCTCTCATTTGAAAGCGACCTTCTGCAGCCTGCTCAGGATAAAGCTTTATCATTTGCAGATATCCGGCAGAATTAATCGAAGCCAGAAAGGAGATGTAATGATCCTTTGTCATGGGATGATCGATCGAGAGGTATAATTCACCGTCTATTTGTTCGGCTTGAATGTTATGAACCTCGTCTATTTCCTCTGCTTCCAAAGGCGGAAGCGTTATGCCGCAGCAGCTGTAAACACCTTCTCCCAGCGCATGAATCACGTTTCCGCACAAGGGACAGACATAAAAACGGGCGCGCAGCAGATTTGCAGCCGCATTGCGATTGATAATCTGTTCTCCGGATAAAAGCTCCGCCACCGAAACCTGCAGTTCTTTTGCCAATGGTTCCACCATACTGACATCGGGAAGCCCTTTACCCGTTTCCCACTTGGAAATGGTCTTGTCGCTGACAGACAGACGCTCTGCCAGCTGCTTTTGTGTATAGCGCTTCTTTTCTCTCAGAATTCGGATTGTACTACCTGTAATATAATTCATTGTAATTTACTCCTTTACTGTTTGTTAAAAACAGCATATCCGAACTGGCCTTCTTTTACAACCTACGCTCCGTAGACTGTACCTGTCAGAGCAATAAGCATACACAGCAGCAAAGAGTATGTAAGTTGTAAGATAACCATTGCCCACAAAAAGGAAAATAAAGTTAAATTCGGACCTGATCCGCCATTGACGGTTCCAGGTCCGAAGATTCTCATAGGGCATTCTCGTTATTCTACTGTCACTGCTGTCCCGGAAGCTGTCACCATCAGCATTCCGTTGTCCGCCCCAAGGACTTCATAATCGATATCCACGCCAATTACCGCATTAGCACCCAGCTGGGCCGCACGGCGCTTCATTTCTTCCAGAGCCTCGTTGCGTGCGTTGCATAGCTCATCCTCGTAGCCCTGGCTCCTGCCGCCGAACATATTTCTCAGCCCTGCGCCGATATCTTTAAAAAAATTAATACCCGTGATTACTTCTCCGAATACAATATCCTTGTATTCAACAACCCGTTTGCCTTCAACCTGATTCGTAGTCGTTACAACCATTTTTAACCTCCAATCTGATTAAACGATTTGTATTGCCGGACTTGGTCCAGTCTGCATACAAGTATCATTCCGTTCAGGTCTATTATATTTCATCGCCCATTCTTGCGTCAATCGCTTATTCTAGAACATTGATACGCTTAACGGAAATCATACCAGCAGTATCTCCCCTTTCCTTGAGCTTTGGCCTTATAAAGCGCCTCATCGGCCCTGCCATATGCCTCTTCAAATGTCATATCTGCATCATCTACGGATACTAATCCCACCGAACAGCTCTGCGGCGGCTGCAGCTCCATCTCCTCAAGAGCCAGTCCGGTCTGCCGAATTAACTGATCGGCTGTCTTTTCTGCATCACTTTTATTCAAATCAGGACAGAAGAGCATGAACTCATCTCCTCCCATCCTGCCCGCAGCAGCCGAACCGGTCTGCAGTTCCTGTAATACCTTTGCAATCTGTTTCAGCACTTTATCACCAGCCTGATGCCCCTGTATATCGTTTACCTTCTTAAAATCATCCAGATCAATGAGAAAGAGAGTACCGGCTGTTTTGTGCTCCAGCATCCGATTAACATATTTTTCCATAAACTTGCGATTCAGAATACCGGTCATCGGGTCCAGCTGAATGTCCCTTTCCAAAACCGCACTTCGTTTCATAGCTTCTTCCGCTTGATCAGCAAAGGTCTTGGGATAATACTCTCCTTCCCTTTGATAAAGGTAAGGAACAGAATGATGCAGACTGTCTACCACCATTCTTCCGTCCGGTTCGCAATGCAGGGATGCGGTTATCCTGGTATCCATATGGATAATCATCCGTTTTCCCTCTATATTTGTTTCACAAGCTTTAAATTCACCATATACCAAACATACATCGTCTGTAATCAGTTTTGCCTCGTACCATTCATTTTCAATTATAAAGTTAATGCCTTCCGCTTCTTGCTGGTCTTTTTTCAGCCCCGCTCTCAATGCATTGAGGTTTTGGTAGAATTCATGCTTGCCGGTTCCTATCACCAGAATATCCGGCGAAATGTATTCCATTACGTCCCTTATCTTTTCTGGTTCTCCTGAAATATAGCTGCTCATTATTTTTTGAATCAACAGGCAGGCTTGTCTGCAGACATCATCATGCATAGCAGCTACCTCCGCATTTTGCATACCCGACTTTCTGAGCGGAAACGATCAGCATCATCGGGCGCCGCATTTCATCGGCCATCCCCGGTATGTCCAGCATTCTTTCCGGCGGCTGAGGTTCAATCACATGTTTCAGTTCAAACCCGTTCTCCAGCAGAGTGTTCAAGTATGTGGTCAGGGTCCTGTGATATTTTGTCACCTGCTCACCTAAAAAAACTGCCTCCCGTTTTCCTTCATAAAAATACCGGTCAACAGGAAAATGCTCAATATTCCCATCGGTACCATAATACCAATCCTGATTGCCATAAGCTGTGAACACAGGATGTTCCACGGAAAAAGTCAATTTTCCTTGCGGCTTTAGCCATGCGCCGATACGCTTTATCAAGGCACTGAAGTCTTCAATATAATGGAACGCCAGGGAACTAATGATCACATCAAAGGTATCTTCTGCAAAATCCAAATCCTCCATGGCACAAAGCCGGTATTCAATCTTATTATGGCTGTTCTTTTCCGCAGCAGCAGTCAGCATCTTTTCTGAAATATCGGTACCGATCACGGATTTCGCCCCATGTTGAGCCGCATACAGACAGTGCCATCCATAACCGCACCCCAAGTCAAGGATGCTTTTGCCCTTAAAATCGGGAAGCACCCTCCGCATAGCCGGCCATTCACCCGCGCCTATAAGCCCCTGCTGCGAACGATTCATGGCCTGATATTTCTTAAAAAAGATTTCGTCGTCGTACTTATTTTCTTTCATCTTTTGCATGGCTCCTTTTCGCTCAAGTATGATATAGACCAACAGTCCCCATAAAATATCTGTCTCCTAGCCTTTTACTTCCCGACAGAAAGCCTTCAGTTCCTCTTTTCTGCTTTTTTCCAATTCTGTCTTTTTTACATTCCTGATCGCGCCTTCCAGGCCATAGAGCCGATTAATACAAGCGGACGGATCAATTTCATAAATTTTCAGCCAGGCTTCCTCACTGCCAATCTGCCTGAGCTTTTCCGGCGTATCGATTCCTACGCTGATCAGCTGTTCCTGCAGCTTCTTTCCGATATTTGGAAGGTCCGTTAACGTTGTCATCCTTATCACCTCTTTTACTCTAGATTCAATTGGTAGATTCGATTCGCATTCTCAAAGAACACTTTTTCCTGATACTTTTCCGGCACCAGCCTGGAGACGAATTCAATGTATTCAGCCAAATTGGCAAGAGGCCAATCGGTTCCAAACATAATATCGTCGTATTCTCTCAGATATCCCATCCAGGTTTTCAGCGCTTGGGTGTAACCCTGCTTTTCTTCAAAAAACAGGTCGAGATTGACCCGTCCCTCGAGCAATCCGGAAATATCGGCTGCCACGTTTTCATTTTTGCTGACAACTGCCGCCGCATCCATCAGCCAAGGATTCCCATAATGACACATAATGAACTGAATTTGCGGGTGGTTCGCAGCTACCTCGTCCAATGTCATCGGATGACTGTATTTTAAATAGGCATTTGGAGTCGAAGTTTCCCCTGTATGGACAGCTATCGGCTTTTGGTAGGCTGCTGCCAGCTCATAGATCGGTTCATAGGCCGTATCACTGATATACATGGGATAATACCCCGGATAAAGCTTTATTCCGACGCACTGAGTTTTTTTTAGATTTTCTTCAATCTGTTCGATGGTATCCGATATCTGCTCATTCTCTAAACATGAACGGTCAATTCCAATACAGTAACGCATAAAGGCAGGGTATTGATGGTCTTTGGGATCCACGGTCCGGTTTCCCATGACAATGCCGCAGACAATTCCCAGCTTCTCATAGATTTGCTGTAAATGTGCTTCGTTATTATCATGTCCCGCTGCCCGGGCTAATTGTGAAAATCCGTCTTCCTCCGGGCAAAAATGCAGGTGGGCGTCAATAATTTTCATAGTCAACTTCCTTTCTGCTCATTATCTTTTAGTATAGCGCTTTTTGCATGAAAACAAAAGGTTTTCCAATTTATTTGCACAAAAGATTCCACCATGGAGTATTAAACGATTATACAACTTTCTAAAAAGCTTTAGCATAAACAGGAATATAAAGGGCCCCTGCAACTTGTTTTGATCACAAGAAGGCAGGGGCCTGAATTCGCCTTATATGGATTTTTTCTCAACCTTCATGCCAGCAGGGCAGAAACCTTCACCGGCGATATTCCTCCACAACGTTTTCACCGTCGTTCAATTCCCTTCAATTCATATCCAGCATCTTGAATGGCTGCTTCGAAAGTCCCATCTTCGATTTCTTCTTGGGATTTAACGGTAGCTGTTCCGCCTTCCAGATCCACACTTACTTCCGCTCCGTCCAATGCCTCCAGGGCTTTGGTCACGTGGGCTTTACAGTGTTCGCACATCATCCCTTCGATTTTAAGTTCTGCTTCATGTTTTGACATTCTTTCCATCTCCTTTTCATCTTTCATCTCTATATTTGGTGCCGGAAAGCTTTCCTCCTCCGGCGGGTTTACCAGCTTAGCGTCTCCATGTTCCGGTTTGAAAAATTTCAGCCGCAGGGCGTTGCTGACTACGCAAATGCTGGACAAACTCATGGCCGCTGCTCCGAACATGGGGCTGAGCTTCCAGCCCAGCGCAGTATAGAATACGCCCGCTGCCAGCGGTATGCCAATGCAATTGTAAAAAAAGGCCCAGAATAAATTCTGCTTAATATTGCGAATGACCGATTTGCTCAGTCTGATCGCGGTCACTGCATCCAAAAGGTCGTTTTTAATCAAGACCGCATCGGCGCTTTCAATGGCTACTTCCGTACCTGCGCCGATGGCGATTCCCACATCAGCCCGGGCCAGCGCCGGAGCATCGTTGATGCCGTCGCCGATCATTGCCACTGTATGGCCCTGATCCTGCAGAGACTTGATATGTTTTTCCTTATCGTCAGGCAGCACTCCGGCAATCACCTTTGGAATATCCAGTCTTTTTTGAATCGCGCCTGCAACCCGCTCGTTATCTCCGGTTAGCATCACCACTTTGATTTTCATATCTTTGAACAACTGGATAGCTTTGCGGCTGGTGGCCTTCTCCATATCAGAAACCGCGATGATACCGATAACTGTTTTATCGTCAGCAAAGATCAATGGCGTTTTTCCCTGATCCGATAACTGGGCCGCTGTCTTCTCAACCTGGTCACCATAGCCGCCAGCCTGACTCTTAATCAGCTTTTCATTTCCCGCGAAATAAGTTTTTCCATCGATCACGGCTTTAATCCCTTTTCCGTGAATGGCTTCAAATTCCTCGGTCTGCAGCAGGGGAAGCTCCTTTTCTTCAGCTCTTCGTATAATCGCCTCCGCCAGCGGATGTTCGCTGGATTTCTCCAGGGAAGCGGCTAATTGCAGCAGCTGGGTTTCAGACCCGGAAAATGCGAGTATATCGGTGACCTTCGGATTTCCTTCGGTGATGGTCCCTGTTTTGTCCATGACCACGGTATCAACCCGGTGGGCGATTTCCAGCGCCTCTCCTGATTTGATCAGAATTCCGTTTTCAGCACCCTTTCCCGTGCCCACCATAATCGCCACAGGAGTGGCAAGCCCCAGGGCGCATGGACAGGAGATCACCAGTACCGCAATTGCGGTGGAAAGGGCAAATTCAAAGGTCGCACCTGCGATCAGCCACACAATCGCAGCCACGACTGCGATCCCGATAACCACAGGAACAAAGATTCCGGCAATTTTATCTGCCAATTTGGCAATGGGCGCTTTGCTGGAGCTGGCTTCATCCACCAAGCGAATGATCTGATTGATGGTGGTATCCTCGCCCACTTTGGACGCCCGCATTTTGAAAAAACCGCTCTTATTGATGGTCGCGGAAACGGCTTTATCACCCACTGTCTTTTCCACGGGGATACTTTCGCCAGTGATTACCGATTCGTCCACGCTGGAATTTCCTTCTGTAATAATACCGTCTACCGGTATGGCCGCTCCCGGCTTGATTACCAGAATATCTCCGGTCATGACTTGTTCCACTGGGATGACGGCCTCCTTTCCTCCTCGTTCTACAATGGCGGTCTGGGGGGAAAGGTCCATCAGCTTTTCGATGGCCTCGCTGGTCTTGCCCTTGGATTTGGTTTCCAAGTACTTACCCAGAGTGATCAGAGCCAGAATGGTTCCTGCTGATTCAAAGTAGATATCCATGCTATACTGGTGTACCAGGTGCATGTCTCCGTGGCCCAGTCCAAAGCCGATCCGGAAGAGCGCAAAGCAGCCGTAGATTGCAGCTGCGGCCGATCCGATGGCAATCAACGTGTCCATGTTGGGTCCGCCGTGAAAAAGGCTTTTGAAGCCAACGATATAATACTTTCGATTGGCGTATAAAATGGGCAGCAATAGCAAAAATTGGGCAAAAACCATGCTTACTGCGTTCTCGTTGCCATAAAACGTATCCTCAATAAAGGAGGGCACCGGCATCCCAAAATCCATCTGCATCATGTGTCCCATGGATAAATACATCAGCGGAACTAAAAAGGCAATTGATACAATGAGCCTTTTTTTCATTTGCTCCACTTCTTCCAGAGCGACGTTTTTACGGCTGCCTTTGTTTTCAGCTTGTTTCGTTTCATCGGAAAGCTGAGCGGCGCTGGCCCCGTAGCCGGCCTTTTCCACAGCTTCAACAATGTCGTCCATGGAAAGCTTTTCGTCATCGTAGCTGACCTTCATGCTGTTGGTCAGCAAGTTTACACTGACACTGCCCATGCCGTCCAGCTTGGCCGTGGCTTTTTCCACCCTGGCCGAACAGGCGGAGCAGGTCATGCCTGTGATGTCAAATTTTTCTTCTCTCATAATCGCAAACTCTTTCTTTTATTTCATTAGTTTTTGCAGGGTGGCGCACAGTTCATCCACTGCCGCTTCATTGCCCTGTTTGATATCTTCCGTAACGCAGCTTTTGATGTGGCTTGTTAGCAGCACTTTGTTAAAGGAGTTGAGGGCGGATTGTATGGCGCTGACCTGTGTGAGGATATCCACACAGTAGCGTTCTTCTTCAACCATTTTTTTCACTCCCCGTACCTGACCTTCGATGCGGCTGAGACGGTTAATCAAATCCGTATACTCGTTTGACTCTCTATGTTTATGTTTTACGGTTTCATTCATAATTATTACCTGCCTCTCTATATACCTTTACCGGGTATAAGTATTTTAACAAGGTATCTGTCATTTGTCAACGAAAAAGAGTTTTGATGATGTTCCATGGTGCCCTGGGGAGGCCCCGCTTCCACAGCCGGCGCCGCATAAAAAGGCTGCCCCCATGGGAGCAGCCTCTTTTTCCTAAACAAATTTTCCTTTGTATTCCTGGAGCGGCTGATAGGCACGAAAAAGACTAAATGCTTCTTTGCCGCTTTTTGCCTTTTTGCTGATCCAGTTGACTTGTACGGCTTCTGCCTGAACTTTCACACTGGCTGCGCCTTCGTGATTCGCACCAACCGGTCCTGTCACGGAAGTGAACAGGGATTTTGACTGTTCGCCCGGGCTTACCGGGATGCTATAGTAGTAATAGCCGTCTTCTTCCAGCGTCCAGACGCCGCTTTTCCGTTCGGCTTCCGATGGATCAGCGGTAATCGTATCCGAAATCAGCTGATAATCCTTCCCGACAATGTTCACATTGCGGTTAGCATTCTCCGTATCCGGCGATTCCACCTTGGCCCGAACCCACATATCCGCTCCGCCGCCGTTGATTACCTGCGCATCATCGTTCATCGCAATGCTGGCCAGGGCCATCTCTTCTTCCACTTGCTCTATGCTGCTGACATAGGCCGCTTCATCCTCTTGTGAAAACCAGGTGCCATACACGACTGCCCCGCTGATGCACAGCAGTGCGCAGATTGCCCCGATCATTACAGCGCTTAACTTGTCCACAAACTCCCCCCTTGTCTTATGTAAACGATTTCCCTGTTGAAAATCTTAACACAAAGGCAAGGCGTATGTGCTTGCAATCGTCCCCAAATTATCTACAAAATCTTACACAAATTTGGAGAAATCAAGTTTATTGAGCGTGTCCTGCAGATCCTGTTCCGTAACGTACACTTCCTGCGGCTCCAACTCTTTTTTGCACTCTTCATAGAGAGCAAGTTCTTCTTTAGATGCCGTCGTGTATTTATCCTGCAGTTCCTGATATTGCTGTTTGTCGTCGTTGTCCAGGGCTTCCTGCATGGCATCCGGTTCTTTTTCCCAAGCAGTCTGTATGCCGGAATAAACCTTTTCCTCCAGCTCGTCCAGACTATCGATGCCGACTGCTTTTTTAACCTTCTCATCGAGCTTTTCCACAGCCTTTTCGTATTCCTCAGACTTGGCATCGGACGGTTCGCGGGTCATGGCCATGGTTATGTAATAATCCCCTGCTTTTCCAAATGCGGTTCCGTCAGGGCCTTGGGTCCTGCAGATGAAGTCGCCGCCGCTCTTGGGCTGATAAGTGAAGTTTTTCATCATATCTTCAACTGTCTGGGGAGCCGCATCCTTTTCTTGTGCCTGGAAGGATGACGACTGATAAGGAAAGACCCCCTTCGGTGTTATGTTCAGCAGGAGAAGTACGTTTCCCCGTTCTTCATCCTCCTGCTCAATCTCAAGATACAGTTCGCCGTCGTCGAAGACATAGCCTCCATCATATTCCTTCATCGTAGTCTGCAGCTGCTTGGAAAGCTCGTCTCCCAAAAAACCGCTGAGTTTTCTTGCTTCCAGCTCTTTTTCAACTTGCTCATAACTGGTCAAGTCAGTAGCCTTGGCCGCGTATTTTAACCCGTATGTTTCGCATAGCTCTTTCACCTTGGCCGGAGCCTCGTATATGGCTTCATCGCTGGTATCGATTACTTTATCCAATTCCTCATCAGAGAGGCCGTCGAGATAGGCTTCGTATTCAGCACTCGCTTTGTACTCCGGCGCTTGCAGCAAACTGCTGTCAGCAGTCTTTGCCGAGCCGGATTTTCCGCCGCCTGAAAACACGCCGGTCACAGCAGCTACAATGCCTACGATTACCAACACGACCGCCAGGGCAATCACAATCAATAACAATTTCCGATTTCCGGTTTTCTTGCTTTTCATGTTGTCCATCTTTTCAATCCTTCCTTTTATACACATTTACACATATTGAGCGTTCCCCTCTAGTATGAACGATTTGACCCTTTCGTGCAAGAGGAAAATTCAATTCAATCAAAGCTTGATCTCCTTGCGGCACAACGCCGGACAGCGCATCAGAGCTTCAAGCCCAAAAGCTGGGGCCGAAAGAGCCTTTCCTCCATCACCTTCAGGTCCGGCGATATGAGGGGGCGGAATTCCATTTTACCCAGAATATCCTCTTCCAAATCAATGCCGGGAGCAATTTCAATCAATGTAAGTCCGCCTTCGGTCAGCTGGAAAACAGCTCGCTCGGTGATATATAAAACAGTCTGCGTCCCCTTTTCCCGGGAATAATGGCCTGAAAAAGTGATATGTTCCACATCCTTTTTAAATTTGATATAAGGGCCGTCTTGAATGATCCGAAGGCGCCCGTCTTCAATGCGGATATCGCTCTTTCCTGCAGTAAACGTACCCAGGAAACAAACGGTTTTCGCGCCTTGCGTAATATTGATAAATCCGCCGGGCCCGGTCACTTTTCCGGCAAACTTGGATACGTTCACGTTTCCGTGGCGATCGATCTCCGCTGCTCCCAGTGCGGCAAAATCGATGCCTCCTCCATCGTAAAAGTCAAAGATATCCGGCTGTTTTAGAATCGCTTCCGGATTGTAGGCTGCTCCAGTGGCGATGCCGGGCGCGGGTACGCCGCCGGTCACGCCGGATTCTATGCTGGAAGAAATGGCCTCGATGAGCCCTTCCTCATTGAGCACCTCGGAAACGCCCATGGAAATCCCGATCCCCAAATTGATAAAGTCGCCGGCATGGAGCTGGAGAATGCTCCTCCTGCATATCACCTTGTGAATATCAAAAGGCAGCGGCTCGATGTGATCCAGGGGGATCTTTTCGTCTCCGCACCAGGATGGGATCGGCCGGCAGTCGCCGATGAAATGCTGCCCGGTGTTCTCTGGTTTTCCTGTTATTACATAATCCACCAGCGTGGAAGGAACGACAACCTTTTGGGGATGGATTTCTCCATATTCCACGACTTGGTCCACCTGTACCATCACAATGCCGCCGGAGTTTCTGGCCGCAGCCGCCATCTCCATCTGCTCCAGATGAAGGGCTTCCTTTTCCATGGAGATGTTTCCTTTTGTATCGGCCGTACTTCCTTTAATGATGGCAACATCCAAAGGGAAGGCCGGGTAGAACAGATAATCTTCCTCGTGCAGACGGATCAGCTCCACGATGGTATCGCCGCTTTCCCTGGCAGCCTCATTGATCCGGCCGCCGTCAATGCGCGGATCGACGAAGGTTTTCATTCCCACCTGGCTGATAACGCCTGGCTTGCGGGAAGCGATGGCGCGCATCATATGGGAAAGAACCCCCTGGGGTATCATAAAAGTTGGAAAGGCATTATCCATAATCAGAGGGTAAAGCTTGGGCGCCAGGCTGAGATTGCTGCACAAGAACCTGCGCATCAGCCCTTTGTGGGCAAAATGGTTGATGCCCCGGTCCTTGCCGTCGCCTCCCAGTCCTGCCACGTTGACCACTGAAAGCTCTCGTGGATGACCTTCTTTCTTAAACCTCTCTTCAATTTCACCGAGTATATCATCCGCCAGACAAAATCCAATGAACCCGTCGATGGCAACGGTGGTATGGTCCTCAATCAGCTCAGCGGCCCTCTTAGCATTTATAAATTGTACCGTCATAATTCAACCTTTCCCCAGATTTATTTATTCTTAAAGCATATATCCGTTTCTTTGCGCAAAAATCCACCCATTCCGATCTTCTGATCCTCAGTCTCAAACAGCTTGCTGAAGATTTCCCGTTCAAAGAGGCAGCCTTCTTCCATATCGAAAGCTGCTGCGAAATTGATGGCTGCTTTTGCAGTTCGAACGGCGATCTGGCCGTTTTTCTCAATCCTTTTTGCCAGATTGAACGCTGTTTCCATCAAGTCCTCCGGCTCTGTCACCTGATTGACCAGCCCGATGCGCAAGGCTTCCTCGGCATCGATCCTTTTTCCGGTGAAGATCATCTCTTTGGCCAGACCTTCACCGACGATTCTCGGCAGCCGCTGCGTACCGCCGGCGCCGCAGATCACTCCCAGGGTGGTTTCCGGAAGTCCCATTTTGGCGTTCTTTGAAGCTATGCGAATGTCGCAGGCCATCGCCAGCTCCAGTCCTCCGCCCAGCGCATAGCCGTTGATGGCTGCAATAACCGGAATATCCAGGTTCTCCAGCCGCAGATTCAGGCCGCTGCCCAGAGAGGACCAGACCATGATCGAATCCTTATCTTTCTCATACATTTCCTTGATATCGGCTCCGGCGATAAAGGCCTTGCCGGTGCCGGTCAGGATCAGCGTATAGACTTCTTTATCCGCTTCCGCAAGGTCTACGGCCTCATTGATCTGGCGGAGAAAATCCTCACTGAGCGCGTTTAAATCCGCAGGTTTATGAAAGGTGATAATTGCTGTATGTCCTCTTTTTTCATATAAAACGTCCGTCATGCCAAACCTCCTTTACAGCCGGTCATCCAAAAATCATACTGATGGGCAGCGCCACCAAAAAGGTTGAGGCGATGGGTACCACCAGACAGGTTACAAAATTATATTTATACGACAGCTTGTGAGTCGTATGGCAGATGGCGAATACGGAAACGATGGAACCGTTCCAGGGCAGGGAATCCAGCCCGCCGCAGCCGTCTGCGCAGAGACGATGGATAAACTCCAGATTATATCCCTGCTGGCCGTATTGGAGAAAAGTATCTCCCAGGGTTTCGTACATGAGGGAGATGCCGCCGGATGCGGATCCCAGAATACCGGCAAAGATATTGGAGCCCACTGCCGCCACCATATAAGGATTGGCGTCCGAATTCATCAGGATATGGGTCGCAAAATCGTAAAACGGCGTTTCCTTGACAACAGAGCCAAAACCTACAATAATGGCGGTGTTGATGATGACCGTTACCGAGGTGATGGCGGCGGAATTGAACATTTCCAACATTTCCGGCTTGGGCAGGTGCTTCCAGAACAGAATCAGCGCCAGAATAATTCCCATGAGCAGGCACAATATAATATCCAGTTTTGTTATATTAAAAACGAGTAGTACAAAGGCAATGGGGAGAATGGAAACGATCCCGCCGGGAGCGTTTTTCTCATCTTCAATCCGTTTTACGTCCTCAGGCCACTGAAAATGTTCGCCCCGAAGCCTGGCTTTCCTGCACGCCCGGTTCATATAGAGCACGATAGCCACCGCCATTACCGCTGCGCTGCAAAGCCCGGGAAGCAGCCCGGCATAGGATGGCGTCCCCAGATACTGCATGGAAACGATATTGGGAATTTGGGGCGTAAAAGGACCGGTCATGGCAAAGGTCCACATGCCTCCGCAGACGATCCCCGGCAGCAGATAGGTGGGCAGATCGGCATCCTCAAACAGCTTGAGGGCGATGGGATATACGGAAAAAATGATGACGAAGCTGTTGATACCGCCGTAGCTCAAAATTGCCGCCGGAATCATGCAAGCCAGCATGCAGTGTTTGCTGCCTACTTTTTTTGATATCATGGAGCCGATCTTGGCGGCTGCACCGGAATTTTGATAGATATTGCCAAAGATATTTCCTAAGAGAAAAATAAAGAAATAAGAAGTAAAAAATCCCGTAACTCCGGTCATATACGTTTTGGTAACGCTTTGAAAAACGGGCGCTCCGCTGGTCAGGCAGACGAGAATCGCTGCCAGAGGGCCGATGATAATCGGAGAGACGCGCTTAAAAATGAGGATCGCCATGCCCGCCAAAGCGGCAAAGACCCCCACTGCTGATAGTAGTATTGTTGTATCCATTTTGACCCACTCTTTCCCGAATGTACTGACCTGCTCCTATTTGGATGGCTATCAGCAGGCCAGTACACAAATTCTGATTTACGCTTCAAATATTATAGCACTCATTTCTCGTTCTGGGTAGAGTCAAACCGAATCAATCGTCTAATTTCCTGTGTTATAATAACTTTTCAAATCCTTCCGTAGTATATTCTTTTCCTTCGTTTTTCAATGCCAGCGCTTTTCTGAGAAGAGAGAAATTCTTTCGATTGATCGGATAAATGAGGATACATATCACAGATAATATGGAGACAAGGGCCGGTGCAAGGGTGTTCAAAAACAGAATCCCCTGTTTAACTGCCTCTGAATGAATCTCAGCTGTTCCATCGTACCCAACCGCAGAAAGCACCATACCACTGACCCATACGGATACGGCAGAACCTATTTTCTGTGCGAACAGGATCACGCCCGAAACGGCTCCTTCTTGTCTTTTTCCAGTTTTAAATTCGACCACCTCATTGTAATCATAAAGCATCGTAGCCCCTACGGACCAGAATGCCGCTGCGCTAAAGGAATGCAGGAACGTAAACACGATCAGCTCATTGAACGAATTGATGCCATGAACATAAAAAATTATGCTGACTAAAATTCCCAAAATAACCGTAGCTCCCATAATGAACTTCTTTTCCGTTTTGTTCGAAATAAAATTGCATATGGCGATATCCACAATATAGATGGCGGAGTATAAAGTCCAGTATAGCGCTTGTTTCGCCTCACTCAGCCCTAAATTCACCGACATCAAATACACAAAGGCCGCGCTCGCTATGCCGCCGGCGAATATGTAGGTCAATCTCAGCAATATGACATATATACAAATCTTATCTTTCAGTAATGTGGCATAGGTTTTCATAACCGTCATCAGCCCTTTTCCGGATTCATTCCGGCACAGGTCATCTCGCTTGTCGACCATTTCTGTCCCTCTCAGAATTCGCCATGATATCAATCCGCAGAACAGTGTCACCAAGGAGAAAACCGCGGCAGCGATCGTCCATGCGTGGCTATAGCTCACACCTCGTGCGGTGGCAAAATCAATGATCACCATAGGCCCTGCCGTGATCACCCATACGGCGATATAAACGAAGTATGCCGATATGCACTGTATGGTAACTCTTTCATCATAATCCTGCGTTATTTCAGCTCCCAAAGAAAAATATGGAATCACATAACCTGTATAGAATGTGCGGAACACAAGCGCTAAAAAGATATAATACACGACGTTTCCGGTAGAACCAAAATCCACGGCCACGAACATCAGAATCGTTATGAGGAACAAAGGAAACAGCGAGACAAGCATGTACGGCCTGCGCCGTCCATATTTGGATCTGCTGTTATCTGACAGGTATCCAACAACGGGATCCGTCACAGCATCCCAAAAAAGGGCGATCATGGATATTGTTCCGCCAATTGCAGCAGGGATGCCCACCACATTGGTAAGAAAAAACAGAAAATACGTTCCGTACAAATTATATGGGATCGAGTCGGACATCTGTCCCAGGCCATATCCAAATCTCAGTTTGAAGGGTAACTTCTCAATTTTATTTCCCATGATTTTCACTCCTTTCATCTTACCAAAGCAGGCCTTCCTCTTTAAACATCTTCTTTCTGCATTCGACTGTTAAGTCCGGCTCCGGCAGTTTTTTATAAATCGGAGCGTCTTTTATACATTCCGCATAAGGCATTGGCGGATTAAAATGCGGCAGCTGCCTTAAAAGCTGATCCGTATAGCCCGTACCGTACCGCCGGATGTTTTCCACTTGATCCAGATCAAGGGTCATAGTTAAAGACACAGGCGTTTGACCTGCTTCATAGAGAATTCTCCCATCAGGCGCGGCAACCATGGAATGTCCGTAAGCATACCCGCCGGCCCACTCGCCTGCATGGTTTAGAGATATAAAATAGGCCTGATTTTCAAAAGCTCTTGTAGGCGCCACTGTTTTACAAGTCTCATATAACCCCTCCGGATCAATGGCGGGCTTAATGAGCACTTCTGCTCCCAGTAAAGCTAAATTTCGGGATATTTCAGGGAAACACCAGTCATGGCAATTCAGCACTCCTATTTTAATGTTCTTTTCCTTTATATCAAATGTCACATACCTGTCCCCTGGCGTAATTGCGCTTTCCGCCGGATAGTAAGGGCATATTTTCCGGTACACGTCAATCAGCTCGCCCTGGGGATCAAAGATCGGAATGGAGTTGTAACGAATCGTTTTGCCGTCCTTCTCCACTCTTTCTACCATGCTTCCCGGCATGAAATAGCTACCGTTTTCTTTTGCGATGGCTGAAAGCTCCTGTGTCACTCTGCCTGGAATCGTATCGCCTTCCAGTTTGTCCGGACTCCCTTTCCAGCAGCATCCCACCGCCATCTCTACTCCTGCGATCAGCTCCGGAACATTCATGCCGCCCATTAATTTTTCAACATCTTTTTTAATTCTGGCAAGACAAGTTTCAAAATCCGCAGCAGGCCCTCCGCTCTGCACCATTCCCACATTTAAACATCTGCTCATTTTTTATGCTCCTCTCATTTTTCTATCAACTGTGTTGTCTTATATGGCAGAAACAAATACAGCGTCATACTGTTTCTCCGTGTTCGCCTGCGCCTTGGCTTTTTTTCTTATTTGGAATTCCATTTCACTACCTACTAACAGCAAAAGGCGTGCCAACTTATTTTTTTTTCATAACCATAAGAATGACTTCTTAAAAAACTGTTGAAATTTCAACAGTAATGTCTTGCAGCTCTTTGGTGCATCTCAAAAGGTTTTTATTGGTTATGGGTGTCATAAATTTGTACAATTTTTTGCAAAAAAATTCTAATAAAAGTAATTCCAACGTTTTCACCCAGTAGTCATGATTTTCGTCACTGTCCAAAATTTTGACACTTTGCCTGAATATTCTGTAGGTTTCATCAAATATCTGTGCTATAATAATTGAAATAAAGTTTGTGCAGGAGGCTGTTATGGGCAAAACTTATCATCCCAACTTTGATTTGACTTTGGATGAATGCAGAGCGGTTTTGGATGCGATCGGCGGACTTGTAATTGTAGATGAGAATGGAATCATCAAGTACTTTTCCGATGACATCAGAAGTGGTATTGAAAAACTCAATTCAAAAAAACTTCCTGAAAAAATAGTTGGTAAAAAAATCCGAGACGTGCATCCCACCACGAAGATCATACAGGCCTTAGAGGAAGGTTCAAAAGATGAGATTCAGATTTACTATGGTTCCGGAACGCTTAATGTGACCCGCATTCTGCCTGTAAAATCTGATGGGCGTATTGTTGGAGCCGTTGATCTTGACGTATTCAAAACGAGCTGGGAACTGGCCCTTTTTCTAAATCGCATTAAAGAATTGGAAAAAAACGGGACCATTAAGCTGCCGGAAACAATTGAAGAGTTTTCTCATCAACGGAAACAAAGGATTGGGAAATACACAGTTGCGGATATCCTGGGCAACAGTCCCGAAATGAACAAACTCAGAGATGATATTTATCAGCTGATGGAATCCACTTCCACCGTACTGATCACCGGAGAGACCGGCACGGGAAAAGAAATCGCCTCACATGCGCTTCATAATATCAGCGGAAGGCAATTATTTCCATTTATTGAGATAAATTGTGCGGCAATTCCTGAAAATCTCTTTGAAGCCGAGTTCTTTGGTTATGAAGAAGGTACCTTTACCGGTGCGATCAAGGGTGGAAAACCGGGGATCTTTGAGCAGGCCAATAACGGCACTTTATTTTTAGATGAAGTGGATCAGATTCCGTGGCATATGCAGCCAAAGCTGCTCAGGGTTTTACAGGAGCAGGAAGTAAGCCGAATTGGCGGACACAAAATTCCGATCAACGTTCGCATCATCGCTGCGACCAACAAAGATTTAAAGAAAATGATCGCCTCCAATGAATTTCGTGAAGATTTGTACTATCGCCTCAATGTGGTAAACATAAAAATACCCCCGCTAAGGGAGCATAAAGACGATATTCCAGTTCTTGTCCATCATCGGATAGCACGTATGAACCATATCTTGAACCGGAACATCCGGGGAATCACGCCGGATGCCTTGTCCCTGCTGCGCCAGTACAGCTGGCCGGGAAACGTCAGGGAGCTTTTTAACTGTTTAGAGCGGGCTATTAATATGTGCAATCAGGACATGCTGACGCTGGATCACTTTGCGGATATCCAGTACTACGCCCGGGAAGAGCAGCTCCGCAGTTCCTATCAGACAACTCTCAGCAACGGTTTGGAGGCACTTTTGCATTCTACTGAAAAAAATGCCATTGAACATGCGCTGCGCATATCAGACAACAACAAGACAAAAGCAGCCCAGATTCTCGGCATCGCACGGACCTCGCTTCACAATAAAATTAAAAAGTACGGCATCCACCTAAAATGAGGGAGTACACCCAAGTTGGAGCATATGGGTGCACTCCCATCCAGGAGCGTTTTTTATCAGACCGGCGCTCTCCCTGTCAAAAAATAGATAATCGAAACTGCGGCCAATAACACCAATACACCCACCCAGTAGACAATCGCGCCCCGCTTGCCTGCAGGCATTTTCTTTTTCTCCTTCATTGCTACACACTCCTTTCCTCTCTTCCTTTTAAGAATCTTCGTTTATATTTTAAATTGGCATATTCTGTAACATGCCTCATATAAACCGCATCGTAAATGCCGCCTGCTGCTCCGACAATGGGAATTCCCTGGAGAAACTTCAAATACAGCAGTTCCCTTGAAAACAGCGCCGCTGTCTCTTGGATCTGCTCTTTTTGATCGTAACCCGCCGGCAGCCGCCCTTCTTGAATAAAGGCGTTCGCTTCCCGATTGACCGCTTCCGCCTGCTGTCCATAGGAAACCGATCCCTGCAGCAGCAAAAGAATAAAATAACGCTCTTCCTCCTGCTCATAATCGTATCCATAGCTGAGGGCGATTTCATAGACGCTTTTCATCATCATTCCGGTAAAGAGAACAATATCCGGAATACCGATCCCTAAAACGCCCAGCCCCACACCGGAAATTCCCGACATTAGCAAATTTACGTTCCCGGTTCCCTGGGCCTTTTTCGAAAAGGTCCGCAAAGTCCGGCGGTCCTCTTGAATGTCAGCCGCGTATTCTCTGACTTGGTAGTTTTTTTCTCTTTTTTCTTTCCGGTATGTCTTTTCTATGACGCCGGTCCCCTTTTGGAAAACCACCTCAAAGGCTTTGACAAAGGCCCCATCCAAAGTGTCCTGCAATTTTTCTGGCACCTTTCCCTCCAGCTTCTGATTGAGAAAGGATTCTTTCTTTTGCGCATGTTTTTTCAAAAAACGTGCTTCCTGCCTCTCCAGATTAGCCCATTCTTTTTCCCAGGCCGTTTTTCTCTCCAAAATCCCCATTGAAAGTCCTCCTTTGCATAGCGTTTGAATATTCTGTAATTTCATTATAGCCTAGTTGGACATTTATCGCAAATGCTTCTGTTAGCTTAACTTCGGGTTTCGATCTTCAAAAATCAGCCATTCGCTATCAGGTGTCTGACAGCAAAGAAATAATCGATGAATATCAGCCTTTTGCCGTAATCGTGGCAACTGGGGCAGAGGCAGCGGCTCCAAAAATTCCCGGCTCTGATTCTGATTGGGTGGTCACTTACCATCATCGAAATGGCTGATCAGATCGCGCCCGGCGCCTATCCTACCAATGCGAACGATGCAATCAGCCGGCTAAAGAGCGGCGGGGTTACGTTCCTTGCCGGCCGAAGATTGGAAAAAATTGAAGACGGCTGCCTGCAACTGAGCCGAAAAACGGCACTTTAGAAACCATCGGTGTGGATGTGGTTGTGCCTGCGATTGACATGCGCAGCTGCGATACGCTGCTGAAAGAGCTCTGGCACGGTCGATCGGTTAAGGACGCTCCTTTAATTCCATTTTTATAAGGCCATGGGGCAGGTTTGTTTCCTTATCGAGGTAAACTGCTCCGGCCATTTCCCCCGGTGACTCTTTCAACTCCATTGAATGGAGCAAACCTTTATATCCGCCGAGCAGCAACACCTGATCATCGTTTAACTGCTCGGCGAGTTTATCGGCCGCTTTCGTAAGGCGTTCTTTTAATTGAGCAGGATATTCTTTTTTTATCAGGCAACTAAGGTATTCCCGCATTTGGCCTATTTTCGCTTTAGCAGCGTTGTTGGCCGATTTTAAAAGTTCCCTGGCAGCTTCGATATTATGATAATTAAAACTTCCTTCCAAGGGCGAGTCGGCCTTTACCATTTCAACGGCGACGTGATCGAAAAACACGTCAAAAAAAGCTTTCTGTGGTTCCTCTAAATATTGGGCTTTCTGAATATTGCGCAAAATAATGTACTCCCTTGGAATCGGGACATCATCCACCATAAGCTTCACTGGATTGGCAGTCTCCTGACACAGCGCACCTTTTATGGATGAGCCGGGCAAATAATAGTCCGCAGTATCCGGACTATAAGACTCATAGAGCCCGTACTGGTAAAACGGATAGATCACTTTTAGTTTTTCTGTCTTTACGCAATCCGAATGACCTTCAACATCCTTTAAGGAAAACTGGTCTAAATCCTTATAAAAGGCCAACGAGGCCCTCGGCGATACAATCAGGCTGGAGAGTGTCGTTAATTCATAATAAATCGTTTCCATGGTTATACCTACCTCTCACTCAAAATAATTGGATACAAAAACGCGTTTCCAAAAACAATGCTCCTGCTGTTAAAGGGAGACTCGATTGATTTTCCTGCCTTTTCTACTCCTTCAGGCGCCTTGATGATACTCCCCTGCGCAAGGTAGCTGATGTAATACTTGGGAGAATCCTCGCTCCATCCGCCCATCATTTCAAAGGGCCGTCGCTCGGATGTGAACAGCCGCATTGAAGAGGCTTGAAAATCAATATGATCCGGCAGCAGCATTCCGGTGTTGAGATAGTTATCGCTGTCTAAGGTCGGAAGCTTTCGCTCTGTGACCCCTTTTATACGAAAGCGGTTCAGCCCCTGCGAAGCTCGTTTTCCCAGGATAAGTTCCGGATTTTCCTCTGCTGCTGATTGAAGCATGTTCACAAAATCGAAGCAAAACGCACGATCGTCTGCTTGCAGATAAAAGCAAAAGCTTTTCACAGCCCGATTCTGCCCTTTGTCGTCTTTATCCTGACTTACTTCACATAAATCCACGGTAGGCACCGAATAAAGGCGGGTATCTAATTCAGGGAGATCATAGCGGAGACTGTCGATAGATGCCCGCAGCTGCTGCAAATTCTGCTGCTTTACATAAGGGTATATGCTTTCGCATTTTTCAGGGTTATCCAAAACAGATTGCAATTTGCCAGATTTGATATAGCTTCTCAATTTGATTGCTGCCCGTACTTTTTTCAAATCAAGTTCTTCATTGCTGTTTTCTGATAGCTTGTCGATCAAATAATCCTGCGGCACCGGCAAATACCCTTCCGGCATAACATTGGACAGCGCTAAATGGGTTTTCTTGTTCAAAATGGATTTTGTCAGTGCCGTAGCCTTCTCATCCCCATAGGTTTCCGCAAACAGATAAACGAGCGCGCCGAATAGCTTTTGGGAATCCGGCACCTGCGTCATGGCGCCCGTCACTTCAAGCTTAATTTCATAATTTTTCATAGCTCTTATTCTCCCTCTTGGCCTGTCAGAAGCTGCACCTTTCCATAACCTCTGCTCTTTGAGTTCCCTAGCCGGTAAAAGCCTTCGTCAAATTTTTTCAGGTTGTAAAGCACATACTCCCTGCAAAGCGCCGCTGCCTCTTCGCCCAGTAAATTCATTTTATAAAAATCGATTTCACCTTCAAATTCCAGATTGCTTTTAGCGGTTTGATAGGTTCTGGGTTTTGACTCTGGAGTCTCCCCCTTCGTATCGATGGTATTTTTCATGTCAATGGAAAAACAGGTTTTTTTATTGCGGAATTTTTCACACAAAAGTAAATCGCTAAAGAGCAGTTTTGGTGTATTGTTAAAGCCTTTGATTCCAAAAATACATTCTGCGGACGCCTCCTCAATCGCCTCTTCGTATCGCTCATTTATCCTTTTGCGGGCCTCTTCTTCCTTAACCAGGGCCATGACTTGCGGCAGATTTTTCTCTCGTTCTTTTTCCAGATAAGCCTTGAACAGTGCGCCAATTTTTTCGGCCATCGGACTTTCGTCTTCCCGCACCATAGTGCGCAGCGTTCCTTTTAATGAAGAAGCGGGAATACATGGAAAGCCCTCTTGGTCGATGGCAGTCCGCTGATCAATTCCTCCAATTTCAAAAGGCGCCGGCATGCCGCCGATATAGAGATTGGACATCGTTTGTATCTTTATAGTAATAAAATTTCTCATTTTGCGTTACCTCCTCCGCTCTTTTTCTTTTCGTTAAATCTGATGGACATCTCTTTGTATTCGTAAAACAGCATGAGCGAATCTATGAAATCCGAATTCCATTCGCCTTCACTATGGGCCAGCTCTAGAAATTTTCCTTTGTTAAAATACAAAAGACACGGGGATTTGCCGCCCTGTTCTCTATCCCTATTTGCTTTCTTGATTTCATCTGCACTGTAGCCATTTTTTAATTCAATCATGTTCGCCGCTTTTTCTACCGGGACTTTGTCGGTATCACGCATTCTCACAAACATGCTTTTTTCAAGCTTAAGTCTTTGAAAGCACGGGATTGTTTTTTTATCCGCAGTCTGATAGTTTTCTTTTTTTATAAAGATATCCCTCAGCGGTTTATTCCTACGTTCCAGCACCGTTCTGTACAAATAATCAGCTGACTTTGACAGCAAATATTTTCGGGAATTCTCCAACTCTACATTACTATAGTCCAGCTTCGATTTAACGTCCGGAATCAATTGAAAACGGTTGTCGGAAAACAGAAGCATTAGCCGCAGGTAAGTTTCCAGTCGATGCTTGCTTTTGTTATCTAATACAAGGTTCATACCCTTGCCCCAATTTTTCCTCATAAGCTGGCTCAGAATCCGGCCATTTAAAACCACTTCCAATTCCCGCAGCTTTTTATCGGAAGAGTTGAGATATTTAGGCAAAAGGTGATACAGCACGCTGTTGATATACTTCCTATTGTCTTGCTGCACAGTATCATCGGCGAGCCTGTCCAGTAACGTATAGAAAAAACCGGAGGTTCCCAGCATTTTGTCATATGTATCATTTGACCTTATGGCGTTTATGCGGTACACATCATTTAAGAAATAGTCCCATATCGGCACAGCCTGAAGCTGTTCGTCAATTTCGCCCCGCTTTCTGCAGTTTTCACACTTATTGCATCTATTGTTTTTTCTACCTTTCTTGTTCCTCTTATTCATGCATACCAAAGTTTGCTTATATGTTTTCATGGCGTTGTAGTCGATATCCAGAAAAGCCAGTCCGCCAATGGAAATCTTGGCCTTCACGAACTGTTTTAGCAACTTGGGCGTGTTTTCTTCTTTAGCATGTTTTAACTGCCGCTCCACCATCTCCATATAGTAACGAATCGGTTCCCGGTTAAAGGTAATCTCTACGCCAATGCTGATGGACAGCGGTTTCGAGGACTCTTCTTTCTCCAGGCTTTGTTTAATGCCGACAAGGATTTCCCGGCATAAACGGGTGCCCTTGGTCAAATTTGCCATTGAGACAGCAAAGAAAATATCATCGCCAGCTATGTAAAATGGAAACAGCCACCCGGTACGGCCCTCCGGCCGGCATTTTTCTGCCATCTCATGCAGGCCCTTCAAAGAAACCTTGTCACTCAAGATTTTACTGATCCGGCTGTAGCTTTCATAACTCTTAATCTCTTTAAACATATTTCCCATGCCATCCAGATCAGCCTTTATGACTGCGATTCGAAAACGATTTTTGTTATCCCCCTCTTCCCCTGAAAACAAAGCGTTAATATCCTCTGCAAACATGGGATAGTTTTCATCGTCTTTTGGGGGCTGGGCATCCTTCGCATCGATCTTGCAAAATTTGAAAAGCTTATCTTTGTTTTCCTCTATGCGCGCATTCAGGCAGTTGGATTGTTTCAGACGTTTCTTGGCCTCCTGGATCGCCTGTATCTCATCGTATTTTCCTTGTGGAAACGAAACGCACCGCAGCCATTTCTGTCCCTGGGATTCTTGATAATATTCGAAAAATAATTTGTTGAAAATAGCGTGAATTTCTTTTTCCGGCAGAGGGTTTCTGAAGATATACACACCAGAACAGGAAAGCAACACCTCGTTCTCCTGCACCGAAAAAGCTTCTTTGACCGTGTTTTGAAAGCCTTGGGAAACTTCCCGCGAAGCATTCATGATCTGTTTTAAAGTGGCCTCTTCGGTCTGCTTTTCTTGTACATGCGCATGGATGGTTTCGGTCAAAAATGTCTGCACCTTGTCAATTGAAAGGGCCACGATCTGCGTCTCGTTATTCATGGGTTTTACCTCCTTTGCTATGCCGATTAAACATTTTAGCGTACGCCATGTGTGGGAATGGAATTGGGTTGTTGATCAGCATCAGCAGTTGGTTTAACTGCAAGTTGAATGACAGAAGAGATACGCCTTCCACAGCGTAATCTTCGAGTTTTATCTTCTTCAATTCTTCTCCTGTTTCATCGGGATTTTCCTGGCCGCCTGCATGGTTTAAAGCAAGGTACCAATCATACAAAGTTTTATGCTTTTCAGCAAACTCAATTTTCATCGACTTTGCCTTCGGGTGCGGAGCTCTGATAATCACATCAAACAGTTGCTCGCTATTTTCTAACGTCACTTTCACCTTGTTATTATTAAGACAACATAAAATCCGTATCGGGCGTGTTTGAGTCTGCGTCGGATTTGATCCCTCAGCAATAATTTTGTTTGCTATTCTGGTATAAGACTCTACTGAAGTTTCAAGCTCTGCAATTCGCTCTGCCCATTTCTTTAGGCTTTCTTCCTTTGAATATTCACTTTTACATTCCACCACAACAGCTACCGCCTCGATGGGGATGAATTTTATCCGGCCGTAACGAAATATGTAAGGCGTATAAGTTTCATCGAAGATCGCCAGATCAACCTCTCTTGATACCTTTCCGTTGGAATCAATGATAAATACCGACTGCTCAATGGCAAATTTTTTAGGGATGATCTGCTGAAACATCTCCCTCCAAATATCTTCCCGAAATCCACCGATTGTGCTTCCGTGGTTCTTGGCTACAAAATGCAATTGTTTTATGATCGTCGTTTCATTTTGTATGTAATTCTCAATAATATCAACAATCGGATCCCGTTCTGTTTCACGCATAATTTTGCTCCCTTCTCTACGCATCCGGTTCTATAGCGTTAAAATCAAAGAAATTCTACCTTAACCCGTCCCATGCCAAAAGTCGTGTTGCGGCCGATATTCAGAGTCTGGGCGGCATACAGCCAGGGGACAAAAGGGGTCAGAGGTCCTTCAAACCATAGCTCGCCCATCAGGCCGCTGAAATCCATCTTCTCACCGGTACGGTTTGAATATCGATTCAGATTCACCAGCTTCAATTGTTCTTTTATTGTCGATACATCTGTGGCAAGCGCTTGTATGTGCTGGGCCTCTTTCTCATCAATCCAGCCTCCATAACGCTCACAGAGCCGTTCAATCCGGTGGGTAATATTACGGATTATCGTTGCAAAATCAATCTGCTCCAGCAGCTTGCCGTTCCGACGGATACGCAGCGGCGTAAGTGTCTTAAGCCGCACTTGTTCCACTGACGAAAGGCTGCGATAAGGCAGTACTGCGCTGCGGACAGCGACTTCATGGAAAATTCTGGCTTTCCAAATCACGCTTTGATCCAAACTATGGATGATTTTATCCAATTGAAAAGGATACCTGCCAGCGCCCAGTCCACGCTCGCCAATTCCCTCTATAGCGGAAATTAGCTGGGATGTGTATTTCACTGCGTCACCGAAAAGCATGACTTCAAACGTCAAATTTTCTCCCTCAAGGAAAACTCCTGTTTCCGGCATTGGCGGACGGATCATATATGGGTTTACTGTATCCTGCTTATTGCCGCTCAGGGTACGATTGTTATAAAGATAATTATATGCCTCCCGATCCTCGTGCAGGGTTTGTCCAATTACACCGCGAAGGGTAGAGCCTAAGAAAAGGGGCAGTTCGGCTCTCCCGCAGGAGGTCAGGGTAACTTCCATGGGCAGATAATTCAAGGAGAAGGAAGTCTCTGGTTTCATTGTTTTTTCACTCCTTTTGCTAATACGGCAGATATATTTTATAACCTTTTATCGGCCCCGTCCATGACCAGGCAGTCCTTGCGATAGAAGCAAACCCCATACTTTTTAATATCGCGATAGCCCTCGGCCCGCAAAGCCGCTTCGTAATCCCGCTCTTCGATCTGTGAGAGCGCATCCATGCAGGCGTCCTCCATCCCCTGGAATGCTCCCGCTACCTTCAATTCCAGGATCACAGCGGCCCCGCCTCGAATCCCGGGCGTCTTCATCAGGATGTCCGGTCTCCCGATCCCGCTCTCCCTGTTGGAGAGAATCTGGTATTTTTTCAAAACTTTTAACAGACCCGACAGAAATCCGTGGTAATAGGTTTCGGCGTAGTCGAAAAAGCTAATGGTGTCCAAGAGTTGTTCGGAAACGATGCGGCCAAAGGTTTCGCAGTCTCCCGTTTCGATGGCTGTAAGCAAAGGGGACAAATCGGCCGTCTGCATTTTTTTATCAAACCAAGTGAGAATGGTACTGCGGTAAATCGATCGGATTTCCGCATTGGGAATCGTCAGTTCCAGATAGCTCGTTTCTTCCTGCTTCCGCTCTCCCACTGCTTTTAAATACCCGGTAAAGTACAGGAAGTTCCACAGATTATCCCTGGATTCATGGATTTCCCCATAGGTGATGTCTTCATGCACCGGTTTTTCGATCGTATTCCCCGCGATCAGACTTTCGATTTCGCTCCTTGTCTCAAAGTCCGCCTCTTCCACCAGCTCCCGGATGATGCTGTTGGAGGACGTGTTGGACCAGTAAGGTTTGGGGAAAGCGTCGCGGTCCAGCAGTGCTGTATCCACATAATTAATAATGCTCCATGGGTTATAGATTTCCTGGCTGCTGAACTGGTACCCGTCGTACCACTGGCGCACTTCCTCATACTTGTCCGCAAGGTCGTAATAAGCAAGTATCTCTTTTACTTCCCTTTCCGTGAAACCAAAACTGTCTGAATACCCGGGACTCAAAATGGAATAGATTTTCAGATTGTTCAGCCCTGTGAAGATGCTCTCGCGGCTGATGTGCAGGCATCCTGTGATGACCGCAAACTCCAGATAAGGGTTCGTTTTCAGCGCCGACTCGAACAGAGATCGGATGTATCCGATCA
This sequence comes from Clostridia bacterium, assembly GCA_902363595.1. Taxonomy (GTDB): domain Bacteria; phylum Bacillota; class Clostridia; order Peptostreptococcales; family Anaerovoracaceae; genus Hominibacterium; species Hominibacterium faecale. The sequence goes on along the minus strand of CABJAP010000005.1, from coordinate 175,814 downwards.
TTTCTTCGTAAAACCCGGAGAACCAGGCATTTTCCAGCGGCACATCGTACTCGTCTATGAGAATAATGGCGTTTTTCCCATGGTACTTTGCAAGACAGTCAGACAGGAATCTCAATGCGCCGGCATAAAGCAGGGGATCGTCTTTCAACGCCAGAATATCCTCATACTGCACTTTCTCCTGTTCTGTCAGTGCGTCGCCTCGCAGTGCATAGCGGTGCCGGCCGAATTCTTCTTGAAGTTCTCTTTTCAACATGCCATAAGCCATCTCAAAATTGGGCTGTTTGGCTGACTTTAAAGATAAGTTGATGACCGGGTACTGCTGCTGGTGGGTCAGGTATTCTTGCCCGCAGGAGGTGATGGCGAGGCCGTCAAACAAATACCCATTATCCACCTGCTGACCCTGGTCGTCCATCTCTTTCTCAAAAAAACGCCGGATCATGCTTAGATTCAGCGTCTTGCCGAATCGCCGCGGTCTTGTAAGCAAACTCACGCTTACGGCGGAATCCATCAGCGTTTTGAGCATGTCCGTTTTATCAACATAGTACGCGTGTCTATCTATGACTCTCTTGAAGTCTTCATAGCCTACCGGAATTGGCTTTTTCATATCATCACCGTCCTTCTTATGGTTAGTATACGGGAAACAGCCTTCAATTACAACGGAAAGCCAGTCTTTTTAAGCCTTTGTTTATCAAAAAAACAGGGCTGCTGCATGTCAAATGAATGATGAATACGATCATCCCCGTTTTTGCACAAATTTTGTGAGGTGTTGAAACGGGAAGATGGCCGTAAAAATTCCGCCTTTGTGGCGTATTGACTCAAGTCAGTCACGTCGGGAAAATTATATTGAAAGGTTGTGTTTTTTTCGCAAAGCTGTGGGTTTGCTGGGCTTGATCCTGACAGCTTGCGGCCCGCGCAGCCTGATTGCGGATTTGAGAGGGCCTGGCTGTTGAAACTTGCGTAAAAAATGAAATCTTATTTTACATTTTTCCCAAAACCCAAGTCGCAATCAAATTCGCCCCGGTCCCGGCGATATTCTCCGCAATCACCTGACCTGGCGCTATCGGTCCTTTTACCCATATGCGCTTCACCGCCTTTATGATCACAAACAGATCATCCTTATCGACAGGGCGGTCAGTTCTCACCGATAACAGGGGCATATCTGCACAATCGGTTTTCACCACCGTCGTCAGTACACGCTTAGGGCTTTCTATTTCCTGCTTTGCAAAGACCTCGCCTTTGCCGCATTGATTGCCGGTCACAGAAAAGGGCGACTGTTCCACCTGCATGACACAGCCTTTGGGGCAAACGGTACAGATCATATTGCCTTTTCTGCCTGTCAGCTCTTTGTTCACACAATCAGCCTCGCGGATCGAAGAATCGCCCTTTCCCAGATAGCGGGCCGCCTGCCTGCCGACGGCCATCGCTTCCTGGGTCACATGGTCCACAAGATCATGCACGACATGGGCATTGCCGCAGACAAACAAACCCGCTTCCTCTCCCGGAACCAACTGACCGCAGACTTCCAGTTCAGGAATCAGCCCCGCTGCCACCAGCAGCGTATCGCAGGGGATATACTCTTTTCGCTTCAAATCCGGCTTCCCGGCTTCTGTAAAGGGTGCGATGGAAACCCCTTTCAGCCGCTCATAACCGTGGGTGGAAACGACCGTCCAGCCGTAGCGCATTGGAATATCAAAATCCTCCACACACTGGACGATATTTCTTGCAAGTCCGGTCGCTTCCTGTCCCAAAATCAACTTTACCTTGATGCCCTCCAGGGTCATACGCCGAGCCATAATCAGGCCGATGTCACCGGATCCGAGAATCACTGTGCTCCTTCCCGGCAGATAATTTTTCAAATTCATCATCAGCTGTGCGGCTCCTGCGGTAAAAATGCCGGACGGCCTGCTACCGGGAATCCGCATCTGTGGAAGGGTCCGCTCCCGGCAGCCGGTGGCGATAATAACCGCATCCGCCGGGAGAGCCCGTGCTCCGCCGGCGGCGCTGACGCATTTGACCTTCCATCCCTTTTCAATGGAAAGAACGGTTGTGTTTGTCAGAACTTCAATACCGGCATCCTTTGTCTTTTTCTGCCAAAGAAGGGCGTATTCACCGCCTGTATAGTCCTTTTCATAGAGCTGGGTGCCGAATCCGTTATGAATACACTGGGGCAGAACGCCGCCCAGATAAGGCCGCCTTTCCAGCAGCACAACTTCTTCGATCCCCTGTTCTTTTGCCGAAACCGCAGCTCCCATTCCCGCCGGTCCGCCTCCGATTACGATCACTCTCATGGGCGCAGCCTCCCCTTCACCATCGGGCTTCCCGGCCCGCTTTTAAAAATTTGTTCCGGCGGTTTTCCCCATTCTCTGCTGAGGATATGGATGATTTCCGGCGTGCAGAAGCCACCCTGACATCGTCCCATCCCGGTCCGCAGCCGTTTTTTCAGACCGTTGAGATTGTGGGGCGGAAGGGGCGAAGCGAGTACGGAAAGAATATCCCCTTCCGTAATGCCTTCACACCTGCATACGGCGTTTCCATAAGCGGGATTTTCCTTCAGCAGCTTGGCCTGAAGCTTTGGGTCCGCTTTCAAAAATAAAGGTTTTGCCCGGTAGATGGGGTCGAACGCTTGATTGCGTTCCTGTCTTAAACCGGCCTCAAAAAGAAGCGCGAGAATTTTTTCCACCAGATAAGGCGATGCGGTCATGCCCGGATTTTTAATGCCCAGAGCGCTGACAAAACGCCGCCCGCTGAGGCGCACGACAAAATCCTTCTCTTCTTTGGGTACATTTTCAATATTTGCCCGAATTCCTGCAAAGGACGCGATGACGCTGCCCAAGTCCAGACCAGGCAAAAGTTTTTTCGCAACATAGGAGATATGATCGATTCCTTTTTGGGTGGTCTCTGTGCATTTGTAGCTTTTCGCTTTGTAGGACGTGGGGCCGGCCAGCATATTGCCGTCCACTGTGGGCGCCAGAAGGGTTCCCTTTTCATCGTGCTCCTGGGCCTGATAAATCACATGCTTAACGGGCGAAGGGCAGTCAAAGACCAGGTATTCACCCCGCTTGGGCTTTATGACCAAATCCCTGCTGCGCACAAACCGCTCCAGCTCCGCGGCCCCTTCCCCTGATGTATTGACGATATAATCGGCGTGAATGATCCCGCGGTTTGTATGCAGTGCGTATCCCTCTCCGGCAGCCTCGATATGCTCCACTTCCGTATCGAATTGGAAGCGGGCGCCATTGGCCGCGCTGTTGAGGGCCGTATGAAGCACCAGCTTAAATGGCGAAACGATTCCCGTCGTTGGCGCATGCATAGCAGCGATGATTTCAGAAGACAGCCTCGGCTCCATATTCCTGGCCTCATCCCCGGAAATCATCTTCATATCCGGCACCCCGTTCTTTCGTCCCTTTCCTATCTTCTCTTGAATGTGATCGATACCCTCCTGGTGAAAGGCAACAAAAAGAGAGCCCACATAGTCCATCGGGACATCCAGGTCCCTGCAAAGCTGCCGGTGCATACGATTGCCGCGGGCGCAGGAAATCCCTTTCAGGCTCCCGCCCCGCGGATGAAAACCGGCGTAAAGCACCCCGGAGTTCGCTTTTGTCGCACCCTCACCAATATCCGATTCTTTATCCACCACCAGAACATCCAGCTGATATTTCATCAGTTCCCTTGCCGTGAGGCAGCCTAAAATACCGGCCCCGACGATCACTACATCGTATTTCATTAGACCACCTTTCTCTCATTTGCTCCCTTCCGGACTCTTCTAAAACTCCTGTCCTTTCAAAAACTCCCGTATATTTCTGTGAAGAATTCCGTTTCTGCTTCGTTCAATCTCATCCATCGTAATCACAAATTTGGGATAATTGTCAGGAATCTCTTCCAGCACCCCAAATTCACGCTCGACTGTCTTTTCATCAGCCAGCATATATGCAACCTGAACATAAATTCTCTTCTCTCTTTTTTTTGCTACAAAGTCTACTTCCCGCGTGTTGGCCTTCCCTATGGTAACATTATAATCCCGACGCAGAAGTTCCATAAAAACGATATTCTCAAGGATCTGGTTAATATCCCTTTGGTTATGGCCGTAGACGGCCTGGCGCAATCCGTGATCGGTCAGGTAAATTTTCTCCTGAAACTGCAAGATTTTTTTGCCAATGAGATCCTCCCTGGATACCATTTGCAGAATACATGCATCTTTGCAGTACTCGATGTAATTGTACAGGGTTTCCGTCGAGACACTTCGATTTTCGTTTTTCAAATATTTTTTAATGGATGCGGCAGAATACGTATTCCCTATTCCCGCGATAAAATACAGTAAAAGATTTTTAAATGCCCCAATGTCGCGTATCTTATTTCTCTGGGCAACATCTTTTAAAATAATTGAGTCGAATAAATCTTCCAGATACATCAACGCGGCCTGCTCTTCCATCTTATTTTGATAAATAAAGGGCATCCCGCCATAAGACAGATAGTGCAGGAAAGCCTCTGCCTCATTGACCTCTTCTTGGGTTTCTCTCATAATATCCAATATTTCCGCAAAAGAAAAAGGGTATATTTTAATCTCTACATAGCGCCCGCCCAGGTAGGTTGCCAGTTCACCGGACAAAAGTTTTGCGTTGGACCCTGTAATATAGATATCCACATCAAAGTCGATCATCAGTGAGTTGACCAACTCTTCCCACCCGGGTAAATCCTGAATTTCGTCAAAAAATAAATACTTTTTTTCTGATAACAGCGGCTTCAAATAGTCAAAAGCGCTTTGAACATTTTTTGCAAAAGGCAGCAGCCTGCTTTCAAAGTTCAGCATGATTATGCTGTCCTCACTTCGTCCCTGCTCTAAAAGCTCCCTTTGAATCAGCTCCAACATGACCGATTTTCCGCTCCTGCGTATTCCGCTCATGACTTTAACCACATCCTTATCAATAAATGGACGAATCTTTTGTATATAAAAATCTCTGCAAATCATTCGATACACCTCCGCGTGTACGCTTATTATCGTTTCTAGTATATCGAAATCTTTTCACATTTTCAACATTAGTTTTCGATATATCGAAAACAATTTGCAATTATTTTCCCCATTTTTCTCGTCTCTGCAAAATCAGCGCGCGGATTCCCGTGCTTATGGCGATCAGCGCCAAGAGGACTGCCGCTAAAATCAAGTAGACCGGGCTGGTCTCTTTCTCCACATCATTGCTGAAGGTGGCCGTATTCATGTTTCGTTTCAGCATTTTATTGAGAGGGTCTTTATATTCCTCTTTTTTCTTTTTCGCCTTTTCCAGCTGGTTCAGCTTGTTCTGCGCGTCTTTATCTTTTTTCTGCGCCATCATCGCCTGCATTCTCTGGCCTCTGGCCTCCGCCTTTTCCGCTTCTGTGGCAGTGCTTCCGGCCAGCACCAGCGCGGACAGAGTCTTTCTCTTGAAGAACTGCATTCCGTTGGATTTCACCGAATTGATCTTATTGAGGCTGCCCTTCTTTCCCACCGAATACACGGTACTGGATTTCTGGCTGATATTGTCGTCGATGGGCATCTGGACTTCCACCGTTTCCGAAGGCTGGATTTTACGGTCATCCTGGTAAAAGTGAATCCGGTAGAAGACCGCTTCCGTCTCCTTATCCGACAAGTTTTTTTCCACGGACTTATAATCGACCGTCTCCTGGCCCATTCGTCTGACAAACAGCTTTGCATTTTCCGGCAGAGAATCCACAGGCGTGATCACATAGATGCCGGTGACTTTATCGTAAAAGACCTTTTGTTCTTTTTGCACCTTTGAGGCTTTAACCTCAATCATCGCATCTTCCAGAGCTTTCGTCTCATCGTTAATTTCATTCTGGGGCGTATATTGGTCCATTTCCTCAGCCCGCTTGATTTCTTCATCCAGGTTTTCCACTTCAATGCGGCCGTACTGGCCTTGATCCAGGCCCACATTGGCATGGGCTTTTGCGTAGAGTTCCCTGGCTTCCTTCAGTTTTTCCTTCAGCTTGGTAATATCCGCAGGTTCCGGCTTGTCGGACTGGGCGTTTTTCAGAAGCCTCTCTATATCATTGATCATGGATTTCATCATACTTTTCGCAGACGGCTGCAGTTCAAGTCTGACCGTATTGTGCGCTTTTTTATTGTACTGGCTGAGGACCTCTTTCAATTCCTTGATATTTGACCGCTTATACTTGCCTTCTTTCAAATCTTTATTGGTAACAGAATTGAGGAAGTTCTGTACCTTATCCGCCTCATTTTTCCAGAGGGTCAGATCCGCATAAGTCTGCACGGTAAAGCGCATGGGAACCTTGTTGACCGTGTAACCTTCGCCGTCAGCCTTTTTGTGCCAGCTGGAAATAAATTTGTATTCCTGATCTTTTTCTTTCATATATTTAGACTTTTCCGCAGAGGTAAGCCCCTTGTCCGTCTCCTGGATATAGCCGGTATTGTTGCCCTTCTCATCCTCCGCAAGGATCAGCGTAATACCATTGTTGGCCTGCATGCCTCTCAGAAAGCCGAACTCATATCGGCATCCCGGCTCCAGCTCAAAGCCTTCGATTTTAAAGGCATAGCAAGTACCTGTACCCGAAGGGTCCACAGTGTCACCTTTCGTTGCGGGTGTTTGCACATAGTCGTTAAAATTTGCAATGCGGTAACCATTTTTATATGCAAATAAGAACTTCTTCCCATAGCCGATTCGGCTGCTGCTTTCCGGCCAGGGGTTGCGATCGGTCATCGCGTAGAAGGTGTAATTGGATCCATCGCTCTTTTTCGCCTCCAGATAATCCACGCCATTCTCCACACCGGTGTATTTCACCACCGGACCGCTATTGTTAAACGGGCTGCTGAGCCAGTGCTGACCTTTTTCCGTATCAACCAGATACCCGCGGGGCGTAAATGGATTCTTTCCCTGGCCGCTGGTGCCGAATTCCCACGTCTCCGCGCTGGCAACTGCCCCAGCCAGCCCCATAGCCATCATCACTATTAAAATTATCCCGGTAAACCTGGAAAACTTTCGCATTTTATCCTCCACCTATGATATGATAGTTTTTAGCAATAATCGACAAAGGAGTATCACTATGTTCAAACGCAAACGACCTTATTTGATTGTCCTGGCCCTCTGCCTCGCCCTGTCCCTATCCGCCTCATTTGCTTTTGCTGAGGGCGGCGATGGAACCGGGGGAGGAAACGGAGAAAACCGGGACATTCCTCTGACGCTGAAAAGCGCTTCGATCGCTGACGGCGCCGCGGGCGTTGCCATTAACGAAACCATTCAGTTCAATTTCAATAAAAATGTTTGTAACGTAACCGTCCTTGCGGACAACAAAAAGTGTTTTCATCTCACCGACGCAGACGGAAATGCCGTTGCCATTAACCTGATCTTTCCAGACAACCAAGTCCAGAAGGATTATCGGCGGGAGGTTTTTATCCGGCCCGCCAAAGACCTGAAAAAGAACACCCAGTACCGCATCTCGGTGGATAACACCCTGGCGGCCAAGAACGGCACCACCATCGACAACGCTTACGCCATCACCTTCACCACCGGCTCAGACCGCACCAGCGAGGAAAACGAAATTCTCAAAAAGCTGGGCGAAAACATCATCACCTACGAAACCGCCTACGGCGAATCGGCGGACTTTGTACCCGTAGATAAATCGGGGCTGGACGATGTTTCTAAAAAGCAGGGGCCGGATACCGGATTCATTGCCAAGATCGCCGCTGTAATCCTGATCCTCGCGGTCATCCTCTTCACGGTCATCTATCTCAAGCTCAGACGTAGAAAAGAATAAATTTCATCAGGAACTTTTTCCCTCTCTTCTGAGTGGAATAAATGTGGCGGCCTGCTGCTTTTGCGTAGGCTGCTATTTTTTTATGCTCCTCTTCGGAAAGATTTCTTTTTCCAAATCGAACATCATTTATCAATCTGAGGAACTGAGCAAACCGAATTTCGGTCACACCATCGTAGGCTGCGCCCACTTCCTCCAGCTTATCGTAAGGATTGGCCGGAATCGGGTGGTGGTCAAAGGCCATCACCTTGGTTACATACTTGTACATCACATATACGTTCTCCTTGGTCCCCACATTGCCGAAGGAGGCCAATAACCGCCGGATGCGCATTCTGCCCAGCACTTCGTAAAGGGCTATCAGCAGCAGGAGCGCCAGGCCGGCAAACCACCAGGGACTGATCGATTTGTCTTGCTCCTGCTTGTCCTGCTCCGGCTGATCATTCTGAGGCGCCTCATCCTCATAGCTCTTTTGTTTTTCTTCTTCAATCTTCTCATCTTCCTGCGTTTCTTTGGTCTGTTGCTTCTCCATGTCATAAAAACCGGGGATGACCTCCACCGGGAACCACCCGATCTCATCGATATAGATTTCAACCCAGCTGTGAGCCAAAGAATCGGGTATATCCATGGTAACATCGTCCATCTGTGTATAGAGCTTCATGTAATCCGGCGACAGATAATAGCCTTCCGCGTACCTGGCCGGAATCCCGGCCTGTCGGAACATGAGGGCCGCCGCTGTGGCAAAATACATATCGTTTCCCGCTTTGCTGTGCTCCATGAAATAGGCCAGCTGATCCTTGCCTTCCGGCGCTTTATCCTGCTCCACATCATAGGTAAAGGACTCATCAAACTTGCTGCGGATATGATGGAGGGTATATTCAATGGTTTTTCCAACACATTGATCGATCCCGCTGCTCTTCAGAGATCCGGCGTCCTCATCGGAAACGTACAAGTACGTATCATACACATATCTCCGATACACGCTTTCCGGCTCCGCATAATCGTTCCAGTCCGGGCTGCCTTTCAGCTCCGCCAGCCAACTGGCCAGGGCTTTTTCATTGTAGTCCTCGAACTTGGGCAAAAAGGTCTTGAAGGAGTAGTCTCTCTGCCCCCGCAGCCCCTTTGCAAAGGCTCCGTAATCTTTGATATAGCGGACTTGATCGGGCATGGTATCGCCGCTGATGGCCGCTTCATAAGGCAGATACAGGTATTTGCTGCTGCCGTTTACATTCTCTGCCTTTACGGAAACAAAATCATAATCCTTCGACATCCGATACAGCCGGTCCTGCTGCATCCAGGGATAAAAATCCTTTTGCTCCAGCCATTCGATCATGCCGGTATATTCGCCGGAATAGGCGCCTTCCGGGGCCGGGGCCCACTTGCCTCCTGCGAAATCTCCTCCTGCAAATCCCCTCAGATACATAGCCCGGGGCAGCTGCATATTCAGGGTCAATACCGTATTCTCCGTATAAGCCAGCGGATGGGCGCTGTTCAAATCGCCCCTTGACAGCTGATCGATTTCTTCTCCCTGCAGCTTATCATAGCGAAGATGCTCCTGTGCAGCAACGACCGGCGCCTTGGCTTCATCGACGCTTTGGGGCGGACGATAATCGTCTCCGGAAAAGACCAGCACATAGCACAGCAGCAAAGCCGTCGTAACGCCTAGAAAAATATAGGGCAGGGACGAATTTTTCTCATTTTGTATGTAAATGGGCTTTCGTTTTTTTCTGCTCACCGGCCTTGCCACCGCCGAGAGAACCAAAAGTCCGGTCCAGCCCAGCATCAGCAGGACCAGCAGCCATATGGAAGGAGCTGCTTTCAGGCACAGTCCTGCCATAACCGGCAGCGCGGTCAGCACAAAGCCCAGCAAAGGCTCTTTGTGGTAGATGCTATGGGCGATCCCCATGGATGCCAACAGGATGACCGGAACGACCGCCAGAAGAACATCTCTGCCCCAGTCCGCCGTATCCCCGGCCAATTCAAAGGGAATAAGGCCGGTATTGAGCTGATCGTTTAAGACCTGAATGATGATGTTGCCCATGACCAAAAAGCCGTTCCACACCGCCTGATACGCCAGGACAAAGTAGATGGCAGTCAAAAGAAAGACATAGAAAACCAGAAACCGTCCCAGAAACGGATTGCGGCAGAGCAGATAAAGCCCGATGGGCAGCCCTGCGATCAGCAGCATGTTGATCATGGGGTCAACTGGACTGGGAAACATGGAAAAATAGGTATACCAGCACCCGACGGACAGCCCCGCCGCCAAGAGCAGCTCAAAGACCACCCGTCTGCGCGGGTGGCTTTTGTCTTGTTCGGTTATCTGGTTCAGCTCCATTGAGGTCTGTGTTTTTTCCTTCATCCAGTTCATAAACTATACCATAATCTCCGGGATCCCTTCCGCCGCTTCACGGACGGATATGGGTACCAATTGTACGGCCTGCTCGGCCTCATCCCTTTTCTGTTCATCGTCATATACGTAAATCGTTTTCATCGTCTGAGAGACTTCCATCTCCGCCACTTTATCCAGATCCAGATCGGAAACCACATAAACCAGCGTACTGTTTCGGCTGCGGTAGCCGCTGGCCCCATAGTAATCCAGCGCCACCGCTTTTTTGTCAGAAGCATACGAGGAAAGCAGCTGGGCCGAGGCCATATCCAAATCCTCAAAAGCATCCAGTTCCCGCACATGAAAAGCGCCCTCGCCTGCGTCGTACCAGGCCAGGTTGTGATTGATGCCGCTTTCCAAAAGCGCCTTGGAAAGGGATAAGTACAGTTCCACCACTGCGTCTACCACCTCTTCCTTGCCCAGCGTCAGCTCCAGGAGCAGAAAAAGGGAATAGTTGAGGGGCAGGCTGAAATCCCGAACCATCGTCTTATCGATCTTGGAGGAAAGTTTCCAATGGATCTTGCGAACTTCATCGCCCGGCACATAGTCCCGCAACGCAAAAATCTCGCTCACATCCTGTCCCGGACGGTCAGGAGAATACCGGCTGCCGTCGCCCATGGTTTCAATGGGCTTTTCCATGTACACGACCGCTTCCCGCAGATCCGGATAAACCACGGTCGCCTGGTCGGTCAGGCTGGCTTTTTTCAAAGTAAAGAGGCCGAAGGCATCATAAACGCAGATTTTTTTCGTGGAAATGATCACCGTTCCAACCTTGCTGCCTTTCATGGAAAGATGGGCGTCTACCGTCTTTTTTCCGCCCACGGTGGCGTTGACTTTTCTCATCATCTTTGAACCTGTCATCTGATTTTCCAGCTCAATGGTAAAGGTTGCTCTGGCCACAGGAAAAAGGCTGTTGTTGACAAAATGATAGGTGAACACCGCATCTTTCTTTTCTACCGATTGGGGCACATCCAGCGTAATCGAAAGCCCCCGCCTGGAAAAAAGCATCAAGCCCAGGGAAAGAAGAGGCAGCAGGATGCACAGTCCCAAAAGGGTCAGTGTGTAATAGGTATTTGTAAAAATGTAAATCGCTGTCATTATAGTCAAAAGCAGCGCATAAAACACTCGGTTTCGCAGCATTATTTTACCTTTCCTTCCAGCACCGCAGGCGGTTTCACTTGGTCCAGAATATCCTGCAGAACCTTTTCTTCCGTTTCTTTGCGTATCTTTGCCCTGGCGGTCAGGATCAAACGGTGGGCGCATACATCGATGAATACATCCTTTACATCCTGCGGGATCGCATAGCTTCTGCCCGCCAGCAGAGCACCTGCCTTGGCCATCTGGACCAGGGCCAGAACGGCTCTTGGGCTGACGCCCTGTTCCACCGCCTGTGCAGTTCTGGTTTTCTCACAAAGAGCCGCGGCGTATTCGATGATCTCATCGGACATCTTCACCAGCTGCACTGCCCGTTTCATCGCTTTGATATGGGGTGCACTGACTAAAGGCCGAACCGTTTCTATGGGATCGGAAGTCTGCCGCTGTTTTACAATGTTGACCTGGCTTTCAATATCCGGATACCCCATGGACAGTCTTGCCATAAAACGGTCCATCTGGGAATCCGGCAATTTCTGGGTCCCGGCGCTTCCCAAGGGGTTTTGGGTAGCAATACAGACGAAAGGTTCCGGAGCCTTATGGGTTACCCCATCTACGGTGACGCCGCCCTCTTCCATGACCTCCAGCAGAGCTGCCTGGGTCTTTGCGGAGGTACGGTTGATTTCATCCGCCAGGAACAGGTTGCAGAGCGCCGCGCCCGGTTTATAGTCCAGCCCGCCGGTCTCCTTGTTGTAGATGCTGAAACCCGTGATATCGCTGGCCATGGTATCGGGCGTGAACTGCATCCGCTTATAATCCAGGTTCATGACCTTGGAAAGGCCCAGCGCCAGGGTCGTCTTTCCTACGCCCGGCACATCCTCCAGCAGAATATGGCCGCCGGCCAAAATGACCATCAGCACTTTTTTAATAACCTGGTCTTTGCCCACAATGACTTTTTTCAGCTCAAGGATCATTGCAGCCACGACTTTTTGCATCTCCGCGGTCACCGAATCCTTAGGCGCTGGCGCAGCCGGCTGATCCTGCGGCTTCTTCGTTTCGTTTGACTGATTTTCCATTTCTGCCTCCTACTGGGCCGGCGAATTGGACATTCGCATCCCTTCGCCGGAAAGTATCTTTTTTACTGCTTTATGATCCAGTTTCAGATCAAAATATTCCTGATAATAGTCGGATGTATACGCTTCCAGGTCCATATCCGCAAACTTATCCGGATAAAACAGCTTCGCCACTGCCAAAACGCCCATATGGGCTTCCATAGATCCCGGATGGCACCAGCGGGTGGCTCCCACCGGAAGGGTATAGACCTTCTTATTTTTCACTGCCGTAAGCCCTTCCCACTTGGAATCGGAAAGAATATAGTCGGTTACCGAGGATTCGTTGGCGATGAACGCAAAGGGATCCCATTTGTAGATTTCTTCCAGGGTGGTATAGGTCTTGTCTCCGCCGGCCTGTACGCGCTTTTCAATGGAAATGTTCTTAACTGCAGCCAGGTTCATGATCTCGCCGCAGATATCCCCCTCCCCATCGGTTCGAATCGCTTCGTTGACGGAATGATAGACTGACGGCCAGTTCTCTTCCGCCACATCTTTCAGCTTCCCATTTACCATTTCGATGGTGTCCTTTTGGAACTGAATATACTTCTGCGCCTGCTCTTCTTTGTTGAACACCTTTCCCATTACATCGATGGCGTTCTGCAGCTCTTCGATGGTGGTATAATCCACCACAACATAAGGGATTCCCACCTTTTCCAGCTTTTCCACTTCACCTTTGTTGGAAGCGGTGGAATAGCGCACCAGAGCCATGTCCGCTTCGACCCGCAGCAGTTCCTCCACATTGATCGAGCCTTCCTGATAAGGGGTGGCCGTCTCTTTAATCTGCGGATATTTCATCTGCATCAGCACATCGGATTTTACACCACCTGGCGCGCCGACGATTTTATCGCCTTCATCCAGCATGGCCATCATGTGGGCCGTTGACGCATAGAGGCATGCCACTCTCTGGGGTTCCTCAGGTATCTCAACCGTGCGCCCGGCGCAGTCTGTGATGATTTTTGCCGCTCCCTTTGCGGGCCCGCTGCTGCTGCCGCAGGCTGTGACGGAAAAAAGCATCACCAGAACGGCCAATATGCTGACTATCTTCTTTTTCATGCTTACCTCTTGTTTCGCAGCGGAAGAATATACTTTCGTTCACCGGTTCCGTTGCTGACGATTTCTGTAATAATGTTAAAGGTCGCTTCCAGGTTTTCCGTGTTCAAAACCTGGGACGGCGTTCCCACTTGGGCGAAGTTGCCGTCGTTGATGAGGGCGACTCTCGTGTTGACCCCCGCGTTCTCCAGATAATAGGCCTGGTTGAGAAAATGGGTCGCCATGATGATGGAAATCTTTTTATCCCGCACCAGCCGGGCGATGATCTCCATCACGTTCAGCTCATGGGTAAAGTCCAGATGGGCCGTAGGCTCGTCCATGACCAGAAGATGCGATTGCTGGGCTATGGCCCTGGCGATAATGACCAGCTGCAGCTCTCCGCCCGAAAGCTTGGTATACTCCCGATCCTCAAACCCGCTGAGTCCTACTTGCTTTAGTGCATCTCTGGCGATGGTTTTTTCAGCTTCTCCTGGAGGTGCGAACGTCCTGGCGGCATAGGTCCTGCCCATGGTCACCACGTCGAGCACCGTGTAGGCGAAGGTGGTTTTGTGTCCCTGCGGAACGTAGGCCACATGCTCTGCGAATTCTTTGGGCTTTAGCTTTTCCAGCGGATTTCCGCCCACGAAGATCTGTCCTTTTTTTAATTTATTCAGGCCCAGGACGCAGTCGATGAGCGTCGATTTGCCGCATCCGTTGGGGCCGATGATGCAGAAAATTTCTCCTTCTTCCACCTGAAAATTCACGTGTTCAAATATGGTCCGTTTGCCGTCATAGCTGAAAGCGGCATTTCTCACTTCAATCAAAGGCATAGACATCACCAATTCTTCCCTTTCGTCTTTTTCAGCAAATAAATGAAGAACGGTCCGCCCACGATGGCAGTTACAATGCCCAGCGGGATCTCCGCTCCGCTGATGGTCCTGCAGATGGTATCTACGAAAACCATAAAGCAGGCGCCGATGGAGATGCTGGCGGGGATCAGCCATTTGTTGTCGCTGCCAATGACCATTCTGCACATATGGGGCACCACCAGCCCGACCCATCCGATGACGCCGCTGATGCAGACCGCTCCTGCGGTGGCAAGGGTGGCAAAGCCGATGACAATGCCTTTGTTAAGTCCCACATTCAGGCCCAGGGTCTTTGCCTCCCGGTCTCCCATGGAAAGTACGTTAAGCCGCCAGCGAAACAGGATCATCCCCGCCAATCCGACCAGCATCGGTACGGCGGAAAAGACCAGCTCCGCCGATTTGGTGGAGGCCAGGCTGCCCATGAGCCAAAAGGTAATGGCCGGAAGCTCGCTATAAGGATCCGCCATGTATTTGAGCAGCGACAGGAGTGCGGAAAAGATGGATTGAATAATGGTGCCGCCCAAAACCAGCGTGATAGTCGGCGTCCCGCCGCTGACCTTTCCCACCAGATAGGCCAGGATCACCGCCAGAATGCCGAAGCCAAAAGAAAAGAGGGACGTCATCACCATATTGTTGAACAGCAGAATCGACAGCGCGGCCCCGAATCCGGCCCCGTTGGAAACGCCCAGCATGCCGCTGGATACCAGCGGGTTGCGGAAAAGGCTTTGAAAGCAGGCTCCGCTCACAGCAAGACATCCGCCTACCAGCAGCCCTTGAATGGCTCTCTGAAAACGGATTTCCATAACCACGGTATAGGTCTTTTGCTCAACGCCCAGATCGGTTCCGGTGATGGCCGTGGCAAAACTTTTGAACACATCCTCTATACTGACGCTGTACCTGCCGATGCAGATGGTGCCGATGAAAAAAATCAGGGGCAGGGCGGCCAGAGCTATTACGATCAGCCATTGTTTTTTCTTGTGATTCGCTGTCAAACTCGTTTCTCCATTTTATTTCACACAAATAAATCCGTCTGCCGTCCATCTTCTAAACAGACAGTTGTAACACGCATGTTCGGTCTCTTCATAGCACTCTTCCACGTCATTGTCCGCTTCAAATTGATCGCATGGGGTGGTCCAGGTGGTGATTTTCTGATCGCCTTGATAAAGATCCTGCTTGGTGCAGGCTATATACCTTGCGCCTCTTTGGGCCGCGATCAGTGTTTTCTTATGATCCACCATGGCCAGTTTCAGCTGTTTATCCACGGATACTTCTTGTTCGTCATTCAATTCTTTTCCATAAAAGTCCAGAACTTGTTCAATGCCCATCATGGTTTTCCACTTAGCCGCCGTGTAGCTTTTCCCTGCATGCTCGCTGCCCTTTCCGCCCCGGAAGGTCCCGTCGCAGCCGGAAAGCCGCAGGCCAACGCCCGCAAGGGCTCCGATGACACCAATCCCCGTGCCGCCGTATTCTTCCAGAACCGTGCCGCCGATTTCTTTTGCCAGGGCGTAGGCCTCTTCCTTTTTAATGATCTCTTTCTGCGCCCGCTTGCCGTAAGCGATCAGCCGGTCCGGCTCCCTGAGCTGGTCCAGCCTGCAAAAGCAGAGCCCTGGATCGGAGCTTTCCGCCATGTTGGTCTTCAGCACTTCCTCGGCAGCCTGCTTCATCTGAGAAACGGTCACCCCTTCTATGTCCATTACCATGCACATGGAGCTGTTGTGGGATGTGTAGTCGATGTCCTCATGGAGCAGCAGCTGATGGCGGGTGATGCCTTTTTCCAGGGCGCCGCCCATGGCCTCGATGCGTTTTGCGATCAGGTCGGAAATTTTTCCTGTACTGGTGCTTTTGGTCAGATCGTCGGTGTCGTCTACACAGATGTATATCTTCATTGCCTTGTTCCTTTCATATATCTCGGATTATCTCGCCTTGTAGGAAGCTGCGGCCGAGTAGGCGCTGTAAATCTTCTTGCCCTTTATTTTCCGATAGGCCCGCACTTTATAATAGTAGCGTTTGCCTTTCTTCAATTTGCTGTTGGTGTATTTTGATGTCTTGCTGCTCACCGACTTGATGGATTTATAGCCTTTGTTTTTCTTTGTGGAGCGGTAAATCCGATAGCCGCTCGCTCCCGATACTTTCTTCCAGGAAACCTTAATCTTTTTCGATCCGCCTTTTTTCGCTTTTACGCGGGTCGGCTTGGATAGCACTGGC
The DNA here is from genome assembly GCA_902363595.1 of Clostridia bacterium. Taxonomy (GTDB): domain Bacteria; phylum Bacillota; class Clostridia; order Peptostreptococcales; family Anaerovoracaceae; genus Hominibacterium; species Hominibacterium faecale. The sequence goes on along the minus strand of CABJAP010000005.1, from coordinate 159,366 downwards.
TTTGCGCCGGCATAGGAGGAATAGCTGCCGGAATATCGTTCGTTTCCATTTGTCTTATAGGCGCGAACCCGGTAATAATAGGTGGTTCCGGTTGTTTTTCCCGTATCGGTAAAGCTTCTTGCCGATGCGGATTGGGTGTACTTTTTCGTATAGGAACCGTTTTTCTTTGTGTAGCAAAAGATTTCATATCCGGCTGCGCCGCTGATTCCCGTCCAGGTGACTTTGATTTTGTTGTAGCCTGCGGATACAGCTTTTACCGCAGGCGCCGCAGGTGCGTTTACTGTGACCGTACATTTGGCTTCGACCAGGCCTTCCAACGTCTTAGCAGTGATGACCGCCGAACCCGGCTTTATTCCTTTTACGTTTCCGTTTTGATCCACCGATGCCACCTGGGGATTTGACGAGGACCACATCACGTCTTTGCTGTTGTTATTGTAGACCATCACATTGGCCGTAAGTTTTTTTGTTGCCGCGACCTCCATGGAGAGGGTTTGCGCGTTGAGGGAGATAGCGATTTGGGAGATGATGTTGTTTTTATACTGTCTCCAGCCTAATGCCGACTTATATGCGTTTACGCTTCCCGGCGGAACAAGGATCGTTGTGATCGAGTCCGGAAAAACCGCGCCATCGTATTGTGGCGGCGTCTTTGCATTGATGATAATCCGGCTGCCCAGACTTGCGCATTCGCCAAAGGCGCCGTTTCCCAGCTTCTCCAAAGCGGAAGGCAAGATGATGTCTCTGAGATTTCTGCAGCCTGAGAATGCGTTTCCTGCAATAATTGTAGTGTCTTCATTCAGCCGGACTTTTTTCAAGTTTACCCGATCTTTGAAGGTGCTGCTTTTGAACCGATTATCTTCTAACACCGCATTTGACAAATCAATTGTCGTTGCATTAAGGAAATTATCCTGCAAATATGGAATGTCGTCACTGTAATCTAAAACTGCATTGCCAGAAGTTTCGATCCTCAGTGTGTCAATCTGACTTTCAGATTTATTTTCCAAGTTCAGTGCGGCCTCTGCGGTCTCTTGCAGAGTGCCTGTTTTACTTACTCGTAAGGACAGAGTATCTTCAATCTCATCTTCCTCAATTTTAAATTGCTTCCAATATTCGTGGTTTCGATATGCTTCACCGCATCCATACGGAACCTTTATGCCCAAAATGCTGGTTCCCTCAAAACAGCCTGGATACTCACTGCATTCCGGAGGTGTTACTGCATTGATCGTAATCATCTTTCCATTTAATGAAGGACATCTGGCAAAAGCATTATCACCGATAAAAGTCACTCCAGCAGAAATTTGAACATTGGAAAGCGCCTTACAGCCGTCAAATGCCTTAGTATTGATTTTTGAAAGACGATCAGGCAGCTTTACGGTGGTCAAATGATTCATACCCTCACAAACCATGGGTGGAAGCGCATCAACCGTACACTTGGAGATGTCCAGCTCTTCTAAGGCAGATAGCTTCTCCCTCATATAGGTGAAGTCCTTGTCTGATAAAGATGCTCCCCGTACGGTAAATAGCTTGATCTTTTTAATGCTGTTCAGTTCGCTTTCCGGCTTACCGCTCTTTTCTATGACGGTCTGCAGCACACCTTTTGTATCATCTGAATTGCCCTTTGGAATCCCGACTGAAAAAGCATCCCCGGCAGAAGTCACTTCAAATTCAATTGCCCTGGACGCTGCCTTTGCTCCGTCCGGAATGGATTCTGGATGATCCTGATGCCATTTTGAAGTAGCTGTAATATGGCTTTTTTCACCGGCCTTATTTGCCCACAGAGCAGTCCACTCGCCGGTTCTTTCATCGATATCGATATTATCACTGGCTGACCAGACATATTTTCTGTAATCACCCTCGCTGCCGGGATTCGCGGTAACGGAAGTCTTTGCTGTTCCGTAATTTCCTACTGACAGCTTGGAAGGAACGCCTATGATGTCATTTACCGTGGCCTCTACTACCCTCACCGCCTGCAGCGCATCGATAGCGTCACTGAGCTTTTGGGCCATTTCCTCTTTCTGAGCCAATGTCGCATTTTCATTATTGCGAAGCGCTTTTGCCTCATCTAATTGAGATTTCAATGCCTCTTTCAGTGTCCCATCGCGGTATTCTCCCGCCTGCGTTCCTATTACCGCAGATTCATTCAGTTCTTCTGCGACGGTGATCGCTTTATCCAAAGTGTATTTTCCCTTGACTTTGAATTGAAACGCTACGGGGACGCCCAAAACTTTTTCTACATTATTACCGCAAGTTTCTGCGCCAAATTCCAAAATGTAGTCGCCTGATTCTAGCGTCTTTTCCGTATAGAGGGTTATCCTGCCGGAACCGTCTCCATTGGAGGCATTGCCATAGGTCTTGTTATCGTCAACAAAGAGATTTCCTTTTTTGTAATTGATGATCGGCTCCTTGTTTTTCGCCCAGTCCTTCCCCGTATAGGAGTCGCTCGGTTCCAGAGAATAAATGTTGACCTGAGTCTTTTTATCCGGGCTCATCCCCGAATGCTGGCTCGGATCCGGGTTTAAATTGTACTTCGTAAAGTTCCAGTTTCCCGCTTCCCCAATCTGGTTCATTCCCGCTGTCATGCAAAGCGCGAATTCAATTCGGCCCGCGGTGCCGTCAAGGGTTTCGTTAATTTGATTTAAGAAATAGCCGCCGGAATTGTCCGTAGTGTGAAGCACCGTTATATCCGATGGTTCTACCAGCTTCATGTTGTTGTAATCTTTAATGCCCTGTCCTGTCTGCAGTGTCCCCTGCAGACCCTGAAAACCATATTCGCTTTCTGCATGAACCTCTGGCAATGGGATCAAAGTAAGCAGCAGCAGCGCTGCTGTGATCCATGCGATCATTCTTTTATTTAATTTTTCCGTCGTATATTGGCTCATCATATTCTTCCGTAACTACCGCAAGTATGCTGCTTTACAGCATACTTGCGATGTCTTTTATTTTGCTTTAACCCTTTGTCTTTTCGTATACTTACTGTAAACTTTTTTGCCATCTACCACGCGGTACGCACGCAGCTTATAAAAGTAGGCTTTTCCATCGCTGACTTGCTGGTCGGTAAAGCTTCTCTTTGCCGTTTGTCTCACCAGAATATAGCCGCCATTCTTCTTTGTACTTCTATAAATCTGATATTTATGCGCGCCTTTTACTTTTGTCCATTTAACTACAATGCCGTTCTTCTTTGCTTTCAAGGTCATCTTTGATACGGCAAGGGCTGCTTTTGCACCCGCAGGTTTGGATATCTTGTTGTAGACTTTTCTGCCATCCACATTCCGGTAAGCTTTTACTTTATAATAGTAGGTTTTTCCGGTCTTGACTTTTTTGTCAGTAAAGGATTTGTTTTTTCCTCCTTTTACAACGGCTAACTTTTTATACGCTCCATTTTTCTTAGAAGCTTTATAAATCATATATCCGCTGGCGCCGGGAATTTGTTGGTAAGATACCGTTGCTTTGTTATAGGAGGCCTGCGCCTTAACCTTTTTGATAGGCTTTAAGGCTGGCTTTGCCGCAGAAATATTGGAATCAGCACTGTAATATTTAACGCCATTGACTTCCGTATAAGTTCTGACTTTATAATATTTCGTTTTGCCAGTCTTCAAACCCTTATCGAGATAGCTGAAAGCTTTGGTCTCCGTTAATTTTCCATACTTGCCGTTTTTGGATGCCGCTCCGTAGACTGCGTATCCGGCCGCACCGTTTACCTTTTCCCAGCTAATCTTGGCAGAGTTATAAGCGGCTGCGGCAGCTTTGATCTTTGCCGGGGCGACTTGAACAGGATCCACAGTGACCTTGCAGGAGGAGGACAGCCCGTTCTTGTTAACTGCAGTAATGATAGCTGTACCCGCTTTGACTCCCGTAACGTTCCCGCTGTTATCGACCTTTGCCACCGAATGATCCGTTGAGCTCCATGTTAATTCTGTGTCATCCGCGTCTTTTGGCATAAAGGATGCCTTTAATTCCAATGTGCCGTTGACTGGGATGTTTGCAGAAGGTTTGTTGAGGGATATGGCTGTTGCTTTGGTAAACTTTTTGGTTTTGAAGTAAAAACTAACGTCTTTTTCAATATAATTAAATAATTTGAACCCTTGTCCAAAGTTAAGCACATACTCGGTATCATAGTTAAGCCGCTTCTGATCAATTGAAAAGCTTACGCTTGTTGGGTTTTTTTTCGCATTGGTTTCTGTGGACTTTAAGATCAGCCCTCCATCTTTAAATGAAGCAATCTTTTTGCTCCTATCTTTTGTATATAACGCGATATGATTCAGCATCCATTTTTCTACATAATCCTCTGGTTTTACGCCGCCGTCTCCCTTGCTGCTTCTTACTGTGAATTTAAAGTCCGCACTTTTCTTATCAAGTAAGCTGTTTATGTAGTTTTCATACTCAAATCCGTTGGACGGATTGGTAGACATATTGAAGCCTTCCATCTCCAAGGTGGTACCTGCCATGCCTTGCGGGCTGTAATCTTTGCGAATGCCGGTCTCTGCTGGCTGCAGCGATGGAACGTTTACGGTCACTTTGCATTTAGCCTTTTCTGTAAATATCATGGTCCCAGAACCGTCCCCCGCTTTTTTTCTTGCTATTGCCTTTATCTCCGTCTGTCCATTCCCTCTTGGTGTGATCCTGCCCTTTACATTGTCATTTGTCAGCATACTGGTTGCAGTAACGATGCCTGTATCATGGCTCTGCCATATGTCTGTATTATGCCCCTGAATATCATCCTTCGTACAATATCGTAATAAGACTGGTGTTGGCTCCGTCAGCTCCAAGCCTTTGGACGTATCAATATAATGCATCTTTGATGGATCCCAAGAAGCATCAAAGCCCTCATCAATTAAATACAATCCTGATTTAACAACAAGTACCAAACATTTGCCTTCAAACTTCGATCCATCTGTTTGCTTTACTGTGATTGTCGCCTTACCGTTCTTCTTAGCAACAATCTTTCCACTTTCAGTAACCGCAGCCACATCTCCATTATCAGATTCAAAGGTAACATCCTGCGGTTCTGATCCAGGCTGGATTTCTGCTTTTAACAGTGCTTCTTCTCCCGGCTCCATATAAAGATTCTGCGTTGATAACTTCATACCATTTAAAGTTTCCGCATCAATCGAGTACGACCAGCTCATATACTCATCCTCTATTGAGAGAGTAATTTGTGTTTTTCCTTCTCCGATTGCACATAAATCCCAATATGCCTGGTTAGGATCATCTCCATCAAATGACAGAACATTCTGTGCCGGGAGAACCTCTTCATTTGTAGATTGCACCACAGCATGTTCGCGAATGTATCCTGCAATTGTACCATCTATTTTGTCATAACCCGGCGTGCGTACCATAATCCTAAGCATTGTTGGGAACGAAGAGCTATAGTCATACTCTGTTTCAAGCCAAGGATCACCATAGTCATTGACCATTGTTACCGTCAATAATGAATCGTCCAAATTCAATGGAACCAATTTAACATCTACAGCGGCTTTCTTTCCATTCAAATCGGTTGCTGTAACAACTGCTGTTTTTCCTACAGGTGCAAGTGTCGTTTTCAAACGTTTTTTCAGACCGTCGGACTCCACAGATACATTGTCTGTATCACATGTCCACTCCACCTCCCTGGAAATATCGTTTCCGTCAGCATCATACGCAGCTATTTCTTTTGATCCTGATAATGCATTGATTTCAAAGTACTGCTCTGGGGATTCCGCTTTTATTCCCTCTATTGTTATATATATGCCGCTTTCATCATTTAACGTCCCCCCTGCAAAAGAGAATACCGGCATGTAAGCACACGTTACAAAAACAACTATTACTAACCCTAGTATTTTTCTCATTTTCATATTAAATAAGGGAGGAATTGTGCTGATCAAATTCAGCGCAATTCCTCATCTCCTTCCAAATATCAGCTTATTTTGTCGTAAACTGAAACTTTACAGGTACGCCCAAATTCCTATCTGTGTTATTCCCACATACCTGTTCTCCAAACTTAAGTACATATGATTTCCCCGCAGTCAGCCCTTTTGCTGAAATGGTAATCTTCTTAGCTGCCGCATCATAACTTTCAAAAGTCACAGAAGTTCCTGCAACAACAGCTCCTCTTGGATTGACTACCTGGATGTATGGAAGGCTGTTTTCTTTAAATTTTGATTCTTGGAAATTGTTCATTCCCGCACTCATTGTAAATGTAAATTGGCAACTTCCATTATCAACCGTCATTTGATCGTTAATCTTATTTGTATATCCTGCAGTGGTTAGGGTTCCGCCAGTAATATTCGATGGCGCCGTCATCAACATGGTATTTCCGCCAGTTCCCTGGTATCCATATGTGGTTGACTCCTCTACGGTCACCGTAATGCTGTCGGTTGCCAGGATTGTACCCGTACAATCGCCGCTAGGTCCTGTTCCTGTTCCTCCTGGGGCCTCACCTTCTCTCAGCGTTGCGGTTAGTGTTGTGGTTCCTTCTGCAACAGGCGTAATATTGCCTTTGTGAATACCGATTGTCGCAACACTTTTATTGCTGCTTGTCCAGTCAATATGCACAGTTGTCCCCGCTGGCTGCGTGATATCTGCAGCTGCCTGCGGATTCGTTCCGGTTAATATGGTCCCAGGATCTTGAATCGCTACATCATACCCAGCTACAACGGATTGGGCAAACGCCATCCCTGGCATCATTGCCATCACCATCATCAACGCCATTACGACGCTGACAATGATCCTCTTATTGCTTTTTGCAAGATTCATTTTTTCGTCCTCCTTTTTAAATGTAATAATAAGCTATATATAATTACTCTGCATCGCTGGATGCAAAGGAATTATCATTTGTTTAGTAGGCTAAATCGATGGGCCGGTTTACACCAAAACATTTATTTTACCTTTACTGTCCTCAATTGTGACGTCTTTCCGTATACCTTCTTACCGTCCACCACTTTATACGCGCGGACTTTGTAGTAATACCGCTTTCCTTTTTTGAGGCCCTTATCCGTATATTTGTTCTTTACTGTGATGCTTGCTTTTATATATTTGCCATTTTTGCTTGTGCTTCTATACAATACATATTTATCCGCACCTGAAACTTTACTCCACTTTGCCGTAGCTTTTCTTTTCCCTGCCTTTACTTTCAAGGCCGGTTTGGAAGGCACCGGCCTTATTGATTTCTTTGCAGAGTAGCTGCCATAAACTTTTTGTCCATTGACAAGCCGATAAGCCCTCACTTTATATGCGTACGTCTTTCCTGTTTTCAGATTTTTTCCGACATAGCTGCGGGCAGTTGTATGTTTTACAGGCTTGTATTTCTTCGATTTTGCGTTATATCGATAGACGGTATAACCATCGGCCTTTGCGGCTTTTGACCAGGTCAGCTTTACACGATTGTAGCTGGACGAAACTGCTTTTAATGATACTTTCGCAATTACGGGAGTTACTTCCACTGGACAGGAAGCCTTCAGATTTGTTCCATCCTTTGTTACTGCCGTAATTGTCGTTTTGCCTGCTTTCATCGCTTTGACTTCACCATTGGAATCAACTACGGCAACTGCTTTGTCTGCCGAAGTCCATGTTACTGCTTTTTCTTTTACATTTTCAGGCTTAATGGCGGCCTTTAATGTTTTAGTCTGGCCTTCTTTTAAGGTTACTTTACTTCCCAGGGAAATGCTCTGTGCAAAAGCATCTGTGGAAAAATGGAAAACAATCTTTTTATCCAGCAATGTCTGTACGCCCATGCCTGACTCAAAGACCAGTACATACTGTGTATTAGCAGCTAATGCGTTAGCAGGAATCTCCAAAAATACATCGAACCCTCTGAGCGGTCCGGAACCAGTTCCCCCGCCATTGGCCAGCCTCTGATGTTTCCAGCCCTTGTAAATCTGAGTACCTGTCAGGACAACCGTGCCGTCCGTCTTCTGAATGCTCATCTTGGGAATAATATTACTAGCCATAATTTGGTCATTGCACTTGGCAGTCTGTGAACCGCCCAGGAAAAATCCAAACTTAATGGGTTGGGTCGGATTTAAAGTTCCCTGAATATAGTTGTCCCAGTATGCGCTAACGGACGTGTCGGTCATAATCGAATAGTTATAGCCATAAGAATTCACATACGGATGGCTATCATCTGCCATACCGCCGTTCTCTTTTTCTATATCTGCCCCATTGAAAAAATACTGTTTTATATTCGTTGTACCATATTGTCCAATTCTGCTATCCTTAGAATTAACGGAAGCATCTATATAGTTTACGAACATGCCCTGGTTCTGTGATGTCTGGGATAGAGCCGTATTCCCTGCTGTGTTTGCGAACGCCATTCCCGGCACCATGACCATGACCATCATCAGGGCCGTTACTACACTGACAGTGATCCTCTTTTTGCCTTTTGCAAGATTCATTTTTCATCCTCCTCGTTCAATATACGAATAAGTTGATAGAACGCCTCACATCTCGAAATGCAAAAGAAGTATCACGCACTTCACTTTAACATTTTAAATCGATAAACTTGTTGCCACAAAAATAAGGAATGCATATAAAAAATAAAACTCTTTCCTAAAAAACGGGAAAGAGTGATTTACCTCTGATACATCATTCCTTTCCAAAACACGGGAGGCAGCACCGTTTCCAGTATTACCCATCGACGCTCAACCATAGGCCAAAGCCTTTAGGTTTTCACGTTCGGAACCATCAATATTTACTTTTATAATCCAAAATTTACTAGATTCAGTTACATTGTATTATAGCTCGTATCTTTTCGCAAGTTTTTTCTTACTTCTTCGATTTTTTTCTTCATTATGAGACATGATGTGCTTTCTTTATCCCTATTATACTACAGCAAACGACAAATTTCCGTTGTCTTACCAACATTTTCTAATCTTTTATAAAAAACGTGGAAATGACGGAATCAAAGATTCCTATTTCCACATGTCGCCCGTAAGGGGGCGACTCTTTGCAAGGTACTGTTGCCGGTAACGTAGTGCGGAAAAACATCCGCTGGCTGATCCCACTGTACACCGTTGGATCTGGAAATTCTTATCAGCCTATTTTTATTTACCAGCTCGCGAATACGTTTTACTTGGCATTTACTTTTGCTTATTTTTGTTCTATGATATATAGAATCTTTGTTAAAGGAGGCGTTTATATGAAGAAACTCGATTGTTTAGGCCAAATCTGCCCCATTCCTGTCATGCGGCTGCAAAACGAACTGTCGGTCATCGGGCAGGGTGAAGAGGTTATGCTCGTAACGGATCATAGTTGTACCTGCAAATCCGTTCAAGAATTCTGCAGGGCCAAAGAACTGGTCTGTTCATGCGAGGAGGTGATGAACGGTATCTGGGAAATCACCATCCGCAGCGCTCCCGAGTCAGCAAATCATCGAGTCAAGCATTCGTTCCAGATAGGCAAATAAATCTTTTATTTGTACATCTTCCTGTTGAGATTTTGGATTTTTGATTAAATAGTAACGAAACTTAAATTCAAACTCTTCTATTTCGATAATTTCCAACTGTTTGTTATACAATTCTTTCTTTATGGACGAATATGGGAGAAAAGCTGCCCCCATCCCATTGACTACCGACTGTTTTGCCGACTCAAAGGATTCAAATTGGCAGGTCACATTCATTTGCTGCCTGGAAACTCCTTTTTGAGCGAGATACCCATCCAGCTTCTGCTGGGTTCTGTGACTGCCGCTGATCATCATCATCGGTAGTTGTTGCAATTCATCCAAGTCCATTTTCTTTCGTTTGTGCGTTCTCGGAGTCATGACCAAATGCACTGGATCAGAGAACATAAAACGGCTATATAATTCTTTATTTGCAGGAGGCCCGACGATAAATCCAATATCACCCTGACCGGCATTGATTTTTTGTTCGATCTGTGCGCTGGACATTACTTTCGTCTCCAAGCGGACTTCTTGAAATTTTTTCTGTATTTGAAACAGCGCACAAGGCAGTGCATAAGTATAGATCACATCCATGGAAAGGATATGGAAACAACGATCCTTTTTCTGCAAAAGTTCCAGTTGATTGACCAGTGTCTGATAAACGCCCAAAATTTCCTGGGCACGCTGATATACTAGTTCACCGGCAGGAGTCATACTCACGCCCTGATTACTCCTGTCAAGCAGCCGGCAGCCAAAGGAATTTTCCATTGACTTGATTTGCTGGCTCAGTGCGGACTGCGATACGTGAAGACGTTCGGCTGCCTTTGTAATACTTCCATTGTTAATAATTTCAATAAACATAAACAGAGTATCGATATTCATCCCTACCTCCAATCCTATCTTACACCAGGGTTATCCGACAACTATGCCCATTATTATATCACAACAATCTGAATTGTCATAAGATTTTCTAATATAGCTTCACGTATTACGATTACCCGATTAATTACGCCCATGCTATAATGATCCCATAGTCATCGTCAAAGAATTAACAGTGATAGAAAGGAGAAACGAAAATGGGTGAAGGCCAGAGTAAACCATCGTCCATAGAGCGCAGTCCCAGAAAACGGACACCCCGCAAACCAAAAAAAAGCCAGATTCCCTATGCGATTCTGGTTACCATCGGAATCATCTTAATCGCATGGCTGGTAAATCGCGGCAGTACCACTGCCGCAATCGGCTGGATCTTCGGAATCGCATTCGGATATGTCCTTCAGCGATCCAGATTCTGTTTTACCGCTTCTATGCGGGACCCGTGGATTACCGGCAGTACTTCCCTGACAAGAGCTGTACTGATCGCATTTGCACTGACCACTTTAGGTTTCACTGCCATCAAATACAGTGCTTATCTGAGCGGCAGTGACATTCCCGGAGCCGGTGCTGTGCATCCGATCAGCATCCCCCTAATACTGGGAGCGACCATGTTCGGAATTGGGATGGTAATCGCCGGAGGATGCGCCAGCGGAACACTGATGCGTATCGGTGAAGGATTTACAATGCAGATGCTTGCGCTGGTATTTTTTATCGTCGGCTCTCTATGGGGAGGCCACGATATGGGCGCTTTCTGGAGCAATCTGGAAACAAACGCACCAAAGATTTTTTTGCCCGATGTATTCGGATGGGCTGGAGCACTGGTTGTCCAAGGAGTGATTATTCTGCTGCTTTATCTCGCCGCCCTTAGTTGGCAAAAGAAAAAACTAGGTTCCATTGAGTAAATATTATAAGGATAATTTGTTAAAACATGAACAGGAGGATTTAAAAAATGGCTGAATATGAATTGGATTGTTTAGGAGAAGCTTGTCCGGTACCACTCATGAAGGTGGAGAAAAAAATGAATGAGCTGGAAGTTGGCGATGTTCTTTTTGTGGCAATCGACCACAGCTGCGCAATGAAAAATGTCCCGGAATGGGCGAGAACACAGGGACACAATGTGGATATCGACGAAGTGGATGATGGTGAATGGGAAGTTGTAATTGAGAAGACCAAATGATTACCCTGAGAAAAGGCGGTGAACATAATTGAAAGAGTTTTGGAATAAGTTAGGGGCTAATCCCGTTTACAAACGTCTATTGAAGGAGCCTATGACTTACGTTGGCGGCGCTGTACTGCTTTCGATTCTTCAGATTGCCCATCTGGCAGTGTTAAACTCCGGCTGGGGCGTAACAACTACCTTCAGTATCTGGGGAGCCAAGCTAGCAGAGCTTATCGGAATTCACGCAAGCGACTGGGCGTATTTCGCTTCGGATAACATGCATAAAGAAGTCACCACCAGTTTTTTCGCTGATGTAGGCAGTCTGCGAAATGTGGGCGTAATTGTAGGCGCTCTTGTGGCAACCTTGTTTGCATCACAATTTAAAATTAAAAAAATCAAATCCATGCGTCAGGTCGTTGCAGCGATTCTGGGAGGCTTACTGATGGGATATGGCGCGAGAATCGCTACCGGGTGCAATATCGGTGCCTTGTTTACAGGTATTTCATCCCTTTCCGTATCAGGATGGGTGTTTGCATTATTCCTGCTGGTCGGCGCCTTTATCGGCAGCAAACTGTTGGCAAAATATTTTATGTAACTGTAAAAATGGTTCATGAGTTAAGGAGGAGCATTCTTGGAAAAGAAAACAGAGCGCTATGAGGTTGTCATCATAGGGGGAGGCGCGGCAGGATTAACTGCGGGAATTTACTGCGGCCGTGCGCGTCTCAAGACATTATTAATTGAAAAATCGTTGGTCGGGGGCCTTGCCACCTACACCAATGAAATCGAAAATTACCCTGGTTTTCCTCAGGGCCAAAGCGGCCTGGATTTGATGAATTTATTTCATCAGCAGGCGAAAAAATTTGGAGTAAAGTTCAAATTAACAGATGTAAAATCCGTTTCTTTAGAGGGAGATACAAAGGTGGTAGAAACGTTTCGCAATCGATATGAGTGCAGCGCGGTCATTATTGCCAGTGGCGGAAAACCCAGGCTCACAGGAGCGAAAAACGAAGAAAAATACCTTTATGACAAAGGAATTTCTTTCTGTGCCACCTGTGATGCGGCAGCAAATACTGGAAAAACCGTTGTCGTTATCGGCAGCGGCGATGCCGCCATTGAAGAAGGCATGTTCCTGACCAAATTCGCTGATAAAGTTCTGGTCTCGGTCATGCATGACGTGGGAATTATGGACTGCAATGAGATCGCAAAAGGCCAGGCTATGGATAATCCGAAAATGGAATTTCTATGGAATACGGTTCCTGACAGCTTCGAGGGAGATGATCATTTGGAAGGGGTGGTTCTGAAGAATCTCAAAACTGGTCAACTGGAACCGATTGCTGCGGACACCTGTTTTCTCTTCATCGGATATCTGCCGAACACTGAACTGTTCCAGGATATCCTCGATATGAGTCCATCCAAATATCTAAAAACCAATGAACGGATGGAAACGAACATTCCCGGCGTCTGGGCTGTAGGCGATGTCCGCGATAAGTTTTTGAAACAGGTTGCAACTGCTGTAGGCGATGGAGCTGTAGCCGGTTACGGTGCAGAAAAATATATCGCAGAGTCTGAGATGTTTGAAAGCCAGATTCTGCGTGCGGAGAAACCAGCCTTGGTCTATTTGTTCAGCGCCGTTGATCCGGATGCCCGTGAACTTCTTACATATATTGAACAGTTGGAGGAAGAAATTTCTCCACGATTGTCCGTCGCCAAAGTTGACATTTATAAGTCGGACGGAATTGCCCGCAGGTTGGGGATCAACCGCTTTCCTGCCGTAGCGCTGGTGGAAAACGGCCGTATTGTAAAGACTATGACAGAGCATGTAAATGAAGGTTCTATACGTGAGTTCATCGGCTGAGGATTGATCAGTCATCATTTATGGAATCCCATCCTTAAAGAGAAGCGCACCTGCAGCGGTCGGCCGCAGGTGCGCTTCTTGGTGTTTGTTATCTTGCAGGCCGTTTTTCGTTATTCACTATAACTTTCTTCCAAATCTTGGACAATATGATGTATAATACATTTTATATGGATGATTCTTTAACCGGAATAAAAGATAATCCATTATTTAATTCAAAACCCATTTAGAATCATGTATAATATGAATTAGATCGATTAACGAAAGGAGCGCTTGGTGTTTTTTGACACCAACAACGAAGAAATATGGGCAGTGCAACAGCAAAACCGATTCAATCCGTCGAACGGGCGTTAAGAATTCTCGAGCAATTCACTTTGTCAGAACCCAAAATCACACTCTCCGATCTGGCAAAAAAAACCGGTTTGAAAAGGACCACTTGTTATGGTATCGCAGAAACTTTACTGAAACACAAATACCTGGATTATGATGAATCGACCGGTAAATACTCCCTAGGCGTTTCCAATTATATTTTAGGCCAGCTCTATGCCCAGAGCATGGAAATACGCGCCATTGCCAGCCCCTATATCAACCAGTTGGCGGACAACTATCAAACGGCTGTTCATTTGGTCGTACCGGACGGCTACGATGCGGTCTACATCGATAAGGTGGGCGAAACCGAATCTTTTCGAATCCTGTCCAGAGTGGGCAAACGGGCGGAATTGTTTGCGGCCGCCATCAGCAAGGTGGTGTTGGCTTATCAGGAAGAATCTGTTCTCGATCAGCTGCTCAGCAAACCTATGCCCAGATATACGGTCAACTCGATTACCGATCCATTCACATTTCGAAAAATGTTAAATGAAGTGCGCGAAAGGAAAATCGCTTTGGATAATGAAGAGCTGGACGTCGGCCTAGTATGTATTGCGACCCCTATTGAAAACAACCGGGGAGATTTGGTGGCAGTCATCAGCGTTTCCGGCATTTCTGAAAAAATGCATGAGCAGGAAAAAGCCATAGAAAAAGATTTGCTGCAATGCGCTGCAAAGATCAAACAGACCATCGGCGATGTACTCTGATGGGTTCCCCGTTTTATACAAAATGCTCTGTCGTCCTGCGGGCCTAGAAAGCGCCACGATCAAAAGCTTCGAAAAAACCTTCCATTACAGACAGTTTTCAGCCATTGACATGCCTTCACATAGTCAAGCAATGATAAAACGATCAGGATTGATCCCGGAACCATTCAATCCTGATCGTTTCTTTTAATGGCCGCCGACAAAAGGATCGGCAAAGAGGCCCTTTTTTCTGGATACTGACAGCCCTCCCATGAAAGCAGCCCGGTGCGAGAGGTTCCAGCTGCCGTTTTGAGCTAATGTATAACATCAAACGAAAGGATCGCTAGGCACATTAATTAAAGGGTAAACCATAATAACATATACACAAGCGCCTCAGTTTTGTTATAATATTCTGAACAGTTAGATATTTGTAAAACAAAGCAGGAATAACCCTGACAATCTAAATCTTAACTGGACACTTATAATAGAAAGAGAGGTTAAAATGAAAAGAAAAGCATTATTAGCCAGCATTATGGCACTGCTGCTCGCAGTATGTATATCCTTTGCGGGATGCGGCAGTACTGACAAAGACTCCGCCGAAAAAACAAAAGACGTGAAGGTAACAGCACCCACCGGAACATACATCGGCCAGGAAAACAACGGCGTTGCTGAATTCAAGGGAATTCGCTACGGGGAATTTGCGCCTTTTAAACCGGCAGCAGATGTAACAACAACGGAAGACGACCAAATTGAGGCGACGGAATTCGGAAAAAACTGTATCCAGCCTTATGACGAAGTAGAAGTTGCTTCTCAGGACCCATGTTCTCAGGACTGCCTGTTTCTCAACGTATGGACAAAAGATGTTGCAACGAAGGATAAACCTGTCATAATGTTTATTCATGGCGGCAGCTGTATCTGGGGAGGAACATCGGATCCAACCTACGATGGGGAATATTTTGTCAGAAACCTTGCCGAGAATGAGGATTGCGTATTTATTACAATTAACTATCGGCTTTCAATATTGGGAAGCCTTGACCTTTCAGGACTTGAAGGGTACACGGATGATTATGCAAGCGCAATCAATCTGAGCAAACTGGATCAAACTCAGGCTTTGAAATGGATCAACCAAAATATTGAAGCATGGGGCGGAGATACAGAAAATGTGACAATCATGGGACAGTCCGCAGGCGGCGGTGCGGTAGAAATGCTAATGGCTGACACCGACACCCATAAATATTTCAACAGAGCAGTCATAAACAGCGGCAGCCAGTCACGCGAGGCCTTATCAAAAGAAAAGGTCAAAAGCAATTCGGAAAAAGTTTTTAAAATACTAGGCGTTAAATCGATTGAAGAACTCACTGCACTAACAGATAAGCAGATTTCAGATAAAATGACAAAAATTACAGACGAATTGGGCGAAGCCCATCCAGGACTCAAATGTGCGGACGGTAAGATTATTTCTGAAACATGGTGGGAAGACCTACAGAATGGCGCTGCCAAGGATATCGATTTACTCATAGGCGGCACCAACGGAGAGGAGGATTGGAATTCCATTGATTGGGATAATAGCATATCCAAGCCTATTAAAGATCCTGACACAATCAAAAAATGTATGGAAGATATCGATGATGCACGTGCAGATACCTATGGAAGATTCTATGCTCTCGATCAAAAAGGATTCTATGACGGATATCTTGCTATGGGAGATGACAAAGTGAAGCAGGCACAAGATTTGTTTAACGATGTGTACTTTAATTATCCTACGCATCTGATTGCCGAGGTACAGGCCAAGCACAATAAAAACACGTATCTGTACAACTGGGAATATGCTCCGGATATGAATAGCGTTTTGGATTACAACGGCGATGCTGCTGAAGTGTCTCCTTGGGGAAGAGCTCTCCACTGTATGGATCTCTGCTTCGAATTCGGAACCAAAGAAGGTTATCCTGAGATGACCGGCGACCCCAAAGAAATGTCAGATGATATGATTGCCCAGGCCCGTGAGATGCTTTACAGCTTTGCAAAAACCGGCGACCCAAGCAACGATCTGATTGGCGAGTGGAAGCCATTTGACAACGATCAAATGTACAGCATGGTAATTACAAAAGACGCAAAATGGGACTGCAAAGCCAACTATCGTAGAGAAATCATCGATTACATGAAGAAACTTACTCCGTATGGAATGTAGTGTTTACAGCTAAGACAGCGCTGGCCCATCTACAGACAGTTTTCAGCCTCTGACACGCCTGCATAGCGTCAAGCAATGCTAAAACGATCAGGATTGAACTCGAAATCATTCAATCCTGATCGTTTCTGGTATGGCCAGTAAAAGTATCGGTAAAGCGGTTGTTTTCTCTGGATACTGACAGTCTCCCATGAAAACAGCCCGGATACCAAAGAAAATCGCCATCGGAGTGTCAGTATCCATGGACATGCTACGCCGTTTTAATATTTCGCCCGGCGGCGGTGTGAAACAAGACGGAGCAAAACGGCGCGGCGCGGGAGCTTCCGATTCCAGATTGATTATAACGTCTTTTCATACAACTCTTTCGCAAATACCGCCGCTCCGATGGCCCCCACTTCCTGGGGGTGCGGGGCCGCTTTTATTTCCCGGCCCAGTTCTTCTCCCATCGTCTCTACCATATTGGAATTCAGCGCCACCCCGCCTGTCATAACCACATTCCCTTTCAGGCCAACACGCCCGCACATACCGGCCACTCGTTTGGCAATCGCCCTGTGGGCGCCCTTGGCGACGTCCGAGCGTTTCTCGCCTGACGCCAGCCGGGAAATCACTTCACTTTCCGCAAAGACGGTGCATACGCTGCTGATGGGCACATCCTTGGTCGATTGATCGGCCAACTGGGACAAATCGCCCAAGTTACAGCCCAGCACTCTGGCCATGACTTCTAAAAACCGCCCTGTGCCTGCCGCGCATTTTTCATTCATCACAAAATTCTCCACAATTCCGCCAGCCCCGATCCTGATTACTTTTGCGTCCTGGCCGCCAATGTCAATGATGCACCCGGCAGTTTCACATAAATAAGACACCCCTTTGGCATGGCAGGTAATTTCTGTGATCTGTTTGTCCGCATGTTCATAAGTGATTCGCCCGTATCCTGTGACCACCGTAAAGCTGACGGCATCAACTCCTATTCCTGCTTGCTCAAATGCCAGCTCCAACGCTTGATCGACGCCTTTTGTCCCCGTCCCCTCATTGACAGCCGCATGAGCGATCAATCCGCCCTCGGCGTCTAAAATTGCGGCTTTTGACGAGGACGAGCCAATATCAATTCCTAAGTACATCTTTCCCTCCTTCACAGAAGCATCTCGGCAAAGCTCTGGATCCTAGTCCGGATCTGCTCAAAGGATTCGATCTGCTGGTCGAGCTCAAGATACAGGACCGGAATTCCCGCCTGCTCAAGCTGCGCCTTGTAAACCGGATAATCGAACTCTTCCGGATCGCAGAATTTCATCATACATACGACCACGGCCCGGGCCTCCTTTTCTTTGACCAGATCGATGAGCATCTGCCCTCTGGATTTTTTCTGCTCCGCCAGAAAGGCGCAGCCCCTCTGATCGATGATTCTCCCCGCCATCTTTTCCCAGACGCTGCCTTCCTTTCTGGCCGGCGTCCGAAACTGTCTCGATTCCTGGGCCAGATCATCTGCGGCGATGGCAATATCGCATTCACGGAATAAATCTAGAATTTCCGCAGGCTCCACGATAAGCCCTGTAGTTATGACCTTGACGCCGCCAAACCGCTCTTTTTCCATGGCCCTAAGGCCCTCGATCACTTTCTTCATTTCCGCGGTATACAGCTTTTTGTCCATAAAGTATCCGGCCTTAATGAGCAGATGTCTTCTTTTGGCGTCGATGGTAATGGGATAGTCTCCGGCAACCTCTGCGAATTCACGCATAACGGCCCGGTATTCTTCATACACGGCAAAGGCCTCTTCCACCTTTTTATCGGTGAT
This sequence comes from Clostridia bacterium, assembly GCA_902363595.1. Classification (GTDB taxonomy): domain Bacteria; phylum Bacillota; class Clostridia; order Peptostreptococcales; family Anaerovoracaceae; genus Hominibacterium; species Hominibacterium faecale. The sequence continues at coordinate 141,110 of CABJAP010000005.1, read as the reverse complement.
CAGCGTATGGGTCACCTGCTCCAGCTCAGAACGAACGCGCTTTAATTCCGTCTCCAGATAGGCTTCTGCCGCCCTGGTCCACCTGGCCTGAGGATAAATCAGCCCGATCATCGGCACCTGGGGCACCGCGGTCTTCCAGTTTTCAATGACACATTTCAGCGTATCGCACAGACCCGGTATGAGGATCGCTTTCAGCTGATCGTAAACGCCCCGCATGCCCAGTTCGATGTTGGCTCTCATAATGGAACAGCAGAAACCTTGCAAAAACTGATCGGCCCGTTTGATTTCCGTCTTGCCGCCCCAAAGTCCCACGGGCACAAACCCTCCCGCATAAACGATTTCTTCCGGTGTATAAATGGGAAAGCACCCCACCGCATCTTTTCCGCATTCTTCCTTGATGGAAGCCAGCGCTTTTCCGGGATGCAGCGCCCGCTCTTCCAATTTGGTGATTGTCTCCTTTAACATTGCTGTTCCTCCTTTGCCGCCTTGCGCTTTTCCATCATTTCCACCAGCGCCTGTATTCTCGTCTCATATTGGGCCTGGGAAAGGATTCGCGGATCGCACATATCTCCGTCAAAGACAACGGATGGAATTCCCGCCTTTTCCTCCAATCTTCGCTGCTGCTCGTATACGGTAAAGTCCATGAGCTTACAGCTCCTGTTGGAATGAAACACGACTCCGTCTATATCGAACTCTTTCGCAAGTCCGATCATAGTATCGGAAACATAGTCCACGCAGCGGTTGGCGTGATAGTAGCTGTACGCCCGGGCCATACCCTCGATATCGTTTGTTTCATAACGAATGGTCCAGGCATCGGGATAGAGGGATGTTACCACGTTGACTCCGTATTTTTTCAGGATTTTGTAGGTTGGGCTCAAGTGTACCCAGCAGGCAATGCCGTCCCAGATCACTCTGTACTTCTCCTCCCCTTTTTTCCAGGGGCCCAGTCCTCTTTTCGCCCGGGCCTCAAGCTCCTCGCACCACAACTTGAATAGATCCCGCCCTTCCTTCTTGCCCCGGATACAGACCACCAGGGCCATATAGTTGAACATATCGAATCCGTTGAGCGGCGACGGCTTGGCGCGGGCCGTAAAGCAGGCCTTTCTCCACCAGTAGGCGGTTTCGTTGGAAATCTGCATAACCTGCGACAGCTTGTCGTAGTCAAAGTCCCTGCCGGTCACCTCCTCCAGCTGGCCGATGGCATATTCGATCTGGCTTCTCATGTAAGCCACCGTATGATCCGGCGCTTCATAGAGATGATTGAACGGCGTATCAAAGAGGATAAAGGGAATGTCCAGCTCGGTCGCCAGGTTTTCATACCATTTGGCAACCGTCGTACAAATATTATTACAGCAGAATACCAGATCCGGCGCCGGAATATTGCAGGCTTCCGACTCCATAATATCCTTGTACCCCAGGTTCACTCGGGCATAGGAGCAGATATCGATGGAATATCCGCATCCTTCGGACTGCTCCAGAAATTCCATGGACTGTTTTCGAGCCGCAACGGCGGCCGCATGGTTTTCCGGATAAACAACATAAATATCCATGGCTTCCAACAGTTCCTGAGGGCAAATGGACGTGGCCCACGCTACCAACTTTCCTTCTTCCTTTGCTTTTGCCGCATCGGCATAATGCCGGGCAACCAGCTCGTTTAGCAGCTCTTTTGATGTTTTTTTCTCTGCCATACTATCACCTCATGCTTCCGTGTCCCACTGAGCGATCAGCTCCGGGATCACCTTTTTCAAATCTCCGCAAAGCGCATAATCGGCCAGCTCCATCATCGGCGCCTGCGGGTCTTTGTTGATGGCTATAATGATATCCGAATCCTTCATGCCGGCCTGATGCTGGATGGCGCCGGAAATTCCGCAGGCAAAATAAATCCTCGGCTTTACGGCGGTTCCCGTTTGTCCCACCTGATGGCTCTGGTCGATCCAGCCCGAATCGACCGCCGCGCGGGACGCGCCCACCACGCCGCCCACTTTATCCGCCAGCTTTTCCATCAGCTCAAACCCTTCCGGGCCGCCCAAGCCTCTTCCGCCGGAGCAGACGATTTCCGCATCGGTGAGGGAAACAAATTCTTTAGCCGCCTTGACCGTTTCCACAACCTCCACGTGAATGTCGTCCACTGATAAACTGGCGGGAACCTTGATGAGCTGGCCTACGGCTCCTTCGTTTTTTTCCCTTCGGTCCATTACGCCGGGCCTTACAGTTGCCATCTGGGGTCTGGTATGGGGCGTAACGATGGTCGCCATCAGATTTCCGCCAAAGGCCGGCCTGGTCTGCTTCAAACCTTTGTCGTCTCCTTCCGGGTCAAGTCCGTCCGTGCTCGCTGTCGTATCCCTTTTGAGATAGTCGATATAGTTCGCTGTGCGGATGTCCAGTCTGGTACAGTCCGCCGTAAGCCCGGTGTCCAGTCTGGCGGCGATTCTCGGCGCCAGGTCCCTTCCGATGAAGGTAGCCCCAAAGAGAACGATCTCCGGCTTATAGGTATTGATGGCATCGGTCATCACTTTGGCGTAAGCGTCCGTGGTATATTCCTTCAAAAGCGCATGGTCGATTTGATAGATAACGTCTGCACCATATGCATATAATTCGTCTGCAAGATGCCCTGCCCGATCCCCGATCAAGACTGCGCAAACCCTGGTTTCTTCACTGATTTCCCGCGACAGCCGGCAGCCTTCGCCCAAAAGCTCCAGGGACACATTCATCAGTTTTCCGGCCCGCTGTTCGGCAAATACCCATACGTCTTTGTATTGTGCAAAGTCTGTCATGTTCAATCCTCCTAGATTCTATGTTTTTCCTTCAGCCCTGCGATCAGGTTTGCTGCCAGCTCCTTTGCCGTATCTCCTTGAACTGTCACCCCTTTTCCCTTGGGCTTGGGCGTGAAGGATTTATATACATTGGTGGGAGATGCTTTCAGCCCTACCAGCCCCTCGTTTACGCCAATATCCTCTGCGGTCCAAACTTTGATGTCGGCTTTCGCTCCCCTCAAAATGCCCGGAACCGTCATATATCTGGGTGTGTTCAATTCTTTGATGCAGGTCAGGACGCATGGCGTCTTTGTTTTGAGAAGCTGGTACCCGTCTTCCAGCGCTCTTTTTGCGGTAACCCGGTTTTTATCCAAATGAAACTCCTTAACGTAGGTAATTTGCGGGATTCCCAGCTTTTCTGCGATCTGGGGACCCACCTGCGCTGTGTCTCCGTCAATGGCCTGTCTTCCCGCAAAGACGATGTCAAAACCGCCGATCTTTTTGATTGCCGCCGCCAAAGCGTTGGACGTGGCCCAAGTGTCCGAGCCGCCCAGCAGCCTGTCCGACAGCAAAATCCCTTCATCGGCGCCCATGGCAATACATTCCTGCAGCATTTCCTTTGCCTGGGGCGGTCCCATGGTCAGAACCGTCACCTTTGCCTCCGGGTCCCGGTCTTTTATCCGCAGCGCCTCTTCCAGGGCATTGGCATCATCGTGATTGAGGATGGCTTCCACCCCATCGCGAATCAGCGTCCCGGTTTCCGGGTTGATTTTAATTTCATTGGTATTCGGCACCTGCTTTACGCATACGATTATTTTCATATTCCCCTTCCTCCTAGCTGAAGATGCTGCCTGAGATGACCATTTTCATCACTTCCGATGTGCCTTCGTAAATTTCCGTTATCTTTTGATCCCGGTACATCCGCTCCACCGGATAATCCTTGATGTATCCGTACCCGCCGTGAAACTGTACCGCTTTATCCACCACATAGGATGCAGCTTCGGAACAGGCCAGCTTGGCCTCCGCCGCTTCAATGGTACTGGGGAGCCCTCTGTCCCGCATATTGCAAGCGTTATACAGAATCAGCCTGGCGCCGTCGATTCTCGTTTTCATGTCAGCCATTTCAAAGGCCAAGGCCTGGAATTTGTTCAAACTCCTGCCGAACTGCTTTCGCTGTTTCATGTATTCCACGGTCTGATCGAAAGCTCCCTGGGCGATTCCCAGCGCCTGGGCCGCGATCCCCAGCCTTCCCACATCCAGGGATGTCATGGCTGTTTTAAAGCCTTTTCCTACTTTTCCCAGCAGATTTTCTTTGGGTATCCGGCAGTCTTCAAATACCAGCTCCGCCGCGATGGACGCGCGAATGCCCATTTTGTTTTCCTTCTTTCCCCTGGAAAAGCCCGGCGTTCCTTTTTCTACGATAAAGGAGCTGATCCCTTTGTTGCCTTTGCTCTTATCCGTCATAGCCATGATCACATAAACGTCCGCGATCCCGCCGCCGGAAATAAAGACCTTTGAGCCGTTGAGGATCCAGCAGTCTCCGCCGTCCGCCGCTGTAGTCTGCTGCATGGCCGCGTCCGTTCCCGCATTGGGTTCTGTCAAACCGAAAGCGCCCAGCTTTTTTCCTGACAGCAGATCAGGCAGGTATTTTCGTTTCTGTTTCTCTGTGCCATAGGTGAAAATCGGCCAGCAGCAAAGGGCATTGTGGGTCTGAACAATGACACCGTGGGAAGCGTCCACCTTGGAAAGCTCTTCTACTGCCATAATGTAGGTCAGATAATCGGTCCCTGCGCCGCCGTATTCTGCGGGAAATGGCATTCCCATCACACCCAGGCTTCCTAGCTTGGCTACGGTTTCATATGGATACTTCGCCTCTGCGTCAAGCTCCTCTGCGATGGGAGCGATCTCTGTTTCCGCAAACTCTTTGATCATCTTTTTTACCATTTGCTGTTCTCGTGAATAAGTAAATTCCATCTGTTTGTCTCCTTAATAGTTCTCCCCGAAGCGGGCCTCAAAATCCGATGCCAGTTCTTCCCTGAAATCAGGATCGGCGATGGCGATCAGCAGCCTGGCCCGTTCTTTTACCGTTTTCCCTTTGAGACCGGCGATACCGTACTCCGTTATCACATAATCCACGTCGTGCTGAGAAGTGGTCACTAAAGTACCTGCTTTGAGGCTGCCCACGATCTTTGAAAATTTCCTTCCATCCTTTTTCACCGCAGCGGCACGCATGGCAATGATGGCGATGCCTCTGCCGTCTTCCGACATGGCGGCGCCCCGAATAAAGTCCACCTGCCCGCCTACTCCGCTGTAAATTTTTCCGCCCATGCTGCCTGCGTTCACCTGACCCCATAGATCCACTTCGATTGCCGAATTGATGCAGACAAACTTGCTGTTTTTCATGATCACCAGGGGATTGTTGGTGTAATCCGCCGGCTTCAGCTCGATCAGAGGATTGTGATCTACAAAATCATAAAGCTTCTTTGAGCCGTACAGGAAATTCACCACAACCTTGCCCCGGTCAATGGACTTTTCCGAGCCGTCAATGACGCCCGCTTCGATCAGGTCTATGGCTCCGTCGGAGATCATTTCAGAGTGGATGCCCAGATGTTTTTTCTTTTTCAGCGCTGCCAGCACCGCGTTGGGGATTCCGCCCATGCCTAGCTGCAAGGTAGCGCCGTCCTCGATGAGAGAAGCGCAGTAGCGGCCGATGGCCATGTCCTTCTCGCCGCTTTGGCCCCAGAAAACTTCCGGCAAGGGATGGGACGCCTCTACGATCCAGTCAAAATCATCGATATGCACATAAGCATCTCCCCCAACTCTGGGCATCTCCTGATTAATCTGTGCGATAACCGTTTTTGCTGATCGGATCGCCTCCATGGTATAATCGCAGGAAACCCCTACGGAGCAGACTCCCTTTTCATCGGGCGGGGATACCATAACCATGAAGACATCGACGGGAAATACTCCCCTTCGGATCATGCCAGGTATCTGGCTGAAATACACCGGCGTAAAGTCGCCGTGGCCCTGATGAATGGAGGCCCTTGTGGCCGGGTCGGTAAACCAGCCCACATAGCAGAAGTGCTCCCTCATCTCCGGCTTTGCATAGCGTCCCTGGCCCAGGGATATCATGTGGGATACGGTGACATCGGTGTAGGCCCGGTAATTTTCCACCATCGCCTCCACCAGCACTTTTGGTTCCGCCGCGGCGTGGGCCAGGAGCACCGTATCTCCGCTCTTAATCTGTTTGACCGCCCCTGCGGGCGTGGTAAGTTTGTCTTTGTATGTATTTTTCCAGTTCATTTTTTTGTCCTATCTGGTTTAATTTAGAAGGAGAAACAGTGCGTCTCTCCTTCTTACTAGCGTTTACTTTATAGTACGAAACCGAATACCAAATACAGAATGACTGCCGCAAGCCCTGCAATGATGGCATATGGTAATTGTGTCAACACGTGCTCCATGTTATTAATCTTAGTAACCTGCGAAGACATGATCGTAACATCGGTATAAAAACAGGCATGGCTTCCGAAAGCTGCCGCGCTGGCAATGGCGCCTAGGACTAAAAAGATCGGTGCGCCGCTCGCTACGGCAAGAGGTACGATAATCGGCACGCATACGACCGGAACACCCCAGCTGCTCCCGGTCACAAAGGCCAGCAATGCGACAACAACAAAGGTAATCGCAGCCAGCGTATCCGGATTGACAAACGGCAGTACCGCATTTACTACATAAGTAGGAAGATTAATGCTGTCCATAGACATCTTCACCACCTGCGATGCCATACAAATCGCAATCATCGGCAGCATCGTGGTAAGACCTTGTGTGAACACCTCGCAAAACTCCTTCGGTTTCATGACCTTCCTTGGTATATAAAGAATTCCGGCAACACAGATGCCGATCACAAGGGCTGTCAGCAAATCGTCCTTCCAAATAGCCACTCCTACAACAACGGCCATCGGGAGCATGAAGTCAATGATCTTACCATCCGGCAGCGGCTCATCTACGGACAATTCATCCTTATTCAACTTGGCGCTAAGCTCGGAATAAACCATACCTGTTTCGTCGACCCTTTTATAAGCCTTTTTCATAGCCCCTATCTTTGGTACAACTCCTAAAATAACCAGCGGGACCAGTATGACAGCCGTAAATCCATAGAATGCGAAGGGTATGCTATGTAAATACAAATAAGCGCCATCCCCTAATTCCGCCAGCGACTCCTGCTGCGCAAATACGTTACCATAAAAGACAGCCCAGGTTGACAAAGGCACCAGAATGCATACGGGTGCTCCCGTGGAATCCAGCACGTAAGCGAGCATTTCTCTGGGCGTGCGCTGCCGGTCAGATACTTCCTTTGTACAGGCGGATACGGTCAATACATTTAAATAGTCATCAATAAAAATCAAAAGTCCCAGTACCCATCCGAACATTAGCGTCTTTTTTTCAGATTTTGCATATTTCTGCAGGAACTTGGCAAAACCAAAGGTTCCCTTTGAGGCGGATAAAAGTGTAATTAAACTGCCGACTAATGCCAAAACAATATACATCCAAGCATTTTCAGAAACCGCAGTCTGGCAGCTGTCTAAAAGGGCGGGAATACTTCCAAAGAAACCCTGGGACATGATGAATGCAATCCATGCGCCTAACATTAAGGATTCAAAATTAAGCTTTGTATATAAGGCGACTCCAATAACAATAACTGGCGGTAAAAGCGTTAAAAGACCATAAGAAATTTCCGTCTCCATTTTTTTCTCCTTCCGGACGCATCGGTTGGTTTTAAATAAAACCACCATAATGCCTTTGTGAAACCACATGATACAAATAGTTGATAAGCGTTACCGTATCGAATACCGGCCTGCTGGTCGCCGCTTGAATTGAGGCCGCATATGGGGGCATATCCGTACATTCCAGCAGGATGGCTCCAATCTCCGGATGTTCTTTTACCATTTTTTCTGCTAAACCGACCAGCTCCTTCCTGATAATACGGGTATCCAGGTTTCCCGGTTCAATCGCTACCTTGGAAAATTCAGGCTGGTCCTGCGCCCCATAAATGATGCACCTTTCATAATCTTCTTTTGAAACGCCGCACTCTTGGAATAGTTCAAAGGTAAGATTGGGTCCGTCCGCGCAAAGAATTCCAATTTTTTGTTCCGGCTTCAGTCCTATGCTGATAATCGGGACCTGAATAATTCCGGACATATACACCGGTACCTCTACGGAAGCCGCAACCTTTTTTTGATAATGGCCGAAGTACCCGCAGTCGCCGATAATAACGCGGCATCCGTCTCGTTCCAGTTTTTTTGCGGCATCAATGATTCCATCTACAATATCTCCGCTACCCTCCTTCACAACGGACTGAATGCTGGACTGTTTGGCCTCTTCGTATTTCACCGGGAAGTGAAACGTAGTGGCGTTGGTCACATGGCCCGGCTGACATGGAAACCATGCCGGAAGGACGATGATGCCCACGTTAAAGCCTGCCCTGAATCCATCCTTGTTGATAAAGTAATGCATGTCTTCACCTGGCTCAATGTATCCGTAATACTTTGTGTTGTTTTCATCCATGTTCTTTCACCTCCTCAATTTGTAACGTATTTTATTAATTGATCCAAAGTCATTTCGTCGATACCCATTTCCTGAGCAGTTCTTCCTTTTGCTGCAATATCCATTTGCATAATTGGCGATCCTAAAGTAATAATCGCCTTGGTAACAGGAGTTTTTATCCCGGCAATCTGTCCAATCGTTAACCAGCACATCATTGTATAGGGAATATCTTCCGTTAAGTATCGGTCGTCCAGACTTTCGGGTCCCTTTATGTATTCCATTGACATACACCCGTTTAATTCTTCAAAGATACTTCTGGGTTCCCTGCCTCCGGCCATTTCCTCAGGGACGGTGAACAGGCAGCCGCCCACTTTCTCTGCAATTCGGATACGTTCTTCCTCCAGGCATTCCATGACTCTGGCAACGCACGGCGTAATTCCTTCTTCATATAGATAGAAATTTCCCTTTGACCGCTCAATTCTGCCTGCGTTGAGCACGCATCCGGGAGCATGATAGCAAGGGTTGGTACTGTGGGTTACGCATTGCAGCACATTTTTTGCCCGGTCAAAGGAATAGAATTCCGATACTTTATCAAGCACTTGGTCAGTATTGGCTGCGGGAAAAGCCGCACACAAAACCTTTGATTTAGACATGATATCAACATGTCCCTCTTTGGCTCTGCAGCTGTACGGGAGTTCGCTGGTTTCCGCAATTAAAATATGCTTGTCTATTTTCTTCCGTTCCAGTACCTTGCGAAAAACCAAGGTCCCCAGCAATCCTGGAGTGAGAAGAACTAGCTGCCCGTCCTCTAAAGCATCTGCGATCAATTCAAAATATGCGGCTTGGGCGAAGGCTGGCAGCGGACAGAAAATACATGCGCTGCCCTTTATCGCTTCTTTCGGATTTGTTGTTACGGACGCCACCGAAACCTTCTTGTTGAGAACACCTTCCGCAGTAATATATCCGCGTTCCTTTACATTTTTCAGCTCCATTTCCCACTCCGGCAAAACCAGCATATGCACTTCATTGCCCATGGCCGCCAAATCTGCCGCCATGGCATGGCTCCCGCTTCCTGACCCTAACACGGTTACTTTTTTCATAACGCTCACCTCCACATTTCAATAATTTCTAAGCAATCCGATTTAACGCTTCGCCTTGTAAAAAGGCCGCCAAATTGTCATAGGTCCATTTTATGAGCCTCTCCCTCGCTTCTCTTGTCGCCCACGCCATATGGGGAGTGATAAAACAATTGGGCGCTGCTAACAAAGCATTGTCCTCCTGTGCCGGCTCGACCGATAATACATCCAGTGCCGCAGCTGTGATTTTTCCATTTTTGAGGTTTTCTGCCAAGTCCGTTTCATTGATCAGCCGGCCTCTGGCCGCATTGACGATCATCACGCCGTTTTTCATCTTGCTGATGGCAGCCTGGTTGATGAATCCCTCATTTTCCTTTGTCAGCGGGCAGTGAAGGGATAAAATGTCAGCAGCTCGAAGTACATGATCCTGAGAATGAAATTCTATATTGTTATTTTCCTGGGTAATGGCTGCATCAGGATGGCTCGTTGCAATCATCACCTTCATACCCATGGCTGAGGCGATTTTTGCCACACTTCTGCCGATTCTCCCAAATCCGAGAATGCCCAGCACTTTGTTTTCAAGTTCCATTTGCGGTGTCATGGTGAAACAAAATTCTTTGCTATTGAGCCACATCCCCTCCTTTACCGCTTGTGCGTGCTGCTCCGCATGTACGGCCAGCATCAATATCATGGATATGGTAAACTGTGCCACCGATGCCGTGGAATATGCAGGCACATTGGTTACGGTAATCGCCTTTTCTTTTGCATATTCCAGGTCCACCATGTTGTAGCCTGTGGCCAGCACGCCGATGTATTTGAGCTTTGGGCAGACCTCCATGACTGATCTGGAAATCACGCATTTTGACGTTAATATGATGTCGGCATCTTTGCACCGTTTTGCAACCAGTTCCGGCGGCGTATTATGGAAGACGGTCAGTTCGCCGAATTCCTTCAGACACTCCCAGCTCAAGCCGTCTTTGGTGATGATATTCTCGTCGAGAATTACAATCTCAGGGTTTTCACATAACCAATTTCTAAAGTCTTCTTTTCTCATAGCCTAACCTTTGATGCTCCTTTCCAAAATCTCCACCATACCCTTTTCGCCATCAACCCTTACATAATCCCCTGTCCGAATGCATTGGCACGGATCCTGTTTTTCCGGGAAATCGCTTACACAGGGAACTCCTGCCATTACAACAGCAGTCCCGCATTTTGAATCCATCTTGGTCATCACATAGCCCGCCGGGCCATGACCGTTCAGATGGCAGCCATAAAAGAAATCCGACCAGCCGATTGAGCCTCTGCTGCCTGGAAGAACAAGGATTTTGTTTTCAATGGATTGGCCTTGATATGAGTGGCCTTTTTCTGTAATAACACCTGTCTCAACATCGATTCCATTCCAGCCCATGATGCTGTTTTTGCAAACCAGCGCGTATCCTTCCGCAAGCTTGCCGCCCGATGGGCGTCCCCGTAAAATCTTATCTTTGTTCATCTACTTACCTCCCCAGTAACCTGTAACCGCCGCATCCATCAATTCCTGATCCGAGCCGTAATAGACGGGTATGCTTTGCTCCGTCTTCTGATAGTGAGTCAATTTGGCCGATGATAAGGCGATGGCTTTTGCGCCTTCGGCTGCGCACGAATGTACATTGAGGCACCCGCAGGTGGAAATGAAAACGCCAGCCTGGCGCAGTGTTTGTGCATATCCGTTTACTTCTGCGGTTTTTAGCATTGGAAATGCGGTGTTGATGATAAACTTTACTCCGTCCTTAACCTTTTTCCCTCTCATGTAAGCTGCAAACTCCTGCAGCTCTTCGATCCCGCAGTGGGGACAGCCGATTTCGATATAGTCCACTTCACCCGGCTGTGAATGGCACAATTGGCTTTTTGCATCATCTATCATTTCTTGTGTAATGGTAATTTCGCCTGTGGGCTCATGTCCTTTTAACGCATCCTCCAGGGTTCTGGCTTCCGGCGAGAGGCCTACGAAAAAGCACAGCTCCGCGTTGCTGGTTGTGGCAAGGGGAGTAAAAAACTTTTTCAGGAGCGTAATGTCTGGCTTTTTAAATCCATCTGCGATAATGGGAACATCTCCGCTGGACAATTGAGTTCCCAGCACGTATCCCAGCAAATCCCAGTCCTGCCTTGACTCAGTCTCGCACTTGATATGCACAATGTGAGTTCCATACCGGTTTTCATCCAGATGGTAGCCCCACTTCGGCGTGCGCCCGGTTAAAGTAGCTAAGAACGTTGTAGCTTGTCCCCCGCAATTTCCTCTGGCCCCAAAAATCGAGTTGCACATCAATATATTGCTGGATTCGGTTGTAACAAAAACTTCTCCCATCAGAGGAATCCAGCCTGTAAGATACGGCGTGCAGCACCCCACGCGGATAACGCCCAGCTCCTGCGCGCGATCCAGGTAGCCTTTGACATAATCGTAGAATTCTTTGGTCTGGTTTAAGGCTTCCCAGGATTCTCCGTCAATGCTGCAGGCATCATCTTGGCAAAAGCAGTGTTCGGCCACCAGAGAATCCAGCTTCAGTTCCTTGCCTAAGTACGCGAGAGAATATCGTGAATCAAGATCATCGCCGCACTTTAAAAAATCAGACATATCGTCATAGCAGCTCGTGCTTTTGTCCACGTCCACAAGCTCATCCGCGCCGAGTACCTTTGCATATTCAATGGTTTTTTCCATTGCAAGTTTTTTAACTTCACCAAATTCTCCGTTGAGCATCTTTCTGTCTTTTTCCGAAAGTTTCATAAGCATCTCCCTTTCTTCCAGAGTTTGTCGTCGTCATTGTCGACTTTAAGTTATTTGTTTTTATTATCGACTTGTTATCTATATTATCGACAAAATAACCATATCACTTTATTCGACCATTGTCAATATATTTATGCTACAACTGTCGGAATTTTTTATATTTTTCGATAAATGTCGTACACGTTAGAACAGTTAACCATCTCCATTACCTCTTCTCCCGCAATATTTCCATACGGTGCAACGGAATAATATATGAAAAAGAACGAAAAAAAACGCTGTAGCTTTCTAAGCTGCAGCGAAATAGGAAAACAAGCAAATTTTAGAGTTGTACGTAAACAAGAATATACCATAACTTTATACAGAGACACCCTCGTCCCCTCCACTCCCCTATCTGGAGGGGACGAGAGACGCCTGCATACCTCGCACGTCCTATTTGATATATGTTTCCTGCCACATTTTATTGGCTGGAATCCAGTTTTCCTTTGGATCGAACTTCCGGGAGAGTGCGTAGAGAATCGCGGCTAAAACAGCATATACCCCTGTCATTACTCGGATTCCTGTTATAATCAGTTCAAATGCCCCTTCGAACCCATAGGTTTCCATGTAGTATTCGGCTCCCCAGGAGCCTTCGTACCAAGGAAGAAAGAGGCTGGAAATAAAGCCTAAAATCGCTAAAACTCCAATCAATTTAAACATTCTGTCCAAGTCCCCGTAACATAATTTCGTCTTAGGGTTGATCGGATTGTTCTTGGGATCCGTAGAATGGAGCCCTCCCCGCTTTATCTTAAACCAAAGGTATATGAATTGGATCAAGAGGATTCCAAACTGTCCGCCCAGGAAGTAATCGGCGCCGTTGATCAGCAGAGAGATCACTGCAATGATGATTCCCGGCAGGATAAAGAGGGAATATCCGACATTCCCCAGTGGCACTCGGAACGGGCGGTACAAATCCGGCGCTTTTATACGCATATAAATTCCGGAAATAAAGATTAACACATAATACACCAGTGACAGCGTCACGGTAATCGTAATGATCACATCGAAATCCAACTGACAGGTGGCCAGGGCCACGACTGCGATGGAGAGGATCGAAATATGCGGCACACCGCGTTTTTGGCTGATTTTTGTAAGGCCTTTCGGGGCCAGATTGTCCTCTGCAATTGCATAAAATCCTCTTGATAAAGAAATCATTGCTGAATTAAAACTGGAAATATTACCGGCCATTGCAACGATACAAAAGGCGAGCCCAAACTGAGCGCCCGCAAGCTGGGCGACAGAACTGTAATTTACGCTGATCCCCCACTCCTGCCAAGGTCCTACAGAGGCTACTCCGGCAATCGTAGGCACCACATAGGTTATAACCGCAAGCGGCAATGCAACCAGCAAGGCTTTCCAAACAACGCTTTTATCTTTACAGTCGCCCGCAAGGGTAGAGATCGACGTATATCCGGAATACATCCAAATACCGATTGCCAGTGACCCTGAGATGCTCCAGCCCAAACCGTTCTCCCGGTCAAAGAATGGGACAAACGGGTTATGATCCATATGAACGAATCCGATAACCGCTACAAAAGCAAATGCCGCCATTACAATAATGGACAGAGCCGTGCTCACCCAGCCGACTTCATTGATACCCCGCAGATTAACCGCCGTGATGATTAAAATAATGATTGCTTTTACTGCATATGCCGACATATTGGTTAAGTCCACCAGCATGCCCAGATAATTTGTGGCCAACACCACATACCCTGCCATTTCAAGATATTGGGAAATTGTTCTGCAATACCCGGACTGGAAAGCCCAATATTCACCTAAAGCATTTTGAATCCATTTGTAAAAGCCGCCCGCGTAAGGCATCGCGGAGCCCAGTTCAGATGCCGTAAAGATTTGTGGAATCGCCCAAAAGAATACCATTAGGATCAGAACGAGAATCGCGATTCCGGGTCCTGATGAGGAAATCATTTCCTCGACCCCAAAACAACCTCCGCAGCAAAAGCTGAAAATGATGAATACCATTGCCGATACTTTTACATCTCGCTCCACAATCCTGCTGTTATCGTTAATGAGGGGCGCACCCGCGTTATTGGTCATTCTACACCTCCTTGAATTTGAACTATAACTGTTTCAGTTTTTATATAAATCCGCCGTAGTGACGCTGCGTCACTGTGTTGCACAGGAATTTCACCATAGTCGTCGCGTCAAAAATTGGCAGGTTGACCGCCTCCTGAATTGCGGCCGTATACGGAGGAATATCCGTACATTCCATTAAGAACGCGCCTATTTCAGGATGTTCCTTTTTCGTTTTGACGGCCAGTTGGACCAATTCGTCTCTTACTTTTTCGCCATCGAATTCCCCTGCCTCTTCTTGGGTTAACTTATTGAATTCCGGGCATTCCGCCGAAGCGCCTACAATAACGCAGCGTTCAAAATTCTGTTTGCTCACCCCGCAGGCTTCAAATAAATCGTAAGTCAATCCCGGACCATAGGCGCAGATCAGACCTAAGCTCTGGTCCGGTTTGAGAGAAACCGTAATCCACGGCACCTGAATCACGGACGACATGTAGACTGGTATCTCTACTGCGGCAGCGACTTCTTTTTGGTATCTTCCAAAATATCCGCAATCAGCGAAAATCAGACGGCATCCATCCTTTTCCAATCCTTTCGCCGCTTCAATGAGCAAATTCACCACTGCTTGATCACCTTCATGCACGACCCGTTCTACGCTGGCTCCCGGCACTTCCACATATCGTACTGGAAAATCAAAGGTCCATCCGTTTGATACATGTCCGGGAGGACACGGCATCCATGCATCAAGCACGATCATGCCCACCGGCTCGCAGGTTCCCATTCCGCCTTTGTTGCAGCTATAACGAATTTGTTTGCCCGGTTCTATGTAACCATAGTGTCTGAAATAATCACTCATTTCCCTTTTTTCCTTTCTCAGATTTACATGACTTGCACACATCACATTCATCTCCAACATAAAACTTCTTTTGCATTTCTTTTTCAATGCGCTGCCCCGTCGGCGTGATGCACAAACCGCCCAGCATTGTAGCGCGCAATTCTCTTGCCATCAGTTCTCCGCAATTCATCATTGCCTGAATGGTTTCATCGAGCGGGACCACGCCGTCGAATCCACCGACAGCCAGCTGCGCGCTTATGATGGCATTGGATACGGTAGCCGCATTCCTGCTGATACAAGGGATTTCCGCGCATTCGCCCAGGGCATCACAAACAAGACCCAATAGATGCTGAAAGGCAAGGCTTGCGGCGTTCAAAGCCTGGTCAGCGGTTCCGCCCAGAAGATGCACGCCTGCTGCCGCCGCCATAGCGCTGGCAGACCCGTTTTCCGCCTGACATCCGGCGACCTCTGCGGCAAAGGTTGCCTGCTCTGCGATGAATACACCGATTAACCCTGCGCACATTAACGCTTTCACCAAGTCCTGCTTATCATAGTTTCCTTTGTTATATGCGGAAAACAAAATACCAGGCAGAACGCCGCAGGATCCCGCGGTCGGTCCGGCCACCAAAATGCCCAATGCAGCATTGCACTCCATTACTGCTACCGCATAGATGCAGGCTTCTGCGATAATTCCTGTATCAAACCATTTTCCTTCTTCATATGCCTTCTTAAGCTGCGCTGCCTTGGGTGTCAGAAAACCGCTCAGTTGGAAATCGCTTTTTATCCCGTAGGCCACGGAATCTCCCATCCGATCTAGCAGCATTTCTGCAAAATTTAAAACCTCTTCACGAGACCAGCCCGTGCGTTCTTGTTCATACAAAACAGCCGCTTCCCATAAGGGAATATCGTGGGTCTTCAAATACGCTTGAAGCTCCGCTGCCGTAGAATAGCTCACCTTTACATCCGGCTTATCTACTACTGGCATGACTGGATCCAAAATTCTTACTCGGTCCCCGTAATCTTTTATTTTCTCTTGAATCTCGTTTTTGACTTTTGCGTCCAAAATGGCATATACTCTGATTTCGGCCAGCGCATCCTCCGGTTCTGTGATTACATCAAACGGTATCTCTCTGTTTCGCAGAATTTCGGTAATTGTATCGATACATTCGGGTTTTTCATCCGCCATAACGATGATCTCTGTCGTTGATCCTTTCAGGCTGACTGCAATATCATTGATGCTAATGATCTCTATGATCGCGCCTCCAAGAGAAACGCCTTCCATTTTTACCTTCTCGCCGTCCCTTCCGGTCATGCTGATTTTAATTAAATCAGGGTGTATGACTTCCACATCTTCTACGACAATGGAAACGGAAATCCCCGCGGCCTCCGCCTTTTCGTAGCTTTTCAAAAAGTCTTTATGGGTCAGATCCATGCCCAAGATCCCGGCCACAATGGCTATGTCCGTCATCGATCCTCTGTAAGATTCTCCAAATCCGCCATCCCTTGCAAAGCGGATCTCAATTTCTTTCACATCTTCCATCAGCATACCGGCCATGCGCCCGACTCTTCCCGGTCCTGCAGTAGCGGAGCTGGACGGCCCCGTCATCACCGGACCCAGCACGTCATTGAATATACTTGCATAATAACGGCTCATATCTAACCTCCTAATATAATCGTGCTCAAATTTATTTTTCCAACGTTTAACCAGTATTACGATTTCATGACTTTCACCTCCAAATTTTCAATTCCGAAACAATCTCCTTCCATCCTCCACGTCCCTGTCCAAATAATTGGTCATTATCATTTAATATTTTGTTCTCATTGTCGACATATCATCTATATTGTCGACAACTCAAATTTATCATCTTATACTGCATTTGTCAATACAAATCATTTGAATTATCTGAATTTTTTATACAAAATAGCAGGACACGATGAAAGGCGATATTTTGTGTAATGAAAAAGCCCGAAACACCTTGGTGTTCCGAGCCAAATACTCATTGGGGCGAATGTCAAACAACTATTTTTATCATTCTGGTTCTATTATATAGGATTGCAAGCTCTTTTCACATCCGTTTTTTTCATAAAAATGTTCCAGCCCCGGCTGGGCGCCAAAATACAGCATGGTTGGGGATGTTCAGGCTTGCTGCAAATAGTGTCACAAATAATGTAGTAAAGGCTATCAATATAGCAGTCATAGATATGTTAAATCCTAGACTTTTTCCCTCTACAATGCATTTACATTCCATCTCTGCATTTTTTAAATAAGATTCATCCTCATCAGCTAACTTTTTTAGTTTCCTTTCTCGAATATATAGTTCAATCGAAAATATCGGTATTGGCGAAGAACGACCTCCATTTTGACACTTTTTTCATGCAGACTTAAAAACAGAGCAGCAACTATCAACATTACAGCCTATTTACAAGAATTATGATACTGGATGTTTTCACGGCTTTCTTTCTGGCGATACAGCTCGCAACGTATCTCTATTTTTTATAGAACCCTGGCAAATCCAATATTTTCTGACAATGAGAAGTGTATCCATCACCTTTCAAACCGAACAACATAAGACCCCAGAATTTGTTCGCAGTTTATTGATGCTGCCGCTTGCGCCGAAAGTTCCTGCCTCTCGTAAGTTTGCTGGGGCTCCGTTGGACAGGCTGGCACAGATTTGCCGCCAATGCTTATTCCGTGAGCATCGCCATCAGCGAATTTCCATTCAAATTGACAGTCACAGAATTCTTTATTTTGATCGATCACCTCTGTTGTTCGAAAGTCTGTTTGTTCTCCGATGAAAAAGCAGCCGTCATTATCTTTTTCCGCCGGGCAGCCGCCTTCAACACTCACTCCAGTATAGGTGATTTCCAGAAACGGACACTGAAAAGTAACCGCGGCTCCACTTCTCTCATACGAAATATCTGTGGCAGGGCTTTTCCAATTGGCAATATTCAGCCAGCCCCGTTTGTTAAACGCTGCGACAGGCGTATTAAGTTCCACGTAAACAGTTTCATCTTTGTCAGTTTTTCGTATTTCCGCATTGATTCTCAACACTGGTCTGAGGGATTCAAACCCTTCCGGCAGCATGGCCCGCAGACGATCCTGCTCCACTTTATATGCCATTACAAACTGTTCCACTTTCATAGTCACTCTTTACTCCCTCTATCAAAAAATTCCTGCAATTTATCTACAAACTGTCCGATGTGCACGCCATCCACAAAGGAGTGATGGGCCTGCACCGAGATCGGTATTAGAGTTTTCCCCTCTTTTTCGTAATATTTCCCCCAATCAAACAGGGGTGTTGCGTTATCTTTTTGCCCCGAATTGGTATGTGAAATATGGGTATAAGTAACCCACGGCATGGGGGAACATTGAAACACATCGTTTGCCAAAGGTCCTGTAAAATATTCCTTTTGTTCAGTTGCTGTTTTCATTGCCAATTCACAGTATGTTTTCATGTCGTTTGTCATGGGCACATTGACGACCTTGAAGAGCTCCGTATCCTTGTTCAAATATGTGAACGCCGTGTCAATCCGATCGAATAATGCGACCTTTCCACCTACAAAACGATAGCGAAAGGCTTCAATTTCATTTGCGCATTTACATACAGCGAAAACCATAGCCATGGTGAAAGAAAGCCCCTGTTTCTTGACTTTACGCCTGAAATTTGTAATGTCTGCTTCAAAGGTCACACAAAATGCAGGTTCGACGCTGTTCCTGAAAACCATGCAATGCATTGCGCGGTCCCATGTTTTTTCATCAATCAATTTGTATGTACTTTTCATTTCTTCCTCCTGTTCCGTCTATAATAAGAAATGGGCCAAGTCAAGTTTCTTTCACGATTCTATACCTTACGGCAACGCAGTATCAATGCTCATGTTCTCAATATGAGTCGTCGTAAATGCGCATCTTTGCGTAAAATCGAAATTTGTTAAAAATTTTCCGTAACGCGTCTATTGCTGAAGTAGTCAATTCGTCTCAGTACAGCCTCATTTCTTGATCTTTTTCCATCGGTATTTCTTATAATATTCCAGTGCTTCGATCACATATTCCTCTCTTTGCCACGAAGGCAAGTTTTCCGGGAAAAGCTTCTGCATCCGATCCTCCTGAAAAAGCGCGTTCTTTCCTTGGTCCATTTCTTTTACGTCCGGTTGATTTACTTTCATGTTTTGGGCAAGGGAATCTGCTTTTCGGGAATTAAGGGAAGGGATCCTGCTCATCAAAATCCTCATTGCCTGATCTTCTTGCACCTTCAATAGATGTGAAACATAATAAGGGCTCAGATACACATGCTCCGCTGCTTCCTGCAGACTGATTTTGTTTTCATAATTTTGCCCGATATATTTGATTATCTGGTAGGCCCTCTTGATATCGAGTTCTTTTGCAGTTTCCTGGGATACTTTAAAGCAGTGGTTTTCGATGTAAAAGCCCTGGAATTCTTTCACCAGTGTATGGACCAACCGTTCTAGCATTTCCATTATATATGAGCGGTTCTTTTTTTCCTTTGCCGTTTCCAACATAATGCAGCCAAGAACATGTTTTAATAGCTCCACCTTGTTTTTTAGGCCGTATTCTGCGTCTTGAAAAGCTTCTGAACATTCTTCGCATGTAAAGACCATGATTTCAATATCCGGGTATAGATGCGAAAAGCAGGCCGCGTCCAAATGCATTACAACGGTCAGAATATCTTCTGTTGCGTTGTAGAATTGATGGAGATCCCGCATATCGATCAAAATTAAATCACCCTCGCTTAATTTATACTGACTATGGCGGACCTTCAAGCTTGTCGTTCCCCGAAGTACAAGAACAAGCTCCAGTTCTTTGTGGTAATGATATGGTTCTTCCAATACGGATTGAAATTCGATGGAAGCAGGCAGTTCTTCCAGATAATTGATACTTTCTAAGAGCATGTGATCACCCCTACTTGTAAATACAAAAAACTTATTTTTGTATGTTTGCGCAACAGGAATATTTTTCTGAGCAAAATCTTTCTTTTTTGTTGTGTATATTCATTATACAATATAACAAAACAAATTGATAAGGAGGTTACTTATGAAATCGAAAAAAGTTTTATTCGTTGTGTTGGCCTTGGTAATGGCATCCTTTATGTTAGCCTGTTCTGACAAAAGCACGGATTCTCAAAAATCGGCAGGTGCGGCGGATACGCCTTATGAAAAGCATCTGCTCCCAACGCCTGCGGAATATGGTGAGCTTGAAGGCGGAGGAGCTTCTTATGAATCGGTGGGTGACCATTTTGATACTCCATATTTTAAGATACTGGATGTCTATAACATGAAGTCAACCGATACTCTGACGATCCTTTCGAATTTTGCACCATATGAGGAAACAACTGAATACAGCTGCGGTGCTGCATCTGTATTTATGACGATGAATTGGCATGGGAATACGGATTATGATGAACGAACCATCGCTAAAATGGCCGGTACGACCGAAAAGGGCGTTGGAATTGACGGGCTTGAAAAGTTCTTTAAGAAAATCGGATGGAACTATGAGAGAAGTGTAAATGGAGAATACACCTTTGACTATGACGCTGACTGGGATAAAGCTACCGCTGATTTTACTGACTGGGTAACAGGCCATCTGAAACAGCAGCGCCCTATCATCGTCCAATGGTTCGATTATGGCGGACACTACATGAATATTATCGGCTATGACACAATGGGCACTGATGATTTTAGTGATGATGTTCTCATTTTCGGCGATTCTTATGATACGACAGACCATTATCAGGATGGATATTATATTATGGGAGCCGAACGATTCCTCTGCGATTGGTTCCAGCCCGCAAGACACGCTACTTCCGCGAATCTGGATCCACAGCCATGGATTATTGCATGGCCCAAGTAATAACTTCTATTACTTCCAAAGCATCGTCCCATCGTACACTTTCATGGCAGCCTCCCAGTAGCCCTGCCGCTTGCATGCGGACACCGCCATATGCCGAGTATAATCAAAGACCTCTTTCATCTTTTTCGCATAATGAGCAGGATCACTTTTCATCAAATAATTGGCTGCCTCCATACTCATTTGAAAAAGTTTATAGTCTCCAGGGGTCTTTTTTCGGTCAATCAGCTTTGGAATACTTCTTTCAATACGATAATTGGACTGTACCACTCTGTAAACAGCCTGTAATGTGTCATACTGAATATGCTCTACCAAAAAATCCAGCAGTACACTGGGAGAACTCTGGTACATATATCCGTCTTTCCAGAGTCGATTCAATTCATTCGAGAGCCAGCGGGCATCTTCCTGTAAAACATGAGCCGCCACATGGGCCGCCACGCCCTCAATGGTCATGGAAAGCAGTTCCATACTATCCACAAAACGCCGCACATGACAGGCGATCAATTCCGGATCGATTTGGATCTTTTTCAAATCATCCTGATTAATGGCTATAAATGTTCCTCTGCCCCGTACCGCTGTCACAACACCCAACCTCTGCAAAATCGAGATTGCTTTTGAAATTGTGTCGATGCTGACGCAGTAGTACTTGCTCATTTCCTGATACGGCGGCAAACGGTCACCCAACCGATATCGCCCCATAGCAATCAGTCCGATAATATCCAGATACACGCTGGAATATCGTTCCTGGGCCTTGCTGATCTGATGTTCCAACTCTTTTGCTTCGATTTGCAGCGAAGATTTGACTTCTAACTGACGCCCGGAAAGCTCCTCTCCATTTTCCGAAGGCAATCCATACAGCACAAACAGCTCGTCGAAGTGAACGCGTTCCGGCTCATCTCCGTCCTTCATTGTTTGCATCAAATTTTCCAGGCCTGTGCGATAGTTTTTTCTCAACTCAAAAGTCCCCGGCAACAGTTCCAGCCCTCCAAAACCTAGATGATCCACAATGCGTACGATCAAATCGTTTTCTGTTCTACAGATAAAAAAGCGCCAAAACCGATTGGAAAGGTTCCAGAATTCAGCCGGCTTTTGCGGATCCATTTTCTCTACAATTGCTTTGGGGATATCCCAGTCTTTTCCCCTACAAAGGCGGAGTCCCCTCTCATTGATCGGATAGCAGAGCAGAATACCTGTTTTTATAATATCATTGATCGACGCGGCATGCGCCATTCTATGAAAACGGGAATCTGCAGGTGCAGGCAGTCCTCCAGTATACGCATAAGAAACCGTAGGCCGCTTTCGCTGCTCTGTTTCAACAAGGCCTTCCTCAATCAACATTTTCAATGCGCGGCGTATCGTTTTTTCCGAGGTCTGAAACTCCTGGCAGAGGTTCGCTCGCGAGGGCAGTTTTGTACCTTTGGTGAGCAAACCGGACATAATTTTATTTTTTAAGATCTGGTAGACCTTTTCATACATTACAACATCATTTTTCATTCAACTACCCGCCTATTGCTACATTATACAACATCTTAACAGGCATTTCACGTATTTTTGGAAAATGAAAAGGTCTTTCCTTTGTTGTTATGAACGCCATAGGTATTCCCCCTTATCCTTACTTTGAAAGAAAATCCGCTAATTCAATCAATTCCAAATTGCATATTGCCGGCATTTCCACCGCATCCTGTAAATCCATGCTTATCACCGTATCTTTCTGTATTCCGATTGCTTGACCACAATTCCTCCCCATAACTTCTACAATCGTTGTTCTGTCGTGTGAACTTGCCGTATCCTGTATTTTGCTGACTGCATCGAGAACTGTTCCCACGGCCGTATCAAAACCGATCGCATAATCCGTATATCCCATATCATTGTCGATTGTACAGGGAATGCATATGACGTTTATACCAAGTTTTTTCAATTCCAAAGCGCCATGAAAGGATCCGTCGCCGCCGCATATAATTAAGGAATCCATTCCATGAAGCCGCAAATTTTTCAAAGCGGCTTGCCTTCCTTCAGCCGTAAGAAACTCTTCACATCTGGCAGTCTTAAGAACCGTACCGCCTCGCTGCATGATATCTTCAACGGATTTGTAACTCATCAACTTCATTTCATCATTAATTAGTCCACTGTATCCGCGCTCAATTCCCATTACCTCCATACCGTATGTCATTGCGCAGTGTACAACCGTATGGATTACAGAATTCATGCCAGGGGCATCTCCGCCACTGGTTAAGATTCCGATTTTTTTCATGTATTGCCCTCCTCTTTCAGCACATATTCCATAGCTTCTAACGTGCTGTCGATATCTTCCTTTTTATGGGCGTAGGAAATTGTAAGTCTCTTTGGCTCTGCAGGGGCCCAATAATGCCCTCTTTCGATCATTGCTTTTCGGAACGCGATTGACTTTTCAGCATCGCCGCGCAAAATGTCTTCATGGTTGTTAAAAGGCCCTTCTGCCCATATCGGCACGGAAATGGAACCATAGCCTATGACAGACACTCCCTGCTCATACTGATCAAAGAGCCACTGCATATTCTTGCGAAAATAGTCGCCCAACTCAAAGATAGAATCAAATACAGGCTCTTTTTCCAAAAAATCAATCGTCGCAATCGCTGCCGCCACACAGGCCGGATGGCCGTTTGTCGTTCCTTGAAAGCTTACATTGCCCTCAGAATTGGTACTGAATGTATTCATGATTTCATCCCGTCCCATAATGAAAGCGATTGGGTATCCGCTTCCAAGGGCTTTTCCCATTGTTGTTAAATCCGGAATCACTCCGCATATACCTTGATATCCGCCAAGTCCAACTCTGAAACCTGTAATGACTTCATCGAAAATAAGTACAATGCCATGCTCATCGCAAAGTCTCCTAAGTCCCTTAAGAAACTCATCCGATAGCTTTACACACCCCAGATTATGGGCGATCGGCTCGACGATCAGCGCCGCGACCTCACCTTTATTACGGTTCATCGTTTGTTCCACATTTTCCAGATCATTCAGCCTGCATACTAACGTAGCGTCAACCGCAGCATCAAACATTCCCGCTGAATTTGGATTGCGTTTATAAAGCATATCAGCCGGGGTATAGCAGTTTCTTAAAACATAATCATGCCACCCATGGAAACACCCTTGAAACTTTATGACCTTTTCACGTCCTGTGAAGGCTCTTGCAGCTCGGATCGCATGATAGGTAGCCTCTGAACCCGAACTGCATGCAAGCGCTTTGTCAGCACATGGGACATGCTTGCAAATACGTTCGGCTAATTCTATTTCAAGTTCTGTAACTCCGACGCCATACTGGTCATGCCTGTCAATTGACTCTATCACCGCATTCTTTACAACAGGACTGTTATATCCAAGAATATATGGTCCCCAGCATCCATTGTAATCGACATATTTTTTTCCGTCCCAATCCCAGAGATATGCGCCGTCGCCTTCTTTCCACATCATAAACGGTTCTATGTTGCGTATGGACGAATTAACCCCGCCCGGCATTACTGCTTTTGCCCGATCGATCATTTCCTGTTTGGTAAACATTTATTTTTCCTTTCTCTTCAGAACATTTAATGCTTTATCTGATATTTCCCTGAACGTAAGCCCAAATCTCTCCATAAGATAATCTTTTTTTCCAACCTCACCAAATATATCATCGACGCCAACGGCTTCAATCGGGCAAGGACAGTTGGCTGATGCGCAATCAGAGACTGCGCTGTACAGACCGTTAACGCTTCTATGATTTTCTGCGACCACAATCGCTCCTGTTTCCTTGGCGCATTTTATGACAGCTTCTTCGTCAAGGGGTTTAATCGTAAACATATCTACCACGCGTGCATTTACTCCGCGACTTTTTAGCACATCAGCCGCTTTCAGCGCTTCCGACACCATCAAGCCGCACGCAATAATTGTCAAATCCTCTCCCTGTTTCAGCAAATTTGCTTTTCCGATCTCCAGGGTAAGGTCATCATGGTAAACACATGGTACCTGTTTACGCATGCTTCTTATATATACATTTCCATAAAGCTCGGCGCATTTTACCAGTATTTGTTTTAACGCCGCCGGATCTGCAGGCTCAACGACAATCATTTCAGGAATACTTCTCATGATCCCCATATCCTCAAACGGCATATGAGTCCCTCCATTTGCTTCTGCACCGATTCCTGCATCCCAGCCTATGATTTTTACATTTAATTTTGCATATCCGCATGATAAAAAGACTTGGTCAAAAACTCTTCTTGTGGCAAAAACGCCGAACGCATTTAAAAACGGAATTTGTTTTTCGGCTGACAATCCGGCTGCAACCCCTACGGCATTTGCTTCCTGTATCCCTATATTCAGATACTGCTCAGGATAAGCCTTTTTAAAGGCTCCGGATGCCATCGATCTGCTGCAGTCAACATCCAGTACCATAATGTTTTTGTTGGCCGCCCCAAGTTCAAGCATTGTATCCGAATATGCCTCTCTCATTTCCCTATCACTCATGGCAGAATAGTCCGCCAAGCTAAGCACCTTATTCATAAGCCGCCTCCTTTTTCACGATTCCCGCTTCATATCTGCGATTGATTTCGGCCTCGGCCCGCTCTGCATCTTCCTTTGTAAAACTCATATGGTGGTTTGCTTCCGCTTCTTCCGCAAAGCTGCATCCGATTCCCTTCACCGTATCAAGGATAATCACCCTTGGTCCGCCTTCCTTCATGCTTTCTTGCGTGGCTTGAAGAACTTCATCAACATCATACCCTTTTACTGTTTTGCATTTCAGTCCAAACCCCTCAACCTTTTTCTGAAGATCAAATGGTTCGCATACCTCATCAAGAAAACCATCTAACTGTTTCTTGTTGTTATCTATATATACGGTCATATTATTCAGTTTTTGATGCGCGAGGAACTGAAAAGCTTCCCATACTTGTCCTTCTTGGAGTTCTCCATCACCTAATATGGTATAGACCCTTGATGAACTTTCTTCCTTTCTCAATGCGGCTGCCATTCCGCAGGCTACGGAAATTCCCTGTCCAAGGGAACCCGTGGACATGTCAATACCCGGCGTCCGGATCCTGTCGCAGTGACTTGGCAAATTTGTTCCTCCCTGATTGAGCGTGTCGAGCCATGTCATTGAAAAAAAACCGCTCAATGCGAGGGCTGCATACACCGCTGGGCCGCTATGTCCTTTCGAAACCACTAACCTGTCCCTATCTTCCCAATCAGGTCTATCCGAATCATATTTCATTATTTTTCCATACAATACGGATAAGACATCACAAATTGACATTGCACCGCCTACATGGCCGCCCCCGGCTCCAGCCATGCAATATAAAGCCTTGATCCGTATATCTGCTGCCAATCTGCGAAGCTCTTTATTTTCTGAATTTGCCATCATACCATCACATCCTTTCACTACAACAGAATATTTACAGGTAGATCATATCACGCAAAAATACGAAATTCAAGTCAAAAAATGAAAATATGCACATTTATTAAGTGTGACGCCTCAGCGAGCGCTATTCGAAAATAAATAAAATATGATAAATATTATTCATTATTTGTTTAAAATAGCACAATATTTCCGAAAAAAAGTAATTACTTTATTAAAATCACCAATAGAAATCATGCATCGCGCTTTACACTTATATTAAAATATGCTAATATAGAACAAATAACGGAGATCGTGATGAAAGACATTGCGTCTCAAACTCATTTATTTGCTTCAGTAAAAGTAATCATACTTAGGAGGAAGAAAATTATGAAAAAGAAAGTGTTAATGGCTATGATAACCGCGCTGTGTTTGGTAAGCAGCATCTTTGTCTTTACCGGATGCGGTGAGGATTCTTCAGAAAAAACTGCTTCCGGAGACACGATCACAATTAGACTTGCTTCAGATGAAACGAAGGACGTGCCAATCTCAAAAGCTACGGAAATTTTCGAGAAAGAAGTTGAGGAAAATTCAGGCGGGACAATGCAGGTTGAATATTACAGCGATTCGGCTATGGGCGACGAAAAGGAAATCGCTGAATCCATAAACATGGGTAACCTTGAAATGGGAACAATATCAGCGGCGTATATGGCAGCATATGACCCGAACTGGTATTCGATCGACTTACCGTATGTATTCGAAGATAGAGAAACTATGTATAGTATGGTTGATGGTGAATACGGTAAACTTCTCAGCGATGGCCTTTCTGAAAAATCAAAGATAAAATGCCTCGATTTCGCAGATGGCTCCTTTAATATTGTTCTCAATGTTAAAAAACCTATAACGAAGGTATCTGATATGGCCGGCCTCAAAATCAGGACCATGGATAGTCAGATGAATACGACGATTTATAATGCCTGGGGATCAACGGCCACCCCGATGGGAATGAGCGAAGTGTACACTGCGCTTCAGCAAGGTACAATTGATGGCGTTGATACATCTCCGCTTGCCATGGTAAGCAATAAATTTCAGGAATTAGGCAAATATTATACCATCAGCAACCATAAGGCCATGGTTCTTGTTAGTGTAATCAATGAAGATTTCTTTCATTCGTTGACTGAGGAACAGCAGCAGATCATCCTTGATGCCAGCCAGAAGGCATACAAGCAAGAAGAAAGAAATCTGATTCAAGATGCGGAAAAAGAATCGTTTGGCGTGCTCGATCAAGCAGGCGTTAAAAAAACAGAGCTTTCCAAGTCGGATGTTAAGACGTTCAAGGACGCCAGTAAGAGTGTATATGATGCGTACAGCGATAAAGTTGATAAAAAGCTTTATGAATTGTTAGGACTCTAAACGGCATATCGCAAAGCCAGTGTCAAATATTCATGTCAAGCATAGATGAGACGCTGGCTTTTCTAATATTTTAGAAGGAGGGCTGCATGAACACATTAAGGAAATACATAAATATCTATAACAACATTGAAAAATGGTTTCTGATCATAATGATGGCATTGATGGTTGTTATCATTTTTGCGCAAGTAGTAACGAGATATGTATTTGGGAATTCATTGTTTTGGTCGGAAGAAATCGGTAAGTTTATTTTTGTGTGGATTTCATGGATTGGTGTTAGTGCAGGAATGGTGAATCATGAGCATATTCAGATTACAATTGTCTTGGATATTCTGAAAAAGAAAGGGTTTATACATGCACAAAAATTTATGGAACTTGTTGGAAACATCGCGTGGATGGTTACAAGCTTCATCATATTGGTCTATGGGATGGAACTGATCACCACACAGATGAATTCGGCCGTTGTCGCTGCGGCGACCGGTATTCCCATGTGGATCGTTTACCTTTGTCTGCCTATTAGCTCTGTGCTTGTATGCGCCAGATTAATAGGCGTCATTTATATGAATATCCATGATATGGTGAAAGGAGGAGAAACAGCATGACTGGCATGATGGTGATGTTTGGCGTGATGATGGTAATGATCTTTATCGGAATGCCAATTGGATACGCAATCGGTTTTTCTTCAATTATCACATTTGTTTTCTTCTCAGATATATCGGTTTCCATTGTTCCGCAAAACGCCTTTACCGGATTAAACTCATTTGTATTACTCGCAGTGCCGTTTTTTATATTTGCCGGAGTCATCATGAGCGAGGGGGGCATCGCAAAACGTCTTGTTGATATTGCAGATGCCATTGTGGGATTTGTAACAGGCGGCTTAGGGATTGTTGCAATACTGACCAGCACTTTTTTTGGAGCCATTACTGGATCAGGAAACGCTACGACATCAGCCGTAGGTTCGCTTTTAATTCCTGCGATGGAAGAAAAGAAATATAATCGGGTATTCAGCAGTACGCTTTTAGCAGCAGCAGGTTCGATCGGAATCATCATTCCTCCCAGCATCCCCTTTGTCATATACGGGGTTGTAACCAGCACTAGTATTGGGGATTTGTTTATTGCCGGAATCATTCCGGGATTGTTGATGGCATTAGCGCTGATGATTACCTGTTTTATTGTTTCGAAAAAAAATCACTATGGAGGAAGCGATACAAGGCCGTCTATTAAAAATATAGCGATCTCTTTAAAAAATGGCATTTGGGCGCTGCTCGCACCGGTTATCATATTGGGCGGAATCTATACCGGCGTGTTCACACCTACGGAATCAGCGGTAGTTGCTGTTGTTTATTCGATTATAATAGGCGCGTTTGTCTATAAGCAGCTTACGCTGAAGAAACTGGCGGATGCGCTGTATAAAACCGCAATTCTCAATGGTGTAACGAGTTTTATCATGGGCTTTTCGGGAGCAATGTGCAAGTTTATAACAGTTGAACGCATTCCCGATGTAATCGTAGATGCTATTACCGGTATTACTACAAATAAAATCGTCATCCTGCTTATGATTAATGTCATATTATTGCTCGTTGGTATGGTAATCGACATTATACCGGCAATCATCATTATAGCTCCTATATTTTTGCCGTTAGTGGTTCAGCTGGGGGTTGATCCTGTACAGTTCGGCGTTATTATGGCGATGAATCTTGGCATTGGCTTTGTTACACCGCCGTATGGTACAACCTTATTCGTTGCCTCCGCAATTTCAGGCGTAAAGGTGGATCGTATGTTTAAAACCGCATTTTTATTTGTCGGAGTGTTATGCATAGCACTGCTTCTGACAACATATATTCCGGCTGTAACACAGGTGCTTTTGTAAAAGTGAACAGTATTTTTAAGTGACTTTAAAGGGTGAAATCCCATTTCAGAGGATTCACCCTTTTTTAATGCTCATTCATTCGTTTGATTAAGCGTTTTTAGTGCTTCCGGAATCGTCAAAAGTTGTTTGTTTAATGTAGAATCAACCGAATCATTGTCGTCGTTTATATCGAACGGGTGCAGCTTACTAAATACGGTAGGGGGAAGTCCAACAAATTTTTTAAAGGTTCTGTTGAAATGATTTGGGTTTGTAAAGCCTACACGGTAACAGATTCGGTTCATGTCTATATCGCTATAGACAATATACTCGCAAGCTTTTCGAATGCGAACATAATTCAAGTAGTCAATTATGGTGATATCTGTGTCCTTCTTAAACAGTGAGCAAAGATAATTCCGGTTGTATCCCACATGGTCCGCCACATCGTCCAGATAGATGCGTTTCATATATTGCTGCTCGATAAAATCGATAGCTTTAATTGTAATTTTGTGAAAGCCTGCAGTATCTATAAGCTCTGAATTGGGAGCCTCTTCCACGTCATTTTTATTCGCAATGTGGACGAGCAGCGAGCATAAGAAGGCGTCAGTATTTCTTATATAGTAGCTGTCTTTCGATCTTCCATTGGCCACAATGCTGGGTATGATACTGCGAAAAAATTCATCTCCCACAAACTGCGGCGTTTCTAAATTCAAATGTTTCACAATATCCTCATCATGAATCAAAAACTTGATTTCATACGATATCAAGGTATTATCTTTTACCTTCTCCAGTTCATGGGGAACTCCGGGAGGTATGATATAGCACAAATCAGGCTTAGCATCGAAAACTTGTTCATGAATGATAAACGAACCATTGCCTTCCACAATATAAAACAAGTGGTAATAGTCATGCGAGTGTTTTTTTATTCCCCACCCGATCGGAAACTCAGCTTTCTCTGTCCAAAGGACCTTAGTTCTATTTTTCATTCTTACCCCTCTCAAAAAAAATACAATACATACAAATGATTGCAGTATTTATGTGTATTATACAATAAGAAATGAATATTTGCAAATCCAAGCGGAGTAACATTTGAGAGTCGAAACACTAAAAGTAGTTAGTTTTCAATGCATATCGACTAAGTGCTTCATCTTGTCATGAAAGGCGTTTTCTTATTATATGTTTATCGATGCATAGGAATATCCTGAATTGTCAAGCCGTCACTCAGCTTCAGTGCCTTTTATGCGCATCCTAGCCCAATTTGCACGGCAAATTGCGGCAGGTGCCATACAGAAAGCACAGGATTTCACATCCGTGGTGCTTTTTCAGTGGTTCGAATCCTCTCATTCATATGCATTAAAAAATCGCACTCTTGCAAGTGCGATTATTGAATGCTTGGTTGCGGGGACAGGATTCGAACCTGCGGCCTCCGGGTTATGAGCCCGACGAGCTACCAACTGCTCCACCCCGCGATATCAGATATGAAATTAATTGGTGCCGAAGACCGGGGTCGAACCGGTACGATCGGTAAGGATCACGGGATTTTAAGTCCCGCGTGTCTGCCAATTCCACCACTTCGGCAAGCCTTTCATTTGGCTTCCACCCTGCCGGGTTCTCGCCCTTCTTTATCGGAACTTCCAAAATTGGCTCCAAGGGTGGGGCTCACGCTTGCTTCGCAAGCTGAATACGCTTCACCGTGCTTACGCACTGTTCCGCGAAGAAATCTTCACTGAAGATTTCTACCCTCTCGGGTTCTCGCCCTTCTTTATCGGAATTTCCAAAATTGGCTCCAAGGGTGGGGCTCGAACCCACAGCCTACCGGTTAACAGCCGGTTGCTCCACCATTGAGCTACCTTGGAACATCTTTCCGCTCGTTCCAGCGACAGATATTATTATACAACAGTAAATAGGTTTGTGTCAACACATTTTTTAAATGAATTTACCTTTTTGTATAATTTCCTCGATCGCCGAAAACTGCCGACCTTACTAGGTTATCCACTTCGCTTGCTAGTATTCATAAAACACCAAAGCAAAGTGATTTTTTCTAAATGTCCCATCACCACCATAGCCAAAAAGTCTGTTGTTTTTGGTCAAATTTCAAAATTGGCCATTTACACAACAAAGAAACGAAAAAGACTCTTTTTTTATATCCAAAATACAGGCTCAGGGCCGCCAGCACGAGCAGCTTGAACACGAAAACGGCCGCTTCACCTGAAAACAGCGAAAATGAGGCTTGAACCCGTTGAAAACAGATACAAAAATCTGCAAAATCAATATTTTTATAGCAACACCAAAACCCGGATCAGCCAGTCAAGCCGAAGACAGCGTTCCTACCCTTTTGCGAAAGATCAGTCGGTAAGAAACCCGCAGAATCAGCCGCACATTTTATGCGGACTTGGACGACCGTTCCTTCTTATCCTGCCTCAAAGTCGGTATAAATCTGGCAGCAAACCCTTTGCCCCGATTCTTTATATAGACCAGGCCGAAAATCGAGAAGGTCACTGCGCCCAGGAAGTTTACGAACAAGTCGTGCATGGTATCATAAAGTCCGATATCCAGATATTTGTCCCAGACCTGGCCATTGACCGTTACGCTTTCCACATCCACATGAACCGGCACATTGGCGCCCTCCGGATTCAAGGCTACCGAATTAAAGGCGGTCAGCCAGGTGTCTTTTTGCATATCTTTACCAAAGAACATATCCATAGACCATTCAAAAAACTCCCACAGCACGCCGATCGTCATAGAGAAACAAAAGGCTACCATAGCCACAAAAGCCGGCGACAGATTCATAGAAACCTTTTCATGACGATTGAGGATATCGATCATGGCAAAACCAATCGCCGCAGCCAGAAAGCCGTTGAGCGTATGTAGCATATCATCCCAGCGGTCAAAGAGCACATAATACTCCCGTACTTCCCCCAGAATTTCGGCGGCAAAGATAAAGCAGATAATGATAATTTCAAGGGTATTGGGCAAAACAATATGCATCTTACTCGATAAAAATGACGGCAGCAAAAGCAGAATCAACGTTAACGCACAGGTAAACACATTGTCCCAATTATGGTTGAAAATCTGCGCGATCATCACCGCGATCACCAGCACCCGGATAACAATATAAACAATAACTTTCCCCCTGCCGGCCGGCTTTGTCTCTTGGTCGCTCACTTCGCGTCTCCTCCCTACCTATCCTTACGGTCCAATCGCTTAATCTTTTTCTTTCCGGAATCCCTTGCCATTGGAAGTTCTTTGATTTCCTCAATGAACTCCGGCTTCTGATCCTTAGGCTCCTGCTCCTGCAGCTCTTTATCTTCCTTGGCGATTTCCTCTTTAAAGGCTTTTTGATCTTCTTGAATCGTTTTCTGTACCAGCTCAATCTTCTTTTCATATTTACGCCGGTTTTCACGGTCGCCCGACTCGGTGTAAATATCCACCAGCTCCTGCATGGTTTCAATGTGGCTGGCATTCATGGTCAGTACCTTTTTAAAGCTGGCGATGGCCTGACTCTTTTTCCCGGTCATCTCATAGGCAACTCCTAAATAATAATGGAGCGGCCACCAAGTGTTGAATTGGCTGTTTAAGAAAGGCTCCAGCTTTTCCCGGCCTTCTTCATAGCGTCCTGCCAAAACATCGTTATAGCCGCTTTCAATCTGAATGGGCCCCTGCAGCTGCTGTCTGCGCTTGCGTATTTCCTTTTTATCAGGTCCATTTTTGCTGAATCGCAGGAATTCTGCCCAGGTCAAATCCGCTTTTATGTAGAGGCCCATGTTGAGGTAAGCGTATCCCAGATAATAATAGGCCTGTGCAAAACGCGGATGAGTCTCAGTGGTAAGCTCGAAGAAATCCAGGGCCTCCGCTTTAAAGCGTCCGACATATTCTTCATTGCGGCTGTCCTGGTACATGGCCCTGCACGCCCGCGCATAACTGTACATGGCGTGAAGATAATCCGGTTTCATACACAAAGCCGCCCGGAAATGGATGCAGGCATCATCCATCGCACCCCGCTCTGCGGCGTCGCGGCCTTCCTTCATCATGCCCTCGTACAGCTTATAATTATAAATCCGGCTGAGGATCGCCACATAATCCTTGGTATGCTTGAAATGGGGATCGCAGCCCATGACCCAGGCCATATTTTCCGCAATGACCAGCATGGGCAGACCCTCTCCGCCGTCAAAAGCTTTCAAATCCTTTTTCCGCAGCGGGATCGGCACACCCTTCAGCAGATCGCCGGCCTTGGATTCCTCAATAAATTTGGGAGAAAATTCGTCGAACACAAACTTGCTCAGGTACTTTTTAAAATAACGGCCGATCCGGTCCTCCCTCAGCTGTATATCCGATTCAGAAGGATCTCTGACTACGGTCCTTGTAATGCCCATGGTCTGGGCCAGCGTTTTTTTCTTTTGTTCTGCCATATGTTCCACCTACAGGATTGTCCATCCCTTTCTAAAAAATTTTTTAACTGCATCAAAGTTCATGGTTTGCTTTAAATCCCGTTCCAGCAGCGGAAGAAACTGCTCTCCCCGCCCCATCGAGCCGAAGAACTGGAAAAGAATTCGGTAGAGGTCTTCCTTTTTGTGCGATCGGTGTTGAAACCCCTCTGCATAATAGTAACCCGCGAGAGCTTCATAAAAATCAAAGGGCGTTTCGGCGGTCGCTGAAACAGCCTCAGATAACGTATGTGCAAAGCCGCCCCGGTTATAGTAAAGATCCAAAACCGTCTCAATTTGTTTCAGCCGGCACACTTCCTCCGCTGTAAGAAATTGATTGGAAATGATCTGATAAGGCGCTTTACTCATATAGACATAGCCGTATTTTTTCTCATCCGCCCGAATGGAGGTTCCCTTTAAGAGCTTTAAAAATCCAAGCTGAAGGTTGTCTGCGCCCAGTGCGTAAACATCATTGAAGGATTTTCGGAAAATCCGGTAGTCCTCATAGGGAAGTCCCGCGATCAGATCCACATGAATATGGCTGTTTCCCAGCAAGACCAGCCTGCCTACGCTTGCCAGAACTGCGGCCGTATCGCTGGTTCTTCTGACTGCTGAAAGGGTATCCCCATTGGTGGACTGGATCCCAATCTCAAATTGAAACAATCCTTCTCTGGCCTGGCCCAACACTAGAAAAAGCTCATCATCCAGCAGATCGGCACAAATTTCAAAATGAAAATTGGTCACACCGTTGTCCTGATCCATGAGAAATTGAAAGATCTCCAAAGTCCGGGCCTTATCCCAATTGAAGGTTCTGTCCAAAAACTTGACCTGCTTTACATTCTGGTCGAGAAAACAGCGCAAGTCGGCTTTGACCCGCTCCACAGGCAGGCTGCGGATACGCTTGTCCAGCGAGGATATGCAGTAGCTGCACCCAAAGGGGCAGCCCCGCGACGATTCATAGTAAATCACCCGGTCCGTCTCGCAGGGAAACGTCTCATACGGGAACGGAATCTGCAGAAGGTTCACCGGCTCTGCCACGGGATTGGCATAAATCCGACCATGGCTCCGATACACCAGACCGGCAGCCTGCTCAAAAGGAATATCCCCTGCCAGCGCCCGGCACCACTGGGGAAAGCTATTCTCTCCTTCACCGGCGAGAACAAAGTCCACCAACGGGTTATCCCGCAAAACCTGCTCCCCATCGTAGCTGACCTCCGGGCCGCCCAAAAGGATTTGGATTTGAGGGCGGGCCTTCTTCAGATCCGCCGCCAGCTCCAATATTTTTTCAATATTCCAGATATAGCAGGAAAAACAGACTGCATCGTAATCCGCCGTCACCAGCTCGGTAAACACATAATCTCTGCTGTTGTTGATGGTATATTCCTTTATGTCCAGACCATCGCAGACGTGTTTTCCCGCCAGGTACAGATATTTTAAGGCCAGATTGGAATGCACATATTTTGAATTCAGTGTGGTCAACAGTACCTTCATGCAATTCCCTTCACTACAACATTCTGAAACGCTCATCCTTGAGCATATTGTGATCCTTCATCGCCCGTCTCAAAAGGCCAATCATCTTTTCTTTATCCTGCGGCAGATCTCCCCGCAGGGACACATAGTTGGATGCATGGTTGCTCCTGAACACGCACCGTCTCTTAACATCGATGTTTTTCAGCATCAGCAGCGTTTCCGCCACCACTTCTTCAGCGGTCAGCACTTGGAACTTGCCGGAACGGATATCTTTTTCCAAAGGAACGCCCGGTTCTACCATGAGGGTCAGAAGCCCCACATAGGAAGGTTCCATCTGGCTGATCATGGTCCCGGTCTGCACCGCATGATCCTCCCAGCCGTCTCTGCCGCCCATGCCGGAAATAAAGGTCACAGACGCCTTAATGCCCGAATCCTCGATCTTCCTCACTGCTTCAATGATCTCTGCCCGCGTCGCTCCCTTGCAGATATCTTTCAGCACCTGGTCGCTGCCGGACTCGGCGCCGATATAAATGATCTTAACACCATTTTCATAAAGCTCCCGCAGTTCCTCCGGCGTTTTATGAAGTACATCCTTGGGCGATCCGTATACGTTTACCCGTTCACATTCCGGAAACAGCTTCTGGATGTGGTTCAGAATGCGCAGCAGCTTGGCATTGCTCAGCGCAAGAGCATCGCCGTCGGCGAGAAAAATTCGTTCTACCCGCCGATACCGCTGGCGGGCCATATCCAAATCTTCCAACACTTCCTCCGGATTTCTCACACGGAATGTTTTATCCTTGTACATACTGCAAAAAGTACACTTATTATGGGAACAGCCGATGGTCACCTGGACGATCAGGCTGTACGCTTCACTTGGCGGTCTGAATATATTTCCTTCATATCTCATGAAACTCTGCTCTCCTTACATTTTTTCCGGAGCCTGGATGCCCAAGAGCCCCAGCCCGTTTTTAATGGTGTTCTTGGCCGCGATGACCAGCGCTACCTTGGCAATCTTTTCGTCCTCATTGTCCACCAGAACGTGTTCATCATGATAGAAACGGTTGAAAGCCTGCGCTATATTTACAATATGTCTGGTTACGATAGAAGGTTCGTATTTGTCTCCCGCTTCTTTGACTGCGGCCGGGAAAGCATAGATCAATCTGGCCAGGTCGTAAGCGCTGTCGCCGGTGATATAGCTGGTATCGATGTCCGCTGTCCGGGCTTTTTTTACCACCTCATCGCCGGCTTTTCTCAGCACGCTGGCAGCTCTGGCGTGGGTGTACTGGACATAAGGACCGGTCTCGCCTTCGAAGTTGAGAACTTTATCCCAGGAGAACACGTAATCTTTGATCCGGTTATTGGAAAGCTCCTGGAACATAACGGCGCCGATTCCGACCATCTTGGCCGTCTCTTCGATGCTGTCCGTATTGACATTCTTTTCCTTGATGATTTCTCTGGTCTGTTCCACGGCCCGGTTGAGCACATCCTCCAGGAATACCACTCTGCCCTCTCTGGTGGACATGGTTCCGTCCTCCAGACTAACAAGGCCGAAAGGAACATGCACGCAGTCATGGGCCCAATCGTAGCCCAAAAGCTCTACGATTTTAATCCACTGCTGGAAATGCAGGTTCTGCTGGGAAGCAACCACATAGATGTTCTTATAGAAATCATAATGCTCTTTTCTATAAACCGCTGCCGCGATATCTCTGGTGATATACAAGGTGGAACCGTCGGATTTGGTAATGAGCGCGGGCGACATTCCGTACGCTTCCAGATCGACGATCTGAGCGCCTTCTGACTCTTTCAGAAGATTAGCGTCCTTCAGCTCCTGGACAAAACGGGGCATCTTATCGGAATAAAAGCTCTCGCCCGCATAGGAATCAAATTCAATGCCCAGCATATCGTATACCCGGGTAAATTCTTTCAGACTTTCATCCCGGAACCACTGCCACAATTCCACTTCTTCCGGCTCGCCCTTTTCCAGTCTGGTGAAGATATCTCTCGCTTCCTGGTCCAGGCTGGGATCGTTTTCCACTTCTACATGGAATTTGGTATAGTAGGACAGCAAGGTTTTAATGGGCTCGTTAATAACGTCTTCTTTATTTCCCCATCTTCTGTAAGCACAGATCATCTTACCGAACTGAGTTCCATAGTCACCCAAGTGGTTGATCCGTACCGTATCATAACCCAGGAAATCGTAAATTTTATAGATGGAATTTCCGATTACCGTACTTCTGATATGGCCGATGTGAAAAGGCTTGGCGATGTTGGGAGAGGAATATTCGACAATGACCGTTTTTCCCTGTCCCGCGTCGCTGCGTCCATAATGATCGCCTTGTTCAATCACATCCCCCAGGGTATCCTTCACATAAACGTCTCTGGAAAGGAACATATTGACGTAAGCGTTCACCGGCTCCACTTTGGCGAAAATCGGATCATCGCTGATCTTTTGCGCGATATCCTTGGCGATCATAGGCGGAGCCTTACGCAGAATCTTTGCCAGACGAAAACACGGAAAGGCATAGTCGCCCATCTTTCCATCTGCGGGTACTTCCACCATATTCTGCAATTCTTCAGTTGTAAGACCTTCCACAGCTGTGCTCAAAAGCTGCGCGATTTTTTCTTTGTAATTAATCATCTTCTAGGTTCTCCTTTTCCGTAATAACATCGATGTGATGGTTCTTCAGCAGGCGTACCAGGTATCCGTCCCCGGCTGTGAGCCTGTCAGAAAATGTTCCGTCGTAAATCCGATCCCTTCCGCAAGAAGGGCTTTTGGCCTTGAGAATCGCCCCTTCAATGTTCTCTCCGGCATCAGAGGCCGCCTTCTTGGCCAGTTCCCAGCTCGCCTCCGCTCCCCGGGCAAATGCCTCTGTCAAGTCCTTTCCTTCACAGTCCAGGACTTTATCCGCGCAAATCTCAGCAGGGGGACGGGGCGCGGGAAGACCGACCTGGGTTTCCGGGCAGACCGGCACATACGAATGGGCTTTGGCAAAATCCACCACCCACTGGCAGCGGTTGTTTCCGCCGTTATATTTACAGTTTTCGCCCAATAAACAGGCGCTGATCATATACATACCGCCACCTCTATTTCAGGGAAACAACGGTCACGCCGTCTCCGCCTTCATCAAATTTTCCTTTTCGAAATCGTTTTACATGTCTATGGCCCCGCATCATATCCTGCAGCCCTTTCATGAGAACGCCTTCGCCGCGTCCGTGGATGATGGTAACCTCTTTCAGACCTGCCATGGTGGCGTCGTCCAAATATTTGTCCACATCCATGGCGGCATCGTCCAGATTTTTCCCCCGCACATCGATGGAGATGGAAACGTTCTGGGCTTTGGCTTTATACATGCTGCCATAATTCTTTTTGACTTTTTTCGGCCGATTGATATCCAGTGCTCCGCCTTCAATAAGCATGATATCATCCAGATTCACCTTAGCTTTCAGGATTCCCACCTGGACCATCAGCTCTCCTTTATCATCGGGCAGAGATACAATTTCGCCCTTTTGATCCAGGCTCAAGACCTTAACCCGGTCTCCCAGCTTGAGATCTTCCGGCGCTACCGGATTATCATTTACTTCGCGAATAACCTTTTCTCTGTATTTCCCTGCCGCGTCTTTGATCCGCTTGCGGTTTTCGTCGAATTTTTTATTCCTCTGACCCAGGCTCTCGATTTTTGTCAGCTCGCGCAGTTCCTCCTGAACCTCTTTGGAAACTGCCTTAGCTTCCTCAATCATCCGTCTGGCCTCAGCCTTGGCCTGGTTAAGAATCTTCGTTTTTTGTTCTTCCAGTCTGCGGGTCTGTTTATCCAGCTCTTCTTTTTGCTTCTTCATAGCGATATTGAGCATCACCGCCTCGTCCCGCTCTTCCTCTGCCGCTTTTCGATCGGCTTCCAGTGCGGAAATGACTTCTTCGAACTGGATATCGCCTCCGTCCAGGAGTCTCCTGGATTTTTCAATGATCGCTTCGGGAAGACCCAGCTTTTGAGAAATTTCAAAGGCGTTGGATTTTCCGGGGACTCCGATCGCCAGCCGGTAAGTGGGACTCAGGGTTTCCACATTGAATTCCATGGATGCATTCTCCACTCCATCGGTGGAAATGGCATATTTCTTCAGCTCCGTGTAATGAGTTGTGGCGATGGTCTTAGCCCCCTTCTCATAAAGGCTCTCCAAAATGGAAATCGCCAAAGCCGCGCCTTCCGTCGGGTCAGTTCCCGCACCCAGTTCATCCACTAGTACCAGACAATCCTCTCCTGCATTTGTTACAATATCCACGATATTGGTCATATGGGAAGAAAATGTGGAAAGGCTCTGTTCGATGCTCTGCTCATCGCCGATGTCCGCGAAAATTTCCTGAAAAACAGGAATTTTGCTGCCGCTGGCCGCCGGTATATGAAGCCCGGTCTGAGCCATCATCGACAACAGGCCTACTGTCTTCAAAGTTACGGTTTTTCCGCCTGTATTGGGTCCGGTTATGACCAGGGTGTTGTAGCCGTCTCCAATGGAAACATTGATCGGCACCACTTTTTTAGAGTCTATGAGCGGATGCCTGGCTTCTTTAAAGATCAGTTCCCCGCCCTGACTGACGGACGGCTCTTCGCCGTGCTGCAGAGCGGACAGCTTGCCTTTGGCCATAATCACATCCAGCTGGATCAGCAGCTTCTGGTTGTTGAGAAGATCGTGATAATGCTCCGAAACAGCGCCGGACAGCTCTGCCAGAATACGGTCGATTTCGGCTTTTTCCTGCAATTCCAGTTGGCGCAGTTCGTTGTTGAGATTGACGATCACCTGGGGCTCAATGAACACGGTAGCGCCGGTAGCGCTCTGATCATGGATGATCCCGGGGAATCTGGCCCGATGTTCTGCTTTAACGGGAATGACGTATCTGCCGTCCCGCATCGTAACGATGGAATCCTGGAGCAGCGTCTTATTATCCGACGAATTGAGGATTTGGTTGATCCTCGCTTTCAGAGCATCGTTCTGGCGAAGGATGGATCTGCGTATATTTTTCAGATCCGGACTGGCATTGTCCGCCATCTCGTCCTCTGACAAAATGCAGCGGTCGATTTCATCTTCCAGCCTTTTGTGTACCGCGATCACTTCCGCGATGCTTTCAATGATGGGCAGAGGCGGAAGATCGCTCTTGAGAAAGGTGGTTACCCTCCTTGCAAGAGCCAGGTTGTACAGGACCTGCAAAAGCTGTTTCATGGTTAGACTGCCGCCTTTTCTTGCTAAATGCAGACTATCCTCAATATCATAAAAACCACCGAGCGGCAATGGTCCTTTATGGACGATCAGTTTCACCGCTTCTGTGGTTTCTGCAAGCATGTCCCGTATTGCGGGTACTTCATGAGAAGGCGTAAGCTCTGAAATGATTTTTTTCGCCATTTCAGAGCCGGCCTGTTCTTCTAATTTTGCTATGATCTTGTTGTATTCCAAAACATTGATCGATTTTGTTTTCATTTGTTTCCTTTATTCCATATTTCGTCTGTATGTCTCCAACTCTTTTTTTAGCTGGAGATTTTCCATCTGAAGGTCAAAGAAACTGTTCTCAAGCTCCTTGCATTTGGCCTCGGCTTCATCGATCGCCTGCTGAGCTTTCTTTTTTGCTTCTTCCAGGGTCTGCTGGGCGGCTTTCTGCAGTTCATCCTGCAGTTTTTCCGCGGCCATTTTCAGTTCCTGGATTTCCCGCTCTTTTGCCGCGGCCTTCTGGGTCATCTCATCGCGCTGACTGGCAACGCCCTGATTCTCCTCCTTGTATTGGAGGAAATTCTTTTTGGATTCATCCCAGAGCTGAACGTAATGCTGCGCATCCTTTTCCAGCTGGACATTGAGCTTTTTCAGTTCTTCAACCTCTTCCTTGCTTACAAAACTTTCATCGGCAATGTTGACTGCCGATAAGACTGCCAGGTCGGTAACCGAGCAGGACGGCGCCGCGCTGGCGATCTCGTGCATCTGGTTGTCCACGTAAGCAGCTACCTTTACGATCTGCTCCCTGGGCTTTTCACCGGATATCACATACTCCTGTCCGTAGATCTTTACACTTACTTTGTTGCTTTCCACAGCTTACCTCCCCTTTAAATTTCCCTTAATACTGCATTGACTTTTTCTTTCAGCGCTTCAAGGACTTTATCATGAACTTTTGCTACGTCTTCATCGGTAAGGGTCTTGTTTTTATCTCTGTAGGTCAGAGCAAAAGCTACGCTCTTCTTTCCTTCGGCCACCTGTTTGCCGCGATAAACGTCAAATAGCTGTACCTTTTCCAAAATTGCTTTGCCTTGTTCCTTGATAATGCTTTCTATATCACCTACTTGGATGTCCTCATCCACAAGCAGCGCAATGTCTCTTGATGTTGCAGGGTATTTGGGCAGAGGCTCGTAAGCCTTTTCAATATTGGCGTGGCGGATCACCGAGTCGAAAAACAGCTCGCAAACGTACGATCTGGTGCCGATTCCAAATTTCTCCGATACATCCGGGTGCACTTCTCCCATGATGCCCAGTTCCTCATCGCCTACCGATATTCTGGCGCAGCGTCCCGGATGATATACGCCGTATTGACTTTCCGCCTCAAAAAGGGTTTCCTTCACGCCCAGAACTTTCAGCATTTCTACGATCATTCCCTTGAGCGTGAAGAAGTCCGCATCGTTTCCATAGATGCCGATGCAAAGTCCGGTCTGCTCGTCGGGAAGCTTTTCCGGGTCGATCATATTGGTCATGAAGGTACTGCCGATTTCAAAGGCGCGGACAGCTTCAATATTTCGTGAATAATTTCTGGCCAGGACCTCCAGCATATTGGGGGTGAGAATGGTCCGCATTACAGAGTTTTCTTCTCCCAGAGGGTTGGTAATCTTTACAAAATCCCGTTCCCAGGAATCTTCATCGATCCTGACGTCGTCCACCCCTTTCGGGCTGACGAAGGAGTAAGTCTGTACCTCGTTGGCACCCAAAGCGCACAGGGTATCCCTGGCCAAATCCACCAGGGTCCGTTCTCTTGACTGTCCTGCTTCGGAATTTCCCTTGGGAATGGTGACCGGCAGCTGATCGTAGCCGTACATCCTTGCCACTTCTTCGACAAAGTCCACTTCTGTCAGTAAGTCCTGACGAATGGTGGGCGGGGTTACTTTCATGATGTCCCCTTCGCCTTCCACGATCATCTCCAGGCTCTCGAAGATCCCAGTCATATCCTGACGCGAAAGATCGGTTCCCAGCACATGGTTGACCCGGCTAACTCGCACGTCGATGACAGGCGCCTTAAATTGGTTTGGATAAACGTCCACCGTTCCGTACGCCACTTTTCCGCATCCCAGGATCTCGATCAATCTGCATACCCGATCGGCGGCTGCCTGGCACAGGTTGGGATCGATTCCCTTTTCAAATCTGGAGGAAGCTTCTGTTCTAAGGCCCAGTTTTTTTGATGTGGCCCGAACGCTGTCTCCGTTGAAATTGGCCGATTCTATTAAAATAGTTGTCGTATCCTTTTCGATTTCGGAATTGAGTCCTCCCATGACGCCGGCGATGGCTACGCCCCGCTGTCCGTCTTTAATCAGCAGCATATCCTCTGTGAGAGTCCGCTCTGTGTTGTCCAGGGTTGTAAAGGTCTCGCCTTCCTGGGCCCGCTCGACGATGATCCTGTTATCAGCGATCTGACGGATGTCAAAGGCATGGATCGGCTGTCCGAATTCCAGCATAACAAAGTTGGTAATGTCTACAATATTGTTGATGGGACGCATTCCGGCGTACATCAGTCTCTTTTGGAGCCACCAAGGGGATTGTTCAATCTTGACGTCGGTCACGATTCTGGCCGCATAACGTCTGCACAATTCCGAATCCTTGATCTCCACCTGAATGAAATCCTTTGCCTGTTTGTCGGTTTCATCGGTACAGGCTGTGTCCGGATACTTGAGGCTGCCGCCGAAGGTGGCTGCCGCTTCTCTGGCCATTCCCACCATGGACAGACAGTCCGGGCGGTTGGGGGTGATTTCAAAATCCACCACTGCCTGCTTCAGTCCCAGCGCCTCAGCAAAATCCTGGCCCAGAGGATATTCTTCCTCTAGAATCCAGATTCCCTCTCTGTGGGCCACCGGAACTACCTTGTCGTCAAAACCCAGTTCCCCTGCGGAGCACAGCATGCCGAAGGATTCCACGCCCCTCAGCTTACCCTTGGTAATCTTTGTTCCGCCTTCTTCCTTTTCTTTTCCGTGAAGCGGTCCGGGAATCCTGCTCTTATGAAGCGCTACCGGAACATATGCTCCCTCGAACACATTGGGAGCACCGGTGACGATCTGCACTGGTTCATCTTTACCCACGTTAATCATGCACACCACCAGCTTATCGGCATCCGGGTGTTTTTCTATTTTGTCAATTCTGCCTACCACCACATTTTCCATTTCTTCGCAGAAATATTCACAGGTCTCCAGATTGGA
This sequence comes from Clostridia bacterium, assembly GCA_902363595.1. GTDB lineage: Bacteria > Bacillota > Clostridia > Peptostreptococcales > Anaerovoracaceae > Hominibacterium > Hominibacterium faecale. The sequence goes on along the minus strand of CABJAP010000005.1, from coordinate 97,297 downwards.
GCCCGACATGATCATGCGGTCGCAGAATTCCTTTGTATCTACATCAATATCAGTATAATCTTTCAGCCACTCGATTGGAACTAACATCTACGGCACCTCCTATTTGAACTGGTTGATGAAACGCATATCGTTTTCGTAGAAAAGACGGATATCATCAACGCCATACTTTAACATTGCAATTCTTTCCACACCCATGCCAAAGGCGAATCCGGTGTATTTTTCCGTATCGATTCCGCCTACTGCCAGAACGTTAGGGTGTACCATGCCACAGCCGAGAATCTCAATCCAGCCGCTGCCTTTGCAGATTCGGCAGCCTTTGCCGCCGCATTTGAAACAGGAAACGTCCATTTCCGCGCTCGGTTCGGTAAAGGGGAAGTGATGCGGTCTGAATTTGGTCTTTGTAGAAGATCCGAAGAGCTGCTTTGCCATGCTGTCCAAGGTACCCTTTAAGTCGGCCATGGTGATTCCTTCGTCCACGATCAGCCCCTCTACCTGATGAAACATCGGCGAGTGGGTGGCATCCGGCGTATCACAGCGGAAGCATCTGCCCGGCGCGATGATTTTAATCGGCGGCTGCTGGCTCATAAGGGTTCGAATCTGTACAGAAGACGTGTGCGGCCTTAAGACCGTATCTTTTGCAATATAGAAAGTGTCCGTTACATCTCTTGAAGGATGGTTCTTGGGAGAATTAAGGGCGTCAAAGGCATTGAACACGCTCTCAACCTGGGGGCCTTCTGCGATGGAGTAACCCATGGACATAAAGATATCCGAAATTTCTTCGATGGTAATGGTGATCGGATGTTTTACGCCCAGGCTCATATCTTCGCCCGGCTCCGTTACGTCGATTTTCTCAAGTTTAAACTGCGCTTCCTTTGCGGCGGCTTTTACCTGCGCAAACTTTTCTTCCAGCAGGGTCTCTACTTGGTTTCTCACTTTGTTGGCGGCCTGCCCCAGTTCTTTTTTCTCATCCGGCGAAAGCTTTTTCATGCCTTTTAGAATTTCAGTCAGCTGGCCTTTTTTTCCCAGTACCTTAACCCGGACCTCGTCCGTTTCGGCCAATGTCTTTGCCTTTTCTAACTGTTCTTTTGCCTCCTGCAAAATTTTGTTTAATTGAGTTTGCATATGTTTTTACCTCTCCAAAATTAGTCTTTTATCTATCTCATGGACTCATACATCAGAATTCCCGCCGCCACGGAAGCATTGAGGGAATCGATATCGCCGTCCATTGGTATCTTGATGATCCGGTGGGCCATTGCCATCAGCTCCGGAGAAATGCCATTTCCCTCATTGCCGATGATCAAACCGATGTTCCGCTTCATATCCACATCGTAGTAATACAAATCCGTATCAAATCCCGTAGCAAATATGGTTTTTCCCGCGGCCTCCAAAACCGATACGGCCTGCGAAGGCGAATCCGCGGAAAACACGGGCATGCGGAATAGGGAACCTGCTGCTGCGCGAACGATTTTTAAGGAATAAAGATCGGCCGTTCCCTTGATGGTCATAACGCCGCTGTAGCCGGCCGCGTCCGCCGTCCTGATGATGGTACCGATGTTGCCCGGATCCTGCAGGCGGTCCAGCAGAACCACATTGCCTGATTTGCGGGCTGTCTTTTTCAGGAATTCTTCTTCCGTCAGTTCCCGCGTTTCCACAACTGCCAGAATGCCCTGAGTCGTCTTCGTCTGGGCCAGCTTTGTAAAAAGCTTGTCCTCCATAAAAACGATTTCTTCGGAAAAGTCAGGCCGCAGGCCGCTGCTTTCTGCTGCCGCGATCACCTTTATCCGTTGTCCGCTTTCAATGGCTTCTCTGACTAGCTTCTCTCCCTCGATCAGATAGAGCCCTTCCTGATCCCGGTGTTTCCGCATGGTCAGTTTGCTGCACAGCTTGAATATTTGGTTTTCCTTTGATGTAATTTTCTTCATATGTTTTTTATAACGTAGGAAATATCGTCTTGGACGATATTGACGGAGTTTCAAAGAACGTACCTTGCGAAGCGTCGCTGCTTGTCAGCGACATGTGTGCATAGGAATCTTTGATTTCGTCATGCGCACGTTTTTTATGAAGAAAAGCCGGTTCATCACCGGCTCTTCCTTATTATACAGAATTGGTTCTACTTGGATGATAAGAAGGGCGGGATTTTAAAGTCGTTATCGATTAGGCTGCCGCTTTCTTTTTCGTTCTTTTCGTCCAAAATTGAGCTTGTGATCTCGCTCTCTTTCTTTTCTTCACCGGTATGCTCCGGCATCAGATCGCCTCCCAGAAGATCGGCGCTGGGTCTGCTTTCAAAGCCAGTGGCAATGACCGTGATAAAAATCTCGTCTTTGATATCTTCTTTGATCGCCGCTCCGAATATGATGATGGCGTTGTCATCCGCCGCCTTTTCAATTTCGCTGGCCGCTTCGTTGGCTTCCAGCATTCCCAGGTCATATCCGCCGGTAACGTTGATGAGCACTGCTTTAGCTCCATCAATACTGGTTTCAAGCAGCGGACTTTCAATAGCATCTTTGACTGCGTCGGTAACCCGGTTTTCCCCGGATCCTTTTCCCACGCCCATATGTGCGATGCCTCTGTCCTTCATAACCGTGGTTACATCTGCAAAGTCCAAATTGATCAGCGCATCGTCGATAATCAGTTCGGAAATGCCCTGTATGCCTTGTTTGAGAACTTCGTCAGCCATATCAAAAGCTTCCAGAAGGGAAGTATTTTCTTCCACTGTTTCCAGGAGTTTGTCATTGGGAACGATCACCAGAGAGTCAACAAATTTTTTCAAAAATTTGATTCCCAGCTCAGCATGCTCCCCGCGTTTTTTTCCTTCAAAGGTAAAGGGCTTAGTCACTACGCCTACGGTGAGAATTCCCATATCCTTGGCAACTTTGGCAACGATGGGCGCCGCCCCGGTTCCGGTGCCGCCGCCCATACCGGCTGTGATGAACACCATATCCGCACCGGTTATGAACTTGGACAGGTCTTCCAGGTTTTCTTCCGCTGATTTCTGGCCGATCTCAGGGTTGCCGCCCGCGCCCAATCCTTTTGTTAATTTTTCGCCGATCTGCAGCTTGGTTTCCGCTTTGCAGCGCGAAAGCGCCTGCTTGTCCGTATTTATCGCTATGTAGGCCACACCCTGCATGCCTGCATCTATCATTCTATTCACTGCGTTACATCCGCCGCCGCCCACACCAACTACTTTTATTTTTGCCGGTGTTGACTCGTTCATTTCAAATTGTAACATCAGAAACTACCTCCCATACTTTTTTATACAACTTACCGTCATTTATAACCCGCAACCTGCAATAAAGCAGGTTTCATGTACGCCTCTTTACGGCCTTGCCGCAAAAGCCATTGCGTACATTATAGCATAAAGAAACGGCCTATGCACCTGTTTTTCCAATTAAAATACCACTTTTTTACCGTAAAAAATCTACATTTTCTGCTGTTTTTTGTCGCGATATCTCTGGATGATGATTCTTCGGATGGCAGCAAGATTGTTAAAAAGCCTGCCGCCGAATACAAAGATAGCCGCATAATAAAGGGGAATCCCCAGTTTATCGCCTACAAAAGTCAGTACTCCTGCCAATAACGCATTGGTTATGAACCCTGAAACGAAGATGGTGGTATCGTACTTCTCCTCCAAATCGGCCCGTATCGCTCCCACTAAAGAGTCCATCGCCGCCAGCAATGCCATCGTAATGTAAAATGTATATTCTGTGGGATAAGTGATATTCAGCGCGAATCCGCAGATCAGTCCCAGAATCAGCGCGATTGTCATTGCGATAATCAAATCATCAGTCCCCTTTCTGTTCTTTCATATAGAGAAAATACGGAGTTTTGTCATACCCGGCAATTTCAATGCCGGAAGTGGATTGGATTTTGAACTGAACGCCCCATTCCTGGAGTTCCTTTCCATAGCCGTAAGCGCCGATAAGCCGATCTGTCAATTTGGTACTGTCTCCGATTGCACAGATGACAAAGGGCCTGGCATAAGTGGTGCCGTTGATACGAACCGTATATCCGGCACAGGACACGGAAGTGGTTTCGATGATCCGCTGTCCGTTGACGGATATGGCTTCTGCTCCCGCTGCTTTCAGTTCATTAATAATCCGCAGGATATCATTATCGTGCACCAGGAGGCTGTTAATTTCGCTTCCATTTTTTACCGGACCAGTACCGTCGTCCACCGTAATGACAACACCCTCGCCGTGAACGGTCTTTGTACCGGCAAACATGCGATTCTTCAGCAAATCGCTTTTCAACGCTTTTTGCAGCTTTTTTCCGTCTTCTTTGTTGTACAAGGTCAGATTATTTTCGGCCTGGGATATCAATTCTTCCACTTCGGAAAGCGCCTCTTTTTCAGCTTGGATCTGGGCTTTATAATCATCCACTGTTTTCTGTGAAACATACAGCCGCTCGCCGTCGGTCATCTTTGCCTGAATCATAATGCCTGCTCCGACCAAAAAGCAAAGCGCCGCCACTCCTAAAATCTTCTTCATCTGCACGCACCTTATTCGTCTTTAACCGGCTTTGCGTATTTGAAATTGATCACACCCGTATAACGGGGGATCTCAATACGGTCTTTCTTTTTGGTGGTAACAATCAGTCCTTGATTTTTCATGGTTTCAACCACACCGGCGCGTATGGTAATAGCTGCGTCCATAGTATCACCCGGACCGATGGCGTTTATGGTGTAAGGCTGGGCCGTTGCTTTGCCGTTAATATTAATATTGTCGCCCGCCAGACTGATTTCCGTAGTCTGAACAATACGTTCCCCATTGATGGAAATTGCCTCGGCTCCCGCCTCTTTTAACTTGTTGACTACATTGAGCAAATACTCATAATTATAGGCGATGAGACTGAAATCCTCCGCCCCTTCTACTTTTGCCGGTGGATCTTTTATTTCCACCACAAGACCGGGCCCGTAAACATCCACCAAGCCCGCCAGCATTTTATTTTTTTCATTTTCTTCGACCATGGATTTTACCGAACTGTTCTCGCCAGCCTTGCTCTTCTCAATCTCTGCCATCCGATCTTCCAGCTCCCCAAGGCGGGAAAGCGCCGCTTCCTTTTCCTCCGTAGCCTCTTTCAGCTGCGCCTCGTATCCCTTAATCTTGGCCAGAGGTACCAGCGCTCCCTGATCATCTCCCTCTGTAGTGCTGATTTGTATGGAAATAATGAATCCGATTAAAAATGTCAGCACCGCGGCAACGGCAATCCCTTTATATTTTGCCATGATTGTCTCCTATTTGCTCTTTATGTCGACGGAAAAATACTCGTCATCACCAACATTGACAACCGCTTTTTTCTCACCTTTTTTATACAGATCATAGATCACGGCCTGAAGATTTCCTTCTTCCATGCTTTTCAGCAGGTTTTTCGTCTTTCCCAGACAGTAAAGCTGATCCGTCACATAAGCCTTAACCACCACTTCAGAAACGTCAATCTGTTTAAAATACAAATCTGCTTTTACCATTTCGTTAAGAATGCGCATGGCTTTATGATAATTGGTCTCCTCTTTAACCGACACTGGCTTGTTTTCCTCGGCATCTGCGATCGTAATGCCGCTTAAAAGAGTCAGCTGGGGCGCCTGCTCTGCGATCTGCAAGACAACTCCCTCGCCGTCGATCACTACATACTCCTTATCTTTTGCCAGGATAGCAAGCTCCTGCCGTTCAGCAAGCTCGATGGTGACTGTGTCCGGAAGCTTGCGCTTTATCTTCGCTTCTCGGATAAACGGATTTTCTTCCAGCTTGTCCGCGCATGTTCCGCCCTTGAAGGAAAATAGGTTCATTCCTGTCTTAAGGCCGGCCATTTCCTGTATCTGTTCAGCAGTAAAATGAGTACTTTCCGCCACATTGATGGTTTTGATATTAAAAATGCTTGACCGCAGGAAAAAATAGAGGCCTACACAAATGAGAATCAAAAGCAGCAGCTTCAACACGTACCGCTTCTTTTTCCGTTTCTTTCTCGGTACTTTATTCGCTGATACTTCAGAAGGGGCGTGCTCCGGCGCCCCTTCTATGTATTCCCTGTTTTCTTCGTCCGGGCTACTTGATTCCTGCTCCCAGTCGAATTGTTTTGTCTCATGTTTTCTCATAATGCTTTCCGATATCCCCGCCTAGTTTTTTCAGTTCTCCATGAAGATCGCAGTAGCCCCGCTCAATATAATGGACATTCTGCACGATGGTCTCTCCCTGCGCCATCAGGCCGGCCAGTACCAGCGCCGCCCCGCCGCGAAGATCTTCTGCGGCCACACACGAGCCTTCAAGGAACTCTACTCCCTCTATTATAGCGACTCTCTGCAAAATTTCAATATCTGCGCCCATTTTTATCAATTGCTGCGTATATTTAAACCGATTTTCAAAAATAGTTTCGATAATTCGGCTCTTCCCCTCGGCAGCAGTCATGATTGTCGTGAATTGGGGCTGCAGATCGGTGGCAAAGTCGGGATAGGGGCCAGTTTGCACCTTTCCCACGCCGCAAAGGCGCTCTGGCCCTTTGAGCCAAATTTCATGAGGCTCCCTCCTCACCTTGCATCCGGCATGTTTGAGATACTTCACAAGGGATCTTAACGCTCCGCTTTCGATTCCTTTCACCAGCAGTTCTCCGCCGGTTCCGGCGGCAGCCATGAGAAAGGTTCCCGCTTCGATGCGATCGCCCATGATAGAATGCTGGCTACCATGGAGAGGCAGACCGCCCTTAATGGTAATCTGGGATGTACCGGCGCCTTTAATCTGCGCGCCGCAGCCATTTAAATACGTCTGTAAATCCATGATCTCCGGTTCCCTGGCGCTGTTGTGGATCACGGTCTCCCCTTTTGCTCCTAAGGCGGCCAGAATAACATTTTCCGTTGCTCCCACACTAGGGAAGTCCAGTATAATATTGGTTCCAGTCATTTGATTGCCGGTAAACTCCAGTTTCTGACCATCCTCTTTCATGGATACACCCAGCTGGGAGAGGGCTTTAATATGTATATCGATGGGCCTTTTTCCAATGGCGCATCCGCCCGGCTGGCTGATCACCGCTTTGCCGCAGCGCGTCAGAAGGGGCCCCACTAAAAAGATGGAAGACCGCATCTTTTCCATTAGGGCAGAAGGCACTTCATATTCTATTAACCCCGCCGTATCAACGAGAACACAGCCTCCGTTCTCCTCAGTCCTGCATCCCAGCGATCTAAGAATTTCTCCCATAATGGCCGCATCTGAGATGCGCGGACAACCGGTAAACAGATTTTCATCATTGGTGACAATGGAGGCGGCCAGGATCGGCAGAGCAGCATTTTTTGCTCCGTTTACCTTGTATTCCCCGCTGATTGGATTCCCGCCCCGTATATGATAGCTTTCCAAATTATAAAACACCTCCAAAACATACTTCATAGTATGCTGGAGGTATCTTTTAAGTTACTGGATATCCAGATTGTTGCAAATAATCTCCACCGCGTCCATGGGCGCGCACTCTTTGCTGCGTCGGGACATTTCCGCGATCTTCTGCGGATCGTTTTTCAGTTTCATAATCTGGGCGATCAGCTTTTCATTATCCATATCCTTTTCTTCGATAATGACTGCTCCGCCGTGGTCAGCGACCGCTTTGGCATTATAATACTGGTGGTTGCCGGTAACGATGGGCGACGGAATAAAGATCGCCGCTTTGCCGCAAACCGTCACCTCCGCGACGGTCAACGCTCCGCTCCTGCTGATCACCAGATCGGATGCGGATAAATATTCGTCCATATTGCTGATATATTCCAAAATATGAATGTTATCCGCCAGTTTAACGCCCCGCTCCTCCCGCAATTCATTGAGGATGGCATCGTAATACCTGGTCCCGGTAGCCATGCAGACCTGAACGTTCTCCATTCCATTGAGCACTTCAATCACACTGAGCATGGCCTTGTTGATTCTGCCTGCGCCCTGGCTGCCGCCGAAGACCAGCAGAATGAAATCATCTTCAGAAAATCCCAGCTTTCTGCGGGAAGCGCGCCGATCAGCGTTGAAGAAGACGCTTCGTACCGGATTTCCGCAGATGACATGCTTTTTCCTATGTTTAAAATATTTCTGCGCTTCCGGAAAGCCCAAAAACATTTTTTCAACGTACTTTTCCAAAAGCTTATTGGTTACGCCCGGAAATGCATTCTGCTCGTGGGTATAGGTTTTAACCCCTGCTTTATGGGCTGCCCTCACTACAGGTCCGCATACATATCCGCCGGTTCCAATGACCAGATCCGGATCGAATGCTTTAATCAGCTGCTTGGCCTGCTTGCTGCCCTTGCTGAGCTTTTTCATAACTTCGATGTTTTTCAGCGGATTTTTCCGGTTGAATCCCGCCACGGTAATGAATTCGATCGGATAACCGTTTTCCGGTACGATCTTCTTTTCCAAACCGTGCTCCGTACCGACAAAGAGAATTTGGCTGCCCGGATAACGTTCTTTAAGTTTATCTGCAATGGCGATGGCCGGATAAATATGTCCGCCGGTGCCGCCGCCTGTCATAATTACTTTCATTGATCTTTGCTCCTATTTTACCTCTGCCGTATGCCGTGAAATATTTAAAAGAATTCCCATCGCTCCCATAAACAGCATCAGCGCATTACCTCCGTAGCTGACAAAAGGCAGTGTGATGCCGGTAGGCGGCATGGACGAAGTAACAACTGCAATATTTAAAATTACCTGAATGGCAACCATGATGGTAATGCCGGCTGCCAGCAGGGTCGCAAACTGATCGGGCGCATTGACAGCGATATGGATTCCCCGCCAAATCAGCACCGCATAAGCGATCAGCAGCAGAATAATTCCAATGAATCCCAGCTCTTCTCCGATAATGGCTAAGATAAAGTCGTTCTGCGGCTCCGGCAGGTAGAGATTCTTTTGAATGCTTTTTCCCAGACCGACGCCGAAAAGTCCGCCCGATCCCAAGGCCATCAGGGATTGAACAACCTGGAAGCCGTCCCCCAGAGGGTCGGCAAAGGGATCCATAAAACTGGTAATTCGCTGGGCCCAATGACTGTCGGGATTGGCGATGATGATTCCGGCAACACCCAGCGCACCGGCTCCCACCAGACCAATACAATAAAACCAGCTCAACCCAGCCACAAACATCATAAGGACCACAATCGCCACCACTGTGATCGCTGTGGACATGTTGGGCTGCTTTAAAATCAATCCTCCATAAACACCACAGATAAGAAACAACGGCAGAATGCCCCTAGTGAATGACCTAATCCTCTGCGGTTTTTCGCTGAGAAACCACGCCACAAAGATGATCAGCGCAATCTTGGCAATCTCGCCGGGCATGATGGTAAAGCTTCCTACTCCCAGCCATCTGGTTGCTCCATTGGTCGTCTGTCCCACTCCGGGAATCAGCAGCAGTACCAAAAGGATGAAACTGACCGCTAATGCCGGCAGCGCAATTTTTTTATAATGACGATAATCAAAAACAGCCGTGAAAATCATCAGGCCGAATCCCAGCACTGCCCAAATCACATCTTTAATGAGATAGTTATAGGGCGTACCGTTCTTAGACTCGTTGATCGATTGATAATAGCTGGCGCTGAAAACCATGATCACCCCAAAGACCACCAGTCCCAGCGTCAGGATCACCAACAAAAAATCCCCTGATCTTAAATTTTTGCTTTTCCTACTCATTGACCTCTCCAAACTACCCGGCTCCTTTATTTTTCCAGTCTTGCGACACAGTTTTTAAAGTGTTCGCCCCTTTGTTCAAAGCTGGTGTACATATCCCAGCTGGCGCACGCAGGAGAAAGAAGGACCGTATCGCCCGGCTCCGCCAGCCGGAAGCCTTCCTTCACACATTCTTCCATGTCCTTTACAATGATCGAACTTGTGAACCCGAGTTTTTCTCCAGTTTCTTTGATCTTTTCCGCTGTCTTTCCCAGCAGGACCATATGTTTTACCTTTCCGTTGAAAGCCTTGATCAATTCCTCATAAGACGACCCTTTATCATAACCGCCTGCAATAAGGACAATTCCGCCGTCTATGGCCTCTACAGCTTTTATGGAAGCATCCGGATTGGTTCCTTTGGAATCATTGACAAAGCGCACTCCGTCAACCTGTCCGCAGTATTCGATCCGATGCTCCACACCTTGGAATTCCTTTAAACCCTGGGTGATCACATCCGGTTCAATCCCTGCAAAATATGCGATGGCAGCCGCCGCAAGGGCATTTTCCAGATTATGACTCCCTGGAATGATCAGTTCATCTGTTCTGCAAAACGGATGAACCTGGCCGTCTTCATCCCGAATAACAATTCTTCCATCCTCTACAAAGGCGCCGAAATCCAACTTCTCCATCCTGCTGAAAGGAACCACCTTGGCCTTGCAATGCTCTGCCAGCTCAAAACAAGCTTTATCATCATAGTTTATTACCAAATGCTGACTTTCATCCTGATTTTCGAAAATTTTCGCCTTTGCATTTCCGTAATTCTCCATGGTCTTATGGCGGTCCATATGGTCCGGCGTCAGGTTGAGGATCGCAGAAACCACCGGTTTAAAATATCTGGTTGTTTCCAGCTGAAAGCTGCTGGTTTCTGTAACTAACCAGGAGTTTTCTTCTGCGGTTAAGGCCTTTGAAATAACGGCGACACCGATATTTCCCACCACATAAGTCTTTTTCTTAGCCTTTTCAAAGATTTCTCCCACCAGTGTGGTTGTCGTTGTTTTTCCATTGGTGCCGGTGATGGCAATATAGTTTCCGTGACCGATCCGATAGGCGATTTCCAGTTCACCGATAATTTCAGCGCCCTTGTCCCTTGCTTCCCGGATAAAGTCCAGTTCAGGCGAAACTCCCGGACTTAGGATCAACATATCAAAAATGCTCATATCTTCCGGATTCTGCCCAAAGCAGCAAGTAACAGCTCTTCCCTCCAGAAAAGCCAGAAGCTGAGGGTCTACCTCTTCCACGCACTTTGAATCTTGTACGTAGACCTTTGCCCCCAGCTTGAGCGCTGCCTGTACGGCTGCTTTTCCTGATCTTCCCAATCCGATTACTAATACGTTTTTGTTCCTGATATTATCTAAATTCGTTCTCATAACTCTACCTCTATAAAATTCCCAGTCCGATGATGCAGAAAATCAGCGCTGCTCCCCAAAAGATACCGACTACCTGCTTTTCCTTCAGACCGCTCAGCTCAAAGTGATGATGAAGCGGGGCCATTTTGAATACCCGTTTGCCGGTCAGTTTGAAGCTGACCACCTGAATGATAACTGACAATGCTTCCATAACATATACGAATCCTGCGATGGGAAGCAGCAATTCAAAATGCATAACAATGGCCGCTGCCGCCAGTCCGCCGCCCAGAGCCAGAGAACCAGTATCCCCCATGAACACTTTCGCCGGATTCTTATTATAGACAAGGAATCCCAAACAAGCTCCTGTCAGCGCGGAGCAGAAGACGCCGGCGCCGGAACTGGCTCCGTATGTCACAGCCGCAATGGCGAAGAAAAGAGATACCAGCGCCGTTACACCCGTAGCCAACCCGTCCAGTCCGTCGGTCAGATTCACCGCATTAGTCATAGCCAGCAGCACAAAAGCAATAAACGGAATATACCAGATTCCAAAATCCACATTAATATTGACAAAGGGAATCCATACGGATGTCCCGTCTCCGGAAAACATCGCCATATAGACCGCAAAAGCCACGGAAATAATAATTTGCAGGCCGAATTTCTGATATGCTCGAAGGCCCAGATTGTTCTTTTTAACCACCTTCAGATAATCGTCGAAAAAGCCGATCGCGCCGAAGAGCACGAAAACGATGACTACCGCTCCCATCTGCGGAGAATAATAACGGCCGATCGCAGCGCCGATGATGGCTGCTCCAATCATGGCTATGCCGCCCATGCTTGGAGTTCCCGCTTTCGCGTAATGCGATTTGGGTCCTTCTTCCCGTATGTTCTGACCCGCCTGCTTTCGCCTCAGAATGGGAATTTCCAGGGAAGTAAATATAACCGATGCTAAAAATGCTAAGATTGCTATTATACCAATGGTAACATAATTCATAACTACTCCTACTACTCCATAATATTTTTTACGATTTCTTCCATTTCCATGCCCCGAGAACCTTTTACCAGTATGACATCGCCTTTATCAACGATTGAATCAATCTCTTTCAGAAATGCTTTTTTATCCGGAAAATAGCGCACTTGCTTCATCCCCGCTTTTTTCGCTCCCTCGGCAATATAGCGGGCGTCCTTGCCCACGGTAACCAAAAGCTGCACGCCTTTTTCAGCCGCATAGTTTCCCACAAGGCTGTGCTGCTCTCTGCTGGTCTCACCCAGTTCGTACATGTCGCCCAGAATTGCCACACTCCGCAGTCCTCTCGTATGCATTAGAACATCGACGGCGCCTTTCATGGAGTCCGGGCTGGCGTTGTAGGTATCATCGATAACTTTGATGCCGTTCTTTCCCCGTACCGTCAGCCGTTTATCCGTCAGCTGCACCTTGGCAAGGCCTCTGGCCGCTTCCTCCATGGTGATCCCCAGCTCAGCTCCGGCCGCCACAGCCAGCGCACCGTTAAAGGCATTGTGCCGACCAGGCACGGGCAGAGAAAATCTCTGGGTCCTGCCCTGATGTTCCAGCGTAAATTGTATACCTTCCGCACCGAAATCGTCAATACGTGAAATAATATAATCACTTTTTCCGTCAAATCCGGTAGTAACCAGCCGGTAAGATCCTTGTATCCGCTCCTTGTTAAGAAATTCATCGTCCTGATGGACAATGAGCGTGTTCTCTTCACCAAAATAATTGGTCAGTTCCATTTTTGCCTGGAAGATCCCTTCCTGACTGCCTAAATTTTCGATATGGGCCAAACCGATATTAGTAATGATTCCGATATCGGGCCTTGCGATCTGCGCCAGCAGGTCGATTTCACCCAGTTTATCCATTCCCATTTCCAGAATCCCCACCTGGGTATCCTCTTCAAAGGAAAGAATGGTCAGCGGCACGCCCAAATGATTGTTCAGATTGCCGACATTTTTCTGAGCTTTGTACTTTTCTTGACATACATACCAGATCATATCCCGGGTGGAAGTTTTGCCCGTACTCCCTGTGACAGCAATCTTTTTTAGATTTAACAGGTTCAAATAATAGGATGCTAAATTTTGCAGAGCTTTAGTTGTATCTTCCACTAATATGGCATTGACCTGATCGCCGCCTTCCGTCTCTTCTAGAGCCGCTTGGTCGCAGATCAATAGGTCGGTACATCCTGCCTGGATCACCTGTCCAAGATACTTGTGGGCATCATGACGATCCCCGATCAGGGCAAAAAAGAGGTCACCCGCTTTTGCCCTCCTTGAATCAGTGCAGATTTCGCCTACAACAGCCTGGCTGGTTCCCTGTATTTGTCTGCCGCCGGTACCTTCCTCAATCTGTTTCATTGTAAGTTTTTTCATATTTATTCTCCAAAAGTTCCTTTAAAACTTTCCTGTCGTCAAAAGGCAGTTTTTCGTCGCCGCTGAGTTGATAGGTTTCATGGCCTTTTCCGGCTACCACTATTATATCCCATTTTGTAGCAAGAGAAACGGCCCTTTTTATCGCTTGATATCGATCCAGCAGAATGCAGTAGTCGCATCCTGTCGGATACAGTCCTTCTTCAATGGACTGACAGATATTCTCCGGCGGCTCGCCTCTTGGATTATCGTTGGTTATGACGCAATAGTCGCTGTAATTGCCGGCAATCTCGCCCATAAGCGGCCGTTTTCCTTTGTCTCGAAAGCCGCCGCAGCCAAAGACGCAGATCAGTCTGCCCCGTTTGAACAAGGCCAGGGTGGACAGCAATTTTTCCAAACCATCAGGCGTGTGGGCATAATCGACTACACCCAAGGTATCAGCCTCATCGCCGATCAGTTCCATTCTGCCCGGCACTTTCTCCAGTTGGCGAAGGCCCTGCTTGATGGCAGAAAAGCTAATCCCGGCTTGCCGAGCCATGGCCGCCGCCAGCATGGCGTTATAAACAAAATGTCTTCCCGGCATTTTGGTCTTCAGGTCCCCCAAGCAGTGCCCCTTTTCGTAAAAGGAAAACATGCTGCCGGTCAATTTTTCTTCTGTAATCTGACCGTAAAAGTCCGCATTTACATCTTTAAGAGAATATCCCTTTATATCCGGGATGTCAACCTCCTCATGGAGTTCTTTAAAAAGTCTTTTGCCATAGCGGTCATCCAGATTGATACAGGCGCCCTTTTCACATTGCAGAAAAAGGCGTTTTTTTACCTGATAGTAGTTCTCCATGGTCTTATGATAGTCCAAATGATCCTGACTCAGGTTGGTAAAACCGCCGTAAGCAATGCGAATATCGGCGATCCGCCCCTGATCGATGCCATGGGAGGAAACTTCCATCACACAGTCTTTGATCTTCTGCCGGGATATCTCGCCGAATAATTCTTTCAGCAATTCCTTACCCGGTGTCGTATTGATCGGCACATAGCGTTTATTGCCAATCTGGTGTTCGATGGTGCCGATGAGAGCACACACTTTTCCTTCTTCTTCAAGTATCTTCCTAAGCATGCAGGATGCAGTAGTTTTACCATTGGTTCCGGTAATTCCGAAAACCTCGATCACTTTATTCATCACTTCCTATATAAATATACTGTTCCCTCTTTCTCAATTTTTGCTCCTGCTTTCGGATACTGGTCCTTGATGATGAAATCTTCATCCTGGGTTCCTCCGGAAGCTTCGTATTTCAAAGAGAGCCCGCCGAGAATGCCGATGGCCTCTTCCAGGCCCTCGCCCACCAGGTCGGGAACTGTGACCTGGCTCTTATTCAGCTCTTCCTTTTCTTCTTTTGTTAGTTTCGGCTGCAGGTCCAGATAGCGAAGGGTATCTTCCAGGATCAGCTTTGCTCCTGGTGCTGCCGTCTGGCTGCCAAATTTAACGCCTTTCGGATTATCCACGATTACCAGAACAGCAACCTGAGGATCGTTCATCGGCGCCATACCGATAAAGGAAGAAAATGTTTGTTCGCTGTATCCTCCGTTTTTAGCCTTATTGGCAGTACCGGTCTTGCCGCCTACTTTATAGCCGTCTACTTTTGCTGTACCTGCTCCGCCTTTTGCAACAACATATTCCATGATCCCGCACATTTCTTCAGCGGTTTTTTGAGAAACAGTCTGCCTGACCACCTTGGTGTCAAACTCCTTCACGGTATTTCCGTCTTCGTCAACCAACGCTTTTACCAGTCTTGGCTGCATCAGCTTCCCTTCATTTCCGATGGAGGAAATGGCCGTGATCAGCTGAATCGGTGTAACTGCCACGCCCTGTCCGTAGCCCATTGTAGCCAGGCCGACAGGACCGGCCGTATCTTTATTTTGAAGAATGGAGTTTCCTTCACCCGGAAAGTCGATTCCGGTTTTATTGGAAATACCAAAGGTCTCCAAATAGTTGTAAAATTTTGTGATACCCATCCTCTGGGCCAGCTTTACGAATACCGGGTTGCAGGAATTTCCGACAGCCTCTTCCAGGGTCTGATTACCGTGGGGATTATAAGAACGCCAGCAGCTTAATTTTGTCCCCGCTACATTGACGGAGCCGGTACAAGTAAAATGTTCACTGATCTTCGTTTTTCCTTCTTCCAAAGCCATCGATGTGGTCAGCAGTTTAAAGGTAGAGCCCGGTTCATAAACATCACTGATCAAAGAATTTCTCCACATAGAATTCCAGTACTCCATCTTTTTGCTGTCCGGCATTTTGTCCAGCTTTGCTTTTTCTTCCTTGTCGAGCGGTGTTTTTGAATCGTTGGGATCAAACTCAGGCACCTGGGCCAAAGCCAGAATATCGCCGGTCTTGGGCGCCATCATGATACACATGACTCGATCAGCTTTTGTGTTCTTTTGAACGGTCTTCAACGATTTTTCCACATAGTGCTGGATCGTCTCATCAATGGTCAGCACCAGGCCCAGCCCATCTTCAGCCTGATAGTATTTTTCTTCCCCGTAGGAAAGGCTGTTTCCAGTAATATCCGTATTTTTGATCCACCTTCCGGATATGCCCGACAGGTATTGATTATACTGGAGCTCCAGGCCGGACAATCCGGCATTGTCATCGGTAACGCTGCCCAGGGTGTGGGACAAAAAGGCTCCCAACGGATAATAACGTTTGACATCTTCTGCAATTTCAATGCCCGGCAGCTCCGCTTTTCTGATTTTGTCTGCCGTCTCTTTATCCAAATATTTATCGACCTTTACCAGCGCTTGTTTCTTTGTTACCAGTTTTTCGATTTCTTTCTCATCTTTTCCCAGAATCTGGTTTAGTGTGCTTACTGTTTTTTGCTGGTTGGAATCCTTTTCTGCTTTTGTCTTACCGCTTCTCACATTGGCTGGTCTTGCCCATACAGAGTAACAAGTGGCGCTGACAGCCAGCTCTTTTCGGTTTGTATCGTAAATGACGCCTCTTTTGGCGGCGATGGGTACGTCCCGGGTCTGCTGCTCGATTGCCATTTTAGAATATTCGGCCCCCTTCACCACCTGGATCCATCCCACCCGAAAACACAGGAGCATACATACCCCGTACATAATGGCAAATGCGATGATTATCCGTTTTTTACTCTTGTTCAGTGGTTTTGTCATATTCCTCCCCTATTAATATGCCTCATACTATAAAAGAAGCCAGACATCCTTACGCCTTTGATTCAGTTGTCTGGTATTCTTTTCTCTTATGCAATTATTTTCCAACATATGCCGCTGTCTGATCTATGATCGGCCCGGCTCCGGCATATCCGCCGCCCAGCTTACTTTGCACCCCGGACTATACGCTTTCAGTATAAAAGACTGTGCTGCATCCATCGGCGGATATGATAGTATATTTTTGAAGGATCAATTATATGCCTGTTCCTTTAAGGTCGCCGCGAACCCCTTGTCCGGTTTTTCGCCTTTCGACAGATATACGATCTGGTTGGATGACGGATAAGTCATACCCAGTTCTTTCATTGCTTTTTGTTCGATCGCTTCAATGTTGTTGGAACTGTAAATTTTGACGTTCAGGTTTTCAATTTCTGCTTCCAGAGCGTTATTTTCTTCGATAATACGGTTGGTACTGTATTTGATGGAGGCAGCAAAGGCTGTGGTAATAATCAGACCAATGCAAACAACGCCGACAACAACGGTAAGAGCCATAAGACGTACCTTATCCTTTGCGGTAACCCGATTCTTATTCTTTTTTACCTTTTTTCTCGGCTGCTTGGGTTTCATATCGAAACCATACTTTTGGTAGTTTTCCTGGTATTCATACCATTTTTCTGCTGCTATCATCTCTTACCTCTTTTTTTCAATCACCCGTAATTTTGCGCTCCGCGCTCTTGGATTTTTTTCCAGTTCCTCATCTGTGGGAACAATTGGTTTTCCCGTCACCTTTTTGATGTCTGCTTTTTTCCCGCATATGCATACGGGGAATTCCTTAGGACATGTACATGGATTCGCTCTCTTGTTGAATATGTCTTTTACAATTCTATCCTCCAGTGAATGGAAGGTTATGATGCACAGCCGTCCCTGATCGGCCAGCACATCGCAGAATTCGCTTACAGCCCGTGCAAGCTGTCCCAGCTCGTCATTGACTTCAATGCGAATCGCCTGGAACGTTCGTTTTGCGGGATGCGGTCCGCTGCGTCTTGCAGAAGCGGGAATCGCGGCCTTTATGATCTCCACTAACTCCCCTGTTGTTTCGATCGGCTTTTCCCGCCTGCTGTCCGCTATGAACCTGCTGATTCTGGAAGCCCATTTTTCTTCCCCATATTTCTTTATGACTTCCGTCAGTTCTTTTTCTTTATACGTATTGATCACTTGATAAGCGCTGAAGGAATCATCCTGGCTCATACGCATGTCCAGCGGCGCATCCTTCATATAGGAAAATCCCCGTTCCTGGTTATCCAGCTGGAAGGAAGATACTCCCAAATCCAAGAGTGCGCCATTTATTTCGTTAATCCCCAATTGATCAAGCACGTCTTTGATGTCCGCATAGTTGCTTTGTACAAAAAGCTTTTTACAGCTATACGGTGCCAGACGTTCCTCAGCTGCCCGCAGGGCGTCGCTGTCCCGGTCGATTCCAATAAGGGTCCCCTCAGCGGAAAGTGCCCCGCATATACCGCTGGCATGTCCGCCTCCCCCTAAGGTGCCGTCCACGTAAATTCCCTTTGGGTCAATATTCAAATGTTCCATGCACGCATCATACAAAACTGAAGTATGTTTAAAAATCATAATTCATCATACTTTCCGCAAGCTGGCTTGGATCCATCTCCTTGGTGTTTTCGCTGCTGTCCCATTCTTCTTTACTCCATACCTCTATTTTCTCGTAAGATCCCACTGTGACCAGATCTTTTCCGATATTGGCATATTCCCGCAGCTCCTGCGGAAGGGTCAGCCTCCCCTGTTTGTCGATCTCACCTTCAACCGCACTCGCATAGAAATGCCTAGCCAGCTGCCTGGCCTTTGGATCGGCAGTAGGCAGCTTGCTTAGCTTTTCCATAAACCTTTCCCACTCACTCATAGGATGGATTTCGAGACATTTGTCGATTGCCTTGCTGACAATGCACTTTTGTCCCAACTCGTCACGAAACTTGGCAGGCACAATCATTCTACCTTTGGCGTCTATGGAGTTTTGATATTTGCCTACCAGCATCGGATACTCCTCCTATGTTAGGATGAAACCATTTTACTCCACATTCCACCACCTCGCAACCACTTTCCACCATTTTGCATCTTTTTTGCCCCACTTTTTGCCCCGGCTAATATTCAATTTATGGACAAATTACTGTCAACCACAATATCTTGTATTTGATAATTTTAAAACTTGCCATATGTGGGAATGCCCCTAGGGAGCACCGCCGGGGTCTTGTTAGAATTTCCGTTGAAATTTCAATAATCACCTTGATTTTTGCACAAAAATAAAAGGCATGCCGGCCAGAATCGGGGATTCTTGGGGCACGCGGAGTTGACGCTCAAGGGGTTTTGCGTCTGGGAGGGGTTGGAGTTTTGTCAGGGATTCTTGGGTATCTGCAGGACCGGTAAACGGTGAAATTTGGGGTTTCCGGCGCGTGCGGTTGGGTTGTATGCAGGGGCGGCGGGCTGCGGAATTGCAGGATTCCGGAGTTTCGGGCTTTCAGGCGGGAGGGGTCGAGAGAAGGGAGATTCAGGGGGCCGGCGGGCGTGGGCGGCTTAGTTGCGGGCCGGGAAAGAGAAACTGAGGGGTGCATCCTTCATTCAGACCGGGGTTCCACCTATGCATCCATCGAGTATATCGAGAAAATGAACGAATATGGGCTGGTCGGAAGCATGAGTCGGACCGGGAATTGTTGGGACAATGCACCGATTGAGAGCTTTTGGGGGAGAATGAAAGTGGAATGGATCGAAGGCTTATACAAAACGCGGCAGGAGGCCACCCAGGACTTATATGAGTACATCTGGGGATACTACAATACAAGGAGGCCACATACAACAAATGGCTACAAGACGCCAGCAGAAGTATACAAAGAATCGCCGGCGAAAGAGCCACCTGCTGCATAATGGCTGCTATGGTTAGCAGTCCATAAGGAAATCTGGTGAGATTTACATACGTTCGCGTCCGTTAATCGGGGGCCACGCCAATACAGATATTCCCTCAGTGGAATGTGTTCGGGCATTCGAGATCATCGCCGCCAGACTGTTAATAATTATTTCAATCGAATTGGCACCGGAGCATCCAGCAGCAACCCATCACCAGATACGATACAGTCACGTGCCATCAGCTGCACGCCTTCTTTTTCTGCCTTTCTCAGAGTTTCGCCGAATTGAGGATGCGTCTGAACATTAGGCATAAAGCACGTAATTCCCTTCATCTGAATGATGAACAGAATATAGGCAGCATACCCCGCCCTTTTAGCTCGAATCAGCTCTTCCATATGCTTGATGCCACGCAGAGTCGGAGCATCTGGAAATCTGGCGATCCCCTCATCTTCCAAAGTCACTCCTTTGACCTCAAGAAAGCCTTTCTTCCCGCTTTCATCCTCCACATAAAAATCCAGCCTGGAATCGCCGTAAACTTTTTCCCCTTTGATCAAGGTTAACATTTCCATCTGAGGAAGTTTTAGCGTCCTCGCCGTTAAGGCCTCCTTTACCACCAGGTTTGGAGCCTGGGAGTCTATATTGATAGGTATTCCGTTTTTTTCCACGCCAATGAGAGAATAGCGCATTTTGCGCGTCCCCATCCGGCCCTGAAAATCTTCCAGGATAACAGAAGCACCGGGAACCAGCAGCTCCTTCAAACGGCCGGTATTTTTCACATGGGCTTTTTCCTCGTTTCCTTGGATTTCCACTCTGGCAATAAAGCGGTTGGGACGGTCTATAAATGTTCCATTACATATCTTTAAATATTTCATAAGGCTATTTTAACAGAACTATTTTGCTTTTAACAGCAAATTTCTCGCAAACACGTTGGAATTTACTTGTTATAATGTAGACAAGATAGTATAATGAACGCAGTAGTTTTTACGGCGTTGCCGCACGGTAGCGTTCTTTGAAATCCGCTGCGACATAGCTTGCGGATTATAATGAACGCAGTGGTTTTTACGGCGTTGCCGCACGGTAGCGTTCTTTGAAATCCGCTGCGACGCGGCTTGCGGATTAGAATATCAGGATTTAATATTGGGAGGAAGAAATGAGACGAAAGAAGTTCGCAGGAATACTTTTTCTGGTTTCTGTCGTAGCTTTGGCTTTCCTGACCGGGTGCGGGCAGGAAAAGAACGGTGATATATTAGAGGAGCCGGAGATTACGGTAGAATATTTATCCGGCGAATATGCCGATCAGATCCTGCGCGACGGCGGCGAAAAAGAACTGGGAGCGATCCGAATCAAGGAAGAAAAAGACGGTAAGTACGCATTAACCGTAGAAAGCATGGTTATTGTAGAAAGTTCATATGATAAAGACGGCTACTATGTTGCTGACAAGAATCTGTCAACGACTGTGCCGCTTGACTCTGAAGCGCGAGTTACTTATATTAAGGATAAGAAAAAAGGCCCGGAAGTCATGGAGCTGGGCGCCTTTATCGAGAAGGTCCAAAAGGATGCAAAATCGGAAGACTTTTCCGATCCAGATACGGAGAAGCTATACGACGTTTACATAATCGGTGGTAATGCGTTGATGCTGCTGGCCAAAGAAATGCCTGACGCATAAAGCATGCTTTGCAGTCATCTTAAATGTATCGTATTATTAAAAGATGTGGTGCTTCGGTTCGCATCTTTTCTTTCACATAGACAGACTGTGTCCATTGTTTATTTCCAGCAGCCCCATGCGGCTTGCGGCGCCAGCCGCCGATCTCCCGCAGATTTATTTTGAATCTGCTAAAAATTTATGAAAAGAAAGGTTAAATTCAGGTGACTTATATGCCCGTACCCAATCCAGTTGCCTTTACCCTCTTTGGCATTGACGTCATGTGGTATGGTATCCTAATCGCAGCAGGAATGGTGCTCGCCACCATCATCACTTATAAGCGTGCTCCGCGCCACGGTCTGGAATCCGAAAAAATTCTCGATTTTGTTCTAATTTGTGTTCCGGCAGGTGTCATCGGCGCGCGTCTTTACTACGTTTTTTTCAATTGGGAACAATATAGCGGAGATTTTTTGAAAATCATAAATTTTAGGCTGGGAGGGTTGGCCATTCACGGCGGTTTGATTTTCGGGCTGGGCGCTGCGGCCATCCTATGTTTTGTTTGGAAAATCCGCCCGCTGAACGTTCTCGATCTGGCAATTCCTTCGGTTGCTCTGGCACAGGCCATTGGACGCTGGGGGAATTATACCAACTCGGAAGCTCACGGCGGCCCCACCGACCTTCCTTGGGCGGTTACGGTAAACGGGCAAACCTATCACCCTACCTTTTTATATGAATCAATCTGGTGTTTGATTTTGTTCTTTGTCCTCATCTATATTGATAACCGCCGGCAATTCGAAGGACAGGTTTTTCTGCTTTATGGAATCCTCTATTCGGCGGAGCGCTTTTTTGTGGAAGCACTGCGTACTGACTCGTTGATGATCGGGCCTTTCAAGCAGGCTCAGGTTCTCAGTCTGTCTGTTATTATCGTATTTATAGCTATTTACGTCATTCTATATCATCACTGGAAAAAGAAAAAACAAAGGAACTGAACGTGCAGACGAAACCATTAAATCGAGATGTGATAAAGTATATTGCCATGTTTACCATGCTCCTGAACCATATCTCATACATCTTTATGGAACCTGGCAGTGTGCTCTCAGAAATTTTTCTCGACATTGGATATTTCACAGCCATTGTCATGTGTTATTTTCTTGTCGAAGGCTTTTCTTACACACACTCAAAAAAGAAATATGCAATACGATTGGCAATATTTGCAGCATTTTCGGAATTCCCATATTGCCTGGCTTTTACAGGAAACGGGCTTTTGCAGTTTTGCGGTTTGAATATGATATTTACGCTGCTGATCTGTTTTGTGCTTTTACTTTGCTGCGAGAAAATATCGAACACATTGCTGAAAGTTCTTGCTATTATCGGTTTGATGCTGCTTTCCTTAATTTCCGATTGGTTATTACTGGCTCCCATATTTACCCTGTTGTTCCTGTGGGCCGATGGCTCAGAAGATAAAACAAAGACTGCTTTTATCCTTTCAACACTTTTATTTGGACTTTTCACATTTGTAAATGGCATCGGCATGTTTCCCATTCGTATCAATATTTTTTATTCATTGACCAGCATGGTGGGAATAGCCCTTGCCGGAATTGTGATTATCTATTTTTACAACGGCAAGCGAATGGAGAAAGGCCGGAAATTTTCAAAATGGTTCTTCTACCTCTTCTATCCTCTGCATCTATTGGTTTTAGGTATGATTCGAATCAGTATTTTATAAGGTGAATTTGCTGAACGTCTGCCGCCAATTGCAGTATTACCACAGTGTCATGAAGGCAGGATATTTGCCGGATAAGATTGAAAAAACGGGGTCTTTGTGCTATAATTTACACTTGCGTCAAGCTATTTCTGAGATACGAAAAGATGTAAACATGGCGCAGATCAATTTGGAAAACAAATAAAGGAGATGTAAAAATAAATGAAACTAGGAATCGTGGGTCTTCCCAATGTAGGCAAAAGTACCTTATTCAACGCAATCACCAAGGCCGGTGCGGAAGCGGCCAATTATCCCTTTTGTACCATTGAGCCCAACGTTGGCGTTGTCACTGTTCCCGACGAGCGGCTCAAGGTGCTCCATGAAATGTATCATTCTAAAAAAACAGTTTATACCACCATTGAATTTTACGATATCGCGGGCCTGGTAAAAGGCGCTTCCAAAGGGGAAGGTCTGGGGAACAAATTTCTGGGCCACATTCGGGAAGTGGAAGCCATCGTCCATGTAGTCCGCTGCTTTGAGGACCCTAACGTGGTCCATGTGGATGGGCAGATTGATCCCCTTTCTGATATTGAAACCATAAATCTGGAGCTGATTCTTTCGGATATGGAGGTTCTGGAAAGACGGATCCAAAAAACGACCAAAAACCTGAAGGGCGATAAAACCCTGCAGAAAGAGCTGGATCTTCTGAAAAAAATCCACGAGTTTCTCAGCAGCGGCAAGTCGGCTCGTGCCATGGAGTTGACTGAGGATGAGGCTGAATTTGTGAAAAGCCTCGATCTTCTCTCCTACAAGCCGATCATCTATGCGGCCAATGTCGCAGAGGACGAAGCTGGTTCAGGCGATGAAAACGAATATGTGAAAGCAGTCCGCGGTTTTGCGGAAACAGAAGGCTCCGATACGGTCATGATCTGTGCGAAGATTGAAGCTGAAATCTCCGAACTGGATGACGATGAAAAAACCATGTTCCTGGAAGAACTGGGAATTGCCGAATCCGGCCTCGATAAGCTGGTGAAATCCTCTTATCACCTGCTGGATCTGATTTCTTTCCTCACGGCCGGCGAGCCGGAGGTAAGGGCCTGGACCATCAAGCGCGGCACAAAGGCGCCGGGCGCCGCCGGAAAGATCCATACGGATTTTGAAAAGGGCTTTATCCGGGCAGAAACCATTGCCTATGATAAGCTGATTGAGTGCGGCGGCAATCTGGCGACAGCCAAGGAAAAAGGGTTGATCCGGTCAGAAGGAAAAGAGTATGTTGTGCAGGATGGGGATGTGATGCATTTCCTGTTTAATGTTTAGAGATTTGCCGGACCGTTGAAATTTCAACGGTCCTTTATTTTTCAACGATGGCAACGTTTTTTGCCATTCCGCCGCATTCCGTATCATTCCGGAATATTGCGCTTTTCTTCGGTTATTATTTGACCATCGTCTGACCGACATTTGACCATTTTGATTAACCTCCTATAGCTTGGACAACAAAAATCCGATCAACCGATTCTTATTTTGCTCTTACAGATTTACAAGGATTACATTCCCATCTTCATCATACTGTGTAAACTCCGTTGCACTCCTTATAAACTTACCTAGCGCTATCAGTTTGTTACTACCCAGTCCAGCTACTAGATGCCGTTACCCAATCACGGGTTTTTTACAGTTTATGCTCATTATTCGATAAACGTAAATATATATCCCATATTTGATTAGAATAGAGAATGCTTTGATTATACTCTAACGCTACTGCTTTCACTATGTTCTCGGAATTATGAATCGCTATACTTGGCAGAACTTTTTTTAAATCTGATTGCAGCTTTAGATCTGCTGACTTAATACTCTCCATTGAAAAAATAAGATGTTCAGTCTTAATTTGCATAATACCTAAACTCATAGGTTTTCTTTTATTACATACGCATCGAATACAAAATACAATATATTCCAAAACTCTTATGCATGCAGGGCGATTATAGTTTTCAAATATCATGATTGAATAGAATAACTTTGAATAATTGATTTCTGGTAGTGGTCTATCAAATATATAGCTTCCATATTTTTTTTTAAACTTTTTATAGTGCTTATCAATGTATTTGTTTTTGTTCTTTTCATTTAATGGTCTATAGGGAATGGTCATCTTAAATACCCTTCTTTAGTATTTCTTCTTTGGATCGTATACTTTTTCCTGTAATTTGAGATATTTTTGTCGCTATAATATAATTTTTCTCTGCTATAATCTTATTTGATTCGTTACCTGTTATTCTATATATAATTGTATTCTTTCTAAAATAATGTAAATATACTTTTGTAACATAAAGTAGGCTACAAATTTCCAAAGAGATTTCTAACATTTGATTCTCTATATTAAGATTATTTTTTTCGGGGGTTAAGATAGCTGTTAACGTATCTTGTGCTATCAATAACTCTATACAATAAGAAATGTACAGATGTAAATTGTAAGGAAGTTCTAGCATTTTATTAAGACAATTTAAAAGCCGGAAAGCGTTGTTTTTATCTAGCTGATTGTCTTTCCAATCATGGTATAAAAGATTGACTTGAATTAGAACTGAATAAATTGTTTTGCTATTATATGTTTGTACCGCACATGGTTCGTTTTCAATTTTTTTGCATAAACTATTAAAGGGTTGTTTCTTTGCACATTCCCTTGGGGAATTCCAATTCTTGTATATCTGCTTAATAATTTTATTTAATTTATTGTAGTTTTGTAAATATTCCGGATAATTGTGTTCTAAGAATTTTAAATACTTGGAACTATGTAACCGCTGTATAGCTGGTATAATAGAAGTTTCTTTATCTGGCAGTTGACTAAAAAAAACAAATAAATCTTTTCTTTTTAACAACATTTCAATACAAGTGTTTATTCTCTTTTCCTTATTTTCAATGATTTTCTCTAGGGAGATATCTACTTGATCACTAAGTCGAATTGCATTTGTAGTTCTCACAATTGTTAATTCCTCATTACTATAGGTATTAATTATTTCATCGAACTTAAGTTTCCACCAGTCCCTCTCAATTTCCTCATTATCTCTAGCTATCTTTTCTGCTACTAACTGTTCAAGAAGTTCCAATGTATTTCCCTTCATTATTATTTGAGTTTGAAACGGAGATAAACATTTTTTTATACGGTATAAATCATGATCGCTCATTGAAGTTCCATGTTGAAAGAATATTGCTGTACCCTTAAAATAATTGTTAGGGAAAGATTCAAAGAAAGGAATCACATCAAAAAAATCACTTGCACTATACCCTAACATTATAATAGAGTATCCCTTTTCAAACCAATTTATTAGTAAATGCTTGAACTGCTTCGGAAGGCCTTCTTTTATTTTATCGATTGTAGCACCTAAACTATCTTTAAGGTTATTAAGATCTTCTGCAATGCCATGAAAGTAATAAATATCAAAGCTATCTTTCGTCATTACTGGCACCCCAATATGATCATTTACAGTGAAGTTTCCACCAATTTCCTTTTCAATACAGTTATCAAAGTTAGGGGTAATAACTGTGCCACCCTTTTCAACTATTTTAGCGATTAATTTATGGTTATTGTTGGCTTTGGCTTTTGAAAACTGATTTATGCCGTTAATTAGGGAAACCCTATTAAATTCTTTGTCAACTTTATTAATTTGACCAATAATAAATTCTAGCCGCATAAGAGGGAATTCAAATTTACTATTGTCATGAATAATATCATTAATTTCGGACCAAATTTCCCTTAAATTATCCGCAGGCTTTCTACCTATACTTAAATCCAAATAGTAGTTTGTCAGTTCTTTTCCTGATGGTAGGCAGGTAGGAGTGTCCATTGAAACGCCTGCACCTATTAGAAATACTGTTTCATTCATATTTATTTTTTTATACTCTATGCTATCTTCATTGAAATCCACTATTTTCATCTTACTACACCTATTTTTAGTTAATCGTTTTTTATGTATAATGAATTGATAATTACACTATATTCCTAATGGTTTTATGTGAAATTCATTATTATTAATAAATCAAGGTTGTATATTTATAATATAAATATTGCAACTTTTACTATAAATATTATCTCTAAAGTGACTATCATTCTCAGGACGAAGAGTAGTCCAATCTTCTGATTTAAAACTCTTTCTATCTATTTTTTTGAATTCTATTTGCTTCATCTCATAATTTGAAACTTTATTTATAATTTCGTATTTTATTTGATTACACCTTTTAGCATAGTTAAGTGGGTCAATGATTATAAATCCCCAATCGGCACTTGTTAAACAAGAATTCCATTCAATTAGCACCTCATATTTAAACGCCTCGTTTCGATGAAGTTTTGAATTGATAAATGGGAGTTTCCATTTATAGTGACTATCATCTTCCTCCAATCTTTCGGGAATGACTTCTTGCTTTATACCTCTTCGAATATCAAAAGCTTTAAGCATAATTTTTTCTTCCTGTTTTTGATTGTCTAAAGCAGTAACTAAAAACAATTGTCCCAACTCCTTCTTTGATATATTCCTTCCTTCAAAAATATATCTTATATTCATATCAATTTTTTCTGGATTTTCACTCTCCTTTAAAACATATTGAATACTCACTTCCTTCATGTCAACAGGATTGTAACTTTTTCGTGGTGCATTATCAATCAGGTATTTGTAAAGTCCAAGATAAGATTTTTTAAAGTTGCTAACTATCTCACTTAGGGCAATATTTCTACGATTGCAGTTGATCCACAAGTAAATAATATATGTAGCCCCTAATAAAATGAATAAAGATATAATAAGAGCAAATTTAGAAAATGTTTCAATTTCAAGAACAAAAGAAAGTATTAGGAGAATCGTTTGTATTGCTCCTAATATTAGCTCTATAGGTCCAACTAATTCATCGATGGATTTCATTTGTATCACCATTATCACGTTAGTATAAAAAATTTAATAATACTATATCAAATATTTCTATATTTGTAAATATATACAACTGTTATTTCAGCACTGACGAACAAAAAATCTTCGAGATAAAAGAAAGGCATTAATAGCATAAAAATCTAAATATAGTATAATTAAACACACACAACGCTTGAAACAAAGCCAATCAGGAGGATTTTAAGAAACAAGCCTACAAGAGTCACACGAAAAGAAAAAAGGGAGACGATTCGAGAAACAAACTTTTTCTTCGAGTTGCTAAAAGTTCAGCACCAATTTTTTCCGAAATTCCAAAACTGGCTGCAGAATGTCCAAGACCCTCGCAAAGGCCAGAGCGTCTATCCTTCGTAACTGATGCTAGCAACCAGGATCATCATAAACTGGTCAGCCTTCGCTCTATGCGGGAAATGGAGCAGAAATGGAATTATGCGGGAAGGGACCCAAATCCTATGCAAAATAGCAGGAATCAGGATGATGGATGAGCTCCCACGCCATAACATGTTGAACAATTATATGGAGCGACTGCATCCGAAAGAACTGGATGAGAAGGAAGTGCGGTAGATCAATAGATTCAACGGCAATCATCGAGACGTTAACCTGGTGCGTTTGGAAGACTAAGACTAAAAAGGAGGGAGAAAAACGTTTCAGTTTTTGACGAGCCTATATCTGAGCAAGGGGACGGTGTAAAAAATCTGACGGTGTGGTCGATATCCTGATGCTGCTTTATGAACATAGCACGGCGATCATCAAACGGTTCCGGTGTGGGCTCAAAGAAAGATCCTCCCTGCTATTAGATTCAATCTACAAACGAACTCTGACAGAGGAGGATATCATAAAACTGAGAGAACCAGTACAAATTCGGTTTCTCTGACAGTTTTAGTATAGGGGAGAGGTGATAAAAAGCAAGGCAAAAATAAATGAGTGTGAAGAGGATAAATGGCTCTCTTTTAACTCTGTCTTGTTTATCAAATTTCATTTCACCATTTTCCCTAAATCACTTATTTATATTAGTTAATTTCAATATTTGCATTATACATTTTTTTGTTTAATATCTAGAAGACTAAAGGACGGCACATGAAAAGCGATTTGCGCCATGCGGCTGCCCGACATCTATAATTACATATTAAATATCTCAATATGCCTCTTCACATTATGATAAACCCCTTCCACCATGGCTTCGTTTAGGCCGAAATAGGTTGGCGCGCTATTACTTTTTACATAAGAAGAAACGTTCCGGGTCAGTTCCTGAAAACTGGCTGTAGCGATGTTCACTTTCCGAATCCCGTTTTGTATCGCTTCCTGAAACTGTTGTGCATTCATGCCGCTGCCCCCATGCAGCACCAATGGAACATCAACGATCTCATCGATCTCCCTTAACACATCAAATTTCAATTCTGGTTCGCAGATATAATGGCCATGTGCATTTCCAATGGCTACCGCAAGCGCGTCAATCCCTGCTGCCCTGCTATATTCAAGCGCATCGGCTGGGTTCGTATATTCTGTTTTTATCATTACATCTTCCCCTTCATTTCCGCCAACAACACCCAGTTCGCCTTCCAGACACGCGCCAAATTCGGCTGCGATTAAGGATATCGCTTTCGTCTTCTCAATGTTTTCTGCAAGGGGCAAGCCGGAACCATCGAACATAACCGATGTAAATC
Organism: Clostridia bacterium; assembly: GCA_902363595.1. GTDB lineage: Bacteria > Bacillota > Clostridia > Peptostreptococcales > Anaerovoracaceae > Hominibacterium > Hominibacterium faecale. The sequence goes on along the minus strand of CABJAP010000005.1, from coordinate 67,899 downwards.
CCAGCTCCAGAGCCTTTCTTATGTTGGAAATACTGATTCCATGGTCAAAATGCACTGCAATATCTGCGGAAGATTCTATAGCCGCCTGAACCATCATTGGACCCATCAGTTCTAACGGGGAATGTTTTAATCTCCGTTCTGCAATTTGCAGAATGATTGGGCATTTCATTTCTTCCGCAGCCTTAACAGCTCCCATTACCATTTCCATATTTCCCACATTAAAAGCGCCACAGCCGATATGCTTTGCGGCGGCTCTCTTCAATAATTCATCCATACGAACCAATGTCATAAAAAACTCCTTCGTCTATGCCCGGACAACCATTTCTCCATATAACGCTTTCTCCTGTTTTATAAAGTTTTTTACGCCTTCATAATCAGGCAGATCGTCAGAACAATTATTGCTTCTCACCATCATAGAGGCCTCTGCGCTTCCAAACTCCAGACAATCCATCATATTCCAGCCCTGGAATAATCCATACAAAAATCCCGCGTTATATCCATCGCCCCCGCCAAAGCTTTTTCTTGCATTTACAGGAAACGGCTTTATCTTGTAGTGTTCTCCGCCACGTACATAAGCGGAAGAACCTTGCCGCCCATGCTTTATTACCAATATTTTTGCGTTATGCGCCTGCCAGTATGCCGCACTTTGCAGATCGTTTTTCTTACCGCAGATCAGTTTTTCAGTAAGATCAAATTCTTCTCTGGAACCGATAATAATATCTGCCTCTTTTGCTACCATCGAATAGTAGATTGAGGTTTCATCATCATTTTTCCAATTATAACTTCTGTAATCAATATCGAAAATAATCGTCGTTTGAACCTTCTTGGCAAACAGAACTGCTTTTAACACCGCTTCTCTTGACGGACTTTCTGCCAAAGCTGTCCCAGAAACGAAAAGCGCCTTTGCACTTTTGATATACGCTTCACTGATATCTTCGACACCAAGCTGCAGATCAGCTGCACAGTTTCGATACATTAAAATACGGCTCTCATCAGATGACAGCATTTCTGTAAAAGTCAGCCCCAGTTTTTCTCCTGCCGTGCATCTTGTAATATGAGTAGTATCCACATGATTTTCATTAAAGTAATCAATTACAAAATCACCAAATTGATCGTCGGAAACCTTGCTTATGAATCCTGCTTTCAACCCATGCTTTGTAACTCCGATGGCAGTGTTTGCAGGTGATCCTCCAACAAATTTTTCAAAATAGTGTACATTTTTTAAGGGCTTGAACTCTTCTTTTATGTCATTTGCATATGCCGGATTAAAATCAATCGTAATCCTGCCTATAAAAATAATGTCAAATTCCCTTTTTTCATCGAATTTCATTTTTTCCACGCCTTACCCTCATTATAACGATGCTACCTTCGCATCATTCTGTAATCAATACCATATTGCTCGCATTTCCTATACATTGTTCTTTTTCCAATTCCCAGTTCTTCGGAAGCTTTTGCTATGTTGCCATGATTTGCTTTGAGGCTGTTGACAATTATTTCTTTTTCCGCAAGCTGCAATTTCGTTTGATTGGAATCGGCTTCTGCTTCAAGTGGTTCTCTATCCATATCAAAGCTGCTGTCATTATCCTCAGCATAATGAGATTTAGGGCTCTGCGCATGGGGAACGATCAAGATATGCTGTTTAACATCTTCTTTGGTAATCACTTTGCTGTCGCTGAAATTGACGATCCGTTCCATTACATTTTCCAATTCCCGGACGTTTCCCGGCCAGTGATATGCTTTCAACAGAGTATAAGCAGATTCATCAATTGTCAGATCCTCTTTGTCCAATCTCCTTTTATATTGCCTAAGAAAAAAATCAACCAGCAAAGGGATATCCTCTTTTCGTTCTCGCAAAGGAGGAATTCTTATCTGCAGAACATTGATCCTATAAAAAAAGTCTTCTCTGATACGTTTTTCTTCAACACCTTTCACAAGATCCTTATGCGTGGCACAGATAATCCTGACATTGATTTGGTTGATTTGATTTCCGCCGATCCTTGTTACTTCTCTTGTTTGAATCGTCCTTAAAACGCTTGCCTGTACGGAAAGGGGCATATCTCCGATTTCATCCAGAAAAATCGTACCATTGTGGGCAAGCTCAAACTTTCCAACATGCCCCTCCTTCCTTGCGCCGGTAAACGCTCCTCCTTCATAGCCAAACAGCTCGCTTTCAATCAGGCCGGCGGGAAGGGCTGCGCAGTTTAACGATACAAACAGCTCGTCTCTGCGGGTGCTTGCGCTGTGTATCGCCTGAGCAAATAGTTCCTTTCCGGTTCCGCTTTCGCCCAAAATAAGGAGCGTAGAGGTGCTGTTAGCTGCAATTTCCGCTAATGCCTTCGCTTTTCCAATCGCCCGCGACTTGCCGATGATATCATCAAAGGTATAATGGGAATAAGAGGAAGCCAACTTTTTCGCGATTTTTCTAACTGGTTCGGTCTCCTTTAACGTGACCAGCATCCAGTTGGGCTCATGGTTTTGTTCCGTTGAAAAGGTTTTCGTTTCAATATAGAAGCGTTTTTCTCTTTGCTTGACTTTAAAGACCGCCTCCTGTTCCGACATGCTCCTCAGTGGGAAATGTAAAAAGCTATTGTTTTTATCGACTAATACATCTCCCACTTTCTGTCCGATAATGCTTTGTTTTTCTAAACACAAGAGCCGTTTTGCATGAGAATTAATATTATTGATACATCCGGTACTATCCACTACAATCACGCCCTGCGGCGTTGTTTCGATCGTTGCTGCAAGCTGGTTGGTTGTAATTTTCAAACTGTTGTAAGCTCTGTGGAGCTGCATTTCGTTTTCGATCGCTTTTGCCGAAGCCGTTACCATTCCCGCCGTATGTCTATGAGCTTTTTGCACCTTGTTTGAAACACTGATAATTCCAACAAGGCAGGCATCTTCATTGAAAATCGGCACTGCTACACACGCCCATCCCTTCCCTGCCTCGGAATAGTTTTCTTCTCCCCAGCACCAGATCGCCTCTTTTGTCTTTAAACAAAGGGTTATTTCGGTCGTTCCAACGATTTCTTCCTTTTGAACAGCACCTTCAACATTTTGGTTGGACTTAACGAATTCATCTAGGGATTCATCCTGTATGACTTTCAAGAATACTCCGTCTTTATCAGCCAGCGTAACCATGCTTTCTGACCCTTTTATTGTATTGTATATTTTCTCCATAAAAGGCAGGGCCACCTGGCACATCAATTCATTTTCAACTAATCTTCTTTTCAGCTCTTCCGGCCCAATGACTTTCGGTACAATTTGCTTCCAGTTAACGCCGGCTTTTTTGCATCGTCTCCACGAATCAAGTATTTCAGGTCGGATATTTTCTTTATTTACCGGCTGGTCGTTCATAAAATTTTGCCATTCACGCTTGACTCTTTTATTGTAATCGTCATTGAAAATGAATTCCATATAGACCTCCTAAAAGCTTTATGTCAAAATTTTACCATATCAAAAAACGATAATCGATACGGCTCCAAAATTACCAGAATTTAGCACAACATCGAAATACGCACTCTTATTTCATTGTTTGGATCGTCTCAAACAAATCCTCATTGGCATAAATGCCCATCTCTTTTAATTTAGCCGTCGCATCCGTTGGAGCTGCGTCCCCTTGCAGAATCGCATTTAACTTTCCGCCCATAAAAATTTTATGTTTTTTATTCCGCTCCTTTTCCAATTCTAAAATCTGCCTTGCGTAATCCAGGCACTGGCCGTTATGAACGCTGATACAAATGATCTCCGCATCCTCTTCTTCGGCAATATCCAGTGCAATGGCTGCATCAACGCTGACTCCTCCGTTAATCACCTCTCCCCCCCACTGCGCGAATCACATTATCTACAACAAAAGCACCATATCTATGTGAGTCTGCTGAAACGACCACCGCCTTTTTTCCTGCAAGACAATGTCCGTCTCCACATTCACACAATTGCTTGATTACGGCGTCTCTTATGTCTAAGCTCTGTTTCACGATGGACGATGGATAAAAGGGTTCGAATTCATTGGAAGTTTGATCAAACGTACTTGGGTGGAACATCAATTCAAATCGCAAAGGATCCATTTTCCGTAAAGTCCAAATGATTTGCAGCGGGTCCTTAATGTCAATACCGGCCGCAGAAAAACCCTCAAGAATGTTGTTAAAAAACTGAGTTCCATACCGTTTAAAATTATCCCGATACTTTTCAATCTCTGTAAAATCCATCAGGCAGTCCCATTCATGGGCACGCTCTTCAAGTCTGTTGCATACTGCCAGAATGTCTTCGACCACTTCAACAGTAGGGACAGCGATTTGTTCTGTAATTGGTATTGTCTGTATCGCCGCGCCGGTCTTATATTTTCGTTCTACCAATATCTGCATGAGATATTCTGAGGCAGTGATTCCATAGTTTCCAGCAATATGTTCTTTCCAGTGATCGATGGAATTCCCGTACAAATATCCAACGCCTGGCTGATCTTCTGTTTTCAAAAGGTCTGACAATGCGAGCAAGGCCCCCATCTTCATTTTTGAATCGCTCCAAAGCTGGCCAAAGCTTGCAACGTATCTTGCTCCGCACAGCTCTGTTACAATATACTTTTCCAATAAAGCGTAGCCTATAAAGGATGCATAATCCATGCAGTAACCGGGTATTCCATCATCTAAATAGGTATCAACGATAAACATATCGTCCTTTTTTGCAGACATGATACCTAATGCCTTAATGATTTCCGCTAAAGAAAATCGAACAAATCGGCAGCAGCATTTAAAAAAGTTTCCTTCAGAAACGTTATTCGCGCTTCGCGCTCACTTTCACAAGGTGAACTTTTTTGAAATACAGGAAATGCTACGCAACCGATATTTCCTGTATTATAAAAAGAAGGGGCCAGATACAATCCGTATCCGCCCCTTCTTTTTTATAGTATAAGAGATATCGCCTTCCGAACTTATAGTTGGGAAAAAATATCATCCAGAACGTCCAAAGTGCACCGAATGTCTTTATCCGTATGCGCTGTCGACATATACAATCTGCCTCGCCACGGATTAAGTCTGACGCCTCTTTCCATGCAGGCTTCTGCAACCCTTTGGTACATCGCTTTATCGACTTTGCCGAAATGGTCTCTGTAATCGACCAGCGCTTCTTCTGTACCAAATACCATACTCCAAATGCCTCCTGCTGCTTGTGAGGTAATTTGCAGACCATGCTTCTTTCCAAGCTTTATAAGCCCATCAGCCATGCTTTGCGATTTTCGTTCCAGTTCCTCGTATACTCCAGGCTTTTCTAACTCGCCAATGGTAGCAAGGGCTGCTGCTACACAAAGTGAATTGCCATTAAAAGTTCCGGCGCTTAAATTTCCTGCCGATACCACCTCTTCTCTGCCTACGACTGCTGAAAGCGGATAGCCTCCTGCAATGGCCTTCGCAAAGGTGGAAATATCAGGGGTTACGCCAAAATACTCCTGTGCTCCGCCAAGGGCTGTGCGGAAGCCTGTAATGACTTCATCAAAAATCAAAGCGATATCATACTTTAAAGTCAGCTCTCTTAGTCCTTCCAAGAACCCTTTTCGAGGAAAAACGGGTTCTGCATTGCACATGATCGGTTCTAATATGACACCGGCAATTTCGTTGCTACGCCGCTTAAACAGTGTTTCCAGATAGTTCAAATCATTGTATGGCGCTGTAATCACATGGATCGGTTCCACCTGACCGTTGGCATGTCTCAGTTTCCATGGATTGTTTCTGGGCCCTAACAACGATTCCTTTAGAGCTTCATTGCTTACTTTCAATTCGTCCATCCAGCCATGGTAATGGCCCTCAAACTTTACAATCCTTGTCTTGCCCGTGTATGCCCGGGCCAGGCGCACTGCGTGTACGTCTGCCTCAGATCCGGAATTGAGCAGTACACTTACCTTTTCTGCAGATGGAATGATTTCGCAAAGCTTGTTGCACAGCGCAACCATATCTTCCGTAGGCGCGGCCAAGAGCGATGCTTTGTCGATTTGTTCTTTTACAGCTTTCGATACCGCCTCTGGAGCATAGCCCAAAATCATAGGTCCAAATGCCAGCAAATAGTCAATATACGAATTACCGTCAACATCATAACATTTAGACCCTTTTCCATATGACATATACACAGGGTATTCCTGCCAGGCTCCTTTGTGAATATCGCTGCATAAACCTCGCACTAAACTTTTCTGGCCCGATTCAAACAGTTCTTTCGATTTTGTCGTTGAATACATTTTTTGCCTCCTTCAGTTTTTATTTTACTTTAGAACTGTGCAATATTTATGCCATAGCTGAGTTTATTCCAATGTACAACCCTGAGAAATATCCGTTTATTTTTGTAATGAATATTTACTTTACCAAAGAAAAAGACGCAATAGGATACCCGGCTTATAGCTAGCGGCTGCCTTGTCAGAGTTTTGGTTTTTCTCTCCTTAATATGCGCTTTGCAAAATACTCAATACGTCATCTGAAGATAATTGACATGGATTAGTTGTCAACATCCGGTATTCCATCGTAGCCTTAATTATTTTCGGAAACATTTCATGGGTAACGCCGACTTGCTTTAAATGCATAGGCACTTTCAGATCCTGATCAAGTTGAAAAACAGCCGAAACAGCACGGTCGGCCGCCGCTCTAACCGTAAGCCCCTCAGTATTTTCGCCCATGGCATCTGCTATATCCTTGAACTTTTTCAGATTGCCGACAACATTTCTCCTCATACAATAAGGAAGCAGCAAAGCGTTTGCCGTACCGTGAGGCACATGAGCCGCGGCCCCAATCGCCTGGGCTATGCCGTGAACTACCCCAAGTCCGCCGTTCATAAAAGCTGCACCGGCCATTGTACTTGCAACGGCCATATTGGCCCTGGCCTGGAGATTACTGCCGTCTGCTGCCGCCGTTCTCAAATTTTGTGAAATCTGTTTAACCGCCGCTAACCCCATTGCATCGCTGATCGGCCCCGCATTCAAAGAAACATAAGATTCTATGGCGTGGGTAAGAGCGTCCATGCCGGTCGTTGCTGTAATTAACGGCGGCATCCCTGCCTGCAGCTGCGGGTCGATGACAGCGAGTCTGGGAATCAAATTTTCATGGGTTACGGATACTTTCGTTTTCGTCTGCTGATCGGTAATTACCGACGCAGCAGTCATTTCGCTTCCTGTTCCTGCGGTCGTTGGTATGCAGATCAGAGGCATAATCGCATGGGATACCGATTTGCTGCCTCCAAATAGATAGTCGCGGATCGAACCCTCGTGAGTCTGTAACATACACATAGCCTTAGCCGTATCGATTACACTCCCGCCACCCACCGCTAATACCGCCTCGGCTCCGCTTTTTCGCAAAACATCGGCTGCTTCATCGACAACTTCTATGGTTGGATCAGGTACCAGTTGATCATACAGACAAAAACGAATTCCTTCTGCTTTCAATGCCTCCTCTATCCGATCAATCAGGCCTGCCTGAACAATTCCCGGATCCGAAGCGATAAAAATATTGCTATATCTCAATTCCTCTTTTAAAATTTTGCCCAATGTTTTGGTTATACCGATTCCAAAACGAACCCTCGTCGGCATTCTGAATACAAAATCTTTCATTCGTTTTCCCTTTCTCAATGCTTTCTATTGATTATAGGTGCTATTTTTTCAGACTGGTCAGAATCGCGTCGATCATTTGGTTTGCCGGACCTGCTTTCAAGCCTCCGTCAATATAAATATCTTCCCCAGTTATGTATTTACAGTCATCTGCTGCTAGAAAGTGATATAAGGCCGCCGCTTCATCCGCTTTGCACATCCTTGCCAAAGGAGTCTGAATTCCCATCACCTGCAGTTCGGTTTCACATCCATCCACATACGCCATCGGTGTATCAATAGTATTGGGACAGATGCAGTTGACTCTGATGTTTCTCGGTGCCAGTTCAATCGCCGCTGCCTTAGTAAGGCCCACCACGGAAATTTTGCTCATAATATAAGGTCCGTAGCCCGCATAATCGCCGTTGGCAGAATTAGAGGCAGTATTTAGGATAGTACCGCCATCTCTCATGTACTTCTGACCGTATTTGATACCGTATACTACACCCATAACATTGACGTTAAAAAGTGTCTGATAAGTATTTTTATCGGCATTTTCCAACAGCTCCTCAGGACAGATAATCCCGGCATTATTTACAACGATATCCAAACCACCTAATTTTTCTGATGCTGATTTCATTAAATTTTCCACGTCTGCCTCACAACTGACATCCGTTTTAATAAAGTAGGATCCCAGTTCTTTCGCCAGCTCGGCAGTTTTACTGTTAATATCGGCCATTACTACCTTAGCTCTTGCTGCTTTAAAGCGCCTGGCCGTAGCATACCCTAGTCCGGATCCAGCTCCCGTCACCACCGCAGCTTTTCCCTTTAATGAAAATTTCTCCATAATTGTTTTCTCCTTCTTTAATCGTTATGGGCAAGGTAAGGAAAGCCCCCCACTCTGCCCATAAGTCACCCTCTTGTACTTAGAGTTCTTCCCATTGATAAGGAATTCCTGTTCCGAAAAAGTGTTCGAAGAATCGGTCCGGATCCAGTTCTTCTGGCAGATTGACTCCAGGATGAAGACCGTTTCCTCCCTCTACCAGCATCTTCGCCCCGATGACAGCCGGCAGCGCGATACTGATGTAGCTGGTTCCGAAAATCTCGTTTAACGCCTTCGGATGGCCGATCAACTTAGGGCAATGAATTTTATACTGTACCTGTTTTCCATCTTTGGTTCCTTCGATAATCAGAACGCTGGGGATCGCCACATCCCCGTCATGCTCCTCCAGATAATCCGCGTCTTCGTCCAAAAACGCATTTCCCGGTTTCGGCACAAAGCTGACGATGAAATCAATGGGCTTGAAGCTTCCTCCTCCGAATTCCACTTCATCCTGAGACGCCAATCCCATAGAGACAAAGGTTGCCGCCTGTCTGGCCACGTAATATTTGAAATCGCAGTATTCAATTCCTTTTCCAATTACCACCGGTGTGCTTACAACCTCTTCATGCGTATGGTGGGATACCAGCTGATTTTTTGCTGGAAATGGAAAGTCTTCGATTTCTGTAAACGGCGGCAAAGTCTCAAATTTTCCATTTCGAAACACATAACACGGATTGGAAAAATCAATCAGCGCCTGCTTCGGCGACCAGCCCGGATTCCATGGGTCGGTCACTTCCCCGAATTCGCCCAGATTCAATTTTTGTTTTCCCAATCGATACTTGACGCTTTTAACTGTATCCAGCTTATCACAGTATTTTCTTACAACCACATTGACGAACCCCGGGGCCAGTCCGCATCCCAGCAGCACCTTCACGCCCGCCTCTTTCAGTTCTTTGTCCAGATAGCGTTCCTCTCCCTTGGCAATCTGGTCCAGATAAGGAGCGTCAAAGGAGGTACTCACGTAGTCGACATTCGCTTTCAGCGCCGCTTCGATCACTGTCGGCCCCAGCCATACGGGTGTCAGATCGATCATGCAGTCCATGCCTTCGCATGCTTTCACAACAGCGTCAATATCGGTACAGTCAAGCCGAATCAGTTCCACTTTCGGATTGTTGATCTTGTCCACTACCTTCCGTGCGAAATCAAGATTGGTATCTGCGATGACGACTTTCTCGATATCCTTGTCTCTAGCCATGATGGAGGCGCAAGGTCCTCCTTGACCTCCTGCTCCCAGTAATAAAATATTCATTTTGTTGTTCCTTTCTATACTTTAATTTTTATGCCAATGCCAGCCCTGCTGCTAAAAATCCGATTGCTGCGATTGTTCCTCCCAGCAGACAATAGGGAAGCTGTGTCAAGCAATGCTCCATATTATCTATTTTTGCCGCTCCCGATGTGAGTACGGTCACGTCCGCATAAAAGCATGCGTGTGCGCCAAATACCGCACCAGAAATGATCGCGCCCATGGTCATCGGAATACTAGTTCCTACAGCGGCTGCAAGAGGCAGTACGATAGGCGTGATAACCGCCGGCAATGCCCATATGCCGCTGGTCACAAAGGCTAGCACTGCAACGGTTAGAAATACGATTACCGGCAGCAGCGCTGCGCTCATGTAGGGCGACACTGCATCAATTACAAATTGAGGCATATTAATCTCGTTGACTCCATATCTTAATGTGGCGCCTGACACGATCAGCACTGCCATCCAGATCATATCTTGCATTCCGCCGATCACGCTGTCGGAGAAGTGATCAAACGATAGGATCCGAAATGGAAGAAATAAGATTCCGCACATTACGATTCCGCCGATTACTCCGTACAAAATATCTTCAATTAATAGCGTGATCACAACAACCGTGAGGATTGGCAGCAGAAAATGCCAAACTTTGATTTTTCCTTCCGTATCAACTTCACTAAGTTCCTGGTTGAATTTTTTACTGTAATCCGAATAAGGTTTGTTCTCTTCTTCCGCTCTTTTCCAAGCTTTCTTCATCGGTCCCAATCGCGGAATAATCCCTAAAATGACCAAGGGTACAATCAAAACACAAATCCAAGCATAAAACATCCACGGCATTGCGCTATAGTAAGCTGCCATTCCCTGACCTAGATAATCCGTCTCCGGCTGAGCTTCAAAGATGCCGGAAAAATATACGACCCATGCCGAAATAGGAATGATCACACATACTGGTGCCGATGTGCTGTCTAACACATAAGCCAACATTTCTCTCGGGATCTTTTTCCGGTCACAAGTTTCCATCATTGTGTTGGCAGTCGTCATAATGCTTAGATAGTCATCAATGAAAAGAACAATTCCCATAACCCACGTAATTAACAGTGACTTCTTTCCAGTTGTTGCATACCGTTTTGCTATATTCGCAAAAGCCCAAGTTGCCCTGGATTCTCTCAGCAGCCGGATTAAGCTGCCGAATAACACAGACACCAACACAATCCACATCACATCAATGTCAGAAATTGCTTTGCAGATCAAATCTATGAACGCGGTTATGCAACCCTTTCCTGCTGCAATCATACAGCATACAAAGGCACCAAGCAAAAGCGATTCAAAGGTCTTTCTCGTCACGATCGCAAATACGATTACGATCACCGCCGGCAGTAAAGTGATAAGTCCTCCATCCATTTAAAGACTCCTTTCCTTAAACAACCATAAATAACGGATTTAAAGTTATCTTCTTTCGAAAATAATCTTGCATTTACGAACGAAACGATGAGCTCATCTCTTGTCCTGTAATTAATATATAATTCTGAAAATTTTGATTCAACAACTCCGTTGCTTACAATGTTGTTATTTCATATTCTTTAAAAGGATCATGCGGATATCTATTTTGCCGTGTAAGTCCTATTATATCTTTATCATTATAGGCTTCATCACTTTTACATCTTGACTTGATTGATAAAAGACTGTATATTTACAAAAAAGAACTTTTGATGATGTTGCGATCCAGGGAGGGTTTATTTTGTTATTGGAAAAAATCAATGAACTGGAGGACTCCAGTTTTTCATTCCGTTTATACCAGATTCATTCCTGTTCGGTCAGTATGCACGATGTATACGAAATTATTTTTGTGCTGAAAGGTTCGATTGATCTGAAATGTACTGCATTTCATTATCATCTGACGGCTGGCGATATTTTTATCGTTAACGTGAAAGAACTGCACAAGTTTTCCAATGGAAGCGATGATAATTTGATTTTGATCTTTCATTTCAATCCCTATTTATACCTGCATATTTTTCCAAAGCTGAATTTTCATCTATTTGTATGCAATTCGTTTGCTTCCGAAAAAAAAGATAACCCCAAGCTTTTGGCCCTGCAGCAGATGCTGCTTCATTTGGCTGTCCTAATTTGCAAAAAAGAACCGTCCGCACACAAAATCCACGAACAAGTACTCTCTATAATTACTTATTTAATCAATAACTTCCAATCCTTTTATGTAAAACAGCAGGGTTATCACAACAATACCCTGTTGGAAAATAACGATTATCAGCTTCAAAGAATCTGTGAAATACAGGAATATCTTTATGTTAACGCTAAAAACAAAATTCGACTGGAAGATTTGGCCAACTATCTGCATTTGAGTAAATATTATGTCTCCCATTTGATTAAAAATGGAATCGGGCTTTCGATGACCGATTTTCTCAGCCTTACTCGAGTGGAACAATCAGAAGTTCTTTTGTTGTCCAGCGATTTATCCATTGAACAGATTGCTTTTGAATGCGGTTTTTCCGCAAGGCGATATTATGAAAAGCATTTTTTTAAGTGGTTTGGAATGACTCCTTCTGCGTACCGAAAAACTTATTTGAACGGGGTTCCCGAGGTCTGGACGGAGCTAGATCTTTCTTACATTCAGACAGAACCGGCAAAAGCTGTCATTCATCCATATATGTACCGTGAAACCGCTTTTTCTCTTTCCGATACGTTCTTCAATTTTAAGTTGCGTATGGCTGCGCCTGCTGTGCCTTTTTCCCATAAATGGGAGCATACCATCAATATTTCCAACCCTTACAGCTGCGCCATTTTTCTCACTGCGGAGCTTATTGAGGAAACAAAAAAAGACCTGAACTATCAGGCCGTAAGAATAAAAAACATATTTACATCCAAAACCATAGAGGATTTTCATCCAGAACAGTTGAATGGTCTTTTGGATTCACTGGCAAAGATTTCTGTTGACCTGATAATTTGTATCTCCGTTCCCCGGGATCATCAATTCGAATCCTTTTATCATGCATTCCAGCTGTTTTTTCAATATATGAAAAGCCGACACAGGATGGATTTTGTCAATCAGTGGCAAGTAGAAGTTGAGAGCAGTTCTTCAAAATATCCACATAATGAAGAGATTCAAGATTCTTTTATTAGAAAGCTGGATTCGATCAAGCAGCTCCTCCCCAATACAATTTTTATTGTGGCGGAATCTGAGACAACTCCTGTCTATTACTCACATAATTCCATGCTGCTGACATCCTATATCATCCAAAACTGCTTGATGAATCGATTGGGTATCGTCTCTCAGTATCGTGAATTATACCAGTCCGGGCCTGAGTCTGGGGATGGCACAACCGAGCCTTACCCCAGCAGCTGCCTATTAACCGATCAGTTTGAAAAGCGGCCGATCTATTATGTTTGGCAAATGATGTCAAGCCTTGGAAACGAACAAATTGTACAACAGCCGGGGTTGGTCGCCACAAGAGAGGGTTCCTCATGCTATATTCTGCTATATGATCCCAACAGCGAAATTTCAACAAATCCCAAAAAACAGCCGCTGACAATGCATCTGGTGCTATCGGATCTACAAAAGTCGTACATTGTAATCGAGCATTACTTAGATAGTGCACATTGCCTGTTTCAACACCGATCGGCTCTAAAATTTCCGGCAAATCAGCCTAAAGAAGTTCTCGACAGTATTAATCAGGCCACAGCGCCGACTGTCAACTTTCAACTCATTGATACGCAGGAAACTACAGTAACCTTAAATTATAAGCTCAACCCTCACAGTGTTATACTACTTTCACTAATCGAAGTTGGGTAAACGATATCCTCTATATCCCTATCTCCAAAAGCGGCCTGCAAATGATCAGTCTGGCCGCATTCTGTCCAAAGCGTTTTGCCTTTTCAGCGTCCATGTCCGCCGTTTTCATGGAAAACAGCCGTTCCGTCTTCTCCAGCTTTTTATGGCACAGAAAAATTTCATCCCGGCAGACGCCGATGGCAATCTCCAGCGGGGCGCGGCAGCATGCCTCGTATACCTGATTCACAAACTGCTCCGGACCCGCATTTTCATCCCAATCGGACAAGCCTTGCAGGGAAAAGAGCAAACCTTCCTCTTCGATACCACCAGATATTGCCTCTGAAAGCCATCGCAGTGTTTCTTCGGTATAAAAAATGCCGATTCTGTAATCTCTATCCATGTTCTTCCTCCAATGCGGAAAGGAGCAGCCCTGTGGCTACGGCGTTGCGCGGCCCCTCACAGCCGCGGACGTCTCCTTTGCCCGCTGTGATGCCATAATGGGACAGGGCTTCCGTCAGCATATTTGCCAATTCAAAGTCCAGCGAAGATCCTCCCAGCAGCACCACATGGGAAAGACCGTAGAGCCTGCCTGTAGGGGACACTTTTTTCAAAGCTCGCAAAGCGTTTTCCACTAACACTTTTTGCTTCACCTCTCTGCGGACCTGGCGGATCCGTTCCATGGAATGTCTTGTTTCCAGCGGAATCAGCTCCCCATCCCGAACAATTGCTACCCTGGCAAAGAGGCGGCTTTCCAGGGGCTTTTGGAAAAATTCCACGCTGCCGTCTTCATATCGGATATAAAAAAGGCTTTCTGCCTTGGCCAATCTGTATTTTTTGATGTTTTCCGCCTCTTCTATGGAATCCAGTCCCAGCTCGGAGCAGATCATGGCTGAAACCATATCCCCAGCACCTGCCAAATGAACGGTCCGTTTATAGCCATCTTTATCAAAATAGCAGGCGTCGGTGGAGCCGGCTCCTATGTCCACAATGCAGATCGGCGTATCTGTGCCGGGGGTAGTCAGGGCCCCCCTGGCCGCCATATCCCCTTCCACGCCGCCGATGGATGCGAGGATGCCTGCTGCTTCAGTCACCTCCGAGGCCAGCTGCTCCATGTTCAGCTTGTGCGTCTTCACCATTGCTGCGATGGCAACCGAATGTTCCATCGTGTATTCTCCGGCCATAGCACCGGCAACGCTTTGAGAGGCCATCGTGTCCACCGCCAGAATGTCCTGGATCCGGATGGTGTCCTGCTGCTGGCCTGTAATCTGCGCCATGGTGGCCTTAATGGATGAAAGCATTCCGCCCACATTGGTTCCGGCGCTTCCCTTCACATCCAAAAGAACACCGACCTTTTCCTGTGCTTCCATGACTGCCTCAGCACCGGCATCCACTGCCACGGATTTTTCATAATGTTCTCCGCAAAAGATAATTTCTCCTGCAGGAATGATCCGTTCCTCGACCTGGCCTTTGGGAGTTTTCAAAACCACAGCGGAACGGCTGCCGATGAGAGCCTTCGCCACAAAGATGACATGCTCCGTTTCCTCCGGCGACAAGGAAAAGATACCGGCAATGCCGTAAGGGTTGGAAAGCCGCTCCACAGTAGCACCCTTTGCTGCCACCTCTACAGCGCATAGCGCGCCCAGCGGTATGTTTTCAATCAACCTTACTTCATCAATGACCGGGATTATGTTCTTCACACGGTTTGCGATGAGTACGCCGTCGTCTTTTTGTACGATGGCACCGACGATTTTGCAGCCTTGCTCCAGCGCCTGATTCATCTGCAGCGCAGCCTCATCAAAGGAAAAGCCATCATCCACAAGAACGATATAATTCTTAGTTCTGTCAGCTCCCGGAAGTTCCTCCAGTCTAATGGAAATTCCCACTCCCAGACCTAATCCGCCCGGCGTATCCGGGTTGTGTCCGATCATGGTCGATTCGGTGATGATGGTTTCGGTGATGGTTTCCATGGCAAAATCACCGATGACTGGAGTTGCTTCATTTAGATATAACGCGTTAATGTCTTTTAAACAAATCCCCAGTTTACTGCAGGCATCGCTGAGCGCATGGAGGATGCCTCTTTTGTTTTCTTTTGTTCCTTTCAGGCCTGTGGTTCCCGAGATGCCGCTGACCACTGCCTGTAGTAGTCCGTTCTCATCCACACAGCCCAGCGCCGCCTCTGTCGTCGCATTGCCCACATCAATTCCAGCAGCATATCGTTTCATAAGGTTCCCCCTCCTTGTTTATTCGTCCCGGTCGCCTTTCAGCATGTGCTTCTGCTCCAAGATCTGCGCCGCCTCCCGCAAAAAGTCAGCAGTATCGGCGGCACCGTATTCTTCTTCGAATTCCTTTGCAAACTGCAGGATTTCCTGTTTTTCCGCGCGATAAGGGCGAAGCGCATTGTAAGCTTCCAGCACCAGAGTATCGGGAATGGCCACCAGCTCAGCTGCTCTGGTCAGATTTCTTCCTACTTGCCGGTACCCGGCATCCTCTGCGATTTTCGCCTGCATCAGCAGCGTCTCCTTGCTGATCCTGCCGTCCTCCATCGTCAGCTCCCCATTGAGCACGTTTTCCATATTAATTTCATGGATAGCCTTGCCGCTCATGGGCCTGACCAATTCCGGGCATTGCTCCATCAGTGGATAGGCGGGATTCTTTTTTCTACTTTCCATCTGTCTTTCCTCCTCAATCGATACGGATTTTCAGCTCTGTCGGCGCTTTATCCTTTTCAACGACGCCAGCCTCCGCATTCTGCAAAATGGTGGTTTTGATCATATATGGTCTTGCGCTCATGTCGCACATGGCTGGAAGGGGCGTTGGATTTTCTCCTTTTGCATATTTGGCCGCATTCTTGCCGATGCTGCGGTAGGTTTCCCTCGTATAGAGCGGAGACAGCGAAAACAGTTCCAGGTTATCCAAAGGCACCAGATCCTTCTGATGAATCACGGTTGTACCCTTGGACTGAATTCCTATGGCAATACCGCTCCCGGACAGGCGGGAACCCTGGCTGGCGATCTTGGCCAGATCCGGAGAATCATGCACCTTGATAAAACGCCACTTCATACCTTCTTCTTCAATACCGGCTGTCATTTCCTTTAGAATATCATGATGGGGGATTCCCGTCATAGTTTTGGTCTGGGATTCTGCAAAGGATGGGGATAAGGCGATTACCACTTCATCAGCATCTGCTCCATGTGCGGCAGTCCCCTTTTCGGTGATCGTAAGGCCTTCTGCCTGAGGGTTCTTTTCCAAATAAGTATCCGGCCGGAGTTTTTCCATATGTTCCTGCATTTTCGCCCAGCGCGCTTCACTGATCTGATAGCCGCTGCCCGGCCCTGCATAATCATTGCCATTGTTAATGGCGCTGATAACGTGGAACGTTTCATCGAAAATAGCCGATGTCTGCAGATAGTCTCCTGCAATCCGCTGTTTCAGCAGAGATAAAATGCTCTCTGCCGTATCTTGAAAACCATTGTGATACAAAGCCCGCACAATGTCAAACCCATTAAAGTCCGTTTCCATAATTCGATTGGCCGCTTGAATATCCGCCCCTATATTACGTTTCGGCATATCCGCAGAGGTATAAGCGTAGACGGCGGCCTCCACCTCCTCGTCGGTAATCTCCGGAAAATGAAAGGCCGCAAAAAGCGCCTGCATGGCGCTGGCCGCCTTCCTTCGTACGTTAATGACTTGCTGGTCCGCCGCCGGATGAATGCCGCCGTCCACCATGAAATCCCGCTGGGCCATATAGACATCGGAATAATTGTCACAATCCAAGATGGATCCGGTAAAGCTGTTATCCACGTTGGGAACGGCACTGTAGCCGGAATTGATAAAGTCCGTTCCCGGCAAAAGCTGGATCATCATCTTGGAAAGGCTGCGCATCTCCGAATTGGAAAAATAGGTATCGTTTCCGGAGGCACATTCCAGCCCTAAAATGGACGCCATCAGACATTCGCAGGCAATGGCCCGGATGCCGGCAGGCATGGCGCTGGACAATGGAGTCCCGTCGATAGAACCGTTTTGTACCCCTTGAGAGCCGCAGGCTTTGGTGAGCCATACGCAGCGGGCTTCCAAATAGAGCATGGACTTGCCCTCTGCTCCACCCATCATAACCTCCGAACCAGTTCCTGAGGAAAAACGCATCTTCATTCCTCTGGAGGCATAAACGGCCGAAAGGAAAGCCTTCGACCAGGGGGTATCGTCCCCGTCGCACATAACAGCTTCCGTTCCATAAACCGATAAAGTCTCCGCATAAGAAGTCAGGCCTTTCATGCCAATTTTTAATTCTGTCGCTTCTTCCAGCGCACACTGAGTAATGACGCCCGGTCTTCCGATCTGGCTTCCCACCAGCAGCGCCATAGCATTAAAGGGTGCCAGCCTTGCAACCAGGCAAGTGGATTCTTCTTCTGCAAATCCCCTTAGTGCTGCTTCCGCTGCATCGGCGGCCATCAGAACCGGATTGTCCTGCACATTGTTCACGTGGGCTTGATTGGCAGGAGACTTCCTGGCCCGCATTTTCATCTGTGCCATCATAATCTCCACGATATTGAGCCGTTTCAGTACGTCCACCAGTTTGGCCGGAGTCATGCCGTTTGCCAGTCGCAGAATCTCCTCCCGCGGTACATTGACGTCCACCAGCATCTTGGCAAACTGGAGGGAATCGATTGCCATGGCTTCTTCTGCCACGGCCGCGTTGATACCGTATTTGGCAATATATAAATCAATAAAATCAAAATCTTCCGCTTTTGTACCGTCGATCTGGGTGATTATCCCCTGCTTTACCTTAATATCCGGTTTGGGGTCGTTGGGGCTATCCACTGCTATCAGACCGATCTCCGGCATTTCTTCGGATATAAGGTCCTGATTGACTGGTCTTTTCTCCAGCACTTGTTTTCGTAATGTGGTCTTCATCTTGCTTTTTCTCCTTGCTATTTCTCATAGGTTCCGCACAAAATTGCTGTATCAAGAACCTTGCCTCTCATCTTTTTCCGAAGCTCTCCATAATAAAAGCCTGGTTTCATGCCCAAACTTTCGCTTAGCGCATATAGCTTAATCTCATACTCGTGACATCCGGCCAAAGGCGCCGGACCTCCGTATCGGTTACAAATGGGTTTGTCATGCGGCTGTTCCAAAATCCATCCGTTTTTTCCCTGGACCAGCCATTCTTCCGTACGGCCTGCGTCCTCCGGCAGAGACACCGTACTTGCCGGTATATCGGCTGCAGCCCAGTGGAGAAAAGAAAATCCTTCCTCTGCGAAATTGTCAAAATCCTGAAATAAGAGAACGAAAGATTTCGTTTCTTTGGGTGCTCCTTTCCACTCAAGAGGAAAGGATAGCTGGGGAATCCCATCAATGTTATCGCCGCCGCGGCTGCCATATTGATCTGCAATTTTGCCGTCGATCACTGCAGCGCTCTTTAAAGTAAATGCCATCGCGCGTCTCCTTCCTGGTTAATGATTGCTATAATCCTATTAAAAACCATCAAGCAGCTGCAAGGTCAATCCTTAATTTTGTAATTTCTTTGCTATTTCATATTAATTTTTTTAAAGAAAAGATGCTTTTTCTACCGATTTTCCACAAACAAACGGGCAAAACAGGAAGAAATTAACTAGCCTTCAAGTCGGGTTTAAGATATATAATAAGAGGGACACCTTAAAATTATAAAGGAGGCTGCCTTATGTATCAATTCAACGAAACATTTCCCGAAAATTTGAGCATTGAACAGGTATCCCGGATCTTTAACATTCCAAAATCCACACTGCGGTATTGGGAGGATAAAGGCCTGCTCCACCCCATACGCAATAAAGAGAATGGATACCGGGAGTATTCCCGCTATGCAATCACTGAGATTGAAGATCTCCTGACTTATAAAACCATGGGGCTGTCCATCCTCGATATGCAATCGATCAAAAAAGCCGAAGCGCTACGGGAAAAGAGATGTTACCAGCAGGCGAAAGAAGCTCTTTTGAAACAATTGGAAGAGATCCACAAAAATATTCATTTTATCCAGCACCGAGATAAACAGTTGGAAAAATATTTTCAACTGAAACAATCTCAAAAATACAAGTTCAGTATACCGGATATCACTGCCATCATCAAATGGCAATGGAACGATAATGGGAAAAATCTCCACGATTATCTAATGAATTCTTATATGGGGATCGTTTTCTTTCCAGATAAGGATATGCATTTTGCTGATGGAATCTTTATCGATGACAATCATAATCCAAATCACGAGTATTTATGGAGAAATACTGACAGCACAACACCGTGGATCGAATTTCTGTTGGAAACCGATTACGGCGCGCCTGCTTCCAATAATCTGAAAGAACATCTGGATGAGCTTCACGGGCGCGGCTATAAAACGGGCATGGTTTTAAGCAAATTTCTCACATCGGATATCTCGCCTTCTGATCAGCGTCCACATGATTATCTGGATGCCTGGGTAGAGATTCTGCCCCTTTAAAGCTTTTCGAAAAAACAAGCGTCCTGAAACGACTTCAAGTCTCAGGGCGCTTATTTTAATTGTGAGGTCTATAGGCTTGGGTATCCGCCGACTCCTTTTTTCACCAGGAACGACTTAGCGCAGAACCAGTAAATTACTGCCGTCGGTACAAAAGTACCGAAGGATGCGGTGAAATAAACAAATGGCTTATGTACGACAAGTGTTGCCGGGTTAAAGAATACCAGATAGAATAGTGCCGCTACGATGAAGATAATCAGCGCTACCCAATTGATTCCGCCCCAGAAGTAATATTTGGAGGTCTCCGTCATATTGAACAACGAACGCATTTCCAATTTTTGTTTTCTCAAGAGGAAATAGTCCACCACTGCGATGGCTGTCATTGGCACGTAGAAAACGCATGTTACGCCCAGCATGATATAGAAGTGGTCGTAGATCCAATCAGCGCCCAAGGCCAGACATATGGCCACGATCAAACTGAATACGCCGACAATTTTTCCCCAGGATACTTTCTGCAGCAGCTTCGTTCCTTTCAGTCCCAGGCAAAGGGCATACGTATCTGTTGCAGCCGAGGTAATGTTTGCGATGGCGATAAAAAGCAGTGCAAGAACGCCCAGTGTAACGCCTGACAATTTGAGCATCCAGGTTGTCGGATCATCGGTACCAAGGGTCAGACATGCCGCTGTTCCCACTGCTGTTGCGATGGTCGCCGCCAGTACCAGACCGACCAGGTTGGCCCAATATGCGGCTCTTGAGGTTTTGCATAATCTGGAAAGTCCGCCCATCTCAGGCCACCAGGACAAGCCTGCGCCGAAATTTAACTCTACGATTACCAAAAAATTCACCCATTTGCTCGGATACGGGGCTGTCGGTTCTGCCGCTACGATATTTTCCCATCCGATATTCACCGTCAAAACGATAGAGAGCATGATAATTACTACGATCATCATCGGCGCCACAATGTTGTTGAACTTCTTAATAACGACCGGCCCTTTCCAAACTACGAGAAACATAATGAACACGCAGATGATGGACATAATCGTGGTAAAGGTGTAGCTCATGCTGTCTGCGTGAACAAATGCAGCCGTAATATTGGAGATGGATCTTCCGAACATGGTGGACAATACAATAACCCATCCTACGATGAAGATTGCAACACACCCCAAAATAAAGTTCTTCCCCTTGACTCCCATGAAACTGATACAGCCTGAATATCCATCGATGCCGTATTTTGAGCTTGACAGACATGGCATCCAGGTCATTACCAGCACGGAAATCATGTTTCCTGCCAGGGTTCCCCAAAGACAGGTCCAGAACCCTGCAAAGGTTGCCATCGATGCACCGATCATGAAGCACCAGGACGCAATGGCCAATCCTACATTTACACAGGAATTGTCAAAAATATTATATTGTCGTTCCCCTTTTAAAATCGGCAGCAATCCAAACTGGGATTCTTGATTTGCATTAAAATTTGCCATTTTCCTTCCTCCTACATGTAAACTCCTAATTTGATGGCGTAATACGCAATGGGCAATACGGTTCCTACTGCGATCAGGATCCAAGTAATAACCCAATCCATTTTGGTCAGTTCCGGAACGACCGACCCGGTGGTCTCAATTTCAGCAATCCGCCTGCATAATTCCTGTTCAATTTCAGGCGCCGTACCGGTACGCCCTTTTAATTCAGCGTACACATCGTCATATCCTTTCATTCTTCGCCTCCTGTTTCTTTTTGTAAGAACAAAGTCAGCTTCGTCGATTCTTAAAAGAAGTAGACTTTGTTGATACTCCGGAAAAATCGCTAACGATATTTCCTACGTAATAAAAAATAGACAATAGCTTATCCTGCAATGCCTTGCAGCCATCTAACCTTATTAAAATCTATCAACCAGTTGTAATGTAAAGCAGTATTTTTAAAATTAAATTGCTTTTTATCGTTATCAATTTGCTGTTTTTGGAGGTGGAATATAGGGTTTAATAATAATTTTCTATGAAATTAGAGCGAAAAATGATGTACATTCAAGTTGGGTTCAAGATGGTAATTCGTTCCTTGACAGAGCAGGAATGGGAAGAAGCGGTCAAGCTGCAAAGAGCATCCCCTTGAAAATATGAGACGTTCAAAAGAGAGAGATTAATGCTTAGAGATTAGGTGAACGGGAAGGAGCACAGTTATTGGAAGATGTTGATGCTGGCAGGCTTAACGCAGCAATCAAAACGGCTGATGCAGAAAGCATTGCTGATATTTTATGTAAATTATGATTTCCATAATCGCCGTGCTTTCCAGCGCTTCCGACCTCATCTTCTTTATTATTTTGTACCAAATGGTGTGGACGATGGCAGAACGGGCATCGTTTAATATATCCTTTATTTAAAATCTGGGTTTTCACGACAAAGAGAGCCGAAAACTATACCTCGACGGGAATTTTTTGTTGATGGCTTCTGGCGTGCTGCCTGATGATTGCATATCCTTCATGTCTCAGCTGAAAAAACTGACACCTGTGGATGTCATTAAGGATTGGGACTAAGCGATAGGGATGGGTTTGTAGGGGGTAAGATACAAATTTCTGTCATCCGACAGCTAAGTCCAAGCATTCGAACTCAGCAAAACAATCGGCAGTGGGTGCGTGCGGCGACGGAAAGCAACGGGCGACAAACGGCGACAGCAAGTAACCTCTTAATGAACATCCACGATCAATATCTTTTGAGAAAAGGTCGTTTTTTTATATTTTATCTCGAGCTATCAGCCTAACGGGATCGTGCCATCCATGAAACTATCAAAATTCACCCGCAAATCATTAACAATTGACAGTTTTTAAGTAAATTCCCCCTCGTTAGTTTAAAGTAGTATCAATAAAAATGAAAATTATTGACCAAGCTGACCTTTTAGCCAAGCTGCATCAGGTTGTAGGCTCAGGCTAACGAGCCGCCCTACGTGTGGACGCTGCTGTTTATCTCCCCATGTCATTGGTATTAGAACTGCTTAAAATATAATATTAGCCGTCTTTTACGCATTTATGCGCACGCTGTTATTAATGACCATACTGAGTTTCCTTTGGACGCATCTCAATTATGCCAAAATTGCCTGGCTACGATCTTATCCTTTAATCGTGCGAATTATATTCTAAGCTGGAATTTATTTCATGTTAAAATTGCAAAAATAGGAAGATTATAATCTGATTTACATTCCAATATGATATATATTAATTAGGGAACATCTTAACTTGTAAACAAAAATGACCAAACTTTATATTATATTAGTGATCTGGAGGGAATGAACTATCTGAAATTTAAATTCCAATCTGGTACTTATTAATTTTCATTTTTAAAAATCCTTTCTGCCCTCGTAACCTTCTTTATATTCCAATCTGGTACTTATTTAGTTGAGTTGGAGCTTTAGCGGTAACTTTGTCAGTCATATTTATATTCCAATCTGGTACTTATTTAGTCAATTTCTCCATCCATACTCAGATGATATCCTTTTAATTTATATTCCAATCTGGTACTTATTTAGTATCAGGGATATCGATGTGAAGAGCAACAACTTCCTGCATTTATATTCCAATCTGGTACTTATTTAGTGACAAAGGGCAAGCATATCCTCAATCCGATCATTGACATTTATATTCCAATCTGGTACTTATTTAGTGATCAGATTTTGAAGGAGGCCGGACTGTTATGATAAATTTATATTCCAATCTGGTACTTATTTAGTCTTCCTGCGTTCTCTTCTCACCTTTCCCTTGACCTTCATTTATATTCCAATCTGGTACTTATTTAATTGAGCAGATCATTATTTAACTGCAAGGTTTTAAGCAAATTTATATTCCAATCTGGTACTTATTTAATTTCTCTTCGGCCTTAATCCGTGTTTCTCGTTTCTTATTTATATTCCAATCTGGTACTTATTTAATCGGGCAACAAAGTCTCATAACAAAGTGGTTAAGCAGCATTTATATTCCAATCTGGCACTTATTTAATCAAGGCGCTGGTGATAGCGACCAACATTTTTTTGAAAATTTATATTCCAATCTGGCACTTATTTAATATAATCTGCTTATCTGTTATATCCTTGCCTTTCAGCATTTATATTCCAATCTGGCACTTATTTAATCATGATCGGCACGGCGGCGGTGATGCAAGAGGTTGACATTTATATTCCAATCTGGCACTTATTTAATAGCTTCAGACTGCCTATTACGCAGAACTTGAAGAGTATTTATATTCCAATCTGGCACTTATTTAATAAGAAAAACTGAACGGAGTCTATACGGACAACCGTATTTATATTCCAATCTGGCACTTATTTAATGTCTATTCCCTTCCTCGCCAATTCGTTGTCTACCATCATTTATATTCCAATCTGGCACTTATTTAATAAAGGTGCAAGTAGCTATACAAGCCTTATTTTTCAAATTTATATTCCAATCTGGTACTTATTTAATTAGGGAGCAAGACCTTGGCGCACCGCTGCACATAGGTATTTATATTCCAATCTGGCACTTATTTAATCCTTGTCTGCAAGGGTCGGTTCCCATTCTTTTACTTCATTTATATTCCAATCTGGCACTTATTTAATGCTAATGGAATGTCGGTAAGAGCCATTGCCGCAAAACATTTATATTCCAATCTGGCACTTATTTAATGAACTTCCTCGAGTATATCCTGCCGGATAATATTCACATTTATATTCCAATCTGGCACTTATTTAATTATGTTCTGCCTCACATCCTGGTTGTTGATTGCCACATTTATATTCCAATCTGGCACTTATTTAATCCGCCGTCCTAAAGTCGGCTATTACCAACGCTTTTCATCACCTTTTTTGTCGACCTATGTTTTATCACCTCAAATGTCGCATTATTAGCTGCACGAAAGTTGTTTATTACATATCTAGCTCTTTTTAATTCAAGCATTGTCGACCCCCGGCCCTTTTTACACGATCGCAGGTCGACAATCCCGCCATCAAAACAAATCTTCCAAGTATACTTTTACATCCCACAAAAATTTCCCAAACCATCAATGCCAGCAATTAGTCTCGCCTTTCTTCTCTTGAAGCTATAAAAAAATCATGCCTTGCTCTCACCCTCTCACACTCTCTCACAATTTATCTTTTTCTTTCAAAAATGCGCATTATGTCTAATGATTTGCTAAAACTTTCACCTGTATCTTCCCCTCAAGTTCAATTTTATATATTTTACTTTTTAAATATATATGAGTCAAGCCCACCATCGCGCAAAAGCAACATACAACTATTCACAGCCGCTGACTAAACTTTTCAATTATAGTTCAATTATGCGCCGGCAAAATGCCTCATCCTCACCACCTTCAACGCCCTTTTCATTAAAACCCCGGATCATTTCAAAAAAGCACCGTCCATTCCACACTACTCCTGCTTCTTTTAGTCTCCGTTTTGTGCATCATCTCCTCAGAGCAAATTATAATGCATTGCTTGTTTTAACCCTTTGATGTGTTGAAGAGTAAAAAAATTCAGACCTGGATGGAAGAGGATCATCAGCAGAGTCGGGATCAGCGGGGATTCCTGCACAAACCTCATTATGGGAAGCATCCGTAGTATTTCTATGTCAATTTGGTTGAACAGGGAGACGGACAATGGAGTTTTCTTGCTTCAGAAGCTTGATCTTTCTACGCAAAGCCCCTTATAATGTCAGTTAAAAGGAAGGAGCTGAATAAATTGAACAGACTAGAAGGAAAAACAGCCTTAATTACAGGCGCGACAAAAGGAATCGGAAAAGTAACAGCAGAGCTTTTCGCATCAGAAGGCGCAAAGGTCGTTCTGTGCGGGAGAAATGAAAATGACGGAAGCAATTTGGCGGCTGGGCTGAACAGCAGGTTTCCCGGCTCAGCAGCATTTTGCAGATTGGACGTGACAGACCGAAAAAGCTGGGAGCGCACTATCGCTTTCACAAAAGAAACATTCGGTGAATTGAATATTGTGATTAACAACGCAGGCATCAGTTTTCGCGAAAATTTAGGGGAAATCACCGATGAAACATGGAACTAAATGATCGCCACCAATCAGACCGGCGTATATTACGGCATGCAGTTTGGAATTGCAGCCATCGCAGAAAACGGTAAGCCAGGAGCAATCGTAAGTACCGCTTCTGTTGATGGCGTCGTAGGAGACAGCAACTTCTTCGGCTACAGCGCCACCAAGGCCGCGGTACAGTCCATGACCCGCTGTGCTGCTTTATACTGCGGAGAGCAAGGCTTTCAAATCCGCGTCAATGCCGTTGCTCCCGGATATATTCTTACTGAAATGGCAGAGGATGATGCCCGTCAAAACGGGCAGACTATAGATGAATATTGTTCAGAGTTCGCAAAGCTCCATCCAATTGGACGAATGGGCCAAGCCACTGAAGTTGCGGAAGCCTATTTGTTCCTGGCATCCGATGCGGCTTCTTTCATCACTGGTACAACCCTCATGGTCGATGGCGGATATGTGGCAAAATGACGATAGCTTTCTCAAACTAATGATACTTTCTTATTGTGTTAGTTTACATAACAAGAAAAAGAACCGTCAGATTATCTTAATTCCTGATAAAAAAATCGTTTTAGGATAGTTGCTCCTAGCATGGTGATTGAATCGCCCGCCTGTGGAGAAAAGAAAGGAAAAAATTTATGTGCGGAAGATATACCTTTTATACAAGTGAAGAATATCGGGAAATGAACCGGGTGGTCAGAATGATCGAAGAAAAATACGGCAAAGGTTCCTGCCCGTCCGGCGACATTTACCCTGATAACCGAGTGCCGATTTTGGTGGGCCAGGGCCAAAAAATTGATGCGGATTTACTCGCTTGGGGATTTCCGCGCTGGGATGGAAAAGGTCTGATTATCAATGCCCGCAGCGAAACGGCAGCAGAAAAAAAGACGTTTGCCTATCCCCTGAAAAGCAAAAGATGCATCATCCCTTCCACCGGATTTTACGAATGGAAGAAACAAGAAACCGGCAAAGGCAAGGATAAATATTATTTTACATTGCCCGGGAAAAATTCGGTATATATGGCTGGCCTATTCAACGCGTATGAGGACCAGCTAAGGTTTGTCATTTTGACAACCGGGGCCAATGCGTCTATGGCGCCCATTCACCACCGCATGCCGCTGATCCTCGAAAATCACGAGTTAAAGGACTGGCTGTTCGATGACCAATTTGCCGCCGGCCGCGTTCTCAAAGCCTCGCCGCTGTTGGAATCCAGATTTTTTGAAGCGTAGCCGGGCACAATCTTATTTCTTCGCAGCCAGCCGATAAGCAGTCTGGAGCAGAATAAAGGCCAGGATCGTCAGTGCGGCCAAGGCGATATACGCCGGAACATAGCTGCCTGTAAGATCGGCGATCAGGCCCATACCAAAGCTGCAGACTACCCCGCTTGCGCCATAGATCACATAGCTGTACCGCACCACATCGCCGTATGTTTCTTTTGTGGACAAATCCAGGGCATAAGCGGAGATGCCGGTTGTCGCCAGAACGCCTCCAAGGCCGTAAATCAGCATGGTAGCTATGTGAAGCCCAAAGTTGGGATTTGCTGCCATTGCAGCCATAATCATGGATATGAAGGTGAATCCAAAAAAGATAAAAGCTGTCTTTCTGGCAGAAAAAAGATCGATCAGCTGTCCGCACAAGACTTTTCCCAGAAGCAGCGATAGCCCGGCCAGTGACATCAAAAGAGCGATTGATTGAGCATCCCATCCCGATGTTGAATAAAGCACACTGAAATGATTATATGCAGTGTAATTCATGGCGCCGATCAAAAACGTGACGACAAACATCAAGGTCAGGCTGGCTTTATTGGGAGCATACTCGTTCAAATGCTTCACTGTTTTCTTTCCCTTTTTTTCTACGGCTTCTTCACTGCCGCCAAGAGGCAATAGACCTAAATCTTCCGGTTTATCCCGCAGGATAGCATAAGCCAGCGCTGCCATAGCCAGGACAAAGATGCCCTCGCATAAAAAGGCGGTTCGCAGGGAGAATCGCAGAATCAGATAGGTAGCGATGGGCGGAACGAGCATGGCTGCAAAGCCCGATGCCGCAAAACTGATGCTCATAGCGAGCATACGATGCCGGTTGAACCAAGCCACCAGAATCATGGAAACCGGAATTGAACCGGCAAATCCATAACAAGCCCCGGTAAATACGGCTGCCACGCAGCCCATAGCAAAGGTATCTGCAAAAGCAAAAACACCAAAACCAATCGCGCCCAGAAGAACGCCCAGAGTCATGCCCATCCGCAGCGATAGTTTTTTGTAGTACGCCCCGCAAAAAAACATCGTAACCAGGCCAACGAAAGTCCTTACCGAGACAATCGTTGAATTCTGGACATTGGTAAGGCCCCACTGGTCGATCATAAAGGGCGCATGTACGGAAAAAGTTCCCGGCGTCATGCCGATGCTGGTAAAAAACACCATCGCACATGCGGCGCAGACCGCCCAAGGATATTTACTTTCTTTCGCAGCACTGGTTTTGTTCATTTTTTTTGATTCTCCTAACTTATTTTTCTTCAAAATTTTTCTCCAGCTCCTTGACCTTCTCGTTCACCAGTTCTTCCGAAAGATAGACCTGCCCGCAGACCGGGCACACCGGAACCTGGTGGTTAAAGGTAAAGCGCATATACTGAAAATCCGTCTTTTTCAGGACTAACTCGACTTTGCATTTTCCGCAAAAGATTCGTTCCTTTTTACTCTCCGTCATTTTGTTCTCCCTTCAGCTTTACACGGTGAAAATACACGCTGCTGATTTGGTAAACATCGTCACCCAGGGCCTTATATCTGACCCAGATGGTGATGAATCCCGTCTGTTTGTGCGCGATATGTTCCTTTGTATCCCCATCGTATAGATAAAGGCTGTTTTCTTCCGCATAACCAATCACCTGCTGAATATCGTCTTCAAGCAAAAGCTGTTTGTTGATACTGCGTTCTGTTTCTTCATCCATTCTCAGACTGATCGTCTCATAAGCCATACTTTCCTCCATTCTTTCTATATGCAAGTATTTTTTCTGAAGGCGGTATTTCAAGCTCATACGATTTTGGCGGCGGCCGGTCAAGTCGGGCACCTGCTGCTGCGGCTGTATCTCGAAGGCCAGATCAAAGATAAAGCGAGCGTCTTTTTTGCTTAATCGAAAGCTATCCATGCAGTTGGTACAGTAAGTGACAAAGGGGCAGCTTTCCTGCTGGCTGTTTTCAGCAATCACGTTCTCCACCAACTGAGGATTTGTGGAATAAACAAGACCGCCGTATCCGCAGCACTGAGCATGTTCCTTATTCTTGCTCAATTCGATTCCCTCGTAACCTGCCAAAGAAACGATTTTACGGATATCCTGCAGCAGCTGGTCATCTTTTCTGGCTGCGCAGGAATCGAAGATGGCGAATTTTTGGTTCCTGGGTTCCTTTTGCTCCATGTTTCCAGCCAGCAGCGACCATAAGGAAACTACCTCAATCTCCGGGAAATGAGCCTGAAACTGTTCCATACAGGTAGGGCAGGACAAAATAAAGACCGGCTTTCCCCATTCAAGCCATTTGCTGCGAATTTCCTGTGTTTCCTCTGTATATAAAACTTCATTGCCGCACCAATATGCCGGTGCGCAGCAGCAGCGATTCCACAATGCCACCTGATCCCCATAAAGCTGCCGCAGCCAATCATAAGAATGCTCCACGTAATCGGGATAAGATGCTCCCATCTGACAGCCGGGGAAATAAACGTATCTGCTGCTCCCTGCGGCCGGAATCAGAAGCTCTGCTTGATCGTTGGCATGACACATATCCTCCAGCCAGAAATGATAGTGAGCCTGGGGAAGAATTTTCTTCTTATGAATCATTCGCCTGGAAGAAAGGCAGAGACTCCTGGTGTCGATGTTTACCGGACACACCTGTTCGCATGCGCCGCATTGCAGGCAGGACATCAACGGATAAAGTCCCCGCTTTCTATCAATCTCCTGGGCTTCCACCGTATCCAGAACCGCCGAAGCCAGCTGCTTATAGTCTTCATGATAATGCTGCATCATCGGGCAGACATCGGAGCAAAGGCTGCACTGGCACTGGATGCACCGCTCCGCCTCCGCCATAGCCTCATCCCGCGTCCAATGGGCCTCATCGGCCGGAAGGTTCCTCGCTTTTTTCTCGATGCCGGCCGGATCAGGCGCATATGGTTCTGCGCTTTTAGATGTTTGCGTCATGAACACCTTATGAATTTTCACGTATTCTTCAATTTGATAGGACAACTGATTGCCTTGATGAATATTCTCAAGTGGGGATCCTTCCTGTTTTATCTTGAATACTTTGCTGTCCCTCAAGGTTTCACTGTTGATTCCGTAATCCTCCTCAGATAAAAGAATCGCGTCATATTCAGGCAGCATTTGGGAAGGGATCTCCGATGTGCGCCAGAGTACATGAATATACTTTTCCTCCAGGATTTCATTCAAATCTTCCTCCAGAACCTGTGGGGGCAAAACCTCATGATCCAGGTCCCACAAGGACCCGCCCAGCTGATTGCCCTTTACCGCCAGATCCACCGGATAGCCCCGGCGAGCCAGCTTAACGGCGCAGACCAGTTCCCCTATCTCACCGCCACAGATCAAGATCCTTTCTTTCTTTTCGCGGATATAATAGGTTTTTTTCGGCTGTCCATGTGCCTGCTGCCAACAAAAACGTTCGAGACCTTTCAAAGATACCGCTTCGTCGATCTCCTTTCGCACGCAATCGTTTTTGCAAGGCTCCCCGCAAATGTGGCAGACGACCCCCGGCAGCACCGCAGACTGGCTAAAGGTTTTATACGCCGCCGATATCAATCCGCTGCGAAATTTTTTGATGAAATCCCGTACATCCATCCCCAGCGGACAGGCATGGGAGCATGGAGCTGGTGAATCCCTGAGACATTTTTTCTTTCCGTCCTCAATGAGTTGGTAAAAATCCATATGTACCTCCGTAAAACTTGCTTTCGCACGGCATCCCAGAACACAAATACACTGCTGCGCAAAGCAGTTCGCGCAGCAGCTCTTTCTTAATTCCGCAGCCAGCCGCAATCCTTAGTGATGTACGACAGCTCCTTTATATTCGATTCTCGGATGAGCCTTGATATAGTCCAGATATTCATGGAAGTCCTTTCCAAAGAAGAATGGCTCCTGTTCCTTGTAAGTACCATTTGCCTTTGCTTCCATTGCCGCCTTGACTTTATCCGGTGTAGCCGGCAGCATGCCGATCCGCACGCCCACTGCCGCATATAATGCATTTAAGACTGCTACATGGCCCGCTGACTGATATCCTTCCGATATTCCCGTACCGCCAAAGGCCGCATAGTCTCTGACTGTCTCCAGGTTGGTGAGGGTGAAGTTCTCTCCATCAGGAATATCTTTAATGAAGGGGAATCCCGAGCCAATCAGGTTGTTATGTTTTTTAAAGTCATAATAATTTTCGCTCAGCGCATAACCGATGGAGTGCATCATGCCGCCGAAAGCCTGGCCTTCCAGGGACAGCCAGTTGGTCACCTTGCCCACATCGGATACGCAGTGCATAGCGATGACTTTCGTCTTACCGGTAGCAACATCCACTTCCACTTCGCAAACAAATCCTGCGTAACTCTGGTCAGGCGGGAATTTGCCAAAGCCGTCGTTTTCATTGAGCTTCTCGTTGACCGGCTGGGTAAAGGCTCCTACAAATCTTGTTGGCAGACCCTCCGCCACCATCTCATCATAGGTCCGGTAAGTACCGTCCTCTTTGCGCATGGCGTCCAGCATCTTTTTGGCGCCGTCGTCCGTGGCCTGTCCGGTCATCAGATTGCACCGGCTGGCCGCCGCCCGACCCGTATCCGGGCAAGTGTCCGTATCGCTCATGACAATATGAATTTGTTCCGGTTTGAGACCTAACGGCTTTAGGGCTTCGTGGGTATAAGCAAGACATCCCACGTCCGCGCCCTGCCCCATATCTTCCCAAGTGCTGTAATGGGTCACCGTACCGTCCGGGTTCAGCTCCAGAGCGATTTCCGCATGGTCGCCGCTGTTGGAGATGTTAAAGGAACCAAAGGCCACGCCGGCACCGTATTTCTTTTCCTCGGTGGTGTTTTCCGCCGCATGCTTTTTGAGCTTTTCATAGATCGGTTTCATTTCCTTAAAAATTCCTTCTGCAACATATACGGTCGGCTTTTCGCCGTAGATGGCGGTATCGCCCTCCTGCCATACGTTGAGCAGCCGGAAGTCCATCGGGTCCATGCCCATTTTTTCCGCCAGCATATCCATAGCCTGTTCCTGACCGGTGTACATATTGGCGGCTGCCGGACATCGGTAAGCCGTATTGAACGGGGTATTGGAGAAGGTCGTTCTCGAAAGAACTCTGGCACTCGGTGTTGTATATGGAGTCATGAAATATTTTGTCGGCACTAAAGCGCCGCTGTTGGCTGCTTCAGAATAACATCCATTATCGTAGAGGATATCCAGCTCCGCTGCGGTGATTTTTCCCTTTTCGTCGCAGCCGATCCGTACATTCTGATAAGTAGGCGGCCTTTTTCCGGTAAACGCCTGATGCTCTTCATAGCTGAAGGTCAGGGTACAGGGGCTGCCGGTCAAAAGGGATGCCAACCCTACCAGAGCAATGGTTCCCGGCGAGAAAGCGTACCCGAAGGAGCCGCCGGACGGGTTTAAGATCAGGCGTATGTTTTCCGGATCGATTCCCAGACCCGAAGCGATAAACCCTTTCTGCATGTATAAGGCGTGGGTTTTGAACATGATCGTCAGCCTGCCGTCTCCGTCGATATAAGCATTTGCAGTATCCGGTTCAATGGGCATATGAGGCTGGGTCTGGTTTCTTACGCTCAGCTCAACCTGATGCGCGGATTTGGGAAGTGTCTGCCTGGTGTCTTCTCCGTGGAATCTGGCTTTTCTCAGGAATTCATTGGGCATTCCCGGATGGATTTCCAGCGCATCCTCCGCAACCGCATCCAGTGCGTCCAAATATTCGGGCAGCTGTTCATATTCTGCGGTAACCAGCTTTGCCGCATCCCTAGCATGTCTTCTGGTGTCCGCAACCACCAGTGCGATTACATCGCCGCGGCGAAATACCTTTTCATCACAGATAATCGGCCGTTCGGATCCTTCGCCGTCCGCCCAGCTGGTTCCGATTGGAAATACGATTCGATTGGTACCTGGTACGTCTTTTGCCGTAATGACTTTGACGACGCCTTCTGCCTTTTCCGCTGCCGCCGTATCGACGCTCTTTAAAAGCCCGTGGGAGATGGTCGGCATAACCGGCGCCAGATGGAGCATGTCAGGGACCTTCAGCGAAATATCGTCGCCGTAATCAGTTGTTCCCAGAACCTTGCCCAATGCAGTAGGCTTTGGATAGCGGGTATCGAATACCTGATCTTCCGGAATCATATTGTACAAATCATCCATCGTCTTTTCGCCCCGCATAACTTCCGCCGCTGCCATAACACCATCTACCAAAGGCTTGTAGCCGGTGCACCTGCAGGCGTTTCTGTTTTTCTGGAACCAGTCTCGCACTTCTTCTCTGGTGGGAGAAGGGTTTGTTTCCAGCAATGCTTTTGCTGATAGGATGAACCCCGGCGAACAGAAGCCGCACTGGACGCCTCCGTATACGATCCATGCCAGCTGCAGGGGATGCAGATTGTTTGCTGTCCCAATACCCTCTATGGTTTCAACCCGGCTATATTCCGGCACCCGCTTGATATTTAAGGTGCAGGACCTGGTCAGTTTGCCGTTCAGGATTACATTGCAGGCGCCGCACTGCCCTTTTCCGCACCCGACTTTTGTCCCCGTCAACCCCAGGTTGCGAAGAACGTCCGCCAGCGTGTCCTTTTCCATATCACAGATCAAGGATCGTTCGGCACCGTTAATGGTCAATACAATACGATTCATTCCCATTGTTTTTCCTCCATTTCTGAATCTTATTTTCTTCAAACATTCAATCATTGTTCTTTTGATGTATTTAGCTTACCATAGGCCCATTTGTCAGAGAAGTCTGAATAAATGATACCCGCTATCGAAAAACATGCTACGTCATCTCGTATCAAAAACTCCAAATTCGCTATCATATTCTCCCTTTTCCTTTTGTGGCGCCGGGGCTTTATAATAGTGGCAGAAAAGGTAGAGGTGAATACGATGAGAGAAACCATATCAGCTGAAAAATTTTACTATGATCTGCAAAACTCCAGAGTACGGGAGCACGCCTTCAATCAGTGGGAGGAATATCGGAAACAGGTGACAAACCTGCTGATTACTGCTTGCGACCAGGGTAAGACGCTGGCCATCTTCGGAGCCGGCCGCGGAAATGACATGGATTTGTCCCGGCTGGCCGGCCATTTCCGGGAGATAACCTTGATCGATCTCAATGAAAACGCTATGCAATCCGCCGTCAGGCAGTATAGTCTTGAAGGACATCCTGCCATTAAACTGGAACAGCAGGATTTTGTGGGCATCACGGATGAGGATTATATCCAGTATCTATCAGTTATGGGAAGGGAATATCTGCAAATGGGTTATGTCCTCAATGACCCTGTTTCCCAAACGTTTACGGAGCTGGAACGCCTGTATGAAAAGGCAGGAAAGCACCGTCCGGATTTTGGAAGAAAGCGCTATGATTACTCCCTTGTGTTGAACGTTCATAGCCAGCTCAACGATACGGCGGACTGGATCCGGACCCATATGATGTCTTTGCTGGGTGAACCGGTCGATTACCATAATCGGACAGCCGTCAGGATTATGGAAGAAACGGCGCTAATTGTGAAAAAATTCAATGATGCTGTCTTAGCGGCAACTGGAGAAACCACTTTTATCGGCTATGAAATTGGAATCCAGGGGCAGCCCGGAGACGGAATCCAAGGCGCGCTGCAGACCCATCAGGATTTGCGAAAAAGAGAAAAATGCGGCCAGATCCGGCTAAAGCAGCAGGATCTTCTCACATGGCCTTATGACAGAAAGCAGAAGATCGTGTTTACCGTACTGCTGGAGACCCTTTCTGTTTTATTGTAGCAAACAAACGCCCCCTCAGGCCACATATGACAGAACGATTTCTTCCCATTGAACATTGAATCAGACCAAGTAAAAGGCATTTTTTTACTGTAATATATTGTAATTTAAAGTGGTATGTCTTATAATGAATCTGGCAGGAAATGGCGGCGAAAGCGGTTAGCCTTCAGAAGAAGGAAAGTTACCCGAACTGCATGAGAATCCACTCTGTGGAAATCTTGGAAGGGAGGGCGAAGTTTATGTCGGATTTTGAAATCTTGTCACTAATGCTCGTTTTTGTGGGTATTGTGGTAGGTATTTTGATCGAATACATAAAAAAATAACCGCCTCTCGCAGCAAGTCGGTTATTTTTTAACTAAAAACAGCTGACCGTTGACATCGGTCCCGCCTTTCTTGCTTTCATTATACAAAAACGGTAAACGGAATACAAGATAAATTTTAAGGAACATCACATGTCACTACGTTGGTGTTTGGATAAAAGGTAAGCCGGACACCGCACGAAAGCAAATTATCAGAGTGCATCGCAATGTCCGCGGGCCACACATGTGTGATAGGAGACTTACTTCCTTCAGCCGTTGGATCAAGCAAGCAAAAGGTATTTTTTTACTGTAATATATTGTAATTTAAAATGGCATGTCTTATAATGAATCTGGCAGGAAACGGCGGCGAAAGCGGTTAGCCTTCAGAAGAAGGAAAGTTACCCGAACTGCATGAGAATCCACTCTGTGGAAATCTTGGAAGGGAGGGCAAATTATATGTCAGATTATGAAACACTTATGACAATGCTTACCTTTATGGGTATTGTGGTGATGATTCTGATCGAGTACATAAAAAAGTAACCGCCCTCGCAGCCCACGATACGGTTACTTTAGACTGTATTCCAGGCTGACCGTTGAAATCGGTTCCGCCTTTCTTGCTTTCATTATACAAAAACGGCAAATGGAATACAAGATAAATTTTATAGGACACCGCACGAAAGCAAATGTTCAGAGTGCATTGCGATGCCCCTCATTTCATGCCAGCAGGTTTATTTGTTTGGCTCAATAACAACCTTGATCGGGAATTCGCCTTCGACCCAGCCGCCAGTAACTCTTACTGCATGTTCCGCTTCGTCGAGGGTGTATTTATGTGTTACCAAATCCTCCAGCGGGTACTTTTTACTGTTGATGATATCGATGGCTTTTTTAACAGAGCCCATATGATGGGTATGCGCTCCCTTAATATGCAGTTCACCGAAAACAACCGTGTCAAAATCGATAGGGGTTTTCTTCCCTCCGTAAAGCCCCGGTGTAACAATGGTCGCGCCTTTCTTTACAAACTCCGTGGACTGTTCCAGAGCCTCCGGGTTACCACTGCAGTCAAAAGCGATGTCGCACAGCTCACCGTTCGTATATTCTCTTACTTTAGCTACAACATCCTCTTTATCTACATTGATAATGTGGTCAGCCCCCAGACGTATTGCCATCTTAAAGCGCTCCTGGTCGCGGTCTTTACCGGTGACGATGACCTTCTTGGCACCGCCTTCTCTGGCGACGACAATTCCGCCAAGTCCCTGCTGCCCCGGCCCCATAATTACGACTGTATCATCCAGAGTAAGACCACCGATCATCTGCAGCCAGTTGACGGAATCTCCCAGAACTGCACAGGTCAGTACTGCAGCCTCCGCCGGAACATCTTCATTGATTTTATGTAAAATCGCCCGTTCCGGAAGATATAAATATTCGCTGTAAGCGCCCCATAAATACGGCGGCTCTGTGCATGGTATCCTGAATCCATAGCCAAGTCCATCCACACAGCGGTTATACTTGCCCTGTATGCAGGGTTCACAGACACCGCATCCAAAACGAGTCTCAACGACCACTCGGTCGCCTTTCTTGCATCCGCTGATCTTTGCTTTGTACTCGCCGATCTCTTCGATGGTTCCCACCATCTCGTGTCCCATAATCAGCGGAAAAGCGTTGGTGTTGGTCCCCTCATACATATGGGGATCTGATCCGCATACGCCTACCATCTCCACTTTTAATAGTGCATCGTTATCTTTAATTTCAGGAATTGGAAATTCTTGAATCTCCATTTCTCCCACTGCTTTTAATACTGCTGCTCTGCAAGTTTTACTCATAATATACATCCTCCTCGTGATTCATCCATCGAAACTTTAAATTAAAATCCATTGTTTTGATAGATTTACCTTATCATAGAACATCCGCGCAAAGAAGTCTGAAAACATGATACCAGCTATCAAAACATCCTATATTAAAACCTCCCCTATTATCTTTTCTGACAACCCTTATCAAAACCTTTGTCTTCCCCTCTATATCTCACCTGTGCTATTCTTATTCCAGAAAGCCGGCAGAGATCAAAGGAGGGCACGCTCGTGAAAGTTTTAGTTGTTAACCACAATCGATCGGAAGACAAATGTATATCTGCGCTAACAAATGACAGCAGCATTGAACTTATCAGGCTGGGATATCCAAAAGCCGCCAAAAGCACCATTTCTGCGGAGAAGTTGGATTCCAGAAAGCTGGAAATCGATCGGGTAAACGCAACGGATCCCGACGATGTAGCAAAAGCCGCGGCAGGGATGGATTGTGTAGTCGATATGGCTGAGCCCTGGATGTCGCCTTATGTCAAGCAGGGCGCTATGCAAGCCAATGTCAGCTATATCAACCCCAAAGACGACTATGGTTTCTGGCAGCAGTTCAAAGAAGGAAAACGCAGGCTGCAAAGCGCTCCTTGTATTGCCTCACCGGAGAAGAAAAGTTTTCGCCACCGTAAGCATATCTGATTGACTTAAATAAAGCATACGGAAAAAGGGCCGGGAATTATATTTCCGGTTCTTTTTCTGTCCTTTGGCCGAAGTTTTTGCCGTCGACTCATTACTGTGCCTCCTTCAAGTATGGCAGGAAAGCTTTGATCAGGGGTGAATTCATCTTTTCATGCTTTGCCAGGACGCCCAGTTCTTTTGTCAGCGGCGGATCCAGCGGCCGCATGGTAACGGTTTGGGGGCATTCCTTTAAATAGAGACTGGAAAGAAACGCAACTCCCAGCCCTTCACTGACCATATGCAGCAAAGCCGATCCATCGCTGGACTCCACTTTGATTTTATAGGGATTTTCCCGCTCCAACAGCTTTTCGATTTGGTTGCTGACCTGATTGTAAGAAGAAAACAGCAGCGGATAATCTTTGAGGGCCTCAAAGGTAATCGATTCCTCTTCCCCAATATCAAACGCCTGGGGGATCGCTGAATAAATTTCATATTCCATCAGCGGAATCCATGCTGCATCCTTCACTAATCCGGCCTCACCGATCGCCAGATCAATATCATCCTCTGACAAAAGTTTGGGAAGTTCCTGACCTGTGGCCACTCGAATTGTAATATCGTTGTCCGGATGATCATCTAAAAACGTTTTGATCACGCCCGGCAGGCCGTCGCAGGCATAGATGGGATAGGTACCGATTCTTAATTTCCTGGTACCTTCCCTTTGGATTTCATGGATCTTGTCGATAAGCTCGCCTTCACTTTCATAGATTTGTCTGATATACGGCTCCAAAGCGATGCCTTCTTCTGTCAGACATACGCCCTTTGAGGTTCGGTTGAGGAGCTTTAAACCTCCCAGTTCATTTTCAAGGGAATTCATCAAATAGATCAGTCCTGACTGAGTATAGTTCAATTTTTCTGCAGTCTTTTTCAGACTGCCCATTTTAACTGCTTCTAAAAAAACCGCGATCTTTTTCGTATCCATATTATCCACCTCACATATAATCTGTACGAACGATTATTAACCTAGAGGGCTGGGTCGCCCGACATCTTTAACTTGTCTTAATATTACAACAAATTATTTATAATAACAAATACCTATAATATATATTATACTATGTTTAACAGGCATATCTATTGCAACAGCTTTAAACCCGGCCGGTTACGGCTTAATTGCTCAGTGAAAAAGGCCATGAAATTGCGTATGCAGCTCCATGGCCTTTCAAGGCGTGGTATATTATAAGAATGCCGCGTTACAGACCTGCAGTACCTGGCCTTTTACACATCTTCCCATTTCACTGGCCAGATACAGGCATGCCCAAGCCTGATCGATGCATTCACATTCAGGCCCTGGGAAGTACATATACTTGTCGTTGTGGCCTTCCCAGGACTTTCCGCCCTCCTGCTTTCCTTCCAGATTGGCAAGGTGGGCCGGTGTGCGTGTGGCTCCCGGAGCCAGCGCATTGACTCTGATATTGGTATCGTTGAGCAGCATTGCCACATTCTTGGTCAGCGTGTTGAGGCCGCCTTTAGATGAAGTGTAGGCTGCGCCGCACATGGGACGTTCTCCGTTTACTGAGGATACGTTGATAATAACTCCGTCATTTTTGGGGCGGAAAATCTTCAGCGATTCCCGAATCCATTTCATCGGTCCTTCCAGATTCACCTTGAGGATAAACTCCATCCATTCATCTTCTGTTTCTTCGATGGATTTCTGTTCTCCGATCCCGGCATTGTTGAGTACAATATCCAGATCCCCGTAAGCATCAACCGCCGTCTTAATTACTCTCTTTATGTCTTCCGTATACTGGTTGTCAGCAACAACACCGATCACATCCTCATGCCCCATTTTCTTGATTTTTTCCACTTCTGCGTCCAGCTGTTCCTTGCCGCGGGCCGTAATTACCAGCTTGGCGCCTTCTTCCGCAAAGAGTTCTGCCATGGCACAGCCCATGCCGTAGCTTGCTCCTGTGATAATTGCCACTTTTCCGTCTAACATTCTCGCTTTCATAAAAATTCCCTCCACATTCTTATTGAATTATTTTACAGTTATTCTTTCCTCTGCGACTTCTTTATCCGTGTAAACGCTTCTGGTAGCCACGAAGAACAGCAGTGCAGTTACGATACTCAATGCGATAATCAGTATAAAGGCCGGCTTATAACTTCCTGTCACATCGAAGATTCTTGCAACGACTACCGTTGAAACGCCCACGCCGATATAACATCCGCCGCCGACAAGTCCCATCTTTTTTGCAAAGTCTTTCGTACCCAGTGCTTCTCTCGCCGATGCGCCCATTGGCAGCTGTACGGCGCCGTCGGCAAATCCCAGCATCGCTGCCGCCAGAAATACCACTGGAAGCGAAACAAAATCAGCCAGAAATAGCCCTGAAACAATAATCACCATGATGAAACAGACCAACTGAGAATACTTGCTTCCCAATTTGTCACAGACCGTACCCAGCACCAGGAAGGCCGCGATCTGGAATAACCAGCTGAATCCCATAATGAATCCGGCCTGCTCCGCGTAGCCGTGGGAAGCCGCGATTAGTGCGAAGTTTCCTAACAGACCGTAGTCGCATATACCTGCCAGGATATAGCAGATTGGCAGCAGCCAGGACCGGCCCTTTTTAACCGTAGCGCCAAAGGAGAGACCGGTTTCGATGGTTACTTCCTCTTCAGCGCCGGCATTCTCCCTGGCTTCCTCCATCAGTTCAGCCTCGCCTCTTGCCGGACACCCCGCATTCTCTTGATTCACGTAGAGAATATATACCAGGAAGGTAAAAACCAGGGAAATCACAGCGCTGATATAGAACGGAATCCGAAAGCCAATCATGACCATGACAATTCCCCATAGGGAGTTAAAAAATGCCCCTCCCAGAGGCCCAAAGCTCTGGGCGATGCCCGTGTATCTGGCTGTGTTCTTTTTGAACCAGCTGTTGATCATTACATTCAATGTGTTAATATTGATAAATGCCAGCCCGATGGCGAATATTGTCGCCGCAAACCACATGAACTGGATCGATTGTGACAAGCCGAACAAGGCAAATCCTGCCGTGCAAAAGAGTCCGCCGAATAAAATCATTTTGCGAGCACCAAACTTATCAATGCATAAACCGTAAATGGTCATGCTGATCGCAGCATTGACCCAGCTTAATATCGTAAAGATAATCATGAACTGCGCAGTCGAACAACCAAGATCCTCAACAACAAATACCGAATACGTTCCCAGTGCGTTCCAACCCATGCCCGTCCAGCTGATCATCAGCAGACAGGCGGCGACCATACCCTGCATAGATCGTTTCCTTGTCAGGGCGCTATCACCAACCACAACGTTTCTCTCCATTTTTTTCTCCTTCTATTTCTCCATAGACGGTACCAATGTTTCTTCTTGCTTTGAGCCGCGCAGCTTCTTTATGATTATTATTATA
This sequence comes from Clostridia bacterium, assembly GCA_902363595.1. Classification (GTDB taxonomy): domain Bacteria; phylum Bacillota; class Clostridia; order Peptostreptococcales; family Anaerovoracaceae; genus Hominibacterium; species Hominibacterium faecale. The sequence continues at coordinate 26,813 of CABJAP010000005.1, read as the reverse complement.
ATAGTCTGAATATTTTATGGAATCCCCATAAATCCCACACCCTACATCAGAATTTCTGATATCGCTTTCAGGCAAAGCTGGTGTATGATAAGGAAAAGAGATCGTTGCTCTGATAAGAAGAGGAGAATCCGATGGATACGAAGAAGGTTGGCATTTTCCTGCGGACGGTTCAGGCCGGAAGTATGAAAAAGGCTGCGGAACAATTGAATTACACACAATCAAGCCTCATTTATACGATTAACTCCCTGGAGCAGGAACTGGATATCCAGCTCCTGAATCGGACTCCAAAGGGGGTTTCTCTCACGGACGCGGGCGTACAGCTGAGTAAAATCATGGAAGAGCTCCTTGAAAAAGAAGCTTTTCTGTTGAAAACAAAAGATGCGCTCAAAGCGCATCAAAAAAGCTTGCTGCGTATCGGCACTTACCCGGTTTTTGCCCGTTTCTTTCTATCCGAGATTATCGAACGCTATTTGAAGACTAATAAAGACTGCGACATTGAAATCCATGCGGGAAATGAGAAGGATTTGAATACCTGGCTCAATGAGAAAAGCATCGATATCGCCATTGGAGAGCCTACCTTAAGAAATAAGGATAAATACGCCTGGACCTATCTGATGGATGACGAAATTTATGCCGCCATTCCCGCAAACCGCAATTTACCGCCGGGAACGCCCCTCACCATCGAGCATCTAAAGCAGTATTCTGTTTTTCTCTCTGGGTATAATTCCTTCAATCATTCCATCGAAACATTGATGAAGGAACATGGCGTTATGATCAAGAAAATCAAAGTTGCCGCCCTGGACAGCTCCGTCGTATTATCCATGGTCCAAGCCCATAGAGCGATTGCCTTTCTCTCCGGTCTCTATCTGGAAGAATGCCCGCCAAACGTTACGATGCACCCCCTTGACCCGCCGGTCATCCGCCAGCTTGGTTTCTCTCTTGCGGCCAGCGGCCATGTTTTGAAACATGTCCACAATTTTGTCTCATACTTGCAAAAACAGTTTCCATAGGCACTCAAATCAAATCGCACCCCACTGCAGCATCCGGCTGACCATTTGGCAAAATGGTCAGCCGGTGTTGCATCGGCGTCCCGGCTGCCTCCCTTACAGCCTTCTGGTAATTTCATAGGCAGCGCTGACCTGAGAAGCGATGCTTCCAATCCCGTTTGCCGCGCTGATCTCATAGGTTTCGATTCCGCTCCCCAGCAGGCCCTGTGCCATGGAAGGGCGGGAGCGAAAACCAATGGCCAGCACTACGTTATCTGCTGGAATTGTCTTGCGGGTCCCTTCTTTATCCAGCACAACAGCACCCGTATCATTGATCGCTTCCAGCCGATGCTCCATGAGTTTGACCACTTTGTTCCGCTCCAATAACTCCGATAACATGTCTTTGGTTTGGAACGGCACGCCGGCAGGATCGTTGGCCAGAATATCCTCCAGCGCTTCGACCAATGTGACTGTCTTTCCTTCTCTTCCCAAATCATAAGCCATTTCAGCGCCAACCAGGCCGCCGCCGACAATAACGACTTTTTCTCCCAGACTTACCTTTCCCGAAAGCACATCGATACACGAAGCGGCTTTCGGGGAATCAATTCCTGTTATACTTCCCGGCATCATAACATCCGATCCCACTGCCAAAATTACGGTATCAGGCTTCATCTTCTTTAACTGATCAATATCAACCGCCTGATTCAGATGAACGTGCACCCCCGCCTCTTTCAATTCTCTCACATACCACTGCTGCAATTCCCGGATGCTTTTCTTAAAAAAGTGCGCGCCGGCTTCCTCCAAATAACCGCCAAGACGGCCGCTTCTTTCGTACAGGTCCACTTCATGGCCTCTTACGGCGGCATTTCTCGCCGCTTCCATACCGGCCGCGCCTCCTCCCACAACTGCCACCTGTTTTTTCGCGGTTGCTTTTGTGGTGGTGTAAAAGCCCTCTTTCATGGCTGACGGATTGACCGCGCATGTAACGATGCCCTTGGCGGCATTGGTCATCATGCAGGTTTCACAGGAAATACACGGGTGAATCTTTTCCGGACAATCCATTTGCAGTTTCTGCGCGTAGCGTGGTTCCGCCAGAGTGGACCGGCCCAATGAAATCCCATCGGCGTCCCCATCGGCCACCGCCTTTTCGCACAGCAGCGGATCGTCCATCCTTCCGGCGATAAATACCGGAATATCCACCGCCGCGTTTACCTGCTTTACCAAGTGCAGATTGTATCCTTTCGGCATGTACGCCGGCGGCGCGCTGTAATAAAAGGAGTCATAGATTCCCGAATTGGCATTAATCATATCATATCCAAAGCCTTCGAGGAGCTTCGCCGCTTGGAGGGCCTCTTCGATGGTCCGCCCCGCCTCTTCTTCTCCGGTGAGTGACGGCTGGTTAAAGCCTTTGATATAGGATTTCAGTCCCATCCGCATGGATACGGGAAACGCCCTGCCGCATTCTGCCTTGATCCCTTCCACAATCTCTCTGGCTGCGGTGAGCCGGTGCTCCAGATCGCCTCCATACCGGTCAGTTCTGTGGTTGCTGATGGACATGGCGAACTGATCCAGCAGGTATCCCCAGTGCATGCCGTGAACTTCCACACCGTCAAAGCCCGCCTCTTTAGCCAGTTTGGCCGTTTTGATCATGTATTTGATTTTGGTTTCGATCTCCTCTGTTGTCAATACCGGCGTCAGCTGATCCGGTGCTTTGTAATAGGGGATCGCGGAAGGCGCTTTCTGTCCGGGCCGCATACGGCCATGACCGAATCCCATCTGCATGAAGATTTTAGTTCCGTAGATATGGATCTGATCGGTCAGTCTGCGCGCCGACTTTTTCCAGGCGCCCGGCGCGTAGGAGGCCGGGATCATCCCTTCCAATACGTTTGGTTTATCCACTTCCATATCGACGATGGTATTTCCCATTACGATCAAACCAAACCCGCCTCTTGCCCGTTCGGTCAGGTACTCGACGGCGTTCTCCTGATATTCTCCCCGGGAACCCTGCAGAACGTAAAACGCTCCCAGGGGCGCTACGGCCAGACGGTTCTTAACTGTAATCCCGCCGATATTCAGCGGCTGCATCAAATGTCTATATGCATATTCCATGTTGTTTTCCTCCAATCTTTACTTGATGTAAGCTTTTAGCGAATCACGATATATCTTATAAATTTCATCCCTTCCGATGGGTTCCGGGTGGCGGGCCAGACGATATTCCAGGGCTGCAAATTCGTCTGCCCAGGCTTGCAATTCCTGCTCTGTTACTTCTATATTCACATTTCTGTTGGTAATTTCTTTAACATAGGCGGCGAATTCATCGACCGTCTCAAAGCCGCACATGTGAATGATCGGGAGTGTCATCTCTTCATTCTTTATGCACCTTACATATTCGCCAAGAAAAATCGCACAACCAAGTCCGTGGTTCACTCCTTTATGGTGGGACAGGGGATAGCTCATTCCATGGGGCAGGGCTGTTCCCGTCTGCATGAAAGCCATGCCTTCAATGGTCGATGCGAGAATCATGTTTTCAAAATCTTCGCCTTTCATTTTTTTCGCCAGCAACGCATCTTTGAATTGTGCGAAAAGCTTAAAGGCAATTTCTGCGATGGCTCTGTTTAAAAAATAACTGTTCACATTGATGTAAGTCTCAATCCCGTGCGCCAGCGCATCCATAGCCCCTGTATCCAAAAGAAAATAGGGCGACTTTTCAATATACCGGTAATCAAGGAAGGTTGCTTCCGAAACAAGATACTGGGAGACGGCCAGCTTTGTATCCGTATCCGCTCGTGTAAGTACGGCTCCACCTGTGACTTCGGCGCCTGTCCCGGCTGTTGTTGGGATTGACAGAACCGGGATGGCGCAATCATTTACGATGTTCCCAAAGGATTGCCAGTTTCCATAAAACAGTTCATATGGATCTGTTCCCGGGTGTCCCAGCAGGCAGCTTACTGCTTTCGCAGAATCAATCGCCGATCCGCCGCCGATGGCAATGATATAATCTGGATCAAAGCCTCCGGCCTGTCTTGTGATTTCAGCCACGGATTCTACCGGGGGATTTTCGATCACATTATCACAGACCCGGTAATCCGTTCCCAATTCTCCAAGCAGCCTCTCAACATCTTTTAACCCAATATTTTCATACCCTTCAATAAATTTACTTGTAATTACAAATGCTTTCTTTCCCATATTGCGAATAAGACTTGCATTTTCTTTCACACAATCCCTGCCAAAATAAATTTTAGCAGGAAACGAGAACTTAAAACTTTTCATAGCAGTGCCTTCCTTTCTTACCGTTTCTAAGCAAAACGCCTACTCTCGTCGGATTTCCTTGATTCAAGTATACACCCATACTCCTTCTCAACCTTCTCTATCTTTTTGATAGGGCTATTGATTATTTCAAGCCTTACCTGGACAAAAAAATAGCGCAATGGAGATTTCCGTCTATCAAAAGCTCCATTGCGTTTTTTCGCAGTGCTATTTTCAGTTTTACTTTTGTGATGCATATTGGTGGAGGTAATCCATAAAGCGTTTTGCCGGTTCGGCCAGTGGTGCCTTGTTCTTTGTAATGATGCCAATCTCTCGAATTACGGCCGGTTCAAGGGGATGCATATTGACAGAATCGGGACATTCTCTGCTGTATAGATGGGACAGGAACATAATTCCCTTTTGATTTTCCATCATATTGAGGAGAATAGAACTGTCCAGAGAAGTCACTTTGACTCTGCTCAAAGGCATAACCTTGCTGGTTAAAAGCGCTTCGATGGCATGATTAAAAGGGTTGCTGCCGGAAAAGATAATGGGATAATGGGCAAGATCTTCTATCCGCAGTCTTTCCTTATGGCTATCGTCAACCTTGATCGGAATTGCAGCAAAAATTTCATCGTCCGTTAAATGAATCCAGTTGAATTCTTTTTTGCGGGGCGGTTCACCGATTGCGATATCGATGGAGCCGTCTGCGAGCCAGCGGAGCAAATCCTCTTCCGCACCTGTACGCAGATCGATATCCGTATCCGAGTAATCCTCCATAAATGAATTGATGGCCGCAGGCATTTGAAAGCGCATAAAAACAGGATACGCCCCGATTCGCAGTGCCTTGCGATGGCGATCGGAAATGGCGCCTGCGCGGCGAACGAGCCGATTTCCGCTGCTAACGGTCTCTTCCATAATGGGCTTCAATTCTTCTCCCGCCTTGGTGAGCGACACCCCCTGCGGCGTTCGGATGAGAAGCTGGGCGCCCAGTTCCTGCTCCAGTGTTTTGATCATGTACAAAAGCCCTGTCTGGGTGTAATTGAGTTTTTCCGCAGCCTTATTCATGCTGCCCAGTTCTATGGTCGTCAGAAATGCTTCGATTTTTTTGGTATCCATTAACTTTGCCCTCTTCCATATACCATTTGCTCCTATCAATTATACCAAATTTATCTCTCTGTCTCTACCTCTCTTTTTACACAATATTTTTCAAAAGCGGTTGTGATGATTCCTGTCCGGCGTGCTCCCTTATAAAACCCGCTATAAAATTTCCTCGTTACCCAACCCCCTTCAGGCAGCACTATAATGACAACAAGGAAAAACCTGTGTTTCAGAAAGGAGCAATTATGAAATACCCCAATCTATTTTCAGAAATAACGCTGGGAAGGCGGACGGTCAAAAACCGAATCGTCTATTCCCCCACCGGCGACAATCTGGCCTACTCCAGCGGGGAGGCCAGCGAAAGAATGCGGGCCTACTATATGGAGCGGGCCAAAGGCGGAGCCGGTATCATCATGCTGGGAGCCGTAGCCGTAGTGCCTGAAGGAAAATCCCATTGCAACGCAGTTGTAATGGACCGAATGAAGCAGATCGGCGGCGTAAAGAGAATCGCCCAGGGCGTCCATGCCTACGATGCTCTGCTGCTTGCCCAGCTGCAGCACGCAGGGGCCAGAACCAGCAGTGAAACCATCGACGGCAAATTGCCCAGATGTGTATCCGATCAGGATCCGGAAACACCCTCGATCACGGCCATGAGGAAAACAGGACCGCAAAAGCCCCTGACTTTACAGGAAATTAAAGAACTTCCAAGCAAATATGTCAGAGCTGCCCGGTATTGCCAGCAGGCGGAGGCGGATGGAGTGGAGATCCACATGGCCCATAGTTTCCTGCTGAACCAGTTCTTATCTCCCGACACCAACAAGCGGACCGATGAATACGGCGGGAGCCTGGAAAACAGAATGCGGCTGCCCCTTGCGATTGTCAGGGCGGTAAGAAACGCCTGCGGTCCCGGCTTTATCATCGGAGCCAGAATTCCGGGCGCCGAATACGTCAGGGACGGGTTCAAGGAAGAAGAAATCCGCATATTGGCGGCGGAACTGGAAAAGGCCGGCTGTGATGTAATCAGTGTCAGCGTCGGTATGACCGTCGACCAGACCAAAATCCGCGAACCCCATGGTTCTCCGCAGGGCGCCCGGTTAAGTAAAATCGCAAATGTTAAGGAAGCGGTTTCAATTCCCGTAATGGGGTCGGGAACATTTCGCGAGCCGGAATTTTGCGAAAAAGTCATCGCTGAAGGGAAACAGGATTTCATTCTCATTGCCCGCCAGTTCATCTGTGAACCCTATTGGGCAAAAAAAGCTATGGAAGGCAGGGAAAATGAAATCCGCCCATGTCTCACCTGCAACGCCGCCTGCTTTGATTCCGTACCGGCCGGATATCCCATCGGTTGTGTATTAAACCCGGTCACTGGAAATGAGCTGGATCGTATTGAAGAACAGGAGGCTCCTGTCTCCAAAAAAATCATGGTAATCGGCGGTGGGCCTGCCGGAATGCAAGCTGCCATCACCGCTGCCCGGCGGGGACATCAGGTGGATCTTTATGAAAAAGAATGTGAGTTAGGCGGACAGATGCGCCTGGCCTGTGTGCCTCCCGACAAAGATGCCATTTCCAAAGCAGCCCAATGGTTTGCCGAAGAAACGGCCAGGGCGGGAGTAAACATACATATAGGCACAGAAATCTCCATGGAGGAGATCAGAACTCAGGCTCCTGACAAAGTTCTTCTGGCTGCCGGAGCAGTTCCCTGGGCACCGCCATTTCCCGGAAAGGAGCATGCACATCAAGCCTGGAAGATACTAAAAGGGGACATCAAAATGTCGACTAAAAAGAACATCGCTATCATCGGAGGCGGACTGGTCGGAAGTGAAACCGCGCTGCTTTTGCAGGAGGCTGGGAATAAGGTCAGCATTATCGAAATGCTGCCGGAAGCGGCAGCCGGACTGGAGTCCGCCAATCGGGAGCATCTTCTGCGAAAGCTGCGAAAAGGCGGTACGGAGATTTATACGAAAACAAAAGTGACTGCTATTGAGCCAGACAAGGTAACTTGTGAGCAGGAGGGACAGCAGGTCATTTTGGAATCCGATCTGGTAATTTTAGCGATCGGCAATCATCCGTATAACCCAAAGCTTAAAAACGCAATCCGTCAGGCCGGTTTTGATGTATCGACCATCGGCGACGCACTGCACCCAGCCACCTTTGCCACCGCTACGAAATCCGGTTATTCAGCCGCATCTGTTTTATAGAATTCACAGGAGGAAATCATGGAAAAGAAAGATAAAATTTATAATTTTGCCCAGCGCATTGTAAACACAATCTACGAAGACCTATCCGAGGAAGAACGCCTTTCTTCCAAATTAAGCTTGCTGGATTTAATCGGTGTAACCCTGGCAGGCACCACCCAGGGCAATATGTGCCAAAAGCTGGTTCAGTTCGCACAGGAACAGGGCGGTAAAGAAGAAGCCACCCTTTGGGGCTACGGCGGCAAGCTTCCGGCCATGATGACCGCGTTTGCAGGCGGCGCTGTAAACCACAGCCTGGACTTTGACCAATGTTTTGATATCTCCGGAACCCATCCGGGAGTCTCGATCGTACCGGCAGCCGCCGCTCTGATGGAAAAGACCGGACATGTTTCCGGAAAAGAACTCCTGACCAATATGACCGTTTCCTCCGACTTTGTCTACCGGGTCGCTCGGGCGATTTCTGTGGATGCACAAAAATCTTACGGAGTATTTGCCGCCTTTGCCTATTCCTTTTTCGGCGGTGCGGCAGCCGCCGGCAGAGCTCTGAAACTAGATGCGGAGCAGATGGTAAGCTGCCTGGGTCTTGGCTTTGGTCAGCTATGCGGTAATATGCAGGTGCTGTTTGAAACCGACTGTAATATTCGTGAAATTTTCCCCGCTTTTGGTAACAAAGCCGGCGTTCTTTCAGCCTGTCTGGCAAAGGAAGGAGTCAACGGAATAAAAAACGTTTTGGAAGGTCCGGCAGGATTCTTTAATTCCTTTGGCCGCGGGGACTATGATCCGTCCAGACTCGAGTTCAAGCCCGGCGACCCCTTCATGAACGTAAAAATCACCACCAAGCCTTATCCTTCATGCAGACAGACTCACATGTTCGTCGATGCGGCAAGGTTAATTGTAGAGGAAACTGGTATTCGTCTTTCAGATATCGACACGGTTACGCTGAAAGTCGGCAAGTTCGGCGAAGTTCTTTGCATACCGGAAGAAACGAGAAGAAAGCCTCCCCTTCCAATGGATGCCAAATTCAGCAACATTTATTGCGTCGCTGCTTATCTTGTACGTGGAAAGCTGGGCGTCACCGAATTCAATAAGGAAAGCCTTAAAGACCCTGCTATCCTTAAACTGGCTTCAAAAATTTCCTTTGAACGGGATGAAACCATTGATATGTCCTCCAGCCTTGTTGAACCGGGCGGCGTAACCATTCGCTGCAAGGATGGCCGGGAATTCACAAAGTATATCACCGCTTCCATCGGCTCTCCGGACAATCCCATGAGCCAGGATGAGGTTGTCGCCAAGTTTAAAAACTGCGCGGCCTTTTCAAAAAAGCCATTATCTGCAGGCGATCTGAATACCATCGTAGACATGTGTCTGAATCTGGAAAAGGTCGATGATATCCGTAAATTGATTAGCATCTTCAGCTAGATCAGTCAGATACTCCTTTCATGCATTGGCGCTTTTATCCCTCATCTGCCCGGTAAAAGCGCCGCTATATAAAATCCTGAACTTGCTATCACATTCTTCGACTTCCCTCTCTTTTGCAAAAGCCGTATACTGTAAGAAATAAAGATTACTGCAAAATCAGTTAGGCAGGTATGAAAATGGAGATATTAAACAACCGTAAACAGGAAAACGAGCATATTACCGAGATATGCAAGGACATTTACCGAATTCAGATTCCACTAAATGGAAGTTCTCTGGGAACCATCAATTCTTACGTGATCAGAGGAGCTGACCGCAGCCTTCTCATCGATACGGGATATCGGGCCGAGCCGTGTATCGAAACGATCCGAAGCAGCCTGTCTCTGCTGGGGGTACGTCCGGAAAAAACGGATATCCTGCTGACCCACTTTCACAACGACCATTCGGGTGCGGCAACCGATTTGATCCACCCATGGAGAAAAATATATGTTCCGGCGCAGGAATATCAATTTTTTGGTATTGGCGATGATCCGAAAGTTTATACGGAATCCAGGCGGCCCCGCTATCTTGCGGAAGGTCTCTCTGATGAAGAATTTGAAAAAATGATGTACATTACTCTGCCGGGATCCAAGGGACCGGACTTTTTTGCCGGGCAGTTTTCACCTGTCGATGATCGGCAGACTTTTGCCGCCGGGGATTATACCCTGACTGCGATTCACACTCCCGGACACACTCCCGGGCACATGTGTTATTGGGACGAAGCCCACGGGCTGATGTTTACCGGCGACCATATCCTCTTTGATATTTCGCCCAACATTATTCCTTGGCCAGGGATCCCCAATATTCTAGGGCTCTATTTATACAGTCTGCAAAAGCTCCAGAACTACCCGGCAGCCATTGCCCTGCCCGGGCATCGCCAGCCAGGGAGCTTATCCGCACGGATCGATGAGCAAATTAGACATCATAAGCAGCGGCTTAACGAATGTGAATCGCTGGTTAAGCTCTACCCTGGCAAAACAGCCCTGGAGATCACCCGGCTGCTTTCCTGGAAGATTCGCAGACCAAGAGGAACCAGGGGTATTCCCCTTCCCCTGCTGCGCTACGCTTTTGGGGAATGTCTGTGCCACTTGGATTATCTGCGGTTTCAAAAAAAGATTGAACAGACATTCAGCGGCGGATTTTACAGGTACCGCTGATCGGACGGGGAAGCCTCGGTACGCACCACGAAAAAACGCCCGGCATATGTTCATACCAAGCGCTTCCCTTTTTTGCTATTTCAGCATCTTATTCAATTTTTTATCGAACGTTATGACGTTATCATGCAGCAGGCGGTTTCTCGCGATAAGAATACAATCAACAAAATCCAAGGATGTTTCCGCATATACGCCTTTCAGCACATATACGACCTCCGCAATCACCTCCGAAAGCGTAAATGCACCCTTTTCAATAATTTTCTTTGCTTCTGCCGACATCTGCGGGTGGTCTCCCAAAAGATAGCGCAAAATAATATTTGCATCAATCAGCCTTCTCATGCTTCTCAACCATCGCCTTTTCATAGGCCCCCATCTCTTCTGCAACTAAACTTCGATCTGCGAAGCCTGAAAGGCGGCCATACGTATTCTTTTTATTAGCCGTCACCACAAAGGGCATACCATTTTCACGTACACTCTGCTGCGCGAAAATACGCACTGCTTCTGCAAAAGAAGTGCCCATATCGCGATACAGGGTTTCCACTTTTTCTTTTAGATCCGCATCCATACGGACCTGCAAGGTTGCCTCTTTCGCCATAAAATCCCTCCTCACTTTGTAATACAATTGTATTACAAAGTGATTGCTATGTCAAGATGATCATCTCCGATATCCAGGTCAGCCGCTCTTTAGGAGAACCGCTTTATAGCTAGCAGGCATAGCCGCTCAATCCTTCACAATATCGCTGAATCCTTTGCCCGTTCCTCCCCAAACGGTTTCCACCTTGGTCACCGTTACAAAAGCGTTGGCATCGATTTCCGCCAGCTTTTTCTTAATGAGGATACTTTCACGGGGCGAGCAGAGAAGGATCAGCTGACGCATATTTCTGTCGCTGTACTCCCCTCTTACCGCAGCGCTGGTAACACCTCTGTGCAGCTCTTTGATAATATACTCCGTGATTACGTTTCTCTGGGTAGTAAGAATGGTGAGTTCCACAATCTTGCTTTCCATTCCAAACAAAATGATTTCCGATGTCTTGGTGGCGATCACTTGGGTGATCAGCGCATAGAGCGCGATGTTCCGATCGTACACAAAAGCCGAAGCAATGATCACTATCGCATCCATGCAGAGCAGGATTTTGCTGGGACTGACTCCGGGGAACCGTTTCTTCCTGAGAATCTTTGCAATGGCGTCCATCCCCGCGGAAGCGTAACCCCGCCAGAATACAAGCCCGACAAAGGTTCCTACAAACACCCCGCAGAATACCGCTGCCAAAATGGTGTCATTGGACTCCAGCAGCTGGATATCTAAGTGTTCAAAGACCATCAGCACGGCCGGGTACATGACCGATAGCAGCAAAATCTTTCGCAGCTCCTTCCACCCCATAAATATCGCTACTAAAACGAGTACAAGAAATGAGGCTCCATAATATAGTATGGAAAAATCCACATCGACAAAATTTTGAATGATACGGATGATGCCGGTGATTCCGCCCGAGGTAAGTCCATTGGGAATCAGAACGCCCACCGTAGAAAATGCGCTGATGCAGCAGGCCGCCAGCAATATGACAAAATCCTTTAAAAAGGTGTTTATTTTTTTCTTTGTAAAGGTGTTCTCTTTCCAATATTTGATCTTCTCCCGAACCATCTTTCTTCTTCCTTTCATAATCTTGCACCTAACTGCGCTCCGCCTTCATGTGCGCTTCCTCTTGTAAATCCAAATCAATAACAGCCCGGTCAGCGTAAACAATGCGGCAACCAGGAAGGCATTGTTATACACGCCCTGCCTGGCATACATGGTCCGCATAATCATGGGCCCGACAAAACCTGCGATGGAATAGCCGATGCACATAATTCCATAATTGACGCTGTTGTTTTTACTGCCGAACCGGTCCGCAGTAAAAGCGGGAAAAGTTCCCATAATCGAGCCATAGCTGAGGCCGATCAAAGCAATAGCCCCATAAAAGGTAATCGTCATATTGGCATTGGAAACAAACAGCAGCAGCAAGCCCCCAAGGGATAAAATAAAACCAATGGTAAGGGTATGCACTCTCCCGATCCGATCCGAAAGAAAACCAGCGGCCACCCTTCCCCCTGTATTGAACAAGGATAAGAGGGATACACAGAGGGCCGCTGTGGAAACGGACAATCCGATCATCTGCTGCGCAACGCCGGAGGTCTGGGAAATGCACATCATGCCGCTCAGAGTGCCGCACATAAGGATCAGCATCATCACATAGAAAATCGGTGTTCTGATCATTTCCTGCCACGTAAATTCAGACGGGGTTTGGTTGGAGGCTGAGCCGCTTTGCGGACCCTCCCATCCGGCAGGCTCAAACCCTTGCGGACACTGATCAACCAGAAAGGCTCCGGCGCAGATAATCAAAAGAAACGCGATACCCAGTATATGAAAGGCATGCACCACGTCTATGGCGTTGATCAGTCCACTCGCTATGGGCGGAACTAAAATAGAGCTGATCCCATAGCTGGCGGTTGCGATTCCCCCGGCCAGTCCCCGCTTATCGGGAAAAAACTTGATGGAATTGCCGATGGTACAGGAGTAGACCAGCCCCATTCCCGCACCGCATCCAATTCCGTAGCTTGCGATCAGAAAAGGCGTATCCGCAGCAAAGCCGGAAGCAAATGTCCCGCCGCCGAAGAGCAGGCCGCCAAAGAATATCAGCCATCTGGGCCCGAATTTATCGTTGAGCCTGCCGCCGATAATCATCACCAGGGGCGCCAGCGTGCTGGTCACCATAAAGACAATGGATAAACTGCCGTCGCTCAGATTCCGATGATAAGTCTCGTTGAGAAACTCCTCCATGGGAACCGAAAAAACGCTCCATGCATAGATCGACCCGATACAGAGATTAATCAGGCAATAAATTATTAAAATAAACCATCTTTTTTTCGTCAAATCCATAGCTATCTGTGCTCCATTTCTGATCGACAAATTTTGTTACTTATATGGGTAGCTGGCATGGGCCAGAACCTTCATATCATGACCTGGGAGGATTTCTACGAACTCCGTATTATCCAGTTTAGCGAAAGATGCCTCCACCTCAGCCAAATTCACATGAATGCCTCCCGGAATATGGTCATATAATTCGTTTCCGTACCAGTTTTCATAGAGATTGACCGTATCCCCGGCAATCAGATACTTTCCCTGTGTTGTATTGACACGAACGCACTGCGACCCGGGGCTGTGTCCAGGTGTGAGGATTACCTCAATACCCGGAATAATTTCAACATCCCCATCGACAATCACCAATTTGTTTCCGGCAGTTGCCCATATGGGAACCAGTCCGGCCTCCGGGGCTTCATACGTATAATAATGGACCAGCAGCGGATCGATGGCATAGCGGACTTCTTTTTTCTGCACATATACTTTTTTCCCTGGGAAACAGTCATTGTTCTGACAGTGGTCCCAATGGAGATGGGTGCAAATGATAAAATCGATATCCTCGGCTGTCAGCCCGTGGCGTTCGAGTACCGTCATCAGCTTTTGCTCCGGCGGCAGTTTGACTTTTACGTGGCCGTGATTTTTTTTGACCCGCTCTATATCCTTTGGTCCGGTATCGACAAGGATATTCAGGCCGTCTCCCTGTACGAGAAATGCCAGAAACGGTGAATTGACCTTCACTTCGTAGTCCGCCCGGTAGGTGTGCATGGATTTTTCGTATTCTGTCAGCTCTCCCAAATATAATGGTTTAATGGTATAAGTCGGTTTTTGTGTATTCATATCAGGCTCTCCCTTCACGCCTAAAAACAATTACATTTAAATTAACCGGGCCGCATGGAATCCTTCATGGACGGCCGTATAGATCTTACGGGGCGCCACCGCATCGCCGATCACCAGCAAATGATCCTCCAAAAGCTCTTTCAATTCTTCCTCCAGTTGATGGTTGGTGCGAAAACCAGCAGCGATAATTACGTTATCACAAGGAATCTTCTGTGAAACGCCGTCCGGGCCGCAAACCTCCACATAATCGTCTGTGATGCAGGTGGTCTTGGTCTTAACCAGTACATTGATATTGGAATCTGCAATCATTTTTCTCAGTTCCGCATCATTATTCTGGCAATGCTGGGCTACGGCCAGAATATCATCCAGCATTTCGACAATCGTCACCTGCCCGGCCTCTTCATTCAGATGAAGCGCCACCTCGCAGCCCACAAGGCCGCCGCCGATGACGACCAGTTTTTTGCCCAGATCTTCTCTGCCCAGCAGCACGTTCATGGCTTCCTTGACATGGTCTTTATCCGCGCCCGGTATGGGCGGAATAAACGGCGCAGCGCCGCTGGCCAGGATTACTTTATCAAAGTCACCTTCTTCTACTGTCTTGGCTGTAGCCGGGTAATTCAGCTTCACTTTAATCGGCAGCTTGTTTATCTGTCCGATCAAATAATCTTTATAGCGAATCACATCCTGTTTGAAGGAAGGCGCGCCGGCTGTTCGCAAATTTCCGCCCAGATCGCCGTCTTTTTCCCATAGTTCCACTCTAAAACCTCTGCGCACTGCGGTAATGGCAGCCTCCATGCCGCCGGGACCGCCGCCGATGACCAGCACCGAATCTTTTTCTTCCGCAGGCATGACCGGATAATCGGCTTCCCGCAGCGCCCTCGGATTGACCGCGCAGCTGTGATCTTTTCCCTGATGGCTGCCATACAGACATTCATTGCAGCCGATACATGGAACAATGTCGTCAAGCCGTTCTTCTTTAACTTTCTGCGCCCAATAGGGATCGGAAATCATTTGGTGAGCCATGGCGACAAAATCCAGCTTTTCTTCCTTTATCACCCGCTCTGCAAGCGCAGCCCGATTAAGTTTTCCGTGGCCGATTACCGGGATATGAACTGCCGCTTTAACTGCTGCCCCATCCTCAAGCTGGAGCGCTTCTTTTCCGTAAACCGTGGGGATCTGCGTATACCAGCACTCATAGCAGCCTTTATCCACATGGAGAGCCTGTACGCCTGCTGCTTCCAGCATTTTGGCGATTTCGATCCCTTCGGGGAGCTGCCGGCCCCCTTCGCAGGCCTGATCTGCCGTAAACTTAACGATCAAGGGGAAATCTTTTCCGCACTGCTCCTGGATCTGCTCAATACATTCCAGAGTAAACCGCATCCGATTTTCCAGGCTGCCGCCGTATTCATCGGTTCTTTTGTTATAAAGGGTGGACATGAACTGATCCAGCAGATAGCCGCCATAAGCGTGGAGTTCCACTGCGTCGGCTCCCGCACGCTTTGCAAGGGATGCGGAAAAACCCGTCGCCCAGGCCAGATAGTTGATGTCCTCTTTTTCATAAGGCTTGCACTTCAAGTTCGGATAGTAATGGGAAGGAACCGCGCTGGCCGAATAAGGCGGTGTAAAAGGATCCTGATGAACCAGCCGCCCCAGCCCCGGTCCGATCTGAACGCAAAGCTTTGTTCCATAGTGGTGCACTTTTTCGCACAGCATCGCCAGCCGATTTACCTGATGATAATTATCCAGCACATGATGAGACCGCATTTCATATTTTGTGGAACAGGCCACTCTGCCGGTGATAATCATGCCGACGCGGCCTTTTGCCCGCTCTACAAAGTAATCGATGTCTCTTGTGCAAAAGCCGCCGTCCGGATCGCTCTTGGCCCCCATGGGCGCCATAATCACCCGGCTGGAAATGGCCAGATTTCCGATTTTACCTTCTTTAAAAAGATTTTTATGCTTCATGTTTTCCTCCAATCAATTTTCTTGAAACGTCTTAAAATTATCCGCGCCTGGCTGTTTTTATCCATCATCTCCCGGATCAACTGCGGCCCTGGGGGTCAAACTGTTTTTCTTTGATGAACAGCACCACGCACCCGCATACAAAATAGAAACCCGCGATGAGCATGAATCCCATGGAATAGGAATGGTTACCTGCTGCAATGGCGCCAATGATCACAGGTGATAGCATAGCGCCGATCCTGCCCAGATTATAGGAAAGAGCCGTTCCCAGCGCTCTGCATTCTGTGGGAAAGGATTCGCTCATAAAGGTGGAGCATAGTGCCATCGGAGCTCCGTAAAACAATCCGAAAGCAAGTAAAATGATACCCACGTTATCCGCTGTCGCCAGGTTAATCACAATGGGCAGTATGACAGCCGTACAAATGCAAGCCGAAAACCATACTTTTTTCCTGCCGATCTTATCCGACAAAACTCCTGCCAGCATTTTGCCAATGAAAACCATGGCGTAGTTTCCGGCGATAAAGTAAGTCATGGATCGGAATTCCAAATCAAACTCCGAGGTCATATAAGTTGGAAGCCAGGTATTGGTTCCGTAGAACCCAGCCATGAGAAACATAGAGCAGCATATCCATTTTACAAGATTTCTCCTGCATCGCCGGTCTGCAAGAATCAGCTTCAAGCTGCCTGCTTTTGCGCCTTTTTGTTTATTGTGCGTGGCAAAGACCGGGGGTTCTGTCAGGGAGCGGGTAAAAATCAGAATGACCACGCCGCAGGCTGCAGCCAGCAGTACGATCGGTCTCCATCCAAAGACCGGGGTGATGACGCCATTGAGCAGAGTAGCTGCAAAGGAACCAACCGCATTGGCTCCCTGGATCAAGCCCAAAACCGTATTTCGTCTCGAGGTTGGTATGTATTCTGAAACCAGGACCGTACCACCGGCCCATGCTCCCGACATCCCCGCGGACGAAAAGAAGCGAATGATACAAAACAGGGTAAAGCTGCTTGTGAGGACCGATAGGCAGATACATACCGTAAAGGTCAGCGTCGCTGCCTGCATGGTCTTAAGCCGTCCGAAACGATCGGCAAACCAGCCGCATGCCACTCCGCCCGCCAGCATTCCGGCCGTACTGATGGAAAAAATCATTCCCGCCTGAATGGATGATAAGCCAAATTCACCGCTGATCACTGTGAGCGCCACCGATAAAGTGCTCAAATCGATCCCTTCTATCGCGATAACCAAAAATACGCATATGAATGTCTTTTTTCCCATTGCCAACACCTTCTGCCTTCAACATGTTCCTTTCTTTTACTCTATGTCCATTATACGTTCCTTTTTTATTAGGTGGGAAGTCTGAAAAAGCGATATCCAGTTAAAGAAATTTGATATCTTTTTTTGTGAGAGGTTGTATCAGTATCATTGTCTTCCCGCTTGCCCGGGGGTATGCTATGCTTGTATGGTAGATATTATTGAATCAGCAGAAGGAGATTATGAAGATGAGCGGTTTGGTTTACAGAGAAGAGGATCGCAGCGTGCCCATTCCTCCCCACGAAAAAAGCCTGCAGACGGTTACGGCCGATTATTGGCTGCAGATCCACAACAAGCAGGCACTCCATGGAGAAGGCACCTGTTTTGATCAGGATGGAAATCTTTATTTTACCATTATATATGAGGGCAAGGTCTGCCGCATTGATGCCGGCACCAGGGAGGTAAAAACCATCTTTGAAGATCCGGAACGCAAATGCGCTTCCGTCAAGATACATAAAGACGGCAGGCTCTTTATCAGCTGCCTCAACCGGGTCAAAGAAGGCCGGGTGTTTGCCATCCGTCCCGACGGCAGCGGCTATGAAGATATCGTTGTCGGATACAGCATTGACGATCTGGTCTTTGATGAAGATGGAGGCTTTTATTTTACTGAACTTACCGGCGATGCCACCAACCCCATCGGAGCGGTACATTATGTGACGCCGGATTTCAAGAAGGTCAAACCCTATATGACAGGTATGGCCGGCCCCAATGGTATTGCCATCTCGCCGGATTACGATGTTTTGTGGATCACTGAGAGCCATACCGGCCGCATCCACAGAGTCATGCTAAAAGGAAAAAATTACACGACAAAAAATGTAGTCTATACTATCACCGGATTTTACGGTCCGGATTCCTGCGAAGTGGACGGTGACGGCAATCTGTACATTGCCGTATACGGGCAGGGCCGGGTGTTGGTCCTAAACAAAAATGGCCTGCCCATTGGCCAGGTTTTGCTTCCCAATCG
Organism: Clostridia bacterium; assembly: GCA_902363595.1. Taxonomy (GTDB): domain Bacteria; phylum Bacillota; class Clostridia; order Peptostreptococcales; family Anaerovoracaceae; genus Hominibacterium; species Hominibacterium faecale. The sequence continues at coordinate 8,708 of CABJAP010000005.1, read as the reverse complement.
GGAACATAATTTATGGGTGACCCATACGGATATCAAGCCGGGAACCAGGCAGCTGTATATCATTGCTGCCGACGACACCGGTGACGATGGCTGCTGGCTCTTTAAAACAGAGGCCTTCGCCAAAGCCAACGAAAACAGCTTTCAATTTAAATAAATGCCTTTAACAAAAATACGGCCCGCTTTGTTTTCACTCCTCAAAGCAGGCCGTATTTTTTATCGTATTCTTAGTATTGCTGTTTCTGCAGATATTCAATGAACTTTTTGATCTGTACGGACTTTTTCTTTTCTGGTTTCAGAATAACACCCAGTTCCCTGGTAATATGGGGATCCAGCGGCAGCATCCGCACCGTATCCGGGCATTCTCTCAAATACAGGCTGGATAAAAAGGCGATCCCTAACCCTTCTTCTACCATACTCAGGAGCGCGGATCCGTCTTCGGAGGCTACGTTAATTTTATATGGTTTTTCTTTCCCCTTGCCCAGCATTTCTTCCACATGTTCACTGACTTTATTGTAAGAAGAAAACAGCAGCGGGTAATCCTTTAAAAGATCATAGGTCACAGCCTCCACATCGTCCGCCAGCTTGATGGTTTGCGGCAGCGCCGCATAGATCTCATATTTCATGAGGAAAATCCAATCGGTATTTTTAATCAGTCCTTTTTCTCCGACGGCCAGATCCACTTCATCTTCTTCCAGCATCTTGGATAAATTGTCGGCAGTCGCGACGCGGATGGTAATTTCATTTTCCGGGTTATCGACTAAAAAGGATTTCATGATCGTCGGTAAATAGTGGCACGCATAGATTGGATACGCGCCGATTCGGATCTTTTTCGTACCCTCTTTATGTATATCCGCGATGACCTTTGTCAGTTCCTCCTCACAATCAACGATTTTCTTGATGTACGGTTCAAGCAGAATCCCTTCTTGTGTAAGCTCAATTCCTTTGGTGGTCCGGTTCAGCAGATGAATGCCGAACTCGTCTTCCAAAGAATTCATCATGTAGATCAGCCCTGACTGTGTGTAATTGAGTTTCTCCGCCGTCTTTTTTAAGCTTCCGTTTTTTATGGCTTCCTGGAAAACCGCAAGTTTTTTTGTATCCATTCTTTACCCTCATTGTTTTGTGCAATAGCAAATATGTGAGTCAAGACCGCGCGGGGATTAAAGAGCCGCCGTCCGTCGCTCATACGGTAACCATCGTACCACTGCTTCAGTTCCTCAAAGCTGACGCTTTTATACTCCCGGCAAAGGTCCCTTACCTCGTCCTCCGTGACCCCAAAATAGGCTTCGTAAATTCGATCATTCATAAAGTTGTGCTCCCCTACGTGGAGCTTGCCTATATGACCGGCTTGCTGCCCATCGCCAAGTATTCCAGCGGATCGGAATTGAATATGTTCCCTGCAGGATCGCCTAAAGATATGTCTAGGAAATCCGGGCATCCATCCGGCATCCTGCTCAAATCCATATAAGCTGCCTCTCTTTCTATATTTTACTTGATTTCCCGTTTTATGTACACCTTTATTTCCAATCCGCCACTGCTCCTGATCATATATGTTCCCGGCGCTACTTGGCCCACTTATTCCAATAACCACAACAAATTCGATCCCGTTGAGGCGGACAAGCTAAGGGGGTTTTCCCTGCCTCTCAGAATCGAATTTGTTCAATTACATGATATATTACTAAACTTTACGGAATATCCTTATCCCAGTCTGATTTCCGCCGCTTTGCGCTCCGGATACTTGACGACAAAGATGATGATACTTGCTACTACTGTGATACATGCGATCACGATGCCAGCAACCAGCTGTGCGCCGATTCCCTGTGCGATGGTAGCGTTTACCAGGGCATATACATAGGTCGCAAAGAAAGGACCGGCATTGGCGATTCCCCAAGCTACCGAGGATGAAATGGAACGGAACGCCTGCGGCACGAAATTCAATGCTTTGGCAAATACCGACGCATGAACAAGACCTGTCGCAATTCCGGCGCAGGCTGCCGCGCAGTAGATTCCAAACATACTGCTGTCAATAAAGTATGCGGCCGCAAGACCAACGGCGACAAAGGCATAACCAATTGGAATCAGCCAATCCTTAAAGAGCTTGATCCAGATGGGGTAAGAAAACTGGACCACAATCAACAGCACTCTGGTCAGAGACGTGCAGTTACCGGCCTGGGCCGATGTCCCCAACTCATGTTCGGTGATAATATAATTGGACAGGTTCAGATAGTACCCATTGATTCCAATGTAGAACACGCAGTGAAGAATCGCGATGGTCATCACAAAGCCAACAACCTTCTTTGGTAAATCTTTAAAACGAACTTTCGTGGTAGCGTTTTCATCTTCCAGGCCCAGCTGCTTTCTTCTTTCAATTCTTGCCGCCCTTGCTTCCTTGCTGTCTGAATAGCCGCCCTTTTTAATCATGATCAGGAAAACCGTAATAGCAATCACACACCACAAGCCCAGGGTATAGGCGAAGGGCCAGTTGTGTCCGTCGTTTCCGGCAGCGATCCTGCCGCTCAGCTGGAGCATGATCACGCCGCCGATGTTAACAAATACATTGTACATGGATATCTTTGAGGCTCGCTGATCCTCATCGAAGATTTCACCGACAATGGAGTTCATCAAAGGACCGAAGCCGCCCAAGCTGATTCCGCATAAAACGGTTCCTACATAATAGACCCAGAACGGCGCGTGAAGAACGCCGCCGATAATCATCAGGATTGAGAATGCCAGCATGCAGGTTCGGATAATGACCAGGAGTGCCACCTTACTGAACTTTAATGCCACAAACCCGATAATCAATGAGGTGAACAATCCGAACAAGGTCGGAAATGAAATTAGCTGCGCCGCTGCCACCGGTGATATATCCGGATACTCCATTTCAATATAAGCGCGCACATTTTGCGTAATCATGTAAACAACATTGGATGTCGCATAAATGTACAGCGCAAAGGAAATCAACTGATATTGTTTTTTCGTGTATAAAGGTTCTATACCTTTGTTTGCTTCCATCTTTCTTCTCTCTTTCTCTTTTACTTATACTTATAGTCCGCTTCCAGTTCGGCCGGTCTTCTCAGGCGGATGATAATCCAAATAACGATAACGATGGCTCCGAATACAACGCTGGCTCCTGCAAAGCTGACCGGATTTTGTTCCCCGATGAAAGCATACCAGCCGGAAATCCAGTATCCGCTGATGGTGGCTCCCAAATTCCAGAAGGCAGCGAAGAGACCGGAGTAGAACATCACGCCGCGCTGATTGGTCATAGCCGCATAATCCCTGAGGCATGCCGGCCATACGAGGAAGGCGCTGAATCCGATGAACAATTCCGCCAGCATCATCATAATGACGCTGTTTCCAATAAAGGCAAAGAGCACGCCGATCAAACCCAAGACAATGGCAAAGGGTACGAGGAACTTTTTGAAAATTGGGAACAGCACCGGATAAAGGAAAGCAGATACCAGTCCCGCAACCGTATAGCAGGAAGCTACCATGCCGGCAGTAGCCGCATCCCCGATATCCCGGTAATCGAGCATCTGGGACATGTTCAGTAGAATCGCGTAGTACGGTATAAACATAATTCCAAAGGCCGCTGTCAGCCAGAAAGCTCTCGGGTGGCGAGATGGTTTTTGACCTTCATCCTTCTCCTGATCCGTATTTGCCGCTTGTATTTCCTCTTCCGTGGCTCCGGCAATCATTGCCTTATCTTCGGCGCTGACTTTTTCAGGATCCTTTAAGAATAACAGCATCAGTACCAGCGGAATTATCAGGCAGGCATGCAGCAGCCAGATCAGCCCCACATTCTGGGTGCACAGATAACCGGATACATTTTGATAGACCACGCCCGATATATTGAGGACAAACATGGAGATGCCCTGAATAATGTTACGGCGCCGGCCTTGAAAGTACTCAATGATCAGAGCCGATCCCAGAGGGAATGCCAGGCCCTCTCCTGCTCCGCAGACAAACCGGCTGGCGTAAATCAGCCAGAAATGATCCTGTACAAAATACGGAAAAAGTCCGCCCACACCGATTAAAATTGCGGACACGCAGGCCACGGTCCGATAGCTGAGTTTGGTACCGGTAACGATCCCTGAAATGATCGAAAAGGGTATAATCATCAGGTATACGGCTGTCTGGAGCATCAAAATATTCGAATATGCGATGTCCGGATAGGTTTCCGACAAGGATTGTACGGCCGGTGTAATGATAAATGAAACCTGCGGCATCATAAACGTGGCCAGGACACCGATGGCTATGAAGATCCATGCTTTTGTGGAAATTTTCTTTTTTTCCATACCTACTTCCTCCTTCTTTTGCCGCTGTCTTTTGCAGCAAACCGTTTTAACCCCAAAAATTGAAAGCCCCAAATGCGAAATCGAATTTACTTGCTCGGGTCAATCGCCACTTTAATTGGAAATTCCCCTTCTATTTCATATCCGGCAGCCTGTACGGCAAGCTCTGCCTGGGAAAGGCCGTATACATGGGTTACCAGCTCTTCCAGCGGATATTTCCGGCTGTTGATAATATCGATGGCCGCTTTGACCGATGCCAGGTTATGGGTGTGGGCGCCTCGAATCTGGATTTCATTGAATACTACCGTATCGAAATCAATGGGCGTCTTTTTCCCGCCATACATGCCCGGGGTAACGATCACACCGCCTTTTTTCACCAGTTCCGTCGATTTTGCCATGGCTGCCGTACTGCCGCTGCAATCAAAGGCAATGTCTGCCATCTCTCCGTCGGTTATCCTTTTTACTGCCGCGGCTTCATCTTCTTTCTCAATGTTGATGATGTGATCGGCACCAAGTTTTTCAGCCATTTTAAAACGTTCTTTATCCTTGTTTCTGCCGGTTATGATCACGGTTTTGGCGCCGGCCTCTTTTGCAGCTACGATTCCGCCCAGGCCCTGCTGTCCCGCGCCCAGAATCACAACCGTATCACCCAGAGAAACACCGCCAATATGTCCCAGCCAGCGAACCGAATCACCCAGTACCGCACAGGTCAGTACTGCTGCTTTTAGCGGTACATCCTTGCTGATTTTATGTAAAATTGCTCGTTTGGGCAGATATACATACTCGCTGTAAGCGCCCCATAGGTGGGGCGGCGTGTCGCAGGAAACCATAAATCCGTATCCCAGCTTATGGACACACTGGTTGTACTTACCACGGATGCAAGGCTCACAGACGCCACAGCCAAATCTGGATTCGACCACCACTCGGTCGCCTTTTTTACAGCCGCTGATCTGCGCTTTCACAGCGCCGATTTCTTCAATGGTACCGACAAATTCATGGCCCATGATGAGAGGCCAGACGTTGGAGCCGCTCCCTTGATACATATGAGTATCAGTTCCGCACACACCGACCATTTCTACTTTTAAGAGAGCATCGTCCTCGCTGATCTTAGGTATGGGAAACTCTTGTATTTCCATATCCCGGACGCCTTTGAGCACTGCTGCCCTGCATGTTTTTTTCATGGTATACGGCCTCCCGCTGTTTCCTTATGCCTATTACGGCCTGCTCATTTCTTCAATCAACGCATCTGCGTTTTCAGCAGTTTCAAGCGTGTAAACCAAGTCTAATAGCTTCTTGGTCTTGTTGGGATCAAGGCCCACTTCATCGTGTACCTTGATCATCAGCTTGGCATTTTCCTCCCAGGAAAGCTGATAATACTCTTCGGTAATCATCATTTCCTTTTCATAGACCGTGCCATCCTTCATCTTGATCACCACTTTCCCGCATAGAATCGGGTAATGATCGTCGTCGACAACCGTAGTCCGATCGACCAGATTGAGGATTCTCTCATCATCAAAGACCTGCTGTCCTTTTTTCGTACACGTTCGATTGACGATCGCATTGGCGATATTGAAAGCGCAACTCATGGTTGTCTGGGTATCGGAAACAAATGGTCCTTTGCCTTTGGTTCCAGGGTAATTGCTGTCGAAGGGGTTCATATGATAGTGGATCGATTCAATCTGCTCGTGATCGATCTTTTTCTCATCCGCAAGCTCACAGCTGACAATAAACGGTGTTTGAGCGATGGCGCAGCAAGGATTGAATTTAAAGGTAACATTGCGAATGCGGTATTCTTTTCCCAGGTTTTCAATTCCTTCTCGTACCAGCTCATAATCGTTTTCGCCAGCGAACACATTCATAAAGCCTTTGTATCCATCAAAGGCGCTTTCGGCACCGGTAACACCGTCTCTTGCCAGCAGAGCGGCGGTAAGGCCATTTCTTGCGGCGCAGCCATTCTGGTAAAACCATTCTGTGGTACCGGCAGCAAAGGATTCCTGAATGCCTCCCACAAGAGATGCCGTAATGCGAATGGCATCAGCGATCTGCTCTTTGCTGAGCTTTAAAAGCTTTGCAGCTGCCGCGGCCACGCCGAAAGTCACGTAAATGGCGCTGGGCCGAAATCCTTTGGGCGTTGACAGCTTTGCCATTTTTCGTTCGAGAACTGCAGTCACTTCATATCCGGCTAACGTGGCAGCCAGAATTTCCTTTCCTGTGCATGGAAAATTCTCTGCAACTGCTAGAACTACCGGCACGATCATCGTTCCATTGTGGGTGCCGCCCAGGGTATCCTCCTGGGCCCGGGAATGGAACAAAACCGTATTGGCTGCTACTGCTCCCGGCATGGATAGCTTGGCTCCATCCATAAACAGGGTCGCCCGTCTGCCGGATTCCTTGCTGTCAAATTCTTTGGCCACATGTTTGGCATGGCCGGCCGGTCCCAGTTCATAACCGGAAATGCCGATACCGATGGAATTCATAAAGCAGGTCTTACTCTTTTCCTTCACATCCTCGGGCAGCTGGTCGAATTCCACCTGGTCCACGAATTCTGCTAAGGCTTTTGCTATATCCATTTTCACCTTCTCCTTTTCTCTTTCATAAATAACCATTTTCTTTTTTCTAAGGCTCTTCCTACTTACATCTTAACGTTCAGAATCAGTGAAAGGAACCAACAAAAAGTGATATCACATATCAGAATATTCACTCAGTAAAAATCGGCGCAAATAACTGCTCCGCCTGCTCCCGCAAAACCGGCTTGGCGATTTTCCCGATATTATTGACCGGCAGTTTCTCCACCAGGGCCAGGTATCTGGGTTTTTTAAAGCTAGGCAGTTTTTTCTTGCAGAATTCAGCCAGCTCCATACCGTTCACAGAAAAACCCGGATTGGGTACAACGGCGGCGGCGATGGCTTCTCCGAATCGGGGATCGGGAATTCCCACCACGGCGCAATCCCGTACCGCGGGATGCTCCTGCAAAGCCCGCTCCACTTCCAGCGCAAACACATTTTCACCGCCGGTTTTGATCACATCTTTTTTCCGGTCCAGAAAATAATAGCAGTCGTTTTTCGGGTCGGCTCTGACAATATCCCCGGTCCGAAACCATTCGTTATCCAGGAAAATATCTTTGTCTTCTTCCTGCTGGCCGATGTAGCCTTTGAACACCATCGGGGACCGCACAACCGCTTCTCCGGACTGGCCTTTTTTCACATCGCGGCCCCGTTCATCGACAATACGGAGTTCATTCAGCGGGATCACCCTCCCTACTGCCTTCAATAATGCGGGATTTTGGCGGTACGCTTCTCTGCTCACCTGCATACAGGTGACGCTGCAGGTTTCGGTGGAGCCCCAGGATGGCCTGAGATGACATTGGGGAAATAGTTCAAAGACGTGCTCTATATAGTCACGGGTACATTTTCCGGCGGAAATGCATACTTCCCACACAGAGGATCGATCTTTCTGACTCCACCCATCATAGCGATACAGCCTTTCATAGGTGACAGGCGGGAGCATCTGCAGCTGGGTGACCTGCCAGGTTTCAATCATATGAAAGACTTCCGGCGGATGAATCCTTTCCAGGGTAATATAAGTTCCTCCCAGCACCATCATCTTTAAAAAGCCCTGCAGCCCGCCGATATGATAGAGGGGCGCTGTGGAAAGCATCACATCTCTTACTCCCGGATGGTTATTCTCCATAGCAAGGGTCATGCCATGGAGCACCACCTGCTCTTGGGTGCGTACAACGCCTTTGGGGGCTCCTGTAGTTCCGCTGGTAAAGAGAACGACTGCCGGGCTGTCGTTCTCCAGCTTAATCTGGGCCTCCCGTTCATCCCCTTCCCGCAGCAAATCTTCCCAGGAAAGGGAATATTCCGATGAATAGGGGTATGCAGAATCCGGTGCTCCCACACAGATTTTAATTTGCAGATCTTCGTAGGACTTACAAATCTCCTTGGCTTTTTCATGGAGACTTTCGCCAAAGAACAGAAGCTTGCACTGTACCATTCTCATGCTTTCCACCAGTTCTTCGGCCCTCAGTCTTACATGAAGGGGCACGAACACAACCCCCAGTTTTTGGCACGCAAACCAGGCGATGACCCATTCAGCGCTGTTTTTGAGCACGATTCCGGCCGTATCGCCTTTTTTGATCCCCCGTTTTGTGAGGGCATTGGCAATGCAGTTGCTCTCACGGTTGAGTTCATAATAGGTTAACGTTCGCGTGCAGCTGATAACCGCAGTTCTCAGAGGATCGTTGGTTACATTATTCAGCAATAATTGTCCCAGATACAGCACAACCATCTTCCTTTCTACTACAATATATTTATGGTTAAGATCCCTTACCGCCAGTAAGGAATGATCCATCTTGTTGCTTAAGCTGATATAATGATGGAGCAATTGGTATATCGTTTCCCTTTCTTGGACTTC
>CABJAP010000004.1 GCA_902363595.1 Clostridia bacterium | reverse complement strand
GACGCGGTAAAAGCGGGATTAGAGACTGTTTTCATCCTCCAAACCGCTTAAAAAGAATGTTATGGACGGTACTGGAAACCAATCCCACTTTCACGCCGTTTATCCCCTCTTTTTCAGTGGCCTCACAAAAAGCTTAAAAAGCGATAGTTTCCTGCTGTTTTTAGGTGGATTGGCAGAAAAAAAGGCCTAAAATCATCGCTGGGAAGGCTGCCAGGCATGGATCACGATGATTTGATTTGCTCCCGGCCCCATCTTTTCTGCCATGAAAAAAAGGATCGCCGCATACACGACAATCCTTCATTAAGTCAAGCTTATTCTTCGGTCTTTTCCTCTGCTGCCGGAGCTTCTTCCGCAGGAGCTTCCACAACTGCTGCTTCTTCAGCCGCCGCTGCTTTCGCTGCTGCCTTTGCTTCAGCTGCTGCCAGCTGTTCTTCACTGTATTCCTTGGCTTTAATCTTGGCAGATTTACCAGTTCTTTCACGCATATAGTGAAGCTTCGCTCTTCTGACATCACCTTTTCTCACAACTTCGATCTTTTCAACCAGTGGTGAGTGCAGCGGGAATGTCTTTTCCACGCCGACGCCGGAAGCGATTCTTCTTACTGTGAATGTTTCGCTGATTCCACCGTTCTGCTTTTTCAGGACAAAACCTTCAAAAATCTGAATTCTTTCTCTCGATCCTTCTTTAATTTTAATGTGCACTTTTACAGTGTCTCCCACATTAAACGCAGGGATATCTTTTTTGGTGTATTCCTGTGCAATTGACTGCATAATATTCATTGCTCATTTCCTCCTTCCCTCCAAGACGTTCGTGGTGCCCAATTCTGCATCCAGAGGACCGCCCGTAATAACTTTCAATATTTTAGCACAAAAGCTGGAAAAGCGCAAGGATTTTTTTGCCTGCCAACTCTGCCGCCCGCTAAAACTTCTGCACGGTTCTCTGAATGATGTCGTCCTGCATCTCCTTGCACAGCTCGGTGAAAAAGGCGCTATAGCCTGCCACCCTGACGATCAGCGATTTATAGCTGCCCGGATTTTTCTGCGCTTTTTTCAGCAGATCGCTGGATATAATGTTGAATTGGACATGGTAAATATTCAAATCAATAAAGCTGCGGATCAGGGAAACGATTCTGGCATTTCCTTCCTCACCCTTGGAGGACATGGGATCCAGCCGCATATTGAGCAGCGTGCCGGCAACGTGAGCGTCGTGGTTGATCTTGGACACGGACTTGAGCACAGCCGTCGGCCCTTTCACATCTGTCCCGCCCTTGGGCGAGCAGCCGTCGGCCAGAGGAGTTCCTTCCAGCCTGCCGTAAGGCAGCGCGGCCACCACTTCGCCGTGGGGAACATGGGAAGCCACCGGATACAATCCCGAAATATAGTGGGGACCCCGATAAGACTGATATTGGGTGATTTCTTCAAAAGCAAAATCGGTCATTTCCCTTACAAAATCGTCCACATAGTCATCGTCGTTGCCATAAAAGCGGCCGTTGCTTTCAATATACGCTTTCATTTCCTCATGGCCTTTGAAATTATGCTTTACAGCCTGAACAAAATCCTGCATGGTGAACACCTGCTTGTCGAACACAAACTCTTTTATCACCGACAGAGAATCCGCCAGATCGGCAATGCCGGTGCCGATAAAGGCCGGGCCTACCGTCAGCTCTGCGCCGCCGCGGGTAATGTCTCTGCCCGTTTCAATACAGCCGTCGATCATGGCCGACATGTAGGGATAGGGCGTGTATTCCGCGTGGAGCTTTTCGCAGATATGACAGGCCGTCGCGATATGCTTGATGCAGAAAGCAAGCTGCTTTTTCACCGCATCCTTCAGTTCTTCAAAGCTCATCTCCGACGGATCGCCGGTGCTCAGGCCCAGCTTCTTATTGCCGTTTACCACGCTGATGCCGTTAGTCAGCGCCAGTTCCATCACTGACCCATAGTTATAATGGCCGCCGTCGGTCCATTTGGACATTTTTCCCGGAATATAGGGTTCTACGCATCCAACCATGCAGTAATCCCGCGCATCCTCGATATCCGCTCCGCTGATGAGCATCATTTTAATGGTCACCTCGTCGTTGTGGATGGCTGGAAAACCTGTTCCGATCTGGGAAAGGGCCGCTGCCTTGCGCAGGAATTTGTCCGGCGACTGTTTATGAACGCGCACCGAAAGGGATGGCGAATGGAGACGCACTTCCATTTTGGCGGTTATGAATAAGTAGGATAACTCGTTGGTGGCATCCTTTCCATCCCTGGCGATTCCGCCCACGCAGACATTTTGATAAGGCTGGTAGCCGGCAAAATACATGGCCGCATTGGTGCTCAAAAACCAAGTGTTTTCCGCAAACTTGAGATACAGACATTCGATCAGCTCCAGGGCCTTCTCCTCTGTCAGCCGGCCGGCCGCGAGATCTTTCTTGTAATACGGGTAAAACAGCTGATCCACTCTGCCGGGAGAATAGGACGGTCCGTTGGCCTCTATGTAGCAGCCGATCTGAAGGATCCAAAAAGATTGCAGCGCCTCCATAAAGGTCCTGGCCGGATTGGCCGGCACATGATCCAGATTTTCCGCGATTTGCAGCAGCTCCGCCTTTCGATCCGCATCGGTTTCCTCCGCTGCTTTTTCTCTGGCAAGAGCAGCATAACGGGCTGCCAGGGCCATGATTCCGTCCAGGGAAATACAGACCGCTTCATAAAAATTCTTCTTTTCGTAGTCCTCAGGCTTGACAATATCCAGGGCTGCCGCAGCGTCCTGCGCCTGTTTTTTAATCCCCAGGAATCCTTTTTGCAGCACTTTTTTCACATTGGGCGAAATTTCTCCCGGTCCGCTCTGGGTTTTAATTTCAATGTCTATGATTCCCGTTTTGACAGCGATTTCCTTCACCTCGTCGGGAATCTGGCGCAGCCAATGGCTGCTGATGTCCTTATCTTCCCAATAGGGAAAGATTTCACTTCTCAGCACCGCTTTCTGTTCCTCCGTCACTTCATAAGGGTCCTGACGGCGGGTGCTCAGACCGTCCAGCTCTTCCTTCAGCCAGCCAGTAGCATGCTCCGGGCAAAAGACCGCGGCCCTTGGTATGGAAGCGGCGCAGCCAACGATCAGCTCATCATCGGCAATAAAAATGCTTTTTTCCTCGCAGGCTTTCTTAAAGGCTTTGGCCCTTCGAATCACCGCGGTCTCCCCTTCCGTTTTTTGATAGGATCTGGTATAGGCCATGGCCCTTTCAATGCAAAGCTGGGGTTTGATATCGAAAAATCTGTCCAAAAGCCGGTTCACTCTGGGAAATGCTGTGCTGCTGGTTTCATCGATGGTACCGCCGCAGCAAGCTTCATCTTTTATCATGTCACTCATTGGTTTCTCCTTTCATTTCAGTGGTAACGTTATGTATATAACCATTTTACCGGTTCTCGAAAATTTGTATATTCGCCGCCAGGATAAAAAGCGGCCGCCGGCCGGCCGGTTATGTATACCTGCGTATACCTTATAAAATCGTCCCCAGGATCTGATGCTTTCCTTCGATGTCCATTTTATTGTAGATGTTGGTCAAATGCTTTTTTACCGTGGGCACGCTGATGAAAAGTTTTTTGCTGATTTCCAGATTGTTCATCCCTTTAAACATGCACTGCATCACCTCATATTCCCGATCCGTCAGGCCGTAGCGGTCTTTCACTTCCACCAGAATGTTTTCAAACAGGCTGGAATAGTCATAGACGGTTGCGATAAATTTACTGTCCATGGCCAACTTACCTGTCACAAAGACTACTTCTGCAAAATAGGTGGCTTTTCCGATAACGATCCTGCTCCTGGCCCGAATGTCGTCCCCTTTGGGCATCAGCCCGCCGTCGGAAGCCAGCTTGCTTTTTATGCTTTTGCACAGGGTGATCAGGGTGCGCATCAATTCCCCGATGTGCTGATATTGGATGGTTTGATTTTCCTCCAGATTGCAGTCCAGCAGCTTCAAATCATAGTTCCAGATACAGATACCCATTCCCTGGATGTTGGACAAAAGGGGCAATTCCAATAAGTAGTGGTTGATCTGCTCTCTGGTGTTCTGAAATCGCTTGGCAATGTTGGCCAGATGGGGCCTGGCCATTTTAAGGATCTCCAGGTCTTTGTTGGAAAAGTCCTTGTACTTTTCAGGGCGGTGGATTCCGATGCCGCCCACATATCCATTTTCCCCGATATAAAGGTTCCCCTCAATGGAATGGTTCATCCCCGCAGGGCGGAGCAGTTCGTTATAATATCTGGTTTTTTTCCGCTCATCAAAGATAAAGACATCGGAGCTGCGGAACATGATCGGATAGTCGTTTGAAACAATAGGCAGCACATCATCGATTCCGCAGTACTGGTCGAGATAGCTTTTCAGATCCTTTTCTCCCCAGTCCACAAAGATAAAGTCCTCAAAGATGATTTGATCATCCTTCTTTTTATAAAAATAGATATCGCCCTTTTCAAAGATAATCAGCTCTTTGAGTTTTGCCAGAAAGTTGTTGAATGCCTTCTCGTAATCATCGTCATCGTGAAGCTCCGCCAATATCTGATTCAGATACAAAAGTTCTCTGTTGTCCAAAAAGGTTTCCATATTGATCACCTCCCCTTTAAACAAGTTTAATCTCAATGGGGTAGTTTTGGTCCGCGATCCATCTGCTTAATTCCTGCTTTTGCTCCTCCGAATAGGTCTGCAGGCCGCTCAGCTCATAGTCCTCGCCGATCCACTGGTATTTGCTCTCCCCCAAGCTGTGATACGGCAGCAGTTCCACCCGCTGCGCGTTCTCAAATTGGGCCGCGAACAAAACCGTTTCTTCTAAGTTTTTGAAACTATCGTTTAAGCCCGGTATCAGCGGCACTCTGAAAATCACCGGCTGGTCTTTTTTCAGCCGGTAGGCGTTTCTAAGAATTTTTTCATTGCCCGCGCCAGTCAGACTTTTATGCTTGGCTGAATTCATATGCTTTAAATCGAATAAAACCAAATCCGCATATTCAATGGTTTCCTCGAACTGCTCCGCCTCCGCATACGCGCAGGTTTCAATGCAGGTTGAAATGGATTCTTGTCTGCATCTTTTTAAAAGCTGATTCACAAAGGCGCTTTGGAGCGCGGGCTCGCCGCCGCCGATGGTTGCTCCGCCGCCGGAATTCCGATAGAACAAACGGTCTTCCGCGATGATTTCCATCAGCTCCTCCACAGTGACTTGAGATCCGATCATCTTTTTGGCCTGCACCGGGCACACGGCCGCACACTTGCTGCAGCCGGTGCAGCGCTCCCGGATAATCCCATAGTCTGGCCCTTGGATGGCCCGGTCCGGACAGACAGCCGCGCATTTTCCGCAGCGAATACAGTTTTTTTGTGTATAGCCGACCTGCACGCCCGTCTTTTGCGATTCGGGGTTGCTGCACCACCTGCAGCGCATCGGACATCCCTTCATAAAAACCAGGGTACGAATCCCCGGCCCGTCATGCAATGAATATTTTTGAATATCAAATATTGTTCCAGTCATGTTTTTCCTGTTTCTACTTGAGAAAGGGACTGTTGCGCTCGGCGACAGCCCCTTTGGGTTTGCATTAGCGATTGGTTTCAATTTCGTTGTCATTGACAAAGGGAATCTTATACTTTTTCATAATCCAAGTCTTCATCAAAACCGTATAAACGATTCCTGTAAGGAAGAAGGTTGGCACGATGGCAGTCGTATAAGGGAAGATTCCCGTCAGACTGGTCCAAGTGAGCGGGTTGAGAATCAGCAGATATGTAGCGAAACCTGCGCCCACTGCGATCAGAGCCGCCGGGTTCCAGCCCTTGGCATATTGATAGCCTTTGTTGACACTGAAGAATTCTCTGATCCGGAACCGGCCTTTGCTGATAAAGAGGAAATCAAATACAACGATGGACGCATAGATTCCGGTTACCAGGCCGATAAAGGCGTAGACGTTGCTGACCATGTAATAGACCGCGTTATTGAGCATAAACAATACCGGCACCACAGAAATCAGCAGAGCCGGAATCCAGCCGAACCTGGGCATCCTGCTTTTGACGGCGATGGCCTCCGGATAAACCAGCGTAGCTACCGAAGTGATATTGGCGATGGCAAAGAGCACCAGACCTACGGCAGCCAGGAATCCCAGACCCGTGTCTTTGCTGACCTGTACGAACCAGATGGTCGGGTCATATTTTCCGATGGCAAGGGCGGCGAAAGCGGCGAATAATCCTGCCACTGCCGCGAGAACGCCCCAGCCCCACATGCATCCGTGGTAACCGTTGCTCTCGGTTTTGGCCAGCCTGGTCCATCCGCCGAAGAAGAATCCCCAGGACATGCCCAGGCCCAGATTTGCTTCAAGAGCCGTGGCCCTGCTCCACTTTATGCCCATGCCGGCTCCCATATCTGCATCCGTATAAGGCTCCGCCGGTTTTGCGTGGATAACGGAATCTATTCCATGGTAGGCAAAGAGATAAATAATCAATCCCGCCAGGATCAGTGCCATGAAGATGGCCGAAAGCCTTGTGAACCACCTGAGGGCATTGGGCCCCAGCCAGGCAATAAACGTACCGCCCACCAAAGCAATCAGAGCAAATATGGTAACAGCCGCTCCTTCCGTGGCAAAAAAACCTGGTCCTGTCAGAACCGCTACAAATTTAATCGCACTTTGCCCAAACATTAAAGTTGCCAGGGCCAGCGCCGGATAACATGCGATCAAAAAGAAAAAGGTCATGAGAATTGAACCTTTTTGTCCAAATATACCAGCGGTGGCAGTGAGCTGTTCAACACCGTATCTGGATGGACTGATTGATAGAAATGAAATCATAAAAATACCGACGCAGTTTCCTGCTAAAATTGTTGGAATCGCTTCCTTAGCGGTTAAGAGCATTCCGGCCTGACTTCCGCAGAGGAAGAACCACGCTGCGATGCCAAAACAAATCTGAACAGCGATCAGATCCCACATGCCATAACATCTCTCGGATTTGTCTGCCGGCAGCAGAGATGTATATACAGCTTCTGTAACATTATTATTGTTCGCCATGTTTTCTCCTTTCTCTATGCCATTAAAACGGCAATGATGTAATAGAGCAGAATCGCTCCATTAATGACTCCTGCAAAGATGTAATCTCCCTTCCTGATCTTCGGCACATAGCCGGCTCCTCCCTTTGATGTTTGAGGTTCGTGATTTTTTTCGAAATCAACGATTCTTTCCTCCAGCGCTTTGCGCATTTCCGGGTCAATCCCTTTAATGTCGATTGGCAGTTGTTCAACTGGTAACATCTGATCACCTCTTTCCTGTTAAAACCGTCAGCTAAAAATGTTTACTACGATTATTGTAAAACAAGATTGAATTTGTGATAATTATCCTCAAGGATATTTCACCCGGTTTTGACTATCCCTGAGGCGTACCGCCGCATACAGGTTATGGAACAATCATTTTATTCATTTTCAAATTTACTATTTATATTTAAATAGTAATAAAACGTTGGTAGAAACCTTGGAATATGAGTGGTTTTCTTTGTTTTTAAAATTACGGTCTATTCATATGAAAATTTCATTTAATTTTCAGTCCCTGTTTTTGCTGAAAATTCGTTCTTTTTCACTCGAATTTGATTGGAACGAATCTTGCTTTCTAATAGATTATGGCACTTACGTTTTTTCATTGTTTATTAGGAGGTGTTTCTCATGAAGGAAAATCTGTCTTTGAATGCCAATATGAATTATGACTACATTTTGACAGGAAAAGCGATCTACACGCTGGACGAAGACCATCCTGCGGCAGACTGGGTTGCCGTCAAGGATAAAAAAATTGCGAAGGTCGGCGACGGCCCCATCCCGGAAGGCTGCGAAAGGAAGGACTTTGGCGATAATATCATTATTCCCGGCCTGATCGATTCCCATGTCCACGCAGGGCAGACCGCGATTATGATGGGAGGCGTCAACCTGATCAACGCTGTAACCATTGAAGAAGTTTTAAATCTGATCGATGAACGCTGCAAAACTACCGAGGACGACCTGGTATTCGCACCCTTTTTCATTGTAGCTCAAATTGAAGAAAACCGGTTCCCCACAAGGAAGGAGTTGGATGCAGTTTCCCACGGCAAGAAGGTCATGGTAATCAGCATTACGCTGCATACATCCGCAATCAATACTGCGGCCTATGAAGCAGTCGATTACCACGGAAGCACTTACGGCCTGACCATGGATGAAAGTGGAGAATTCAACGGCTATCTGGCGGAAGACGAGGTTAATTTTTATACCCTTGGCGAGCTGATCGCCGGCATTTCTGAGGAAAAGTACGACAGCTATATTACACAGTTCGCTCAAATGTGTGTTGAAAATGGAATTACCACTGCCCATTGTCTGGAAGGGCAGTTTGTCACAGGTGATATTGATCTGGATTTGTGGCTCAAACGGTTAGATAAGGGTGATCTGCCTCTCCACTGCGTGCTTTATCCCCAGATGTGGGATTATGAAAAATCCAAGAAATACAATCTGCCCAGACATGGCGGGTGTCTGACCCTGGATGGCGCTGATTTGGATTACACCATGGCTCTGGACGAGCCCTATACCTGCAGGCCGGAGGTTCGCGGCGATCTTTATCGGAAGGATAGCGAGGTCTATGAGCTGACAGCAAAAGCTTATGCCGATAACAAGCAGATCGCCTTTCATGCCATGGGAGAGCGGGCCATCGATCAGGTAATGGATGCATACCGGCGGGTAATTGCTGAGCAGGGGCAGAAAAATCTCCGCCTGAGAGTGGAGCATTTTACCCTTCCGAGAGAAGCCCATATCAAGATGGCAGCCGAGCTGGGTATTGTCGTCAGCCAGCAGCCGGAATACACCTATCTCTATGGCTCCCCCGGCGGACCAATCGAGCAGTGGTTCGGGGAGGAGAGGAGCCGTCGTATGGAGCCCTACAAATATATCAGCGATCAGGGGATCATCGTAGCCGGAGGCTCTGATTCACCAGTAAACAGCTTGAATCCTCTGACTGGAATTCAGGGGCTTGTAAATGCCCGTTTTGATACCAGGCGGATGAGCGTGACGGAAGCGTTGAAGGCTTACACGTATAATGCGGCCTATGCTGCCTTTGAAGAAGACGAAAGAGGTACGATCAAAGAAGGTTATTATGCGGACTTTACCGTATTGAGCGAGGACCCATATGAGGTTTCCGACCGCATTGATGAGATTCAGGTTAAAGGAACGATTTCGGAAGGCCGGGTGGTCTTTGAAAAATAACCGGCCCGGCGGCGGGCTGCTGCATGAAAAAAGGAGCTGATCGCGTTTTATAATGCGACAGCTCCTTTATTTGCGTTTTTGTGGCTTATTCTACGACCCGAATAATCGCGGCGACTCTCGTGCCTGAATTATTCAGTTGCTTCACGCTCTGGGCGCATACTCCCTTTCTTGCGTTAGCAGCATGGATAATCTTTCCGCTTCCGGCGT
Source organism: Clostridia bacterium (assembly GCA_902363595.1). Classification (GTDB taxonomy): domain Bacteria; phylum Bacillota; class Clostridia; order Peptostreptococcales; family Anaerovoracaceae; genus Hominibacterium; species Hominibacterium faecale. Next base: position 288,355 of record CABJAP010000004.1, on the reverse strand, counting down.
ATATAGCCGCATGGCTATAACGTCCGCCCCTCTTAAAAAGAATAATATCTCCGGCTTTCGCCTTTTTGATGCTCTTTATGGAAGAGCCCACTTTATGCTTTTTAAGAGAAGAATACAACCCGGCAGAAGAAGTCCGTTTTACTTTTTTCTTTGCGTCTACATCCGCGTTTTTATATACCCAGTATACGAATCCGCTGCAGTCGAAGGATTTTGGTCCTGACCCGCCAGATCGATAGCGAGCGCCTATTTTGGCCTTTGCTTTTGCGACCACTTTTTGAGGATCGCTCTTTTTCGTCTTTGTTTTTGTAGCTGCGGAATAATCTCCGTAATATGTCACGCCGTTTACTTCAGCGTATGCTCTCACCTTATAGCGGTAAGTCGTATTCCCTTTCAGCTTTTTATCTGTATAGCTGGTCTGGGATGTGGTTGTCAACTCTTTATACTGTTTCTTTTTTGAGTTGTACCTGTAGACCGCGTATCCGTCTGCGCCGGACACGGCTCCCCAGGTCAGTTTGATCGTGCTGCCGCTTGTTGCCTTCGCTTTCGCACCGGTCGTTTTCGCCACTTGCGGGTCCTTGCCGTCAGCTCCATGCACTGCTGCCGGAAGGCAAAAGATGCTGAACATCATTGCCAATGTCACCGCATAGGTTACCATTTTTTTACTCATAAAAGCCTCTCTCTAAGTTTTTTCCCCAGCTTTTATTGAATAACACGGGTATTACTATACCATCGAACATACAAAAAGTCAAATTCTGCTTCATCCCTTGCTATCACTAGTATGCAGTGCTATATTATCAAAAACATCTAAAAATCTTTTTAAATAATTTTATAAAATCAGTTGTTTTTGCTGGGTTAGCGACTTGAAACCATTGATTTTTCTGATTTCTTTACGCGTTTAGCAGTATTTTTACCATTTTTATAAAAACTATTCTATTGCACTTAAATGTTTTTCAGTAACTAATTTGCTGTAATTTTCGGATTGTATGTATTGGTTTGTTTGTTATGTTTATTCATGTTCATGAATAAAACCCATCTCATGCTCTGGGATGGGTTTTATCGTAAACGTCTTTTATTCGATTTTTGGTAACGGTGAGATAGATTTGGGTAGCCGATATATCCTCATGCCCCAGCAGCTCCTGCAAGGATTTCAGGTCGGCTCCATTCTGTATCATATGAACCGCAAAAGAGTTCCTTATAATGTTGGGCGTCAGCTTATGCTCAAGGCCGGCTTGCTTTCCGTATTCCTTTAATACTTTCCACAGTCCCTGGCGAGTAATTCGCTGTCCGTAATAGTTGACGAAAAGCGCGGTTTCCTCAGTTCGTTCTTTAAGCAGTGTATTTCTGGCATCGTATATATATTCTTCCAACGCTGCTCTGGCCGGCCGCCCCATGGGAATGATTCTGGCTTTGCTCTGTTCACCGGCGCAGGTGATGAATCCCATGCGCAGATTGATATCCTCCACATCCGCTTCGATCAATTCGCTGACCCGAATTCCGGTGGCGTAAAGCAACTCCAGAATTGCTTTGTCACGAATCCCCCGAACGCTTTGGTCCGGAAGGGACAGCAAGCGGTCGATCTCTTCGATTGTAAGATATTCAATCGTTTTTCTTTCGATTCTCGGCGATTTAATATCGCTGGTGGGGTTGACCGCAACCTCTTTTATGGTCAGCAGGTAATTGTAAAGAGACCGTATGGAGGCCAATTTGCGATTAACTGTGGCTGCGGACTTACCTTCATTTTTCAGCTTTAGAAGATACGCCACCACCTCTGTACCAGGCGTTTGTCTGAGATCTGTAATCCCGCGCTGATTCTCAAATCGAGAAAACTCCAAAACATCCCGCCGATACGCTTCCAGCGTATTTTTCGCCATCTTCTTTTCGCTCTTCAAATACTCAAAAAATTGTTCAAGAAGCATGTACGCTCCTCCCTCCTGTAAGCAAATACCTGCTTTCCGTTCTACTTTTCCATTATAATCCATTTGGTTATGGTTTACAATAATATTTTGTCGAATTCTGACATTTTTTGTAGAGCAGTAATAAAGTGCTTCTGGTTAACATAATTTAACTAAGTAAGAGGAGGCATACATATGAAAAGGGTTCAAATAAATAAACGATATACCTTAAATCAGGCCGTATCTGTGGCTTTTGGCAGCAAAAAGGTACTCCTGATTTGTGCGTTCTTTTTTCTGACTGGTATATCCACCGGTATTTTCTTGGAACTGACCATGGCTTTTGATGAAAAAACCAGTCTGGCCGGTTATTTGAAGCAATACTTGTATATGGAAGGCAGCAATGTGGATTATCCCAATCCATTTTTTTCTTCCCTGACGAGCAATCTGCAGCTGCTGTTGATCATATTTCTAGCTGGCCTTTCTGCGCTGGGATTTCCCGCTGCTCTGGCTGCGATTACCTATCAAGGTATGGCCTTGGGGTTTTGTACTGGTCTGATCATTGAAACGTTGAAGGATAAAGGCATGCTGATGATCCTTACTTCTCTGGTTCCTCAAAATCTGATTTTGATCCCGGCCTTTATTTTGGCTGCAGCCGCGGCGGTTAATTACGGACTTTATTCTCTGCGGTCCAGGCATATGGCGTCAAAAAAGAACCTGAAAGATTTCTCAGGCTCTTATATTTTGGTTATGATGTTTTTGTGTCTGGCCATCGGACTGGCCTGCGGGCTGGAAGCTATTTTATATCCAATTGTTCTTTCGCCATAAAGATGGCGGCGATGGTTTTCGCATCCACCAGCTTGCCGGAAGCTGCCATTTGATAGGCTTCTTGAAAGTCGTATTCCACAATATCCAGGGCTTCGTCATCGTCAAAACTGGTTTCGCCCGGGGTCAGGCCGGTAGCAGCGTATAAATGAATGACTTCCTCCGTATATGCTACGCTGGGATTGAGTTTTCCCAGATAATGAAGGTTTTGCGCGGTATACCCGGTCTCTTCTTTTAGTTCACGCTTTGCGGTCAGGAGCGGGTCGGTCTCACCCTGGTCGATTTTGCCTGCAGGAATCTCTAGAATGACCTTTCCCGTGGGATAACGAAATTGTTTTACCATGACCAGCTTTCCGTCATTTGTAATGGGAACGATGGCGACTGCCCCATTGTGTTCGACGATTTCCCGGTAAGCCTTGCCTTTGGGCGCTGTAACCGTATCTTTCCTCAGGTTGAGTATGGCGCCTTCGTAAATGCGTTCGCTGCTGATTTTCTTTTCTTCAAAGACCATGTTTTCCTCCTATTTTGTCATTGCTTTGGATTTTTCTACTGCTGCCGCAAAGCCTTCCTTTACATGATCCATAAAGCCGTTTTCCATCAATTTGTTCACGGCTTCGATGGTGGTGCCTCCCGGCGAACATACATTGATGCGCAGCTGCTCCGGGCTGATATCAGTTTCCAGAACCATCTTAGCGGCTCCCAGGACTGACTGGGCCGCAAAAACTTTTGCCTTTTCCTCATCCATGCCATAGTCAACGGCCGCCTGTATAAGCGCATCTATGTACATATACGTATATGCAGGGCTGCTTCCGCTGACGCCGATGACACAGTGGATCAAAGCTTCATCTACTTCTTCGGCTCTGCCGATGGCCTCAAAGATGCCGAATACCTGGCGGAAAGTTTGATCGTCCACATGCTGGTTCCTGCAGACCGCCACCATGGACTCGCTTACCTGAGCCGGTGTGTTGGGCATAATGCGGATGATCCTTTGCTCACTGCCCAGATAGCTTTGGATAAAGCCGATGCTGACACCAGCTGCCATGGAAACGATCACTTTTTCACTGGTACATTCCTCTGCGATCTGGGGCAGAAGCGTTTCAAACATATTGGGCTTTACTCCTAAAAGAATCACGTCGCTGCTGCGGGCCAGCTCTTTTTCCGAGCTGCACGCTGAGACTACCGGGATTTGCTGTTCCAAAGCCGTTCTTTTTTCTTCATTTATATCAAAAACCAATATCTGATCGCCGTTTTGGGCAGCGGTTTTTGCATAACCTTTTAAAATAGCTCCGCCCATATTGCCTGCGCCGATAAATCCAATCTTCATTCTTCTACCTCCCCGAAAATACTGTTCCCGTTTCTTTGCCATTCCATGCTTTGTTGATGATATCCGGCTTTTTTCCGTTTAAAAGGATCATGGCGATCCCGTATTGGTTGACCAGTCTGGCCGCCTCGATCTTGGTGGCGATGCCGCCGGTTCCGAAACTGCTCTTTTCTCCGATATCGATGTCCGCAAGCAGGCGGTCGATATCCGGCACTTCTTCGATCAGCCTGGCATCGGCCTCTGCCTTGGGGTCTTTGTCGTAGACGCCGTTAATGTCGCTGAGGACGATGAGCGCGTCCGCGTTCCAGAGTTTTGCGGCATGGGCGCCAAGGGTATCGTTATCGCCGATTTTAATTTCATCGACGCTGACGCTGTCATTTTCGTTGATGATGGGAACCACGCCTTCGTCCACCAGGGTGAACAGGGCGTTGCGTATGTTGAGCGTCCTGTGGGGGTCGAGAAAGTCCTCCCTGGTCAGCAGAATCTGTCCCACGTGAATGCCGTAGTCGCTGAAATATTCTTTATAGGCCATCATCAGCTCAACTTGGCCGATGGCGCAGAGAGCTTGCTTGTAGTTCATGTCTCCCCGCCGGCTCCATTTGTTGATGGCGCCTACTCCGCAGATTCCCGCTCCGGAGGAAACCATGATGACTTGTTTGTGATGTTCTATGAGATTGCTGACTTGTTCTACAATATTATGGAGAACCTCCCGGTTTACCGCTCCGTTGTCATCGGAAAGCACATTGCTTCCGATCTTGATGACAATTTTCCGGCTCTCCTTGATTAAATCGCTGATCGGATTCATATTTCATCGCCTCTTTCTTTATTTATATGACCGTATAAGTATACGACAAAATGGGCGCATCCGCAAGGTTCACAGGGCAGAATTTGGTCTGTATCCGTGGAATCCTTGGAATCGTTCGGAGGATTGGTGCGGATTGGTATGGATTGACGCGGCGGCAGTCTGGGTGTGATGCCGCTCTTGGTTGCAGGCTTCTGATTGGATGGGGCCGTGGGTTGAGTTGAGTGGGGTCGGCGGGGCTTCTATCAAAATGGGTAACTTTGCGAAAAAATTTGTGATCTTTTCGCAAAGTTACCCATTTTTCTATTGTCCAGCATTGTAGAGTTGCTGGATGCGCGATGCGCAGCAGGCGCCGAGATTTTGGAAAGATCGATAAAATCGATCTTTCCTACTACTTTTAATAGAAAAAGCGGAACCATCTGACTCCTATGTAGATTCAAGTTCCGCTTTACATTATTTTTTACGCTTCATGCAGGCTTATGATTATCTCGGCTCCACGATCAGCTTGATTGCCGTCCGTTCTTCTCCATCTATCTCTATATCCGTAAACGCCGGCACGGTCACCAGATCGATACCGCTTGGTGCAACAAACCCTCTTGCAATAGCGATGGCCTTCACCGCCTGATTGAGCGCTCCGGCACCGATAGCCTGGATTTCCGCTCCGCCCTTTTCTCTCAATACTCCTGCGAGTGCTCCTGCCACCGAATTCGGATTTGATTTCGCTGATACTTTTAAAACTTCCACGTGTACATCCTCCTTAATATAAATAGATATTCATTTATCCCTCACGGGCTTACAAGGTTAAAGTGAGGTTGAAACGGTTTTCATCCTCGTATCTATTATATAGTTCAAAAATACCAATTTATAGCAAAAAAATCCGACAAATTCTTTGCTTTTTTTCTTTTTTCTAAAATTTTTAGACAACCCCTTGATTTTTTTGACATGACCCGCTATAATCAAATTGTGGTTATCCCCCTGATAACCTCATTAATCTCTAATCCCAATACCCCTTTTGAACAAAACAGACTGCTCCCCTGCAGTCTGTTTTGTTTTTTGGAGAGGGGAATTTGTGGTATAATGTTTGCATCAGATTGGTACGGCGTTGCCGTAAGGATGCAAACCTTGAAATATGCTCGACTGCGCTCGCATATTATAATGTCCGCATCAGATTGGTACGGCGTTGCCGTAGGGATGCAAACCTTGAAATATGCTCGACTGCGCTCGCATATTATAATGTCCGCATCAGATTGGTACGGCGTTGCCGTAAGGATGCAAACCGGCATCCTGCACCTGCGGCACGTGACTCCGCTTCAGCGCTCCTTTTGCTTTGCGGCCCTGAGAGGCCCCAGGCTTAGCAGACCTTTGACTAAGATCAAAGTTACTGCAGGCAGCAAGGTGAGAGGTCCAGCAGCAGAAAAGCGGGGAAATGGGTGGAACCACGAGCGCACCGGTTTTATCCAGACCGGATCCGTTGCGTTGGTAAAAGATGATACAAGGAGACAATATGGAATATATTACGGACAAAATTGCATATCCTTTATACGCATCCAAGGCCTTCGACCTCTATTTCGATGGAATGCGGCTGGGGGTCGTTGATATTGAAACGACTGGACTCAGTCCGCAGCGGAGCCGCTTTGTTCTCGGCGGGCTTTTGACAGTAGAAGACGGAATGCTTCAGGTGCAGCAGTTCTTTGCCGAAGATCTTTCCCAGGAAAAAGAAACGCTTCAGGCCTATCTTTCGGCCGTCAGCGAAACAGATTTTTTGCTGACCTATAATGGAAAGCATTTCGACGTCCCTTTCATAAAAGGCCGCGCCGGCAGGCCGGCGCCCCAGCTGCCATTCAACCTGGACCTCTATCTTCTGGTCAAAATCTACAGCCCGGTGCGAAAGTTTCTGCCCAATCTCAAGCAAAAAACAGTGGAAAATTTCCTTGGTTTATGGGATCATAGAAAAGACGAGATTTCCGGAGCGGAAAGCGTAGAGCTTTACTACCAATACCTTTCGCAGAAGGATCCGTTCGTAAAAGAAAAAATACTGCTTCACAATCACGATGATATTCTCCAGCTCTACCGTCTTTTGGCGGTTTTGGAAAAAGCGGACGTTCACAAAGCGATGTTCCACATGGGATTTCCCGTGAAGCCAGATGTACCGGGGCAGCCCGGCCTGATCGTCGAACAGATTGCCTTTTCCGGAAACCAGCTGAAGATTTCCGGCAGCCAGCGACAGCCCGGCTGGGACTACAAATGCTTTGAATGGGGAGAGGTCCCCTGTTATGCGGATTTCAGCCGACAGAACGGCATTTTTTCAGTCTCAGTGCGCCTTATAAAACAAGCTGGTCTTGTTCTTGTGGATTTGAAGGCCATGAAATTGGACCTGAGTATCTTTGAGAAATATCCCGGCTGTCAGGAAGGCTTTCTGATTTTGGAGCAGCAACATGAAAAGCATTATTTAGAAATTAATCACTTCGTTAAAATATTTTTAGAAAGGATGTTGAACCAATGGATTATAAAACCTTAGCAGCTAATGTCAAAGCCGACAGCTTTAAAATGGCGGCCTTGCCCCGTCAGATCCGGGACAGCGCTTTAAACGCCATAATTGACGATCTTACGGCCAACAAAGAGGCGATCTTTGCTGCCAATGCCAAAGATTTGGAAAAAGCAGCGGCGGATGCTCTGCCGGCTCCCATTCAAAACCGGCTCAAATTCGACGAACACAAACTCAATGATTGCATCAGCGGCATCAAGGATTTAATTGCCATGGAGGACCCTCTTTTTCAAGAGCTGCTCAAGCGCCAGCTGGACGAGGGGCTCACCCTGATCAAAACCACCTGCCCCATAGGCGTCATCGGCGTCATATTCGAATCCCGGCCCGATGCGCTGGTTCAGATTTCCTCCCTGTGCATCAAAAGCGGCAACTGCGCCATCTTAAAGGGCGGAAGCGAGGCAGGCAATACCAATCGGATCCTCTTTGACATCATCTACAAAGCTGGCACAACTGCAGGTCTGCCGCAAAGCTTCGCCCTGCTGATCGAAGATCGGGCAGGAATTGACGAACTGCTCAAATGCCACGAATCCGTCGATTTGATCATTCCCAGAGGCTCCAATCAGTTCGTTTCCTACATCATGGCCAATTCCAAAATTCCGGTCATGGGCCATGCGGACGGCGTTTGCCACGTATATGTGGATAAAGATGCGGATTTGGAAAAAGCGGTGCCCATCGTAATCGACTCCAAGACGCAATATGTAGCAGCCTGCAACGCAGCCGAAACCCTGCTGGTTAATCGCAGTATCGCTTCTCAATTCCTGCCCAGGCTGGCGGAGGCTTCCGGCGCCTCTATTGAATATCGGGGAGACGAAACAGTCTGCAGCCTGATCGGCTGTAAAGCAGCGGACGATCAGGATTTTGAAACGGAATATTTGGATTATATTTTGTCCATAAAAGTAGTGGACAATGCCGACGAAGCCATTGACCACATCAACCGCTATGGCTCCCACCATACGGACTGCATTGTTACCGAAAACAGCGACACAGCTGCAAGGTTCATGGCCAACGTGGACTCTGCCGGGGTCTACCAGAATTGCTCCACCCGGTTTGCCGATGGTTTCCGCTATGGCTTCGGCGCGGAGGTGGGCATCAGTACCGGCAAGCTCCATGCCAGAGGGCCTGTGGGCCTAGACGGACTTGTAACCTACAAGTACAAACTCTTTGGCAGCGGCCAGATCGTTTCCGACTATGCCGGCGGCGTTCGCAGCTTCCACTTTAAAGATTTAAAATAACACCATTTGAGAACAATTTACGGGGAGAAGAGATTTTATTTTTCATTTGCAAGACTCAGGGGAGGACCATTTATTAAAATGAGTTATATCAAACGGTTTTTTTACGGCGTCCTGATCGGCGTCGCATCCATCGCACCAGGGCTTTCCGGTGGCACCATCGCCATTGCCCTGGGTTTTTACGAGCATCTAATCCATGCTATCGCAAATCTTTTCAAACAGTTCCGTAAAAATTTTTTATATCTGCTGCCCTATGGGATCGGCGGCTTTATCAGCGTTGCCTGTCTCTCGGTGGTAATCAATTACTTTTTTATTCACCATCCGCTTCCGACCAACACCCTCTTTATTGGTTTTATTATTGGAACGCTGCCTTTTATTTGGAAAAAACTGAAGGGCAGCCTGGATAGCGGCAGACTCAGGGTTTCCCACGGTCTCACAGCCACTGCGTTCCTGGCGGTCGTCCTGATCCCCGTATTTGTAAAGGGTTCCGCAGGAGGGGGCAGCTCGCTGATTTCTGCAGATCCGCGCGCTGTGATTCTCTTGATTGGAATCGGTATGATCGCAGCAACCACGCTGGTGATCCCGGGGCTTTCCGGAACCATGATTCTCACTTCGCTGGGTTATTACAAGCCGCTGCTTTTCATTGCCAGCACCTTTGTTACAGCCGTCGTGACTTTGGATATGCAAACTGCCCTCAGGCAGCTGATTTTTATCGTACCCTTAGGCGCAGGAGTGGTCATGGGAGTTTTTTTCACAGCAAAACTGGTGAACCTCCTCTTTGAAAAGATTCCCGCTTATGTTTATTCAGCTATCGTCGGGCTTATTGCTGCCACCCCCATCGTCATGCTGGCGGACGCAGCCAAAGCAGAGACCGATCTATCTCTGCTCAATGCCGCTGTCAGCCTGGCGGCACTGGTAATCGGCCTACTGTTGGTGCGCAGACTGGGAGAAAACTAGCAGTTTCCAGTAAAAACATCTTTTAATTCCGTTCTCGCAACCTCGGCCAGCTGATAAACGGTCTCGATTTCGGTTGCAGCCCGATCCCGCATTTTCCGCATGGGAAAGAAGCGGGTTACATGGAGCGGGATTTCCGCATCGACAGACGCGACCCAGGAAGCCAGTTTTTTCATTTCCTGTGGGGAATCATTTTCTCCAGGAACAATCAAGGTCGTCAGCTCCACGTGGCAGCTGGCGGCCGCTTGCTTTATAAAAGCCTTGGCGGTTTCCAAATCTCCGCCCAGCTTGCGGTAATAGGTCTCCGTGAACCCTTTCAGATCGATATTCAGGGCATCAATATGGGGCAGGACTTCTTGGGCGATCTCTTTACAAACAGAACCGTTGGTAACGCAGACCGTTTTTAAACCTTCCTCTTGAGCCGCTTTGGCAGTGTCCCGGACATACTCAAATCCCACCAAAGGTTCATTATAGGTAAAGGCCAGTCCAATGTTTCCGGCGACTTTCAGTTCTATCCCTTTCTGCATCAGTTCCTGGGGCGACAGACAGATGCTCCGGTGCTCCCAGCTGCCCGACTCGGGCCGGGCAATCTGGTAGTTCTGGCAAAAGGGGCAGTCCAAATTGCAGCCATAACTCCCCACAGATAGGATCAGACTGCCCGGATAAAACCTTCGCAGGGGCTTTTTTTCAATGGGATCCAGTGCCAATGCCGTTATCTTTCCGTAAGTTTCGCAAAGGATCCTTCCGTTCTCATTTTTTCTAACGCCGCATCTGCCCTTCTGTCCAGGAGCCAAAAGGCAATGATGCATGCAGACCTGGCATTGCCGCTTCATTTGTGTCTCACCACTTCGAACCGCTTCAAGTGCACAGACTCGTCCGGCCCGATCCCGGCTTTTTGTTTTGCAATGGCAATCTGCTGCTGGGGCGTATCGACGCCTTCCAGATTGGGCAGCAATAGTCCTCGTTTATCGCCTCTGGTGACGATAACGCCGAACTTGCGAGCATCCAGCTCCTGCTCCGATCCAATGGGCTGCGGCTCACCCAGCACATCGACACTGTATTCCAATTTGACCAGTTCCTCCGCGCCCACAGGAGAAAATCTGGGGTCCCTGCTCCCAGCGCTGACAGCGTTTTCCAAAATCTCGGCTGCCAGATTCTCTCTCACAGGTCCAATGGTTCCAATGCAGCCTCTCAGCCTTCCATCTTTCTTTAAAGAAACAAATGCTCCCGCCCTGTGCTCCGTCAGCTCCTTGGGTAAATTATCGGGCATAAGCAGCTTTTCGCCGGTGGTCACGTAAGTTTCCAGAGATTCTCGGGCAAGGCGGACATAGATGTCCTCCGCAGACTTTTGCTCTTTCAGACGGCGCCGCTCCTTTTCTTCGTACTGCTCCTTAAAATTTCTCTGACAATTCTCGCCGGCCGCCTGATAAGCGCAAACTCCATAACCTACGCCGAAGGTTCCTTGATAGGAAAGCTGCTGCGCTTCCACATCCGTACAGTCTAATGCTCCGGCCATAATCGTAAATGCTCCGTGTCCGCATTCGCTGGCGTTTCTACGAAATTCATCGGCAAACTCGAAAAGCCGGAAAAAGTTGGCGCTGCCCATAACGTTCATGATCTGCTCATCATAGACCGGCCCTTCCTTTTTATATCCATAGGGACCGTCTTCTTTCAAACAATGGGACAAATCTCCGCTGGCAATGACAACAGTCCGGCGCTCCAGCCGCCCAGCCGCCTCCTTGATGGCCTGGCCCAAAGCGTAGTGATCGGTCAGCGGCAGCCCGGACAGCCCCACTCTAACCAGCTTGTAGCCTTTATAGACCTGGTCGATAAAATAAAGAGGCACCATGGTTCCGTGGTCAAGATCAGCATCCCGCTCCCCCAGCGGCCCGGCCATCAGATGCCGATTTCTGCAAACAGCAGAAATTTCTTTGACCAGCTCCGTATCGTAAACGACATCGAAGTTGATTTGCTTTGCCCGGAACTGTTTGAAGTCGCCATGTGCGCCCTGCCCTGGGGAAATATGAAAATAGTCGGCGTACATGGCACAGTGGGGAGAAACGACAACAATGGTTTCCGGCTCCAGTAGTGCAATCTGCTTGGCAACAGTCTGGTAAGCCTGCGTAGTATCGCTGATAGCCGCTTCCTGACCCTTGCCGATCTCTGGAACGATCAAAGGCGGATGGGGAACCATAAATGCTCCTGTAATATACATGAGGATCAACTCCTTTCGCTTTTTTCTCATTATAGCACGTTTGAGCGAAAGTGGCGGCTATGAATTTTCTGAAAATTGTTCATGCTCTAATAGGTTACTATAATGAAAGCACTGGCTCGGTGTAAATCTTATGGGTTTGCAGGCGGCCCCAAGCGGCCCGGCACCGGCTCGGAAAATTTCTGTGAAATATAAAAAAAGCAACCAGCTTCGGCGGCTTTGCCTTACTGCTTGCTTAAAAGTGGGTACTTTTAAACTTCGTATTCTTCTTTCTCATGAAAGAAGCTTGATCTGCCCAAATGATGCCGGTCCCACCCGGCGGCAGATTTAATCAGCCTTTTAACCAGGCTTCGACCGTTTCCAGAGATAGCTTTGCCATCCTGGCAATTTGCTGTCTTTCCATGCCGCTGGCAGCCAGATTCCGTACCAGCTCTTTCTGTGCTTCTTCCTTTCCTTGTGAAACCCCTTGCGAAATGCCCTGTGATATTCCTTGCGAGATCCCTTGGGCAATCCCTTCCTTCTGACCATCCTCAAACGCCTGAGCCAGGCCTTTCTTAAACTGTACTTCACGGCAGTGCTGTTGTAAGCGGAATTTGTCCCTCGCAATCGCCTGCTCACGGACGATTTCGTCGGCCGTAGCCTTTCGCAATAGTTTTTCCGTCATGGCAATCTCCTTTCCTCCCTGACTTCGCAGATCCTCCAGATACTCCCGGCAAGACACATCTCCCGCGCAGCGCAGGTATTCCAGATAACGCTCCAGCTTTGTCAGCTCGCCCGCCGTTTTCTTCCGGTCTGGGTTGACTTTGGGCAGCTCCAAATAATGCAGTTCCACCAGCTCTGTCAACACAAAGTTCTCCCGCTCTTCTTTGAAAAGAAACTTGCTGGCATACTGGTCCGTCTGCGGAAACAGGCAAAAATCCACGATAAAGATACTGATGGTTTTCTTTATCTTAACATACTCTTCGCCCGATTCCAATGCCTGGGTGATCATTCCGCCATGATAATAGATGTTACGGTGAATAAAGTCCGCATCGTAGAGAAGATGGATTTCCAGATCCAGGAGTTCACCCTGCTCCGTTTCTGCTTTAATGTCCAGGATGGATTCTTTTTGCGTTTCGTTTTCCCGAACATTGAAAGGATTCTTGTAGATGATCGCCGTAATGGGATTGTCTTTCCGGTCCAGAATGAGATTAAGCACGGCAATCAACGCCTGTTTGCATTCCTCATCTTCCCGGCCATAGACGGCTTTGAACAAAAGATCGTTTTTTAAATTGAGTGCGATATGTAAGCCCCCTTTCTGAATTGGTATATTTTTACTTTAACATAATTGGCATTTTTTGTCAATTCATAAATGTAATATATTCCCAACTACAAATGAAATCAGCAGGTCAAGGAGCGAGATGCTCCCTGCCTGCTGGTCTTTGAATTATAAGACGATTATCAAAAATGGCCCCATTTATAAAATTGGTCTATCCTTTTCCCGCTTTCCTGATAAAATCAGCGAAAGGATGATACTCGACGCAATTACTGCAAAAATGACGCAGATTGAAACTACCGTTGAAATATGGATGTTAACAATTAATGCTCCCAATTTTACTCCTGTAAATATTAAAATCACGCCGACTCCATATTTGACATATTGGAAGCGTTCCTGTAAATGCTCCAATACAAAGTACATCTGCCTCAGTCCAAGAATAGCAAAGATGTTAGAGCTATACACAATCAGCAGGCTGGTCGAGACCGAAAACACTGCCGGAACTGAGTCAATTGCAAATATGATGTCGGAGCATTCTACCAGACACAAGATCGCAAACAGAGGTGTAAAAAGCTTTTTTCCGTTTCTTTTAATCATAAAGCGATCATCTTCAAAAGACTCCGTCATGGGCAGGAATTTCCTTACAGCTTTTATTATTTTGCTATCCTGCGGTTCTATTTCTTCTTCCTTGCCAATTAGCATTTTTATGCCGTTTATAACGAGGATTGCTCCAAAAATGTAGAGAATCCATTCAAAAGAAGATACAATCTTAAGACCGAAGAATATAAAAACAAAACGCAATACGATTGCACCCATAATGCCCCAGCTGAGTACTCTGTGCTGCACCTTTTCTTTTATGCCAAAGGAAATAAAAATCGTCATAAATACAAAAAGGTTGTCAACACTTAAGCTCAGCTCGATCAGGTAACCTGCTGCGAATTCCAGTGCGCTTTTACTTCCCAAAGAAAGACCTATGGCTGCACAACATAGTCCCGCTAAAGCGATCCATATACACACCCATTTTATAGCATGTTTGATTTCTTTCATTTCTTTTTCACCTAGATTCTTTTTGAATTCCCCTTCATCTCTTGCTCATTATTTTCCTGCCAATTGCAAATACGTTTGATATCTTTCCTTCGCATCTTTTTCTGCCTTATCAAACAGCTGCTCAGCGGTTTCCGGGAATGCTTTTTTCAATGACGCATATCTTACTTCGTTCATCATAAATTCTTTTAAATCCCCTGTCGGTTCTTTAGAGTCCAAGATAAATGGGTTTTGACCTTGCTTCTTCAAATCAGGATTGTAGCGGTATGTATGCCAGTATCCGGCCTCAACGGCACGTTTAGCTTCTCCCATACCCTGGGACATACCGCATTTCATACCATGTTCAATACACGGGCAGTAGGCAATAATCAGAGAAGGGCCATCATAACTTTCTGCTTCTCGAATAGCTTTAAGCGTCTGGTGCATATCATAGCCCATCGCAACCTGCGCAACATACACATAGCCGTAACTCATGGCCATCAATCCTAAGTCTTTTTTCTTAGTTTTCTTACCGTCGGAAGCGAATTTGGCGATTGCTCCTGTAGCGGTGGCTTTTGAAGCTTGTCCGCCGGTATTGGAGTAAACTTCTGTATCAAGTACAAACAGGTTAATATTCTTGCCTGATGCCAGGACATGATCCAGCCCTCCATAGCCTATGTCATAAGCCCAGCCGTCACCGCCGAGACCCCAATAAGATTTAGGCGTAAGGTATTCCCGATTTTCAATAACGTAGCTGACAGCTTCCGTTTTATTCTCATAGCTTGTTAAAACCCTCGCAAGTTCATTTGCCGCCTCACGGCCGCAGTCAGGATCCGCACTCTTTTCAAGCCAATTGCGGCATGGCCCCTTTAGCTCTTCAATGCTGGAGAGTTCTGTAATTACAGCGGTTAATCGCTCTCTTATTTTTTCAGCACCCATGTACATACCATAGATGTATTCAGCTGTATCTTCAAAGAGGGACATCGCCCATGCAGGACCGCAGCCATCTTTATTGGTTGTATAAGGGGTTGACGGCGTGCTGCCGCTAAATGCCGTTGAACATCCTGACGCATTGGCACAGTACATTCGGTCGCCAAACAGTTGGGAGATGAGCTTTACATAGGGAGTTTCACCGCAGCCCGCACATGCTCCTGAAAATTCGAACAAGGGCTGGGCAAACTGGCTGCCCTTGACTGTATTTTTATCAATGGCATCCTCTTTAATCGATACGGATTCAATGCTGTAATTCCAGTTTTTTATCTCGTGGATTTGAGAAGCAAGGCTTTTCATAGATAGCGCTTTTTCCTTTGCAGGGCAAATATATGCACAGCTACCGCAGCCCGTACAGTCCAGCGGCGACACCTGAATTCGATATTGGTATTGGGTCAGTCCCTTTCCCTTTGCATGGATCGTTTCAAACGTCTTTGGTTTTTTTGCCGCTTCGTTTTTATCAAGGAGTATCGGCCGGATCGCCGCGTGGGGACATACATAGGAACATTGGTTGCACTGGATACATTTATCTCCATTCCATTTGGGTATATCCACCGCAGCGCCCCGCTTTTCATACTTGGTAGTTCCTGCGGGCCATGTCCCGTCTTCTCTGCCGATGAATGCACTGACCGGAATTGCATCTCCCTCCTGCCGATTCATAGGGATCACGACTTTTTTAATGAAATCTGGATAGTCGCAGTCTTTTTCTTCAATTACAGCCTGCTTCCAGGCTGGTGGAACGGCTATTTCTTTCAGCAGCTCAATCCCCCGATCGACTGCAAGCCAGTTCATGGCAACAATCTGTTCGCCTTTTCTGGAATATGTTTTTTTAATACTGTCTTTCATATATCGAACAGCATCCTCCAGTGGAAGAATTGGTACAAGCTTAAAAAAAGCCGCCTGCAATACTGTATTCGTTCTTCCGCCTAATCCTAAATCCTTTGCAATATCCACAGCGTTAATGATATAGAATCTTATCTTTTTTTCAGCTAAATCCCTCTTCAAAGATGGAGGCAGTTTCTCTTCCAGTTCCTTCTCATCCCACTGGCAATTAAGAAGAAAAACAGAACCTTTTTTTAAGTCTCCCGTAAGATTATACCGGTCCACATAGGATTGATTGTGGCAAGCTACAAAATCCGCCTCTGACACTAGATAGGTCGATTTAATTTCTTCTTTGCCGAATCGTAAGTGAGACTGAGTTAGTCCTCCCGATTTTTTCGAGTCATATACAAAATATGCTTGTGTATATAGATCCGTATGACCGCCGATAATCTTTATAGTGTTTTTATTAGCTCCCACTGTCCCGTCTGAACCCAATCCCCAAATCTTGCAGCTGATGGTTCCTTTGGGCGATGTTCCGGTAAGCTGCTGAGGAATTGGCAGTGACAGTCCAGTAACATCATCCTCAATACCTATAGTAAAGTTCTCTTTTGAGCTCTCTTTTTTCAAATTATCAAACGCAGCACATATCTGAGCCGGCGTGGTATCCTTAGAAGACAAACCATATCTGCCTCCGATAACATCAATCTTCTTGCCCCGCTTAAAACAAAGCTGACATACATCTTGATAAAGGGGTTCTCCCTGGCTGCCGGTTTCCTTAGTTCTGTCCAGCACTGCAAGTTTCTCAACACTTTGGGGCAGCTCCGCCAGAAAATGCTCTGCAGAAAAAGGCCTGTATAAGCGAACGCATAATACACCGACTTTTTCACCCCGTGCTGTAAGATAATCTACGGTCTCCTGTATGGTATCGATGACCGAACCCATGGCAACGACAACCCGTTTCGCATCCGGTGCTCCGTAATAATTAAACAGCTTGTAATTCTTTCCTGTCAATTTGTTTATCTCATCCATATAGCCTTCCACAATTCCCGGGAGAGCGGCATAAAAGTTATTAGATGCTTCTCTCAATTGAAAAAATACATCCGGATTCTGCGTAGTTCCTCTTGTACAAGGCCGTTCCGGGTTCAGCGAATTCTTTCTGAATCGTTTCAGCGCATCCAAATCGACCAGCCCAGCCAGATCCTCATAATCCAGCGCATCAATTTTCTGTATTTCATGGGAGGTACGAAACCCATCAAAGAAGTGAAGGAAAGGCACTCTGCCTTTTATTGCTGCCAAATGGGCTACTGCGCCTAAATCCATTACTTCCTGAGGATTTGCTGATGCCAGAAGGGCAAATCCGGTCTGCCTGCAAGCCATAACATCGGAATGATCTCCAAAGATAGACAACGCATGTGCCGATAACGTTCGCGCCGAAACGTGGAACACTCCTGGTAATAATTCCCCCGCTATTTTATACATGTTTGGGATCATCAAAAGCAATCCCTGGGATGCAGTATATGTTGTCGTCAGTGCCCCCGCCTGCAGGGAGCCGTGGACGCTTCCCGCCGCTCCCCCTTCCGATTGAAGCTCTGCCACATCCACAGTCTGTCCGAAAATATTTTTCTTTCCCAGGGCTGCCCATTCATCAACATGTTCTGCCATAGGGGACGAGGGCGTGATGGGAAAAATTCCTGCAACCTCAGTAAACGCATAAGAAACATATGCCGCAGCCTCATTACCGTCAACAACTATTTTTTTATTTGCCATATTTGCCTCCCTTCACTCCTCATCAAAAACCCACGCTTTTGTAAATCCGTCTGTAATTGCATCTACAATACGTCCGCTTTTTAACGCGTCTCCCACTATCCTTACATGGGTGAAGTGACTCTTGAATTCTTCCGCCGCTTTCGGATCGCCTTTCACCCCCAGCGACATGACAACTGCCTCTGCCTCCATTTTTTTATCCGCCTGACCTTCACAGGAAACCATAATATATGTTTCTTCAATGGAACGTAAAGTACAGTCCGGATAAATTTCAGCGTCTGCAGCTTTTAGTTCTTTCAACTCTTCATTCAGACATTGTTTGAATACACCTTTTCCGATTTCACTTTCCTGTTCGATAATTTTTACATGACAGCCCTGATCTGCAAGGAAAGAAGCTGTCTCTAAGCCTGCCTGCCCTGCTCCTGCTACTATGACCTGTTTTTTCCTTAAATCAACTGCGCCGCTCAGAACTTCGGGGACTGTGTAAACATTTTTTCGATCAATGCCGTCTATGGTTTCCGGCTTGACGGGCTGGGCCCCGCTGCAAAGGAATACGCCTAACGGCTTTAATTTCTTAACGGCTTCAATATCAGCTTTTGTATTCAGCCGGACCTCTACACCTAAAGATTTTAGTTGGGCGATCATACCTTCCTTCAGCCAGCGGATTTTTTCTTTTTTCGGCGGCTTTTCCGCATAATTGAGCTGGCCGCCCAGTTCCGCTTTCTGTTCAAACAGCACCACTCGGAATTTTCTTTCTGCAAGAACCATAGCTGCCTCCATGCCTCCCGGCCCTCCGCCGATGACAACGACAGTTCTTCCACGACCATTTTTCTGTATCTGTGAAAACTCAATTTCTCTTCCCAGCCGGGGATTTACGGTACAAGTAGGTGGAATTCCCTGGATGAACGTATCCATACAATTTAAACAACTGATGCAAATTCTTATCTGGTCTTCTTTCCCTTGTGTAATTTTTTTCGTCCAGTAGGGGTCAGCCAGATGGCCTCTTGAAAGCCCAGCAAAATCGCAGACGCCTTCTCCAATCAAACTGTCGGCAAAGTCCGGCTTCTTGATGGTATTTACTGCTATGATCGGGCAGCTGACTGCTTCTTTAACGGATTTTGACAGGTGTTTTTTCCATCCCTGCGGATAGCACGGCGGCTCTCTGTTAAACTGGGAGCTTTCCTGAAGGCCACAATTAACATTCATATAGTCCACGCCCATTTCATCCCATATTTTGGCGAAAGCCAATCCGTCTTCCAGCGTATTTCCGCCTTCGACAAATTCATCAACCGATATTCTTATGCCGACAACAAAGTCTTTGCTGACAACCTTGCGAATGGCCTCATATATCTCAACCACGATTCTTGCCCTATTTTCAATACTTCCGCCGTATTCATCGCTGCGGTGATTGTACAATGGCGACAAAAACTGATTCAACAGATAACCATGGGCAGCGTGAATTTCCACGCCATCCACACCGGCTGTTTCAGCAAGCTTGGCCGATTGTACAAATTTTTCAATCAGATATTCGATATCTTTTTTTGACATGGCTTTTGTTCGCTTCCCATCTGCTGTTGGTACTTCTGATGCCGACCATGGTTTTTCTCCATTGAGATTGCCGCTTACCGTGCATTTTCCAGGATGGTACAGCTGTAAAAATAGTTTGGCATCGTATTTATGTATTGCTCTGGCCAGATGGGCAAAAGACATGGATTGCGCCTGGTTTTCCAGGCACAATTCATTGGCATTAATTTTTCCCGTCTTTGAATCCACCAGGACGATACCCGGCATTACGATACCGGCTCCGCCTTTTGCGCGTTCTTCAAGATAACGGATCAGCCGCAGGCCGGCTTGCCCGTTTGAATCTGCATAAGTAAGTCCCACCGGCGTCACCACAATTCTGTTCTTTATCGTTTGCTTTCTAATCTTCCCTTCTTTAAAGAGGTTCGAGTATTTTGCTTTGTAATTCATGTTCTTCTCCTTGACCCAAGTTATCACCAGTTTTTATGATTTAAATCTGTTATTTTCCTACTTTCCGTCCTGTCTTCACGCTCTGGCGAAAACATATCCACATTAATACAGGATTCCGGTCCCGGGTTATAGGTGCCATGCTCCGCTCCGGGAGGCACATGGCAGAAGCAGCCTGCCCCCACTTCATAGGTAGTCTCCTGGACGGTTACTTCCAGCATTCCTTGTTTGATGTAAATCAGCTGTTCGTGGGGATGGCTGTGAAGCGGCGCACCTGCTCCCGGCTTGATTTCCCAATATTGCATGGTCATATTTTCGCTGGGTTTAAACACGCAGCTTCTCATACCATTTTCATCGTCATGCCATTCCATCTGGCGTATGTCAAAAAGTTTTACTTTGTTCATTCTACTCTCCTCTTTTAAATTCTATTTTCTTATTTTGCTTTTGGCAGCATATGTTCAAAGCCTTCTGTTGAATAATCCTCTCCTGCCCGTTTCGCTTCCAGTGCTTTTGTCAAGGCATCAAAGCCTTTTCTTGTTACCGGATACTGGAGAGCGGCGATTACACCCAACAATAGGAATATTCCCGGAAGCAATGTAATATATCCATGCAATCCCTCTGCAACAGATTCCGGCTGTGATACGCCGCCTTCCACATAGCCAATGCTGCTAAGAATAATACCTGTAAAAATATAGGATAGCGTTGGCCCGATTTTAACGAATAGGCTTGCAAATGAAATAACTAATGAAGTTCTCCTCTTACCGTTTGCGAATTCATCAATATCAGAAATTTCATATCCCATCGTGCAGTGCAGTGTCCAGAAGGGTGCTTCAACAAGAGTAAACGCTACCATCATAGCTACAGCAGCGCCTAAAGAGTTCAAATTCAAGAAAAAGAAACTTGTCATTGTAACTCCTGCGACAGCATAGCAGACGATGAACATTGGCTTTTTGCCAAATTTATTAGCGACTGGTACGCATAATACAATTGCCCCATAATAAACAACACTCTCTACCGCCCAAAAAGTAGCCTGCTGCGCAGCATTAAGTTCCATAGAATAAGTGAGTACATAGGCAATCAGCGCATAGAAAAAACCATTTGCTACAGTAAAGGCAAATACCATGATTAACTGTACTTTTAATGCTTTAATCTTTAATAGTGATGTGACATTTTCAATAAAGTTCAATTTCCCAATTTTAACATCATCATTCTCTTCTGCAGCCGCTTCTTTTGGTGGTCTGCCAGCAGCTCTAAGCGCTTTTACTTTCCTTGGGCTTAATGCGGCAAAGATACAAACAAGACAGCAAATACCATACACCAGAGTCACACTAATTCCGGTAGTAAGCCACTGTGCATCAACACCCATTTCCGGTAAAATGGCTTTTGCAAGCTGTGGACCTCCATGTCCCAGATAGGAAAAGAGCGGCGCAGTTAATCCGCAAAGCAGCCTCAAAAAATTTCTTTCTTCATAGCTATCCGTCATCTCCGCACCCATTGAAATGAAATTCGTACTATACATTGAGAAGCAGGTTACGAACAGGATTGAAAAAATACAATAGTAGATTAATTCTCCAACACCGGAAAAAGGCGCAGGGACGAATAATAAAATCGTCACAATTGCCAGCGGCCCAAGACCAATGATCATGCCTGTCCTTCTTGTTCCGTGTTTTCGATATAAATTGTCCGAGAATATGCCCAATGCCGGATCGACAAGGCCATCGCAAGCAGCAGCTACTGCTGAAATAATTCCTGCAACAACAGCATTAATTCCGGCGACTTCCGTTAGATACATCATAAAGTATGTATAAAACAGTGCATAAGGCAACTCATCACCAGCATTTCCAAGAGAATATCTGATTTTTTTGCCAATAGAGATTTCACCGGTTAAGCCTAAAACATTGCCTTTGGTTTTCATATTTTTTTCCTTTCTGTTATTTTATCCGTCTTACCACTTTTATTTAAGCGATCAACTATTGATGGAACCAGTGGCAAATCCTGCAACTTGTTTATCAGGTCAATCCTGCAATTTTCCTCTTTTAAATTCGATTTTCTTATTTTTCTTTTGGCAGCATGTGTTCGAAGCCTTCTGTTGAATATTCCTCTCCTGCCCGTTTCGCTTCCAGGGCCTTTGTCAAGGCATCAAATCCTTTTCTTGTTACCGGATACTGGAGGGCCGCGATGATGCCTACAACCAAAACCAATCCCGGCAGCAGGGTGATGTATCCGTGCAGGCCTTCCGTAACAGTTGCTGCTTGGGAAACGCCGCCCTCCACATAACCGATGCTCTTGAGAATGATTCCAGATAATATGAAGGATAAAGTAGGTCCCACTTTAATGAACACGGACGCTACCGATAAGATCAGCGATGTTCTTCTCTTGCCGTTTGCAAATTCATCAATATCGGAAATCTCATAGCCCCAGGTGCAGTACAGCGTCCAGAAGGGAGCTTCAATAAAGGTGAAGGCTGCCATCAGAAGCGTTGCTGCCAGCAGAGATTGGACACTTCCAAAGTAGAAAGCTGTCATCGAAATTCCTGCAATGGCAAAACAGGCGATGAATAAAGGCTTTTTGCCAAATTTATTAGCCACAGGTACACATAAGACTACTGCCGCATAGTAAATGACTGTCTGCACGGCCCAGTATGTGGCCTGCTGAGCTGCGTTGAGTTCCATGGAGTAAGTCAGGGCATATGCGATTAATGCATAGAAGAATCCATTGGCGATGGTAAAGGAAAGGATCATGATGATTTCCACTCGCAAGGCTTTGATCTTTAGCACGGATCCCACATTTTCAAAAAAGTTCAGTTTACTGACTTTTACTTCATCTATGTTCTCCTCTGATCTGACTTCCTTCAACTCTCTTCCTTCTGCTCGAAGCTCTTTAACCCTTTTAGGACTAAGGGCTACAAAGATACAGATGACACAGCATATCACATAGATGATTGTGATACTTACACCTGTAGCTACCCATTGACCCTGAAGGTTCATCTTGGGCAAAATAGCCTGTGCCAGCTGAGGGCCGCCATGTCCCAGATAAGCGAACAGCGGCGCTGTTAATCCGCAAAGCAGACGCAGCATGTTTCTTTCTTCATAGCTGTCTGTCATTTCCGCGCCCATTGATACAAAGTTCATGCTGTATAAAGAATAGAAGGCGACAAAGAGAATGGAAAAAAAGCAGTAATAAACCAGCTGGCCCGTTCCGCTGAACGGAGATGGCACAAATAGCAGGATGGTTACAATAGCGAGAGGCCCAAGGCCCATAACCATGGCCGGCCTTCTGGTTCCATGCTTTCGATATAAATTATCGGAGAATATACCCAGTGCCGGGTCCACAAGGCCATCGCAGGCTGCGGCCACCGCAGAAATGACTCCTGCTACAACTGCATCAATTCCCGCCACTTCAGTTAGGTACATCATAAAATATGTATAGAAGATCGCGTATGGTAATTCGTCGCCGGCATTTCCAAGCGAGTATCGGATTTTTTGCCATAAAGACATTTCACCGGTTAAACCTAACAAGTTCCCTTTGTTTTTCATAATTGTTTCCTTTCTGGTATTTCCAACCGTTTATACAATTAAAAACAGATTATCTCTTGTTAACTCCTCTAACCCTAATTTTTCTTTCGTTTGCCCCTTCCTGATCAGGTCTTTTCCTATTACGATTCCGCCTAATGTGATCAATGCCTCGATTACCGGCAGATTCAGCTCCAGCATCCGGCCAATCATGCTCCACGACATCAGGCCGTAGGGAATATCCTCGGTCAAATATCTGCTCTGCAAACTCTCAGGTCCTTTTACAAACTCAAGACCTTGACAGCCGTTGATCTCTTCCCACATGCTTCTGGCTTGTCTGCCTTCCGCCATTTCCTCAGGCACACTATAATAGGAGCATCCCAGAGCTTTTAAAATATGAATTCGTTCTTCGTCCAATTTTTCCATAACAGTCGCAACGGCGGGTGTTATTCCCTCTTCATAGAGGTAGAATTCCCCCTTTGCCCGCTCGATTCTCCCTGTATTAAGGACACAGCCCGGAACATGGTAACAGGGGTTTGTGGCATGCAGTACGCTGTGAAACACATGGTCGGCTTTTGTTAAAGGTAAAATCGATTCAAATTCTGCCAAAACCTGTGCCGTATCATCTGATGGAACTGCAGCTGTCAAAAGGGGCGTGATTCTACCGCTTATTTCGACTCGATTGCCGCCCAGCTTTTTTGCGTTATAAGGAGTTTCATTGGTTTCCGCAACAAAGATCCTTTTTCCGCGGCCCTGTTCTTTTAACTTTTTTTTCAGTAATAAGCTTGCAAGGTAACCAGGCGCAAATATTACAGTCTGATCATCAGACAGATAGTCGCAAATCCATTGAGTGATAAACTCATGACCATATGCAGGGATCGTGATCAAAATCAGATCACTCCCTCCTATTGCTGCCTGTGGATCATCCGTAACCATGTGGAGCTTTGCCTCTTGAGTCCGATTATCTTCATGAAGCTCAACAGTCCTGGTTTTCGCAACAGCAGTAATCTCAGACCAATGTGGTTCATCCACCAACATGTTTACTTGATTCCCTTTTAGCGCCAAATCCGCTGCTGCTGCATAACTGCAATTTCCCGCTCCTATTACAGTTATCTTTTTCATTTAAACGTTTCCTCCATAATTCCTCTGAGCTACTGTGTTATATAGGAATTTCATCATAGTCGTTGTATCGAATACAGGGAGGTTGGTCGCTGCCTGTATGGATGCCGCATAGGGCGGCATATCCGTACATTCCAACAGAATCGCACCCAAATCCGGATTTTCATCCTGCAGTTTTTTCGCAAGGCCCACCATCTCGGCTCGCACTTTTGCCGAATCAAAATTGCCCACATTTTTATCAAATTTGCTGAATTCCGGCTCATCCTGCGCGCCAATAATAACGCATCGGTCATAATCTTCTTTCGAAACTCCGCATGATTGGAACAGGCTGTAAGTGAGATGAGGTGCATCGCCGCATATAATTCCTATTTTCTGGTCTGACCGCAAGCCCACTCTGATCCAAGGCACCTGCACTACTCCGGAAAGATAAACGGGAATGTCCACAGAATCGGCCACCTGCCTTTGGAAATGTCCAAAATAACCGCAGTCCGCGCAGATCACTCTGCATCCGTCCAATTCCAGCTGTTTTGCCGTCGCAATGATCTGATCCTCAAG
Organism: Clostridia bacterium; assembly: GCA_902363595.1. GTDB lineage: Bacteria > Bacillota > Clostridia > Peptostreptococcales > Anaerovoracaceae > Hominibacterium > Hominibacterium faecale. The sequence continues at coordinate 263,570 of CABJAP010000004.1, read as the reverse complement.
GGATGCTGCCGCTCCGTGAACTAACTGCTGGTTGGCACCTTCCAGTTCAACATATTTGATCGGAAAGTCAAAGGAATACGCATTTGATACATGACCTGGAGGACATGGCAGCCAGGCCGGCACAATAATAACTCCAACCAGCTCTCCCGCGCCGCCTCTTGAATCTTTATTCATCCGGTAATGCAGGTCCTCACCCGGCTCGATATATGCATAGTGTCTATAAAACCCATCTTTAACTTCTTTCATCGCTTCCTCCTATTCCACACTTTTTAAGATTTCTACTGTGCCTTTATCCCCGTCTATTCGGATATAGTCCCCTGTTTTGATCTCTTCACATGGATCGCAGTCTGGACCAAAGTCAGCAACACAGGGGACATCTGCCAGCGCTACGGTTGTGGCGCACTTTGAATCCATCTTCTTGAACACATAACCCATTGGACCTACTCCGTGCAGATGGCAGGCAAAGAAATAATCTGACCATCCGAGTGATCCTCTGCTGCACGGTACTACCAAAATCTTTCCCTTTACTGACTCGCCTTCATAGAGATGGCCTTTTTCAATAATGACTCCGGTATCCATTTCAAGCGCTGACCATCCTTGAATGCTGTTTGGACACACCAGCGCATATCCTTCTGCTGCAGGACCGTTGGCTCCTCTGGCTTTTAAAATCTTATTTTCCATCATTCACCTCCCAGTAACCTCTGATTGCCGCATCCATACATTGCTTGTCCGTCCCATAGTAGATGGGAACCGATCGCTCGGATTTTTGATAGTGCGTCAGCTTTGTTGAGGAAAGACCTACCGCAATGGATCCATCCGTGAGGTTTGTGGTTACATCCACGCATCCGCAGGTCATAAGATGGGCGCCGGTTTTTCTAATGGTCTGGGCAATTCCGCTGTCTTCGGCCATTTTCAAGGTTGCCATGGTCGTGTAAATAAAGAATCGCATCCCTTGCGCAACCTTTTTACCTTTAAGATAGTCCGCATAGTGCTGTAACTCCTCCACACTGCAATGAGGACAGCCGATCTGAACGAAGTTAATGGGTCCGGAGGTCTGGCAGCCCAGCGTCAGTCTCGCTTCTTCGATCATTTCTTGTGTAATCGTAATCTCTGCCTGCGGTCTCTTCCCCTTTAAGGCATCTTCCAATTCTCTTGCTTCGGGTGAGATGCCTACAATGAGGCACAATTCCGCACTGCTGGTTGTGGCCAACGATGTGAAAAAGCTCTTTACTTTGTTTAAGTCCGGCCGTTTAAATCCGTCGGCCAGCACTGGGACTGAATCGGCCTCAAGAAACCCTCCCATCACATAACCCAATAGATCCCAATCCTCTCTTGTATCTGTCCTGCAATCAATGTGAAATACATGTGTGCCGATTCTGTTCTCATCGAGATGCAGACCAAATTTAGGCGTTCTGCCTGTGAGGGTTGACCAAAAGGTGGTTCCCTGTCCTCCGCCATTTCCTCTGGCGCCCCAAATCGAGTTACAGAATAAGACGTTACTCGATTCGGTTGTGAGGAATACTTCACCCATAAGCGGGATCCATCCGGTCAGATATGGTGCGCATGTACTGGCTCGAATCGTTCCCAGCTGGCAGGCCCTGTTCAGAAACCGCATATTCTCTTCAAAGAATTCTTTGGTTTGATTACAGTTTTCATAATCTTCTCCATCTATGCAGCAGACATCATCCTGAAATAAGCAGTTATCGTCTACCAGTGTGTCCAGTTCCATTTCTTTTCCCAGATAGCTTTTCGACAGTACCGCATCCAATGTATTTCCTTCAAGTAAAAACTCATCCATGCAGTCGCAGGCAGCGGTACTCTTTGTTACGTCGCACAACTCCTCTGCGCCTACAATTTTGGCGTATTTTAAAATTTTTTCCATAGCTATTTTTTTAGCTTCGCCATATTCGCCATTCAGCATTTTTTTATCTTTTTCTGATAATTTCATTTGTACAAAGGCTCCTTCACCTTACATAACTGACAACATCATCGCGCCTGGGCGATGGCTTTTCATCCTGATCAGCCGGATATCCGAGAGACAGAGAGCATATCACTTCATAGCCGTCCGGAATCCGGCACCTTTGTCTGAGTCTCTTCCCCTGCTCTCCCTCGAAAGCCATATTGGGAACATCCAGATACCTTGATCCGATATTGAGGGATTTTGCCGCTACAGCCATGTTTTGATTGGCGCAGGAACAATCTTGCTTCGAGAACTGGGACTCCTCCGCGGCTGAAAGAATAATCAGGGCTGGCGCATCGTACAAGGGCCTGTAATCCCTCTCATCCTCATCAATATCGCCTATTTCATCCAACGCCTGAAAGGTTTTCCGATCAATTGCTTCCAGGATTTCCCGGTCCTGAATAACGCTAAAATGCCAATTCTGTGCGTTAAATGCGTTGGGTGCGGCTTTACCGGCCCGTATGATAAGGTCCAACTCGTCATCTTTGATTTGTTTTGGCTGATAGGCTGTTGTTCCAACTCTTTTTAAAATGTTGCTAATTGTCTCATTCATAGCACCACCTGCCTTTCTTCGATGTAGTAACTTGTATATACATGTTATGTCATGATTATACTTTACTTAACATGACTTGTCAAATATTTTCATGTTCACTTTTGCTTTTATATAAATTAATAATATGGTATAATATAGTAAATTCATTTAGGAGGGGCAGAATGATAGATAAAAATTCTCCGACACCTTTGCATATACAGCTCTATGATTTCTTGCTGGAGCAAATCAACAGCAGGGAATACCAGCCCAATGAACCGATTCCTTCTGAAAATGCTTTAAGCCAAATGTTTGGAATAAGCAGGACTACAGTCAGAAATGTAATTCTTCGATTGGCAAACGAGCATTATCTCTATAAGGTGCCTGGTAAAGGCACGTTCGTGTCAGAACAAAAAATTATTACCAATACGACATACCAGAAAGGTATTCAGGAACAATTAGAATCTCAGGGTTATGATACTAGCTCGCTTTTGCTTTCACTGGAGATTGTAACGGGCGCGACGATTGCACAAAAATTAAATCTGTCGCCCAAGGACAAACTGATAAAAATTGACCGCGTGACCAATGTTTTAGATACACCGCTAAGTTATCACATTAATTATCTGCCCTATGCCAGATTTAAAAAAGTTACGGAATGGGAATTAAATAACAAGATTTTATGCGATATGCTTCATGACAATTATCATGTTGCCCCCAACTCAGGGAAGGAAACACTGGAGCTTACGACAGCTACGGCCAGCGAAGCACGTATCCTCAATATACCGGTTAATTCCACGATTTTACTTACGGAATGTATCACCTATAACTCAGAAAATGACCCCTATATGTTTTCTAAAGTTTTATTCCGGGGAGATCGGATTAAGCTGCATTTTGATTATGAGACCAACAGTTCGCGATGAAAAAGACAGGCAGCTCCAAGGAGGTTGGAGCTGTCTTCCATTTATTCATCACATAAAAAACGTGTGTATGACGGAATCAAAGATTCTTATGCACACATGTCGCTGACAAGCATCGCCGTTTCGCGAAGGTGTGTTCTTCGATATTTCCTGCACACTAAAAAAAGCAACCAGCTTCGGCGGCTTCGCCTTACTGCTTGCTTAAAAGTGGGTACTTTTAAACTTCGTATTCTTCTTTCTCATGAAAGAAGCTTTATCTGCCCAAATGATGCCGGTCCCACCCGGCGGCAGATTTAATCAGCCTTTTAACCAGGCTTCGACCGTTTCCAGAGATAGCTTTGCCATCCTGGCAATTTGCTGTCTTTCCATGCCGCTGGCAGCCAGATTCCGTACCAGCTCTTTCTGTCCTTCTTCCTTTCCTTGTGAGATCCCTTCCTTCTGTCCATCCTGAAACGCCTGAGTCAGGCCCTTCTTAAACTGTACTTCACGACAGTGCTGCTGTAAGCGGAATTTGTCTCTCGCAATCGCCTGCTCACGGACGATTTCGTCAGCCGTAGCCTTTCGCAATAGTTTTTCCGTCATGGCAATCTCCTTTCCTCCCTGACTTCGCAGATCCTCCAGATACTCCCGGCAAGACGCATCTCCTGCGCAGCGCAGGTATTCCAGATAACGCTCCAGCTTCGTCAGCTCGCCCGCCGTTTTCTTCCGGCCTGGGTTGACTTTGGGCAGCTCCAGATAATGCAGTTCCACCAGCTCCGTCAACACAAAGTTCTCCCGCTCTTCCTTGAAAAGAAACTTGCTGGCATACTGGTCCGTCTGCGGAAACAGGCAAAAATCCACGATAAAGATACTGATGGTTTTCTTTATCTTAACATACTCTTCGCCCGATTCCAATGCCTGGGTGATCATTCCGCCATGATAATAGATGTTACGGTGAATAAAGTCCGCATCGTAGAGAAGATGAATTTCCAGATCCAGAAGTTCACCCTGTTCCGTTTCCGCTTTAATGTCCAGGATGGATTCTTTTTGTGTCTCGTTTTCCCGAACATTGAAGGGATTCTTGTAGATGATCGCCGTAATGGGATTGTCTTTCCGGTCCAGGATGAGATTGAGCACGGCGATCAGCGCCTGTTTGCATTCCTCATCTTCCCGGCCATAGACGGCTTTGAATAAAAGATCGTTTTTTAAATTGAGTGCGATATGTAAGACCTCCTTTTTTAATTGGTATATTTTTACTTTAACATTATTTCCATATTATGTCAATTAATAAATGTGATATATTTCCACATTTTAATAAAACCAGCCGGCGAAGGAGCGAGATGCTCCCTGCCTGCTGGTTTTTGTGTTCTAATTGGGCGATTGCCGAAAACGACCCATACTTATATAATCGGTTTGTTCTTTTCCCGCTTGCCTGATCAAATCAGCGAAAGGATGATGCTCGACGTAATTACTGAGCATGCCGGCATTTACAACTTGCGCATCGCTTCGGTCGTTATTTCTGCGAAAGCCATTCCTACAGGCTGCAATTCTTCGACAGGGATTCTGTCAGGTTTATCTGAATTATGGAACAGATACTGCATGCCGCAGACCATACTGACAACAGGCACGCCCGACTCATTCCAGTAAAATGCATCTGATATGACTTCATCCTGGTGAAACTTATACTCTCGCTCAAGCCCCTTTCCAACTGGTACAAGCGCTGCGATGGATTTTTTCAAATCGTAATTTGCGATAGTAGCTTTCGTAAATGCATAAAGCTTTGGTTCTGATACATAGAACAGCCTGGGCTCGACCTGACCTGTTTCATACAAATTATAATTTTCATCAAAAGCAGCCTCTTTTCCTATATGCTCTATCGCAATATCGATTATGACATTATCCCCGACTTCCTTACGTTTCTTCACAAAGCCTATATTAGCTGCATAATCCGTATAATGCGTATCAAGCGCTGCAAACATCAACGTTTTTTCGCGTTCTTCTGCCGGTATCTGCGCAAAATACTTTGCCAAAGCCAGCATTTCGGAAGTTCCCGACGCGTCCTGTACAGCGCCTTCAAATACTGCGTCATGATGGGAATGCACGAGTACGATATCATCCGATTTCCCTTTTAATCTGCCGGAAACGTTGAACGCATTTCTATATTCATATAACGTGTCTACTGTCATCTGCCCCCTGATCACGCCGCTGGTTTCAAACTCAGCTTTTATCTTTTTGCCGGAGCTTCTACTCACCCACAGGGCCGGCAGAGACATGTATTGACAGCCATAGGGCCACCCGTTTTCCGTATAATCTTCATTGTAAAAATAAGGATCGTCCATATAATTTTCAAGGATACCCACAAAGCCGACAGCGCCATGGTTCTGCGCCAGATAAAAGTTCGCAGGCCAGATCGATGGTGAATATATGTCAACCTTCTTCTTTTTCTCCTCCATCTGGTTTAACGGATCGTATACAAACGGATCATCAAACCACTCATGCTGCTTCTGCATATCAAATTCCGGCAGATACACGCTGGCAACCACCACCTTGCCTTTAACGTCTAATCTTTCAAAATCCTCTGCAAGCCCCTGTCCAACATATACAAATTCTGACTCCGATCCGTCCGTTCCGAATGAGAATCTGCCGCTCTCTCCACCTCTGTTCGTCCCATTGATATAGAAAGCGTCCATTTTTTCTCCGCCAACAGTAAGTGAAAAATCTTCCACCATCATACACATAGATGGAACAGTTTCAATGCGCACATCCTCCAATCCGAACGCTCTCATTTTGCCTTCGATATATTCCGCAGATTTGCGTCCTTCCGGAGTTCCGGTCTTCCTGTGTCCCCACTGGGCCAGATCCTTGATCCATGAAAAGATTTCCTTTCCTTCGGGAAAACTATTTTGCCTTACTTTTGCCTGATATGTCATTTCTTCTCCTTTACTATTATTCATCAAGTGCTTTCCGAATAAGTTCTGTCACCTTCTCTATGCAAGCCTTTTCGTCATCCATTGCCTGAGGTATAAATCCTGCTTCTGTTTCTATCGCCTTGTCTGCAAGGGCCAGCGTTTTTTCAAATCCGTCGCCTGTTTCTGATTCAGCTGCAAAGCTCTGCATAAGCTCATAATACGTGAAAACATTCAGCTCTCGTCCTGCCGCCCACGTTCGTCTGTCAACGAATTCCGGATCGCATATCTGCTTCCTCATGTGCTCAGCCACTTCTTCGTCAAAGTAGTATGAGGCCGCTGCAAGATCAAGCTGAACCAGCAATTCAAATGCCGCTTTTGCATCTCCTTTTACAAGAGCTTCCTTTGCTGCCATCAAAAGTTCTGTGTTCTGCATATATTTCACGGTAGCCAGGCAAAGGAAGTCGCAGCTATTGATTTTATCAAGCCCGTCAGCAACAGCTTTATAAGCTTTAAGGGTATATTGGTTCTGTTCATGTGCAGCGTCAAAGAATGCCTTCTTTTCTGCGTGTGTCAAACCGGACGAGAGCGCTTTTATATAATCTCTATTATGCGATTCCGTCGTTTTATTCAGTTGAATGGCAGCCATATTCAACCTCTCTACAGCATTGAAGTATTCTTCGTGAGTAATACCAAGCGTATTCAGCAAATCTATATCCACCTCATTCTTGATTCTGGCGGCCTGCTCTGTATAATCAAGCTGCAGATACGGCATACTGTCAATATATAACCCCATACCACCGTAAAATCTTCCTATATCTTCCAGTATCTTCGTATCAAATATATCCCAGTTATCAAAATTTGAGTGGTCTCTGCCTACATAAGGACCGGTACCTTCATAGTACTGCTCTGAAATTGGGTCGTTGCACAGCGTAGGTATACCTGCCGTATGATAAGAAATACTGTCGGACCATGAGAGCATATAATATTCTGTCTGAGGCGCATACTGCTCCTTTTCTTCAAATCCTCCGCCAACAAGCTCGGGAGAATATGTATAATATGAAATGGGTATACGATTTACGCCTATATATGCAGTTGCCTGCAGCTTTTTCATTTTTAGCGCCGTATATTCGAAGTTTATATTGGCAACCGTCTTTCCTGTCCAGTCCTTTCTGCTTTCGTGAGTAAGCTCATATGAACCATAGATATAGGGGTATCTCGTATCCATGCCCCCTGTTTCATGGCTTCCATGAAATGCAAAGGTTATCATCCTATTTGGCTTATATCCGGAATCTATGATAGCTTTCGCAATACCAAGAAGCGTAGAACATGTTGACATATTATCCTGCAGGCACCTGAAATAATGGTCAAGATGCGCGGTATAAACAATCCTTTCATCGCTTATCTCTCCAGGGATTTCGCCTACGACATTATAAGTAGTTCCGCCGTAGGGATCAAAATCCGCATCTACCTTTAACGTCACTACACAATTTCCTGCGGACACTTTATTTCTCAGCAATTCAGCATCCCTGTGACAAATACCTACGATGGGGATATCACTGATTATATTAGGCGGCTGCACCCGTATGGTTTCATCGTTCAAAATATCCTCAGCTGCATATATCACCAAAGCCGCTGCTCCGTGCCGGATAGCTTCTTCCATCTGTCCGGAAAGACTCGCTCCCTCAAGCGTACCCATCGCTGCAAACAGTCCTATCTTTCCATTCAAGTCCAGCGCGCTGCATTCCGCCTTAGTAGCTTTACCCAGGTCCATCAGTTCCGCGGTTAATCCCTCTGTTGCAGTTCCCGGAGAAACATAGCCGTATGGATAGATAATCTTTTCTTCATCTGCAACCGATATTTCTGCCGAATTAAACTGATATCTTGCCGTCTTGCAGGGAAGCATCTGTATATTACTCAATCCGATTTCTTTCAATTTTTCAGCTATGAATTCGGAACCTTCATTCTCCGCATCAGAGCCGCAATGCTTACCGCCGTAAAGCTTACTGTCACCTATTTTTTCGTACTCTTTAATAAACTCTACCTGAAAACCAACATCTAACTCTCTACAGAAATTTTTTATGTCTTTATCAAGAATCATATTTCTCATTATATTTTCCTCCTGCGACAAATTCATATATTCTACAGTATTACAGAATTTCTCTAAATCCATCTATAGAATAATCTCTTCCTTCTTTCTTAGCTTCGAGAGCTTCAACAAGCGCCGCATAATTATTAGGTGTGATTTTATAAAGTAAAACTACAGCAATCGCGCTCAAAACCATAAATCCGAGCGGCACTACAGTCTCAGATAGGGTTATAGCTGTTATTACACTGTCAGGCTGCTGTGCAGCCATAGCGTCAAATCCTGCCCATGCCAATATGTAACCGATCAGTGAATATCCAATCGCCTGTGCTAGACCCATTCCCAGCGTATATGTTCCTACGCATGCGGCTACCTTGCTGTCACCAAATTTAAATTCGTTCAATTCACCGATATCATAAACCATAGAATAACTTACGATCAGGGCGATAGAATTGGTAATACCATATCCTACTGAAAGAATAGCTCCGTCCAGATAGGAAGACGGGCCTTTAATTATGACTGTAAGTCCACAAACTGCATATACGCACATAGCAATCAACAAGGTATTCTTTTTACCAAATCTTCCTGCAAGCCAATTCGCAGGTACAGCCATTAATATCGTAACAACCATGCTGATTGTAAAATATGTAGAGGCTGTGGCTTCGCTGAGTCCCAACACATATACTCCGAAATAAACAAGAAATCCTGATAAAACAGTATTGCCGATGAAATAAAGCAGCGACCATATGGCAATTCCCAAGAAGGGTTTTATTTTCAATACGGACATATAGGATTTAAAAATATTTTCTTTTGGTTTTTCCTGGATTTCGCCGATTTCTACGCCTATAGGTTCTTTTCCTTTGGTAGCCGCCCATGCAATGAGTCCGCAAATCAGCATGGGAAGCGTACATGAGATCAGAACCGCCAGGCTCCAGCTTCCTGCTTCGCCGCCTATTCCCGCATTGGCGAATCCCGTCTGTACATACATGACTAATGTCCCGCCGACAAATACCGAAACATATAGAATAACGGTACACAGGCTTCTGATTTTTGTTCTCGCATTGTAATCTACCGTCAGCTCTGCACCAAGAGAATCATACGGCACAAGGAAGGTATAATATATGATATAAAATAAAATACAGACGATCGCATAGTAAGCAGCCGTCGCCTGCCCAAAATCCACTTTGATAAAAATTAAGGTCATCAAAATCACAGTAGGAAAAATGGAGGCCAGCATGATCGGTCTTCTCTTGCCGTGCTTTGATTTACTGTTGTCAGAGATGTAGCCGATAAAGATACACCAGACCGATGCGATAAGCAGCGCTGCTCCGCTGATAGTTCCGGCTGCCGCGGCGTTTATACCTACGACGGTTACTAAAAAATAGCTTAAATAAAATCCCCAGAGGTTCTCACCTGTTCTAACCATAGAACCAAGTCCATAGCCGATCGTCGTTCCCAATGAACTCTTTTTCCTTTCCTGACTCATTACATTCCTCCTTTGAAATAGAGTGAAAAAGTATTAATCATTGCTTATAAGCTATTTTTATAATAATCACTAAATTCAATTAATTCACGCACAGTACCGCTTCAAATCATGATAATATCAAAAAAACGCATAAGATAGAGTAGTTGCATTCTATTTTATGCGGAATCGTTGGTTTTGGAGTGCGGAATCATACTTTTCAATTTGCTGGTTTTATCCGATTTTCTGTATGATAATCTTAGCGATCTGCTCACAATTCAAATCGATATTCATATAAACTTGTTCCTCCTGTGAAATCTCCCCGTATTCGTATGCCGCATGAAATATATGATCGATGATATCTCTGTTTAGAATGTTTATTTTTCCTGAATTAATTATGTTTCTCAAGCTGTCTGGAATATTGAGGCTTTTCTCACGGCAATATATATAAGTACCTGATGGGTCAAGGCCTGATATTTTAATGATACATTCTCTTCCTGAAGCTGCGTCGGGATTCATACACAGCAATTTCAGAGCATCGGATTCTTTCCATACAAAAACATGTTCTTGTGGCTTTGAGCACGGGAACTGAATATCAGCCAGGAAACGCTGCACACTGTAATGCCATATACTGCTTTGTTTTGCTATTGGCAGCTTGATCCCGGACATATCCTTTATATCCGCCCGCACCGTATTGAAATCAATTTCTACCTTTTCCCTGATTTGTTCGTCTTCGCTGAAAACGATTTCATATTTTTCTGCCTTTTCAAGAACATCCGAAAGGTCTATGTCCTCATCGAGTATCACGCCCATCGTTTCTTTTTGTCTCTCCAGCCTAAAATTTTTTCTATTATTTTTCCTGTATTCGGATGGCGTACAGCCATAGCTTTTCAGAAACGCCGCGTTATAATATCTCGGAGCGGAGAATCCACATTCAAAGGTTATATCGGAAATATTCATGTCTGTATTCAACAAGAATTTAATTGACAGTTCCGCTCGAACGAACGCTACGAATTGTTCAAATCCCATTCCGTTGCTTTTCTTCAGCAGCCTTGTAAGGTAATCATCGCTCACATAGATCTGCGATGCAACTTCGTGAAGCGTCAGCCTTCTGTGACAATTGTCGTAGATGTAGTCGATTGCTTTCCATACCCTTTTCATCTGCTCATCGTTTAATCGCTGTGCATTTGAGTCTATCGTCGCTAAAAACCCCATTTTCAGACTGCTCAATATATCTATGGAGTAATAAACGATTTTATTTTCAGCATCTATATTCCTCATTTGCTCCGACATAAGTCTGAGGATTCTGCTGATATGACCTTTCATTTCCGTTTTCAAATTCTGCGAAATAATATCATCCTCTTCAGGAGAGCAATAGAACAAAGCTGTCCATATCTCAGGCAGGTACTGATTATATTTTTCCAGATCAAAGTGCAGTTGGATATATAATAAATCCTCGGACCGGCTTTCCACAGAATGGATATCATCTCGATTCAAAACCATCATTTCGCCGGTTTGCACATGAAAGGTTCTGTTGTTGCGCACGATATCCAGTTCGCCTTGAATCACAAAATTGATTTCCAGCAAATCGTGCCAGTGTATCGGCTGCTTTTTGTTTTTTACCGAAATGGTCAGCATTTTTTCAATCATATTCTTACGCCTTTTCCCTTAGCTTAGTGTCGTGCCATGCATACTCCTCGGCATCTCTCTGCTTCTATTGTATCACACATTTCTTTTAGCACTCTGTTTTTATGTTCTATGCCTTTATTTATACGAGCGAATTGCTTCTAGCGCAGCTTTATCCGGAGCTCTCTTTTATAATATTTTCGTACCATTATGTCCGGGCAGCGCGTCATATTCCATGCCCAGCGGTTGCGCGCACATACAAAAAAGGGCCTCCCATATTATTGGGAAACCCTCATTTTTAAAGCTTCTTTGTTTATACCAACTCTAAAAATACAACTTCCGCGCAATCTCCGCGTCTCGGTCCTAATTTTAAAATTCTTGTATATCCGCCGTTTCTGTCAGCGTAGTTCGGTGCAATTTCATCGAACAGCTTTGAAACCACGTCTTCGTCGTAAACGTATGCGAGCACCTGTCTTCTGGCATGGAGATCGCCGCGTTTCGCAAGAGTGATCATTTTCTCAGCCTGACGTCTGGCTTCCTTCGCTCTATGCTCTGTTGTGGAAATCCGTCCTTCTCTCAGAAGATCCGTAACCAGATTTCTCAGCATTGCCTTTCTATGAGCAGTAGGTCTGCCTAGTTTTCTATATCCTGGCATCGCTAAATCCTCCTTTATTCATCGCTTTGTCTTAATCCAAGACCTAATTCTTCTAGTTTATGTTTTACTTCGTCTAGAGATTTCTTACCAAGGTTTCTGACTTTCATCATGTCTTCTTCTGAACGGTGTGTCAGTTCTTCGACAGTATTGATGGCCGCGCGCTTCAGGCAGTTGAAGGAACGTACGGAAAGTTCCAGCTCTTCGATGGTCATCTCAAGAGCTTTTTCTTTCTGGTCTTCTTCCTTCTCGACCATGATTTCCATCGTATCCGTGCTGTCCGTCAGCTCGATGAACAGGTTCAGATGCTCCTGCATGATCTTTGCGCCGATGGACACCCCTTCGCTCGGTGTGATCGAACCGTCTGTCCAGATCTCTAAAATCAGCTTATCGTAGTCAGTAACTTGACCAACTCTTGTATTTTCAACAGTAAAGTTAACTTTTCTTACCGGCGTATAAATCGAATCGGTCGGGATCACTGCGATGGGAGTGCTTTCGGTCTTGTTCTGGTCGGCGGAGACATAGCCTCTGCCTCTGGCCAGATTCATTTCCATGACCAGCGTAGCATTTTCCTCCAGAGTAGCAATATGCAGATCCGGGTTGCAGATTTCCAGATCGGAATCTCCAATAATATCCGCAGCCGTTACCTCTTTGGGCCCAATGGCATTGATCAGAACCTTTTTCGTATTTTCGCCGCTTAATTTAATGGCTAACTTTTTCAGATTTAGAATTATCTCTGTAACGTCTTCTTTGACTCCTGGAATGGTTGAAAACTCGTGAAGTATTCCGTCGATTTTAACAGATGTGACAGCTACTCCTGGCAGCGAGCTTAAAAGAATTCTTCTAAGGCTGTTTCCCAGCGTAGTGCCGTAACCTCTTTCCAGAGGCTCTACAACGAATTTCCCATAGTTGGGATCCTCGTTAGAAAATACACATTCAATTGTTGGTTTTTCGATTTCTATCACTCAAAACCCTCCTTTTCTCCCAAAACACCGTCAACTAACAAACGTTAATCAACCGATTATTTGGAATATAATTCGACGATCAGGTGCTCTGCGACCGGAGTATCGATATCCTCTCTAGTCGGCAGAGTAACAACCTTGCCTTCCAGTTTTTCAACCTCTACTGTAAGCCATGATGGTACAGAAATGGTCATATCTTTAATCTCCTTGAATTTCGGAGAACTTGTGCTCTTTTCTTTGACCTTGATCACATCGCCGGCCTTCACTTCGTAAGAAGGAATGTCTACCTTCTTGCCGTTTACCTGGAAATGGCCGTGTGTTACAAGCTGTCTGGCTTCTTTTCTTGAGGAAGCGAATCCAAGTCTGAACACAACGTTATCCAGTCTTGTTTCCAGCATGATCAGCAGGTTTTCACCTGTGATTCCCTTCTTTCTCGCTGCCTTATCAAATAAGTTTCTGAACTGAGTTTCCTGCAGTCCGTAGAATCTCTTTGTCTTCTGTTTTTCTCTTAACTGAGTTCCATAGTCAGAGACTTTCTTTCTTCCCTGACCGTGCTGTCCAGGAGGAAAGTTTCTTTTTTCGATGGCGCACTTGGTGCTGTAGCATCTGTCGCCTTTTAAGAACAGTTTCTGTCCTTCTCTTCTGCATAATCTGCAGCTAGCATCTGTATATCTTGACATTCTACCTAGTTCCTCCCTTCAATTAGACTCTTCTTCTCTTCGGCGGTCTGCATCCGTTGTGCGGTATTGGAGTGATGTCCTTGATCATGGTGATTTCAAGGCCAGCGCTCTGAAGCGCTCTGATCGCGGCTTCTCTTCCGGATCCCGGACCCTTTACATATACTTCAACGGTTTTCAGACCATGCTCCATCGCGCCTTTTGCAGCTTCTTCAGCAGCCATCTGAGCGGCGAACGGAGTGGATTTTCTCGATCCTTTGAATCCCAGTGAACCGGCACTGGACCAGGAAAGCGCATTTCCTGCAAGATCTGTAAGAGTTACAAGGGTATTGTTAAAGGTAGACTGAATATGTGCTTGGCCTTTTTCAATGTTCTTGCGTTCTCTTCTTTTTTTTCTAGCTGTCTTTTTCACAGTTTTAGCCATTGTTCTACCTCCTTACTTCTTCTTTCTTCCTACAGTCTTTTTCGGACCTTTGCGAGTTCTAGCGTTTGTCTTTGTTTTCTGTCCTCTCACCGGAAGACCTCTTCTATGTCTGATTCCTCTGTAGCATCCGATTTCCATGAGTCTCTTGATATTCAGTGAAATATCTCTTCTCAGGTCACCTTCTACTGCATATTCCTGGTCAATGATCTTTCTGATCTTACCAGCTTCATCCTCGGATAAATCCTTTACTCTCGTATCAGGATTGATTCCGGCTTTTTCCAATATTGCGTTTGCCGTCGGTCTGCCAATACCATAAATGTATGTCAAACCAATTTCAACTCTCTTTTCTCTTGGTAAATCGACACCGGCTATACGAGCCATATTTCCCTCCTATTCCCATCTTCCGTCACGTTTCTGCCTTGCCGCCGAACCGAAGGTTCGCGGCTGCGGCAGCCGTAATATAAACGGGATGTTCTTTTGCGTCTTGCAATATAAAATAACTATCTATCTTGAGAAACCATCGACCCCAGCGGGCCCTTGCAGCCGCGAACCTGACGCTCCCAAAGCAGCCATATCAAGTCCATTCGCCCACTAACCAAGTCAACAATTTCCTAAGCGGAAATGTTATTGCGCAGGCAAACTCCGCAGGACGGCGTATCGCGTAAGCGATACAGCGCCGGCCGAGGACCTTGCCGAAGCAAAACATTTCCGCGCTCTAACCTTGTCTCTGCTTGTGCTTCGGGTTTTCACAGATAACCATGACTTTCCCGTTACGCTTAATTACTTTGCACTTTTCGCAGATTGGTTTTACGGAAGCTCTAACTTTCATTTCGCACTCCTCCTAACCTTTCTTGTCTACGCTTTCCCTCTCCAGGTGATCCGGCCTCTGGTCAGATCGTAAGGAGAAAGCTCAACTTTTACTTTATCTCCCGGAAGGATCCGGATAAAGTTCATTCTGATTTTTCCTGAAACGTGTGCAAGCACTTCATGTCCGGTCTCCAGCCTTACTACAAACATTGCGTTGGGCTGCGCGTCTACGACCGTCCCTTCTGCTTCAATGACGTCTTTTTTCGCCATAATAACACCTCTCTTTTTACAATGTAAGCAACTCAGGCTCACCATCAGTTATAACAACAGTATTTTCATAATGGGCGGACAGCTTTCCGTCCAGTGTGACCACAGTCCAATTGTTGAGAAGAGTCTCAACTTCATAATCGCCTTGGGTGATCATGGGCTCAATGGCAAAGACCATGCCTTTCGCAAGTCTGGGTCCTCTGCCAGGCGCCCCGTAGTTGGGGATCTGCGGTTCCTCGTGCATGTCTCTTCCCACGCCGTGGCCTACAAAATCCCGGATAACACCGTATCCTTCGCTCTCCGCCTTTACTTGGATGGCGTGAGAGATATCCGAAAGCCTGTATCCTACTTTGCAGAATTTCAGACCTTCGAAAAAGCTGTCTCTGGTTACATCGATCAGGCGCTGTGCCTCCGGGTCGATCTTGCCTACCGGATAAGTCCTGGCCGCATCGCTGACGTAGCTTTTGTAGGTGGAACCCACATCTACGCTGACGATATCGCCTTCTTTCAGCTTGCGTTTCTTCGAGGGTATCCCATGGACCACTTCTTCGTTTACCGAAACGCAGGCGCTCGCCGGAAAACCGTACAGACCTTTGAAGGATGGGATCATATCGTGATCCCGGATCATGTCCTCAACGAACTGATCGATCTCCTGGGTGGTAACACCCGGTTTTATGAAGCTCTCCAGCTCCTTGAGCACCAAACCTGTGACGCTCCCGGACTGCCGCATTATGTCGATTTCCTGCTCTGACTTGATGATGATCATGCTTATTCACCTAGAACGCTTACAATGTGGTTAAATACATTTTCAAGTCCGATCGCACCGTCGATATGGGCGATGTTGCCGGCCTTTTCGTAATATTCAACCAGCGGCATTGTCTGCGAATTATATACTTCGATTCTGTTTTCAACAGTTTCTTTCGTATCGTCGGCTCTCTGCATCAGCTCGCCGCCGCACTTATCGCAAACGCCTTCCTTTGCAGGAGGCATGTTTTTAACGTTATACGTGGCTCCGCAGGCCTTGCATACCCGTCTGTTGATGAGCCGCTGCATCAGTTCTTCCTTTTCGACTGCGATATCCAGTACTTTATCTACTTTCTTACCGTGTTTTTCAAGGAATTCATCCAGCTTTTCCGCCTGATATACGGTTCTTGGAAAACCGTCCAGCAGGAAACCGTCCGTGCAGTCATCCTCAAGCAATCTGGTGGTTGCGATCTCACATACCAGATCATCGGGAACCAGTTCGCCTTTATCCATGTATTCCTTTGCTTTCTTTCCCAGCTCAGTGCCGTTTTTAATGTTGGCTCTGAAAATATCGCCGGTAGAGATATGCGGAATATGATATTTTTCAACGATCTTTACTGCCTGAGTGCCTTTGCCGGCACCCGGAGGGCCTAATAAAATTAAGTTCATTTCTTAACCTCCCTACTTAAGGAAACCTTGATAGTTTCTCATGACCATCTGATTTTCCAGCTGTTTCATCGTATCCAGAGCCACACCGACGGCAATCAAAAGCGATGTGCCTCCGAAGTGGATGTTCAGGCCTGTGTACTGACTGACGATTGTCGGCAGTACCGCTACCAGGGCCAGGAAAACAGCTCCTACAAAAGTGATTCTTGTCATTACTTTGTTTAAATATTCAACCGTGGCCTTACCCGGTCTGATTCCCGGAATAAATCCGCCGTTGGCCTTCATATTCTGCGCGACTTCCATAGGGTTGAAGGTAACAGCCGTATAGAAATAGGTGAAGAATAAAATCAGTATCACATTAAATACGGCATACACCCATACGCCCGGAGAACCCTGCGGCGACAGCCACTTGGTGATCCACATGGACGCGGAACTGTCGGCTGACATGAAATAAGTGATGGTCAGCGGGAACTGCAAAAACGACATGGCAAAGATTACCGGGATAACCCCTGCCTGATTTACTTTCAGCGGAATGTGTGTTGACTGTCCGCCGTACATCTTTCTTCCTACCACGCGCTTAGCATATTGGACCGGAATTCTTCTTTGACCCTGCTGGATCTCGATGATTCCGATAATAACGATTACTGCGAAAACGACGAACAGAGCCAAGGATACAAAGGTCATGGTTCCTTCCCTGTATTTGAGCCAAATTTCGTGAATTCCGCTCGGCAGTCTGGCGATGATCCCTCCGAAAATAATCAGTGAGATCCCGTTTCCGATGCCGTTTTCATTGATCTTTTCACCCAGCCACATAAGAAAGGCCGTTCCTGCCGACAGTACCAGTACAATGACCGCTACTGAAAAGAAGTCGGTGCTGATCAATGCATTTCTGAACATACCCACCGATACGCCGATAGCCTGAACGACCGCCAGCACTACCGTGAGATAACGGGTGTACTGAGCAATCTTTTTCTGGCCTTCGGTACCTTCCTTGGCCAGACGCTCCAGCCTTGGAATAGCAATCGTGAGCAGCTGCAGTATGATGGAAGCCGTGATGTATGGGGTGATACTCAAAGCAAATATGGTAAAGTTGCTGAAAGCACCACCAGAGAATAAATTAAATAGAGCAAACAATCCGTCCTGGTGATTCATTTGCTGAGCCAGGTAAGCTCTGTCTATTCCGGGAACCGGAATATTGGAGCCAATTCGGAAAATCACAAGCATCAAAAGCGTATAAATAATCTTCTTTCTGATGTCCATGATCTTCCAAGCTTTCGCGATTGTTTTGAACATCTCCATTTTAAATCACCTCTGCCTTTCCTCCGGCAGATTCTATTTTTTCGATCGCTGTCTTGCTAAATTTGTGAGCCTGAACAGTAATGTTCTTATCCAGGTTACCATTTCCCAGAATTTTAATTCCATCTTTTACCTGCTTTACAAGCCCTACTTCCTCCAGCAGTGCCGGCGTTACAACAGTACCTGCGTCAAATCGGTTTAAATCATCAACGTTGAGAACGGTATATTCTGTTGCCCAGATGTTGGTGAATCCTCTCTTTGGAATTCTTCTGTAAAGAGGCATCTGTCCGCCTTCAAATCCTGGCCGTGTGCCGCCGCCGCTTCTGGAGTTCTGGCCGTTCATACCTCTTCCGGCAGTTTTACCCTGTCCGGTAGCAGTACCGCGGCCCTTCCTCTTCGGCGCTTTTGTGGCGCCCGGAGCAGCTTTTAATTCATGCAGTTTCATCTATTTGCACCTCCAATCCTATAGCTCTTCTACAGTCAAAAGATGCTCTACTTTGTTGATAGCACCCCAGGTTACCGGAGAATCAACGAGCTCAACTGACTGGTGCATCTTTTTTAGTCCTAGCGCTTCTACAACTTTTCTCTGTTTTGGGGAAGCGCCAATCGTGCTTTTTGTTAAAGTAACTTTAATCATTTTAGCCATTGCTCTTCCTCCTTATCCTATAATTTCTTCTTGATTTTTTCCTCTCAGACGAGCAACCTTTTCTACAGTCATCAGGTTTTTCAGTCCTTCGATCGTTGCATAAGCCATGTTTGCCGTATTGTTAGAGCCAATGGACTTAGCTCTGATATCTTTGATTCCAGCAGCTTCAAGAACCGTACGTACGGATGAACCTGCGATAACTCCTGTACCTTCCGCAGCCGGCATAAGCTGTACTCTGCCTGCTCCGAAAATTCCCAGGATTCTGTGTGGGATCGTAGTTCCTACAGTCGGAACTTTGATCAGTTTTTTCTTTGCGTCTTCCGTCGCTTTCCTTACTGCTTCAGGGATTTCCTGAGCTTTGCCAAGACCAACTCCTACATGGCCTTCGCCGTCTCCAACTACTACAGTTACGCTGAATCTCATGTTTCTGCCGCCCTTAACTGTCTTAGCTACACGTCTGATGCTGACGATCGTTTCGTTTAAGTCTAGCTTGGAAGCATCGATAGTATTTCGCATTCCTTTTACCTCCTGTTAGAATTTCAATCCAGCTTCGCGAGCGCCGTCAGCAAGTTCCTTTACACGTCCGTGATAAAGGAATCCGCCCCTGTCAAAAGCAACGGTTTCGATGCCCTTATCCAGTGCTCTCTTAGCAATAGCTTCTCCGACCTTCTTAGCGGCGTCTTTGTTTCCGCCGTATTCGATCTGGCCTTTCAGCTCCTTATCCAATGTGGAAGCGGAAGCAAGGGTAACTCCATTTACGTCATCGATAATCTGAACGGAAATGTTCTTATTACTTCTGAAAACGCAAAGTCTAGGTTTCTCAGGAGTTCCATAAAGGTCTTTTCTAACTCTCTGGTGTCTTGCGACACGCCTATCATTTCTGCTGTTTGCCATCTTATTTCACTCCTTTCCTTATTTTGCTCCGGTTTTACCTTCTTTTCTGCGGATGTGTTCGCCGACATAGCGAATACCTTTGCCTTTGTAAGGTTCCGGTTTTCTCCAGGCACGGATATTGGCAGCATAGTTGCCAACAACTGCTTTATCGATTCCTTTAACCGTAATTTCGGTATTGGAAGGTGCCTCGGTGGTAATTCCGTCCGGGTCTTCCAGCTCTACCGGATGGGAATATCCCAGGCTCAGGACCAGTTTCTTGCCCTTCTTTTCAGCCTTATATCCAACACCGACCAGTTCCAGTTTCTTTTCGTAGCCCTGGGTTACGCCGGTCACCATGTTCTGGATCAAGCTTCTTGCCAGCCCGTGCTGTTCTCTGTAAGCCTTGGCGTCCGAATCTCTGGAAACGTTAACCTGATTATCTTTTACTTCGATTTTTAATAACTTGCTGATCTGCTCTGTAAGTTCGCCTTTTGGTCCTTTAACAGTAACTGCATTATTACCGTCAACCTTAACCTCAACGCCAGCAGGAAGATCAACAGGTTTGATACCTATTCTTGACATTGTCTACCTCCTACCAAACATAACAAACTACTTCGCCGCCAACGCCCAGTTTTCTGGCTTCTTTGTCGCTGATAACTCCGCTTGACGTGGAGATGATCGCGATTCCCAGTCCGCCCAGAACTTTTGGAACGTCGCTTGCCTTAGCATAGACCTTCAGGCCTGGCTTTGAGATCTTTTTGATCCCGGTGATAACTCTTTCTTTGTCAGGACCATATTTCATCTGAACGCGGATCATGCCCTGCTTGTTGTCGTCTATAACGTCAAATCCTTTAATGTAGCCTTCTTCCGTCAAAATTCCTGCGATGGACTTTTTCATCTTTGAAGCCGGAATATCAACCGTGTCATGACCTACAGTATTGGCATTTCTGATTCTTGTCAGCATATCTGCTATTGGATCTGTCATTGTCATTACAGTATTTCTCCTTTCTTGACCAGCTTTGCACGCACGTGCAGTTCTGGCAATTTCACTTTTCTACCAGCTCGCTTTTTTCACGCCGGGAATTTCTCCCTTGTAAGCAAGCTCTCTAAAACAGATACGGCATATTCCATATTTCTTGAGAACAGAATGGGGTCTTCCGCAGATTCTGCATCTTGTATATGCGCGTGTTGAGTATTTCGGTTTTCTTTGCTGTTTTATTTTGAGAGATGTTTTCGCCATGTTTCCCTCCTATTATTTCTCGAACGGCATTCCGAGAAGTTCCAGCAGAGCTGCCGCTTCTTCATCTGTTTTAGCCGTTGTAGTGAATACAATGTTCATACCTTTGATCATGTCAACTTTATCGTAGTTGATTTCCGGGAAGATGAGCTGTTCCTTGATCCCCATGGAATAATTGCCTCTTCCGTCAAAGGAGTTCTTGCTGACGCCCTTGAAGTCTCTCACTCTGGGAAGAGCGATGTTGATGAATTTATCAACGAAGGTGTACATGTTCTCTCCTCTTAAAGTGACTTTCGCTCCTACAGGCATACCCTGTCTTACCTTAAAGTTGGCGATTGATTTTTTCGCCTTGGTAACCACAGGTCTCTGGCCGGTTATGAGGGCCAGCTCTTCGACTGCGCTTTCCATAATTTTGGCATTTTCTTTGGCTTCGCCAAGGCCCATGTTAATGGTCACTTTTTCCAGCTTGGGAACTTCCATTGCATTCTTATATGAGAATTTTTCCATCAATGCCTGAAAGACATTGTTGTCATAGTTTTCTTTTAATCTGGCTGTCAAAATCGTCTCCTCCTTTCTTAGTCGATTACTTCGCCGGTTTTCTTAGCTACTCTGACTTTTTTGTCGCCGTCCATCTTGTAGCCAATCTTGCTGGCGGTCTTTGATTTTGTATCGTAGTACATAACGTTGGAAACGTCCAGCGGACCTTCCTGATGCTTGATCTCGGCAGCCTCTTTCTGGGTCTGCTTCTGGTGCTTGGTCTGCATGTTGATGCCTTCTACGATCACTTTGCCGTCTTTGGGCATAGCTTTCAGCACTTTGCCAGTCTTACCTTTATCTTTTCCAGTAAGTACAATTACTGTATCGTCTTTCTTAATTCGCATCCGCTCGCCTCCTATAATACTTCCGGTGCCAGCGATACGATCTTCATAAAGCTCTTTTCTCTGAGCTCTCTGGCTACTGGCCCGAAGATACGAGTGCCGACCGGTGTCATATCATCCTTCAAAATTACAGCCGCGTTCTGGTCGAATTTTACATAGCTGCCGTCAACTCTTCTGGCACCCTTTTTCGATCTAACTACAACTGCCTTAACAACGTCGCCCTTTTTAACAACGCCGCCCGGTGTCGCGTCTTTTACTGCGCAAACGATCACATCTCCGATGTTCGCGTACTGACGGCTTGTTCCGCCGAGAATACGGATACACAGAAGTTCTTTTGCACCGGAGTTGTCAGCGACTTTCAGTCTTGTTTCTGTCTGAATCATTCTGGTGCCTCCTTACTTAACTTTCTCTACGATGTTCACAAGTCTCCATCTCTTGTCTTTGGACAGAGGTCTTGTTTCCATAATTCTAACTTTATCACCAATGTTGCATTCGTTGTTTTCATCGTGAGCCTTGACCTTCTTGGTTCTCTTTACAGCTTTACCATAAAGGGAATGTCTTACGAAGTCTTCCAGCGCAACGACAACAGTCTTATCCATCTTGTCGCTTACAACAACGCCAACTCTTGTTTTTCTGAGGTTTCTTTCAACTGTCATATTACATCCTCCTTTCTACTAGCCCTGAGCCTTTTCAAGCTGTTTTTCTCTGATGATCGTCTTGACTCTGGCGATGTCTTTCTTTGTATCTCTCATTTTAATCGGGTTTTCAAGCTGTCCGGTAACGTGCTGGAATCTGAGATTGAATAAATCTTTCTTCATCTTTACCAGTTCAGCATTGAGTTCCACTTCTGACATTTCTCTCATCTTCTTCAGTTCCATTATGCTTCACCACCCTTTGCTTCCATTTCTTTGATGGCAAATTTACATTTAACAGGCAGCTTGTGAGATGCAAGACGCATAGCCTCTCTTGCCTGGGCCTCGGTTACACCCTCGATTTCAAACATAACTCTGCCTGGTTTTACAACTGCTACCCAGTACTCCGGAGCACCTTTACCGGAACCCATACGTACTTCTGCAGGTTTCTTTGTTACAGACTTGTGGGGGAAGATTTTGATATAAACCTTACCACCTCTTTTTACCGATCTGGTCATGGCAATTCTGGCTGCCTCGATCTGATTTGAAGTTATCCATCCGCATTCGGTAGCCACCAGGCCGTAATCTCCGTAAGTAACCTTGTTACCTTTGGTAGCAACGCCCTTCATTCTACCTCTGTGGACTCTTCTGCGTTTAACGCGCTTTGGCATTAACATCAGCGTTTCCTCCTCTCTTTCGTCTATTCTTCAGTTGTTGCTGCTTCGGTCGCTGCATCAACCTGTGCTTCTGTGGTCTGCGCTTCGGCTGCTTTAGCTGGTTCTTCCTTCGGAGCTTTTCTCTTTCTCGGATTTACTGCCTTTGGAAGTTCCGGCTTATCGTCTCTTCTGCGATCATTTCTTCTTCTGTCGCCGTCTCTTCTCGGTCTTCTGTCGCCGTCTCTTCTGTTTCTTTTGCCGTCTCTTCTTCCGTTTCCTTCGTCGCGAACCGCGCTCTTGAGTCCCTTGTCAAGGATTTCTCCGTGGTTGATCCACACTTTGACGCCGATCTTTCCGTAAGTGGTATCGGCTTCCGCGAATCCATAGTCGATGTCCGCTCTCAGTGTGTGGAGAGGAACGTTTCCTTCGCTGTACTTTTCGTTTCTGGCGATTTCAGCTCCGCCCAATCTGCCGGATACCAGTACTTTGATACCTTTTGCGCCGGCTTTCATGGTTCTGCCGATGGCCTGCTTCATCGCTCTTCTGAAGGAAATTCTTCTTTCCAGAGCCTGTGCGATGCTTTCAGCTGTCAGCTGGGCATCCAGCTCGGATCTTCTCACTTCTTTGATCTCGATATTAATGGCCTTTCCGGTCATTTTTTCCAGATCGCTCTTCAGTTCGTCAATGCCGTTTCCGGATCTTCCGATAACCATACCGGGTTTTGCGGTCAGCACGATGACTTTCAGTTTATTGTCAGCCTGACGCTCCAGCAGTATTTTGGAAACGCCTGCTACATACAGCTTTTTCTTTACGAACTCTCTAACTTTATTATCTTCGATCAGGTAGTCGGCAAAGTTTCCTTTGTCAGCATACCATTTGGAATCCCAGTCTTTGATGATGCCCACTCTCAATCCATGTGGACTTACTTTCTGACCCATTAAATGAACCTCCTATCTTAATTCTTTTCTCTTAAAGTGACGCCGACATGACTGCTTCTCTTTAAGATGATCGATGCTCTGCCCTGTGATCCAGCTCTCCATCTCTTCATAGTCGGTCCCTGGTTAGCATAAACTTCCGCTACATATAAGTTGTCTGTGTCCATTTCTTTTACGTCAGCATTAGCCAGAGCGGACTGAACAACCTTTTCTACGATTTCAGCACCTTTGCCCGGTGTGAATTTTAATATAGTAAGCGCCTCATTTATATCTTTTCCTCTTACAAGATCTGCAACAGGCTTAAGCTTGATCGGAGACATTCTTACATATTTTGCAATTGCTTTTGCTTCCATTTTCATGTTCTCCTTTTCTTACTTTACTTTTGATGACTTGTCTGCAGCGTGGCCCCTGTAAGTTCTGGTTGGAGCAAATTCTCCAAGTCTGTGTCCTACCATATCTTCGGTGATATATACAGGTACGTGCTTTCTTCCATCATGCACTGCGATTGTGTGTCCCACCATCTGCGGGAATATCGTGGATGGTCTTGACCATGTTTTTATGACTTTCTTTTCGTTGGCTGCATTCATATCTTCGATAGCCTTAAGCAGTTTTCTGTTGACGAAAGGGCCTTTTTTCAGTGATCTACCCATTATCTATGCTCCTTCCTTATTTTTCATTTCTTCTCTTAACGATATACTTGTCGGAAGCCTTGTTCTTCTTTCTCGTCTTGTATCCGAGAGCAGGCTTGCCCCAAGGTGTAACCGGACTTACACGACCAATTCCAGCCTTACCTTCACCACCGCCATGTGGGTGGTCGTTGGGGTTCATGACAGAACCGCGAACGGTAGGTCTGATACCCATGTGTCTTTTTCTTCCCGCTTTACCGATCTGGATGTTGGCGTGGTCTCCGTTACCAACTTCTCCGATGGTCGCTCTGCATTCCATTCTCACTTTTCTCACTTCGCCGGAAGGAAGTCTTACCTGAGCTTCTTTTCCTTCTTTGGCCATGAGCTGGGCTCCGTTACCTGCGGATCTTACCATCTGGCCGCCTTTGCCAGGCTTGAGCTCGATGTTGTGGATCACGGTACCTACCGGAATATTTGCCAGCGGAAGGGTGTTTCCTACTTTGATATCAGCTTCTGGGCCGGATTCAATCATATCGCCTACCATTAATTTTTCAGGAGCGATGATATATCTTTTTTCGCCGTCAGCATAGTTGATCAGGGCGATGTTGGCACTTCTGTTCGGATCGTATTCGATCGCTGCTACTGTTCCTGGAACACCATCTTTATTTCTCTTGAAATCGATGATTCTGTATTTGGGTCTGTATCCGCCGCCTCTGTGTCTTACGGTGATCTTGCCTCTGGAGTTTCTTCCAGCATGCTTTTTCAGTGTCACGGTAAGGGATTTTTCAGGGGCGTCCTTGGTGATTTCCTCAAAAGTAGAAACCGTCATTCCTCTTAAACCAGGAGTAGTCGGATTATATTTTTTGATTCCCATTCTTTCCTACCTCCTATATTATAAGCTCTGGAAGAATTCGATCTCTTTACTCTTATCTGTCAGAGTAACGATTGCCTTTTTGCTAGCGGCAGTCATTCCTACGCTTCTTCCCATTCTTTTCTGTTTGCCGACAACGTTCATAATGTTTACTTTTTTCACTTCCACATCGAAGATTTCTTCTACAGCGTGCTTAACCTGTGTCTTGTTCGCATCTACCGCAACCTTGAATGTGTATTTTTTGTTCTGCGCATCTTCCATACTTTTTTCAGAGATGACAGGTTTTAAAATTACATCGTAAGGCGTTTTCATTATGAGTACACCTCCTCAATCTTGTTAATCGCATCTTTTGTTACAATGAAGCTGGGGTGATTGATGATCTCGTATACGTTCATTGTGGATACCAGCTCTGTTCTAACTCCCGGAATATTGGCCGCAGAACGGATCACGTTCTCATCTTTTTCAGCCATAACGATCAGCGCTTTTTTACCAGCTTTGATATTTTCCAGAACTTTTACCATTTCTTTTGTCTTAGGAGCATCCAATTTCAGCTCGTCTAAAACGATGATTTCCTTTTCCTCTACCTTTGAGGAAAGCGCGGATTTCATTGCCAGTCTTCTCAGCTTCTTAGGCAGTGTATATCTGTAACTTCTTGGCTTTGGAGCAAATACTACTCCACCGCCTACCTGAGATGGGTCTGTGGTGCTTCCCTGTCTATGGCGTCCTGTTCCCTTCTGTCTGAAAGGCTTTCTTCCGCCGCCTCTTACTTCTGCTCTTGTCTTTGCGGACTGCGTTCCCTGTCTCTGGTTTGCCAAGTAATTTTTTACTACAGCGTGTACTGCGTTCTGGTTAGGCTCGATTCCGAAGATTTCATCGTTCAGTTCGATGGTTCCGGCTTCTGCTCCAGTCATGTTAAGCATCGTTACTTTTGCCATTTTACTTCCTCCTTCCTGAAGTCTTCTATTTGTCCTCGCCCTTTACTGCGTACTGAATGCGAACCAGGCCACCTTTGTTTCCCGGTACAGCACCTTTTACCAGCATCAGGTTTCTGTCTTCAATAACTTTTACTAATACGACATTCTGTACGGTCACAGTATCGCGTCCCATTCTTCCGGATTCTTTGTTTCCTTTGAAAACTCTTCCCGGATAGGATGCGCCGGCCTTGCCGCCCGGCAGTCTCTTATGCTTGGAGCCGTGGGTCATCGGGCCTCTATGGTGTCCGTGCCGTTTGATTTCACCCTGGGTACCTTTACCTTTGGAGGTTCCGGTAATGTCCAGCTTCTTGCCTTCTTCGAAATCAGCTACGGTGATGACCTGTCCTACTTCATAAGCTTCGCCGTCTTCAATTATGAATTCCGCCAGGTGCTTCTTGACAGAAACGCCTGCTTTTTCAAAATGGCCTGTCATCGGCTTGTTGATTCTGTGGGCTTTCGCATCTTCGAACGCTACTTGAGCCGCGGCATAACCATCGTTTTCAACCGTTTTGATCTGTGTTACTGTTTCCGGACCTGCCTCGATCACTGTTACAGGAATCACTTCGCCTGCGTCAGTAAAGATCTGAGTCATTCCGACTTTCTTTCCTAAAATCGCTTTCATATTTTTCCTCCTAATTCTTACAGCGGATTGCTCTGGTTTGGAAGCCCTATCCCGATTTGCTGATGCAAATCGCCGAAGGTCTCCTGCAAGAAGCGCCCAAAACTTGCTTTTGGCTGCGCTTTACTGCTGGAAGCCCTGACCTGTATCTGCAACTCTTTCTTTTAGGCCGTCTTCCCTCTCATGCAATCTTACTAAGGGGAGTTCCCTTACATTTTTTGTGCTGCTGCAAAGCAGCTTTTGTTCTGTAAAAAGTTATCGCGTCGGCAGTAATCTGCCGGAATGCAACGTTTTACAGCTTAATTTCAATGTCCACGCCGGCAGGCAGATCGAGCTTTGTCAGTGCGTCGGTCGTCTTAGCCGTAGCACTGGTGATGTCGATCAGTCTCTTATGTGTTCTCTGTTCGAACTGTTCTCTGGAGTCCTTGTATTTGTGGACCGCTCTTAAGATCGTGATGACCTCTTTTTCTGTCGGCAGCGGAATCGGGCCGGAAACTTCTGCGCCGGTCTTCTTTGCTGTTTCGACGATCTTGGCTGCGCTCTGATCCAGCAGTGCGTGGTCATAAGCCTTAAGCTTAATTCTGATTTTCTGTAATTCGCTCATTTCATCCTCCTAATTTTTTGTACTGTTTTCGCTATGCTCGTACAGGGGGTTCTGCTGCCCGCTTTTCAAGTGCGTGTACGAGGTCTTGCTTGCTTAGTACACGGCTCCGTGTGTTTCTTAATTTTTTACACAAAGCAAAAAGCCGGCGAATCCCTTCGCCCCCATCTGGTGGGGACAATTCTCGGTAGAAATTATCCTATAGCAAGGTAACTTCCTACTTCATCGCCTTACACAAGCTTTTGTAGTATATACCACATGATTGGAAATTGCAAGAGTTTTTGGTAAAAAAATTGATCTATTTTTTATGTTTTTTGGACAGGCAAAAGGCTGTGTTTCCAATGCATAAAAGAGATGTTTTCTGAACACGCATCCTGGTGTTCCTTTTTCGCCGCATTTCTAGTGTATCTTTTCTTAGTTTTAGCAATTTGCCTACAAGATATGGGATTTGGCGGATGCAGCGGACGATTGTTGGGAGGCAGCTTCTGCGAAATCTGGCGGCGGCTTGGGCAGTGCAGGTTGCCGCACGGGTTGCATGTTTTTTGTATGCTGGGTCATAGTTTTGACAGAGCTTGATACGAGATGCTGGGATTGTTGAAGATGCGGGCTGACGATAGAGTTGAGGGAGAAATTGCTGCGTTTTTTTGAATTGAGGGGTGTGGCCTGTAGTTTTGGGAGGGGGTCGGGAAGATAAGCGGCAGTTTTAAGAGGATTTATTGCGGGCGGGCTTTCCCGCTGCTTGGTGCCGGGTGCTTGATGTTTGGTACTTGGAAACGATCAGCATTAAATGGTTGCGGGACCAATCCTGATAGTTTTGGTGCGGCTTGGCTCTGGAAAGGCAGGCTGTAAGCCAGAAACAGTCTGGTTTCCAATATTTCTTTCATGGTTTTTGATAGTAAGCCCTTTTCTGGCCCGACGGCTCAGTTGGTTAAGGTTTGGTTTTTGAAAGGAATGGGGCCGTCTGTGAAATAATTAAGGATACGTCGCAGAATTTACGCATTTTTCAACGGTTATTCCCTCTCGAATTGGAGATGGGACAGGAAACTCCCTTTATTCTCAATATGACGCCCCACAAATCCACAGCTTTGCGTAAATAAATCAGATATTTCCAGAAAGTTTCTCCGGCTGCTCAATCCCGCTGCCCAACCAGGCTGGCCAGCCAAACCCGATAAAACACTATCACCTTGTTAAAGCAAAATGTACCCTTTGGAGAAGATTTGGAGTTCCGCTCCCAAGCTCACCGTATCATCATCGTTATTGACGCAGGCGATATCTCCTCGCCGCTCCGACAGCTGCTTTGCGGTCAAATCCTTTTTATGCAGAACGTCTGACCAATACGGCACCAGGCTGCTATGGGCTCTCCCGGTAACCGGATCTTCATTAATGCCTGCATTAGGCGCAAAAAATCGCGAAACAAAATCGCAGCCAAATCCGCCGCCGCGGGCCGTAACAATGATGCCGAATACGTCATCCTCCAGTCCCGCCTCTTCTTTCACCAGCTTCAACTTCTCAAAATCCGGCTCGAGCGCTGCCACTTCTTCCGGTGAATCAAAGACCAGAAAAAAATCATTGGCTTTCAATGTCTGAAAATTGTCCGTACCAAACGCTGAAGCAAAAGACTTGTAACATCCTGTCGGACTGGGTTTTCTTTTGGGCAGCGTTAGCCAGAAGCGCTCTTGGGCTTTGGCAACTGAAAGAACGCCCGATAAGGTGTTGAACCGGACCGCATCCGCGTTCACGCCTGCTTGCTCATACAAAACATATCCGGATGCCAAGGTCGCATGGCCGCACAATTCCACTTCCACTTTAGGTGTAAACCAACGCAGATCATAAACCGCGTCGGCATCGCTCCTTTTAATGAGAAATGCCGTCTCAGACAAATTAATCTCTGACGCAATTTTTTGCTGCAGTTTCGTGGAAATCGCCTCCTCTAAAAGGCAGACCGCCGCCGGATTACCGCCGAACTTATCATTTGTAAAAACGTCCACAATATAATATTCAATTTGCATAGGCTCCTCCCTTTCATTCAAACAAAACGCCTGCCCCGCACTCCGCTTCTAACGGCGGGCAGACGCGGACAGGCGTTCACTGGGCCGTAAGCCTTTAATAGCCTAAGTGTTCATTAACCAATATAATATGTATCCTGTCCTTAATCGCGCTGGCTCTGGTAGTCACAGTATAGCAGCACATGGACTGTCCCAGGCAGTGGGCGCATTTTCCAGTTACTGCGCACGGTGTCATCAACCCCAAGCGAATGGCATTGGGCACGCAGGCCTCTGTCCGGATCCTGCCGACAGCAGCATCTTCATTTTCAACAATTTTATTAATTCCTGCCACTACAATGACTTTTTTAGGTCCAAAGCACATGGCCGCTACCCGGTTGCCCGTCTTGTCAATATTGACCAGCTCTCCATCCATAGTAACGGCATTGGTTCCAGTCAGATATACATCTGCCATAAACGCTTTGCGGCGGTTTTCCAGGGCTTCCTCCTTGGAAGGAGCTGTTCCGTCCAGCACGTTTTTCAATTCTTTTTTAATTCCCAGCTCATCCAGAGAAGCCGATCCGCCCCAAGAAACCAGGTCGCCCTCGCTGATCATGGACAAAATCTTATTCTTGGCATCCTCTGCGGTTTCACAATAGTAACCGCTCATGTTTCGAGTTTCTAGATTTTTAATAATGGCTTCGATCCGTTTTTTATTGGCTTCTTTTACGTGTTCATTCATTCCTGCATCCTCCTCTCACTCATCAGCGGATTTACCGCGCATTTACTTTCCAAGGCGATGGCCGCCGCCTTCATTCCGTATGCTGCAATCGCCTCTATATCCATGTTCTTTCTCGTTCCGTCCAGGATAGCCGCGGAAAAAGCATCGCCGGCCCCCTCTTCATTGGCAAAAGGCAGCACCTGCTCCGGCCGCAGAATTCCTTCCTTCATCCCTTCCTTATAATAGACACCGCCGCCGCTCATGGTGATAAATACACGTTTCACCCCCTGATCAGCAAACCATTTGCCAGCTTCCATCAACTGGTCTTCGCTGAAAATATCCAGGCCGCAGATAGCGGACGCTTCTCCTCGATTGGGCTTGATGGTATGGAAAGAGCCGATGAATTCTTTGACTTTTGTTGCGTCCTCTTCCGTATGCGGGTCGAAAAACAGCGGCACTTCTACCGTTTCTGCCAAATAGGTTAAAACGCCTTCGGACAAGGTTCCATCCACACACACGATCTCAGAATTATTGATCATGGGCAGCACTTGATCGATCGCCTCAAGATCGATCAAGCCGTACGCGTCGATGTTCTCCACCCCAAATTCCAGATCGCCGACAATATCGAGAATTGAGATATTCATGGCAGTATTTTGTCCTTGAATCAAATGCAGCTGAGACGTATCCACCCCCAAGGCTTCCAGTTCCAACTTGGCCCCCCTGCCTACGATATCATTTCCCGCTGCGCCCACAAAAGCCGTAGCAGCACCCAGCCGTCCCAGGTTTTCCGCAATATTACGTCCTGTTCCGCCGTACGAAACGGAGATGGTTCCTCCATTCTGCTGGGCAGCCATCAGCTGCTCTTGTGCATTTGCTACAACATTTCCTTTAATTCCACCAATTACTGTAATTTCACTCATTCAATATTTCTCCTTTTCCTATATGAATCATTCTACAAATATACTTCCGCCTATAAACTCTCTCAGGATCGAATTGTTGGGAATGATCGATTCCTCCTCAATGGCCTCGAAAAAGGTCAGAAACTTGAGCAGTCTCCGCGCGTCGCTGTATTCCGGCTCTGATCGATCGATTTCTTCCAATAGGGGCTGGGCATATTTTTTCAAAACAGCCAGCTCATAGGTCAATGCCGAATTAAACAGCACATCCGCCTCTCCATTAAATGGAAAAATATTTTTGTCCTCCCCCTTGCGTACCTTGGGCCAGTCAGCAATGGTCATCTTTGCAGAATGGCCTCTGAAAAGATGATCCCTGACCATTCGCCTCAGAATCCGGGCATCGGTAGTGGGAATCCGATTATGGCTGTCAATATTCAATTGGGTGAACGGACTGATATAAATGCGGAACTTTTCTTCCTCCGATATATATTTGGTCAGTTCTTTGTTGAGGGCATGAATCCCTTCTATGACAATAGGCTGATGGGGTTTGATCGACGTAATCCGTTTGCCGTAAAGCTTCGTTCCTTCAATGAAATCAAAGGTAGGAAGGTCTACCTGCTTGCCGCAGAGCAGGCCATTCATGTTGCTGTTGAACAGATCGATGTCAATGGCGGATAAATCTTCGTAGTTAGGTTCCCCATCTTCATCCAGCGGAGTGTCCTTCCGTTCTACAAAATAATCGTCCGTACCCATATACAGCGGATCCAGCCCGTTGACCTTAAGTTGTATGCACAGCCGTCTGGCAAAAGTAGTTTTCCCGGAAGATGACGGGCCTGCTATCAGTATGATGCGTTTTTTACCTCTTGTGATCTGGTCTGCAATCTCGGCCACCTTTTTCTCATGGAGTGCTTCCGAAAGCAAAATGATTTCTTTATATTCTCCGTCCCGAACCTTTTCGTTGAGATCGGCCAGATAAGAAATCTTTAAAAGCTTGTGCCATTTTTTCGCTTCACCAAACGCAGAGCAAAGCTTTTTCTCATCCACATACGGCGGAATGCGGTTGGGCTCAGAAGGATAGGGGAACCGGAGAATAACGCCGCGGCGATATTTTACCAGCTCAAAGAACTTGATATATCCGGTTGAAGGAACCATGGCTCCGTAAAAGAAATTTTTATAATTATCCAGGCAGTAGAACACGGGATGCTCAATCTCCGGGTGATTTTTTAAAATTCGAATCTTTTCTTCATAACCTCGTTCGGTCAGCAGCTTAATTGCCTGATCCCAGGATACAGATTCTTTTACAATAGGCCGGTTCTCTTTCACCAGCAGCTTCATCCGTCTTTCAATAGCACGCACTTGCGGTTCGGTTACGGCCCTGGCAGTTTTAATTTCTGTATAAAGTCCTTTGTTAAGAGAGTTCTGAATTTCCACAGGTATCTTTCCCAGCACATCCTCGATTGCTTTTAGATAAATCAAACACAGACTGTATTGATAAATCAGATTTGCAGCTTGCGTGCGCATGTCCAGAAACTCGATACTGCAGTCATGGTCAACAATCATGGTCAACTCTTCTATTTTATTATCCACCTTAGCAGCAAGAATTGTATAGGGCAGTTCTTTGCCCCAAGTGTCTTTTAATTCTTCTATGGGAACAGGTTTTTTTATTTCAATTTCACGTTCCGGCTCTTTTGGGCCTGTTTTTAATTTAATCTTCACGTGACTTCCTCCTTAAACGATTACTGATTAGTATATCATATTTTATGTAGAAATGGGCAAAATACCTATTGAAAGGGGTGAGTACTTTGAAAAAATTAGTTCTTGCGCTGATCATCATCGGCGCAATAAATTGGGGCTTGATTGGATTCTTTAACTTTAATCTGGTCACAGCAATCTTTGGGAACAGCCTGCTCTTTATCAGCAAAATCATTTTCGCTGTAGTTGGGCTCGCCGGACTTTATGCCATTTCATTCTTCTTTGATAGAAGTAAAAATTCCGTCTGATTACAGACGGAATTTTTACTGGTGCTAAGCAAGCGTTTAACAGTCACAGGACGGTTCACATACCGGTTCTCTTTCGCAGCATTCATCGCCGCATCCGACGATTCCTGGTTTGCAGAAGATCAGCACAAGGATCAAGAAGAAAAATAACAGAGCAGGCTCAATGCCTTCTTCGTTTTTGTTATAGCATCTCATATGGAAATACCTCCTAAAAAGTCTTTTTCTATCACTATATGCATTTCCCCCGATTATGTGTCTTTCCCTCAGACCTGCCGGTCTTTGAGCAATTGAACAATCTTACGCATCTCATCCGGATGCAGTGTAATTCCCCTGGACATATGTTCATGCTCCGGATCCCAATCCCTTATATCATATTTTACGGGATTACCGTTCCATGATACCAGGTTCAGTTCTTTGTTCCAGCCGGTAGGATACGGCTTTATCACACCAATCTGTTCTTTGATCTCAAATACGATCTCGCTTCTTTCATTATCATGCATTTTCTATGTATCTCCTTTCCCAGAATGAATGCGGGCCCCTTTTTTACCCGCATCCATATTATATTTTAATTTACATATTTTGTCAATCATAAATTGTATTTTTCTTCCAATTCTTTCAAGCTGCTGACCGGACTTTCGCATCGCTGCCCTCTGCAAAGGTAATAGGAAGCCTCTTTTTCCGGGATTGGGTATTGGCTTAGAAACGGGGCGATTATGAGCATTTTTTCCCGGTTTTCTTCTGTAACCTGCAGAATCTTCACGTTATAGTTTTGAAAGCTTTGTGGAGGAAGCGCCGCCTGCGAAGTACAGATCAACTGGCTGGAGCTCTGTTCTTCTTCCATTTGCCAAAGAAAGAAGCTGAGCGCCGCAGGATGTCCTGCCGCTTTTGCCCTCATAAAATCCCATTGTTTTTCCCGCGCCTGCCGCCAGCTGTCCTCACCGGTATAAAAAGCCAGCTGGTCCATTACCAGGGCAGCAACAGAATTTCCCGACGGCATCGCACCGTCATATGCCTCTTTGGGGCGGATAATCAGCTGTTCGCTATCTTTACCGTACAGGTAGCAGCCGCCATTTTCCCAATCAAAGAACTGCTCCGTCATTCGCTTTCCAATCTGTATGGCACGTTCCAAATAGTCGGCTTCCAGGGTGCTCCGATAGCACTCCAGCAGGCCCCAGGCTAAAAATGCATAGTCATCCAGTGTTCCTGCATGGGCGGCTTCTCCCTGGCGCCATCTTGCTTTTAAATATCCGTCCTGCTGCAGATTGTTCCAGATAAAACGTGCTCCCGCCTCTGCCAGCTCAAGGTACTGAGACTCATTCATCAATCTCGACGCTCTGCACAGCGCTGCGATCATCAAGCCGTTCCAACCCGTCAGCACTTTATCGTCCTTGTGCAGCCAGGTCCTCTTTTTCCGATATTCCAACAGTTTTTCCACCTGGTCTTTGGACGGCATCTGCTCATATTGGGCATCTTTAATCCGGTTGGGAATGCTTTTTCCCTCAAAATTACCGGCGGCCGTGATGTCGAATTGCCGGCAGAATGCGCCGCCATCCTCTTCGCCCAGCACTTGGATGATTTCGCCGGGAGTAAAAAGGTAGTATTTTCCCTCTTCACCTTCGCTGTCCGCGTCTTGTCCGCAATAAAAACCGCCTTCTTCATCCGTCAGCTCCCGCTCGATATATTGAACTGTCCGCTGGACGATCTCCTTATACAGTTGGTTTTCGGTCTTTTCATAACCTTTAGCATATGCCAGAATCAGCAGCGCATTGTCGTAGAGCATTTTTTCAAAATGGGGCGCCAGCCACCGTTCATCGGTTGAATAGCGGCTGAATCCGCCGCCGATGTGGTCGAACAGACCACCCCGATACATCTGGATCAGCGTCTTTTGGGCCATACCCAATTCTTCGCTTCCCCCTGTTTCCATCAGAAACAAAAGATTATGAGGCGAAGGGAATTTCGGCATGGGGCCAAATCCGCCCCATCGTGCATCAAAGGTCTGCTTGTAGTAGTCCCGGGCTTTTTCCATCAAGTCCTCGTCGTCTGCGCCTCCTGCTGCGGTCTCTTGTGCATGTTCTTTTATGAAGTTGGTTATTTTATGCCCTTCCAAGATCAGCTTGCTTTTGTTCTCCTGCCAGGTTTCCTGGATAAAGGTAAGCAGCTCGATCAGACCGGCCTGGCCGCGTTTTCCCCGTTTGGGGAAATACGTTCCTGCGAAGAACGGTTCTTTTTTTGGCGTCATGATAATGGTCAGGGGCCAGCCGCCGGATCCGGTCAGAGCCTGGCAGACGGCCATATATACCGCATCCACATCCGGACGCTCCTCCCGGTCCACTTTTATGGAAACGAAGCCATCGTTGAGAAGCTGGGCAACTTCCTGGTCTTCAAAGGATTCGTGGGCCATCACGTGGCACCAGTGACAGGTCGAATAGCCGATGGAAAGGAAGATCGGCTTGTCTTCTTGTTCTGCTTTTTGGAAGGCCTCTTCGCCCCACGGGTACCAGTTCACCGGGTTGTTTGCATGTTGGTGAAGATACGGGGACTTTTCGTTTATAAGTTTATTTTCCATGATGGGTACCACCTTTTTTGACATTTTGTATTAGTGTTTCCGAAGATGGTTTATTGATACCCGGTTTTGGGAGAATTAAAAATAGAGCCTGAAAGGCAAGCTCTATTTTTGAACTTCTTGTATTTTATTCTTTATTCAACTGATCTTCAAAGATTAAAGAAATCACTGATAGATGTATAAAAGATTACCATATACTTTTGGGTTTATTTGTAGTTTAATCATTTTTTAGCCTCTGCCATCTTTGCTTTTAATGTTTTCCTTCACTGTTTTAATGCGTTTCGCGATCATATTCATCGGCGATAAACTCTGCGCTCTCAGCCCACAAAAGGGATTCCATCTTTTTCAATGCGGCATATGTCTTTGATCCTAAAAAATCCTGATACATATCATCAAATTCTCTCCCTTCCCTTTCGGAAAGGATGCGAACAACATGCTCAATTTTCATGAGCACATCCAATGTGATATCTTGCCCTCGATAAATATATTTACCTTTCAATGGAGCGCCTCCCTTCCAACGTGAGATACGCAAGTGCACTTTCCGTATGAATGGAAACTTGATCATTTGCCTTGAAAAACTTTAATTGCTCTAAAGCCATATCCACAGTATAGATACCCTCAGTGCAATCGTTCTCATGGTGTTATCATTTGCAACAGGGCCGCAAACAATATCATACTCGTGTTGAACATTACCTTCCATTCGGTTTGCTTTTACCATGTTCAGCCACTCTTCACAGAGTCCCTGGTATATTTTTACTTTTAGATCATCTGGCATCTCTAAGGTAAATTCTTAAATATACTGGCCTTCACCACCATAGCGGATATACATATTCTCTGCCCAATGTTCCGCCTGTTCTTGTAGTGTTGTCATATAAAATCCCCGCCCGAAATCTCGTTTGTCCCGTGATTTTGAAAGATCAACAACATCGAATTTTTGATTCGATCCGTGATATAATGTCAGTTTCTTCATCATTTGTTCCTCTTTATCACATCTTCGGCAAAAAAAACGCTTTCATCCAAATCCTGTGTATGGAGGACTTCATATTGAGAGCGCAGCAAATGCAAAAGATTAAATTTATGAAAGATTTCGAAGACGGTCTTTTCGTCCATACTGTGCTTACGAGCATAGCCCTCTACCGCAGCCACGACGATTAAATTTTCGTCCATTATGTTTTTAAACATCGCTGTTCTCCTTTCTTGATTCAAATATAGTATATCACAAATAATTCGTTTCGTTTAACTAAAAACACCATGCTTCTCAAACCATTTTTTAAGGACTAACGCATCAAGTTTTTTGTGTTGCAATATTTTTCTAATAGAGAACAATCGTGTTTACATCCATTTTTAGGAAATTTGCTGTCAAGAAAATCAAAGAGCGGAATATGCTGAAATTCATTTCGTTCATCATAATTTGTTTCATTCTATTCCCTCCAATTATTTTCACATTCAGTATTAATAGCTTTCTTACCATTCTATCCCAACCGCCACGGCCGCAGATTCCCGGAAAACTTCTGTAAAAATCTTCATTCTTTACGCAAAGTTGTGGGATTGCGGGGCCTCTGATCGAGAAAAGGCGCGGATGGTTGCTGAAAGCTCATTTCAAGAGGCTGCGGCCGTTGAAAACTGCGTAAATTTTGGATGATTTTTTTGCTTTTTTCCCGAAGAGCTTCTGTGAGGGCCACACCAGATCAAGAAAAGGCGCCCCGCTCCAGTCGCGCTAAACCGCCCCGCCCGGGAGTCATCTCAGCCGCAGCCCCTCCCAGGACTGTAAACGAAAAGAAACCCAGCAAACCCGCCAGCTTTCTTCCCTAACCGTAATTATGTTTTATAGAGGCTTCACTTCCGTTTCCAGAGTGATGTCCAAGGCTTTCGCATAGTCCAGATACAGGTCGCATTCCTCATAGGTCAGCATATCGGAGGAAATGAGCCCGGTCTGGGTGTAGTCATCGTTTACAAACATCTTTGTAAAAAGGGAGCCGCACTGTCCGGTCAAATACATTTCGCCTGTGATGCCGGCTCTTTCAAAGGATTCCACACAGCCCGGAGCGTACAAGTAAGTTTCAACCATAACCTTCTTGCCGTCCTTGGTTCCGGTGGCTTCGATTACGAACGCGCCCTCATCCTTTACAAGGCCCTCGTCCAGGATTTCCTTGATTTCTTCCTTAAACTTTGGCGCAGGCGGCAAGTGGGATACAATGACATCAAATGGCACGAAGGTATGGCCCTTGTAAGTCTCTTCTTCTCTGGAAAGCAGGCCCGCCCGGTAGAGCGGAGTGGAAAAGTTGATTCCTACGCCGCCGTACTTAAAGTTAATATTCTTTGCTCCCTTGAAGTGGGTATCTTTGTTCAGTCCCATGTAAACCGTTTCGTCATGGGCGTGTTCCACCAGGGTCACCGGCGCGGCGCAGCCCTTGAAGTGTCTTGTTACCGGCAGGCTATGGGGCTTTGTTTCCACCAGAACGCCGTCTTTGAGGGCAAAAGTCGGGTCGATCATATCGGAAAGAGCCGTAAAGGGCGACCACCAGAATGGCAGGAAACGCTTGGCCTCCACGCCTTCGTAAACCATCATGAGAATGTCATCGCAAGTGTCCAGGTATCTCATGCAGCTTTTCGTCGCTACGCACATCATTCCGGGTGCGGAGCCGGTACCGATAATCGCCATCTTGCCGATCTCCGCGAAACGCTTTCCGTAGTCTTCATACATGATTTCTACGCATTTCGGCCACCAGGTATCCAAAACATCGGTGGCCGCAAAGTCCTGGTAGTTGGCTTTCACAGCGATTGCCGCCTCCAAAACATTTGGTGCAAAGGCGATGGGCAGCGCGTTTACGATCAGGTCCACGCCATCCGCCGCTTTGATGATGCTGTCGACGTCATTGGCATCCACGATCATGCCTTTTGCTTTGTTTAAAATTTTCACCAATTCGTCAACTGCTTTTTTGTCGTAGTCCGCACAGATGATTTCGCTTACATTGGGTTCCTCGTCCATTCTCTGCGCTACGGTCGAGCCTTGCGCTCCTGTTCCTAATACTAAAATCTTTTTCATGTTTATTCACTCCTTTTATTTCACCATATATGCATCATATACAATCGTCCATTCGTCTTTGCAACCCAGCACCCCAAAACAGCAGGCACCGTTTATCCAGTCATATCTTTCGTCCCCCGTTTCAAACAGCAGATGCTGCCTGAAATAGTAGTCCGCCGGGTCCACATATTCGCCCCGCTCCATGGCTTCATCCTGTTCCGGTTTGATTACCGCTCTGCCAATGGTTGTCAGCGAAATAAGCGCGCCATCGTCCGTTTTCAGGAGGTACCGCGTATCCACACAATTCAAATGGTTTGGGTACATCAAATTCCAGTCCGCCCCGAAATTCAGCACTTCTCCCGTTATCTTACCTTCAAATCTTCCGCCGGCGATCGGGCAGATCACCAGATCTCCCCGCCCCACATCCCCGATTTCATATAGATTCTGATGCAGATCCACTTCAATATAAAACAGATGCTCCAGCTCCGCTTTGGGCAGCTTCATTCTATTTTTCATATCATCCTACCTTTCTATTATATAAGCTTATATACATCCAGACAAATATTTCCGTCATCCGTGATAGCAGAAACGCCGACAGCGACAATCTCGTTCATCCAGCGATATGGATCGGCCCCTGTTGTAAAGCTGATGCTCTGCCTGAAATAGTAATCATCTTCGGCTAAAAGCCCTTCATCTGATTTCTGCATGTCCTCCAGACTCATAATCAGCCGTCCCCTGCAATGAACAGAAATATATGCTCCGTCATCCGTTTTAAGGAGGTATTTGGTGTCCAGGTTGTTTACCGTATCGTCATAAAGCAGGCCCCAGTCGCCACCGAAACTCATAATTTCTCCATGGATGCTCCCTTCAAAGCTTCCGCCAATGACCGCTACAATCTCCTGATAGCCTCCGCCAATGTTTCCAAGGGGATACACATCGCCAAGCAGCACTTCTGCCCGAAACAGCTTTTCAAATTGGGGAGCAGGCAAGCTGTAATCTTTCATTTCCATAGCTATAACTCCCCCCTGACCACATTTCCTTCAAAGATAACCACCTCAGGCTTTATGTTGTGGATGTCCTCTGCTGGGGTTTCAAATAGGTTGCCCGATAAAATGCATAGATTCGCCATTTTGCCTATTTCCAGACTTCCTGTTTTATCCGCAATGCCCATTCCTTTCGCATTATTTATGGTATAGCCTTTCAGCAGATCTTCCAGCGACAGGCACTCGTCGGCCGGCTCTCTAACCTGGCTCTCTGGGCCCACCTCTTTTCTCGTATGGCCAACTTGAATTCCTAAAAGGGGTTCTGCTTCAGGAAGGCTTTCCTCATCCACCACATCTGCCGAAAAGTTTACAGTTGCCCCTGATTTTATCACTTCATTAAAGGAATACATGCTATTGTATCGTCTTTCGCCAAGATATTTTTTTGCACCGTCTCCAAAGGCTCCGCCTGCCCAGATTGGTGTGAAATTAATATATACGCCCAGCTTTGCAGCACGTTTTCTGTCGTCAGGATGTATGAGCTCGCAATGGAGCAAGGTTACGCGGATGGTAAAATCCCTGCCTTTTTTTCGTTCCTGCTCCTGCGCGCGTTCTACAGCATTAAGGGCTGTTCGGAAAGAGCGGTCGCCGACCAGATGGATCTGGATACTCAGGCTTTCTTGGTTCAGCCGCTCAAATACATGGGTAAGTTCCTCCTCCGACATATTGATCTTGCCAAAATTATTGGGGTCATTGACAAAAGGCTCTAGCACAGCCCCTGTCCCTAGTTCATTGGTTCCATCCAGAAAATACTTGATACTGTCGACCCGAATCAAATCATCGTTATACTTGGCCGCCCATTCCTTGGCCGTTTTGATCGTTTCTTCAAGATCCGAAAAACTGGCCATCAATGGCATGGTATGGTAATAATGATTCAGCCTGCCCTGATTCTCAAGAGCCTTAACGCCTGCAAAGACATCCTCTGAATCAGAAAACCCGTCATGGAGCCCGCAGATGCCATAGTCTGTCATTTTTTCAAACACCCTGCTCAAGATTTCCGGGTCTGATTCTGACGGCGGGTACCAATTGAGTTTTTCAAACATTTTTTCAATGTCATGTCGGAACTCAAATGCGCGCTCCTGAATGATGCCGTTTGGGATATTTCCTTCAAACCTTTCATAATTGCAGGATGTGGAAGGGTCGTATTCCACCGTCTCATCCACTTCCATCAGCTCCAGCATCTTGCTGTTCACCAGGCACCGGTGAAAATTCATATCGCAGAGCAGCACAGGCCGGTCTGAAATATACCGATCCATAAAATACCGGTCCGCATAACTTACATCCATGAGATGGGTTGGGCAGGAATAGGCGTATATGTACGGCGCCTCCTCTTTTGGATGTTTCTGTGCGTATTCCTGAACAATCTCCATGATCTCATCGATGGAGCCGTATTCCTTCTTTTCCAGCAGAAGGCACCATAGGGTTTTCGCTGTGGCGGCCACATGGGTATGGCTGTCAAGAAATGCAGGAATCATCATCTTCCCTTGCGCATCCACTTCAGCGAAATCTTCATCGGCATTGAGGTCCTCATAAGCTCCCACATATTCGATGCGCTTATCCTTGATCGCAATGCAATCCGCCCACGGATGTTTCTCATCTGCTGTCCATATCTTGGAATTCTTTATTATGTATTTCTTCATTTTGCTTTCTCCCAAATGATTTACAGAATTTCACCTTTCAAAATACGATGGGTGATTTTCGTGAATTCAAGTTCCATTTCGTCTGTTTTCTCCAAATCGCAATTCAAAATCAAAAGATCGGCAGATTTTCCTTCTTCTATGCTGCCTGTCGTGCCTTCGAGAAATAATTCGTATGCCCCTGCCTGAGTATAGCTGCGTACCATATCCGACAGACTCATGCAGTCGATGGTTTTATCCTCATCCGGTCCGCAGATAACATCTTGATATTCTTCGTAATCCGGCGCTGTTTTGGGATTCTTTCTTGTGACCCCAATCTGGATTCCTACGAATGGGTTCAACGCCATAATCACCGGGAAGTCGGTTCCCGCGGCAATGACTACGCCGGTTTCCTTCAGTCTCCCCATAGGATATTGGTTCAGCACCCTGTCCCTGCCTAACATTGGAATGGCGAAATACACTGCGAACCCATCGTACAGCGGCCAGGCTGGCTGCATGGACGCAATGACGCCCAGGTCAGCCATACGTTTCATATCGCCTGCGTCAATATTGGTAATATGGGCGATCGCGTTGCGGCTGCCTTTTATACCGCTGCGCTCCACATACTCAAACCCGTCCAGGATTTGTTTCACTGCTGCATCGCCCATACAGTGCGCATGGATTTGATATCCGGCTTTGGAAAGCTTTAAAAAGATAGCTTTCAACCTTTCATCGGACCACTGGGAAGACCCTCTGTAATCCTGCGGCAATCCGTGAACCCTTAAAATCTCTTTTTCAAAGGGTTCATTCATATAAAACCCAAAGGGACCGTCGTCGCAAAAGAACTTGATGGTTTCGATTTTAAAGTCATCGCCCACATCATATTTGCCTTTTTCCGTAATCATCCGGTCAAACTGGCTGTCATCTTTTCCCGGATCTGCCAGCCATGCGGTGCGCACTCTTATTTCCAATTCCCCTGCTTTTGCAAGCTGATGATAAGCAGTCATGGCATTTTTACTTGCATATGCGTCGAAGATCCCCATGATTCCATTGGGCAGCGCATGCTGGTCCTGGAAGGCCAGCAGACCTTCCTTGTATTCTTCAACAGAGAAGTCAGCCAGCTCCAAATGGTCAAACACAATGTTTATGGCCTGCATTTCCCGAAAAAGGCCGGTGGGGTTGCCGTCCGAATCCCGCTTCATGCCGCCGGAAGGATCTTCCATATCCTTTGTTATTCCGGCCATTTCCAACACCTTGCTATTGACCAGCAGATAATGGTGGTCATAGGACCTCAAGGTTAACGGCCTGCCCGGGCATATTTTGTCAAGATCTCTGCAGGTCGGCTCGCCTTCCGGGTCCTGCTGAAACTCCGCTGGGTTCCAGCCGACGATTCGGATGATCGGAGCATCCGGTTTCGAGTCACAGTATGCCTTGATCTCCGTCATCATTCGATCAATGTATTCCTGCCTGCCTTCCCCTTCCTCTCTTTCAAAACCATACATCAGTTTTGTTTTAAAGAGTTCTGTACAGGAGGACGCATGCAGATGAGCGTCGATAAATGCGGGGATCACGCTGTTTCTCTCTGCGTCAAGGATTGTTGCGCCCTTATCTTCATAACCCTTCATGTCTTTTTCAGTGCCGACTTTGATGATTTTCCCCTCACCGATCGCAATGCAATCGGCTTTTTCCGCGGAAAACACGCTGCCGTTTTTTATGATAATATCTGCTTTCATAGCCCTAATCTCTTTCTCCAGTTATTCTGCTGCATACTTGTTCTTTTTCGAGGTTGCCACGGCTCTCATAATTGCCGCGATCAGCAATACCGCTGCCATGATCAGCCATGGGACTTTGTATCCGCCTGTTGCGTCAAACAGCAGTCCCACAACTGTCGCGCCGAAGATTCCGCCCACGGCGATCAGCATATTCATGTAGCTGATAAATTTTTGAATTGCTTTTTCTCCGCATATGTAGGCGATAATCAGAGGTGAAACCGTATTGACCGCAGGCACGCCAAAGGCGTAAAGAAGAATCGCAGGATACATCAGGCCCGGGATGGTTCCCACCATGGCATAGCCCAATACGCCGACGGCGAACAAAAGGCATGTTGCTACGGCGCCGAACTGAACGCCAAACCGGTCCGTTGCCCAGCCGATGATGATGTTGGTGCCGATGAGGGCAATGGAAATTAGTGATGAAATAAAGGTCGCGATTGCCGGAGACTGTCCTGACATTATGAGGGTCGGAATACCGTGCTGCAGCATGGAGCTGGATGCTAATGTAACGAATAAACATGAAAGGAGCGCAATCCATACAGCGGGTTTTTTAAGCCCTTCTCTTGCGGTGTATCCGGCAGTCGCATCCGGGTCCACCGGTCCTGCCTCAACCGCCTCCTCTTCATCTCCCATTCTTGCTACGCCTTTATCGGCCGGGCTCCAGACTGCCAGCTTTGCCATCAGAGGCAGGCAGATCAGCACGCCGACCGCACAGAAAACATATCCGCCTCTCCAGCCGTTTCCTAAGATCACATAGTTTAAAAGATTAATAACCGGCATACCGATCAAGGAAACCCCTGCAATATAAAAGCTCATTGCTTTTCCTCTTACCTTTGGCCCAAACCAATTACTGACTAAAATCGTGCAAGGTGTCATGGTGCATGCGCCGAAGCAAACTCCCATTGGGATGGAAAGTAAATAGAAGTGCCAGATCTGCGTGCTGAAGGCGAACCCCACAAAGGACAAAGCACCCAAGGCTCCTGTTATGAGCATGATCTTTTTCATGTTTCCTTTGTTCAGCTTTCTGGATATAAAATACAGTGTAATAATATTGGCGATCGATAAAATGGAAATGTAGAAGGAAAATGCCCCCACAGGGATTCCCAGCTCCGTCGTAACCGGCAATAGAAATACGCCCGATGTGGAAATAATTCCGTTATAAATTAGAGTTCCGACGATTGCAGACATGATGAGAATATACCAGCCAAAGTATACTTTCCCGTTCTCATCCCTCAGCTTCATTTTGTTGTTCATCTTGTTACCTCCTTAATTTTCGAGCAGCTTTGCTTTGTATTATTATCCTACTATTCTGACTTTAAGGTAACAACCGGCATTTCTTGTTACAATTCAATAATTTTATATAAGATTTGACGGCATTTAACTTTTTTTATATACTAACAGTATACTGATAGGAGGGCGCTATGCGTAAAATCAACAAAATTTTGGACTTAAAACAACAATTGCCTGATTACAGGAACGGTTCGGTGGTTTCCATCGACATCTGCAAAATCAGGCATACTTCCGTACACTACCACGCCGATGCTGTTGAGCTTGTTTACTGTCTTGACGGCCAAGTCGATATCCATTGCAACCATGAATTTATCACGCTCAAAAAGGGCCAAATGTTCACCATTGATTTTGAAGATGTCCATTGCCTCTATTCCAGCTGCGATAATTTAATTGTTATGCTTCATATCAATCTGAAAAAAGTCCACATTCCCTGGTCCTACCTCCAGTTTGTTTATTTCGCATGTGAGGACAGCACTTGCAAGCCCTACCAGCAGGCTCCGCTGCAGCAAATTAAAAATCTTATTTT
This sequence comes from Clostridia bacterium, assembly GCA_902363595.1. Lineage (GTDB taxonomy): Bacteria > Bacillota > Clostridia > Peptostreptococcales > Anaerovoracaceae > Hominibacterium > Hominibacterium faecale. The sequence goes on along the minus strand of CABJAP010000004.1, from coordinate 218,634 downwards.
GTCAATCGCTTATCTGCACAGCAAAAAGGGCGCTCTCTCGGAAAAAGAATGCGCCGCTGCTGCCAATAAAATCATATCGATTCTTTTGAATTATTTTGATTGGTTCAATTACATTAACATCTATCCCAACAGCAATGACGAAATAAGGGAACGGTTTCAGGCGATTTCCTCTTATTGTCAAACCAATTTCAGACGTAAAGTGACGATTTCCGAACTGGCGAAAACCGTGCATATCAATGAAAACTATCTCTCCCAATTCATAAAAAAATCACCGTATGGCAGCTTCAGTAATATGATTGGCTACATACGTTGTTTCGCCGCCCAGTCCCTGCTTTTGACTACGGATTTGTCTGTGATCGACATATCCAACCGCTGCGGTTTTTCAGACGACAAATATTTTTACAAACATTTTAAGCTGGCCTGGGGCCAGACGCCCAGCCAGTACCGCAAGTGGTTTCGGAACTATATTAAAGACAAGGATGAAATCATCGCCATAACAAGCAAAGAGGCACATAGAATCATTGAGCCTTATGCTGCGGAGTATTTTTCGAAGCTTATGCTGGAAGTGGGAGCATAGCAAGCGCACGGATTCCATCGTGCCAACGCGCCAGTGTCAGAAAAATAGGTTGTTGAATGCTCTGCAGATACCTCATTTCTTTTGTGCAGGAATGTGCAGCCTCTTATCCAATTGTACCGCAAATATACACGCAACAACCGAGGCGCACAAATCCGCAAGAGGCTGGGCCCAGATGAGCCCCTGGATCCCCAAAAGAAGCGGCAATGCAATAATCAGAGGGAAGAAAAAGATTCCCTGCCTGCCCAGACTGAGAATACTGCCTGCCAAACTCTTACCGGCAGAAAGATACAAGGATGCATATACCATTTGAAGCCCAAATGTGATAAACAGAGCCCCATTCGCCCGCAAAGCCTGTATTCCCAGATCGATCATCGCCGGATCACTTCCGAAAAAACGGATGATTGGCTCAGCAAAAAAGATACAAACCATCGCCTGGATCACACAAAAGCAAGTCGCACCCCACAGACAAAGCCGGGTTGCTTTCTTTAATCGTTCGTACTGCTTGGCTCCGTAGTTGAATCCAGCAAAAGGTTGATACCCTTTCATAAAACCGAAGACCACATAGCTTCCGACAGTCATGGTTCTGGTAACCGCTCCCATCGCTGCCACCGCATAGTCCCCATAGCTTTTCGCAGCGATATTGGTCAAGCCTAAAGATGCACTCGTAAAGAGCTGATAGGCCAGCACCGGCACCCCAATTTTGAGAATCTGGCTGTAAATGTCTTTCCTAGGTGAAAACAGCATTAAAGAAATTTGCAGTACACCTTTTCCTTTTGCTAAAAAACTGATGTAAAACGCTGCATTGAAACACAAAGACAAAATCGTGGCAATTGCAGCTCCTTCAATTCCCAAATGCAAACCGTAGATGAAAATCGGATCCAGTATGACATTGGCCAGGCTGCCGCTGGCCATAGCGATCATTGTATATTTTGCAGCGCCTTGGGCAGTCAATAAGTTGTTCATCGTGACAGTAAAAATATTTAAAATCGAACCTGTGACATAAATCTTTGCATATGCATGTGCATACGGAAGAATCGTACCAGTAGCCCCCAGTCCTGTCAGTACCGGATCCAAAAACAGCAAAATCAGGATAATGGAAATACCGCCGAAAAGCAGGCCAGACAGCAATGCTGTTGATGCTGTTTTTCCCGCCTGCACATAATCCCGACTTCCCAAAAGCCTGGATATATAGGAGGAAGCTCCAGCTCCAAACATCATTCCCAGTCCGATGATAAGCTGGACAATGGGAAAAACAACTGAAACGGCACCCATTTGCGCAATACCCAGTCCGGCCACAAAGTATGCGTCTATCGCATTGTAAAGTGCCGATATCAGCATACCCGTCATGGTTGGTATTCCCAGTTTCAATAGTGCTTTCGGCACACGCTCGGTCTTTAGAACACTTACTTTTTCTTCATTTCTTGTCACCATAAAATTTCCTCCTGTTTACTGTAGAATTACCCTTTAATGGAAAGTTCTCTGCATTTAATATTAAACAATTGTTCAATATTGTTCAATAAAAAAAGGCACCTGCCTAGATGCCGATTCCTTGTAAGTATGCGGTTATTAATTTATTCAAAAGTTTCATTGCCCATTCTTCTCCTTTGTAATGGTACATAATCTGCAAAAGTCCGTCCACAAAATTACTGGCGATAATATGTATATACACTGGGTCATAATCCGAAATCTGCTCCTTATGCAAATTGAGATGGTTTTCGATCTCCTCGATCAGACGTTCTTTTTCCTCTTCATACTTGGTATTCCTGCATTTGTCCATCATAATGATGAATGCCTGTCTATCATGCAACAGCGTCTGAAGGCAGTTCCGTTCTTCTCTGCTGAGCCAGTCAGCTCCTCCGCCCTCATGATACTGATTCCCTGAAGTGAGGACCTTTTTCCAGTCGTAGATAACCGGCTGCAAAACCGCTTGGAGAAGCGCATCTTTACTGGAATAGTAAGAATAGATCAAACCAGCTGGAATGTTTGCTTTTTCAGCAATCTTACGCATCGTTGCCTTAGAAAATCCTTTTTCGTAAAACTCTTCCTCCGCCGCCTTTCGAATTTTTTCCCTTATCTCATCTTTCAGTACCTGTGGCATATATTCCGCCTTTCAATATTGAACTCATGTTTAATATTATATCCTTTTCGCTTTCTTGTCAATACCCCCGTTTGACATTCGCCCCCCGAATACTCCATAGCTGCCGCCAGCCAGTCCGAGATAGCCTAGCCGTCCATCGCCCACTCAAATCCTGCGTTTTGGCTATAATGCTCTAATATGACTTGTCCGTCTTTGCGAACCTCATAGAAAACGGTGCAGGAAGGGCTTTCGTGGATGATGCGACCCATGCTCCCCCTCTGGGGCGCCTTCAACGGATGGGCGGCTTCCTCGATCAGACGAACCGCCAGCTGCAATCCGCCCTGGGATATCTGAATTTCTTCCTTGGTCACTTTTATCAGCTTTACTCCCAGATAAGTTGCAAGCCGGTATTCCTTCCCATTGAGATAGATAAAACCAACGCAGCCCGTAAATGATCGCCCTGCAAACGGGATCTTCGCAATGGAAAGCATGATGCTCCCTGTTTCCCAATAGCATTGGGTCCAAAGATATTCGGAGGGAAAGGAGCTTCCACGATCCCCCTCAATATAACCCAGGCCCTGCTGAAAACGATATCGTTTTCCATCAATGGAAAGTTGGCCGCTGACCTTATGGTGGAGACTGATTACCTTATGGCGGCATTCCATGAAGGGCACTAAGGCAAAGGGTCCCATGATATCGTACCTTGGCTTTTTTCTTTCTTCAAAGTTCAAAATGCCAGTTACAGAATGCTCCCCGGCTTTGGCATCTAAACGACAGCCCGATTTGGAGAATCTACACATGCCGATCTCAACCAGAAAACGGCTCTGCGCTGCGTGAAAGTCCTGGTTGCTGAACTCCAGTCCAAACGAAGCCTCCTGAGTGATGATCTGCATAGAGGCCCACCGGTTCCCCGCTTCATCGATATGAAACGAGGGGATAAACGCTGCGGTACCGTCTTCTCCAGTTTGCTTGAAATACCATCCTTCAAAATAAGCGCTTCGCTTTCCGGTTCCATGAAAGTGACTCATCGCTTCTCTCCTTTTTGTATCAAGCGGGTTTGAGCCGGTCCGGCAAGCAGCTTTCCGTCTTTATCGAAGCGGGAGCCGTGGCATTGGCATTCCCACGTCTTTTCAAAAGGATTCCAGTCGAGACGGCATCCCAAATGAGGGCATTTGGGAGATGCTCCCGCCCAGGCCATAAAGAGGTTCTTGCTGGTGATGGCCCCATCCCGGAGCATAGAAAAGGGCTCCTTGGACCATTTGAATCTGCGCGGGCTGAAGATGCTTTCTTTCTCATCCCGCTGGTCCAAAATTTCTTCTGTCAGAAGCCTGGCTGCTGCCATTGAATGGGTCATTCCCCATTTATTAAATCCCGTTGCCACATACCAGCCGGGCGTGCGGCGGGAAAACCTGCCGATAAAGGGAACCTGGTCGGCTGTCATACAGTCCTGAGCTGACCAACATGCTGCTGGCCGGCAGCCAGGCCAAAATTCTTTTGATGCGGCTAGCAGCTTCTCATACGGATCCTCCTCAGGCATGTCCCCAGTTCTATGATTGCCGCCGCCGATGATCAGGCGATCCTGCTCACTGCGGAAGGACCAGCCTGCGTCTTGATCGATTCCATAATACATTCCTTCCAGGGGTTGGGCGTTTTCCAGGGCCGCCGCGTAGCTTCGCTCTTGATGCATGCGCATGAAATAGTATCCCGGCCGATTGATAAAGGGGTAATGGGATGCAAATACAATCGTCTGCGCCAGCACGCCGCCCCTGGGAGTAAAAATCCGGTTTCCTTCCACTTTCAGGACCGGCGTCCGCTCGTAAATCTCCAGGCCCCGGCTGACAGCAGTAAGAAATTTGAGCGGATGAAACTGGGCTTGATCAGAAAACTCCAATGCTCCTGCAATCTCAATGGGCAGTTCTGTGTCGCCTTTGACTTTGCATTTAATACCCAGGGACCTGGCGGCTCTTTCCTCCTGACGCAAAATTTCCCGCTGCTTTATCGTATACAAAAACGAAGGCAATCGTTTAAAATCGCAATCGATCTTTTCTTTTTGTACAATCTGCTCATAGTCCTCGATCGCCTGCTGATTGCGGCGCGCGTATTCACCCGCCCCATCTTTTCCGAACCAGGATAATAATTTGTGATACACGGCTCCATGCTGGATGGTAATTTTAGCGGTTGTGTTTTCCGTCTGTCCGCTTCCAATTCGGTCCGCCTCCAGGACCGCCACATCCATGCCTCTGCTTTGAAGAAAGTAGGCGGTCAGGATTCCGGCCAAACCGCCTCCGATGACCACGGCTTCCCGCTTCATAGTCCGTGACAGCCGAGGATATTCGATTGGTTTCATTTGTTCCTGCCAAATTGATTTTCCCTTATTCATAATTCCACCTCAGCCTTAGTATGAACAAAAGACCCATGAATCATCCTTATCAGTGAGGATTCCTTTAACTGCAAGCAAAAGGTCGGCCTTTTTTTGCAAAAGAAAACAGCGCCCCGTTGAAGCGCTGTCTGTATGTTTTTTTATTGCAAAAACGTGCCTATCACTGTAAATACCCAGATATGGAGCGGGTAATAGACGTAGAACATCCACTTGGAAAATCCGTTTCTCGGACCCGTTCTGCCGTTATACAGCAGGATAAAGGGAATCACGCTCACCATCGCCCAGTCGCAGTTTACTGCAAAGAACAGCTCCCACTCGATCTCGCCGGAGGAATTGTAAGTAAGGCTGGTAAAAGCAAGGACTGCGCCAATGGCAATCAATATCAGGCACAGTAGCCATCTCTTTTTGTAAAGAAAATAGCTGGCCGCAATGACCGGAATAATATAAAACCCACCTTCTGTATACATCATGGCCATGACACAGATAATCGCTCCCGCTGTAAATGCCACCAGCTTGCTCTGTATGGTTTCAGCCTGCTTTCGCGACCATTCAAAGACCCACATGGCCCCAAATCCGGCAGCCAAGGTCAGGAACATACTATGGCCGATTGGAGCATCATTACCTGTCAGATACGCCACAAGCTTGTTTCCGCCCCACATGATAATTCCTGCCGCAGCCAGACGGATAAAATATTTGGTCCGGTCCGAAGTGTGGAAAAAGCCTTGCACCAGCAAATAGGCGAACAGGGCTCCCACAAATCTGGAAAAAATATGGTAGTATGGAAACGGCTCCTGGTTCAAGAGGATGTCCACATTATCCAAAGTCATAAAAAGCAGTGCGATAAATTTCAGTTGAAATGAATTCAATCCTATTTTTTGCATGTCCAAACATTCCTTTCCAGTCTTTCATCTATATTGATTATATCCTATCATACATTTATTAACATTGCAGGATATAAATATTAATTTTTTATGATTTTCCTATGAGCGTCCGATGTTGGACATGCTGATTTTGAGCTGTGAAAGCTTCAAAAGAACAAACACCGCAGCGTTTATTCCCATTTGAAAAACAGGATCGAGATTCCGCCGCAAATGAGCAGGCAGGCGAGTATAATGAACGCTGGCAGCCATACGGATTCTACCGGCAACCCGAGAGACGAGGACTTGAGCAGCTTAATGCCTTGTGTCAAAGGCATAAGATCGGCAACTTTTTGTAATACAGAGGGCATCACCTCATAAGGCAGGGTAGCCCCTGAAAAAATGATCATCGGAAAATAGAGAATACTGGCCGCAGCACCGGCAATTTTTCCGTTGGGAGATAGGCCGCCAACCAGCATGCCGATACTGAACATTGATAACATGACCAGAAAATATGCGCATAGAAACAGCCCCGCAGACCCCGTAAACCTATATCCAAAGAACCAGGATGCTGTTACGAAAATCAAGAGCAGGGACAACAGCGAGTAGAGCACATATACGGCTGCCTGAACAGCCAGCAGCAATGCAGGACTTGTCGGTGTCACTTTAAAACGTTTGAGAATTTTTTGCTGTCGATACTCAGATACAACCAGGGGGAGCCCCATAACGCCTCCGGCACATATGGCAATGGAGGACAATGCTCCGAAGGATTGCTGCAAAAACGTGTATTCTGCACCTGCAGCTGCCGGCTCCTCTCCATAAATCATTCCCAGAATAATGGTAACAACCAATGGCATAATCAGAGCAAAAATAATCATATCCATTCCCCGGATTGATAGTTTCAGCTCTGTTTTGAGCATGGTAAGGAATTTATTCATCGTCGGCCTCCTCTCCGCTAAACCATAGATAGGCATCTTCAAACTTGGAACAGGCGCTCTGCTCCATCGCTTCTCGTACTGTACCGGTAAAAATCAGCTTTCCTGCTTTCAGTATTCCGATTCTGTCGCAAAGCACCTCGACTTCATCCATATAATGAGAAGTCAAAAATATGGTTAGCCCCTGCGCTTTCAATTCCAGCAGGCTTTTCCACACGCTGCGCCGTGCTTTAGGATCCAGGCCGGTCGTCAGCTCATCTAAAAAGACGACTTTCGGGTCCGGTATCAATGCCAAAACAATAAACAGTTTTTGTTTCTGCCCCCCTGACAATTCGCTGATAAAGGCACCTTTCTTTTCTATCAAGCCAAACCGATCCAGCAGCTGCACATAGTCTGCAGGTGTTTTGTAAAGGCAGGCTGTTTCTTCGCACAGCTCTTTGACCTTGATTTTATCCGGGTAATTAGCCTCCTGAAACTGAACGCCCACTTGCTCAAAAAGTTGTTTACGTTTTTTTTGCGGGCCAACCCCCAGGATGCGCACAATGCCGCTGTCAGCGCTTCTCGTTCCCAGGACGCACTCGATGGTGGTACTCTTCCCTGCCCCATTGGCCCCCAAAAGCCCATATACTTCACCTGCCGCAACCGATATGCTGAGATGATCGATTACGTTCTTTCCGGCGTAGGATTTGCTCAGGCCGGAAATTTGGATTGTTTGATCCATGTCTTTATACCTCCTTATGTTGATGTGTATAAAGACTAGCATGTTCCGTCGCTCTGGTGGGTAAGTGTAGGCTTATTGCTGGTCATCCTCTTCAATTTTTTAATTTGTTGGGCTGCAAACAGCGCATTGTCTTTCGCCTCTTTTAATGAAGTCAGCAGCCGATCACAGGCGGTGATAATGTCGTCATCTAATTCCGGCGTATCGATGATTTCCAGAATATTCGCCTTTGGATCGCTTGACAATGCCCGCAGCATTCTCAATATTGCAGCGAGGGAATAGTTTGCGCATCGCATTGAGCGGATGATCATAAGCCCCTGCAAATCCGCTTCTGTATAAACCCGATACCCATTCTGACGGCGTTTTATGGTAAAAAGGCCATTCAATTCCCAGTTTCGAAGTGTATCGATAGACACCTCCAGAAAATCGGCTGCTTCTTTTCGCGAATAGGTTTTATCCTCTATTTCACAATTTCCTTCAATGCCTGAAAGTATCTTTCTGGCAATTTTGATTGCTTCATTTGCCTTCTCTTCCTCTGCATTTACCCGTTCAACATATTGCCCGATCAGATCCTCAGCTTTATCATAATCTCCCGCAGCTGAAGTCTTAACGATGCATACAGCCAGCTTACGAAGTCCGTTTTGCAGGATTTCGGTTTGCAAGACCTTACGAGCCAGCCGAAATTGTTCAATATGCAGATCGGTAAAAATTCTGTAGCCATTTTCCTGACGCTCGGGTTTTGGGATTAGGCCGCATTCCTCATAAAGCCGGACCGTATTTACATGAATCCCGATCATTTTTGCCACTTCATTGGTTCTAAATGTGTTCATTTCTTGCACCTCCTTCCCGATTATGACAGATTCTCAAACCCTGGTGTTAAAATATAGGGTTTGCTTTTTTTCTATGAAAAAACCCCGAAAGATTCAATCTTCCAGGGCTTGTATTTGGATGCATCAACTAGTGCTGGCCTTCTCCATAGCGGAGGTTAAGCTGCGTATACGTTGATCGCTCTTACTTTCTGACTGTTCTTCGGATCCGCTTCTGTATCGAAGGTTACGTTCTGTCCGTCAGCAAGGGTCTTATATCCCTCTCCCTGAATCGCAGAAAAATGAACAAAAACTTCTTCCTTTGTATCATCATTCGTAATAAATCCAAATCCCTTATCAGCATTAAACCATTTTACTGTACCATTATTCATTGTGGCACCTCCATTTTTTATTATACCCCAACTGTTAGACAAAAAAACACATGCTTTTGTAAATCATCGAATGAACCAGTGACTTACAAAAACATGTGAGACAATGCGACATTTAGAATATGTATTTAATATACCATGGAAGCTGGCGATTGTCAAGGGTATTTTAAATATAATGAAAAACCCGCGCTTTAGCGGGTTTTCAACATGGAGCGGATGAAGGGAATCGAACCCTCGTCGCCAGCTTGGGAAGCTGGAGTTCTACCATTGAACCACATCCGCAAAATTGTATTTCTTTCATAAACTGTTATTTATTATAACCAATATTTATCGGATAGTCAAATAGGCTTTTTAGAAAAAGCTCGTCTTCTATAAAAAATTTTCTGACTCTAGCCTCTATTCGACAGCTGCGGCAAAATCTTGGGAGTTCTTGGCTTTTTTCCGTTTATTTGCGGATTTATATTCGAAATGAACAAAATCAGGACGAATGTCCATATAAAAACGCCCTGTTTTTCATGTATTCAACCTTAATCTCAATTAGTTTGTTGTAAATCAGCAATTCACAGTCATAAGTTTGCACTAACTAAAACTAAAAAATTTACAAATCAGCTTCCACCCTCTGAAAATGGGTCAAAAAAGCAAATTTTATATGGACATTACCAGAAAAACACCGAGTTTCGAATATAAAAGGGACAAATTTACATTTTCTGCGCGCACTCATCCCCGAAAAACGCAACCGATATGAGACAAATCTCTTTATTTTTCCATTGCTGCCTTGACCATTCCCGGAATCTTTCTGCAGGCAGCTTCTGATACAGATGCTATCGATACGCGCAGACCTTTTGCCAAAGGAACAATGAAAAGTCCTTGGTTTTCCAATTGCTTGCTGACTTCATCCGGACGATCACAAGGAATTGATACGAAGAAGCCTGCATCAAAAGGAACAATCTCTAAGTCTGCTTTTTTTGCTTCCTCTTCAAAAGCACGCCCTCTCTTAATGAGCATCTCACGATAGCCAGCGCGCTCCTGGTCAACTTTTTTCAAGAGTTCAGGATCGCCATAGATTTTCGACAAAATCACCTGAGCCAGTTTGGCGCTGTTGGACCAAGAACCTCTTGATGAAAACTCGCATACGCGTTTGAACTCAGCCGCAATAGCTTCGGTCTGCGCCATACAGATCATTGCTCCGCATCTGGTGCCATAAAGCGTGTATGTTTTGGATAAACTATAAGCGATGATGGGAAGAACATTCTCAGGTACAGCTTCCAGCCTAGGCAGAAATCTCCTGTACTCTTCTTCATCTCCTGCAAAATCAATATAAGCCACATCCACCAAAAGCACGATGCTTTCCGCCTTTACAGCCGCCGACTTGATCGAATCCATCACTCGGTCCCAATCTTCCAGTGTCAGTGAATAGCCGGTGGGATTGTGAGCCGGGGTGTTTAAAATGATTACTAAGCTTCCCTGCGCCTCAGACAGTTCTTCAACCTTTTCAGCAAAAGCAGCTCCATTAAATCTGCCCTGTTCGTCAAACATCTGGTAAGTGTCAATGGTCCGGCCCATTTCGCCGGCGATCGTATTATAGGGAGCCCAATGCCAATCAGATGTCAAAATCTTGTCGCCCGGCTCCGAGTAATTGGCGATGGCATTTCGAATTGCGCCTGTGCCTCCAGGCGTTGAAACCGCCTCGGTAAAACGTTTTGGCTGAAAGCTTCCAAAAGCTGCTTTTTTTACGGCCTCGCGAAACTGTGGAATACCGCCGATGGGTGCATAATCGGCAAAGTCAACAGGTTCAAGCTCCTTTACCGCTTCTGCCACTGAAGATAGCACAACCAGATTGCCGTCGTCATCCAGCAGCGAGCCAATCGTAGCATTGATTACCTGACCGGCGCCCTTTTCCGCAATCATATTCTTCGCCCGATTGCTGATACCAAATATTTTATCCTCTAAAGGGATTTTTCTTCCGTTTTGTTTTGCTAAAATATAATCTGACATATTTCACCTCATTACCTCATCAAACACTACAGCAGCGCACCGCCGTATAAATCCACGCGAACATTATAATACCCGAGCTATGTCGAGTCGTATTTCAATGTTCGCCTCCTTTCGGCAACGCCGTATAAATCCATGCGAACATTATACCACAAGTCATATGAATTACAAGCAATTGACAGTATGAAAATTTTCAACTATGGCGATAATAAAGAATATTGGAGGTGAAACTTTATGCGAGAAAAGAAAAAGAAAAAAGATCGGGCAGCACTGGCGTTGGTCCTGTGTTTCTGTGTCGTAGCGCTTACCTCAGTATTTGCAGTTAAATCCAATTTGGATAAATTGAATACCGAAGACAAGAATATGGAAATTTCCAAAAATACGAAAACGGAAACGGAAGGTACACAGGCGGCTGCGCAGACCCCGGTAGTGGACAGCACGAATTCGGAAAAAAAAGCTGAGAAAAAAGCATCCGCCGATTACATCGCACCCTTAAATGGAAAGATACAAATGGAGTATTCCATGGATATGCCCATCTATTCAAAGACTCTGGACCAGTATATGACCCATCCGGGCATCGATATCGCCGCTGCTCTTAGTACGAAAGTCAAAGCCATCGCAGGCGGCACGGTTACAAAAGTTGCTGAAGATGATCGCTATGGTATGACAGTGGAAATTACGCATGGTAATGGCATTGTATCCATTTATTCCAATCTTGCGGAGAAGGGGCTTACTGAGGAAGGCAATGTAGTAAAGCAAGGAGATGTCATCGGGATTGTAGGGGAAACTGCTCTATTCGAGACGTTGGAGGAATCACATCTGCATCTGGAAATGACTAGAGATAGCGCTTATGTCGACCCAACCGATTATATTAAAGGCTTATAATCGAATAAAACGATCTGCTGGGATCATGTCAATTGTATCAAAAAACCATATACAAAGAGGAATGAGATCCTCCAGTATATGGTTTTTCATATATCTGTAAACTATTTATTTCTTCCTGAGACCAATTTTCTATAAATCAAAACATAGCCTATTGTGAGTGTTGCCAGGATCAATAGAAGCAGCAGCCAAAGCATGCTGGAATCAGAATCACCCGTCTGAGGAACTTTTTTGACTTGATAAGTATTTGTAAATGTGACCTTACCAGTGCCGCCGCCCTTAACGGAACAGACCCCGCCTTTGACTTCGCAGGTAAACTGCTGACTGCCGGACGAATCGACAGGAGTTCCATATTCATCAACTTCTGTTACATAATAAGTGATTGCTTCCCCCTTCGCTCCTGCAGGAACAGGCACCTGGATCGAAGCCTGCGATTCATTATCCAGTGCGATCGCGTAGATGATATCCTCGCCGTTTTCATCGGTCAGCAAATTTGTATAATGGCTGTCAGTAAAAACACCTGCATAATATACATCATCCACATTATAGGCTTTATCCCTCAGCATCGTCTTTTTCGTAATGTCGATGGTCCCTTGGTAGTAGTATTGCTCCACGTTGAGGGTATTGACCAGATTCATACCGCTCACTTCCGACGTATACGCTGCTTCAGCGCCTGTTTCCATTACCGAATACTCATATGGTTTTCCCGTCTCATCTTTATCTGCAAGATTAACAAAATGATAGGACCAATTATCTTTTGCAGTAACCGTTTTTACAAGCGCGCTGTCTGTAATGGGATCTTTATATACCTTTCCATTTTGCAGCAGCGTTACTTTGATGGAAGCCGGCCGTTTATTTTCTGCGTTATTATCGTCATTCCAGGTTTTGGTCCCGCTCAGTTCTGCTTTTTGGGCATATTCGTTGGTAATTGTTACTGCTTTTGTACCACGCGCGTCTACCGTTACCTCTGGGTGATCAATGCTGATGGTAAACTCATTGCCTTCGGTGATGGCATTTCCCTTACTGTCCGTTTCCGCAATATAGTATTTAACTGGTTCTCCGCCAGCTCCCAAGGGCAGACCATCGACCGTCACAGCCTGACTCTGAGTGCCATCCACCGGAAGGGCTGCTACTGCAGACACTTCCCTGCCGTCCTGATTTACAGTAAGAATATTCTTGCACGCCGGATCTGTAAATATTCCTGCGTAGAACACACCGGCCACATTGTATGGACTGCCTCTGAGCGTAACCTTTTTGGTAATGGAAACTGAGCCGGCCAGATAACCTTGCAGCGTGTTCGTCAAATCCATTCCTTCTGCAGTCACTGAATATCCATCTACCGCCACTTCATCTACCGTATATTGATATAAGGTTCCGTGCTTATCAAATTTAGGCAGCTTATCAAAGGTATAAATCCACTCCCCCTTGTCGTCGGCTTTTACCTCTTTCGTTTGATATACTTTCCCATTTTGAAGCAATTTTACCGTAATGCTGTCCGGCCGGAACAAATCTGCTACGAATTGATCGTTTTCCCAATTCTTAACACCCTTGACAGAGGTTTCATTATTAAAGGAGTTGGTTATTTCTGCTTTCCCCTGATGGTTTTTTACAGTCAGTTCGATCTGATTGCCTGGTGTTCCGTCAACCTTTATGGATGCACGATATTCATAATCCTCACCAAGTAGTTGTCCGCTGTCATCTGCTACTTCGGCCAGATAGTAAGTGATCGCCTCATCAGCGGTGCCGACCGGGATGCCTTTAAATTCTGCCGTGCCTGTATCACTGCCGCTGAGTTGGATTTTCTGAACAGGGATATCCATGTCTGCCCCCTGACCTTCAGGATTCGGATCCGGCATCTGCGCTCTAATGGTGCATTCTTTATCGCTGAAGAGTGCCACATAGAAGGTATCCGTTACTTTCTGCGGCCGGCTGTCCGCGATAACGTTCTTTGTGACTTTAATCGTTCCATCCCAGGAATAAGCCTCATAATCATCCAGTGTATTGATGATATTGGTACCATCATAGGTTACAATATAGCCGGCAGCAGTTTCTTTTTCATTTTCTGTCTCCACCTTCTGATCGCCTATTTTTGTTTCCTTTACCGAATAGTCGATTTTTACACCATCTTTATACACGGGCAGTTCCTTGAATTCATATGTCCAGTTATTTTCTTTTGTCACCTTTGTTTTTCGATTGGTCGCAGCGCCGTCAGCAAAGAGTGTTACTTCAACGCTGTCCGGTCTGGTCTTAAATAAATCCTCCCCGTCTTTCCAGATTTTCGTGCCCTTTACTGCAGTTTTATCCGGTACATGTGTATTTGTTACTGTAAGGCCGCTGTAAACGGTTGTATACTCGTCATCGTAGCTGTCAGTCACTTCCTTGTCTCCGTTGAACTCGACCACTGTATAATGAATCTTTGTTTTATCCGGATGATAAACCGGGAGCTTCTTCCATACTGCAACATCTTTGTTTTTGGACCCATCAACTGTAATTTCCTGCTTGCTGTCTTCGATGAGCGTGCCATCCTTTTTCAGCGCCAGCGTAATTTTGTCTGGTCTTACTTTATCCTGGTCATTTCCATCCGACCAAATTTTTTCGGCGGTCACATCTTTAAGACCCAGCCATGTGTTGGTAGCGGTCACGCTGTTTTGATTATTGTAGGTAATATCGCCGTACGAATCAACTTTGACTCTTATGTCATCGGCTTTTCCCCACCCATCAGCAGCGGTCTCTTGGATTATATAGTCACCCTTCGCCAATTTGACGGGTTTATTATCAGAACCGACAAACTTTACCGGGCCGTAAACACCTTCTTGCTTTTCGGTGTCATTACTGATCACTGCAGTACCGAGTTCTTGTGTTCCTTTATACAGCTTGAATTGGAAAGAGAATTCCTTTGGAATCGTACCTGCTTCATCGCCCGCAATTTCAATTTTTTTGGAAATTTCGGGAGTCGGGCCTGGCTTCTTATATTCATTGGTAACGTTCAGCCCGCTGTCATCTATATTGGAATCATAATGATCTGCATCATCATCTGCAATATTGATTTCCTTTACAAAATAATGAATTTTTGTAGCGATTCCGTTTTGTGCAACTGAATACTGGGGAAGGTTCTCCCAGGTCACCTTAGTGCTTGCCTTCCATTCTCCGTTTGAGTCCGGTCTTAAAGTGGCCGGATTTCCAGTAATATCCACCTTACTCTCTTGTGTGCCGATCTTATGCCACAGCTCAAACTGAACACTGGTTGGAGTTTTTTTATCTTGGAAATCGTTGTATTTCCATTCTTTTTGCGCAGTGATATCCGTTAATCCGTAGAATTTATTTTCAAAGTTGTTTCCTCCGCTGCTGTAGACCGCCTTTCCATCGGCAACCGTTACCGCGACCATTTTTGTGTCGTATTCCCACCCTGCAGGAACCTTAGACGTATCCTCTATAATTACGTACTCTCCTGACTTAACTTTATCTGTAAACGCTTTTTCCAAGGCCAATCCCTGTTCTTTCAATTCTTTTGCCGTGATTGTCAAAGATTGCAGAGCATTGCCCTCGACTTTTGGCTCTCCGGCGCTGCCGCCGTTTTTATACAGATTGAAGGTAAAGCAAAGCGTGTCCGGAATATCCTTCGGATTCGCCTGGGCTTCCAGTTTAATTGTTTTATGAACGTTCAGCTGAACTTTTTTTGGCGTATTTGCGATAGCCGTAAATTCTTCTGCTGGCTTTCCTTCAATGGTTACGTTTCCATAAGCCACTTTTACATCATACTTTGACGAACTCGCTTCATAACCTTCCGGTGCTGTTGTTTCACTAAGTTTATAATTTCCTGCAGGGATTTTGTCAAAGGATACAGTACCATCCTCGCCGGATGCAGCATTCATTATGACGGTTTTTTCGCTGCCTGAAGCAGTGCCGCTTAATTGAAAGTTCGCTCCCGGTAAGGCCGTCTTTTTATCCTCTTTTACTTTTTTGAAAGTGAAGTCCCCGCAAAATCCTTGGATTTTGGGCACTTCAAATTGTTGATGGTTTAATTTGCTGAGGACCTGATCGTCATTTACCTTAGAGAACATAAAGTAAGCCAAGTCCGTCAACCCGTTTGTTTCGACTGATTTTTGGAACTCGAACCCTTTTTGAGTTGTATCCAGTGCAATTGGATAGGTCAACGTATACGAGTAATACGTTTTTCTCCCGTCTTTCTGTTCCGTCCTCGGGCTGTTCTTAAGATCCCAGGTCAGCTGTCTTTTGCTTTCATTATATGTAAAGGCATTCTCGGTTTGAGAGCCTCCCTGGCTGGACTTTCCAAGATAAAGAATGTTTTCCCCCATTGGATCTGTCGCATACCATGCCTCGGCGCCTAATTTGATCAGCGTCAAGATTGCGTTGAAATTGTTAATCAATTCCTCCGTATCGTCCGATTTAAACGCTTTACTGGAAAATCCGCTGAGCCAGGTAAAGACGTTCTGATTTTTATAGTTGCCTCTTGGCGACTGCTGGAAGGAAGCATTTCCAGTAGCAAATGCGATCGAGTACAAAGAAACCGGGCTCTCATTAACTTTCAGTTCTTTTATTTTCTGAGCGATACCTCCATCTTTTGTTACTGAGTTATGATCGTTCCAGGAAGCGCGGTTTCCGCCTCCACGCGCCCCTTTTATATAAGCGGTTGAATTTCGTGATGCATCATCAGCAATATGATAGGTGGGGCACCCGTCCGTCAGCATAATTACATTTACATTTTTAATACCCTCGAGCGTACCATCCTGATCAGCGGCTTTTATTACATTATATGCCAGCTGAAGGCCGCCCTCAATATTGGTACCTCCATTCGACCAATCGAGACTATTGATATCTTCTTTACTGCGTTTTTTACCGCTAGAAGAAAGCACATTCTCCCAATTCCATCCGTTTTTTACTTTTGCATTGCTTCCAAACTGGACCAGCTTGATAAGCCGTTTTTCAGTTAAACTGCCTTCTACTGTACCAAATGCATCAATAAAGCTTTTTGCTGCATCTACTGCCGCATCGGCACGGCTCTTTTTACTGCCGGCTATCTTCTCATCGCTCATGCTATTGGATGTATCCATCACGAGTACAACAGCTGCATCTGCTGATGTCGGAATTTCATCCAGTTTTTCCGTAGTTGTTACATCTAGAGTGACTTGAAACTTGTTTTCCGTATCAGTGCCTTCAATATATTTGTCTATCTTCAGGTCACCATTCTCATAGATCTGTGCCTTTTTACTGGCATCTGTAATTTGTTGGCTGGAGCCGCTATTGGTGTTTTGCTCCGCAAAGGATACAGGCGTCGCCTGTATAAAGGCCATGATCACGACTGCTAAAATTGCGATAAGCCGTGTACGTTTCTTTTTCCTCTTCATTTTCTCCTCCTGGTTCGTGCTAAATATAGTTACATCGTAACCACGATTTGTTACATCTACGTTACATTTTGGCTGTTTTTAACAATTCAAACAATTTATTTTGCCAAGCTGTTTTTTTGTCTATGGGAGAACCGAAGTATGGCACCAATCGCTGTCTAGCAGCGGCCACAAAAAAGCAGCCGGGCGTAGAGCTTCTTGTTTGCTCACGCCCGGCCGCTTCCGGCTTTCATTTTATTCATTTGTGTTTACAGCAGTATATAATTGATCTTTTTACCGGCAGCCCGAAACTTATCCTCATATTCCGTGGTAACATCCCTTGCTTCATACTTGCTGCCATGCAAATCCCTGGTCATTTCCTTCACTTCCAGGCCCATTCGCTGGGCTTCTTCTATTGTGAAGTCAAAGAGGCCGTCGTTGTCTGTTTTGACAGCGATAAAGCCATCCTTTGCAAGGATCTGTTTATAACGGGTTAAATATTCACCATAGGTAAGACGCCGTTTGGCATGACGTGCTTTGGGCCAAGGATCGCTGAAGTTGAGATAAATACCAGCAAGCTCTCCTTCTTCAAAGAGATCTCGGATATCGCGCACGAACATATGCACAAATCGCAAATTGACGATTTGTGCCGCATCCACTTTTTCGAGGGCCCGCAGCAGAACGCTGTCCTGCCCTTCAATACCGATCAAATTGGCGTCTTTAGATGATTGAGCGCGGCCAATCAGAAATTGGCCTTTTCCGCAGCCCAGCTCCAGATAAAGAGGGCCTTCCTGGTCGAATGCTGACGTCCAATTTCCTTTGTATGTTTCCGGCTTCTCGATCAAGTAATGACTTAGAGCCGCCATACGTTCTTCCATATTTTTTGCTTTACGCTGTCTCATTTTCTTGCAATCCTTTATCTTCCTATCAATACTCTTTCCAAAATAATCACTGCCAGAAAAGCGATCAGCAAAATGGCGGCTGCCAAATCTCGCTTGCCAAGCTTCATTCCGTTCATTCTGGTGCGGTGCTGTCCACCCCTGTAGCAGCGGGCTTCCATCGCCATAGCTAATTCCTGAGCAATTCGAAACGCACTGATAAACAACGGCACCAGCAGCGGAATCAGGCTTTTGGCCCGGCGGATGATATTGCCGCTTTCAAAATCGGCGCCTCTGGCCTGCTGCGCTTTCATAATCTTATCGGTTTCCTCCAGCAGAGTAGGAATAAATCGCAGGGCGATGGTCATCATCATCGCCAGCTCATGAGCAGGGACACCAATCCGCTTTAAAGGAGAAAGCAGCGCTTCAATGCCATCGGTAAGGCTGATGGGTTTGGTGGTCAGCGTCAGAAGGGACGAGCCTATAATCAGCAAAATCAACCTCGCTGCCATAAAAAAGGCGGTATTTAAGCCTTCCTCAGTAATCGTCAGAATCCAGATATGGGCTATGACCTTTCCTGGTATCATAAACATATTCAGCACAAAGGTGAATAAAATAATCAAAAATATGGGTTTCAAACCTTTGAGCATGAATTTAAGCGGCACCCTCGAAACGGCAATCACAATGCCCAATACCACCACCGCAATCAGAAGCCCCCAGAAATCCGTCACCACAAAGAGGGCGACAATATAAGCTAATGTAACTATAATTTTGACCCTGGGATCCAACCTGTGGATCCAGGATTCACCTGG
Organism: Clostridia bacterium; assembly: GCA_902363595.1. Taxonomy (GTDB): domain Bacteria; phylum Bacillota; class Clostridia; order Peptostreptococcales; family Anaerovoracaceae; genus Hominibacterium; species Hominibacterium faecale. The sequence continues at coordinate 199,989 of CABJAP010000004.1, read as the reverse complement.
GTAATACTGCCCCAGTGTAATATCTCTTATCATTTAAACGATTCCTTTTTTAAAAATTGATATAGTGCTTCTTCCGCGTCTTCCATGCGAAGAAAACTCCCTGTAAAAGGCAAATTCTTTTGCTTGGCCAGTTTCATCAGTTGAGCAGATTCCGGCAGTGCAAGCCCCATTGAAGTCAGCTCTTCTTCTCTAGAAAATACTTCCTCCGGAGTCCCCTGCATCACCAGCCGGCCGCTGTCCATCACCAAAATTTTATCAGCCATGCGGGCAATATCGTTCATGTTATGGGATACTAGAAATATAATATTTTTCTCATGGGTATGAATCGTCTCGATCATCTGCAGCACATCCTGGTGAGCCTTTGGATCCAGACCCGCTGTCGGCTCGTCCAGAATCAAGACTTCCGGCTTCATGGCAATGACCCCGGCAATGGCAACACGCCGCTTCTGCCCTCCTGACAAATCGAATGGAGACCGCTCATGAATTTCATCATAATCAAGACCTACCAAAAGAAGCGCTTCGCGGACCCGGGCCTTTACCTCGTCTTCATTCAGACCCAGATTAAGAGGCCCGAAAGCCACATCCTTCTCCACAGTCTCTTCAAACAACTGGTATTCCGGATACTGGAAAACCAGCCCAATCTTCTTGCGAATGTCCCGCATCACCACACCTTCCCCCGTAATATCGGTTCCACTGACAACAATGGTTCCGGACTTCGGTTTAAGCAGCCCGTTCAAATGCTGAACCAAGGTAGATTTTCCCGATCCCGTATGTCCAATAATGCCGACAAATTGGCCGTCCTCAGCACTAAAGGTCACATCCTCCAGTGCGATAGACTGATGGGGCATGCCTTCACTATAGATATGTGTTAAATGTTTTACTTGTATTGACATAAGAATTCAACCATTTCTTCCATATTGATGATATTTTCCGGCACTGCAATGCCTCGCTTTCGCAGCCGATGACATAGTTCGATGGTTAAAGGCACATCCAGGTTCATTGCCCGAATCTCGTCGCCCCGGGAAAACACCTCCCTGGGAGTGCCGTCCAAGGCGATTTTTCCTTGGTCCATAATTACAATCCGTTCTGCCTCAGCAGCTTCCTCCATAAAGTGGGTAATTAAAACAACAGTAATCCCTTCTTCATGCAAGCCCTTAATAATAGACATTACTTCACTGCGCCCCTTGGGATCCAGCATGGCAGTAGGCTCATCAAAGACAATGCAGTCGGGCTTCATTGCGATAGCGCCGGCAATGGCAATCCGCTGTTTCTGTCCGCCCGACAGCAGGTGGGGAGCCTTTTTTCTATGCTGGTACATATTTACTGCCTTCAGAGAATGGTCGACCCGTATTCGAATCTCGCCTGGAGGTACACCCAGGTTTTCCGGACCAAAAGCCACGTCATCTTCAACGATGGACGATACGATCTGATTGTCCGGATTCTGAAATACCATGGCCGCGCTCTGTCGAACATCCCAAATGTTCTCTTCTTTTCTCGTATCATAACCGTTAACATAAACAGCCCCGCTGCTGGGCAGCAGCAAGGCGTTGATATTCTTTGCCAGGGTGGATTTCCCAGAACCATTTTTACCGATGATGGCCGTAAAGCTGCCTCTTTCAATTGACAGAGAGACTCCTTTAATGGCACGTACATGCTTCTGATCTTCGTCCCGCGTATATTCAAATACCAAATCTTCGATTTGTATCATATTGTTCATTTATTCCATTACTCTCTTTCCTGCTTCTGCCTCCAGATAGGTACAGGTGCTGTAATAGGCTTTAACCGCCTCCGCGTTTTTCAAATCCAATGTTCCGTGCATGTTCTTGACATATTCCAAGTATTGGCTGAGGATGTCAGCAAGCACCGTATCCGGATTTTCTGCTGCATAGGTCCGGTAGACCTTATCTGCATCTTCCGAAAAGCGGCCGCTTTTCAAATTAAAATTTGGGCTGTCAGCAGTGCCTGCAAGAAGCAGCTTTATATACGTTTTATACAGCGCGTCCGCATCCTGATGAATGGGCTTTTTCTCCTTTTCTCCGCGGATCAGGTGTTCTACCTCTGCAGCTCTATTACATAATTCCTGTCTTGATATCGTCAGTTTTCCAGCCTTAGTTGCCGGTTTTTTCTGTTCCTTATTCTTTATTGCGCATAGATTTCGATAATCGTCGCTGGCGTAGGATCCATAGAGTTGCAAGATCTTGTCATAATCGATCATTCCATCATAATAAGGGAAAAGATAGGCTTCATATTCGATCAGCATTTCATCTGCCGCTTCTTCACTCATATTGGGAATAGTTTCTTTTAAATATGCCTCTACTTTTTCAATTTGATGTTCAGATACCGGCTTTTCCATCATCGCCACGTATTCTTTTTGTATGTCAACCGGATCTTTTCCGCAGGCTGCCAGCATCAGCACGGCTGCAAGCAGAAAAAAAAGAACCGCTCTCTTTTTCATATCCATCCTCTCCCTAAAATCTGCCGTGCACCCGCACTATTATATCATAGGAAATTCCTATGTGCATCAGTAATATTGCACGAGGAATTCATGCAGGGCGTTGGCATCCAGTTGTCCAGGAGCAGAAACCTTCTGTCCGGCCGCAAAGGTAATTACCGAGCCGAACTCGCCGCCGCAGATTCTGGTAGTAGCTCCCAGCTCTCCCATGGATAATGCGATAAACGGAATTTCTGCATATGTATCCCGCATCAACGCCGCAACTTCCAGTAGGCTGAACACATCACTTTCTGACTCTGGCATGACTGCAAGTTTCATCATGTCTGCTCCCAATTCCTGCATAACAAAAAACCTTGCCAGCATTTCCTCCAAATCAGGTGTCTTCTCAAAATCATGATTGGAAAGCAGCACTCTCGATCCATTTTTATGGGCATAAAAAATGAAATCGCGAATTCGCTCTTCGTCTACCTGCCCCGGTGCGTCGAATGTCTCTATATCCATAAAATCCGCCATCCCGCCTTCTGCGATCAGCTCGTTGATCTTAAAATAGTCCTCTTTATCCATCTTCACCATCCCGCCTTCTTTTTCCGTACGGATGGTAAAGATGATTGGTACGTCGAGGGCAATGCGCAAATAGCCCAGCACCTGCTTGAGTTTTTCGCCCTGCCTCTGGGGAGTTTCCTCTTTCATCTTGCTCAGCATATAATCAGCCCGCCACTCTACCAGCTGGCACGGCAACGTTTCTGTCAACTCAGCTTCTTTTAATATCTCGTTCTGGCTGAACCCGGTAAGAGGTATACAGATTTTCGGCATTCCTTTACCCAAAACCAGATCTCCGATTGTCAATGTATTCATATTCTCACTTCTCCTCAATGCTTTGCTATTCCTTAGTTTAGTACACTTTTATGGGTTCGTCAAGCAGACGGCACAATGTTTTACTGCGGGAAAGGCTTTGCCAGGCACATTCCAGTATCACAAGGACAGCCCCTCCCCTATTCCAGCGGTGTCCGCCAAAACAAATCTTCCCCAGGTTCAGATAAACTGCTATAATGACAATATGAAAAGTATAACTGCAAGACTCATTCTTACCATTATTTTAATATCATTGTCCGTCAGTCTGATCATCGGTGCTGCGACCCTTTATCGAAGTTCCTCTTTGCTGGAGGATGAAACCAGGACCCAGCTCCTGGCATCAACGAAAGAACAGGCCAATGGGCTCAGTTCCAAATTTAGCCATATCGAAGGACTGGTCGATTCTTTGACCGGCACGGTTACGGCTGCTTTTGATGCAAAAAAGGGCCGCAGCAACCCGCAATATGTAAAGTCTTTTAACCGCGATTTAAAAAGGATTATTAAAAATAGCCTCTCTGCCACTCAGCTGGCCCACGGCCTTTACGTCACATATAACCCAGAGTTTACATCCCGTAACGATGAAGTATGGTACGCTCGGATGGACGGCCAGATCACTTATATTGCTGCAGATTTTGCCGCTAATAAAAGGAATTTTTCTCTGCCATACGACGAGGACATGGCTTACTTCTTCAAACCCCAAGAAACCGGTTCCCCATCCTGGACCGGCCCCTATTACGATCGGGATGTAAGTCTCAGTGTCCTTTCTTACTCCAGAGCCATCTGCATAAACGGACAATTTGTCGGTGTGGCGGGAGCTGACATTACTACAGATACGACTTTGGATTTGGTCAGCTCCATGAAGCTTTATCCCCGCGGTTATGCCTTTCTTCTTGATGAGAAAGGCAATCCTATTATTGCACCAAAAAATCCAAAAGCGCAAAGCTTAATTAAGGCAGGTCAGGCATCCGTATCCGAATTTACTGCCGGTGAAAAGATGATGGTGGCCTATGCTCCCCTTTCCAACGGGTGGATGCTAGCTACAGTACAGCCCCAGTCCGAATCCTACCATGCTATTGACCAGCTAAAAAATGCCTTTCTTATCATTTTCATCATTACACTGACAGTGATTATCATTTTAGCCGTTTTCTTTTCCCGAGCCTTTTCCAAACCAATTGAAGAAAAGCAGCTGCTCTTGGAAAAGGAGAACTACGAAAAAGACGTTTTGCTGGTCTATCAAGCAAGGCAAGCGAAAATCGGCGAAATGATGGGCAATATAACCCATCAATGGAAGCAGCCCCTCAACAGCATCCACTTGATCATTGAAAATTTGCTGGACGCCTATAATTATGACGCCCTGGACAAAGAAACCATGACCGCTGCCGCCGATAAAATCGAAACCATCACCAAAACCATGGCGCGGACCATCACCGATTTCACCCAGTTTCTCAAGCCTCCTGCTAAAAACTGCTCTTTTGAGCTTAACAAGTGCATCGCCCTAGCTCTTTCCCTGATGGAAGAAAGCTTGCGCAGAAATAACATTACTGTGGATTTTGATGCAAAGCAGACGTATTATGCTTATGGGAATGCCAACGAATGCTCCCACGTGCTCTTTAATATTTTAAATAACGCCCGCGATGCGATCCTGGAAAGTGGTCCTGAAGACCGCCGCATACGCATATCCATCCACACTTGTATGCACCAAGGAGCCCACCATACTCAGCTGGAAATCTTTAATGCGGGCGACCCGATTCCAGACGAGCAGCTTGCCAAACTCTTCGATCAATACTATACCACCAAGTCCTCCGACCAAGGCACTGGACTTGGCCTCTATATTTCAAGAATCATTATCGAAAAGCGTATGAACGGCACCATCCGCCTCATAAACGGCGGCGGCGGGGTCAGCTGTATTATCGAAATACCTACGGAAGGGGGGAAATAACCATGCATGAAAACACGCCCTTGGAAAAGGTAAAAGTCCTCTATGTAGAAGACGATGACAATGCCAGAGATGCTCTGGCATCCATGCTGAAACGGCGTGTAGGCCGCTTGTTTACCGCTAGAGACGGCGCAGAAGGCTTGAGCCTTTTTCAAACTTACCAGCCGGAAATCATTATTGCGGATCTCTTTATGCCCAATATGGGCGGGGTCGAAATGATCCGGCAGATTAAGGCTGCCGGCCATAAGCCCTTTGTAATTATCACCACAGCGGTCAGCGAATCGAAGGTCATTTTGGATGCCGTGGATGTGGGCATCGACAAGTATATCGTCAAGCCCCTGGATCTGTCGGCATTGATGGATGAGCTGGCATTGATGGCCGGGGAAGTGGAACAGCGCTGCAGTGCGGATCACGCTCTTCCTCCCACCGTTCTGTCCCATAAAAAAGAATTTGAATCCTCCATCAAAAAAGAATTTTCATCCTTCTTAAAAGCCGCCACCGGAAAGGGACCTTTAGACGTTAAAGTACTGATTTCCGATAACTGCCTGGAACTGACCGCAGTAGGCGTTTTGACTCCTTATGAAAAAACGTTACTTGACAATTTTCAGAATATTGCTATAATTAAACAGAACAGGCAATTATTTTTCTCCATAAAAGGCGACGAAATACGGAGGCTGATCGCAGATTGCTTAAACATGGATGTGGAAGTATCTGAAATCGCCATTGACGTGAAACAAGATATTCATAAGCTGATATTTCATTGGAAAGGTTAATGAAAAAACAGTCTGTTTTCTGTTCGTTTATTAAAACCAATGCAAAGTGATTTGCGTTGGTTTTTTTAATTGTTATTTTTATATCAAAGAAAGGAGTGAAACATGACTGACAAACTAAAGGCGGAAGCCTACAACTTCAAACCCTTGCGTTCCTTGATCGCAGTGGTGCTCGTCATCCTTATTACTTATATCGTAACCAAACTTTTCATACCAGACGATCCTTCCCAGCTGGGAGCCTGGTCACTGATCCCGGCGTTATTCCTGGTCATCTATATCTTTGCGACCAAACGTATCCTGGAATCGCTGGTTCTAGCTTCCATCATGGGTTTTATCATGGTTTCGGAAGGCGGCAATCTGCTGAGTACCTTCAGCGATTCTCTGCTCAACGTGATGATGGCCGAAGATATCGCCTGGCTGATTATCGTCTGCGGCCTCATGGGCAGTATTATCAGCCTTATCGAACGGTCCGGCGGCGCCTTTGCCTTCGGCGAGTGGGCAGCCACCAAAGCCAAGAGCAGAAAGTCCGCACTCATGTGGACCTGGCTGCTGGGCGTGGTTATCTTTATCGATGACTATCTCAATTCCCTGACCGTAGGTTCCTGTATGACTTCCCTCACGGATAAGCATAAGGTTCCCCGTGAGTTTTTATCCTATGTTGTCAGCTCCACCGCCGCGCCGCTGTGCGTACTGATCCCCATTTCCACTTGGGCGGTGTTCTGCGGAAGGCTGTTGGAAACCAACGGCTGGGCACCCAAGGGAGACGGCCTTATCTATTTTATTTATACGATACCTTTTAACTTTTACGGCTGGGCGGCAGCTCTGCTGGTTCCGCTGGTTGTCTTTGGCATCGTACCCATATTCGGTCCTATGAAAGGCGCGGAAAAACGTGTTGCTGAAGGTGGACCTCTGGCGCCTCCGGGGTCGGAAAAAATCGATATCCACGCCAATGCTGGGGATATTGAAATGCCGGCTAATCCGAGAATGATCAATCTTTTCCTGCCCATCATCGTTTTAGTGGGTTCCACCATCATCTTCGATGTCGATATGCAGATGGGGGTTCTCTGCACCCTCGTATTTATGTTTATCCTTTATTTGCTGCAGGGCATCATGTCGGCCATGGATTTTGCCGATACCTGCGTCAAGGGAATTCAAAGCATGATCCTACCCCTGATGCTGATGGTGCTCGCCTTCTTGTTTGCCGAAGTCAATGACCAGATCGGCTTCACTGCCTATGTAATCAGCTCTGCGGCGAAGATTATGACCCCGGCCCTGATGCCGTTCATTATTTTCATGGCCCTGGCTGTAACCGAATTCATAACCGGTACCAACTGGGGCATGTATATCATCGCCCTGCCAATCGTCATTCCTCTGGCGCAGCAACTGGACGTCAACATGGCTCTGGCTGTCGGCGCAGTTCTCTCCGCCGGAGTTCTGGGAAGTCATTGCTGCTTCTATTCCGATGCCACCATCCTCACGTCTTCGGCCTGCGGATGCGATAACTTCCGTCATGCTTTTACACAGATGCCTTTCGGCCTGTTGGCCGGCGTCTTCGCTGCCATCGGATTTTTAATCTGCGGCTTTTTATTCTAGATAGGGTTGCTTTCAGCAAAGGGAAAACGGGCCTCGCGGCGTCCAGAATTTCACCAGATGCCCAAGGCCCGTAAATTTCTACTTATGTTCGCTTCCAACTCCCCTCCTGTATCCCAATATGACTGCGCTTCCTATCATAAGGGAAAGGATCGCCAGCAATACTTCCCAGCCCATTGACGCCCTCTCATCGCCGGTTTTAGGGGTCTGCTGATCCCTGTCCCCGGACGCTGTAACGGCCGCCTTATAGGTTCCTTCTTTCCGCCCTGTCTTGGGCACAATCTGAGGATCCCAAGAGTACCGTATCCGGGGGATCAAGCGGGCCTATCTTCCCGTTTTCCGGTGTTTGTATGAAGGTGTAGGTGCCTAAAATAAGCTCATCGTTAATATGAAAGGGCCACAAGGTTCGATCACCATCTGGATCGTTGAGCGTCCTTTTATTAAAATATATATACGGATCTACGGGATCAAAAGCAAGCTGAGACATAATAATATGGCGATCCACTTCTTTGTTGTGCCTTGCAAGCCTGTACTGATGAAAAAGATTCCTGAACGGCGCCAGCGGGCAAGCCGGTTTCATAACAGCCGCATGAGAGGAAATGCGTTGTTTGACATTTCCATGGGCTAATATTAAAATGAAACCGCTAGTGTTGAAGGGCTCTCGGTAAAATAAAATTCAAAGGAGAAGGATATGGCGGGTTTATATAAAGACAGGTTTAATCACGAATCGCTATACAAGCTTGCACTGGAGATTCAAACGGTCTATGATGAATTTCCGGCAGAAGCGTTTTTGAATTCAACGATGGACAAAGCGTGGGACTGTTTAGAATTCAAGCAGCGGATTATGCAGATTAGTATGAATTTGGGGAAATACTTGCCGGCTGACTATAAAAGGGCGATTCAGATCATCAATCAAGTGATACGAAATTATGAAATTTCCTTGGACGGATTTGCCTTTTTCTTTCCGGGCTTTGTTGAGCTTTACGGGCAGGATCAAGAAAATTGGGATGTCTCTATGGCTGCTTTGGCAAGGTATACCCAGTACGCTTCTGCCGAATTTGCTGTAAGAGCCTTCATTCTCAATGATGAAGAACGCATGATGGCGCAGATGGCCGCCTGGGCTAAGGATGACAACGAACATGTCCGGCGGCTTGCCAGCGAGGGATGCCGCCCCAGGCTGCCTTGGGGACAAGCCCTGCCCAGTTTTCAAAAAAACCCAGTTCCAGTTCTTTGTATTTTAGAGCTGCTGAAAGCTGACCCATCGCCGTATGTCCGTAAAAGTGTAGCCAACAATCTAAACGATATCTCTAAAACACATCCTGACCTTGTGGTAAAAATCGCTCGGGACTGGTACGGCAAAGACAAGGGCACTGATTGGATTGTAAGGCATGGATGCAGAACGCTTCTAAAAAAGGGCCGCCGGGATGTGTTTGACCTTTTAGGGTTTGCAGATGCCGATTGTGTGAAGGTTTACGGCTTTTCGCTGGTAAGTGCATCTGTTTCCATTGGGGCGGATATGATCTTTTCCTTTGAAATTGAGACAAAAAAAGCAGCTAAGGTGCGGCTGGAATATGGCATTGATTATGTAAAATCAAGCGGCAGGCGAAATCGTAAGATATTCCAAATATCCCAGCTTACCTTCAAGGCCGATGGAAAGAAGTCTTACACAAAATCCCATTCCTTTGCAGATAAAAGTACGAGGAAACACTACCCAGGCATCCATTCGGTCACCCTGATTGTAAACGGCGCCGAACGCGGCACGCTGGATTTTGAAGTATTGGCTGCCTTATAATGGCTAAGACTCGTATCCAGGCAAATGAATCATTTGCCTGGATACTCAGTCCAGTATTGCTGTATATAGTTTTCAGCTTTTTCTTCCGACAAGGAAAACTTCTGCGCTATCCGGGCTTTCGTTTCCGCTCTGGAAAGCTCCATATCCTGGCAGAGCTCTGTCAGGGCTGCAATACCCTGTTCGATTCCTTCGTCGAAGCCTTCCGATAACCCCTTCTGATAGCCGTCCTGCTCCCGAATCGTTTCGCACTCTTCTCTGCTCAGTTCATCATACAAAAAACTCATAACATCACCACCGTTCTTCTTTAGAAAATCTCGTAAGACTCCTTCCTCAATACAGGTGTCTATGGATTGTTTGATGGCAGCTTCCAGGTCATTCGTTTTCTCCCAGTTTTTCCGTACCAGGTATATGAATCTGCTGTATTCGTTCAAAACCTTACAGCGCTCCAGAATTTCAGCTCCCTGTTTGTAATTGACATTGATGACCTTTACAAAAAGGCCACGAGCACAACACCTGACAACATCAGAGTCAGATAGATCCATAGAGACAATCCGGAGTCTCCCGTCTGCGTGGAAGAGGTCTCAGCGGCAGTCTTGTCCGAAGATCCAGCGGTTTTGGACGGATCAATCCGGTCAGTCGGAGCGGCTGGTTCGGTCGGATCGATCTGGCCAGTCGTGTTAGTTGGGCCAGTCGCATTAGTGGGATCAGACTGATCAGTTGGGGGTCGTCGGTCCGGTCGATTCTCCGGTCGGTTCGGTCGATTTTGGGTAGTCTAGCGTAGCTTCCATAACCATGGCAAAACCACTAGAAGCAGGTCCAAGTATAACAGTTCGAGACCTTCCACCGACTGCGGGGTGGTTGCAGTATCCTACCTGCCCTGGGCCTTGTGGCGTATTTATAACTGCGTTGCATCTCTCGTTCTGAAGTAATAATGTCTTGATAATCCTTCAGATTCGGAACAATACTTCCCAGCACGTCCTGATTCCTTATTTCCTCGGTCGTTCCTGCTGTAATAACGGACTTTGCTTTTATGGAAAGGGGTTGGGCGGCATAGATCAATCCAACCGTAACATGATCATTATTAAATGCAAGTGTGTTTTCGGCTTTTTATGGATATTCTCTTTATCTCCCTGCTGCAGGGCGTTAAGGGTTATGGACTCCACATTGTTTTCAACTGAATTATGACGTAATCCGTAGTAGTCCCACTAACCGTCAGCTGATTGCTTTTTATTTTTATCTTGTGCCACGTTTCCGGGGTGAGGGGGTCAATCTTGTTTGTGTCCGGATTCGCCTCCGCAACCCAGTCTTGATTTTCCACTCCGCTTACTGTTATTCCCATGCGGCTTGGGCTGCGGACGGGACGGCGGCTTTTTGCTGGGAAAAGGCAATGGTGTCTTTGGCAGCGGTTTCCTCTTCTATACTATACCCCCCCCCCCGCCTTTTCAGAAGGCGACACTGCGGATTCTTCCGTTGTTGCTTCTACCGTGGTGTTTTCTGCCGGATCCATCGCTTCCGACGAGTTGCTGCTCTCTGTCGCAGCGCTATCCTTCTGGCTTTCCGCATATGCAGCTGCCGGGATCAAAAGCAGGCTGAGACACAATAATATCGCGATCCATTTTTTACGCTTCATAGTATTCTCCTTATTGAACTTTCCGTGTAAATGATAAATAAAAGCAATAATGCAAAAAAAGACCGCCGATAACCGGTGGTCTTTTTTAATATCAATCTTTAATTACTCGATGATCTCGGATACGACGCCGGAACCGACTGTTCTTCCGCCTTCTCTGATGGCGAATCTCAGTCCTTCTTCGATCGCGATCGGTGTGATCAGCTCGATTGTCATGGTGATGTTATCTCCAGGCATGCACATTTCTGTTCCTTCTGGCAGCTGCAGATCTCCCGTTACGTCCGTTGTTCTGAAATAGAACTGCGGTCTGTATCCGTTGAAGAACGGTGTATGTCTTCCGCCCTCTTCCTTCTTCAGCACGTATACTTCGCCTTTGAACTTTGTGTGCGGGTGAATCGTTCCCGGTGCGGACAGTACCTGCCCTCTTTCGATTTCATCTCTCTGCACGCCTCTTAAGAGCGCTCCGATGTTGTCTCCGGTCTCCGCTACGTCCAGCAGCTTTCTGAACATTTCGATTCCCGTTACGACGACCTTTCTCTTTTCTTCGGTCAGTCCTACGATTTCTACTTCTTCTCCCACCTTCAGGCAGCCTCTTTCGACTCTTCCGGTTGCTACTGTTCCACGGCCTGTGATGGAGAATACGTCCTCGACCGGCATGATGAACGGTTTGTCGTTATCTCTTTCCGGTTCCGGAATATAGCTGTCTACTGCTTCGAACAGTTCCACGATCTTGTCTCCCCATGGGCCGGCAGGATCTTCCAGCGCGCCCAGCGCCGATCCTCTGATGATCGGTGTGTCGTCTCCTGGGAATTCGTATTCGTCCAGCAGTTCTCTTACTTCCATTTCTACCAGATCCAGCAGTTCTTCGTCATCTACCATGTCGCATTTGTTCAGGAATACGATGATATATGGTACGCCTACCTGTCTCGACAGCAGGATGTGTTCTCTTGTCTGAGGCATTGGTCCGTCGGTCGCTGCTACTACCAGGATCGCTCCGTCCATCTGAGCTGCTCCTGTGATCATGTTCTTTACATAGTCCGCATGTCCCGGGCAGTCTACGTGCGCGTAGTGTCTGTTGGGTGTTTCATACTCTACGTGAGCGGTCGCGATGGTGATTCCTCTTTCTTTTTCTTCCGGAGCTTTATCGATCTGGTCGAAAGCTACCTTTTCACCCAGCTGGTATCTCTGCTGCAGGGTCGTTGTGATCGCTGCCGTCAGAGTTGTCTTACCATGGTCTACGTGTCCAATGGTTCCGATATTGATATGTGGTTTGTTTCTTTCAAACTTTGCCTTTGCCATTTTTATTCTCCTTTCTCTCGACCCGCACCTGGCGGATCGCAATCCCTTCTTCCCACGGCCATGCCGTTTTCGTGGAAGAAAGGTTATTTATTGATGGATTCCACCAAGTTATCGGGCAGTTTCTCAAAGTGGTCGAACTGCATAACATAAACGCCTCTGCCCTGTGTCTTTGAACGCAGGTCTGTCGCATAACCGAACATTTCGGAAAGGGGCACATAACCTCTTACCGCAACTGCGCCGTTGTTCATGTCAGACCCTTCGATTCTGCCTCTTCTTGAACTGATGTCTCCGATTACGTCGCCCATGTATTCATCCGGAACTGTAACCTCAACTTTGAAAATCGGCTCAAGGAGTACAGGTTTCGCTTTCTTGCAGGCTTCTCTGAATGCCATGGAAGCGGCAATCTTGAAGGCCATTTCAGAGGAATCGACTTCATGATAGGATCCATCATAAAGTTCAACGCCAACGTCAACAACCTGATAGCCGGCAATCGGACCTGTCTGCATCGCTTCCTTAATACCTTCTTCAATTTTGCCGATGTATTCCTTCGGAATCGCACCGCCCACAATTGCATTGGTAAACTCGAAGCCTTCGCCCGGTTCTCTCGGGTTAATTCTGATTTTAACATGTCCATACTGTCCACGGCCGCCGGACTGCTTCGCATACTTATGGTCAACATCAGCAGGCTGTGAAATCGTTTCTTTGTAGGATACCTGTGGCTTACCTACGTTGGCCTCTACTTTGAATTCACGCAGCAGTCTGTCTACGATGATTTCAAGGTGAAGTTCACCCATACCCGCGATGATGGTCTGACCGGTATCTTCGTTGGTATAAGTCTTGAAAGTCGGGTCTTCTTCCGCAAGCTTTGCAAGCGCGATACCCATTTTTTCCTGACCGGCCTTTGTCTTCGGCTCAATGGCGATTTCAATTACCGGATCGGGGAATTCCATAGATTCGAGGATGATCTCATGTTTATCATCACACAGAGTATCCCCTGTCGTAGTATCTTTCAATCCTACTGCAGCTGCAATGTCTCCGGAATAAACCTCTTCGATTTCTTCCCTCTTGTTGGCGTGCATCTGCAGGATTCTGCCAATTCTTTCTTTCTTGCCCTTCGTTGAGTTGTAAATGTGGGAGCCCGCTTTGAGACTGCCGGAGTACACTCTAAAGAAGGCCAGTTTTCCCACAAACGGGTCGGCCATGATCTTAAATGCCAGAGCAGAAAACGGACCTTTATCATCAGCAGGCCGTTCTTCTTCCTCTTCTTTTCCTGGAACAATTCCCTTGATCGGCGGAATGTCCAGCGGAGAAGGCATATAATCCACAACAGCATCCAGCATCATCTGAACACCTTTGTTTCTGTAAGCGGAACCGCAAGTTACAGGAATCATTTCGCCGGCCAGAGTCTGCACTCTGATGGCGTCTTTGATTTCTTTCTTTGTCAGTTCTTCGCCCTCCAGGAATTTCATCATCAGCTCCTCATCCGTTTCGGCAACGGATTCCACCAGCTTGTCTCTCCATTCCTGAGCAGTATCTTTCAGGTCTTCCGGAATTTCCTCAACAGCAAATTCCTTTCCTAAGTCGTCTTTGTATATCTCTGCTTTCATCTCTACTAAGTCGATAATCCCAATAAAATCTTCCTGGGCACCGATTGGCAGCTGAATAGGCACTGCATTGGCCTTCAGTCTGTTTTTTACCATGTCTACGACTCTGAAAAAGTCAGCTCCCATGATGTCCATTTTGTTGACGAAGATCATTCTCGGAACACCGTACTTTTCCGCCTGTCTCCAAACAGTTTCGGACTGGGGCTCAACCCCGCCCTTGGCGCAAAGTACAGTAACCGCTCCGTCCAGTACTCGCAGGGATCGCTCTACCTCAACGGTGAAGTCCACGTGTCCCGGTGTATCGATAATATTGATTCTAACGTCTTTCCATTGTGCTGTAGTAGCAGCAGAGGTGATAGTGATACCACGTTCCTGTTCCTGTTCCATCCAGTCCATTGTGGCGGCGCCTTCATGCGTTTCGCCGAGTTTGTGCGTTCTTCCTGTATAGAAAAGAATTCGTTCTGTGGTTGTGGTCTTACCGGCGTCAATGTGCGCCATAATCCCAATATTTCTAGTTTTTTCTAATGGAAAACTTCTAGGCATCATATCCTCCCTTCTACCTGTTTTTACGCATTACCATCTGTAGTGAGCAAAGGCCTTATTGGCTTCTGCCATCTTATGCGTATCTTCTTTTTTCTTCACGGATGCGCCCGCATTATTGGATGCATCGATCAGTTCTTTGGCCAGTCTGTCGGCCATTGTCTTTTCGCCTCTGGCTCTGGTGTATTTTGTCAGCCATCTCAGTCCCAGGGTCTGACGTCTTTCCGGTCTTACTTCTACCGGTACCTGATAGTTGGCACCGCCGACACGTCTGGCTTTTACTTCCAGAACCGGCATGATGTTGTTCATTGCTTTTTCAAATACTTCCAATGGATTTTCGCCAGTCGTTTCTTCTACCTGTTTGAAGGCACCGTAAACGATCGCCTGGGCTGTTCCTTTTTTGCCGTCTAACATGATGCTGTTGATCAGCTTTGCTACAACGACACTTCCGTATACTGGATCTGGAAGCACTTCACGCTTTGGTACGTTTCCTTTTCTTGGCACTTCTCTTCCCTCCTTGCCATATTACTTCACTTTCCACGGTCTCGTGGAAAATTACTCTCCCCGCTTTCCTGAATACTCGAATTGAAAACGGGCAAGTGTGCTTTCGGTACTCGAGAGTATCAGCCTTATCCCGCCGAAACTCCCGCGGCGCTCATGACATAATAGTCTGTCCAGCAAGCGTTAGCAAGCTGCAAGACAAAGTTTATGCTAGAAATCCCAGCGAACTAAGTGAGCGCATGGATTTCATCGTATACATAAATCTATGATCAAGAACACGCTTTATTTCCCGATTACTACTTCTTAGGGCGTTTAGCGCCGTATTTGGAACGGGCTTTGCCTCTGTCTGCTACGCCAGCAGTGTCAAGTGTACCGCGAACGATGTGATATCTTACACCTGGCAGGTCCTTAACTCTTCCGCCTCTGATGAGTACAACACTATGTTCCTGCAGGTTGTGGCCGATACCAGGAATATAGGCTGTTACTTCGATACCATTCGTAAGACGAACCCTTGCAACTTTTCTAAGAGCTGAATTCGGCTTTTTCGGGGTAACGGTCTTTACAGACGTACATACGCCTCTTTTCTGAGGTGAATTAACGTTGGTCGGAACTCTTCTAATGGAGTTCATACCCTTACCCAGAGCCGGTGCAGTTGACTTTTTCACGCTGCTGGTTCTGCCCTGACGTACTAATTGGTTGATAGTAGGCATTCTTTTCTCCTTTCTTGCGCTGCTGTCCGCAGCCTGTTTGTCTATTTCAAACTCGATTTGAGCTTAAAATCTTTTTATGCACTCGAATCTCGGGCTTTGTCAAGCCCGAGACCGAAGTTAATTCTATCATAGGTTTCCACAAAAAGTCAATTTAATTCAAATATTTTTTATAATACAGAAAATATCCATTGCGTAGCATTTCCTGTATTTCAAAAAAGTTTACCTTGTGAAAGTGAGCGCGAAGCGCGAATAACGTTTCCGAAGGAAACTTTTTTATTCTTCATCAAACTCGATGATCTCGGAAGATTCTCCTTGAATCGGCGCCTGAGCTACTTCTGCGTCGGCATCTGCCAGTTCCAGATCAGCATCATCCTCCAGCTCAAAGATTTCTTCGATATCGGCTTCAATTTCGTCGACTTCGATTTCCGGCTGACGGCTTACAGCCTCCATTTCCGGAGCTTCTGCCAGAAAATCATCATCCTCTTCTTCCTGCTCAGCCATCATCGCCGTATAGGCCTCCATGAGAGCTGTATTTACACCATAATCCAGGTCGATATTCTTATAACGTTTCATACCGGTTCCCGCAGGGATAAGTTTACCAATGATAACGTTTTCCTTAAGACCAAGCAGCTTATCGTTTTTACCCTTGATCGCCGCGTCGGTCAGCACTCTTGTGGTTTCCTGGAAGGATGCCGCAGACAGGAAGGAATTGGTTGCCAAGGAGGCCTTGGTAATACCAAGAAGAATCCTTTCGTATTTAGCCGGTTCCTGATCCTCCGAAAGCGCCGCATTGGCCTCCTCGATCTCATGCTTGCTGTACTGTCCTCCCGGGAGCAGCTTGGTTTCACCCGCATCGGTGATCTTGCACTTGGAAAGCATCTGACTTACGATTACTTCTACATGCTTGTCGTTGATATCTACACCCTGTTGCTTATACACTCGCTGCACTTCCTTGAGCAGGTACTGATATACACCCTCTACGCCGTTGAGCCTTAAGATATCCTTCGGATCCAGCGGTCCTCTGGTAATATTCTGTCCTGCCAGCACATAGTCGCCTTCTTTCACATTGAGTCTGGCGCCGTAAGGCACGATATATTCCCGTTCCTCTTCGCCGCGGACTTTAACCAGCGTCTTGTTGTCTTTTCTGGCTTCGATGGAAACCACCGTGCCGTCCGCTTCGCAGATTTCGGCCAGACCTTTCGGCTTTCTGGCTTCGAACAGCTCCTCAACTCTAGGCAGACCGTGGGTAATGTCGGAACCCGCTACACCGCCAGTGTGGAACGTTCTCATGGTCAGCTGGGTACCCGGTTCTCCGATGGACTGGGCGGCTGTGATGCCGACCGCCTCACCGATATTAACCGCTTCGCCGGTGGCCAGGTTGCGGCCGTAGCACTTGGCGCAGATTCCCGTCTTGCTGTGGCAGGTCATTACCGAACGAATGGCTACGGATTTGATGCCCGCATCTTCGATGGCCTGTGCCTGATCTTCTGTGATCTCTTCATTCTGCTCCACCAGCATCACGCCAGTTTCCGGATGATAGATATCCGTAAGCGAGGTTCTGCCGATGATACGCAGTTTCAGCGATTCGATTACTTCCTTGCCGTCTGTGAAGGCTCTTACTTCGATACCTTCGTCTGTGCCGCAGTCAAATTCGCGGACAATGACGTTATGGGAAACGTCAACAAGTCGTCTTGTCAGGTAACCGGAGTCAGCCGTTCTCAGCGCCGTATCGGCCAGACCCTTTCTGGCGCCGTTGGAGGAAATAAAGTATTCCAGTACGGACAGCCCTTCACGGAAGTTGGCTTTGATCGGCATTTCGATGGTTTTACCTGTGGCGTTGGCCATCAGACCACGCATACCGCCGATCTGTCTGATCTGGTTCTTGCTGCCTCGAGCTCCTGAATGGGCCATGATGAACAGATTGTTCAAAGAACCCAGGGAGTCCATCAGAGCGTCGGCCACATCGTCGGTCGTCTTGTTCCAAATCTCGATAACCTTCTCATATCGTTCCTGGTTGGAAACAAGTCCTTTACGGAAGGCTTTTTCATATTTGTCAACCATTTTTTCCGATTCTTCAATGATCCCCTGTTTTGCTTCTGGGATCTCCATGTCGGAAATACCAATGGTAATGGCTGCTCTTGTGGAATAGTGGAAGCCCATGTCTTTGATATAGTCCAGCATGATGGCCGTCCCGGTGTTTCCGTGGATCCGGTAGCAGCGGTCGATGATCTGTCCCAGCTTTTTCTTATCGCACAGGAAGTCGATTTCCAGCGCATAAGGATCGGCTTCCCGATCGACAAAGCCCAGGTCCTGCGGAATTTCCTGGTTGAAGATAAATCTTCCAACCGTGGATTCCACCAGCTTGCCCCGCTTGTCGTCTTCGTCCTTATACATGCGGACTTTTACTTTGGCGTGAAGCCCCACTTCTTTATTCTGATAAGCCATCAACATTTCGTCGATGTCGGTAAATACTTTTCCGTCGCCCTTTTCGGCCGGCGTGTCTCTTTCATCCACGCCAGGATGGGTCAGGTAGTAGCTTCCCAGGATCATATCCTGCGTCGGCGTTGTGATCGGAGAACCATCCTTGGGCGCCAGAATGTTGTTCACGGAGAGCATGAGGAATCTGGCTTCCGCCTGAGCTTCAACAGAAAGAGGTACGTGTACCGCCATCTGGTCGCCGTCAAAGTCAGCGTTGAAGGCTGTACATACCAGCGGATGAAGTTTGATAGCTTTTCCTTCCACCAGCACCGGCTCAAAGGCCTGGATACCCAGTCTGTGAAGGGTCGGAGCACGGTTGAGCATAACCGGGTGTTCCTTGATGACGCCTTCCAGCACATCCCACACTTCCGGCCTTACTTTTTCAACCATTCTCTTGGCGCTCTTGATGTTGTGGGCGTAACCGTTTTCCACCAGCTTTTTCATGATGAAGGGTTTGAACAGTTCCAGAGCCATCTTCTTAGGCAGACCGCACTGCCAGAAGCGCAGCTCCGGTCCGACTACGATTACGGAACGGCCCGAGTAGTCGACACGCTTACCCAGCAGGTTCTGTCTGAAACGTCCCTGTTTTCCTTTGAGCATGTCAGACAGGGATTTGAGCGGTCTGGATCCCGGTCCTGTTACCGGCCGGCCTCTTCTGCCGTTATCGATGAGGGCGTCCACCGCTTCCTGGAGCATTCTCTTTTCGTTTCTCACGATGATATCGGGCGCGCCCAGCTCCAGCAGACGGTTGAGTCTATTGTTACGGTTGATTACTCTCCGATATAAATCGTTCAGGTCGGAGGTGGCGAATCTGCCGCCGTCCAGCTGAACCATCGGTCTCAGATCCGGCGGGATAACGGGAATCACTTCCAGGATCATCCACTCCGGTTTATTGCCGGATGCTCTCAGAGCTTCGAGAACCTCCAGACGTCTTACAATACGGATTTTTTTCTGTCCGGTGGCGTCCTTCAGCTTGCCCCGCAGTTCTTCAGACAACTCTCCCAGGTCGATATGGGTCAGCAGCTCTCTTACTGCTTCCGCGCCCATGGCAGCCTTGAATTCATTTCCGTATTTCTCTTTTGCTTCTCTGTACTGCTGTTCGGTCAGCACTTCTTTATACGCGAATTCCGTGGAACCGGGATCGAGCACAATATATGCGGCAAAGTACAGGACCTTTTCCAGATTTCTCGGCGATATGTCGAGAACCAGTCCCATTCTTGACGGGATGCCCTTAAAGTACCAAATATGGGATACCGGCGCGGCCAGCTTGATGTGGCCCATCCGCTCTCTTCTAACCTTTGCTTTTGTAACTTCAACACCGCATCGATCGCAGACGATTCCTTTGTAACGAATCCTCTTGTACTTTCCGCAGTGACATTCCCAGTCCTTTTGAGGTCCAAATATCCTTTCGCAGAAAAGGCCTTCCTTCTCCGGCTTTAAGGTCCTGTAGTTAATAGTTTCAGGTTTTGTAACCTCTCCGTGCGACCATTCCAGGATCTTCTCTGTGGAAGCCAGGCCGATCTGCAGGGATTCAAAATTATTTAACTCATAGTTGTTGTTTTCACTCATTGGTCACTTCTCCTTCCCTATTCCCTATAACCGTTCATCCGGATCTTCGGCCAGCACGTCGTCTTCCAGGTCATCCTCCAAATCGTCATCGTCCGGCCCCTCTTCTGAGAAACCGCCTTCATCGAAGATTTCGTCTTCGTCGGCAACATCAGGATCAGCGTCGATAATATCTTCGATGGCGGACAAACCTTCCATCTCCGGCGCCTCCTTGATTTCAATCTCTTCGTTGTCCTCGGTCAGAACTTTTACATCAAGTCCCAGACTCTGCATTTCTTTGATCAGAACCTTAAAGGATTCGGGGATTCCCGGTTCAGGAATGTTCTCGCCCTTGACGATTGCTTCATAGGTCTTGACACGCCCTACGATATCGTCAGACTTAACCGTAAGGATTTCCTGCAGAGTATATGCAGCACCGTATGCTTCCAGTGCCCAAACTTCCATTTCCCCAAAACGCTGTCCGCCGAACTGGGCTTTTCCTCCCAGAGGCTGCTGGGTAACCAATGAATACGGACCTGTACTTCTGGCGTGAATTTTGTCGTCTACCAGATGGTGAAGCTTCAGCATATACATGTAGCCCACGGTTACCGGATTATCGAACTGCTCGCCAGTACGTCCGTCTCTTAATTTCAGTTTCCCGCTTTTATCAACGCCGACTTCATCCAACAGCTGAATGATATCCTTTTCGTTTGCTCCATCAAATACCGGCGTAGCGATATACCAGTCTTTTCTCTTGGCCGCCAATCCCAGATGAACCTCCAGCACCTGTCCGACGTTCATTCGGGAAGGTACACCCAGAGGGTTGAGCATGACCTGCAGGGACTGGCCGTTTTCCATAAACGGCATATCTTCTTCCGGCAGGATTCTGGAAATAACACCTTTGTTTCCGTGGCGTCCGGCCATCTTGTCTCCCACGTTGATCTTCCTCTTGGTGGCAATATAGCAGCGCACCAGTTTGTTTACGCCTGGAGGCAGCTCATCGCCGTTTTCTCTTGAGAAAATCTTTACGTCGACTACAATACCAGTCTCTCCGTGAGGAACACGAAGCGAGGTATCTCTAACTTCTCTGGCTTTCTCTCCGAAAATAGCCCGCAGCAGTCTTTCTTCCGCAGTCAGCTCCGTTTCTCCCTTTGGAGTTACTTTGCCAACCAGAATATCGGATGCGTTAACTTCAGCACCAATTCGGATAATGCCTTCTTCATCCAAGTCCTTGAGCGCGTCTTCGCCCACATTGGGGATATCTCTGGTGATCTCTTCCGGTCCCAGCTTGGTATCCCTGGCTTCGGATTCATATTCTTCAATATGGATGGATGTGAGAACATCCTCCATAATCAGTCTTTCATTGAGTATGATTGCATCCTCGTAATTGTAGCCTTCCCAAGTCATGAAGCCGATCAGCAGGTTTTTGCCCAGTGCGACTTCACCGTTTTCAGTGGAAGGACCGTCGGCAATTACTTCTCCGGCCTCTACATGTTCGCCGTGACAGACAATCGGTCTCTGGTTAATGCAGGTTCCCTGGTTAGAACGTTTAAATTTAAGCAGTGTGTATTTATCCGTTCCTTTTCCGTCATCCCTGCGGATGGTGATTCTATCGGCATCGACGAATTCTACCGTACCGGAATTTTTAGCCAGCTGTACGACACCCGAATCCTTAGCAGCCTTGTGCTCCATTCCGGTTCCGACGATCGGCGCTTCCGTTACCAGAAGCGGAACAGCCTGACGCTGCATGTTGGAACCCATCAGCGCCCGGTTGGCGTCATCGTTTTCCAGGAAGGGGATCATCGCAGTAGCCACAGATACAACCTGCTTGGGCGAAACGTCCATATAGTCGATTTGATCTCTCGGCATCAGGTCGATTTCTCCGCCTACACCGCGGGAAGCTACCTTCAGATTGACGAAGTGTCCTTCTGAATCCAGCGGTTCGTTAGCCTGGGCTACGATTTTATCTTCTTCATCATCGGCCGTCAGGTAATGGATTTCATCCGTTACACGGCCTGTCTCTTTATCTACTACACGATACGGAGTTTCGATAAATCCATATTCATTGATAATTCCATAAGTTGTTAAGGAGCCAATCAGCCCAATGTTAGGGCCTTCTGGTGTCTCGATGGGGCACATTCTTCCATAATGGGAATGATGTACGTCACGTACTTCGAATCCGGCTCTCTCTCTGGACAGTCCTCCCGGACCCAGAGCCGACAGTCTTCTCTTGTGTGTCAGCTCGGCCAGCGGATTGGTCTGGTCCATAAACTGGGATAGCTGGGAGCTTCCGAAAAATTCTTTGATGGAAGCCGTCACAGGACGAATGTTCATCAGCGCCTGAGGCGTTGCGATTTCGATATCCTGTGTGGTCATTCTCTCTTTAACGGTTCGCTCCATTCTGGCAAGACCGATGCGGAACTGATTTTGCAGCAGTTCGCCCACGGTTCTCAGTCTCCGGTTGCCCAGATGGTCGATGTCATCAACTTCTCCAATTCCATAGTTCAGGTTGAGGATATAGCTGACTGAGGCGATGATATCGGCGATGAGAATATGCTTGGGCGACAGGTCATGCTTTCTGGAAACCAGGGCTTCTTTAAGAGATGCTTCATCGCTTCCTTCGTTTTCACTGAGTATTTCCATCAGTACCGGATAATAAACCTTATCCGGAATCTTGGTGTCGGAAAGGTCGAATTCCACGTAGGTGCTGATGTCGACGAACTGGTTGCCGATTATTTTTGTCACGGTCTCTTCATCGTTTCCATACGCGAAGATATGATGGACGCCGGCGTTTTCAATCTGGCGGGCCATCTGTGCATCGATGCGCTGGTCTTTTTCAACCAGAATTTCACCGGTATTGGGGTCTGTCACATCTTCTGCTGCGACACGATCCACGATCCGGTTGAAGAGTCCCAGTTTTTTATTGTATTTATATCTGCCTACTTTGGCAAGGTCATATCGTTTCGGGTCAAAAAATAAGGAATTGAGCAGAGACTCGGCGCTTTCCACGGTAGGCGGCTCTCCTGGTCTGAGCTTTTTATAGATTTCTTTCAAACCTTCTTCGTAGCTGTCAGTCGCATCCTTTTCCAGGGTTCTTCTAAGTCTTGTGTCTTCTCCGAAGGTATCAATAATCTCCTGATCGCTTCCCATCCCCAGTGCTCGAAGGAGTGTTGTGACAGGCTGTTTTCTGGTACGGTCAACTCTTACTGAGATGATTTCATTGGAATCCGTCTCATATTCAAGCCATGCCCCCCTGTTTGGAATAATGGTCGTCGAGAATAGATTTTTACCCGACTTGTCTATTTCTACCGCATAATAAGGTCCCGGAGAACGCACCAGCTGAGTTACCACCACTCGCTCGGCGCCGTTATAGATGAAGGTACCTTTTTCGGTCATCAGCGGGAAGTCCCCCATGAATACTTCCTGCTCTTTTACTTCCCCTGTTTCTTTATTGATTAATCTTACTTTTACTTTAAGTGGAGCTGCATATGTTACATCGCGTTCCTTACATTCCTCCTGCTCGTATTTGGGAGGATCGTTTAAGGAATAGTCGATAAATTCAAGCACTAAATTTCCTGCATAATCCTTAATCGGGGATATGTCCTCAAAGACTTCCTGCAGGCCTTCTTTGATGAACCAATCGTAGGAATCCGTTTGAATCTGGATCAGATTTGGCATTTCCGCGACTTCATTGATCTTGGAAAATGTCATACGGTCTTTTCTACCTAATTTTACTGGCTTTGGCATATTTATCACTCCTTATATCTCTAACAAATTACATTTGCGTGGCAGTCTAATATGATATCACGGAGGTGTCAATTTGTCAACATTATTTTTGGAAATTTCTAGTTTTTTGCTTTCGGGTGAATAGATTTGGTCATTTGCGATGGGGATTTTGCCCGATAGGCGGGGCGTGATCGGGTGCAGCCCAGCGAGGGGAGGCGACGCATAGAAATAAGGAATATTTATTTTTACAGCAACCGATTTTGCCTGATGTGCCGCATTGTTCAAGCCGCCGCTTGATTGATCAGCTGCCTGGCCTTGGCCCTATCAGCCTTGGCACGAGATTTAGACCAGCCCGCCAGGATCCAGTCAGGTTCTGGAAGCAGGCTGCGATCCGGGAAACGTTCTGTAAAAAACAGCATTTTTTATACGCAAAAGCAGGCGGGAACGCATCCCGCCTGCCAGATTGTCCATAACTGCGCTTATTTCAGTTCTACCTTTGCGCCAACTTCTTCCAGCTGACCCTTGATTGCTTCGGCTTCTGCCTTTTCAATGCCTTCTTTTACGTTGGACGGAGCTCCGTCAACCAGCTCTTTTGCTTCCTTCAGTCCCAGGCCGGTGATTTCTCTTACAGCCTTGATAACCTTGATCTTTTCTCCGCCAACTTCTGCCAGAACAACTGTGAATTCAGTCTGTTCTTCTGCTCCGCCTGCTGCTGCTCCGTCAGCTGCCGCTACTACAACGCCTGCTGCTGCGGACACACCAAATTCTTCTTCGCAAGCCTTTACAAGCTCGTTTAATTCCAGTACGGACATTTCTTTTATAGCTTCAATAAATTCAGCTGTTGTTAATTTTGCCATTCTAATTTACCTCCAATTAAATTTTAATGATTCATAATAAAACTTTCGTTTAAATTGTTTCTCTTAAGCTTCTTCTGCCGGTGCAGCTTCTGCTCCGCCTTCGCCTTTTTCAGCGATCTGGTTAAGCACACGTGCAAAGTTGGTGATCGGGGACTGGATGCTTCCCATGAACTTTGCGATCAGGTTTTCCCTTGACGGGATCTTGGCGATCTGTTTTACGCCTTCTGCATCAAAGAATTCACCTTCAATGACACCTGCTTTGAATTCCATTTTTTTGTATTCTTCGATCACTCCATTGATGACTCTGGCCGGAGCCGTAGCATCGTCGTAGCTGATGGCGAATGCGCTGGGTCCTTCCAGGGCCTGACCCAGGGACTCATAGGGAGTGCCTTCGATAGCTCTCTTAGCCAGCGTATTCTTGTAGACGGTATAGTCCACATCTGCCTCACGAAGCTTTCTTCTCATTTCGTCAGCCTGCGCAACTGTGATTCCCATATAGTCGATCACTATGGCAGCCTGCGCTTTTTCCAGCTTTTCTTTTATCTCGTCAATGATGACCTGTTTTTCCTGCCATGCTTCTTTTGACATACGTTTCTCTCCTTTCCTGAGATTTGGTTTGCGGTACGCCGTAAATGAAAAGCCTTGATCTGCGAAGACAAATCAAGGCCAATATACATTCATTTATATTGTACCTCGGCGGGATGATTAAGCTCGTATCAACATACTCGCCCCCGCTGTCTACGGTTATTATTCTTATTTTGTTTTAAATCTTAGCCAAGCTTCTGCGCGTTGACTTTGATTCCAGGTCCCATACTTGAAGCAACCGTTACGCTCTTCAGATACTGACCTTTAGCTGCAGCAGGTTTTGCTTTGATAACAGCTTCCAGCAGCGCATTGAAGTTATCTTCCAGCTTTTCCTTTCCAAAGGAAGCCTTTCCGATCGGTGTGTGGATAATGTTGCTCTTGTCAAGGCGATATTCCACTTTACCTGCTTTTACTTCCTGGATGGCTTTTTCAACATCCATTGTAACTGTACCGGATTTTGGGTTCGGCATCAGGCCCTTAGGACCTAAAATCTTACCCAGACGTCCTACAACACCCATCATGTCAGGAGTTGCGATAACCACATCAAAGTCAAACCAGTTTTCTGTCTGGATTCTCTGGGCCATTTCCTCAGCTCCCACAAAATCAGCGCCTGCCGCTTCTGCTTCCGCTGCCTTCGGTCCCTTTGCGAATACCAAAACTTTCTTTGTTTTGCCTGTTCCGTGCGGGAGAACGATAGCGCCTCTGACCTGCTGGTCAGCGTGTCTTCCGTCTACACCAAGTCTGATGTGCACTTCAACAGTTTCGTCAAATTTTGCCTTGGCTGTCTTAGTAACCAGCTCCATGGCTTCCGGTACTTCATATACCGCCTGTCTGTCATATGCTTTTAATGACTCTTTGTAATTCTTACCTCTTTTAGGCATCTTAAACCTCCTTGTGGTATTAGCGGCATTCTGCCTCCCACGCTCTTAGTCTTCTACTACGATTCCCATGCTTCTTGCAGTTCCCTTGATCATCTCTGTAGCTGATTCAAGGCTTGCTGCATTAAGATCCGGCATCTTTGTCTTTGCGATTTCTTCGACCTGTGCGGTTGTCAGTGTAGCCACCTTTTTCTTGTTAGGCTCACCGGATGCAGTGTCAAGTCCCGCGGCCTTCTTGAGCAGAACTGCTGCAGGCGGTGTTTTGCAGATGAACGAAAACGATCTGTCCGCATAAACAGTAATCACTACAGGAATGATCATGCCTGGCTGGTCCTGAGTTTTGGCGTTGAACTGTTTACAGAAGTCCATAATGTTAACGCCGTGCTGACCCAGAGCAGGTCCTACTGGAGGAGCCGGATTTGCGTTGCCGGCCGGAATCTGAAGTTTGATATAACCTTCAACTTTCTTAGCCATTGTGTTTCTCCTTTCTCTTAGATTTTATCTACCTGTGCGAAGTCAAGCTCCACAGGCGTATCTCGTCCGAACATGGAGATTCTAGCTTTCAGCGTCTGTTTTTCCATATTGACCTCTTCTACTACTCCCATAAAGCTTTCGAATGGTCCATTGATAACCTTTACACTGTCGCCCACTTCCACATCCAGATCGATGTATATTTTCTCGATACCCATTCTTCTCACCTCTTCTGTGGAAAGAGGGATCGGGTCGGAGCCATGACCTACGAAACCTGTTACGCCCTGGGTGTTTCTCACCAGGTACCAAGATTCGTTGGTAACAATCATTTTTACAATAACGTACCCAGGGAACATTTTCCTGGTTTTGATCTTCCGTTGTCCGTTTTTAATCTCTACCCGGTCTTCCGTCGGCACAACAACGTCAAGGATCAGATCCTGCATTCCCCGATTTTCAACGATCTTCTCAATATTCACTTTCACCTTGTTCTCGTGGCCGGAATAAGTGTGGACGACATACCACTTGGCTTCACCGTCACCCCTCAATCCTTCCAGCTCTTCGATGTTCAGCTTTTTCTTCGGAGGTTCTTCCGCAGGAGCTTCATCTGCCGTTTCGGCCTCAGCCCGTGCAGAAGGAGTTTCCTCTTCCGATACCTGATCAGAGCAGGCCCCGTCCGCAGTTTCCTCAATTACAGAGGATTCCTCCGCCGCAAGGTTTTCTTCCATGATAGTATCCTTTTCGTTCTCTCCCATTGCACCTTCAGTCCTTTTTATCTTTCATTACATAGTAATACCAAGCAAGCCTTTGAGCGCTGCCAAAAATCCGGTATCAATCGCCCAGAATGCGACAGCAAAGACAGCACAGGCAACCAGTACGACCACCGTATAGGAACCCAGTTCCTTCTTTGTCGGCCATACTACCTTTTTCATTTCCAGCTTGACACCCTTAAAGTAGTCTTTCAGGCTGCCTCTTTTTTTCTTAGGAGGAGCTACAGGAACTTTTCGTTTTACGTCCTTGTCCTTTTTTGCCATGATTACTACTCCTTATTTGGTTTCCTTATGAATCGTATGTTTCTTGCAGAACTTGCAGTATTTCTTGATTTCGATACGATCAGGATCGTTCTTCTTGTTCTTGATTGTATTGTAGTTTCTCTGCTTACATTCTGTGCAAGCCAATGTTACTTTAACTCTCATCTTGATTGTCCTCCGTTTAACTCAAAATTCAGAGCCTCAGAAAGCTCTGTTTGTAATCATCATCATAAAGTCGCTTGATAATTGTATATTAGCGGCTCGTCAATGTCAAGAGATTTTTACCAATTCTAGAGATCGATTTCTTTGGGATCGTCTTCTTCAATTTGGTACCACTCTTCATCCACGAATCCGCCTTCGCTGATTTTTTCCAAAGGCATGATCATATACTTGCCCCAGGCCTCTACTGCTACGCTGCCATCGGGAAGCAAAATTTCCCCTGTACCTTCAAACAGTTTGCGGTTCCGTTTTGTCACCCTGGCAACTGCCTTCAGGTCCGCTTCCGTTGGAATGGGCTTTTTGTACTTCATATGCAGTTCGACGGTTACGCCCCAAAAGTCATCCCGGCCGTCGGCCGCTGCCCGGCCGATCAGTTCGTCCAAAACACCTGCGGCCATTCCGCCGTGCATTCTGCCCGGGTAGCTCTGGTGCCAGTCCTCCGATCGGAATGTAGCTGCGATTTCGCCATTTTCCAATTCATAAAACCGGCAGCCCAGGCTGGCTTTATTTTGGTCGCCGCAGACGATACATCTGGCACTGTTGTTTTGTTTTCGTTTTACCCTTTGCTTCATGATTTACTCCATTTTAAAACTGCGGCGGATGCCGCAGCTTTCAGTTTCTGTTCTTATTATATTCTTTTATTCGGTCTCCGTCAAGAGATCAGGACCAGCCTTTTTGCTTTTCTCCTATTGGTGCAGCGGAATTTCTTTTCCATCCAGCAGCACGCTTTCCACCTGCTGCATATCGATTAGCTTGCCAAGCACGCCCTCCATAGTTCCTGAGGAATGACTTCCGTCGGACAGCCAGGAAGAACCGTCTATCTGAACAGGTACCGCCGCTCCATCCTTCATTTTAATCTTCAGGGCGGTCAAGGACTCCCATCCCGCTTCCACATCTTCGTAATAGCGACCGACTTTGCCCTCCACAAAACAGGAAATCGGAGAAATGGTAATTTTTTCGATCACCAGAGAACCTTCTCCGGCGGGAATTTCAGCTGACGGTTTATAGGTCTTGGAAACATCCTTGTAGGCCAGCTTAAAGTTGAGTTTCCAGCTGCCTTCGATCAGAACTTTTTCATCGCCCTCTTGCACATTGATCACTTTTCCAAAATTTTTCAGTTTTAGTTCCACTTCCCGATTATTGGCCGCTTCATCTGATGACAGCTCCATGAGCATACTGAGAGTTTTTCCATCTGCTGATACGCCGTCCTTCATCGGGCTCAAACTCAGCATACCGGTCTGCTGGGACTCCATATCAAAGGATTCAAAGCAGCACATCTGGTCCAGCTTAAGATCGGTCAAGGAAGTCACCTCCAGCAAAACAAAGACCCGGTGCCCGTCTCCCACCGCTTGTTTGGCCTCGATGCGCAGACCATTTTTTTCGACAGCCGCATTGATATCCGTTACCGATTGGGTAATCTGATCACTAGTTCCCCCCAACAGGCTTGCCAGTCTGCTGTCCAGCTTTAGCACCTTTACGGTAAACGCTCCGCAGGCAAGGAGCATGACAGCGGCAAGGGCAATGGCGGCCGTCCTTCTGAGATGACGAGTTTTTCGGGGAGTACGTTCTTTTTCTATCTGTTCCACAACACACGCAAGTATCCGCTCTTTTTCTTCTTTATTCATGACGTATCCCCCTTTCCTCCAATTTCTTTTTTAAGATCGCTTTTGAACGAAAGAGTTTATTTTCCACTTGTTTTTCCGACAATTCCAACTTTCCAGCGATTTCTTTTACCTTATATTCCTGGAAGAAACGCATGGCAAAGATGGTTCGGTCCGGTTCCTCCATTTCTGCCACTACCTGACGAACAGTCAGCTCTTCTTCTCTGCGAATCACCATATCTTCAATCCCCTCGCTGTCGTCCGGGATCTCTTCCTTCTGATAAATGTCCGCCTCAAGTCCCCCTCGCAGGCGCTTGCATTTATCCAGAGCGGCATTTCTGGCGATTCCATAAAGATAACTTTTCAGAGAAGTGCCTTTGTTGGGCTTGAAACTCTTTCGATATCGCCACAGGCGTATAAAAGTTTCTGCGATCGCTTCCTCCACATCCTCGTCTGTCCCCCAGGCGAGAATCTCTCTGCAGATGGTCTTTACCGAGTCTCCGTATAAATCCAACGCGATGGCAATGCCCTTTTCCGGATTTCGTTCAATTGTTCGAATCAGTTTTTTGTCTTCCATGCTGTGAAAAGGTCCCTTTCACTTACCTATACCTGCCTTGTCGGGAAAACCACTCACTTTTTCCTAAATTATTTTTTATCTACGTTTTCCTTTTTTTCTCAGCCTGCTCCGTTCTAATCGAAACAGCCCGTTCATGACGGCCCATATGACACCCGCTTCCAAAAATAAAGCAGTCGCCAGAAAGGAGGAGAAGCGGGTAAGCAGCATGATGGCCAGCATTGCGCCAATTAAAATTCGATTCATCATTTTAAAGACTCGGTATCCGCTTCGGTAGGCAAGCATCCGTTCTCGGATTACCGCTTCCTCGTGAAGATTGCCCTTTTGATTCAAACTGGGCCTTCGGCTGAGCTTGAAGAGCATCTTTTTTGAACACCACATTGCTCCAATAGCCGCGAAAAGGGCTATCGCCACCCATATCTGTGCGCCGTTACCTGTTTTGCTGCAAAGGAAAAAACGAATTCCTATGAAAAGGAAGGTCAGCATCATGAACAGCTCTAGAAGGTAGTCCGCGGCTTCCAGTCCTCCTTCTATTTTTTCCCACTTTCCTCCTGCTGTATCATCGCTTTCTTTCAACGCATCTTGGCTTTCAAATTTGAGGAGCCACCCAAGGGCACTGATTACCAGGTCAATGCCGATCACAATCCAGGTCAGCAGCCAAATTGAACGGATTATCTGATCGCTGGAAAAATCCAGGGTTTCACTTTTTATTTCAAAGAAAATTAAAAAGACAAAGACGCCGATGGCCGCTATCACGCACAGGATTGTCACTGCTGCCAGGAAAACAATCCCCCAATTTACTGTTCCTGCTCGTTTAATGTTCATTGTTTTCCTCCTCGTATGCAAACACGTCCTCCACCCTTACATTCAGCATTTTGGCAATTTTCAGCGCCAGGGTCACCGAAGGCGAGTAGTCTCCCCGTTCAATGAGGCTGATGGTCTGTCTGGACGCTCCGACCAGCCGGCCAAAATCCTGCTGGTTCATATTCAATTTCGCCCGGTACTCTTTTAATCGATTCCTCAGAGGCATATTCACAAACCTTTCTATTGACAACTATTATTTGCATTTTGACTATATGAGTTGTCATTATGACAAGAATCATAGTCATCTTTATTATAGTTCTGACAAAAATGCTTGTCAAGCAGACCTGTTGGCTTTTGGTGGAGTTGGGCCCCGGCGAGGAGAGTGCCAGAAAAAATCAAAAGAGTTAAGATTTATAGTAATCTTTGATGCTTTTCCGGTTTTCCGCCCCATAAAACCAGTTAAGAGCTGAAAAACTATCAGAACTAGCTCCTTTTTGCAGCAATCCCGATATTCCGGGCTGGGCCGCCCCGTTTCAACAACCATCGCACCAATACCCAGGCTGGAGCGGGGTATACCCGCTCCGCCTGAACAGCAAAAGACTGCTGCATGAAGCGAATCAATCTTTTCACTTCGTGCAGCAGCCTTCCAATCTACCATTTCTATCACCGTTCCAGGCGCACATCCTTTTTACTCATTGACCGAACCGTGGTCAAAATCAGAACCACAGCCAAAATCAGCAGGACGCAGGCAATGCTTCCCATAAGGATATTACCCGCCCCATAGAAGGACTTGGCCAGCATGACGAGAGCCGTAAGGGTCACCGCGAACATAATCACCATCGGAATAGCCGTAGGCAGCACACCCCTTCCTGTTCTTGCGAACCACGCGGTCAGCGCCAGTAGAGCCAGACCGGCCAGCAGCTGATTAGACGCGCCGAAAATCGGCCAAATCTTATCGTAGCCGTAAAGCATGAGCAGTCCTGCGCAGCCCACTGTCACCACCGTCCCCACAACCGGCTTTTGCAGGAACTGTTGAAATTGAGGCTGGTCCTTTTTCTCTCCTTTTCCCATCAGCTCCTGGAACATATACCGGGCAATCCGGGTCGCCGTATCCAGAGACGTAAGCGCGAAAGCCGAAAAAGCAAGAATAATGAACACCATGCCAACCTCTTTAGGCAGGCCGAATCCGGCCATAAACTCAGACACGCCCGCCGCGAATCTTACCGCAGGAGTTCCATCGACCTGAACAGCCGTATAAGCAACGGCAATGATCGTAACGATCGCCACAATCCCCTCAATCAACATAGCACCGTAGCCAATCAGCTTAGCATCAGACTCTTTGTTGATCTGCTTTGAAGTCGTTCCCGAACCGACCAGCGAATGAAAGCCGGAAATCGCCCCGCAAGCAACGGTAATAAACAAAATTGGAAATAAATATTGAACCGCTTTCCCATCGTTCACAGCAAATGACGTAAAGGCATCCATCTGCAAAGTCGGATGTTCAATGAAAATACCCGCAACTGCGCCGATCAAAACTGCGTAAAGAAGAAATGAACACAGGTAATCCCTGGGCTGAAGCAGAATCCACACAGGCATCACAGACGCCACCACGATGTACAGGAGAACAACCACAATCCATGCGGTTTTGGACAAGGTCAGGATGGGAAACGTGTAGCCGATCCAAATGCAGAAGAAGAGTGCCGCCACCCCGATAATCGTCGATACTACGATGTTGGCATTCTTTCGATAAACAAAAATTCCAAACAAGACGGCAAGCAAAATAAATAAAACCGACGCAGTACCGGCCATAGCCCCTGTCAGGTTGTTCGGATTTGCCGGGTCGTAAGCAAAGGTTCCCGCACAAATATCGGCAAAGGCCGCCACTACCAGGACCAGCGCCAGCCAGGAAAACAGATTGAACAGCAGCTTTCCAGTCTGACCGATATTCTGCCGCACCACTTCACCGATGGACTTTCCATCATGGCGCAGCGAAGCAAAAATAGAACCAAAGTCATGGACACCGCCGAAAAAAATGCTGCCGATTACCACCCACAAATAAACGGGCAGCCAGCCGAAAATGATCGCCTGGATTGGCCCTGTAATCGGCCCCGCTCCTGCAATCGAAGAAAAGTGATGACCCAGTATGACTTTCGCGTCCGCAGGGCAATAGTCAACATCATCCCGTAAGGTATGAGCGGGCGTCGGCCTGCAGGCGTCAATCCCCCACTTTTTCGCTAAAAATCTTCCATAAGTCACATAGGCAATGAAGAATGCTCCAATGCCAATTACCAATAATAATGCTGCATTCATCTCTCGTTCACCTCGCAAAATCGTATTCCATCACCATTGATATACCTGTTTAATTTCTTTTCCCACTTTATTGGTATACACTTTTTTTCCTTTCAGGTCAACACAAACCAGCCGCACTTTGGAAAATCCCCGCCAAAAGAAGTGAAACATTTTTTCAAACTTGAGCCTCTTGACCAGGTTTTCAGTCCCAGGGGGCAGAGTATCACAGACAAGGATTCCGGTAATATCCGTGTAAAAATGATCCTTTCCCGGACTCAGCGCCATTACTTTTTCACACATCTCACAAAAAAACGAGTCCACATCTTCCAGATCCGGCGCGGCAATTGCCTTCATATAGCAAGTTTCAAAGGTTTCATAGCGATCAATGATATCTTGCTTTGTAAGAAAGATTCTGCCGGAAACATCATGGTATCGGGCAATCATAAGATATTGCCGGCCGTTTTCTTTGCCAGGTGCTTCTATTTGAAAATTAGCTTCCAGCCGCTTTCGAATCATTTCCGCATATTGTTCCAGGTTCATACTGCAATTCTCCCTTACAGAAAAAGCGGCTGAACATGTCAGCCGCTTTTATCATATTTCTTAAATTATTTCCAGACAGTTTTTCGGGCACTGGTTCACGCAGGCTTCGCATGTCACACAAGTTTCTTTATCTACCTTCCAAACCTTTTCTTTGCGGTCTATGGTCAGTGCGTCCACCGGGCAGGCCTTGGAGCAAATACCGCAGTAAATACAGTCGCTGGTTTTGCATCTCAAACCTTCCTCATCCTCAGGGCAGCTGTATGTAGGCTCTTTTTCCGCTTCCGCTTCTTTTTTCGCCTCTTTCTTTTCTGCCTTTTCCTCGCTTTGGGAAGCTTCTGCTTTTCCGCCCAGCGAGAGACACTTCTTCGGACATT
This sequence comes from Clostridia bacterium, assembly GCA_902363595.1. Classification (GTDB taxonomy): domain Bacteria; phylum Bacillota; class Clostridia; order Peptostreptococcales; family Anaerovoracaceae; genus Hominibacterium; species Hominibacterium faecale. The sequence goes on along the minus strand of CABJAP010000004.1, from coordinate 166,347 downwards.
TTTCTACACAGACTCCGCAGCTTACGCAAGCGTCTGTATCCACCTTCCAAACCTTTTCCTTGCGATCAACAGTCAGCGCCTCGCAAGGACAATTCTTGGAACAAAGTCCGCAGTAAATACAGTCGTCCAGATTACAGGTCAGCTCGCCGCTATCGGCTGCGCCGCCGTCCTTCTCTTTGTTGAGCGTTGTTTTGTCTTGCTTAGGTATCTCAAAGGTATCCACGACTTTTTCTGGTCCCGGTTCTGTATACTGATTTTCCATGGTCAGACAAGTTTTCGGACACACTTCAACACAGCAGTTGCACTGAATGCACTGCATTCTTTCGATGGTCCATGTACGGGCGTTTCGATCAACGGTGATGGCATTGGCCGGGCACTTTTTGGCACAAATACCACAGACAATACAGTCCTCCGTACGAATACCGATCTGTCCTCTCGTCCGCTCCTGCCACTCTCTTGGTACTACTGGGTACATGAGAGTCGCAGGCTTTCTGAACAGACTTTTTAGTACGACTTTTCCGATTCTAAAAGTTGCCATTACTCTCACCTACCTTTCTGTACAACTGATACAAGGGTCGATCGTTAAGATCAGAATTGGAACATCAGCCAGATCGCAGCCCTGCAGCATTTTAACAAGTGCAGGGATGTTCATGTTGGTTGGTGTCCTGACTCTCATTCTTTCGAGGAATTTGGAGTCCGCACCCTTGGCGTAATAGAACGCTTCGCCTCTGGGCTGTTCTAATCTGACTGCAAACTCGCCCTTCACATTTCCTTTTACTGGCACATCGATCGGTCCGTCCGGAATCTGCGAAACAGCCTCTTCAATCAAATCAATGGACTGGAAAACCTCTCCGATTCTCACTTTGCATCTTGCATAGCAATCGCCTTCTGTTTCCACAATCGGCTCAAAATTCAGCTTATCATAGACTCCCGGCCCGTTCAGTCTCAAATCCTGAATCAGTCCCGATCCTCTTGCTACCGGGCCTGTGGCGCTGAGATCGATCGCATCCTCTTTCGACAACACGCCGACGCCGCACAGTCTGTTTTTAACAGAAGTATCATTGATAAATACATCTGTCAGCTCTTTAATTTCTTTCTTCAATCCCTTGAGGATATCCACGATCTCTTTCAGGGTTTCGTTATCGATGTCTTTTCTCAGGCCGCCGACTTTACATACGGAAAAGATAACTCTTCCGCCGGTCGTCTTTTCAAAAATATCGAGAATCGATTCTCTGACTCTCCAGCAATGCATAAACAAGCTGTCAAAAGCAAAGGCGTCAGCCAAAAGGCCCAGCCATAAAAGATGGCTGTGAAGCCTGGACAGTTCATGCCAAATCGTCCTCAAATATTCAGCTCTTTCCGGAACCTGGATATCCATGGCCCCTTCCACGGAGGCGCAATAGCCCCAGCCGTGTCCGAAACTGCAGATACCACAGATTCTTTCTATAACATATACCATTTCGGTATATTCCTTTTTTTCCACCAGCTTTTCCAGGCCTCTATGAATAAATCCAATAGAAGGAATCGCTTCGACTACCACTTCATCTTCGAGCACAAGATCGAGATGAACCGGTTCCGGAAGCACCGGATGCTGCGGTCCGAAAGGAATAATCGTTCTTTTACCCATATCTTTCTTCCTTTCTTAGTTCTTTGGATTCCATGGAGTAGGTTCAGCCACCTTAAAGAAATGTCCGCCGTAATCCAATTCAATATTCTTAATCTTGATTCCGAACAGATCGTGCATTTCATTTTCATAAATGAACGCGCTCCAATACTCGCCGGTAACGCTCTGAATCTCTTCTTCTTCCGGAATCGTCACTCTCAGGTTAAACAGCTCATGATCCTTATCGAAGGAATAAAGGATTTCAAATCCTTCCGAAACCTTTGTCGCGCAGATCTGCAGCAGCCTGTAGCCTTCCGCTTTCATGTTTCTGGCTTTTGACAAAAGATCAGAAGCTGCAACGGGTTCAATGCTTTGTTCTCTATATGATCTCATTTAAGCTTCCTCCTTTTCTGCAGGTTCTGCGTCGATCGCCGGAGCTGCCGTATTGCCGTTCATAGCGTTTCTCTTTTCCTGAAGAACGCCCAGGCCTTTTACAACTCCATCAATGATTGCTTCCGGTCTAGCCGCGCAGCCCGGAACGTATACGTCTACCGGGATTACGGTATCGACGCCGCCTAGAATGTTGTAGCATTCTTTAAAAACGCCGCCGTTGTTGGCGCAAATTCCAATGGCCACAACCACTTTTGGTTCCGGCATCTGGGAATAAATCTGCTTTACGACTTCTTTATTCTGCTCATTTACAGATCCGGTTACCAGAAACACATCCGCATGCTTTGGGTTACCGGTATTGATGATACCAAACCGCTCAACGTCGTACATAGGTGTAAGGCATGCCAGTACTTCTATGTCGCATCCGTTGCAGCTGGAGCCGTCATAATGGATGACCCATGGTGATTTTGTTACATATGACATCTCTACACCTCCTTTATACCAGATATACGATGAACAAGTTGATCATACCAAGCACCAGCGCTACAATCCACGCTGAGTTGATGGCAACCTGCCACTTCATTCTTGCGAAACAGTTATCGATGAACACTTCCAGGAAGTAGGCTGCAAGGCATACAACTACGCCGATTACAGCGCCCCAGATCGTGCCGTTGGCAAAGAACAGGAATATGAATCCCAGAAGGAAAATGTTCTCATACCAGTGAGCAACTTCGATCAGAGCCATCGTCTTTCCTGAAAATTCAGTAACCAGTCCTTTTACCAGTTCCTGATGCGCATGGTGCGACATGGACAGGTCGAAAGGCGACTTTCTGAATTTAATGGTCAAAATGAACAGGAATCCGAAAAACACTCCGATCAGCGGCAGGAAGGACATAGAGTCAGTAGCAACAATCTGACGCACTTCAAAGCTTCCAACCACAATGTAAAATCCAATCGCCGTCAAAAGTACCATCGGTTCATATGCCAGCATTTGCAGCAATTCTCTCTCAGCACCGATCTGGGAGTAAGGAGAATTGGATGAAAAGGCTGCGACGATGAGGAATACGCTTGCCAAAGTCAGTGTGAAAATGACCAGCAGCAGGTCTCCGCCTGCGAAGAAGATTCCGCCTGTAACCAGCACAAAGATGAAGAAGCAAGTTACGTAGAAATCCTGTACTTTATTAACAGTAATGTCTTCTTTTTCTCTCAGCTTCAGCACATCGTAGAACGGCTGCAGAACCGGCGGTCCCACTCTTCCCTGCATTCTTGCGGAAATGATACGGTCGATACCTGCTAAGAATCCTCCAACGAGCGGTGCGAGAACAAGATATGCGACTACAAATATTATTATCTTAATCATTTTAAGCAGCACCTCCTGTCATGATCGCAACCAGTGACCCGATCATCAGGCCCAGTCCTATAATGATAACTGCCGAAGTAATGATGCATCCGATGACATTCATCTTCATTTCGCCGAAATATTTTTCCATATGCCAGTTACGCAGCGATGCATCAACCGGTCTGTCCATTGCGCCGTGGAAACGAAGGTCATCTCCTTCATTAACACCAGCCATATAGATAGGTACGATTTTTTTCTTTGTTCGTCCGAAGAAGAACGCGATCAACAGCAGTACCACGGCTACCATGATAACCATGATGATCATGTTGTCTGCGGAGAGCGCCATGGATGAAAGTCCTCCGAATACGCCTTCCAGGTAAGGAACGATGGAATAGCTGGAAATCAGCGGGAAAGCCAGACATGCAACGATGGTCAGCGCAACCAGCGTTCCCTGTACGAACCATTCTTCTTTATGTACCTTCTGCTGGATATTTTCCGTGCCAGCTACGATAGCACCCATCTTACCGAGCCATTTGGTCCAGTAGAAAGCGGTCGCCGCACTGCCGAAGCAGATGATGCCAACCAGAATCAAATTGCCGGAATCTACGAACGCTGTCATGGAGGCCCATTTTGAAATCAGCATTCCAAAAGGTGCCAAGAACATGCCTGCGATGCCGATCATCATGAAAGCTGCCAAACGAGGCATTCTTCCAAAGAGACCGTCCATATCTTCGATATCTCTGCTGCCGATATTGTGTTCCGCAGTACCTACGCACAGGAACAGCAGAGACTTGGTGATTGCGTGGAATATGATCAGCATGATGCCTGCCCATACCGCACCGGCCGTACCGATACCGCCGCAGGTTACGATCAGTCCCAGGTTGGCAATGGTCGAGTAAGCCAGTACCTTCTTGGCGTTGCTCTGCGAGATAGCAGCAAAGGATGCTAGCAGGAAGGTTACACCGCCTACAGTCATGGTCATCAGACCCGCGAAGTTGCCCATCCCCAGACATGGTGCCAGCTTAATAATCAGGAATACGCCGGCTTTAACCATTGTGGAAGAGTGGAGCAGCGCCGAAGTCGGTGTCGGTGCTACCATAGCGCCGAGCAGCCAGCTGTTGAACGGCATCTGAGCCGCCTTAGTGATTCCTGCAAATGCCAGGAACGCTGCCGGGATTGCCATGATTCCGGAGTACATCATTCCGTATGTAATCATTGTACTCAGTTCCAGAGTCTGGTAAACGATTCCCAGGATGAGGATGGCGGCCGCAAAACCAACGCCGCCCAAAAGGTTCATGATCAGGGCGCGGAACGCATTGTTGGTTGCTTCCTTAGTCTTGGTGTACCCGATGAGGAAGAAAGAACAAAGGCTCGTGATCTCCCAGAAGAAGTACATCCAGATCAGGTTGTTCGATGTAACGATACCGAACATCGCTGCCAGGAAGAGAAACATAACGAAGAAGAACCAAGGTCTTCTGTCTTTTTCACCAGCGTGGTGATGCTGGAAGTCTTTCATGTAGCCTAATGCATACACGCAGATAAGGCTTCCGATGATTCCAATGATCAGAGCCATGATCACGGAAAGTCTGTCAATATACATATTGTTGACGACTTCGATGTGATGTCCTTTAGTAAGTTCGAACCATATCAGAAGCGGTGTCTGAATGGCTGCAAAAACTGATGCCAGGTATTTCTTGTGTCTGATGCCGATGATGATGATATAGATTGCCAGACAGGCTTCGATAATCATCATGACATAATTGACTGCTTCATGGCTGAAGTCAAACATTTGACCGCCATTTCTGAAATACTGTACTGCAAGGAAGATGGATCCGGCGGCGATTACAATTGCCGCAAATTTAACGATCACGTCTCTTGCTGCGTCAGCTTTAACTACTAAAAGAACAAAGGCCACAACTAATGGAAACAAGATTAGAAAAAATATAGTGCCCATTTTATCCTCCTAATAAATAAAACTTTTTATGAGTGCCAATTTCTCACACCTCATTATACCTATATATATATCCAATAACAAGCGTTAGATTATATTTTCAATCTTCTGAAATTTCTGTTTATCCAGCGCAAACGGTTGAATTTCTGCGGTTTTTATTTTTTCAGCAAAAAAGTCTCAAAAAAAAGACAATTTTTTGGCGGACCTTGGCAGAACTCCTTTGGATCCTGTATACGTTCTCATTTTAAAGATTTCCTAAAGAAGGGATATTTCTCATAGTAAGACACCCCTAACAAGAAGCATTCATCTCAAGAAATCTCTTTTTTGAGAATATATGCCATCTGCGTTTTATGGTGGGGTTTGCCCCGAGATGACCGGCTGACAGGTGGCCAGCTCAAAGGTCATCCCGCCGCGACCCGGCTTAAAGCCCATTCCGGCCCAAAGCAAAAAGAGGCTGATCGCATTCATAACTAATTGAATGCGACAGCCTCTTTCGATAATTCTATAACAAACTTTGGCTTATTTCTCTTTCTTCGGTTCAACGCTCTTCGAAAGAATGAAGAATACGATGCACGCCACTGCACAGACTACCGTCAGAATAGCCAGACCGATCTGAATCGTTCCAACAATGGTATCCACATTGGCTCCTTCCAGAATACCGTCGAAATAGTCGCCTGATTCCCAGGCATCCTCTGTGCCCCAACCTTCATACCAAGGCTCGAACAGCAGCGCAATCCCATTCATGATGGTCATTACCAGGAACAGGAAGGCAATCTTCTTTGTATCTCCAACAGCCAGACCGGTTTTTTCATTTTTCGGGAAGTTGACTGGATCTTTTTTAGTAAGACCACCGTATCTTCTCCTCCAGATAAAGTACAGAATCGGTCCTGTAATAATGCCGATCATACCGCCCAAGTAGTAGTCGGAACCGTTGACAAAATTGGCGAACAGCGCCACGCAGATTGGTACTATGCAGATCGCGGCCAACAGCCCGTTGCCGCCAGGAATTCTGAATACATATTCTTCTCTCGGAATTCTTCTTCTGAGCACCATCGCTGAGATGTATACCAAAATGTAGGAAGCCATCAACAGCGCGACATCCAGTATGATAATGAACCCAAACGGGAACATGCAGAAAATCAAGTTGAAAATTCCTACTGATAATACTGCCACATACGGAACACCATGTTTTTTATCACACTTTACCATTACCGGCGGAGCAAGGAAGTCATCTGCCAAAGCGAAGAATCCTCTGGATCCAGATGCGATATATGTATTATAGATGGAACATTGAGCCAAAATTGCCACAATGGCGAATACAATACCGAATGCAGGTCCCCAGAAGTGGGAGACAACCGTCGCATATCCCACAGCATCGCCTTCTGTTCCCCAGTTTTCCCAGTTGCCCAGAGAGCCCAGGCCTGCCGTTGTCGGCAGAATATAAACAGCCATGATGAGCGGAATGGTAATCAACGTACCTTTTGGAATAACCTGCGGATTGGAAACTTCTCCCGCAATGGTGGACATGGATTCATATCCGGAGTACATCCACATTCCGATGGAAATGCCTCCCGCAATATAGAAGAACCAATCGCTCAGGCCTTCTGCAGGTTCCGCCGTCATCTGGAAGGAAATCGTGGATGCCGTCTCCGCATCGCCACCCCAATTGATGAAGCCGCAAACCGCGACGACAGCAAAGGCTACCATTACCAAAATCGACAGGATTGTACTTGCAATACCTACATCTTTTACTCCGCGGATATTGATCAACGTAAAAATTAAAATCATTGCAAATTTTAGAGCAAATTCCATCCCCCATGTCATATCCCATACCGTGGCAGCATACCCGCCTGCAAGGATAACATAGGATGTGTTATCGATGTAGATGGAGATCGTTCTCCACCAGCCAGCCTGGAATCCCCAGAACTCGCCAAGGGCCTCCTGGACCCACTTGTAATAGCCGCCCTCCTGCGGTCTTACAGAACCCAGCTCGGAAGCTACCAAACCAAAGGGCAGTCCCCAAACAAAAGGCAGAACGCACAGCATAACGATGGTTAGTCCAGGGCCGCATTCCGGAATCATTTCCTCGATTCCGTAACAACCGGCGGCAACCAGACAGAAGATCATGAACACTACGGTGGACACTTTAATGTCATGTTTCTTCAACCCATGTTCGCCTACATTAACAGGCGCTGAGTTTCTTTGTTCACTCATGTCTTTACCTCCTCAAAACAAAATAAATAAAACATAATTACAAATCTAATTATACACCATTTGTTTGAATTATCAATTAATTAAGACGAATTAAAAGAGAACAGCAAACCCGTTCTCTTTTAATCTCAAAATTGTTATTTTCCTTTACAATTCCAATTCCCTTGTATACGAATGTTTTTCACTATTTAGTTAAATCCGGGAAGGTTTCATCGAAGGTCTTTTCGTCTGCGCCGAGCGAATTGATGACCCTCGTCTTACCCATGGACTTGGTAATCTTCTGCACAATCATAGGAACAATAACAGCTGCACATGCCACTGCAAATACAATGGGGCCGCCGCCGGTAATTTCCGGATCCGCAAATGCCATCAACAGCAGGCAGCATAGCTGCGCAATCATAGCAAACCATGGAACCCAGGACTGTCCTTTGCTCACGCGGGCACGCAGACAAGTATCCGGATCATAACCTCTCTGCTTAATCCTTACTCTGAATCGCTTCTGAGAAGCAATAATGCCGACCCAGGCCAGTGTTCCGGTAAATCCGGACATGGACAGCAGGTTGGTGTACAGATTTGATAAAGTGCCGGTCAGTTCTGAAACCAGACCGATGATCAGTACAATCCACATGAAAAGCAAGGTAAAAAGTACCGCATTCTTAGGAGTCGCCTTCTTATTCAGCTTGCCCAGGAATTTAGGCGCAAGACCTTCAACCGCCAGGCCGTACATACACCTTACTGTTCCGTAGAATCCCGTATTGGCACAGCTGAAGGCCGCTACCAGTACGACAGCGCTCATGATAAAGCCAAAGGGTCCCATGCCGTAAGCTTTCATGATATCGGCAAAGATTGGTGTTTCATCAGTACCCAAGTCAGTCGGATAAACCAGCAGCACCAAAAGGATAGGTACCAGGTAAAGACCTACGATACGATATGTAACGCTCTTGCAGGCTCTCGGTACAGATTTGTCCGGATCCTGAGATTCTGCCGCTGCAAGACCGACGATTTCCGTGCCCTGGAAGGTAACCAGTACAACAACCATGCAGGTCAATACGATTGCAAATCCGTTAGGGAACAGATCGGCCATAAAATCAGCATCGCCGAAATTCACGCCCATGCCTTTGAATCCATCTTCCACGGCACCCTGGACAACGCCCTGAGGATTGCCCCACAGTCCGACCCAGATACCAAAGGCCAGCAGCGCAAACAAAATGATAACACATACTTTGGTAATAGCCAGTCCTGATTCGATCTTCGCAAAGATATCGACTGCGCAAAGATTGATGATCGTCAGTGCCGCCAAGGCTCCCACTGCAAATGCAACATAAGCGATTGCGCTTTTGTTGCCCGTCAGGCTCTGCAGTACATAGGAAACCGCAATGGCTTCTGAAGGTACATAGCACACCCAGTTGAACCAGAAGGACCAGCCCATGCCCACCGACATGGTCTCTCCTAGAAATTCATTGGTGTAGGCTACAAAAGAACCCTTTCTCGGTAAGTTGACTAATAATTCCGCATAAGCGATCATAAGTCCGTAAACAATAACTCCAACTACGCCGAACGCTAAAAATACTGCTGGTCCCATAGCCTGGATACACCAGCCTACTCCGAGGAAATAGCAGGATCCAATTACACCGCCAAGACCAATGAACGCTACCTGCCAGCCCTTAATGCCTCTTTTTAGTTCTTGAGGCTCTTCTGTTACCTGAACAACTTTTTTCTCTTCTGACATATTTGCCTCCTTCTCACATATTAAAAATATGATTAGATTTGCCCTCTCTTCATAGTTCCGCAGCTTTCCAAGGGGTAAAAGCATAAGCAGAATATTCAGTTTTTTAGGGCTTTTTTATTTTTTCATACTTTTCTCTCATTGTCAACGATTCTGAGAAATTTCTCAATTCTGATTTTTCCATTTCTCAACACTGAGATATAAGCAACTGCAATCGCGTGCTTTCAACGGCCTCATTAGTGTCTTCTAAAACTTACATATCCTTCTTCAAAAAAAGAAATCGAACCACATGACAAAAGCGGTTCGATCTCTTTTCTATTTTCCCTTGTTAATATGTAATTTTCTAACTATTTCGTCAAATCCGGATATAATTCGTCAAAGGACTTTTCGTCGCTTCCCAGCGCGTTGATGTCACGCACATGTCCCGTTTTAGCCAGAATCGCACGCACGATCATGGGCACGAATACGGCAGCGCAGGCCAGGCCAAAGATAGGCAGCTGTCCTTCGCCAAAGGCCAGCAACACTAAGCAAGCCAGCTGGGCGATCATAGCGAACCACGGAATCCAGGCTTGTCCCTTGCTTACTTTAGCCCGCAGGCAGGTTTCCGGATCGTAGCCCCTCTGCTTCAATCTTCTTCTAAAGAGTATCTGGGAAGCAATGATGCCTACCCAAGCCAGAGTTCCGGTAAAGCCGGACATGGACAGCAGGCTGGCGTACAAGCTTTCCAGCGCGCCGGTCAACTGAGAAAACAGACCGATGATCAACACAATCCACATGAAGAGCAGTGTAAACAATACTGCGTTCTTCGGATTGGCGTTCTTGTTGAGCTTGCTGAGAAACTTCGGTGCCAGACCTTCGATGGAAAGACCGAACATACAGCGAACTGTTCCATAGAAGCCGGTGTTGGCGCAGCTGAAGGCCGCAACCAGTACGATAGCGCTCATGATCAAAGCAAATCCATTCAAATTATAAAGTTTGAGCGTATCGGCAAAGATCGGAGTAGCATCTGATCCCAGTGCATATGGGAAGATCAGGATGAGCAAGAGAATCGGAACCATATACAGTCCCACGATACGATAGGTAACGCTCTTGCATGCTTTTGGAACCGACTGGTCCGGATTTTCCGCTTCCGCAGCTGTCAAGCCTACGATTTCCGTACCCTGGAAGGTTACCAGCACAACAACCATGGAGGTCATTACAATAGCTGCCCCGTTGGGGAAAAGCTGTGATCCGAATCCGACAGCTGCATCTCCGAAGTTTACAGTAGCACCCAGGAAACCGTCGCTTCCCCAGAGGCCTACCCAAATTCCGAAAGCCAGGATAATAAATAAAATAATTACGCAAACCTTTGTAATAGCCAGTCCCGATTCGATCTTCGCAAAGATATCAACCGCGCAAAGATTGATAATCGTCAGCGCCAACAGCGCTCCAACTGCGAAGGCCACATACGAAGTCGCGCTCGTCGCCCCCGTCAAGGACTGTAATACCGTAGCAACGGCAATGGCTTCCGAAGGACAGTAGCATACCCAGTTGAACCAGAATGCCCATCCCATGCCGGTGGATATCGTTGGCCCTAAGAACTCATTGGTATAAGCTACAAAAGAACCCTTCCTCGGAAGGTTGACCAATAATTCCGCATAAGCGATCATAAGTCCATAAACGATAACACCAACTACCGCAAAAGCGATAAATACTGCGGGTCCCATGTCGTGGACGCAAATACCAAGACCCAGAAAATAACAGGATCCGATTACGCCGCCAAGACCAATAAATGCGACCTGCCACCCCTTAATACCTCTTTTTAGCTCCTGCGTCTCTTCTCCCGCCGGAGCTACATTTCTTTCTTCTGACATTTTTGCCTCCTTCTCACATATACAAGATATGCAGATGATTAGATTCGTCCATTCTCTAGCAGGCTCAACCTTTCCAAGGGTAAAAGGTAATTCGAAATTTTCAGTTACTTAATGGACTGCTCTATTTTTTCACATTCGTGCAAAAATGTCAATATTAATGAGAATTTTCTCATTTTTAATTTTTATCCGTATCATTTTTGAGAATTATAGATTAAAAAACAATAACAGGCCCACGGCTCCCGGCAGGCCCAGAATTCCAATAATGACCGCGCTCAAAGGGTTTAAAGGCACAAATAGCCCCCAATTCCCGCCCAGAATATTGATTAAAACAATCAGCACACCTCCTATCATGCTGTTAATCAGCATCCTCCCCGCCCATTTAAGGGGCACGATCAATAGCTTTCCCAGCACGTAAATCAAAAAAAGGCATGCCGCGTAGGCCACAAAAATGCCGGCTTCCAATCCAAAGCTCATAATAACCTCCTTAAGCTTTATCTATTGTTTCTTATGTAACAGGCTATGCGCAGAGGACAAAAAAAAGACCCGTCCTATCGAACGAGTCGTACGTCTTCTTTTATTTTCAGAAAATGATTTACAATTCTCTGCGGCCTTCCATGGCTTTAAGCAAAGTAATTTCATCGGCATATTCCAGATCGCCGCCCACCGGCACGCCGTGGGCAATGCGTGAGACTTTGATTCCGGAGGGTTTAACCAGTCTGGCAATATACATGGCAGTGGCTTCTCCTTCAATATTGGGGTTGGTCGCCAGGATAATCTCCTGTACATCCTCCTGCTGAAGCCTGACGATCAGCTGTTTGAGGTTGATGTCCTCAGGTCCGATCCCTTCCATGGGAGAAATCGCTCCATGAAGCACGTGATAGAGGCCGCCGTATTCTTTGATCCGTTCCATGGCTGCCACATCCCGGGGGGTTTCGACAACACAAATAACGCTGCGGTCTCTGGCGGGGTCGGAACAGACCATGCAAGGATCCGTATCCGTCAGATTACCGCAAACGGAACAGTACTTCATGTTTTTCTTGGCTTCCGTTATGGATTCTGCCAGGGCAAGCGCTTCTTTTTCGTCCATGGACAGAATATGAAAAGCCAGCCGCTGGGCGGTTTTACCCCCGATGCCCGGCAGCCTGGAAAGTTCGCTGATCAATTTGCTCAGCGGTTTGGCATAATATTTCATGACCTACAGCCCCGGAATCCCCAGACTGCCAGTCAGCTTGTTCATTTCGTTCTGCGAAATCTCTTCCATCTGCCTCAGAGCTTCATTGGCCGCAACCAAGATTAAATCCTGCAGCATTTCAATATCGTCCGGATCCACGACCTCCGGCTTGATTTCAATGTTCTTGATTTCCTTTTTGCCGGTCACCGTTACCGTCACGGCGCCGCCGCCCGATGTAGCCGTCGTTTCCATCTGATCGATTTCACCCTGCAGCTCATCCATTTTGCGCTGCATAGCCTGCATCTGCTGCATCTGTTTCTGCATGTTTCCCATGCCGCCGGCCTTTGGCTTTTTTCCGGCTCTCATTCCTTTTCCCATATTCTCCTCCTTATTCAATCTCGATATTTAATCCAAGTTTTGTCTCCGCTGTTTTGGCAAGGCGCTGAGCATCGTCGGTCTTTGGCGCGCAATCCTCGCCTTCCAGCTGACAGCGAAGCCCCCTTCGCTTGCCTGTATGTTTTTCCATCAGGTCTTCCAATACCTGTCTGTTGTTTTCCACGTATCCGCACACAGCGGCATTGGACGCCACGACTGTAAACAGCTCATCGGTCATTTCCGTCAATCTGGTTCCGCTGCGGATCAGATTGAAGCTGCCTCTGGATGCCTCAGCTTCTTCAAAAATAGCATGCCACAGGCTGTCGTAATCAAAGCTTTTTTCCGGTGCGGGGCTGCCGTCCGGATGGGTCTGCCCCTCTGCAGGTGCAGAAGCATCCACCTGATCGGGACTCTGCGTTTTTATGGCGGTGCTGGCAGCAGGCGGTGCGGTTCTCGGAACCATTCTCGGCGCTGCTCCGGCCGGGTCGATCAGATCGGTGGCCATTTTCACCATGCACAGCTCCAGTAAAATCCTCGGCTGGGTGGACCATTTGGCTTCCGACATAGTCCTGGAAAGTTCAATAATAGCATTGTTGATATCCGCCAGATCCAGGCTGTCGCTCTGGCGGCGGATCCGATCCACGTTCTCCGGGGACAGGTTGAGCATATCCTCCGGATTTTTTATAAATTTGGTGATGAGCAGGTTGCGGTAGTGGGACAGCCAGTCCTTCATGAACTGCCTTACATCCTTTCCGTCGGCCAGAATCTGTTCCAGCATCAAAAGCGCTTCCTGGGGCTGTCTCAGCGTAATTTTATCGGTCAGTTCCAGGAACACTTCCTCTCCGGCAGTACCCAGAAAATCCAGGACGTCCTCACGCTCCACACGGGTTTGTCCGCCAGAAATACACTGGTCCAGAATACTGAGTCCGTCTCTCACCGATCCATCCGCGTTGGCCGCGATCAGCCGCAGCGCGCCCTGAGAAACGTCAATGCCTTTCTGCTGGCAGATATCTTCCATCCCTCCCACCAGCGTTTCTTCCGGCACCCGCTTGAAATCCAGGCGCATGCATCTGGAGAGAATGGTGGCGGGAAGCTTTTGCGGCTCTGTGGTGGCAAGGATGAACATCACATTTTCCGGCGGTTCTTCCAGGGTTTTGAGCAGTGCGTTGAAAGCTCCCGTGGAAAGCATGTGCACTTCGTCCACGATATATACTTTTTTTCTGCCCACGGCCGGCGGGTATTTGACGCTTTCCCGCAGCTCGCGGATGTTTTCCACCCCGTTGTTGGAAGCCGCGTCGATCTCTATCACATCCATGAAGGTACCGTCCTTGATGGCCGTACAGTTGGCACAGACGCCGCAGGGCCGTCCGCCGTCCGCCGTACAGTTGACGCCCTTGGCCAAAATTCTGGCTGTAGTCGTCTTGCCGGTGCCTCTTGTTCCGCAGAATAAATAAGCGTGGCTCACCGAGTCGGTGGCCAGCTGATTTTTCAATATTTTAATGATATGGCCCTGACCGAGAATTTCCTCGAAAACCTCCGGCCTGTAGGCTCTGTAGAGAGCAGTATACATGTTCTACCTCACTTCATCAAAAAACAAATTGCCCTTTGAAAGCTCCGCAAGGCGTTAGCAAAGGCTGATCTGCGGCACATAAGAGCTTCCGCTTATTGCTGCTTCCTTCCGGACCTGACAAGGTTCACGGAGTCTTATTGCGCAGGACCCCAACCATACCAGACGGAGCTATCAAAGGGCAATTTCATGCTTATCAATTATATTATTTTTAAGGTCTTTCGTCAAGGGTTATTTCATGCGGCCGCTTGGAATTCGTGGTTCATGCCAGCCATGCCTGGGGCTGCACTAGCTTTCTTCACCCACCACCTTATACAGCTCATCGCTGGCAGGCGGCGCGATCTCGATCAGCTCCCCGTCGACATTCATGCAGATGCCGGCTGACGAATCCTTGATCACGCCTATGTAAGAAGCCTCCACACCCGCAGCCTTCATGGCCTCTGCCATCTCTTCCTTCTTGTCAGGCGCAACCATGATAATCATACAGCCGCTGGAAATCAGCCGCAGATAATCGATATCAAAATAATCGCAGATTTTTCTTGTTACCGGTTCCACCGGAACCTGGTCCACCCACAGCTCGGCGCCGGTACCGGCGATCTGGCACATTTCCCAGACAGCCCCCAGCACGCCGCCCTCAGTCACATCATGCATCCCATGGGTTCCCACCTTTCCGGCCGCGACTCCTTCTTTTACAACGCTGACCTTTCCCAGCAGACTTTTAGCTTTCTCGATCTCCTCATGGGTGAGCACCTTTTGCAGCTGCTCCTCAAAATCGCAGGCAATGATCCCAGAGCCTTCCAGACCGGCGGATTTCGTTATCATGATCAAATCCCCCGGCCGCATGTTTTCCGAATGCTGAGAAGCCCATTTTTCGCCTCTGCCGATGGCTGTGGAAACGATCACTGGCTTGGTCACAGCCGGAGTGATCTCCGTATGGCCGCCGATGATCTCCACGCCCAGCTCTTCCGAAGCTTCGCCGGCCTGGCGCATCATCTCTTCAATCTGCTCCTCCGTCGTTCCCACAGGCAGCATGACGGCCAGCAAGATGCCTAAAGGCTGAATGCCGTTGGATGCGATATCGTTGCAGGAAATATGGATGGACAGCCGGCCGATCTCACTGATGGCTGCCGTGATGGGGTCCGTGGACATGATACATTCATACGACCCGAAATCCACCACCGCGCAGTCTTCCCCAATGCCCGGCCTTGTGAGGACCTCCGGCCTTTTGAATTTGATGTTGTTGAATACGATCTTTTCCAGCAGTTCACTGTCCAGTTTTCCGGTTTTAAGCATTTGTAATCTCCTTTTCAGACTTAGATTTATCCGCTTCATCAAGAAGTTCTATAAACTGTTCCTCCGTAATAATGGGGACTCCCAGTTCCTTGGCTTTTTTGTTTTTGGATGAGGTCGATTGATTATCGTTGTTGATCAGATAGTCTGTCTTTTTGCTCACCGATCCGGCCGCCTTTCCGCCCCGCGACTCGATGACCGCCTTGAGGGCATCCCGGTTTTCGTAATGGTTAAGGCTGCCTGTGATTACGAAGGTCTTGCCGGCAAACCCCTGGACTTCCTCCTGCTGAAAGCTTTCATCCAATACCAGCTCTTCCAGCAGATCGCCGATGATCCGGCGATTTTTTTCCTTCTGAAAAAACGCTGTATATCCAGCAGCCATAACATCTCCAATCCCGTCGATGGCATCCAGCTCTTCCTCTTCTGCGTTTTGTATCTTCTCCCACTTATTTTCAAAGGCCTTAGCGATAACTTTGGCGTTGGCCACGCCTATATTGGGAATCCCCAGACTGTAGAGCAGTCTGGCTGGCGTGGTGTTTCTGGCTGTCTTTAGCGCATTCATCAAGTTGTCGAAGGACTTTTCTCCAAAGCCTTCCATGGATGTGATTTCCTCTTTAAAGCGCCCCAGCCGGAACAAATCCGCCAGCTCTTTGATATACCCGCGGGCCACCAGTTTTTCCAGCGTCGCCTCCGACAAACCGTCGATGTTCATCGCATTGCGGCTGACAAAATGAGTCAGAGCCTTGATTTGTTTTGCCAGGCATTCAGGATTGGTGCAATAGAGCACTTCCACATCCTTATCCTTTTTGATCACCGCTTCCTCGCCGCACACAGGACAGGCATCGGGTATGGCCAAATCGCCGCTCTTCGTCAGGTTTTCCGCGATCTGAGGAATGATCATGTTCGCTTTATAGACTTGAATATGATCCCCCAGACCCAGGCGCAGCTCCTTTAAAATGCTCACGTTATGCACCGAGGCCCTGGTAACGGTAGTACCCTCCAGCTGGACCGGATCAAAGATTGCCACCGGATTGATGAGGCCGGTCCTTGACGCGCTCCATTCAATTTCCTTGAGCGTGGTTTCCTTGATCTCATCCCGCCACTTGAAAGCGATGGAATCTCTGGGGAATTTGGAAGTAGCTCCCAGGGAGGCTCCATAAGCGATATCGTCAAATATCAAAACCAGCCCGTCGGAAGGGATATCATTCTTCTCCACATGATCGGCAAACCATGCCACCTGCCGGGACAGATTCTGACGTGTAGCCATCTTATATTCCACCACCTGAAAGCCCTGTTTTTCCAGCCAGAGAAATTGTTCCTCCCGGGACGTCATCTCCATACCCTCGGCGCTCACCAGTCCAAAGGCGAAGAAATGTACCCTTCTCCTGGCCGTAATTTCGTTATTCAGCTGACGCACGCTGCCGCTGCAAAGGTTTCGCGGGTTTTTGTAACGGGCGTCAACATCTTCAATGGTTTCATTGATCTTTTCAAAATCCGAATATTTGATACAGGCTTCGCCCCTGAGAATCAACTCGCCCTGAAAGGGAATATTCACCGGAATATTTTTAAAGACTCTGGCGTTGGAGGTAATCACTTCTCCGATTTCCCCGTTGCCCCTGGTAACCGCCTTGTAAAGCTGCCCTTCCCGGTAAGTAAGGACAATGGTCAGGCCATCGATCTTCCATGAAAGCAGGCCTTTCTGCTCTCCCAGCCAGTCGGCCAGCTCCCCGGTATCCTTAGTCTTGTCCAGAGAAAGCATGGGCGACGGATGGCGCTCTTTGGGCAGGCTATCCAGCACTTGGTAGCCCACATTGACCGTTGGGCTCTGGGCCAGTACGATGCCTGTTTCCTTTTCCAGCTGGGCCAGCTCATCATACAGCCTGTCGTATTCCAGATTGCTCATGATCTCCCTGCTCTCCTGATAATAAGCGCGGGAAGCCTGATTGAGCAGCTCCACTTTTTCCTGTATTTCTTTTCGTTTATCTTCCATTCTTGTCTTGCTTACCTTTCATTTTTTGGTATGTACCTGGTAAGGGGAGCGATGCCTGCGGCCAGCTTTTTTACCGATCCGTCCCGAAAGGACACTTCGATGATCTTGTCGCTTGCCTTGAGCACGGTGCCCCGTCCGAATTTGGGATGGGTTACATCATCTCCCACCTGAAAGGTTTCACCCGATGCCGCTCTCTGGCGGACCTGCTGTTTGACATATTTCAACTGATCGAAGGGGTTAAAAGGCGTCTCACGACTGTATCCGTCAAGGGAACGGGAGTTCCTGGCTTCCTTTTTCTTTTCAAAAATAGCATCCCCATCGATGAGATGTTTATCCATTTCACGCAAAAACTGCGATTCCCTGGTATAATCGGTTTTTCCGTACAGGGTCCGCATGCTTGCGCTGGTGAGAAAAATCCGCTCTCTGGCTCTGGTCATGCCCACATAGCAAAGCCGCCGTTCTTCCTCCAGCCCGTCTTCTTTCTCGAAAGCCCGCCAGCCGGGGAAAAGTCCGTCCTCCAGGCCAGGAAGGAACACAAAAGGAAATTCCAGACCCTTTGCGCTGTGCATGGTCATCAGAACCACCGCGTTTTCGCTTTCATCGTGGTTGTCCACTTCCGCCAAAAGGGCGATCCGCTCCATAAAGTCGGGCAGGGACAATTGTTCATCATCCTTCTCGTAATCGTAGATGACTGATTTGAATTCCATCAAGTTTTCAATTCGGCTTTCCGACTCCAGATTGTTCTGCTCTTCCAGGGCTTTTAAATAACCCGTACCAACCAGCAGCCCGTCGTAAATATCCGAAACCCTTAAATTGGATTGTTCTTTGCTGTATTGTTGGATCACTTCAACCATGCTGCGGATACCGGCGGATGCTTTTGCCGACAGGCCGCTCACCACCTCTTCATCCATCAGCGTATCGAAGAGGCTTTCTCCCCGGACCCGCGCCAAAGCCTGCAGCTTGTCCACCGTCCTTGCGCCGATCCCGCGCTTGGGCTCATTGATAATGCGCAGCAGAGCCAGATCGTCATCGGGATTTTGTACCAGCCTCATATAGCTGACAATATCCTTAACTTCCTTTCGATCGTAATACCTCAGTCCTCCCAGAACCCGGTAAGGAATATCTCTCCTGGAGAGGGCTTCCTCAAAGGTTCTGGACTGGGCATTGGTGCGGTAGAGGATTGCAAAATCGCTGTAGCGCAGGTCCTTTCTCTTCAGATGGTCGATCTGCTGGGCCACGTAATGGGCTTCGTCCCGCTCATCATCCGCACGGTAATAGGCAATTTTCTGTCCGTCCGCTTTTGAGGTCCACAGTTTTTTCTCTTTTCTTCCCCGGTTCTTTTCAATCACCGAATGGGCCGCCGCCAGAATGTTGGCGGTGGAACGATAGTTTTGTTCCAGCTTGACCACTTTGGCATTGGGGAAGTCCTTTTCAAACTCCAGAATATTGCGGATATCCGCGCCACGCCACTGATAGATGCACTGGTCATCATCTCCCACCACGCAAAGATTTTTGTGCTTTTCCGCCAGCATTTTTATAAATGTATATTGGATAAAGTTGGTATCCTGGTATTCATCCACCATAATATACTGGAATCGATTCTGATATTCAAGCAAGGCCGCCTCGTCCTGTTTAAATACCCGGACCGCATTGAGCAGCAGATCGTCAAAATCCATGGCATTGTTTTTTTTCAGCAGCGTTTCATAAGAGCGGTAGGCCTGGTAGACAATCTTTGTCTTGGGGTCCTCACCGTATGTGGCCAGATACTGTTTGGGGTCCAGCTCTTTCTCTTTGCAGTCGCTGATAATACTGAGAAAATAGGCGGGTGTATACCGCTTATCATCCAGATTCATCTCTTTGACGATGTTTTTCATAGCCGCTTTCTGGTCCGTGGGATCGTAGACGACGAAATCCTTTTTATAGCCTAAAAGCTGCGCGTGTTTTCTCAGCACGCGCAGACAGGCCGAGTGAAAGGTGAGGATCCACATATTGACCCCGGATCCGATGAGGCTTTCCACCCGGTCCCGCATTTCCTGAGCCGCCTTATTGGTAAAGGTAACCGCTAAAATATGATACGGATTGACTCCCTTTTCCTCGATCAAATACGCGATTCGATGGGTCATGGTGCTGGTTTTGCCGCTTCCCGCGCCCGCTAAAATCAGGAGAGGCCCCTCTGTGTACAGAGCTGCCTCCCTTTGCTGCGGATTGAGATTGTCTAAGTAATCCATTTCTTCCTCCGCCTAAAATATAATATAGTTCCAGATCAGATTCATAAAAAAGTTCACGCCCGGATTCAAAATGATGCCTGTGATGTTAAACAGCACCAGGAACATCAGTATGAAAAATCCGTTGTTATAGATCGTATAGTAAAGCTGGGTATGCTTGATGTTAAAGATTTCGCTGATAATGGAAAACCCGTCGAGAGGCGGAACCGGAATCAAATTGAAGATCATCAGCACCAGGTTGATCTGAACCACGTAGAGCAGGATCGTCCACAGGGCCTCTCCGAAGCCGCCCAGCATAAAGCCCTGGCCCGCCACCATCAGTACCAGCTTCATGATAAAGCCAAAGACTATGGCTACGATCAGATTCATCACTACTCCGGCCAAAGAGACCAGGAGTTCATCCCGTCTGCGCTTCTTAAAGTTGTTGGGGTTGATTTCCACCGGCACGCCCCAGCCCCAGCCGGCGAACATGAGGGCAGCCAGGCCGATGGGGTCCACGTGAGCCGCCGGGTTGATCGTCACCCTCCCCTGATATTTGGGTGTTGGATCGCCCAGCTTATACGCTACCCAGCCGTGGGCAAATTCATGAAACGAAATTCCTACGATAACGCCCGGTATGATTAAAATCGTGTGCATGAGCCATTCCATAGGGCTGGAAAATCTTCGCAGCGATGAAAAAACCATCAATGCCAGAAATATTAAAAACACAGGGTCAACTATTCTTCTTCTCAAATCCTTCATCCTTTCTTTCTTACCTTTTGGCCGGTCCCAGCCGGCAAACTTCTGCTTAATACATAAAGTATGATATATTCTATCACAATTCCGCCGGTTTTTAAATATGATAAATAAGAAACAAATTGGCCGCAAGCGGCCAGGGAGGAGAGACAATTCTTTATGGCTAATAAATATGTCTGCGTGGATGTTTACACAGTCCGGGCAGGAGATACGCTCTATTCAATCGCACAGCGCTACAATGTGGATGTCGGCCTTCTGATGCGGGCTAACAAAGTGCACAATCCCTACAACCTGAGGATCGGAACAAACCTTTGCATACCAGGTCTTGCGCAGGAGGATCCGATTCCTCAGCCTCTGCCGGAAGTGGGTCCGGAAGAGACGCCTGAGCCGCAGCCGGATGCTTCACCCAATCCAGGCTGCAAAACTACTCACACCGTTAAGTCCGGCGATACCCTTTATATGATCGCAAAGATGCACAAGATCACGCTGGATGCGCTGATGAACGCCAATCCAAACATCGACCCTTACAACTTGCAGGTTGGAACGGAGCTTTGTATTCCTCAGTAAGAAGTTTTGCTTCGGCAAGGTCCTGGGCCTGCGCTGCGTATCCGTACGTAGGTCCGCGGAGTTTGCCTCCGGTCACAGCAAGTCGGAAAGCAGACGGGCCAGGCTTTCCTTAAAACGAATCCAAAGGGAACGCTGTTGGTACAAATCCAGCGTCAGCTCGTGGCAGTCCCCCATATCATTTTCAAATATGGCTTCCAGCTTGCGGGCTTCTTCGCCGTCGTAGAGAAAGGCGTTGGCTTCAAAATTCAGCATAAAGCTGCGCCGGTCAAAGTTGGCCGAGCCTACGCTGGCCACTTCGCTGTCGGCCACAATGGTCTTTGCATGGAGAAATCCCCGGTCGTAGATAAAGGCTCTGCCGCCGGAGCGAATCAGCTCGCCCACATAAGAATAGGTGGCCCAATAGACAAAGATATGGTCCGGCATGCAGGGGATCATGATGCGCACGTCCACGCCGCTCTGGGCGGCCATTTTCAGCGCTTCCAGAATGCTGGAGTCCGGAACGAAATAGGGGGTCTGCAGGTAAATGTTCTTTTGCGCCCCGGTAATCATCTTCAAATAAGCCCGCTTTACTTCCACCCGCTCCGAATCGGGCCCGCTGGATACGATCTGGACTCCGGTGCTTCCCACCTCGATTACATCGCTGTAGTAGGCCTGTGAAAGCTTCACATCTTCCTTTGCGGCAAATCTCCAGTCCAGCAGGAATCTGGCGTTGATATCCTGAACACAGCTTCCCATAACCCGCAGATGGGTATCCCGCCAAAATCCGAACTTCTTTTTCATGCTCAAATATTCTCTAGCAATGTTA
Source organism: Clostridia bacterium (assembly GCA_902363595.1). GTDB lineage: Bacteria > Bacillota > Clostridia > Peptostreptococcales > Anaerovoracaceae > Hominibacterium > Hominibacterium faecale. The sequence continues at coordinate 144,549 of CABJAP010000004.1, read as the reverse complement.
AATCCGCCGATATATCCCACTTCTCCGTCAATGACTGCCAGTTTTCTATGATTTCTGTAATTAAAGCGGATATTGATAATTTTAAACTTGGGCGGAAAGAAATAGGCCCGTTTGCCGCCTGCTTTTATAAAGTCCTCCAGCAGCCGGTCGTTGATCTGTCTGCTGCCCATGGCATCCATCAGGAGCCGCACTTCCACCCCTTCTCTGGCCTTCTTTGTCAGGGCCTCCAGAAAGCGCCTGCCTACTGGATCGTTTTTGATGATAAAATACATGATGTTGATGGAAGTGGTGGCATTTTCAATGTCCCGCAGAAGGGTGCGAAATTTGTGACGGCCGCCGGTTAAAATGGTAATCTTGTTGTTCTGAGTGTAATACGCCCTGCCGTAAAGCTGATTGAGATGGATCATATCTTTCCAGCGCTTTGCCTCAGGATTGGCAAATTGATAGGTTCCCCGCTTTATGTCCGTCATCTGCTCCTTGAGGCTTCCGTCTATGGCCTCCTCTTCTGATCTGGTCAGTCTGAAAATTCGTTTCCTGGAAATATGCTGTGAGAACAAAAAATAAAAAATTATTCCTGCTATGGGCAGCAGGAATAAAATCATGATCCATGCCAGCGTTGCCGACGGATTTTTGCGCTCAAGGAAGATAATGGTGCACGCGATCATCAGGTTCACTATGAACAGCACGCTTGTAAATTGTGCAAAGTGCGGTAATTCCCGCCATATACCAAACCAGTCAAACATCGTTAACTCCTCTTTGCCTCCAGTATTTAACTACAGAAGCATTCTGTCATTATCGATCTCAAATTTATCAATCAGTTTCTCCACAGTCATCCGTTCACGTTCAGCTCCCGACAAATCCATGACAATCTGGCCGTCCCGCATGAGAATGGTTCTGTTTCCATGTTCCAGGGCTGCTTTCATATTGTGGGTAATCATCATTGTACACATATCCTTTTCTTGAGAAAAGAGGTCAGTCAGCTCTAGAACTTTCCTGGCGGCCGATGGGTCCAGGGCAGCGGTATGTTCATCCAAAAGCAAAAGCTTAGGCTGGGCGATGACTGCCATGAACAAGGTCAGCGCCTGCCGCTGTCCGCCTGACAGAAGCCGGGCCTTTTCCTTCATCCTGTCTTCCAGCCCCATGTCCAGCAGCCTGAGTTTTTCCCTGAACAGCTCTCTATCTTTCTTGGTAATGCCCGGCTGGAATCCTCTGCTGCGAATTTTATTGTAGGCAATGGAAAGATTTTCTTCAATCGTCATATCAAAGGCAGTCCCTTTTAGGGGGTCCTGAAACACACGGCCGATTTTTTTTGCCCGCCGGTGTTCCGGCAGCCTGGTAATATCCTGCCCATCCAGAAGAATTTTACCACCGTCCGCAGCGTGTACACCCGCAATACAATTCATCAGTGTCGACTTTCCGGCCCCGTTGCTGCCGATGATGGTAACAAAATCACCTCTTTCCAGAGACAAATTCAAATTATTTAATGCCAGCTTTTCATTGATGGTACCCGGGCTGAATATTTTTGTCAGATTGGTAATTTTAAGCATTTTTCGCCCCCCGCTTCTTCTTTCTGATGGAGAAGGTTTCTCCCAGTACGCCCATGGATAAGGCGATTACCACGATAACCGCAGAAACCAGCTTCATATCCGTGGCCTGCATGCCAAAATTCAAGGCAATGGCCAGAATCAGCCGGTATACCACGGCGCCAAGGGCTACTGCAATCAGTCGTCTCAGCAGGCTTGTAGTGCCAAAAATCACTTCACCGATGATGACCGAGGCCAGCCCGATCACCACCATACCGACGCCCATGCCAATGTCACAGTATCCCTGATACTGTGACAAAAGGCCGCCGGCGAGGCCTACAAACCCGTTGGAAACAGCCAGGCCCAAAAGCTTCATATTGTCGCTGCTGATACCGGCAGCCCGCACCATTTCTTCATTATCTCCCGTCGCCCTTAGGGCAAATCCGATTCTGGTTTTGAGGAAGAAAAAGAAAATGGCGATGACCACGATCAGCACAATTGCGCCGACGATCAATTTAGAATACTGGGCTGGGAACATCTCTCCGGCCTTTGTATACAGCGTTTCGCTTTTCATCAGCGGCAGGTTGGCTTTTCCTCCCATAATGCGCAAGTTGATGGAATAGACTCCCAACATGACAAGAATTCCTGCCAAAAGAGCTTGTATTTTTAATTTTGTATTAAGCAGGGCCGTGATGGCGCCTGCGCAGGCCCCGCCGATAAATGCCGCTGCCAGCGCCAGCAGCGGATGGACGCCTAGGGTGCAGAGCATGGCCGAAGCCGCCGCCCCTGTAACAATACTCCCATCTACTGTCAAATCAGGCGTGTTGAGTGTACGAAAGGACAGAAAAACGCCTAAAGCCAATATGGCATATATCATTCCCAGTTCTATGGAACCGATCAGTGCACCGACTGTTATCATCGCTTACTCTCCTAAGTTTTCTGCATTTTTCAAAATGTCTTCAGGTATTTTCACACCAATTGCATCTGCTGTCGCCCGGTTAATATACGCCTGCATATCATCCATAACTTTTACGGCCATGGTGCTGGTATCTCCGCCTTTGAGAACTTCCACCGCCATTTTCGCCGTCTCAGCCCCCAGTGTTTTGTAGTTAATTCCGTAAGTGGCCAGGCCCCCGTCCTTTACCATAGAGTCCGCTCCCACATAAAACGGCACCTTGGCGTCGTTGAATACAGTAGCGGCAACGGACATGGCTGATGCTACCGTGTTGTCGATGGGCGAAAATACGGCATCGCATTTTCCTGCCAGGCTCTGGGCCGCCTGCTGGATTTCATTGGAATTGGTCACAGCAGCTTCTTCCACCTTCATGCCCTTTTTCTTGGCAAAGGCTTTCAGATCGTTTACAACAGATACGGAGTTGACTTCGCTGGAATTGTACAGCGCGCCGATGGTCTTAACATCCGGTGTGATTTTAAGCGCCAGATCCATGATCTTGTCCGCCGACACTAAATCCGATGTCCCGGTGATGTTTGCGCCCGGTTTTTCAAAGCTTTCCACAAGCTCCGCCGCTACTGGGTCGGTGACTGCAGAAAAGATGATTGGGATGTCTTTTGTTTCGCCGTAAGCAGCCTGGGCCGCCGGGGTGGAAATGGCGATGATCAGGTCGCATTTGTCCGCTACAAATCCCTGGCAGATGGTCTTGAGGTTGGCCTGCTCGTTCTGGGCGTTTTGGTAGTCGATGGTGATATTGTCCCCATCTTTATAGCCGTCCGCTTCCAGCTGTTTGATAATGCTTTCGCGAATGGTGTCCAGAGATGGGTGTTCCACCAGCTGAACCAGCCCGATTTTCATCGTATCTTTGTTTGCACCGTCTTCCGATCCGCAGCCTGCCAGCACGCCGGCTGCTGCCATAATCAGCACCATTAAAATTGCAATCCGTTTTTTCATGTTCTTTTTCTCCTATCTATATTGTTTATTTTTTGGATGTTCTCTGCTCGGTAGGCGTTCCACAAAAAAACACCCGTCCCATACAAGGACAAGTGTCTTATAACCTGCGGTACCACCTTGTTTGATGCCTGCGCATCCTCTCTGCAGAGTGCCATCACACTCTTTGCCCGTTACGCCGGCTTCGCGTCTCGGCTACTTGGCCTGTCTGCATTTTACCGTCCCGCCTGGCTGACCGGTCGCTTTGTCGTTTCATTTCGCGATCGCTGTTTGCTGCTTTGGCGGGCCGCTTAATGCTGCGGCTGTTCACTTCGCCCTCGGAGGCCCATTCTGCTGAAACTGTCGTCTGCCCGGCTTGCACCGCCCCGGGCTCGCTGTAAAACCGTTTCTCAGCTTTACTCCCTCGTCCTCGGTTTCGTATTGATATACAGTTATTTTACCACCTTAGTTCCCGGATTGTCAAGAGGGGATGCAGGGGTTTGGCCGGACCGTCAAGCTGCTGCGGCTTGGAGATACGATATGGGGATCTGCGGGAAAAAACTAAAATAAAATTTCACTTTTTACGCAACTTTCAACGACCGGGCGCTTTCAAATTCGCAATGGACCCCCAAGGGCCGCCATGTTGCCGGGATCGTGTCCCGTAACCCTGCAGCTTTGCGTAAAAAATGCAAAGTTTTTCAAAAGTTTTCCGCAATCTGGCCTTTTTTCGATTTGAGGGGCCCAGACCCGGCCCCCAGATCTAGCGAGCCGGCCCCACCCCCGGAGCCGACCCATAAAAAACAAACGTTAAACCAACACACACTTACTTGCTGCGCCTGAGGCGCTCCACCACGCTGTCCTTATTCCACATACGGTCCACAAAGGCCGAGATGGCAACCGCAGCCAGCAGATACACCGGCACCAGCCCGCAGGCGGGAAGCAGCGTCATATGGTAAGACGCGAACCACCACCCGGCAGTCATCCCTTTTACAATGGTCGCAGAGACAGCAGCGCTGAGCAGGATTCCTGCGATCACGGCAGCGGCGGCGTAGAACAGCCCTTCCAGTACAAAGAGTTTTCGCAGCTGTTTTCTGGTCATGCCGATGCTTTGCATCACTGCGAATTCCCTCTGCCTTGCAATGGCGCCGGTCAAAATCACATTGAGCAGGTTGAGGATTCCGATGATCCCAAAGATGCCGGCAATCACTGCGCCGCTCATACTGAAGGTTTGCTTGAGCTCCTTAAAGTCCTTGTCCACGCTTTCTCTGGAAATGACCCGGATATTGGCGCCCGGCCGATCCTGATAGCCCTCAATGGCTTCTTTCAGCGCACCGAATTTGCCCTCCTGGGCATCAAAGATGCAGCGAATGGGCCGGTTTGCTTCCGGATAAAGGGACTGGAACTGCTCAGCCGTAAGCAGCAGACCTGCGTAGTCGCCATAGCTGGCGTCATAGAGCATGGAGTACTGGACCGCAACGCAGGCCATCACCTCATATTCCCGCTGCTTTCCGTGAAAATCAACACTGATCCGGTCTCCAGGGTGAAGGGTAAAGCCGTCCATATCCGCTTCCTGCCCTTTATCATCCAGATACCCAATTTCCAGCACATATTTTCCGGAAGCAAATTTCTCCAAATCAAGTTTGCCGTCAAAGACTTTGCAGCGTTTCAAGGCATTCTCATCAAAGCCATAGACCTGTTTTCCGCCCGAATCGTTATCATCTTCATAAGGTTTGCCGTTCCTGGTTTTCACAGAGGCGGTTTCCTCGATATTTCCACTGGTATCATGGTAATAATAGACGTTGGACAAGTCCTTTACCTGAGGCTGTGTTTGAATAAAGCGGACAAAGTCCTGAGAAAGCATATAGTTTGATTCATCTCCTCGCCCGGAATCGGAACTGCTTGCCGCAAAATCCGCTGCCACCCGGCCTTTGACGAAGGTATTTTGATCAAAGCTGCCGGTAAAGTTGAGCACGCTGTTAAAAATCACGATACTGAGAGCAATGGACAGAACCACCAGAGCTGTCTTTCCTTTGCTGCCTGTCAGATTGGCAATCGCCATCTGGGCGATGCGCATGCGCGATTCTTTCCCGCTCTTGACCGTCTTTTTGCTCTCCTTCTGTCCGCTATACCGGAGCGCTTCGATGGGAGAAATCTTTGCGGCTGTACGGCCGGGACGCTGACAGCTGATCCATACGGTAAACAGCGCAAATAGCCCGGAAATCACCATGACCCAGATATTGGGAGGCACAAAATAAGCGGTCTTGCCGTCCAGTGTCTGCATGATCAGAGGCAGCAGCCCGTTTCCCAGCAGCCACCCCAAAATCAGACCCGCCGGTATACCGATGATCGACAGCTTTATACCCTGCCGCTTTACGATATACGCCAGCTGTTTGGGCGAAGCGCCGATGGTTTTCAGCTGCCCGTAGAGACGGATGTCCTTGAGCACCGAAATCTGAAAAATATTGTAGATAATCAGGTAGCCGGCCAGCAGAATGAGAATCGCGGCTCCGATCACGCCTGCCACAAGCCCGGGGTCCACAGTGTCCACCCGCTCGTAAGCCGGATTGACGTTAGCTTTTATGAAGTCAGCTTCGCCCACCTCTGCTGCCGGATCGTATCCGGCGCTTTGGACGATGCTGTCCAGCTGCTCCTGAATATGTGTATCATCCTTGAGGGTGCCCATGATCACCAGGGCGCCTGCTTTGGCTTCGCCGGGCCTGGGGTTGGAAACACCTGAAAGGGCTGAATCAGCAAACGACTTGGATACACCGATGTAAGTCATGGAAGCGTTTTTTTCTCCCTCCCAGAACCCGCTTACCTGGACCTGCTTCACCTTTTCTTTTCCATTCACTTCATAATGAAGATCAAAGGAAACGCCTGTCTCATGGGGAAGCTTGAGCAAATCCATGGTCACCGTATCCAAGACCACCTGATCAGCGGTTTGGGGGAGTTTTCCCTCTTTCAGCTCCATAAAATTCATTTTATAAAGGATTTCGTCGATCTGGGACACGTTCACCGCCATACGGGTCAGTCTGGGATCGGTTCCGGTCCCTACAAAGCGCATGGCGCCCACATCTTTAAAAGCGGGATTTTCCATGATCTGCTCTGCTTTTTTCTGGGGCATGTACTTGAGAGAAACCATGGCCTGGCTTCCCGATTGGCGGATGGTCTGTTGTTTATAGCAGTACATGCTGCCCTGGAGCACAGTCGCCACGGAAGTAAAGAGCATGGTCGTAAGAATAATGGCGATGACAGCGATGATATTCCGCGAGCGGCTGGCCTTGAGGCAGCTTTGGGAAAGGGTCTTAATAAACCGCTTATTATTATTTTGCAGCATCTTCCCCACCTCCCAGTTTTTTACCAGGCTGCGTCCTTCCGGCGATCCGTCCGTCCTCAATGCGGATCATGCGATCTGCCATCAGCGCGATTTCAGGATTGTGGGTGATCATAACCAAAGTCTGGTGAAACTGTTTGCACGAAAGCTTCATCAGGCGCAGCACATCCTGACTGGTCTTAGAATCCAGATTGCCCGTCGGTTCGTCGGCGAGAATGATAGCCGGTTTGCTGGCTAAAGCTCTGGCAATGGCCACTCTCTGCTGCTGCCCGCCGGACAAATTGCTGGGCAGGTTGGAAAGTTTTTCTTCCAAATGAAGCAAACGGATGATCTGATCGATATGATCCCGATCCACCGGATTGCCGTCCAGCTCAATGGGAAGGATGATGTTTTGATATACATTGAGAACAGGAACCAAATTGTAGTCCTGAAAGATAAAACCGATATTACGGCGGCGGAATACGGTCAGCTGTTCGTCGTTCATATGTTCGATTTCTTTGCCGCGAATGGAAACGCTGCCTGAGGTGGGCGTGTCCAGACCGCCCAGCATATTGAGCAACGTGGATTTTCCCGAACCCGAAGTCCCGACGATGGCGGCGAATTCGCCCTGTTCAATATCCAAGCTGACACCGTCCAGTGCTTTTGTAAGGTTGGGTTCTTTTCCATAATATTTTTTTAAATTCTTTGCCTGTAAAATACAGCTCATTGTGATACCTCTCTTTATTTTGATACCTGTAGTATACAAAAAGATTATCACAAACACTTCTCAACATTGTTACAGGTTTGTGATAATCTTTCCATCATGCCAGGCAGGGCAAATGTATGGAAAAGACGGAACCTTCTCCAACAACAGAGGTTACGTCCAGAAAGCCTCTCTGGCTTTCTATGATCTTCCTGGTCAAAAACAGGCCCAGGCCCACCCCTTCGATCTGGCGAACATCGTTCTCCCGGTAAAAACGCTGGAAGATCTGATTGAAATGGTCCGGCTCAATACCCTTCCCGTCATCTCTGACTGCGATCTTCACAAAGAAATCGGTTTCTGAAACATCGATGTGAATATGCCCGCCTTCCCGGCTGTATTTGACCCCGTTGTCCAGAAGATTGAAAACCGCCTCCAGGGTCCATTTGCTGTCGCAGAGCGCCCGGATCTCTTCGCTGCAATTCACTGTGATATTGATCTTCTTTGCCTCGGCCTTGAGGGCAATATCGCAGACCGCCTGCTGAATCATCGGGTAGATGGAGGAAGGTTTTGGCGAAACATCGATCAGCCCCGTTTCCAGCCGGGAAAGCTTGATCATGCTCTGCATCAGGGAATCCAGTTTTTCCACCTGGGAGTCGGCTGCCTGGAGGAATTCGGTTCGTTTTGCTTCCGGCATTTCCCGGCTCATCAAAATCTGATGATACATACGAACGTTGGATATGGGGGTTTTCACCTGATGTGAGATGTCGGAAACGATTTCCTGCAGCTCGCTTTTCTCCTGGTGAAGCTGCTGTGCACGCATTTCAAAAATTTCGTAAAGCTGCCGCATTTTCACCTGAATCTTGGACATTAAGGTATCGGTTTCTTCTTCTAAAAACAGGTCTTTTTTCCCTGTGATCATCCCTTCCAGGCTCTCCATGATCCGGGACGTATATGTGACAAGCTTTCGACGCATCCAGATGACGATGCCAATGTTGATCAGCAAAAGAAGGATACCAGCAGCCAATAGGATCCGTTCCATCAAAAGCCGCCTCCTGTCCATTGATATCCCATGCCGTACAAGGTTTTGATATAGGAATGGTTCTCATCTTCAATCTTTTTCCGCAGCCGGTTGATGTTCACCGCCACCACATGTTCATCGACAAAATTGCCTTCGCTGTCCCAAATCTTTTCCAGCAGCAACTGTTTGGTCAAAACCCTGTCTTTGCTTGCGATTAAAAGATTCAGTATTTTAAATTCCGTGGGCGTGAGGGATAAAATCCGTCCTTCCTTTTTTAAAACCATCTTTCCGAAATCAATCATCAAATAGCCGTCGCTGTATCGGGTATTCTGGGCCTTGGGCGCATGTTTTCGCAAAGCGACCTGGATCCGCTTGTGTAAAACCTCCATGTTAAAGGGTTTTGTAATATAATCATCGGCGCCGCAGTCAAAGCCTTTCAGCTCGTCCTCATCCAAGTCGCGGGCAGTGAGAAAAATGACCGGTGTACCCATCTGCGCTTTCACGCCCCTGCACAGATCATAGCCCTCCCCGTCGGGCAGGTTCACATCCAGGAGAATCAGATCCACTTGATTTTTGTCTAAAAGCTCCATTCCTTCCGCCAGCGAATAAGCCGAATAGACCCGGTAATTTTCCGCCTCCAGGTCATAGGTCAGCCCTGCGTTCAGCGCCTGGTCGTCTTCAATTAGTAATATTTTTTTCATAGGTTCTCGCCATCCTTTTTTGCTCATAACGCATATGCCCCTATACTAACAAAAAAAAGGAGGTTTGTGAACCTCCCCTTTCATGATTCTCCGCACAGCCTTTCCAGGCGCCGGCCGGGTTCTCTTTGCCATCGCCCTACCTTGCAGATTCTGGCGACAATCGCTGCCGGAATCGCGGTCAAAAGGCTCAAAAGGGACCCCATCTTGGCCGCATCCGTCAGCTTTGAATCCATGAAGGCATTTTCTGAGACGAACAGGGCCACGGTCAGGCCGATGCCGCTGATAAAGCCCACTACGGCCACATCTTTAAAGCTCATGCCTTCCGGCAGGGCAGCCTTTAATTTTACAGCCAGCCAGGTGAACAGCATTACGCCTCCGCTCTTGCCTACGAGAAATGCGAGGAAAATAATCAGGCTTAAAGATGACAAGCTTCCCAGTTCTACCCCTGCGTTGGTAAAGCCAAAGAAAAACAGACCATAGTCGACCATGGCGCCGATCCTTTGTTCAAAGGTATGAAGGGCGGATTTTCCCTGGGTATGGTCCGGGCCATGTTCATCATTTTGATGTACGCTGGTTCCTGATTTGGGAAGAAAGGGAATAATGAACACAAGTGCCAGAGCCGGGTGAAGGCCCGATTGGTACATTCCCAGCCAGCTGATGGTTCCGCAAAGGAGAACATATGGTTCGAAGTAACGGACGCGCAGCTTTCGAAGCCCCAGAGCAAGGGCCATTGCCGCCAATACCAGCACCAGCCACAAAGGCTGAACGGAGCTGCCCGGTTCGGGGTAAAAAATGGCGATAATGACCAGGCCGATGGCATCGTCGGCTACTGCCAGGAGCAGCAGAAAGTTGACGGCAGGATGAAGCTTGCCGAAAATTACTCTGGCTGCCAGCCATGCCAGGGCAATATCCGTAGCCGTGCAGATTCCCCATCCCGAAGCGTAAGCGGTGTCGCCGGCCGCCCAGTTGATCAGCAGAAAGACTGCCGCCGGAAACAGCACGCCTCCCGCCGTGGCCATCAAGGGAGCGACGGCTTTTTTCAGTGGATTGAGCGAACCGCCTTTGGACAGGCTGTTGACGATTTCCACTCCCGCGATGGCAAAGAAAAACACCATGAAGATATCATTTACCAGCCAATGGAGACTAACGGTATCTCCCCACAGCGGCTCATGAATCACATGGTGGTATAGATTTGGAAACAGGTTGGCGCAAAGCATCGCGCACGCCACACCCAAGATCAATGGAATTGAAAATTCCCTACATATGTTGTTCAGTTTTTCTCGCATCTTTAAATGTATTACCTCCCCGCTTACACTTTCTCACATTAAAGCAACAGTTAATTGTATACATTGTACAAGAAAATATTGGTCATTGTCAATATCGGATTATTCAGAATTTAATCTTTTTTCCCGGCAGCCCTATTTGGTGAAGATGAGTTCCTGGGGCTTGAGGATGCCTGACTTATGGGAAACGTAGCTGTAATGGGTGAGTTCCTCTCCATCCTCGCTCTTGCTCCAATCATAAATGCTGCGTTTCTTAATCTCCTTGCCTTTTTGGTCTTTGGCTGTCTCTTCTACGATCACATACTGGGTCTGAGGCTTTAGCTTGAGATGATACCCATCGTCTTTAAACTGAATTTCTGTGGTTTTCACCACCTGGTCACGGCCGTCCATCTCCTTTGCAGCCACGCTGAGGACAGGATCTTCTTCCTCAAAATTCACCTCGTAGGCGAAGGTTTTGGTAATGCGGCTGTTGTTTTCGGTTACAGTCCAGGAAGCTTCCCCGCCGAGGCTGCCTCCTAAAACTGCGTCGATCCCTGCGGTAGCCTGCTCTCCCAGGTAATAGCCTTTCTTGTCTTTGCGGATAAAACAGCAGAGGAATTCACTTTCAGATCCCCTTACAAAATGGACCGTTCCGCAGACGACATTTTTTTGTTCTTCCAGGTTTTCCGCTCCCGTTTGTTCATTTCCTTCCACCCGAAGCCCGCTGTCCGCCATGGCCTCGCTTTTAGTTACGCTTGCGGCGCCGTCCGCCTGCTGAACCAGCAGATATTCACCGTCCACTCCCTCAAAATTGAACAAGGTGCCGTCTCCGGTATTTTTCATCTGCGCGTAATTTTTGATGAAATCTCCTTGTTCATTGTACCGTTTTTTGTCCAGCGCTTCCTGCTGGGACCGGCGGATCACATAAACCCCACAGGCATGATCATCTGCGCTGTCCGCCTGCATGGTTTCGTCGGCCAGGCTGCATCCGCAGAGCGTCCCTGCGGCCAGGAGCAGCGTCAGCAGCAGAGCTGCCTTTATCCTTCTTTTATTCATTTTCTTCCTCCAGTCTTCCGTCACAGCTGAGGATTTCCCCCACATCACACTTTAAATAGCAGCAGATTTTATTCAGCGTTTCAAAACGCACCCCCTTTGCCTTGCCGCTGCGCAAAATGGACAGGTTGGCTTCTGTGATGCCGATCTGCCGCGCAAGCTGCTTGGAGGTCATTTTATTCCGTTTCAAAACTTCATCCAGATGGATCTGTATCGCCATTTCTGACTCCTTAAATGATGGATTGTTTGTCTTCGTACAAAGCATTGTGTTCCTGCATGTATCTTGCCAGGATCATAGCCGCCAGCGCCAGGATCATGGGCAGGAAGGGAAAGTCGATGGTGATTTCCACTTTGCTGATCCAGGTTCCCGCCAGCAGCTGGACTGCTCCGAGAAAAAGGCCGCAGATCACGGATGCGATGACCGTATTTCTGGCGTTTTGCGACAGCCGCCTGGTGTTTTCCACGATGGCTTCACTGTAGGGCTCACCGCTCATGCTGTCCAGGATCGCCACTGCGGCAAATATTGTTTTGAGGATAAACAGGACCGGAATCAATCGCAGCGCGGAAAGGCCGATGGCCAATGCTTCAGATATGGCTTGCCCGCCCATGTCCAGTCCCTCATATCCGTAAGCTGCGTTTGCCCCGGCGGACTGGGCCAGACAGGCAAAGACGGCTCCGTATACGGCGAGAAACGTGTAAAAGACCGCCAATGCCGTCAGAATCCCGCTCATCCATTTCATCAGACTTTCGGACTGCCTGCTCTCTATTTTGTGCATGAGCCGCAGGGCCAGATAGCCGATGAGGAAACTGTAAAGCAAAAGGGATAGGGTGACGCTGCCGGCTGTCTGCATGATGCTTTCCGGGATGGAAAACAGCAGGGTCATTCGCCCTGGGTTGATCATCATATAGAGCAGGAACAGCAGCCATATGCTCATGAAGGCCAGCAGAATGTCGGCAGCAGATGCCCGCTTTTTTATGCAGCGGCGCACCAGAAATCCGCATGGGATCAGGCAGATGACAAGGTAAAGGACGATTGCCGCCACGTTGCCTGCGTCTCCCGATAAAGAGATGGTTCTCAGGCCAGCGGCGATTTTGGTAAAGGGCCAGGCGACCGCTTCCAGTCCGTTTTGGACCCCTGCCCCGTAAATGAGCAGGAGCGCAGCAATCAGAGCAACGATCGCTGCTGCCGCGGTTAGTTTTTTTACACTTCTTTCATTCATAAACACACCTCTTAATTATTGTAAAACGATAATTATATGTTTAATATACTGCGGATATTATCGTTTGTCAATAATTTTTTGGGATTTATGGATGCAGATAAGCGGCCGGGTTGCAAAAAGCTAATCCTTTTTATTTTTTGTATCAAAATTACAGCCTGGCAAGGGCTGCTACTGTGGATTTTTGAATGGAAAAGGCGCTTTTGATGAATTTTCACAGGTTTTGAGAAAATTAGCCTTTATATGTGTTGAAAACAGATACAGAAAACAAAAATTTTCCAGTTTTTATACCCGCATCAATGAGCCTGATGAGCGGGCCAGCCCCTGGCCCACTCATCAAGCATTTGCCAGCTCATACATGGCCTGTGCCATGATGCGGGTGTTTTTCAGCAGATTGGGGATGGATATATATTCGTTTTTCTGATGGATCACATTGTCCTGCCCCGGAAAGATCGGGCCGAAAGCAACAATATTTTCCATCGTCTTAGCATAGGTGCCGCCGCCGATGGCGATGGGCTCGGCCTCAGTCTGGGTCTGCTCCTGGTAAATCCTCTGGAGGGTCCGCACCAAAACGCTTTCCTCCGGCACATACAGCGGCTGTTCCAACCGTTCCAGCTTGGCATGAAGGCCAAAGGATGCTGCTTTTTCTTCCACCTTTTGAAAGGCTTCCTTGAAATCCATTCCGTAGGGATAGCGGCAGTCAAAGAAAACGGCAATGTGTCTTTCATCGCCTTTCAGGAGGCCGGCGTTGACTGTCACTGCGCCGAATTTTCCTTCATCCCGGCCGATGCCCAGATCATGGCCATCCGTTTGGCTTCCTGCGCAAGTATTGAAAAAGTCCACAAATGTCATCAAATCTTCCGGGAGCTGATAATCCGCAAGCTGCTTCATCAACTTTGCAATGGCGTTTTCGCCCTCCCAGGGCGTGCTGGCATGGGCCGATTTTCCCCGAGACTCCAGCTGTTTTTCCGTTCCATCTGCAAAGCGCAGTTTCGCTTTTGCAAGAGCCGGCACCTGATTTACTGCCTCTCCCGCATCAGCTGCGGCTAAAACGCCGGAGTCCAGCGGGCATTCGATTCGAAAGCAGGCCAGCCCTTTTTCGGAAAAAATAACCGGATAATCCGCATCGGGCGTAAAGCCCATGACAGGCAGTTCTTCCGTTTCTTTATAGCGGTCCACATCCTCATCTCCGTTTTCCTCATTGGTTCCAAAGATCAGGCGGATTCTGCGCTTCAGAGAAACACCGGATTCCTTGATCGCTCTCAGACCATACAACGCGCCGATCATAGGACCCTTATCATCCAGCGTTCCCCGGCCATAAATGCGGTCCCCGCAAAGCTCGCCTAAAGGAGCATGATCCCAGCCCCCGCCCAGCGGCACTACATCCAGATGGCCGAGAATTCCAATCATTTCACTGCCCTCCCCATATTCGGCATATCCGATCATATTGTCAAGATTGCAGGTACGAAACCCCATGGATTCCGCCAGATTAAGGGTATATTCCAGCGCTTCCCGGGGTCCTGGGCCGAAGGGCGCTTCAGGTCCTGCCGCTCCACGCACGCTGTTGATAGCCACGCACCCCAGCAAATCTTTGATCAAATCGTCTTTATATTCTTGTATTTTCGCTTCAAACATGAATATTAATTTCCTTTCTCAGTCTCTTTTTTCCCGCTCTTACGTTTGAGGGATATGAACACGCCGGCGGCGCAGATTCCCGCAAATATCAGAAAAGCAGTATGCATGGTACGGATCAAAAGCTCCGGCTGGGCATCGGACAGAGCCTGGCTTCCCATGTATCTGGATACGATCACGGTTACGATAACCATGCTGGAAGTATGGCCAATGGAGCGCATGGTCGCCAGAATGGACGACGCTACCCCGTAATCCTTGGCTTCCACGCAGGCCATGACCGCATTGGTGTTGGGCGACGAAAAGAAAGCAAAGCCGATGCCCGTAATGACCAGCGCTCCGATGATGACCCACAGCGGCGTATTCATACCCACAAAGGCAAAAATCAACACGCCGGCGGCGCACAGACCCATGCCGAAGGAGGCCAGCTTAAAGGGCGATATGCGGTCGGACAGCCTGCCGGTATAGGGCGATAGGATGGCCATCAGGGCCGGCTGGGCAATGAGGATAAATCCGGCAGCCTGCGAGCTGTATCCCATGACCACCTGCAGGTAAATGGACATGAGATAGCCGATGGCAAAGGTCGCTCCGTAGTTGAGCAGCGCCGCCAGGTTTGAAAAGCTGTAAGCAAGGTTGCTCTTAAAGATCCGCACCTGCACGACCGGGTTTTTTATTTTCAGTTCATGGCGCACAAAGAAAACGCCCAGCAGCAGCCCGCAGGCCACCAGCGCGATGGGAAGCAGTTCCATTTTGAAATCGGATAGTCCGTACATGGTGAGGACGATCATTCCGATGTAAAGGAGATTTCCCAGAATGTCGTAGTCGGCCCCTTTGCTCTCGCAGCTGTCTTTTGGCAGCTTGCTCCAGGCAATGATCAAAACAACGAAACCGATGACCGCCGTCAAGGCGAAGATCGACCGCCATCCAAAATTGTGATTGAGAAAGCCGCCGATCACAGGTCCCGCCGAAAGCCCCACATACGTTGAAGCGATGGAGTAGCCCAGAACCTTGCCCCGATCCTTTCCCGGAAAAGCGCTGATGAGGACAGCCGTATTGGTGCTAAAGATCATGGCGCCGCCCAGCCCCTGTAAAATCCGCAGGCCGATCAGCATCCACATGGAAATGCCGAATACCGATGCGGTGGAGCTCAAGCTGAAAATCAGAATCCCGATCACCAGAATGCGCTTGCGGCAAGTCAGGTCAGCGATCCGCCCAAAGGGGACCGACAGAGCGGCCACTGTGAGCATATAGGCCGTCACCAGCCAGCCGACAAAGCTGGCGCTCACGTTGAAATGATGCCCCATATCAGGGATGGACAAGTTGAGCGCGCTGCCGGTAAATGTTGTAATAAACGCTGTAGTAATTACTACAAAGATTGTTGTCCTTTGTTCTTTTTCGTATTTCATAACCTTATTATCTGCCTTTTCCCATAAATATACTGTGTTTTTCTACATTTTCTAATTATAACAAATCCTGGCTTAAATTGACAATGTTCGCTCCACACTTTATAATTAAGATTAGGGTGAGTGGAGGAAACGTTATGGACAAAAATATTTTCCATGATTTTGAAAATAACAGACAGTACACGGCTGAACTTTTAGATGGAATCACTTATGGAGTCAGCCTTTTCATGTTGTCCGACGAATTGAAGTTCCTTCATTTCAACCGGGCTGCCGACGACATGTTCGGATATGAAAAGGGCGGCCTTTTGGCTTTAACTTGTGAGGATTCGCTGAGTATTTTTCACCCTGATTACGTAGATCGCCTTTACAGTCAGATCATCGCTACCATGCGAGATGGAAAATTATTTAATTATGACTGCCGCATCCTCTGCAAAGACGGTACTTATAAATGGACTAATCTATCTGCGGAACTGGTTCAGCAAAAAGAAGGCGGACGCCTTTATTTTTACTGTGTGCTTTCGCCCATCGAAGCGCCTCGTCATTCATTGTTGGAAGGGTGCCATTTCCTCGTTGCTGCCGGCGATTCCTGGGATCGCCATATTCTCACCGATCTGATCGAATCCATGGGCGGAACCTGTGAAACGTCTGTCAACGGGCTGGAGGCTTTGGACTTGTTCAGCGGTTCAGAGGAGGATCCATATTGCGCAATTTTTATCGGCTCCAAACTGACCGGAATGAACGGCTTTGAGCTTTCCAAGGAGATTCGCCATTCGGACCATCCGGCCGGAGGTGAAATTCCTCTGATCTTGTTGATTTCGGAGGACGATCAGGAAACGATCCCCGCCGCAGAGGAAATCGGGATCAATCTCTTTTTGCAAAAGCCTCTGGAGCAGGCGGCAATCCGTTCGTTTTTAAACCATCTGGCTCATTCTGTCTTTTCACACACATAATTATAGCGCGTTTTTTTGTGACCAATTCCTCCCCTTCCGCATAAACTGCAGATAGGAGGGTTGAAGTATGAGCTATTTTTCGCGCCTTGACCGGGCGTTTTCCGATGTACCCCATCTGCCCCTTTCCGATGAAACCAGATATGTTCTTGTCAGCGACTGCCATCGGGGAAACGGCACTTCCAATGATAATTTTCTCAAAAACCAGAATCTTTATTACGCTGCTTTGGAATATTATTTTCGAAAGGGCTATACCTACATAGAATTGGGCGACGGTGATGAGTTGTGGGAAAACCGCGATCTGCGGCAAATCATCCAAATCCACAGCCAGACCTTTGAGCTGCTCTTTCAGTTTTATCAGCAGGGGCGGCTTTATTTTTTATACGGCAATCACGATAAGGTGAACCAGCACCCGGCTCCTATCGGCTTTCCGGCAATCGAGCATTACTCCGGGCTCATCCTCCAGGATTCGGAAGGCGACGGCGATCTCTATCTGATTCACGGCCATCAGGCTGATTTTCTCAACTGCAATCTGTGGCGGCTCTCCCGCCTGATGGTGCGCTATTTGTGGAAACCGCTGGAGCATTTCGGCGTTTTGGATCCCACCAGCGCTGCCAAAAATAATCAGCGCAAGAACAAAACGGAAAAAAAGCTTTCTCTCTGGGCGGAAGAGCGGAGCCGCCTTCTCGTTTCGGGTCACACCCACAGGCCTCGCCTCGGGTCAAAGGATTCGCCTTATTTCAATACGGGCAGCTGCGTCCACCCTTACGGCGTCACCTCTATTGAGGTTACTGGGCGCTGTCTCACTTTGGTCAAGTGGTCCATGCGGACCCGGGAGGATATGAGCCTGTATGTGGCGCGGGAGGAACTTGCCGGGCCCGTGTGCATTGACATAATAAAAGAACAGGCAAAATAAAAAATTTTCGCCATTTCTATTCGAAACCGGCCTTTTAGCTGTCAATGTCCATAGAAAATTAGACTTTTGGAGTCAAAAAAGGGGAAAAAAGAGGAACCCTGGCTAGACGTCAAGGATTTTGGAGCGAGTTAGTGCAAACTTCTCCAGATGAGGCACGTAATATCCAGCAAGCAAATAAGGCCCCTCCCAGCCGGAAGGAAAAATCTTTAATTTTTATATGGACAAGCATTATGATTTTGGCCATTTCGAATATAAATCAGCAAAAAAAGTGAAAATAGGACCGCTTTGCCGCGTTGGGCAGCACAGGCTGCGCCGGCTATCATAATGTTTATGAGAACGGTTTAAATTTGATAGTTTTCCAAGCCCCAGTTTGCTCAGAGCCTGGCGGCGCTGGCCGGGCCTGAAATGGTGTGGCTAGGATGATAAAAGGTCGGATTTCATTCTAATTGTCCTCCATACCGATACCTTCTTCCGGCCGCCTTCTGAAAAGAGACGGAAACGCGCCCGCTTATTGCGAAATCTGACCCTCTTCTATGCAGCCAACCGGTGCATCTTGGCAAATAGCCGTCAAACGATCAGATACCCAAAAAAAACAGCTTCATTCTGATCGTGTCTCTCCGCAGCCCCGGATTGCCCGAATCTTGCAAACGGCCGCAAGGTTACTTCTGTCATGGGGCAGACAAAATGAAGAAACCTCTTTTCAATCAAATTTAGAGAGGTTTCTCCGTTTCGTTCCTTTGAGATTTAGATTCGGTTATTTTTCCAAAATAGCTTCAATCCGCTCCTGCGCCTCTTTCACAGATGCGTTGTCTGGAATCACAACATAAAGTTGTCTGCTTCCCATACTGTAAGTCGAATCATAAGTTCCTTTTCCAGTAATTGAAATGCTTTCAATATTCCAATCCCCCAAATCCGAAAGCTGCATTCTGACAAGAGACGAGATATCTTTCTGCGTCAGATTGGTCTGGATTTCGTCTCCAACCGCATTCAACAGCTGGGTATATTTTGTTAAGATCACGCTGCTGCCTGTCAGTTTTTCCAAAATTGCGCTTAATACACGCTGCTGGTTCTTAATCCGTTCCTGGTCGCCATCGGAAAAAGACTTTCTTTCTCTAGCAAAGAAAAGAGCCGCTTCGCCGTCCAGATGGTTCTCTCCCTCCTTATAAGAATACTCCGATACGGAGGATTTGAATGCGCGCGGTGAGGTTACGTCAATTCCACCGATGGCATCCACAATATCTTGCAGCGATGTAAAGTTAACCCGGATGTAGTAATTAATGTCCAGATCCATCCAGTCTTCGACTGTAGAAACAGTTTCATCTATTCCATAAATCCCGGAATGGGTCAGCTTATCCAGCTGTCCATAAGAATGGAGCGCTACATAAGTATCCCGCGGAATGGAAGTAAGCAAAATTTGCTTTTTCTGCGGATTTACCGTCATAATCATATTCACGTCGCTTCGCGAAACCTTACCGATTCCTCCATAGGTATCAATGCCGCTGATGTAAACGTTAAACGGTTCTTTGGTTATCCCAACCCGCTTTGCTAGATCTTTATTCTGGATATCGATTTTAACCTGATGAATAATTCTAGTATTATCTTCAAATTCTTTTGCATATTCACAGATCATATCATAATTGCTGCTGCTGAGAAAAATGATCCGGTCATGTTCCTTATCTTTTCCATCAATCAAAGTTGTCTGCAGCTTCATATAACCGCCGACTTCTTTATAATTTACATCCGCCTCTTTTTTCAAGGTTTCCTGCGCTTCCTTATAGACCGAAGAATTACTCTCGTATGTAAAAACGGTCTGCCCCTTAATATCACTGAGTTTTTTATAATCGCCATGCTTCAGCGCCACTACATAAAAGGATTCATATTGTTTGTCCTCATCGCTCATATTGTGAAAGACCACGTAGGTGGTAAACAAATAAAAGCACCCTATACCAAGAAGCAGAATCAGCAAAACGGATAAAACAGCGCCTGTCTTTCGCTGTTTCGTTCCTTCCTTTCTACTGTTTAACAATTTGAAAATCAAAGCGGTCAGTATGATCACAATCGCAAAGATCGCAATATTGGCCGCCATCGGCAGAATGTCCAGCACTGCCACAAGAGTCAGAAATACGATGTCCGCGATTAAAACAATCAGCTCCAGAATCAGCAGTCCGATTGAGTTTGGCAGGATATGTAGTTTTCGGTTATCGTTTTGCATGGTAGGTTCCTCTTTTCCTGATTAAATTGATTTCAGCACCTCTACGATTCTATGGCTGGCATTGCCATCCCCATAGGGGTTGCTCGCCTGACTCATTTTCTCATATTCAGCCCTGTCGTCCAGAAGCTGTCTGAAATTCCTGTAAATCGTTTCTTCCTCTGTTCCTACAAGGCGCAGGGTTCCGGCTTCGATACCTTCCGGCCGCTCTGTCGTATCCCGCATTACCAGCACGGGCTTTCCAAGAGGCGGCGCTTCCTCCTGAACGCCGCCGCTGTCAGTCAGAATCATATAGGAGCGCGCCAGAAAGTTATGAAAATCAATGACCTCCATAGGTTCCGTCAGACGAATTCTGGCGTTGTCTCCGAACACGTCCTGCGCCGTTTTTCGCACGACCGGATTCAGGTGTACCGGATAGATGACTTTTACATCCGGCGTTTCATCTACAATCCGTTTGATGGCCCGAAACATGCTGTAAAGATGCTCGCCCAGGTTTTCTCTCCGGTGGGCGGTTAGCATGATCAGGCGGCTGTCTTGGGCCCATGTCAGAAGCTCATGGTGGTATTCTTTCCTTACAGTTGTTTTCAGCGCGTCGATGCCTGTGTTTCCCGTAACATAAATGCGCGAAGGATCTTTTCCTTCCCGAAGGAGGTTTTCTTTTGCTGCCAGAGTCGGGGCAAAGTGATAGTCGGCAATGATGCCGGTTGCCTGCCGGTTATATTCCTCCGGGAAGGGAGAGTAGAGGTTGTAGGTCCGCAGGCCTGCCTCAACGTGTCCCACCGCAATCTGCTGATAAAAGCAGGATAGAGCTGCTGCGAAGGTGGTTGTGGTGTCGCCGTGGACAAGAACCACATCCGGCTTTGCCAGCTCCAGTACTTCCTTCATCTTCATCAGTACGCTGTCCGTTACATCATAAAGGGTCTGCTTTTCTTTCATAATGGAAAGATCATAGTCCGGCGTGACTTCAAAAGCATCCAGTACCATATCCAGCATCTGTCTGTGCTGGCCGGTGACGCAGACGATTGTTTCCAGTTCTTTTTCTTTTTTTAACTCGTTTACTAAGGGGCACATTTTGATCGCCTCTGGGCGCGTGCCGAAAATTAACATTATTTTTTTCATTGTTTTCTACTTTTTTTATTTTTTATTAAAGGGAAAGGATCCATTGGTAAATTTCTTCTAAAAAAGCCGTCTCTAAGTTGTTGACTGATATCGTCTCCATAATCTTGTCAATATAGTCTGCGATACCTTCCCCCTGATAAGAAAGTTTCTGTATCGCAGACTCGTCCATCTGATTCCATTCTGCTCTGGTCAGCCTGTCTTTAATTTCTCTTGTATATGAAAAATACGGCGTATTGAGCAGCAGGTGCATCGGATGGATATTGATCACCTTCAGCCCTGGCGACAGCAGCTGTTTTTTCATAAGGGAAAAGTCAAAGTCCTTTGAATAATATAAGAAAGCTCCGTCCTCCCAAAAGATCGGAAAACTGATGGTTTTTGAGCGATGAAGAAACGGCGGCACGATATCCATAAGGGTGCATACATTTGATTCGTAAAGAATGCCTCGTTTTGTAAGCTTGTCCATCGTGTCATTAACATCATAGTAACGATGCGCCCTGAAACAGTCCGCCTCCGGCACTAGTTTGAAACAATAATCAATTACCTCATCATAACTTCTTCCCTGGCTGCTTCCATGCATAAAGTTAGGATGAATGCCCAGCCTGATTGTTCCTTTTTCTGCGTATTCGTCCACTGCAGGGTTGGGGTTGGTCACAAATGCCGTAACTTTCACCTGATTCTCATCAAAGTATTCAAAGGCTTTACGAGCTGCATATTCTGACGCCCAATCCAAATCCGACGTGATGCAGATCATATTTTTGGTTTCTAAAATTTTTCTTGCTTTTTCGAGTTTATGTAATAATTCTTTCATATGACATCTATCCTTTTATAATAGCTGGTGCCCCCATTACTTTACTTTTTTCCTCAACATTTTTCGTTACAACAGAACCTGCGCCTACAATTGCATACTCTCCTATTTTTACATTGGGCAACAGTGTTGCTCCTGAACCAATTTTGCATCCACGTTTAAGAACTATAACATTTGCTTCCCCAACTTCGCTCCCTCGTATTGTCATCCGGTTATCATTGGTCGTATTTACACCTGTACCCACAAAGACTTCCTCTTCAATAATGGTTCTAGAAGTAATATGTGTCGCATCAAGAATTTTGGCGTCGTTTTTTATGACCACATGATGATTTGTGGTACATAATCGCGAGAATACAACATTGTTTCCTATCTCGCAGCCTTCACGCAAGGAAGCACAGTCTCCTATAAGAACATTATCTCCTATCTTATTTGACGCATATATCACTGCATTGCATCCAATAACGCAGCTTTCTCCAATTTCTACTGGGATAAAGGTCTTTTCTATTTCATGCACCAGATTCCCGGCACCTTTGGGCGGCCTGCCAATCACGGCGCCGTCAAAAATCTCTGTCCCGGCGCCAACCTTTGTCCCCGGATAGAGTATGACATTGTGGTGTATCACCACATCCTTGCCTATGACGCAGTCTTCTCCTATTTGCGCAGTTGCCGCAATATATGCAGTTTCGCTCTTTTCCATATTGCTTTGCATTAGTCTCTCCTCAGTGTTCTTTTATCATAATCCGCTTAAAGCTATACATTTGATTTTCACCAAAGTCTATCATAATGTAGTAGCTTCCGGAGTTTTTGAAGCCATCTAATTCTTCAGGAAAACACTTTTAATGTACTCCTGCGCTTTTGTAAGTTCTTTTCTATCACACAGTTCTGCAAAATGATTTATTATCTCACTTTTGCCATTGTAGTTATCCCTATACAAATCAAAAATTTTTTTAACTATTTTGACTGATGCTTCAATATCACTTTCTTTTAAATAGATCAGATGTTGCAGCGTCCAATTTTCATAATATGAGTTAAACTTCTTATTCATATAGTCATTAAGTAATCCATGTTGTTCAAGAAAGGATTTTCTTGGTTCTTCTATTGCAAAATATTTTTCATAAAATGATATACTAATACTATTTACAACCGAACCACTTCTCGCAGCATAATAGATATGAGCCATCGTACTATTTATTTCAAAAGTATCTGCGCATGTAAACCATTCCCATGATGACAAAGTATCTTCCCCTGCCGCACCATTAATCTGATACAAATTATTCTGTTTTATAAATTGCTTTTTGACTATAGCCGCCTGCATACTTATTCCCGAAAAATTTGTATCCACTAAAAGTCTTTTTCCACCACGACTTCTTACAATACCGTTTTTATATCTCTTATGCATATAAGATTTATAAAAATCCGAAACCCAACATTTTTCACCAGCATACATAGAACTACCGCAAATAAAATCACAGTTCTTTCCACTTATTTTCTGATATAGTTTGTAATAGGCATCATTGACTGCTTCGTTATCCGGATCTAAGAACGTTATATATTCTGCAGTTGACAGTTCAACACCTTTATTTCTTGGCCGAGATGCAGATCCACTTCCACCATCATTAAAGAAAAAGGTTTTTATATTATGATACTGCTTACTAAGATAATTGATCATTTTCGGTGTGAACTCATCTGTTGAGCCGTCGTCAACCATAATGATTTCCATATCATCAAACATAGAGCTACGCATTAAACTTGAAAAAGCCTTTCCGTATAAATGGTTTCCATTATTATAAATCGGTATAATTACAGATAATTTATAGTTGCGGTCAGACTTATCTTCTGAAGTAATTTGGCGGCAATTAAAATGATCAATGCAGTAACCTTTTGGAATGTCTTGTACGCCATTTAACTTTATCAATTTCTCTACCTCAAAAGACTTTTTCCAAAAGACTGTCATGTATTTGTTATTCATTCTAGTGGTATAAGAATGTTCTTCCCCTGTTCCAACCAATCTTCCGTTTTTAATATATGTGTGTTTTGTTATATAATCGGAATCAGTATATTTAAAACCATTAATCATATCTTCTAAATAAAATGCCCCATATTCTACTTCATCACTGAAAAATGTAATGATATCTATATCTTTTAGGCTCTCATCAGTGATATCATTTATATGAAGCAGAACTTTATCCTCATAAGTTTGACAGTTAAACATGTCAATAAGACATTGTGATTTTTTCTCCACAATAACTGCAACACTACGTTTAGTCCTCAATGGCAAAGTATCTTCAATATGACTCATCATTTCAAACATTCGTTCATAACAAGTATGCCTATTCATTACAGAGCGAATGCCAAAAATTTGATGCTCATAGATTTCTTCTTCGTTCATGTTTTTTATTATATTTTTTATTTCATCTTCATTAAATATCAAAAACACAGTAGGCGAACAACTGTTAACACCTACACTATAGTTTGATAATAAAAGATTTCCACATGCTTGAAGCTCATAAACTCTATTAGCAAACATAGTTTGACTGTATTTTATATTATTTATATTGATTGCCCAGTTAAAAAGCTTATGCACCTTTTGTAATTTGTCATGTGATATACTTTTATATGCGTAGCGAAAATACTTTTCAGGATATGCATATCTTTCATCGGAATGAAAGTCATAATTTCTATCTATAATTTTTAATTCAATATCCTCTTTTATAAGTCCATCAAAGAGTATCGACAAATCACTACATCTATTTGCCATTCTTTTCATCCATGAGCCTGAGAAGATTACGCCTTTTTCCTTCTCTATATTTTTTATGCCAATAGGATTATGGAATACCGGGTTTATCCCAAATTGTAGCGGAAAAACATTTTCATTGCCGCAATCCTGCTTATATGCCTCAACTACATCAATTTCTGTGGTAAAAATATAGTCACATTGTTTGGCTATAGAAAGATAGTCATTATAATGTCCTGGGTCTTCTTTAGAGTAAAAAATCGTAGGAACAGCTCTTTTCCTTGCATTTTTAATAATTTCGTTTGCTCTTTTACGCCTATTCGTTCCTTCCGTAGCTATACCGGACCACTCGTTATTATGCAAGCCGTTCCAAGTACTCACGATGAGTAAATAGTCTATTTCATCAAGTATATCTTCCCAATTGTCTGGCGATATATATATGAAGTCAGCCGCACTATAAACAGAATCATAAAAAATCTGATCGCATATAATTCCTATTTTTATGTCTAACTTTTTATAATACCGTTGACCATTGCTATCTGGAATTAATTCTGCTTTTTTTAATAGTCTTGAATATTCTGCTTCATGCTCTATTTCTTTTATTCTGCGTTCACTGAAAAAATCTTCTTCTGCTATTCTGCTAGACTCTGTGCTATGTTGCGTTGCGTTATTAGATTCAACACTTAATTCTTCTTCGGTTTCCTTCTTCAGCCTTCGCATTAAGTTTCTTTTTAGATGCCTTAAATAGTTATATACTTTAACTTCCACGAGCCGCTCATAAGCAGTGTTCAATTTTTTTGCTTTATATAACAATGCATTCATTTCTTTGCATTTTCGATCCAAGGAAGCCTTTTCAGTTTGCAGATTTTTCTTTTCTCGTATGAATTTCGAATTTATATTATCTATTTCTTTCTCATATTTTTTTATTATCTCTTCCTTTGCTGTTAAATCGGCCTTGATTTCATTTAGTTCCATCTGTCTGGAACTCAGTTCTATAGTAGTTGCATCAAAGTCTTCTCTAGTCTTCTGTAATTCTTTATGGATTTTTTCAATTTTTATATCCCGCTCCGCATTCCCTGCTGTCAGATTTTTTATCGTCTCCTCGGCACTATTGAGATCACTATATGCGGCTTTCAATTCATGCTGTAATTTTTTATTGATTGCGCTTAATCTTTCAACTGCTTGCTTTTTTTGTTCTCGCTCTATCTGTATATCTGACATCGTTTGCGACATCAGACGAAGCCTTTTTTCAGCCCGCTCCAGTTCTTCATAAAGCCCCGCAAGCTTAACATCCTTTTCCTCTTTATCTTTGTTGAGGTCTTTTATATAAGTTCTTGCCGTTTCCAGTTCTTGATTCATGATCGAAAGAACTGCCTCCTTAGAAGCGCTTTCATTTTTATAACGCTCCGCTTCCCAAGACACTTTTTGTAATTTGGAGGCTAATTCGCTTACAGCTTCCGTTTTTTCGTCTAACTCAGAAGCCTTCTTTTTTAATTGTTCCACCTGTTGATTTGCTGCTGCCAGCTTTACTTTGATTTCATCACACTGCGATGCCAATTGATCAATCCTAATCTGTTTTCTGTTTTCCACGTAAAAAAAGCTGTTCTCCAATTTTCGGACCAAATCACGATTAATGTCTATACCATTACCCTGGATTTTTTTATCTGCAGCAAAACCTATCCATCCGCCAAAAAAGCACACATCATTAACACAGATTCTTTCATTGATTTGATAAAACAGTTCTGTGAAATAATAGGTCCGCTTATGATCCGGGAACGGATTTATGCCAAAAGGAACGGTTACAATAAGTCTTCCGTTCTCTTTCAGGAGACTCATGGCTTTATCCAAAAATAGAATGGGATCAAAAACATGTTCTAAAAATTCGCCCATTATAATACAGTCAAACTTCTCTTCGAATTTGCAGTTAAGAAAATCATCACACAGAAACCTCACTGTTTCTTTCAATTCAGGATCTTCTTCAAGTTCTTTTTCTGCATACTGAATTCTGCTGATTTCACTATCAATTCCCAGCACCTTTTTTCCGCGGCGCCCCAGCAGAATCGATATGATTCCCTGTGAGCATCCAATATCAAGGATTGCTTCCCCTTGACTTTTTGCACAAATCCAGTCAATTCGTTTTCTTGCTTGTTCCATGACCTCTGTTCCCAGTTCACCTTTATAGCCTTCACTAATCCGATCAAAATATTTTGTTTCCATATACGTTACACTCCTCATCCCACCATAAACTTCCGATACGCATCCAGCACTTCATCCGTCTCCCCAAACATCTTTCCTTCACCCTGATGGAGCCACAAAATCCGACTGCATAGGCCCCTCAGACTTTCCGTCGAGTGATTGACGATGATGACACTACGATGCTCATCCGTAATCATCTGTTTCATTTTGGCATAACTTTTTTGGCGAAATCGAATATCACCAACCGACAAGATTTCATCTACCAGCAAAATCTCCGGCGTCAGAACCGAACTGATGGAAAAGGCCAGTTTAGAGTACATGCCGCTGGAATAGGTTTTTACCGGTTTTTGAATAAAATCCCCCAGCTCGGAAAATTCAATGATTTCGTCGAGGGACGCCAGAATTTCCTCCTTGCTGAATCCCATGGCATATCCGGACAAGAAGATATTCTGATATCCGGAAAGCCGAGACTGAAATCCGGTTCCCAGGGAAAGCAGCGAGCAGTGGTCGCTGCGGACGGTAATCCGCCCTTTATCTACTCCGTAAACCCCGGCAATCGCACCAAGCAGCGTGCTTTTTCCAGAACCGTTTTCACCAACAATGCCGATGGTTTCTCCCTTACGGACATTAAAAGAAACATTTTTTACTGCCTGAAAGGCACTGCCGGCGGAAAGCCGTTTTTTTCTGGACTTGAGCATATTTTTCAAAAATATCCGATAATTGACCGCTGTCGTATTGCGGTAGGCAATGGTTACATTCTTTACATCAATTGCCAGCTCCGTATCAATTCCATTCATTAGAACACCACCTTCATAAAATCCTTTTCTCCACGATACAGCAGGGAAACTCCCACAACACTCAGCATAAGTCCGATAATCAGCCAGTAAAACAGCCGGAAATAATCCGCTCCAAAGCCATACATCATGACGTTTCGGAACTGTACGATAATAAATCCGGTGGGACAGATCATGTTGTAGATATTCAAAAGCCCTTCTCCAAACCGATCCAGTGGATAAAAAACCGCAGACAAATAAAATAAAAAGCGCATAAAAATGGAGATGACATGGCTCAAATCCGAAACAAAGACTCCCAGATAGGCGCAGATGGTACCCACACCAAAGGACAGTACAAAATACACGAGTAAGATTGGAATACAAGCCAAAAGGTTCAGCGTAACCGGAATCTGAAGAACGATAATCGTAACCAGGGAAATCCCAACACTAATAAGCATCTTAATCAAATTTTCGAACTGCTTCATCAGAACCAGAATGAATTTAGGGATATATGCCTTTTTCGTAACTGCCGAATAGGAATTGATGATCCCGACACACCCCTCCACTGTCGAGCCAAAAAAATTCCAGACCGTGAGGCCCAAAAAAACAAACAAGGGAAAATTATCCACCTCGCACCCAAAGATATAGGCCGCGACAAAGGTATAGACCAGCATAAACAGCAGCGGGTCCAGCACCCACCACATCCAGCCCAAATACGACCCCGCCACTTGGGATTTTAATTCGGAAACTGCCGAGTAAGTCGCATATTTTGAATATCGTTTTAAGTCTCTGATGAACATCTTTCCTGCTCCTCCAATTGCCATGCATAGTCTTCAATTGTCTTCCCGTACAGCCGGACGATCTGATCGATGACTTGGATGCACGCGTTCCGCTCTTCCTGGCTGGTATCCTGCAATTTATCGATATACCAGTTAACTACAAAGAAATCCAATTTTCGTTCAATGTATTCCCCTAATAAACCATAATCTCTGAGCCGCCCCACTTGATATTCCTCTAAAATCAGAGACTTGCGAAAGAAACCCTCGCCCACATCATTGATGGATGAATCCATCCGCTGAGCGTAATAAGTATGGATCGGCACATTCAGATAATAGACGGTCTGTGCATTCAGCATCAGCTCATGAAAGAACCAGGTGTCTTCTCCAAAAGCGCCCACTGGATTCTCCAGCCCGTTTTCCGTAATCAGCTCGCGCCGGATTAAGCATGCCTGGATACTCTGGCTTCGGAAGTTTTCTGAAAGCAGCAGCTCTTTTGGCTGCTCAATCTTCTGATCTTTGAACAAATAGCCGATCCGCATCAACTTATCTGCTGTGGCCCTCATGAAAATGGCGCCAAAGGCCATGTCAGCATTTGTCTGGATCAGTTTGTCATATAACTTGGCATAGCCGTCATTAATCGCTTCATTATCCGGATCCAAATAGGTGATAAATGGCTCTTTGGACAGCTCCACCCCTTTATTCCTCGGCCTTGCCGCACTGCCGCTGCCGCCTGTTTCAAAGAAATAGGCGGTCACATTATCATACCGGCGCTCCAAATCCCGGATCGCATCCAGGGTGTAGGGGTCATCGGAACCGTCGTCGATCAGATAAATCTGCATTTTGTCAAAGATACTGCTTCGCATCAGGCTTCGGAAGCACCGTCCTTGCAGATATGTGCCGTTATTGTAAACTGGAACAATGACGGCGATTTCTTTTTCCTGCTCTGTGACCCGCTTAATTTCATTGACTTCGAAGGGATCCAGCTTAAAGCCCCTTCCATCTGCCCACTGGCTCTGCAGCTTTCGCATGTTTTCATAAGCATCTCTTGTCATGATCGTAAGAGCCGGATCTGCGGCTTGCCGGATAAAGTCATATTCCTCGCCTTCTGCTTCCGGATCTTTTGTGACAAAATCCACATCACAGTATTTGAAAGCATTCATCATATCCGTCAGATAATGGCGGCCATATTCGTAGTCCTCGCAAAACCAGGTGACAAACCCATCCGGACTGGAGCATTTCTCATCCTCCTCCACAGTCAACAGCACTTTTTCTTCATAACTCTGCTGATTGAACATGCGGCGGATCGACGGACTTTTTTCGCTGCACAGCACGGTTACCCGGCGGGCTGGGAACCGATGGTCCACGCCGCACTTCTCAAAGATGGTATTGAGCCGCTCAAAGACTGTTTTATCAGACATCACCGCCCGGAGATTCTCAATCTGCATCCGGTACAATTCTTCCCTGGTATAACCATCCAGAATTTCTCCCACTTCTTCGGAATGATTGATCAGAAACAACCCTGGAAAGCGTTCAGAAACCGCCAGGGAGTAGTTGGAAAGCATCAGGCATCCCAGCGCCTGCAGTTCGTACACTCTCATGGCGCACATGGTCGGACTGTCCTGAACCGTATTGATATTCACATTAAAATCAAACAGCTTGTGCACTTTCTGCAAGAGGGTATGATCCACTGCGGGTATGACAGAAGGTCGGTATCTTCTTGGAAACCGGTATCCTGGAAGGGTTACCTCTGTATTCCGGTCGGCAATCATCAAATTGTGGCCGCTGTCCAGGACCCCTTTGAACAACAGGTTGATATCCCTGCATCGTTTTTTATACCGCTCCATCCAGCTTCCGGCAAAGAACACGGTAGAGCAATCGTAGACATCCTCCATCGCTCTTTTTCGATTCATTCCAATGGGATTGTGAAACAGCGGATTTACTCCGTATTCCAGCAGAAAGGCATTGGGATTTCCCGTATCCTGCCGATAGCGCTTTACACAGTCCTGATCGGTGGTGAAAATATAATCGCATTCTCTGGCAATGGGCAGATAGCGGTCATAATTGGTCGGATCCTCAATGGACTGAAAAACCGTCGTAAGGTTCCTTTCATTGGCATAGCGAATCAGCTCGGGCACTTGGCCGTGCCGCTCATCTCCATACCAGTCGTTCTGGTACATCCCTCTCCAGCAGCTCACATACATGACCATATCCAGCCCCGCATTGTCGATAAATTCCTGATAGTGCTCATAAGGAATGGCAACAAATCCCGCAGCGTCTTTATAGTAGTTATACATGAACTCATCCGTAAGGATGCCGATGGTCAGTTCAGATTTTTTGTAATAGGCGCTGCCATTGGAGTCGGCGATACTCCCGGCAATGTTCTCAATCTTGTTCATCAGTTCCAAGTTCTTCTGAGGAACAGGTCGAATGGTGAAGCTTTGCATGATTCCTGACAGAATCTGTCCGATCTTATTAAACACTCTGCGCCAAGTTAGATGCTTTAATCTGAGGATCAATGATTTCACTTGCTGCCTCCTGCACTTACACGCAGAGGCAGTCGGCCGCTTCCAGCTCCTGCCTGCGCTCTATAAATTCCTTGTGCCTTTGCGCCAACACCAAAAAATCAGGACCAGAGAGAACCTGCTCCAGGGAAACCATCGGTATTCCTTCTATAGCCTCTTCTTTTATGTTGGGGTCGCAGCCTCGTACCAAATAGCCTCTGTCCTGCAGGTCCTTTGCCAGCACCAGCGACGGGCTCTCCCGAAAATCGTCAATATCCGGTTTATAGCTCATTCCCAAAATGGTGATCGGCCTGTCCTTGGACGTTTCCAGCCTTCCCGCAATTTTTTCTGCCAGGAAATGGGGCTTGAATGTATTGACCCTTCTTGCCGCATCAATCAGCTGGGCTTCCTTGGGAAATCGTTCCACAATGAAGTAAGGATCCACGGCCAGACAGTGACCGCCCACGCCAACTCCCGGCGATAAAATATTCACTCTCGGATGCCGGTTGGCAAGCTGGATCAGTTCTCCTGAATCGATCCGCAGCTTATTGCAGATCATAGACAGCTCATTGGCAAAGGCGATGTTGACATCCCGATAAGAATTTTCAACCAGCTTGCAAAGCTCCGCCATCACATCATCGGTCAGAAAAATGTTCCCATTGGTTAAGAAGGTTTCATACAGGGCTTTGGACTTGAGCGCCGATTCCTCCCGTTCCGCGCCGATGATTCGGTCGTTGTTCTGCATTTCATACATAATATTTCCCGGCATCACCCGCTCCGGGCAGTGAGCTGTATAAAACGTATCTCTTGCAAGGCCGCTTGCCTGTTCCAAAATATCGGTCATGGACCTGGTGGTCGTTGGCGGCACCGTGGATTCCAGAATGACCAGATCGCCTTCTTTTAAGACCGCTGCCACAGAGCGGGCTGCTTGTTCCACATAGGACAGGTCTGCGATTTTTTCATCGTTTTTAAACGGCGTTGGAACGGAAATTATGTAGACATCGCTTTCCTGCAAGGTATCATAGGCCTGGAACATCCCGTTTCTCACCACTTGTTCAAATAAAGGCTGCAGCCCTTCCTCCACGATATGTATCTGCCCTTCATTCAGTTTTCTTACAACATCCTCCGATACATCAAAGCCCTTTACCTTCGAACCGTTCATCGCCAGCGCAATTGCCGTCGGCAGTCCGATATACCCCAGTCCGATTACACTTACATTCATTTCTGCTTCCTCTCCTATAACTTATGATTCATATATAAAAATTTCAGAATCAACATAATATGCGAAAACCGTTTCTTTTGAAATACGATTCGATACAGCCATTCCAGATTGGCCTTCTGAATCAAGGCCGGGGCCCGCTTGACATTCCCTGAAATCACATCTACCGAACCTCCTACGCCAAGAAAAAATTTTACATTTGGCAGCGCGTCCCGGTTGGCATGTATGTAAAGTTCCTGCAATGGGCTTCCGCAGGCCACAAACAGGATATCCGCTTTGCTTTCATTGATGAGACGGTTGACGTATTCCGTATCTGTTTCATATCCGTTCACATATCCGGCAATGCGAATGCCCGGATACAACTTGTTCAAATTCTCTACGGCCTGTACCAGATTTTCCTGGCACGCACCGTAGATAAAAATCGAAGAACCAAGCTCCAAGGACAGCATGCAGATCTGGTGCATAAAGTCAATTCCGGTTATCCGCTCCTGAATTCGAAGCTGTTTCTTTTTAGCCTCATACAGGATTCCAACACCATCGGGAATCAAAACATCCGCACTTTGCAGCACCTTCCGGATCTCCTGCTTTTCATATGCAAGCATAACCTTCAGCGGATTGATGGCAAATACGATGTTGGAAATCTGCTTTTGAAAATCAGATTTGATTTTTTCTATCAGCTTTCCGCGGCTTCCCGAATAAATCTCGTACCCCAGCATATGAATGGTTTCCAGTTCATCCATAATTATCATTTCTTATCTCCGTTTATATTCATCGACTACAGATATCATCCGATCAAAATTTTCCTGGAATACTGTCTGCCATCTGTAGTTGGAAAACCGGTTTTCCAAAATCTCAAGAACGATCTTTTGAAATTGTTTCTTAGTGGACAGATGCATATTTACCGGAAACTTCTGATAGATGTGCTCGATCAGCCCCTCCTGGTATTTGTCTTTGACACCTTGCAGTCGACTGCGAATCCCCGGGCTGAGATACAGGCCTTCATAGCCGCCCTGCAGCTCCTCCCGGGTCATTTGATTGCGAATATATTTTAGAAAATATTCGTAATAATCCAGCCCGCTGGCCTCAAAATACAAGGCGCTCAGATAGCTGTACAGGGCCTGCGGTTTACAGGATATCCGCTCATACAACTCCCCAATCTCGCAGAAAAGATTCTGAACTCCCAGATAATCGTTTTGCTTTCTATGGTGATTGAGCTTGCTCATCAGCAGGGAAATCATCACGGTTTCAAAATCGGACTTTCCTGTACGGCGTTTCCACTTCTGGTAGTCAGAAATTGTCACATAAGGACTGGCAAACTTGAAAAACAGCAGGAAATCCTGCCGCTTTGATACAAAGGCTTTTCCTTTTTCTGTAATCGAAATGACTGCCTCGGACAAAAACGTCCTGCCCTTTGCCGTAGATGTAATCGCTACGGATTTTTCTTTTTTCAGATAGCCGGCTTTCAGCATCCGTTTCATCCAGTTCCGGCTGCCGAAACTTCGAAGATCACTGTCAAACTGCATTCTGCGATAAATCTCCGTCTCTGTATGCGGTTCTTCAAACCAGCTTAGAAACAGCGTATCCAGATAGGCTTCTTCCCATTTCTCTTTTTGCTTCTTTTTCTTATGTTTTTGATCTGAACGCACCGGTGATCAGTCTCCTTCCTCCTGGCTGCTGTCTTCTGCCTCATCCAGAGAAAGAGACGGGCCGAAATAGCGGATCTGTTCCTTTCGAAGCTTCCTGCCATTTCTTAGGGTGATGATCAGAATTGCACACAGCAGCAGGGTAAATATTACTCCCCCGATTACGATGTATTTGGTCGCATAAGATGGCTGCTCTTTCGATATTGATTGGATTTGCTTCTTCCCAGGGTCATACAGGTAATACCCTGACTGCTCTTCTCCGCCTCCATACAGCAGTTCTTTTCCAGATGGTACGGTAATATATGGTTTCTCGTCGATTGTTTTTATTTCTATGTGATTCAGCGCATCTTTCCCTGGATCGTATGCATACCAGCGTGTATCGGTTTTATCCAGGTCAT
Source organism: Clostridia bacterium (assembly GCA_902363595.1). Taxonomy (GTDB): domain Bacteria; phylum Bacillota; class Clostridia; order Peptostreptococcales; family Anaerovoracaceae; genus Hominibacterium; species Hominibacterium faecale. Next base: position 110,606 of record CABJAP010000004.1, on the reverse strand, counting down.
TTGCATATTGAATCAATATTAGGTGTTCTTTCGAATTTTCCGCTGCAGCGATGGATTGGCCCTTTATCTTTTGTTCTGAAAATGTAAATCCCTTTGGCAGAGCTTTTAAATCCGGTTTTTCCTGGGGGACATATAGTTTGCCTTTTGAAAGAATTTCAAGCTTTTTTACAAAATGTACTTGAATGGTATAAATTGTTTTTTTCCCATCCGCTGCTGTTACGGTAACGGTTTTTTTCACATCTTTCCCATTCAGTTTTTCCGGACCTTTTGCCTCGATGCGTAATGAATTATCACTGACTCTGGCTGATGTACGGCAGCTATCTGTTTTGGAATCTTCTTCCACATATACACGGTATTCATGGTGATTGGGCGAAAATTCCGGCACCAGCTCTCCACAATCAATGGATAAGCTGGAAAGCTGTACGGCGCTTTCCTCTTGCGGGGTACCATAAGCAACCTCTCCACTCGAAAAAATGCTGATGAGCCCTAAGAGGACGAGGCCGATCAGAATTGGATATCCAACTGTGTTCCATGTTTGTTTCTTCATTCTGTTCCTGTTTGTATGATTCGGAGCGCTAAAGATGTTGAAAAATCTCCAGCACCTCACTGATTGGGCTATCTTCTACGAGTCTGCCGTTTATCAAGATAATTCCTCGTTTACAAAAAAAATTTGCCGCATCCGCAGAATTGGTAACCTGTATAAGAGTTCCTCCAGCCTGAATCCAGTCTTCCAGCTTTCTTTGACACTTTTTCTGAAACGCTTCTTCCTTTAGGGTGATCGTCGGATCCATCAGCAGAATGCTGCCCCTCATGCAATAGATAAATGCGAAGGCTAGTTGCATTCGCATTTCTTCCGAATAGGTTTTTACCGGTTCGTCGATCATATCCCCCAACTCGGCAAAAGCAACAATTTCTTCTTCCAGTTCTTCAATTTCTATTTTTTTCAGCCCATGTTCGGCCCCTTTTCGGTAAATATTTCTTCTGCCGCTGGCATTGACATGAAAGAAGTCCGGCGCATTTTCCAGAGCTTTAACAGTCCCATTGATTCGAAGAATTCCAAAGGCTGGCTCACCTGAGTGGGATAGTAGCTTCTTTAGACTGTTATACAGTTCCTGCGTCTTGTCTTTCTGCAGGAACGCAATAGATTCACCCGGCTGAACAGTAAGGGAAATATTTTGCAGTCCTTGCCGGTGTCCTTTCTGTTCCATGCAGATATGTTTCAATTTAATTGCAAATTTCTCTTCCATTAATCCTCTGAATTCATATGCGCTGCGCATAATACTCCTCTATAAGGGTCTGTAACAGGCCCTTAAAAAGAATCAAAAAGTGTAAGGTTTTGGAAAGGGGAAAAGGCAGATTGTAATAGTCGAATTTTCTTATAAAAGTAAGAAATTTGCTGGATCTTTGCTTATGATTATGATATAGTTGATAGAAATTGTGAAAGTTAAATATTTTGCGAAAACCTACACTTTATTGTAAAATTTTCAAGTTACTATAGCCGCTTTGTTTTTCTGTAAAGTTCCGCTCTGTAACGGAATGTCGAAATCGGCATCCCACAAGCTTTCGCCGCTGCACTGCAGGTTATATTTCCTTTTTGCCATTGCTGATAGATCTGATGAAAGTTCTCCGGCAGCGCCTGCGGCGGTCTGCCGAATTTTACCCCTCTAGCTTTTGCAGCTGCAATTCCTTCTGCCTGTCTCTGGCGAATATTGTGGCGTTCATTCTCTGCTACAAAGGATAGAATTTGCAGCACAATGTCGCTGAGGAAGGTTCCCATCAAATCTTTTCCCCTGCGGGTATCTAAAAGCGGCATATCCAGTACAACAATATCAACTCTTTTTTCTTTTGTCAGAATCCGCCACTGCTCTAGAATTTCCGAATAATTGCGGCCAAGCCGATCAATACTTTTAATATATAGCACATCGTCTTTTTTCAGTCGACGAAGCATCTTTTCATATTGAGGACGTTCAAAATCTTTTCCGGATTGTTTGTCCATAAAAATATTTTTCTTCGGAATCGAAAGTTCGTCCATCGCCACCAATTGTCTATCCTCATTTTGCTCCCTAGTACTGACACGAATATAACCATAAAGCTTTCCCATACTTCTCCTCCTTGTACGATTTCACTACTCATCTAATGTACGACCTCTATCGTAGTCCCACTCATTTCTAAGGCTTCCGTACTACGTATTAGTATAATCCACATTTCTTCATCCATCCGGCCTACTTATTGTCGATGGTCCGAATAGCGCTTCGCCAGCGGAAGATAATTTTCATAAAAAAGAAAAAGATGGCAGCAAGGCTTCTTATCCTTGCTGCCAAATATTATGTTTCCTATATGCTTATACCCGCATTCCCATGCATTTAAATCGAAAAACTCTGGTGGGGGTATTTTTTCTGATAGTTTCTCTTCACCAGCCCGGCACCTCCACGGCCTCGGGTCGCCCGTCGGGCTTTGCAGGCGCCCGCAAGGTTGCTGTTTCTAGGGGAAAAGTTTATTGAAAAAGTTTGTTTTTTACGCAAAGTTATGGACTCGCGGGGCCTGATCACGCCAACTTGACGGCCCGCACGGCCTGATTGCGAATTTGAAAGCGCTCGGCCGTTGAAACTTGCGTAAAAAGTGAAATTTTGTTTTACTTTTTTCCCGAACCCCCGCATCCCATTTTCAAACCGCCGCCGGTTACTTTTACCAAATCCGATAATTTTCACCCAGACCCGGGCTCTTTCAGCCCTTTACTCTCTCGCCTTTAAAAATAACCGTATCCACTTTTATTTTTCCGATGTCCATAGGAGCCACGCTGGTGATGTCAGAGTCCAGTATCACCATATCGGCGCACTTGCCCGCCTCGATCGTCCCCGTTATCTCCTCTGCAAACATTTGGTACGCCCCCGAAAGGGTATAACTTTCTATCATTTCTTCAAGCTCCAGGCAATCTGACCGCGGATCCTCTTCCGGCCCGGAGATGATCCCTTTGTACTTTTCATAATCAGGCGCTTCCTTAGGTATGGTCCTGGTCATGCCGATCTGCATTCCCATCATAGGGTTTAGATCGGGAACGATGGGAAAATCCGTGCCCGCAGCTGCAGTTACACCCGCTTTCACCAGCCTTCCGATCGGGTACTGCTCATACGACCGCTTTCTTCCCAGCAAGGGAATCATCAGGCAGTCTGTAAAAGCATCAATCACCGGCCACGTTGGCTGCACAGAACCCACAATATTCAAATCTGCCATACGCTTTATGTCATCTTCTGCGATGCACATAATGTGAGCGATCGTATTTCTTTTTCCGTTCACGCCGTTTTGCTCGATATATTCATAACAGTTGAGAGCCTGTTTTACCGCTCCGTCTCCCATGCAGTGCATATGGATCTGATATCCCCCTTTTGCCAGGACCAAACAGGCCTCTTTCATTTCCTCCTCCGGCCACTGGGGGAACCCGCGGTAATCTTCGGTCAAACCTGCTTCAGCCAGCGCCTCTTTTTCAAAAGGCTCATTCATATAAAAGGTAAAGCCTCCGCCGTCGCAGAAAAATTTCACTGTTTCGATTTTAAAAATATCTCCAACATCGTACTTGCCTTTTTCATCCACCATCTGCTGAAACTGGGAAAAAGGTTTTGATAAATCAGCAAGATGCGCTGTTCGAACCCTTATTTTCAGGCTGCCGTCCATGGCCATACTGCGATACGCTTTTATGGCATTCGGTGTCGCATAAGCATCGAAGATTCCTACGAGCCCGCAGGGGAAAGCATGTTCTTCCTGAAATTTTCCGATTCCTTCGATGTATTCTTCTACGGAAAAGTCGGCTTCTTTCAGCGAATCCAAAAGCAGGCACGTCGCCGAAAGCTCCTGAAAAAGCCCTATCGGCATTCCCTGTTCATCGCGGGGCATTTCTCCCATCCGCGGGGTTGGCGTATGGGCATCGATACCGGCCATTTCTAAGGCTTTTGTATTTACCAGAATGCTGTGGTGATCGTAAGACCGCAAAATGACCGGTCTGTCAGAACAAATTTTGTCCACATCCTCTCTGGTCGGCGGACCCTCCGGATCGGTCTGAAAAAAGGCAGGGTTCCAGCCCGTCGCGCGCACCACCGGCATGTCAGGGTTTTCTTCTGCGTAAGCTTTTACCGGCGCAAGCATTTTCCCAATGTAGGCCTCACGGGATTCTTTTTCTTCTCGCGTAATGTCATAGATCAGCTTTGTCAGATATAGCTCGGCGCACATGGTCGCGTGCAGATGAGAATCGATAAATCCCGGCAAAATACTGTTGCCATGGGCGTCTATCACCTCCGTATCGGGGCCGGCAGATGAGACCGCTTCCGCATCTGTACCGACTGTAAGGATCTTTCCATCAGAAATCACTATGGCTGTATGTTCCCAGAGCGCTTCCTTGTTAAACACTTTTCCATTTTTGATAATCAAATCAGCTTTCATTTTCTGCCCTCTCTTAAATGTTCTTGCTTTTATTATAATGCTTTTTCAAATCCTTCGGTGGAATATTCTTCGCCGGCCTTCTTTTTCTGCAGCGCTTCCTTGATCGCGTCGAACTCTTTCTTATTTATTGGATACTTGGAAAAGATCAGCATACTGATAAAAACGAATACTGCCGGAATAATAGTTGCCATCAAAAGAATCCCATGGATTGCGGTTTCGCTTTCCGCTCCGCTGCCCGTGTATCCGAATGCGGTCAGCATCCAGCCGGTTGCGGAAGTGGCAAATGCTCCGCCTGCTTTTTGGAAAAATTGCGCAACTGCGACAACGCTGCCTTCTCTCTGTTTGCCATTGATGAATTCATCCAGTTCGCAAACATCATATACGGTTGCATAATAAAGACCCCAGAACGCACTCGTGGACAGTGCGATCATAAATCCGTTTATCATGACATGGGTGAAACAAGTCATTCCCAGAAAATACATCACAATGCCATTGGCAACAAAGAGCAAACTGAAAATGAATAATGTGATTTTTTTGCTTCCGATTTTGTTCGCAACGATGATGGATACCGGTGTGCAGCAAATCGCCATGACCGTATAGACCGACCAGAAGGTTGCCTGCTGTCCCGGTGTCAGCTTTGCGCAGTAGGTCATCAGATAGACGCCAACGCCGCTGAACAGCGTGTATCCAATGATGTAGAAAATCCCTGTAAAGATCAGATTTCTGTAAGCTTTGATTTTGAACAGCTCTTTGTATGTCTTTATAACGCTTTCTCTCGGCTTGTTCTTTTCAATATTCTGCAGATAGGTCATATCTTCTCTGCCTTTGGTCGCAAAGTATAAGATGAGTCCACAAAGGATGATAACGACTCCAGCTGCCGCGCCTGCGATCCCCCAGCACGTTTTGACATCAACGCCCTTTGGAGCGAGCGCCGCGATGATCCACATGGGACCGGAATTACATAATGCAACGAATGGATAGGCTGCCAGACCTACGATCATTCTGATGGTGTTTCTCTCGTTGTAGTCACGTGTGATCTCTGCGCCCAAAGCCGCATAAGGTACTGCGTAAGTTGTGTAAAAGGTCCACAGCAGTATGGCCATCAGTATGTAGTATACAGACTGGGCCACGCCGGCAAATTCATTTGGTATGAATAGCAGGAACGTCACGATGGCAAGCGGCCACATGCTCGTGAAGATCCACGGCCTCCTTCTGCCGTTTGGATTTCTTGAATTGTCGGACATAAAGCCCACTGCCGGGTCTGTTACAGCATCCCACATAACTGCTATGAAGAAAATGATACCTGCCAGCGCCGGGTTTACACCGGCTACGTCGGTTAAGAAAAATAAAAAGTAAGTAAAAAATAAGTTGTACGGTACAGAATCACCTGCAGTACCGATTCCATAGCCGATTTTCACTAACAATGGTACCTTTTGATCAGCCATAAGTTTTTCCTGTGTCATATCAAGCCTCCCTTTCTCACGATTTCCGAGTATATACATACTATATGCCAATTAGCGTTTTTAGAAAAGTATGAATATTGTTAATTGTATGTCTTGTGTTGCTTTCCTTATTTTTTGCTTTTATAATTAAATCGCAACTAAACCGTTTTCTTATAGCAACTAAAGGAGGGTGTTATGCTACTGAAACAGTCCACCAAGTGCAATCAGCAGACCCCGCTCCACATGGAGCTTCTCAACATAAACGAACATCCATGGCATATGCATGATGACAAAACCATGGAAATCATCTATGTGCTGCAGGGAAGTCTGCGCTGCAGCCTCTCCATATATTCGTCCATTTTGCAGGCAGGAGACATTGCGGTTGTCAACACCGAAACCCTTCACCACTATAATTCAAGCGATGATAATATCGTACTGATCTGTCATTTATATCTCAATCATTTCAGTTCCCTTATGCCTGAAATCGAAAATACGCTCATCATCTGCAACTCCGCTTCCGCTGCGGAGTTTGACAAACATTATGAGCTTCTGAAAAACGCTTTTGCAAAAACTGCGGCTCATTACTTCAATATCAAGCCTCCTGCTCAGGATGAATTAATGGACAGCTGTATAAACTTTCTCTCCACCCTGTATAATCATTTTAACTACCTTGCTCACGACGGAGCTTCCATACGCAATGAAAATACCATGAAAAAAAGGCCGCTTCAGGCGGAACGGATCAAACGTGTCATGCACTACATTTATGAAAACATTGCGGGTAATATCCGCTTAGAAGATATCGCCGCAAAGGAATACATCAGTAAGTATTATCTTTCCCATCTCATTTCCGATTTTTTAAGCATGCCGCTCAGAGATTACCTGGGTATGGTTCGTGCGATTTGCGCGCAGGATTACCTGTATGCTACCGACATGACGTTGGGCGAGATTGCCTCCGCTGTTGGTTTCTCCAGTACCGAAATCTTCCGAAAGGCCTATCTGAAGAACACTGGCTTTACCCCTACAGAGGACAGAAAAAGGGCCTGCGGCCACACACTGAATGATATTCCTTTAAGCGATTCTGACGTACTCACATATATGGATATCTCTGACATTGCGCCTTTCATGCACCTGAAAAACGTTGGCAATGCGTCGGTCAACAGTCTTGAAAACAAATCCTATCATACGGAAGCTGTCTCAATCAGCTTTTGTGAAACAGCCTCTAGGGCAGTAAACGCCTCATGGGATACGGTTTTGATCGAGGACCCCCGTCAGCTGCTCTCTTTTCATACTCTGGGGGCTCTGTCGATGCTGAGGGATCATCATTGTTTTTCAAAGATATGTGTGCCGAAAGACTCCCTGCTTTCTTTTTATTCAGCCTTTGGAAGCTGGGATATGATCGGTACGGTTCTCAAGGTGATCAAAGAAGATGGTTTTTCGCTGCTCATTCACGGCAGCGATGGGAATGAATTCGAAAGCCTGACTGGTTTTTCCAGGCAGTTTGCCGGTCCTGAAATCGTTTTTTCGCCAGAGAGCATGCCATCCCCGGGCAAATTTTCAAATCCTGCTTGTCCAATTTCAATCACAGCGGGTCATTTGCAAAACGCAGTGTCGTATCCGACTTTATATAAAAATAAGCTCAATGTGCCATTCATGTTTGACAGCAACAACCTGAAAACCAGCGCATTTTATGCATACACCTTTCTTAACCGCATGCTCCCGGAATTCCTGTACGCTGATGATGGCTGTTATGTGACCCGTGCGGAAAATAAAGCCGCGATATTATTGTACAACAACCGTTCTGCCGACGAGGATGGGAATGGTATTCAAAAATATATGTTCAAGTTAAAGCATTTGGAAAGGAAGTACTTGTATAAATCCTTTATCATTGATGACACCTACGAAAGCGCCTCTGCAATTTTCCAAAATCTCGCTCTGGGCAAACCTGCGGATTTGGAGCTTCAGCGCCAGCTTAACATCGCTGCGGAGCCTGCCATGGAAGTGGATGTCATCGAATCCCTGCTGGAGTATAACCTCTTTCTTTCCTCCATACCAAAAACAATCCGGCTGATCGAAATCGAATAGGCCGTGTTTATGCAGCGGCCCGGCTTCTGGTGCCTGGGAGGCATTGGCACCGGGGCCGGGCCTAGCCGGACTAGCAAGGATCGGTATCGGGTCCTGCCGGGCCTGGCCAGCAGGGATCAGCACCGGGGTCTGTCGAGTCAGCCCGGCAGAGATCTGCATCGGAGGGGCTGCCGATCCGGCCAGGCAGAGATATGCGCCCGGCCCGGTTGGAAAAAAACTTTTTTTGCTGATTTCTATTCGAAACGGCCTGATTTGGAAGCAAAGTCCATAGAAAAACAGAGCATTTTGCTGTTTTCGCAACAAGGGAGGTCGAGAGGAAGGATTTATTTGCTGTATATATATACTTTTTCGTATTTATATGCGGTTAGTTGGATGTAACAATCGAATTAAACTGGTCCGCCGCACCCTTTTACGTGACCTTTACGTGATTTTATATGGACATTGACCGTCAAAAGGCCGGTTTCGAATAGGTTTTGCGAAAATTTTTGTTTTGGGGAGTTGTGTGGAGCTTCAAGCCCCAAAATAAACCTCTTCATTCTGATGGTTTCGCACCACCAGCCTGGCCGCTACACGGCCTCGGGCCGCCTGAACCTGGCAAACAACCACAAGGTTGCTGCTGTCACGGGGTAGACGAAGTTTAACTCCGCTCACCGTTTCACATCCGGCAGCACGCCCCGCTCGCAAAGCGACCGTATCTGTCCATTCAGCATTTTCGCATGGTCCATCGGTTTTGGAGGCATGTACTTATACGCAGAATACCGTTTTCCTGAGCGCAGGTGGAAGATATAGCGGTTCGAATTTTCACGGATTTGGAAAATCGCACCCGCTTTCAAGTGAACCGCTTTTCCACTATAAAAAAGTTTCCTCTGGAAACGTTATTCGCGCTTCGCGCTCACTTTCACAAGGTAAACTTTTTTGAAATACAGGAAATGCTACGCAATCGATATTTCCTGTATTATAAAAACAGATGCTCAACCGATCTTCATCTTCCGATATGCTCACAATCTGCCGATTAAAAAATACATATAGACTAAGGCCCACCACAAGAATGAGAACCCCTGGTACAGCAAAAAACATGCTCTCCCCAAAACTGAGGGCTTCCGGTTCTCCGAACAAGAAAAATCCGCACATCCATATAATCAAAAATACAATGACGAAGATATAAAAACCGTTTACAAACCGCTTCTTCTTACCTAAATATGGCTGTTTCATAAATCCGCTTTCCTAATTATCTCAGCAGCGCCGCATTTTCGGATAAGGTGTTTTCCCATTCCTCGCTTGTGGCGTAATCGTAAGGTGTTTTTTCATTGCTGTCTTTGTCATTTTCCGTTTGCAGGTTCTGGCTTTTGGGGAAGCATCCCATCATCAAAAATGTCATGGCAATCACACCTCCTAGTAAGAGTCCCTTTATCATGATACCGGTTTTCCTTTCTTCTGAACTTATTTCTGTCTCCTGTTTCGGCCGGGTTCCAAAGTGTATGCGCCTTAAAATGCTGATTCTATTCAGCCGAACGCTGTTCGGTGCTGCAATTATGGTCACCAAACTTTGTCTTTTATTTTAGCATGCGGAAACATTTGCCGGATCTCCTGTTCGACCAGCGGCTTTTGCTTTTTGAATACCGCTGTTGGAGAAGAATGCTGGTAATAAGAAATTCGTTTTCCTTCTCTGGTAACAAACACATATCGGCTGGGTGCTCTCACAATTTCTGTGACATCGCTTATCTCGCATCTATAGGTTGTCCCGCCTGAGAGAACAAACTCAACTTTTGTGTTTTCTATCGCATTTATCTGGACCACTTGCCTTTGAAAAAAGAGAAATAGCGCTATTGCAATTGTAAAAAAGATCGCCACGCCGAGGGCCAGCAGCCCGATTTCCAGTATCGACAGCCCTTCCTGCGATTCCAATACCAGAAACCCAATTATCCAAAAAACTGCAAATATCGCTACAAGGGAAAGTAATATTCGCTTTAGCATGCGCTCCTCCTTTTATGTAAAGCCTCTATTCATTTCCATTATACCGGATCGCCCGCGCCTTACAAGCGGCGACAGGGCTGCTGCTGTCATGGGAAAATTTTATTAAACAATTTTATTTTTTACGCAAATTTATAGGTTTGCGAGGCACGATCACGCCAACTTGGCGGCCTGCACGGCCTCATTACGAATTTGAGAGTGCTCGACCGTTGAAACTTGTGTAAAAAGTGAAATTTTGTTTCAGTTTTTTCCCGAAACCCCACGTTCTTTCTTCCAACCGCAGCCACCTCGCATTCCGGTAGGCTTCTGTAAAACGCTATACCGCCTGGAATTACACTAATTTCGCAGCTTTGTGCAAGAGGTTACCCTGCTGCTTCATCCAGATCAGCTGAACAGTTTTTCTATCCTGCGGCGAGAGATATTCCAACTAACTATGGCCGCAATTAATACAAGACCGCCCGTTAAAAGCAGGAAAGGCAATGTAACCGCAGACCAATACTTGAGGCATTCATCCAGAATCAGCTTATATGCAATCGTTCCTATGAAAATGGCTGCAGCCCATATTCCCCATCGCCATGGGTTATAGAGCAATACCAACGGAATAGATAAAAACCAGAACAGCAAGAATACACTTTCTTTTGCAATAAACTGCGGAAAAATTATCATCCCGGCTCCTAGAAATATTGCCGTCCTTGAGCTGGGACTCAATATTTCGTCTGCAAACACAATATCAAAAAGCACAATGATTCCAACGAACCATATAATCCAGATAGTTAAAACTGGATGTTTTGGGATCGGAGTATCATCACCAGTTGATGAGAATTCTTTTATTGTAGAAAATATGGATTTCATAGCTGGCCTCCAAATCGGATTTCTGGGCATCTGGATAGAAGATCAGAGAAGTTTATCCCCTTCTGCTCCGCCCCAAAAGTCACTTCTTCATTCTCCTGTGATTTATTTTCCTGACCGCTGAACCTGCCAATATAAATCGGTAATATAACTGAAAATGCAACGAATAAACCTAATTGTAAGGTTTGGTCAGTAATAAGCAGCAATCTGCTTTGGAGGCCCTCCGGCCACAAATACATAGATAAGCCTACGGCACATGAAATGGGAAGCATCCAAATGGTTCTGTTACAATTTTTCAAGGAAAATTTTTTGCCCGCAGCTTTTCCGATATATGCCAACAAAATAATGCACAAAAACACAAGTGCAGAGAATTGCACATAGGCTATAAACAACACCGCTTTGTCTGCCTGTGGTGTTAGCAATCCTAATAATAGAAATACTATGAGGTATGGAATCAAAATTGGACCTCTACAAGCTAAAGCAAAGTTCTTGAGAATCATTATTACAATTGTTAGAATCATGCCAGCAGCAAGCCCTGCTTCTATATCGCCAATATCCGCACAAATATAGTCCAGGCATCCTAATAAAAACAGTCCTCCCAACCAGCTCACGATTTCTGCAAATCGCATTTTTCTGGAACTCCATCCTTGCATTTTTTGTCCTTCCACCTAAGATTCTGTTGCAAATAATTTCTGCGTAATTGTATTTGATTCATCATTCCTCTGCAGTATCATGCAAATCCAGCTCGTATTTGTAATACTCTGTCTTATCCGCCCATTTAGAAATTGCATTTTCCAGCGATGCTGCACATTCTTCCCTTGCAAAAACCTCAATTATCTCGCCTTCAGAAATGCTGACGAGTTTTACTATTTGCTTCTTTTGCAGATACAAAAAGACGTTTTTGACTTTATGCATCGCTGCATCTTTTATCTTATCATTAAGCGTATAAAGCGTTTTCATTTTTTCATTTTCATAAATTCTTTTATACCTATATGGCTTGAATCTAAAAATTAAATCTTCATCGCCTTCTTTAAGAGCCCATAATAGCTTAGCTACTTCTTCAGGGTAATCAACAAAAGTAAAAGATGTCTTGATTTCCCACAAACTTTTTTCGCTGAAGCGCTCCTGTGCATCGCCGATATTTATTTGGACCCAATGCTCCAGATTTAATCTGCATAGTTCTTTCTGTTCTTCACTTTGAAATATGCAACTGGCCGGAACATAATAAAATTCTAATTTACACATCAAATAGTACCCTCTACATAACAAACTGTTTAATGGGGCCAGGAATTGGTGTGGCCCTGCCGGCCGCTTTCACGGCCTCGGATCGCCCGTGCCTTACAAGCGGCTATAAGGCTGCTGCTGTCATGGGAAAATTTCATTAAACAATTTTATTTTTTACGCAAAGTTGCAGGTTTGCGGGATACGATCACGCCAACTTGGCGGCCCGCACGGCCTCATTGCGAATTTAAGAGTGCTCGACCGTTGAAACTTGCGTAAAAAGTGAAATTTTGTTTCAGTTTTTTCCCGAAATCCCACATCCTTTCTTCCAACCGCAGCTGCCTCGCATTCCGGTAAACTTCTGTAAAAAGCTATACTGCTTTGAAATACACTAATTTCGCAGCCTTGTGCAAGATGTTACCCTGCTGCTTCATCCAGGTCTGCCGAACAGTTTTCTATCCTACGGCGGGAGATATTCCAACTAACTACTGCCGCGATTCATACAATCCCTACTGTTGAAAGCAAACTATATGCATATCAAACATCGATCCATGTTCCCTCTTCCAAATCTAAGATCAATAATTGCTCTGTATCCTGAAAATACAGCGGCGGTGAGAAAGTCAGGTCTATACGTACAGCAGCTTTAACTTCAAACGCAAGCTCCTTTATACTAAATATGACGATCTTTTTCGTGTGCTCCAGCGCCAGGCACTCACACTCCGGGATCAAAGTCGCTTCCATAGGACAATATCGATTAGGAGCCGGTATCCGTTTTATGATTTCGTTTGAATGATTGTCCACAAACACATACTGCATTTTAAAATGAGTATCTTCCATGACCAAAGAGAACCTTTCATTTGGATCAACATAATACAGCACTCCCGGTTTACGAACCATCATCTGATCCGCACGAAAGATTGAAATTGCAATCTCAACCGAAAAAACATCGGAATAAAACTGTTTTCTTTCACAGGAGATCGTATTTTTGTCACTTTTCGGCCGGTACTCGTCGTTTTTGATAATTCGCAGCCCACCGCACTTATCGAACCACATTGAATGATCTGTATCTTCTCTATACACCAGATCCATATAGGCAGAATCCGAATCATATAAAAAGGCGTAACGATCACCGTCGTCTCCCAGTACGAGAATTATTAACAGGAACAGATGCCCTTCCAGATGATAACATCTCTTAAGTTCCCATTCATCATATTCCTCCGGAAGCCGTATTGTCACAATGTCTATGATGTCAAAAGATTTCAGTTCCACTAAATAAATCGACTCTGCATTAAATCCATACAGGATCTCCTCTTTCTCGTCTAATTCCAACCCAATTATTTCTTTTGCCGTCAACCTCTTTAGCGGTTCGTCCGTCCGCAAATCGTATTTTATCAAACACTGATCTTCTGCAATGACAAAAGAATTTTGTTTGTTCGATACGACTCCTGTTATTCCCGAGGTTTTTAAGGTGTGTTTTTTCTCCATATCATTCGCCTCCTGCACCATTTATCTTATCATTTCAAGCAGAAATCAGCACTCATCAGAAAACAAAGTCTTCATCCTCTTCTTGGATAATTCATAGCTGGAAACTGCAGAAGCTACCACTCCACCCATAGTCAAACATAGTGAGACAAAGGAAATTTCATCCCCACTTCCTATATACCATTTCAGAAAATAATAGTACCCAGCTATGATACCTATGATGCCCGCAGCCTGTATTCCCCACAACCACGGTTTATAGACCAGCACTAAGGAAATTGATAAAAACCAAAAGGATAGAAATACGCACTGCACTGCTAAATAAGATAACGTTGCGTTTCCATAAATGGGATCGTTTTCATATGAGGCTCGATTATCTCCATATAACAATGCCCACCGACAAAGAAGTTCTCCAATGACGTACAGGATTATCCAAATCAAATTCAAACGGTAGAGCCACCGCATTAAATTTCTCACAGATTTCTTTAACGATTTAACATATTCTTTACTACAAAATATCCAAATGGACGGCACCATCCCAACTACAATTAGCATAATAGTTGGTGCTCCTTTCGTTAAAAATTCACCTGTCATTAGTTTTTTAAATGCTAAAATCGCTCCTACAATCCATACAGACCATATAATGGTAAATTGACGTTTTGGAATAGGTGGATCCGGTACATCTTCCAGAATAAAAAGATTTTTCTTTATTATAGATATAGCCCTAAATAAGACTCGTTTCATGTTTGCTCCATTCTCCTCAGGGACCAATTGAATTCCACACCTCGCACTTCATCTTCTGCAAACCAATCACTCTCATTTATCTTTTCAAATTAGGAAATGCTCCCGCCTGTTTTAATTTATCAATTTTATTGCCCAGCAGGTCATCTTTTTTGCAGGGAACCATTGACATATGCTTGTAAGCTGACAGGTTTTTGCCCCCGCACAGGATAAAGACATATCGGGCTGCGGTACTGTTGATCTCTTGCACGTCTTCGCATGCGACACGATGCGCTTTTCCACCATTTGAAACAAAGACCAGCCCCTCTTCCTCCCATCTTATGTCTACGATCTGTTTATTGAAGAAACTATATAAGCAGGCGCCGATTGTCAAAACAAATATCATGCAGGCCAATCCCCAGTAAAGATTCGCTTCGTTGTCAGGGTCCTCTCCTTCCCCAAACAAAACGATTGCAAGGCAAATTGCTGTGAACACTATGACGTATCCGAAGAAAAATTTGTAAGAGCGGTTTTGGGGAGTCAGCGAATCTTTTTTCTCATTTCAGGTTCCTCCTCTGGAGTTTTCTATTATTCTCATCCTATTTTGGACTGCGGCGGCCTCATTACAAATCCGGAATCGTTAAAAGATCAGACTGTCATTTCGCTTTTTGCATACCTTGATCCCAGCTATGGATAAGCCACCCCTTCATAGTAATACCATTTGCCTTCGATTTTCTCCGTATAATATCTGGAATATTTTTTATCTGAAATATATGACCACCCTATTCCATCTTTTTTCAATAACTTTCCTTGAAAACCTTCCACGATCAGAGGCTTTCCTCCCAACGCGTAATAAACTCCACAAAACACTTCCCCATTGGGCTCCGTCAATCCACCAGCTTTAAAAACGACTGCCTTATCTGCCTTTTGAATTTCCGTAATGCCTTCCAGTTCAAACGCCTTGCGAATCAACCTGCTTTCAACCGGCTCTTCTCTATAGTTGTCTGGATCCTTATCCGTATTGTAGACAGCATATAATCTTCCTGTCATTTCGCTGTTCAAGTCTGCACCTGTGCTTGATAAATAGAAACTTGTGTTGGCGTCATAGTCCTGTAAGTGTACTGCTATGTCCTCTAAGTCCCTATAATTCTCGGACACTTCCTTTACTAGTCTGTCTTTGTTCTTAAACATATCACTTTTTTCAGAAGCTAATATACATAGTACAACTATACTGCTGATTAGTATTAAGGAAATCAATACGACCTTTTTTCTCATATTGCCGGACTCCTTCCAGTTAGTGCTTTAATGACATCTAAAAAATATCCTTTATATACGCTTTACAATTGCGTATCTAATTTTTTAATAGTTTTCTTTATAATGCGGAACCCACCCATTTTTTTGTCCATCTGTTCCGACATTCGTAAGCCACGCAGAGTAATCTCTAGTATGCTGTGTTATTTCTAAATTATAGACCTTTCTCCCCTTTACGATCCTCTTTTTACCACTCTTATTTGAAACATATCCAACATGGTCCCATGAACCATCACCAGTTCTATCATATGCAATAAAATCACCTTTTTGAGCTTTCTTTGTCATCCTATATAGTTGCGTTGTCTTTTGATTTTTCTTCCTTTTGAAAATTTTATATGTTCCCCACTGTTTAACAAACTTGTCTGCAAGCAACCAAGCTTTAGAAGCTTTAGCTTTTCCTACTGACCACCAAGTCTTATCTTGTTGTACTCCTCCTGCAAGTAAGATTTGTGAAGCGAAATTCGTACAGTCATGATCACAGGATTTGAATAGTGGGTTTCGTTTCGTCGCGTGTCTCTTTGCATACTTTGTTCCTTTAGCAACACCAAAACTTCTATGCCCACTCGGATCCGTATAATTCACCGGATCATTCGCACAATACGTATACAAATTCCAAGTCCCCGGATCCATCTGCTCCCCACGATACGTATCCTGGCTCACAAACCGACCATCCTCTGGATCATAAAACCGCGCGTTATAGCATTTTTATCGACTTATACGGCGTTGCCGTAATGTAAAAAATGCTGAAAGATGCTCGACACAGCTCGCATCTTATAGTAATACAACCCCGTACTCTGATCATACACCTGCCCAGTATAGCAAATTTCATTGTCAAAGCTTTCTTCGGCCCGGATCGTCATATTTCCGAATTCATCGTACTCGTAGGCGGCCGCCAGTTCTCCTGAGCTGTCCATCATGCTGGAGGTGTTTTCTGGATGTCCTTGTTGTACAGGTTCTAATACCGAGTCCCCTGCATCTGCAAGAGACTCGGTTCTCATAGACAGTACTCTCCTTCCTCAGTCATATTCTCCCTTCCAAGGATCCACAGGTGCCTTTATATACTCCGGAGGCTCACCCAGAAATATAGGGATCGTCCGTTTCATCACACTGGGGACCTTTCCCGGATTAACTGGAACAGTTCAGGGTTGATAATCGTGCTGCGTATGTTACCTATTGCTTCAAAACTGTCGCTGACATAGCTCAAAGCATCTAACCCCTCTTTTGTGATCGTAAGGATTTGGAACTCCATCTGCTCCCCACGATACATATCCTGGGTCACAACAACCGCATTGTCTTTCTTGGCCTCATACTTGCTGAGACGGCCTGCGGCGTCATACGTGAGCGCCGCCGATTCTCCCGTGACACTGTCGCTTTGGCGGATCTGATATATCGCCTCTTACCTTTCCACATTTCAAGCCACGGACACCTTACATGCTATCCGTTTCTTTGTGCACAGAAATATCAACTAATTTTGATTCTTCATCAAACCCATAATAAACGATCACTGTTTTGTAACGAATAAAGAGTATTCCATAGTCTCCCATGTAAATGCATATTGATTTCTTTCCGATTTCATCATAGAAGTCATCGTAGTAACCACTGGGATAACCGTCCTTCCCCATGCCATAACCAAACTCATCGTTTATCCACACAAGCTCCCATGAATGTTCTTTTATGGTTTTTTCCACATCCGCCATGCTTGTGCCAATCGGCGTGAGAGCCAGCATATTCTCTCTTATCTCTTCATTTGAACTTCTCAGAGGGTTTAAAATATCCATGATTATGACACCACAAGCAACCACAATTATAGCGATTAGAATAATTTTCTTCATCATCTCCTCCATTAAACCCCAAAATATTTTTTAGGAAGCGGTTTATCCCAACCAGGAATAAAGAAACCTGCAAACCCGCCCATATCTGGTGTATAAAATCCAGAAGCATTTAACAGTCCGCGTGTAAACGAATTGGAATTATATCCTTTTTTCCCTTTTTTAGGGAAAAGTCTGTACTTGGGCTGCTTTCCAGAATCACGGTAATATTGCTCACGTGTCAATAATGTTTTAGCGGTAGCATTATCAGAAGCTATCTTGCTCATTTTGCGCTTATTATACAATTTTCTATCATTTTTTCGATTGAGAGCACTGATTAGTTTCTTGCCCACTCTTCCCGCTCCTATTGTGACATAATGTGCTGGATGTTTAGGTGTTGTTCTACTCTAATCAAAAGTCACCGTATTTAAATTTATTTGGTTTATATGTCCTTGTTGTTGTTTTACATACTGATTTTGCATTTTTGGCCTTCCCGTTAAGCTTAATTTTGAATACTACGACCTTTTGTGCTTTTTGCATTATTTTTTCTAAAGACCAACGCTCAATATTTGAAAAACATTATGGGGAGTCGATATATTTCCTCACTGCAAGGTCTATTAGTTTTGCATCTTCATCGAACCCCAGATATACCACCACGTCTGCGACAAAGAAATAGCTATACCGGTATTCCCCTATATATATTCGCATTGACGTTTCGCCTATTGTCGTGGTATAGCCTTCACCAGGAATTCCAGCCGGGCCGATTCCATAGCCGGAATCTTCGTTGATCCAACCAATTTCCCAGTCCTTATTGTTATTAACGGTCTTAATTACATCATTCATCTCGGTACCAACCGGAAAGATTTCCAACATGTCTTTTCGTATCCTTTCTTCGGATTTACGAAGAGGATTTGCTAAAACCACGATTGCAGTTCCCAAAATAAACCCTGCCAGAACAATGAGAATTACTCGTTTCATTTTAATTTTAATCATGCGTCTCCTTGTAGCCCAAAATAGGATTTAGGAACTACTTTACTCCAACCGGGGGGCTTTTTTATTAGCCTGTTTATATCTACGGGGGGCATTGCACATAACTATCCCTTTTTCTATCAAGATCCTCAATCACAACTCATTCTACTTGATATAGAAACATTTCATCATCGTCATACAGCTCTTCCTCATATTTTTTATATAACTTGTCAGAACTAAAGACTTCATCCATCTGAATTAGTTCACTGCCATACCAAGTATCTGTACTGGGCATATTGCTGAAAAAAACGAACTCATCCAAATCGATATCCATGTCACTGGTATCACATTCGCCATCTTTTAGGTATTGTTTTGCATTAAACTTTGGCAGCACATTTTTGCATAGTATTTGATAATAGGTATCGGCTGTTTTCTTGTCCTTTTTCGTCGCAGTATAGTTAAAGGTTTTCTTCCCTTTTTTATAGGTAACGGAGTCAATGCTTGACAAGCCGATTCGGACAATACCAGGGCCATGATCTTTATAAGTCGCAAATCGAATCATGAGAATATCGCTGATCATACATCGATAAGCTGTTCCATAGTCGTGCTCCACCACCTCATACTCTGTGGGGATCAAATCGAGATTTTCTTTCTCCAGATCCTCATTTAAGATTGCGATGCATTGGTCCACTGTAACATCAAAGGTGTCCCCTTTCCTCGGAATATCGGCGGTTTCTGTTGAATTGGTGATATAGGCGCTTCCTGTGCATCCACAGAGCAGCATTAGGCATAGTACCATAATGCTGACCAATCTTATTTTCATACGGATCACCCTGCCTTTCTTCTTGTTGCTCTGTAGTGAATCATGTAAGAATTACTTTTTCATATATTCCTCTTGATAGTACTGCTGATTCACTTTGGAAACATCGTATAGCCAGTCCTTCTCATCGTTATGGTAATATTGGACTGGTATTCCTTCCGAATTATAAAGAAATGTGATTTTATCTACACTTTTAAATTCTTTTGACCAGGAATCCGGTTTAAAATAGTTTAAGTAATGTACGGTTTTTACCTGCTCCCTTTCATATTCAATCCATGTTTTTTCGTATTCAAATCCATTCATCTTAGTAAAATTGTCTGTTGTATGTGCATCTTTAGCAAAAAAAGTTCGAACATTTAGCAGTTTTTCTGCATCATATTGACAAATATGAATCGTTTCAATTTCGTTACAAAATTCATCAACCGCCCCTCGATTATAGGGAAGTCGAACGCCTATTTCTATATTTCCCCTTCTTTCAATAAATTCTGCCCCGATAAACTCTTGTTGGGCAAAATCCAGAGAGGGGTTTTCAAATTCTTTTACTAATATCAGATGCTCTTTTTCATAACAAAATTCGAATGAAATCTTGCTTCTTCTGGTAGGACGTTTTAAAATTTTCCCCCGGTTATATCCTCCAACGGCAACTGTCTTATAGATGTCTGGACAATAGTAACCTCTATGTGTACCGTACCCACCCGAGCCATATTCAGTTTTCGATATATATTCGAGCGTTTCTTCGTATAACTCATATCGCCGTTCTTGCAGGCCTAATTTATATAATTCATAAATCAGGTCTGCTTCTTCCCATATTGCCTTTTTATCAATTTGAAAAGAATTCAGTTCGAATAAATCAAAATCGTAGTCTAATATTTTCACAATTATCATCCTTTTCTAAAATGGCGCGGTTGCATTTAATGTATTTAGAGCACGAGAGTGTAGTAAGTTTTCTGATCCTTCGCAACAATGCACTTGCATTTTGGGATCTTAGAGTTTTTTAACCATTCCCAAAATTTATTTTTTACCATCATGACTTTGCTTGGCTAAGATAAGCATTGATACTATTATTACTGTCGCCATGGTAATATAAATAGGCTGGCTCATGTATTGTGGAACCTCATTAAGGTTTAGTTGATGATATCTTTCTCCCGGCTGGAGGAACCTAATAATATTGGCAACTAAAATAGACATTACGGAGAATACACAACTTCTAAGATTAAATCCTTTCTTTAATTTATATAAAAAAATCGGCGTCGAAAATGCTAAAATGTAGTGTAACGCCTCAAAGATCAGCATAATCATTAGCAGTAGGAAGTCAATCCACCAGTTATAAGTTTCGCCCGAACTATATGTATTTTCAATATATTGGAATACACTCATAACAATTGCATTTACTGTTGGTACCATACAAATGATCCAAAATCGCCGTTTTTTCATTAAACCACTCTTCCCGTACATATTCGTTTTATTTTTGTCACTCAATTCCAGCCGTCAGTTCTCCTGAACTGCCCGCTATGCTGAAGGTGCCTTTCTGATTCCTTTATTGTACTGAAGCCTTTATATCAATTCTTACATCTCTATCCATGCAGATGCAAAATCACTTGTAAGCAAATAAAAATGCATTATAACATATAGTTCAATTCCCCATAATATAAACGAGCGTGCTAAATCATTTTTTTCCATGCAATATAATTTAATTCCGCCCCATAGAAAGATAATGCTTAATATTGATATGATTATAAGAGGACAAAGCGAATAGATTGTCGCTGCCGCTGGAAAAACCGAAAAGATTTGCAGCATCATTCCAAATTTTTCTGCTTTTTTAAGCCTAACACCCTCTCTTTTAATTTGTTTCACATAATCTTTATTTAGAGAAATCACTAAAAATAGAATCGTGAATATAGCCGTCTGATACAATAACAGCATTGGGAAAACGTGAAAATTTATCGCCTCTAATTCCATACTTGAGAGTACAATTCTAAATTCAAAATACGATAGTACAATTGATGTCAGCCCTCCCAACAGCAAGAACACAAAGATCCTTTTTAATGCATAATGCTTCATTTTATTTCGACTCCTATTTTCTATATGGATACTGTCGGATAACGGTTATTTGGGGCGGTATTTATCTTTCATTTCACTGTCTGCGTAACTTTAACAATTATGGTTTGCCCTTCGAAGTGATGTGAATACTTTGGATTTTTTCATTTTCCTAGCACCTCCAATTGACGTACCTTCCCGTCACCTTGATGAAAAAGTGAAAGTGGTTTTGTAGTCCTGCTCTGTTTTAGCTCTTGCTAAATCCGTTTATTCAGTACCTGTTTCCCATCGTAATCAAAGGAAACGACTCTATGGTCGTAAACATCTTTTTCACTGTCATAATATTCGACTTCCACTGCAATATAGTCGGGGCAGTAAAAATAATCCATTGCTAAGTTTGTTGTATCGTTGATATATTCCCTGACGTTTTCTACTTGCGACCAATTAATCAATCGTTCCTTCTGGCTTGTTTTCATGTTCAGCTTGTAAAGTGTATATGTTTTATCATGATAGTACAGGTTATCCTTGACCAAGTGAAAATTATACCTTTCCCGATAACCCCATGCACTAGACAGGTCCCCCAGTTCTACCACAGTGCTCTTTTCTCCACTGGTGATGTTATACTTAAAAATACCGCTTTTCCCCGTAGCAATCAGCAGTTCCTCGTTGTTCAGAGTCTTAACCGCGCCAATCCAGTCTTCGGGCGTGTCTATAATATGATACTCCTTTATCTGTCCCATACTCAGCGGCATAATATAGAGTACGCCATTTCCACTATCGCAGCAGTACAAATTCTCATCTTCTATATGCAGGTAGCCAGGCATTGCCAGCCCGTTTGCCTGGATCAGCGCCTTTCGTTGGCCTGTTTTCAGATTTTGGGAATACAGCAGCACAGTATCATCCCCGTTCGTATAAAACATTTGCTCACCAGAAATGGCATAATCCTCCACATCTTCCAAGATCAAAGTTTCTTTCGTTTTCTTTTTTAAGTCCGAAACATATAAGAATTGGGGACTGCCGTCCCAGCCATCAAAATAGTATATCGCGTCTCCTTGCAGCACAGGATATACGAATCCTCCCAGAAAACTCCTATCATTTTTTATTGTATAAAATTTCCCCGTTTCCAGGGAGAGCAGGCTGAGCCGCCCTCCCAATACAAAAGGAAACTGCCGCAAACCGTTTTCCTGACACACAGCAATATAGTTTCCCTGGCTGGCACAGTAGGTATCAACGCTTTGATTTACCTCACCGAAGTCAATGTGCAGCGGCATAGTTGACTTTGCAAAAGATACGACTACGTTCAGTAAAATGATGGCAGCTGCCGCGCCTAAAATAGCGCGCCGCTTTTTTCTGTTTTTCTCTAATTGATTTTTCATCATTCCTCATTAATTCTTAGATTAACTTTACCCTGCTGCCAAATATTTTAGCTATTTTAGGATTAACGTTATTCGGCTGAATAACTCTCTTTCCAATTTTATATTGTCTGCCTCCACCAACCCGCTTTTTTATATATTGGAGATTCCATAATGCTTTTCGTTTTTGCTTTCCAATCGCGCCTTTTTTTAATACTTGAATTGCCATCCATGCGCAATTAGTCGTACCTAAACCATAGTCTTTATACTTCGACTTACCATTTTTAATCTTGCACATATAATGATAACTATTGCTGAAATTTCCCTTTATATATATCGATGTAGTGTATGGCTTTGTAGCAGGCCTACTTGCTTTATCCTTTCTTTTTTTATTTATTCTTTTGTATACCTTTTTCTTGGATTTACTTACAGCGTTTCTAATCCATCTACACATTCTTGGCGATTTATATCCACCTTGTTCCCATGAAAAATATCTCCATTTCTTTGCATATTCTATCAGCAACGCAGCATGTCCTAATCCAGCAGCACCTTTTTTTGAGTTAAGCCAAATCGCATCATGTCCACTCGGATCCGTATAATTCACCGGATCATTCGCACAATACGTATACAAATTCCAAGTCCCTGGATCCCTCTGCTCCCCACGATACGTATCTTGTGTAAGGAATCGGCCATCCTCCGGATCATAGTACCTTGCATTGTAGCATTTTTATCGACTTATACGGCGTTGCCGTAATGTAAAAAATGCTGAAAGATGCTCGACACAGCTCGCATCTTATAGTAATACAGCCCCGTACTCTAATCATACACCTGCCCTGTTTTAATATTTTTTTATCATATTCCTGCAATGAGTTTCATTAAATATTCACTTTATCTTAATTCTTTTACAAATTCCCCATTATAATCAAATATTCGTATTTTTCTTTCTTTTTTGTATTGATAAATGCAGACAATATAATCCTTACAAAAAGTAACATAGGAAAAGGCTTCATCCTGTTCTTCTTTGTTTTTATAAGGATCTTCCTCGATCCCATCTAGAATCAATTCTTTTTTTCCAGATTTTAATTCCAATTTATAAAGTTTCGGATACCAGCCTTTATCACAAAAATACAAGTTTCCATCATGTGTGGTTACTTCATACCACTGATCCATTCCATCTGTATTTTTATTTATTACACCTGAATCACTAAAACTTATAATTGTTTTTTGCTTACCTGTTTCGATATCTAAGCTCAGTATCCTCTCATTTAAAATAATGACTGCGAGATTTTTATTATCGAGTTGTACCACATTAATATCTTCCTGATTATCGGCCATATGGATTTTCCATTTTTCCATTGTTCCATCTTTTATTGAAATTTTAACTAATTCTGTATTTTTCTGATCAAACAAATATAAATATTTGTCAATAACTTTTAAATCCCCCCACAATCTCCCTTCTACAATTTTCTCTTGGCTCCCTTTTTTTAAATCATAACAATAAACATTTCTTTCTTTTGCATCTGCGTGAGTTTGATAGTAATATAAATGTTCTCCGGCGATCCCATATGTGATATCCTCTCTTTCATCAGATATTTCATTCCACTCACCTTTCTTGCTTTTCAAATTAATCGATTTTAGGGAACCATCAGTTTGTTCACCTAAAAATTGTCTATAATACAGTACGTTATTTCCTATTATCGCTGATTCACTCACGCCTCTAAATGGGTTAATGTCCTCCATTATGATTTGCCTTGTTTCATCTTCAATGGACTGCAAAATAACTTTGCAGCCCATTATAAAAGGGATATCCTTTATTCCGTTCTCTTCACGGTAACAGATGTAATTATCCTGGGAAGTCTCGCCCATATTTACAGGGTCATTTACCTTCTCCCAGTCAATATTGATTGGGTACCATCGTGTTATAGCGTACTGCCCTATATTTATCAGCATAATTGCTATAAGAACAGCCCCGCTGATGAGGATTATCTTTCGTCTTTTTTTCATTTTATGTCCTTCACTTTTGCATTGAGAATATTGGCAACCGGTTTAAATTCATCGTACTCGTAGGCGGCCGCCAGTTCTCCTGAGCTGCCCGCTATGCTGGAGGTGCTTTTCTGATTCCTTTATTGTACTGAAGCCTTTATATCAATTCTTACATCTCTATCCATGCAGATGCAAAATTACTTGTAAGCAAATAAAAATGCATTACGACATATAGTTCAATCCCCCATAATTATAAACGAGCGTGCTAAATCATTTTTTTCCATGCAATATAATTTAATTCCGCCACATAGAAAGATAATGCTTAATATTGATATAATTATAAGAGGACAAAGCGAATAGACTGTCGCTACCGCTGGAAAAACCGAAAAGATTTGCAGCATCATTCCAAATTTTTCTGCTTTTTTAAGCCTAACACCCTCTCTTTTAATTTGTTTCACATAATCTTTATTTAGAGAAATCACTAAAAACAGAATCGTGAATATAGCCGTCTGATACAATAACAGCATTGGGAAAACGTGAAAATTTATCGCCTCTAATTCCATACTTGAGAGTACAATTCTAAATTCAAAATACGATAGTACAATTGATGTCAGCCCTCCCAACAGCAAGAACACAAAGATCCTTTTTAATGCGTAATGCTTCATTTTATTTCGGCTCCTATTTTCTTATATGGTCACTGTAAAATAACGGTAAATCAGAGCGATATCTGGTGATTCTAATAGATATCGCTCTTCTCCTTATTTTAAGCACTCTTCAACTTTTCTTTTTTGTTCCTTTAGTCCCAATCTCTGCCTCCATCATTATAAATCCAAACACCAAACATGACTGAAGAAAGGGATCCATTTTCTTGTTTTCAAATTACTGGTTTAACCCATAATGTGGAAGCTTTATAGTATGCTGCATTATTTCATGCACTTCCTAAGCGCTATGTTATCATCGATCCCGTTTTTCATCAGACTTGCACATAGTATCATTTCTGGATACAGAAGGATTATTGCCATATATATACAACTCCCTAATACTGTTACAGCAAAACAAAGAACCCCAATAAAATAAAAAAGTATTGACACACGGCCTTTTCTCAGACTATTTTTTCGCCATCCAAGGCCCATTAAAATCACCGCCAAAACAAAAGAAATCGTACCCATGCTTCCGTATATTACATCCATATCGCCTTCGCTTGACCAAACATTCATCATTATATAATAAAAATAGAGTGTGCAGTTGTATAAAAACATGATTCCTAATAAGAACATCGTTTTTTGCTGCTTTGAATTGCCCTGCTTACCCTTTTTATTTCCCTGAGTTAAAAGTACAATGCCAATCATCAGGCATGACATATGATAGTCCAATAGCCCATAAAATATGATACCATCTGTTAGTAAAGCAACCATACTCCCAATCAGATAACCTTTTTTATCCTTTAATATTGATCGTATTAAAAATATTCCACTTGCTGCCAAAAAAATTATATGGCCCATATTTTCAAAAACCAAGTCCCAGAATTCTTCTTCATAAAGGCCAGTCTCTTTAACATAAAAAAACAAATCCTGGCAAGTCCTCATTATCGCTAAGATGCCATTAACCATTATCGAGTATAACATTGCTATGGAAAATGTATTATTTTGTTTTATCTTATCTCTGATTAGTATCAAAACATATCCCCTCTTTCATACTTTAGGTTATCAACAGAGGGCATCATCAAATGCCCTCTGTTTGTTAGTACTCTAATCAAAAGTCACCGTATTTAAATTTATTTGGTTTATATGTCCTTGTTGTTGTTTTACATACTGATTTTGCATTTTTGGCCTTCCCGTTAAGCTTAATTTTGAATATTACGACCTTTTGTGCTTTTTGCATTATTTTTTCTAAAGACCAACGCTCAATATTTGAAAAACATTATGGGGAGTCGATATATTTCCTCACTGCAAGGTCTATTAGTTTTGCATCTTCATCGAACCCCAGATATACCACCACGTCTGCGACAAAGAAATATCTATATCGGTATTCCCCTATATATATTCGCATTGACGATTCGCCTATTGTTGTGGTATAGTCTCCACCAGGAATTCCAGCCGGACCTATTCCATAGCCAGAATCTTCGTTGATCCAACCAATTTCCCAGTCCTTATTGCTATTAACGGTCTTAATTACATCATTCATCTCGGTACCAACCGGAAAGATTTCCAACATGTCTTTTCGTATCCTTTCTTCGGATTTACGAAGAGGATTTGCCAAGACCACGATTGCGGTTCCCAAAAGAAGCCCTGCCAGAACAATGAGAATTACTCGTTTCATTTTAATTTTCATCATGCGTCTCCTTATAGCCCAAAATAGGATTTAGGAACTACTTTGCTCCAACCGGGGAGCTTTTTATCTGGCTTCTTTACAGAAAAACCTGCATATTTTAATAGTCCATGCGCAAAGGAATTTGAATTGTATCCTTTATTCTTTTTTGATGGAAATGCGTTATATTTGGGCTTTGTTGGGCAACTAATATAATTATCATTAAGATTCAACAATTTTTTTATTTTCTTATTGCTGTTTGTTATTAAGAGACGTTTCATCACAACCTTGTTGCTTAAATCCACATCTTTAGGACGATTCCGTTCAGCAATTAGTCTACCGCTCTGTTTTCCTTGGCTGCCGGGCCCCGCACCAAATGTAACATATTTTGCCACATATTTTGAAGTTGCACCATAATCTCTATTACTCGTAGCGTGTTCAAATCTTTTATCTTTATAGTATTTGTTGCCTCGCGATACGAAAACAAGTACACTTGCATGATAATTCCCCGCAGCAACATGATGCACGCCTAGATATATCCTCACTTTTTTACGTTTATGCCCACTCGGATCCACAAATTTCACCGGATCATTCGCACAATACGTATACAAATTCCAAGTCCCCGGATCCATCTGCTCCCCACGATACGTATCCTGGCTCACAAACCGACCATCCTCTGGATCATAAAACCGCGCGTTATAATAGTAAAGCCCCGTACTCTCATCATAAACCTGCCCAGTATAACAAATTTCATTGTAAAAGCTCTCCCCGGCACGAGTCGTCGTGTTCCCAAACTCGTTGTACTCATAAGCCTTTGCCAGTTCTCCTGAGCTATTGATCATGCTGGAGGTGCTTTCCCGGATGTCCTTGTTGTACAGGTACCAGGCCGGGCTGCCTTCGCCTTTCCGCTGGGTGGCGATCACATTGCCTTCGCTCCCCATCAGGTTCAGGCTGGTCAGCTTGCCTCCGTCGTCCGATGTGTAAAGCACGGTCCCACTCTGATAATAATAGTTGCGGGTCTTGGCCTGGGATCCTTGGGTTTCTTTTTTCTGAATCCTCTGTCCATTTCCATTATACCGGTTTTCCTGGGTCACAACAACCGCATTGTCCTTCTTGGCCTCATACTTGCTGAGGCGGCCAGCGGCATCATACGTGAGCGCTGCCGATTCTCCCGTGACACTGTCGCTTTGGCTGATCTGGTTGCCGTTGCGGTCATAGGTGTAAGCTTTCTTCGAGGCAGCGGCCGTTTCGCCGGATTTCATAGTTTCCGATGCGGTCAGCTGGTTCAGCCCGTTATAATCATACGTTGTGGTTTCATCTCCGACTTTCTCGGTCTTGCGGTTGCCCACTTTATCATAGGTGTATTCCGCATTCTTGTTTTCTGCTGTGCCTTCCGCTTTGTTTACCACATTGGAAGTCACCAAACGGCCCACGTTGTCGTAAGTATAGGTTTTGGTACAGTCTATGCCCTTGCCGCTTTCCATAGCATACTTGCTGACGATTTTTTCTTCCGTGATATTGCTGTTCTTGTCATACGCATAGGCATAGGTTTCTTTAGCCTGATCTCCGTCCTTGCTGTCGGTGTAGGTCATGGCCGTCACGCGTCCCAATGGGTCGTAGGTGTAATTTCTGGTGATGGTCCCGTTTCCGCCGTCGGCAAACCCATAGTGATCCACCATTTGGGAAACCCGTCCGAAATCATCATAGGCATACTCCCGCAGGGTCTTGTCCAGCAGGCCTCCTTTGGCGCTGATGCTGGTCAGCCACTTGTTGGTGTCATAATGATAGCGAAGGCCGGTGATGCCATCTTGTGCAAAGGCATAGTCGATGTCCGTTACCAGGCCGTCCTTGTCATAAGTGTAGGATACCTTGTGCTTGTCCAGGGTTTCCTGGCTGGGCACATCAGGTCCGTCGCATTCGGCGTAAGCGGCCAGGCGTTTCTGCTTGTCATAGGTGTAAGCCGTATAGCGCAACAAAGTCTCTTTGCTTCCCGATACGGTATAGTCACACATTTTGGTCACATTACCGGAAACATCATAGTCATAAGTGGTTTTCAAAGTCTGCTTTTCCTTGCCGTCCTCTTTTTCATAATAGCCGATCTCCTTGACCCGGTCCCCTGCGTCATAGTAATACAGCTTATAATTTCCCTTAGCCTGATATTCCTTCTCCAGGCGTCCCTTTTCGTCGTATTTGTACTTGGTCCAAATGGATTTGTCGGTATCGCCTTCCGTATAAAGGTCTTTGATCTCCAGCTGTTCGCCGCTTCCGTTTGTACGGGTCAGGCTTACCTGATCCTTTGCGTCGGTGGCCGTCATCTGAGTCTCCAGATCCCCGTTTACATAGGCTTCTTTCGTCTCATAACGAGTGGACGTTCCATCGGGAAGGGTCACCTTGTTCAGTTCTCCCTTCTTATCATAACCATAGGTCGTCCGATTTCCCAGAGCGTCGATGGAAGCAACCTCTTTTCCGGCCGCACTGTACTCGGTGCTTTGGCGGATGGAGTCCGGCCCCACGTAGAACCCGTCTTCCCTGATTTCCGGAGCCGTGATGGTGTCGGTCTGATGACCGTTCTCATTAAAAATGTTCAACGTCAAAAGGCCGTCTTTGGCATCCGGTTTTTTTCCTGCTTCGTAAGTACCGATGGCTTTGCCGTACTTGTCGTAAAGGGTATCGGTATAGAGGCCGCCTTTGTATTCCCGAACCGTATTCCCCATGTTGTCCTGCCAGGTCTGGGACAGAGGCGTGTTGGTCTGCTGGTCCACCTCTTTGACCGTATAGGCGTTTTTCACGGTTCTGGTGCCGCTGCCTGTGCTGTTGTGTACTTGGATATCCTCGTAATCCCGGGTAGTGGTTACTGTTTGGGCCTGGCCGTTATCGTCGGTGGTCTTGCTGGTCAGGTTATTCATGGCATCATAGGTATAGGTGGTGGTCACCCGATCGGTCCTTTCTTTTTCCGTGGTGGTCACCGTCTCTTTTGTCAGTGTGCCGTTCTTATCATAAGTGTTCTCGGTCACCGTGGTGCGGTTTCCGTCTTTTGCCGTCACTTTGACTTCCTGGCCAAGACCGTCGTATTCGGTAGCGGTTTCGCTGTCCAGATCGGCTTCTCCCAGGGTCTTGTCCGCTGCTCCGGATCGGATGGATACGGATGTTTCGTTACCCATACGGTCGTATTTGGTGATGGTCTCGGTCTTTTTATCGCCGCTGATCTCCGTTACTGTTTCCGTCTTATTGCCCGCATCGTCGTAAGCGTAAGCATAGGTGGTGGTGCGAACGACCTCCTTCAATACGCCCTCGTCCATGTCCACATCGTAATCCAAATCGCCTACATAGTACTCGATCTCGCTCAAAAGCTCTCCGTCATCGTCGTAGTCGCTGAGGGTGGTGATATCTTCAAAGTCGTCATAGTCCTCAATCTCGTTGCCGAATTCATCATACTCATAGTAGTCGTCTTCCTCCAGGTCCTGATCCTGATTGAGGGTCCAAACGTGGCTGACCAGATCCTGAATGTCCAGATCAGAAGTATCCGCATAGTAGACATAGGTGGAAATACTTCCGTCTTCACTGACCTCTTTGGTGGTATTTCTTCTCTCTCCCAGCTCGGTCAGCTCGTGCCTTTCGGTTTCGCCTCTGTTTTTAATAGCCCCATCTTCGGCCACATAAGCGCTGTCCGTTTTCCATGAGGAGCTTATGCAGATCCCATCTTTATAATCAAAGGTGGTGCTGTTGCCATTGACATCCGTGCTTTCTACGCAATAGCCCTTCTGATTGAACCGGTCTGTCTGGCTGCCAACTTCCCGATAACCCAGGAGGGCCCGCTTGTCCGCCAGCTTTTTGGTTACGGTCCTGCCTGCGCCGTTTGCTGCTGCTTCATATTCAAAGAGCAGCTTGTCCTTATTGGGATATTGGGTTTCCGTCACCTTTTCAGCATCATAAGTCAGCAGATAAGCGTTGCCCTCCGCGTCTTTGATTACATTCACATTGGGCGTATCCGCCTGATCATAGCCGTACGCATATACGACCTCTTTGCCGTCGCTTCCAGTGGCTTTTACCTGGGTCAAAAGACGATCCTCTCCCGACTCTTTGTAGGTGTACGCCCTGGTGCCTCCGTCCGGGAGCGTGACCTTATCCACCAGCAGCATATCCGCATTGGGATCCGTGGAATTGTAACCAAAGTGCATCGTCAAGTTGCGGTTGGTTATGATGTTTTCCAGCATCCCGGTCTTTTCCTGATATTCAAAGAGCAGGAAGTTGCCGTTGGGTTCAGTGAGATAAACCAGCTGGCCGCCTCCGTTAAAGCGGTATTCCTGATTGTCTTTGGTGCGGACCGTATATTGGCTGGCGACCTGCACCGTTTTCATCTGGTTTTCGCCCGATGGTCCGGCCTTCTTTTCCTGGATCTGTACGTCTTCGGTCTTTCCTTCCTTCTTCATGGTGATGTATTCACCCTGGGAAGATATGTAAATATTCGGGTCCTGCGAATTTTTTATGAAGCGGAAGATGCTGCCGCTGCTGTCCTTGAAAACCACATTGTCAAAGCTGTCTGTTTCTTTATCATAAACATTGAGAAGCTCCAGGTCGTAATTGTGGTTCCATCCCAGGCCAAAGGCTGACTTTTCGCTGGACTGGCTGTTGTAGGTTCTGGTCAGCTCTACTTCCAGTTTTTCGTTGGGCAGGGAAGCATCTGTCTGCTGATAGACAAAGTTGCCGCTGCTCTTTTCGATGCTGCCGCTTCCAACCGGATTGTTAAACTCCTCATACTGCCAGTATTCCTGCAGTCCCAGCCGCTTTGTATGCTCGTCATAATCCAGAATCCGTCCGCCGTAAACCTTGGAAGGCATGCTTTCGGAAAGGATCTTGCCGTTTGCGTCTCGTTTCACAGCTGTAATGCGGTAGTAGTAGTTGCCGCCATAATTGACGTTGATTTCGCTGTAGTAGCCGGCCTGCACGTTCTCCGCCGCCAGATTTTCTTTTGCAGGTACGAAGTCCTTGTCCGCGCTGTGATAAACGTTATAGCTCAGGCTGGTGTCTCCGTCGGGCAAGCTGTTGTCCCAATATAGATAGACCCGATCATTGAGACGGTGCTTTACGGAAGCAGTCTTGGGTATGTAGCCCGCCAGGGCGCTGACGTTGAAGGATTCTCCCTCCAAAGTGTCCAGCTCCAGGGAGCCTTCCGGAAAGACGGTCTCTGTCTGTGCGCTGGCTTTTATGGTAAAGGTCCCTGCGTAAGCCTGTCCGCTGGTCAGCTGGGAAATTTGATAGGTTTTTCCCGGCTCCATGTCCATAAACGCTCCATCCCCGACTCGAATCTGATAGGAAATGACCTGTCCGCTTTCACTTTCTGTTTCTGCCGCCAGGCGCAGCGACGCCGCATCCTTGTTTATTTGTACCGTTTGTTCCTGGGTGACGGCGGCCGTCTTTCCGAAGGAAACCGGCTTAATGAGATCGTTCTTTGTGATCGATCTGCTGTATGCATATTCTCCTTTTTCATTTTTATGAACAGCCAGAATCCGGTGATCTTTGCCTTCTTCATAGGTCGAAAAATCTTTTGCCAGGGCAGCGCCTGTCCCTGCCTTCTGGTTGTCCAGGTACCAGGTGATCTCGCCGGAGGACAAAAAGTCTTTTTCCAGCTCTTTCAGTTCCAGCTTTTCTGTCTGGGCCGCAATGGTAAAACTGCTGGTGGCATAATCGGTGTACCAGGGCGGCCGCTTGATGGCAAATTTTGCTTCTTTTACCTGAATGCAGGTTTCATCGGCTGGCTTGTAGATTTCTTTCAATGCCTGGGACTGATTTCCCGCCTGATCGGTCACTACCAGCTTTAAGGCATATCTTTGGCCGGTCTTAAAGTAGGAATCGGTCAAATCCAGAATTCCCAGCTCGCCGTCCTTTACTTCCTGAGTACCTTTCAGTTTCTCGGTATATGCCTCGTCCGGCTGATCTGCTTCTTTGCAGAAGATCTTCCATTCCGCCAGCAGAGCATCGCTGGCAGTGCCCTTGATCCGGCCCCTTGCAAAGGATTTGATCTGGGCAGTCGGGGCAGTCTGGTCATAGATACAGGTTTGGGTTGTTACCTTGGTTGGCACCCCCGCTGTATCGATGGCCCGGAACTGGATGTCGTAGCTTCCTTCTTTAGGCAGGGTTATTGTAAACTGGCCGGATTCTTTCGCTGAATCAGGCACTTTGGTCCACTCCGTATCTCCCGGAAGCAGGTACTCCATCCCTTTAATCTTGATGCCGCTCTCATCGAATTTCCAAGCTGCCTGGAGCGGATTTTCCCGAATCGGTTTGGCAGTAATGATCGGGCCCCCCTGTGGGTTGGCAATCTTAATATCATAAGTGCCGCTTCCTTCCAGGTCGGAAGAGTCCTTTACGGCCGCTTTCAGCCGATAGTCGCCGTTTTCCAGCGCTGTTGTGTTCCACTCCAAGGATGTGGCCTGGGTGATGTCCTCTTCCAGCGTATTGACATATTCCTCTTTTTCTATTTCCTGGCCCGCTTCATCGGTGGTTTTGGTGATGCGGTACAAGTTTAATTTGGCTTCTTTCAGCGGGCTGCCGGTGCCACTCAGTTCTGCTGCGATGGTAACGGTACCCGCAACTTCTGTAATTGCCGCAGAGCCGCTGTGGGCCATGACTTTCAGTTTTGCCGTAGGCGCTTCATTGTCCCGGTTAAAGGCCAGCGTCTTGACCTCACTGTTTCCGGCTGTGTCTTTGACCCGCAGATGGATCAGGAACGCATCGGACTTCATGGCTTGTTCTTCCTTGGTCAGCCGGAAGGTTCCTTCAAAAGGTATGCCGGAAGAAATGGTCTCAAAGGCGATGGCATGGTACTCCTCTTCTTTTGGAAGGGCTTCGCCTCTTGTTATGGCATATTGGATGGAGGTCTGAGTCAAAGCGATGTTGTCCGTAATGCCGTCAAAGCGTATGACAGGATCTGCATCGGTGGTCCAGTCCGTTCCCAGCGTTTCTTTCTCTTTCGTTTTAACCCCCACGCTGCCGATGGATGGTTTGTCGATATCCAGGTAATAGGTAAAGCTCCTGGTTGTGCTGTTTCCGTACCGGTCAGTGGCCTTCATGGTAATCGTATGGCTGCCCGACGTCTCGAAGGTTTTCAGCTCCTGGGTGCCGCTGGCATTGAGGCTGCCGCTGCTGTAAGCTCCTCCGTCTACGGAATATTGCACGGTACTCAGATTGGTATCCGATGCGCTCCAGGTGATCTTGGGCGATTTGCTCCCGGACGGCGCCTGGGCAGTGGTGCTGGGTCCGGATAAGGTCAGCGCCGGCGGTGTCTTATCCACCGTCAAGCTTCCGCTGTATCCGGCGCTTCCTGCCGCGTCTCCCTTATTAACGCCCCAAACAAGGACGCGATAGATTCCGTCCGGCAGAGCGGGAAGACCGGTGCTTCCTGTCTGATTGGCCGCTCCCGACGTGTAGTCTGCGTAGGCGGATCCGTTGTATCTTTGTATTTTATATTGAACGCTCTTCACATCGGTCATGTCCATGCCGCTGTGGCTAAAGCTGAGGCCCGTTCCTGTATTGCTTCCTGATGTGGAAAGGGATACGCTGGGGGCATTGGGCACCTTGTAGTGAGTTACCACCAGCTTTGGCCTGTATCCGCTGGTGGCATGCCGGCTTCCGTAAAAGCATGCATAGCTGGGGGATGCGGTATTATTATTGAGAATGATTCCGTAGCTGGGTATGCTGTCATTTGCCAGGCTCTGCCCATAGGACAGCAGATTGAAGGTATGGGCGGTTTTGGCCGTTTTCTTTGTGGTGATAGTGCTGTAGGCCGTGCTGACAAAGGACGGCCGTTTGGTCCATGTTACGCTTCCCGGCGACCAGGACTCCTTGATGCGGTGAGCGCCCACCTTCTGCTTGCTGGCGCCGGTGCCGGTTTCATACACGGTTAGCTTGGCGCTGGTTACGGTGCGGCCTTTTATGGTTTTCTTGATGTCGGTAAACTGAATGCAGGTACGATGGGTACCGGTGCTGTTCTTTCCCGCGGGCATCACCTTGGTTCCACTTTCGTAAAAGTTGGTATTTTTATAGCTGCCGCTGATGATATAGGCGTCCTTTACTTTGCTGGAACCGGTCCAGGTGGTAGATGGATCCACGGTTACCGGATACTGGCGCTGCGGGTCGGAAAGGTATGCCTCATCGATTGTCATGGAAAGCAGATATTGGCCCTCCTTGTCCCCGTCTTTTTTCAATTGATAAGTGATGGCTTCGCTGAACGCATCGCCGCTGGC
Source organism: Clostridia bacterium (assembly GCA_902363595.1). GTDB lineage: Bacteria > Bacillota > Clostridia > Peptostreptococcales > Anaerovoracaceae > Hominibacterium > Hominibacterium faecale. The sequence continues at coordinate 75,581 of CABJAP010000004.1, read as the reverse complement.
ATCGTTCATCCAGGGCGCGGAAATATCCCCCACAATGTCTCCGCTCTCTTGATCGTACAGCGTGATCCCCTGGTCGGTTACATTCTTGCGGGCGGTCATGCCTTTCAGCTGGAGACGGTACTGGAATACATTGTTCTCAGGCTTTTTTTCCAGGGTAAGGGTCTCTTTGATACCATGTTCTCCTGAGGTATAGGTGAGGGTCGCCTCTTGATCCCCGTAGACTGCATTGATGGGAAGCTTCTCTTCCTGCTCGTAGGTGGTTGGAATCTTTTCCTTTTTGATTTCTACCGGTTCTTTTCCTGCGCCGGATTGTTTCAGGGTTTTATCTGTGGGCGCAAATCCGATCCGGTAGTCCTTGTACTCCATGAGAATGGGCGTTTTTTCTGAAAGGGTCTGTGGGATATATTGTTTCTTATCTCCCTCTTTGTTCTCATAGGCGTACTCGTCCAGATTCTGATCCTGGTCTGTCTTTTCTCCATCCTGGATTTTGACCAGTGAAGGATCGTAATCGACCAGTTCTCCTTTTTCGTTTTCATAACGGACCTCTCCTCCGTGGAAAACGGTCATTTCCTGACCGCCTCCCAGGTCATAGGTGGTGGTGTCGGTCGTTTTCTTGGATTCAACGACGTTTTCTTCGGTCACCTCGTCCGGGCTGATGGCAGGTGTCTTTGCGCTGCCGGCGCCTGTGCTTGCTGCGAAACCCAATTCTGGGATCAGTGTGATGACCAGGCAGATGGATAGGATCCATGCCAACGCCTTGTAGCTTCGTTTCGTTTCCATGTTCTTTCCTCCTTTTTAAAAAAATCCCCCCTATATATAATATAAGACGCATTTTCATAGTCAAAATGTTACAACTTTTTCGAAATTTGTAACAAAATTTGCTGATTTTGCGTCTTACTTATTAAAGGGGGTTTTTAAGGAGGTAGTTATGAAGCGATTAAACGTATTTCTTCCACTGCTCGTTGTCCTGGGGCTGCTGGCTTCACAGACAGCCTGCGCAGCCGCATCTTCAGAGGATGGTTTTGTAGAAGAGCTTTTGGAAAATAAAGTGTACCTGGATGATGAGCCGGCATCAGAGGGCAGCGGCCAGATCGTGCCTTTTGCCGTCTCTACCACGTTGTCTTTCACAAAGCTGTCTTCCACGAAAGCGCAGGCTGCCGTGATCGCAGCACGAACAGGGGCTTCCAGCATCAAGTCCACCATTCAGCTCCAATATCTGGCTTCTGACGGGACCTACAAAAACACCGGTACGGCGGCCGTTCAGACTGCCAAATCCAGCAGAATCCGCCACGCAGCCAAATTTACCATTTCATCTAAGAAAACATATCGCATCAAGGCGACGATCAAATACGTGAAGAGTGGAACGTCCAGTTCCGCTACTTATTATAAGGCGTTATCATCCTAGCAGCCGGCTGTTTTCGCCGGGCGGAGGCCCATCGGTTCTGCCCGGCCTTTTTCTGACAAGGGGGCCGCCTGTTATTGTTTCAATCCCTTTGCCACTCGTATGATCTCGTCCTTATCCAGTTTGCCGCTGATGTCCATTAGACAGCTTTCCGTATAGACCGCCGCAGTATAGCACTGCTCCACATCATCATAAGCAACCAGGATTTTTCGGTCGGCAAGCTCGATCATCTCTCCTTTTCCTGAAGTAGCATAGCTGCTGTCGCCGGCGATTGCCATCGGGCAAATTCCCAATACGGAGCCCTCTTCATCGGTAAACTCATATGTACCCACATAATCGCCGCCCGCATATTTGTCGATGGTTAAGTTGTTCAATTGGTAGCCCTGGGGAATATATTCGGGCACATACAGCTCCGGCAGGAAACGCTTCGCTTTATCCATATCCTTCATGCTGGTGATGGTGAGGGATTCCACTTCGTCTTCCGGATTCACCTCTTCGTCAGAGTCGGTTACAATTCCCGCAATTCCCTGATAGAGTCGGTGCAGAATCCCTTTGTCTCCGTAAGACTGCGAATTATTGGAAAGGAGCAGCACCGCATTGGTTCCCAGCAGGACGATCATCACCACTGCCGCGACTTTACCAAAGGAAACCCGGTATTTTTTCTTCGGCTTTTCCCGGGCCTGCTCTTTCATAAAGCTCAGGTCAGGCCCTGTCCTGCCCTGGCAGTTTTGTTCAAAATCTGCTTCAAAGGCCTCCTTCAGCGCGTCTTCAAATTTTTCCTGACTCTTTTCTTCATTCATTACAGGCTGCCTCCTTCCTTATTTTTCTGACGATAATAGCTCTTTTCCACCTGCTTCAATGCCCGCCGGTAATAGACCCGGACGGTGTTGTGGTTCATATTGAGGATTTCCGCCACATCGGAAAATCGAACGTTGAGAAACAGGTGGAGCGAAATGATCTCTTTTTGGGCCGGTTCCAAATCCTTGAATAGTTCCAGCACCGTTTCCTGATCGATCAGCTCGTCCAGCAGATTCCCTGCTTCTTCGTCCACAATCTCATAATCATCGATATTGAGCAGCCCGCCTTCATGGCCGCGCCGCTTTTCCGCCTGCTGGGCCCGGTAATGGGATCGCAGCACATTGTGTGCAATCTGCATAAGCCAGTTTTTGTATGAATCCCGCCGCCTGACCTGATCCAGCTTTTCCCAGGCACTTCGCATGGTCTCCTGGGTTAAATCCTCTGCCAGGATCCGGTCATTGGTCTGAGCATATAGATATTTCAATATTTCCTGATAGAAAGGCACGATTGTTTGTTCAAATAATTTGTCTCTTTTCATGATCTCTTGTTTTCCCTTACCATTACATGTCCTTTTCTTTATCATACCGTTTTTTTGCTCTGCTGACAAATGATATTTTTCTATATCCGCCTGGTGCCTGGGGCCAGCAGGCCCGCAGCTGGCCCGCATGCCGCATCCCGGTAAACTTCTGTAAAAATTTGCATTTTTTACGCAAAGCTATGGGGTTGCGGGACCTAATCCCATCAACTTGCGGCCCGCGCGGCCCCATTGCGGATCTGACAGCGCCACGGCCGTTGAAACTTGCGTAAATAGTGAAAGTTTTTTTCCCCAGATCCCCGCAGCCTATCTCCACGCCGCAGCAGGCCCGCATCCCGGTAAACTTCTGTAAAAATTTGCATTTTTTACGCTAAGCTATGGGGTTGCGGGACCTAATCCCATCAACTTGCGGCCCGCGCGGCCCCATTGCGGATCTGACAGCGCCACGGCCGTTGAAACTTGCGTAAATAGTGAAAGTTTTTTTCCCCAGATCCCCGCAGCCTATCTCCACGCCGCAGCAGCCCCACATCCCGGTAAACTTCTGTAAAGATTTGCATTTTTTACGCAAAGTTATGGGATTGCGAGGCCCTGATCCACCAACTTGCGGCCCGTGCGGTCCCATCGCGAATCTGAGAGCGCCGCAGCCGTTGAAACCTGCGTAAATAGCGAAAATTTTTTTCAGTTTTTCCCGCAGATTCCCGTCACCTTTTCCCCAAGCCCTCACCCTGTCTCCAAGAAATAAAAAAGCCCTCCCCGCCAGTTTGCCCAGCGGAGAAAGGCCCTCGTTTCGCCATTCACGTATCGCCATCTATATCACAATACAAATAAAATATTCTTTTCCCTCATCGCAGATCTTCTGCAGGGATTTCTGCACCTTAACCCGGATATTTTCCGGCACCCCGGCCAGCTTGCTCTGCATCTGCTCGGCAACCATATCGTACAGAGTCTTTCCGAAGATGTTGGTTTCCCAGATCTTCTCCGGCTCATTCTCAAATTCCGTGAGCAAATATTTGACCAAATCCTCAGTCTGCTGCTCCGTCCCCACCACAGGCGCCACCTCTGTCGTAATATCGGTACGGATGATATGTAAGCTGGGCGCTTTTGCAGTAAGGCGGATTCCGCACTTGCTCCCCTGCTTGAACACCTCCGGTTCGCCCAAAACCATTTCCATCAGCTTTGGCTGAACGATTCCATATCCGGTGGCCTCAACCTGCTCCATGGCCCCTTTCAGCTTATCATAAGACTTTTTGGCTTCTGAAAATTCGCGCAGCAGGCGGAAAAATTCGTAATCGTTTTCCACCTTTTCATCCATCAGCTCCTCGATCACCTTATAGAACAGCCCATCGGCCATTTGCACGTCAATGACCACCTGCCCGCTGCCCAAATCCATATCCGCCACGCGGACCGACTGGATAATTTGTCCGTCTGCCAGAGAATCGACGGTTTTCTGAATGTCCTCCGCCGTTTCGAAGGTGCCCGACCAGCCGCGGATGCTTTCAATGACCGAGGATTTGATCCAGTGGTCATTTTCCAGCCCTTCCATGAATCCCGGCAGTTCGAAGGATATCTCGCTGATGGGAAATTGATAGAGTACCTTTTCCACAATCTGATTCAGCTCCCCGCTGCTCATACGCATACAGTTGACCGCCATGGCCGGAACATGATGTTTTTCCTCCAGCGCCTGGGCCAGAGACTGAGCCGCGACCGATTTGGGTTCAGTGGAATTGACCACCACCACAAAGGGCTTCTTCAACTCCTTCAGCTGGCGGATGACCGTTTCCTCCGCCTCCTCGTAGTTCTTCCTCGGAATATCCGAAGTGGTACCGTCCGTCGTTACAACGATGCCGATGGTCGAATGCTCCTCGATTACTTTTCTCGTTCCTTTTTCCGCAGCTTCTTCAAACGGAATTTTTTCCTCATCCCAGGGAGTGTTTACCATTCTGGATTTGCCGTCTTCCGAATGGCCCAGTGCCTCCGGCACTAAATATCCTACGCAGTCCACAAGGCGAACCCGGCAGTTCATATTGCCGGGCATCTTCAGGCTGGCAGCCTCTGCCGGCACGAATTTTGGTTCCGTAGTCGTGATCGTCCTGCCGGAACCGCTTTGGGGCATTTCGTCCAGCAGCCTCTCTTTGGCGTAGATATTTTTCATATTAGGCACTACCAGCAGATCCATGAACCGCTTGATGAAGGTTGATTTTCCTACGCGGACCGGACCTACAACGCCTATATAGATATCACCCTGGGATCTTTTAGCGATGCTTTCATAGATATTTAAATTTTCCAAAACAAAAACCTCCCTGTGCTAGTGACTTTGAATCAATATAGTATATTAGAGAGGTTTATGGATTATTCAAATCTTTTGCGAAAGGGCCAATTTATTTTATAGACCGGAAAGTAGAGGATCAGCGCCAAAAGCACGCCGGCAGCCACATCCGCTGCGGAATGCTGTTTGATGAACATGGTGGACAGACAAATGAAAATAGCCGATGCCAGCCCTACTATGCGAGGTTTGCGATACCCTCCCCAGAGCTTTGACTTCCAGATGGCGATGCAGATAGCCGTGGATTCAAAACAGTGAATGCTGGGAAAAACATTGGCCGGTTCATCCGCCCTGTAGAGCAATTCCACCAAAAAGGAAAACAGGTTTTCTCTGGGCAAAGTCTGGGGCTGAAAGTCAATATAAGTGGGATAAATGAGGAAAAATGCAGAGCAAAACCACATCCCTGCCAGCAGATAGATTCCCAAGTCCAGAAAATCCTGCCGCGATTTTAAAAAAAACCAGATCAGCGGCCCGGAAATGAATCCGTACCACCAAATGTACGGAAGAACAAAGAGTTCACAAAAAGGAATCTGATCGTCCAAAGGCACGTGAATCAGATGCCGCTCCATAGGAATATGAACAGAAATCAAATAAAATATATATGCCAGCAATATACCGGCGAAAATCAGCAGATCTCGTTTTTTCTTAAATTGATCTTCCAATTCCTTCACCTATTTTAACGATGGTTTCCAACTGGTCCGCGGTATTGTCCAGGAGCTCCTGATCCAGCTGCACGCTGCCTTGGCGCAGCAAGAGGACGATGGTCGAACCGCCGAACTGAAACATCCCTTTTTCCTCACCCTTGTGAAAGCTGCCTGACTGGTGGAAGTTGAGAATCTTTCCCACCATCAGAGCGCCCACCTCGATCTGGACGATGCGGCCGAAATGATCCGTATCCATCACCGTGTATTCCCGGCAGTTTTCCTTATAAATATCATGCCGCTTCAGGGCAATGGGCTGCACCGTATGCAGCTTGCCCGGAATAAAAACATTGGGTCCCTTGGCGCCGTCGTCCACATAACAGTACCGATGATAATCATCCACCGTCAAGCGGAAGATCAGACACCATCCCCCCTGGTAAAATTCCGCCAGCTCATGGTTTTGCAAAAGATCGGCTATGCTGTAAGATGAGCCTTTGATAAAAAAGCGGCTGTCCTCCTCAATCCGAAAAACGGAAAGCTTGGCATCGCAGGGGGAAATCAGCACTCCCTGACCTGCCGATACAGAAAGTTCCCGGCGCAGACGTCTGCAAAAAAAGTCATTGTAACACGAAAAAGGGCCTTTCTCGTACCTGTTCATATCAATTCCATTTTTTTCGATGAAGCGGCCGATCATTCTCTTGGAAAAGCGGCTGCTCATAAATGCGCCTCCGGCCCTGGAAAACAAAGGGTTTACCAAGGCCTTCAAAACCAGCCTGCCCGGGGCCGTATCATAGAGAAATTTCAGCGAGCCGCCGTCCTTTTGCGGCTGGAGTACCGGTCTTCTTTTATCCGACATAATGAAACCCGCAGAGCATGCACACAATTTCAGCAATACCGATGAGGATCATAACCACCGCCGTCGCCTTTCCTGGTTTTTTGATTCTAAAATTGAGCAGGAAAGCAAAGGCGATTGCCAGCAGACCGATCCCATAAATCTTGTGGAATTCGATTTCTACAAACCTCCCAAGTATGTAGATCAGCGGAATAATGAGGGCAACGGAAGTAACTGGAAGGCCCACGTATTCTTTGCGCCGCTCCGGCGTCTGGCTCTGCCGCTCCTCTTCCATCACATTGAAATAAGCCAGTCTTGTCAAGGCCGCCATCACGTAGATGAAAAATACAAATACATAAAACTTGTTGGTCATTCCGATTGCATAGCCGATGACCGTAGGCAGGACGCCAAAACAGACCAAATCGCTCAGGGAGTCCAGCTGTATGCCGAATTTTTGCTCCGCCTCGCACCGTTTCTTGGTCCTTGCCACTTTACCGTCGAACATGTCACAGAACCCCGATACCATCAGGCAATAGACTGCCCCTGCCACGTGCCCCCGCATGGCCATGTAGATTCCAAATACTGATGAGATCAGCGACAAATCGGTCAGTATGACCGTATAGTTATAATATCCGATCAGCTTCATTTTTGTTCCTCCTTTTGCTTTGCCTTTTCAAAATAGACAGATGATAGGCAATGGTGTAAATCCCACACAATATAAAACACAAATAGTAATTGATCCCCCTTGTGAAGATCATCGCCGGAGCCAGCGCAGCTGCTGGAAAGACACTGGAAAACAACAGCAGAAAGCTCCCCTCTGAGACTCCGATGGCTCCCGGAATGGGAAGGCTGTTCACAGCCATCGCCAGAAGGGACTGGAGCGCCACCATGTCCACATATCCGGCCTGAGAAAGTCCGAAGCTCTTATATACAAAATAACCGATTGAGAAAAAGGCAATCCGCTGGAGAATATTTCCCAACAGTACAACAGCCATCACACCCGGTTTTCGTTTTACCAAATCCATTCCCGCCTGATAACGGTCGATATATCCGTTTATCTTCTCGATCTTTTCTTCCTTGTACTTGATAAACCGCAGCCGATACAAGCATTTTATCAGAAAAACGCCCAAATTGCGAATCAGCTCTTTTGAGAACATGCACAAGAGGCACAGCGCCACCAGCAGAATCTGCAGCACAAAGCCAATGACAAACAGCAGCTTGAAAATCCGGCCCGCTTCCATGAAGAAATTCAGTTTTACCAAAAGCCCCCAGGTCCCCATAATGATCAGTGACATGGTGTAAAGCAAAATATTGAGCACCAAAATGGTAGTTCCGTCAGAAACTTTAATTCCGTCTTTAGCCATATAGTAAGCCGATGCTGGCTGCCCGCCCGTAGCCGATGGCGTAATGGCGGAAAAATAAAGATCCGCAGCCGAATAAACGGTCGCTTGATGCAGCTTCATTTTATACCCCAGCGACCTTGCGATCACTGCCAGGCATTGTCCCTCAATGACAACAAAAACGAACATGGAAACCACCGCAAGCACAATATACTTTAGTTCCAAATGAACAAAAACACTCCACAGATGGCGGAAATTAATGCCGTCCAGTTTGCTGTGAAGTGTGTAAAAGGTCAGGAGAACAAGTGCAGTGATGACAGCCAAGCTGATCAGCTGATTTTTCCTGTTTCCCGCCTTGAAAGTAGCCTTCTCTTCCATAAATACACACCTTTTGCAGTTTATAAGACTTCACCCTCCAGGCTGAATGTCTTTCCTTCTGTAACTTTTACATCAACGATTTTGCCCGCCAGCTTCGGTGTTCCCGGAAAGTTAATCAGTTTGAAGCCTTCCGTTCTCCCCGTATACCTCTGAGCGCTGGTCTTACTCACGCCTTCCACCAGGACCTTTTCCACCTTTCCCACATATGCTGCATTCTTTTCAGCGGATATGGAATTGACCGTTTCCACCAGGCGGTTAAACCTTTGATGCTTCACATCCTCAGGAATTTGATCCTCGTATTCTTCCGCCGGCGTCCCCTTGCGGATGGAGTAGAGAAAGGTGAAGGCCGAATCGTATCTGACCCTGCCAACTAAATCCAGCGTCTCCTCAAAATCCGCTTCCGTTTCCCCCGGAAAGCCGACGATGATATCCGTGCTGATGGTAATGTCAGGAACCGCCTTTCTCAGTTTGGCGATCAGCTCCAGATAATCCTCTTTGGTATATTTGCGGTTCATGCGGGCCAGCACCGGACTGCTGCCCGACTGCACCGGCAGGTGAATGTAATTGCACAGCTTATTGCAATCCACATACGCCTGAATCAGTTTATCAGACAAGTCTTTGGGATGGGATGTCATAAAGCGAATCCGCTCCAGTCCCTCCACCTCATTGAGTCGGTAGATCAAATCGGCGAAGTCCGTCTTCTCGTCTCCCCGGTAGGAATTGACATTCTGCCCCAAAAGGGTCACTTCCCGCACCCCGTCGGCCACAAGGAGCTTTACCTCGCCCATGATATCCTGAGGACGGCGGCTTCGCTCCCTGCCTCTGGTGTAAGGGACGATGCAGTAGGTACAAAAATTGTTGCATCCGTACATAATGTTGACAAATGCCTTATGTTTATAAAGCCGCTTGGCCGGCAGCCCTTCCACGATCTCGCCGCCGTCCTCCCAGACGTCGACGATCTTTTCCTTTTCACTGATGACGCTTTCTAAAAGCTGGGGAAACTGATGAATATTATGGGTGCCGAAAATGATATCCACCCAAGGGTATTTTGTCTTAATGCTGTCAATAATATGCTGCTGCTGCATCATACACCCGCATACGCAGACCGTAAACTCCGGATCGGCCAGCTTTTTTTTCTTCAGCTGTCCCAATGTGCCGAAGAACCGTTTGTCCGCGTTTTCCCTGACGCTGCAAGTATTGATGATGACCACGTCGGCCTCATCCCGCTGCGGGCTTTCGCAAAATCCCATCTGAGAAAGCATGCCTGCGATGGTCTCCGAATCATGTTCATTCATCTGGCAGCCGAAGGTGGTAATATGATACGTCTTAGGCTTGTTCATGTTTTCGTTCTCTCCCCATGAGAAGTTCCACTGCGGATTTAGCATCGGCTCTGCCGTTGATCACTTCATAAAGCTGCTGGGTAATGGGCATTTCCACCCCTTCCCGCTGGGCCAGGTCATAAGCGGCTTCCGTGGTGTACATGCCCTCTACGACCATACCCACTTTTTCAGTGGCAGCCTCAGGTGACATCCCTTCACCGATCATGATTCCGCAGCGCCGGTTTCTGGAATGCATGCTGGTGCAGGTGACGATCAGATCGCCCACTCCCGTCAATCCGGCGAAAGTAGCGGGGTCAGCCCCCAGCTTCACGCCCAGCCGTTTGATCTCAGCCAGCCCTCTGGTCATGAGCGCAGCTTTGGCATTGTCGCCGAATCCCATGCCGTCGGAAATCCCGGCTCCCAGAGCAATGATGTTCTTCAGCGCGCCGCCCAGCTCCACGCCGACGATGTCTTCGGTGGTGTAAACGCGGAAGCGTTCGGTCATAAAGATATCCTGCACCTCTTCTGCCAGCTTCAGATCAGGGGAGGCCACTGCTACGGTCGTCGGCAGGCTTTTTCCCACTTCCTCAGCATGAGAAGGTCCGGACAGGGTAACGTATCTGGCCTGGGGCAGGGTTTCAAAAGCAATCTGCGACATGCGCATCAGGGTTTTCTGTTCGATGCCTTTGGCCACATTGACCAGGATCATATCCGGCTTCAGATAAGGGAGAGCGGTTTTCAGCGCGCTGCGAAAATGCTGAGCCGGCGCCGAAAAGAGAACCACATCGGCATCCTGCAGGGCTTCCTCTGCCGTTTTTCCGATTTTCATATTGTCATTGAATTTAATATCCGGCAGATAGCGGACATTTTCTCTATTTTGTTCCAATTCGGACAGATGCTCCGGGTTCACGTCCCAGATTGTCACCTGATGTCCTTTTCCGCTGAGGGTCAGCGCCAGGGCTGTTCCCCAGCTTCCCGCTCCGATTACGCCTATCTTTTTCATTTTTTTATCTCCTTATCAAAAAAACTCAACTTCGGCTCTTGGCCGTGCAGCAACCGTGCGATATTTGCCCGGTGTTTGATGATGATCACCAGAGCGAGCACGCATGCCAGATATATGAAATCCGGTTCCAGGAACCAGCAGAACACGGGAAAAGAAAGTGCCGCCAGCATAGATCCCACCGACATCCGCTTGGATATCAGCACGCCCAGGACCAGCACGCCCAGGGCACAGAGAGCGACCAGGATGTTAAGCCCCGCCACGGCCCCAAAACAGGTAGCCACTCCTTTTCCGCCTTTGAACTTGTATAAAATCGGCCAGATATGTCCCAGCATGACGGCGATGACACAGAGCATGGCGCAGCCCTGTCCGCAGAGGAGCCCCGCTATGACTACGGAAAGAAGTCCCTTGAGTACGTCCACTACCAGGGTCACGGCTCCGGCCTTTTTCCCCATCACTCGCAGGGCGTTGGTCGTACCTGCGTTTCCGCTGCCTTCTTTTTTAATATCGATTCCATGCTTCTTTGCTAAAATCGTGGATGGCGAGATGTTTCCCACAAAATACGCAGCAATCACGATCGCAACCATGATTCCGATATACATCCACAGAGCCGTTTTATCAACGCCTCCGCATAGGTTGAGCATTTCTCCTGCAATCCCGGTATCCCCGGTCACATAGATGGCTGTGGGCCCATCAGCCCCGCCTATGATTCCTATACTATTCATCTTCCCTTTCACCTTTTTCTCTGAATACGAATTTTATGGAAGTACCTTCAAAGCCGAAGCCTTCCCGAATTTTATTCTCCAGGTACCTGGCATAGGAAAAATGCATCAGTTCTCTAGAGTTTATTTTAAACGAAAACAGCGGCGGTTTCACCCCAACTTGCGTAACGTAATAAATTTTTAATCTTTTGCCCTTATCGGAAGGCGGCTGTTTCATCATGGTTGCATCGGTAATCAAGCTGTTGAGCTGGCCTGTGGAGATGCGCATGGCGCGATTTTCAGCCACCGCTTTAGCGGTCTGCAGGACCTTTTGGATCCGCTGTTTTTCCAATACGGAAATGAAAATCGACGGCGCATAGGACATGAAGGTCAGTTCTTTGGCGATCTCCTGGCGGAAATGCTTCATGGTGTTGGAATCCTTTTCCACCAAATCCCACTTGTTGACCACGATTACGATTCCTTTGCCGGCTTCGTGGGCCACACCGGCGATCTTTTTGTCCTGCTCGGTGATGCCTTCCGCCGCATCGATCATCAAAAGACAAACGTCGCACCGCTCCACGGCAGCTACGGCGCGGATCACGCTGAAGCGTTCGATATCTTCATTAACCTTGCTCTTTCTGCGAATTCCCGCCGTATCGATGAGCAGGTATTTTTCCCCGTCCTGTTCAAAGGGCGTATCGATGGAATCTCTGGTTGTTCCGGCAATAGGCGAAACGATCACCCGCTTTTCGCCCAGCAGCTCATTGATCAGGGAAGATTTGCCCACATTGGGCTTGCCGATGACAGCAATTTTAATTTGGTCTTCCTCCTCCGTTCCCGCTCCCGGCGGAAAGCTTTGCACGATTTCATCCAACAGATCTCCCAAATTGAGCATGTTGGCGGCAGAGATGGGGATAGGCTCACCCAATCCCAGTTCATAAAAATCGTAAAAATCGTCGGGCACTGTAGGCTTATCCACTTTGTTGACCACCAGAATTACCTTTTTACCGGTGCGCATCAGCATCATCGCCACTTCCCGGTCAGCTGCGGTCAAGCCATCTTTTCCGTCCACCATGAAGAGAATGACATCGGCGGTACCGATGGCCACCTCCGCCTGTTCCCGCATCTGAGATAGGATGATGTCTTTGCTGTCCGGCTCGATGCCGCCGGTATCGATGAGCGCAAAATGAACGCCGTTCCATTCTGCTTCCGCATAGATCCGGTCCCGGGTCACCCCCGGCGTATCTTCTACAATGGCTACTCTTCTGCCCACGACTTTATTAAAAAATGTGGACTTGCCCACATTGGGCCTTCCTACGACGGCAACAATTGGTTTACTCATCAAAAATTCCTCCTGCAAATTCGGCCGGATCAAAGGCTTTTAAATCCTCCATCCCTTCGCCGACGCCAATATATTTGACTGCCATATCAAACTCATCGGCTATGGTAATGACGATCCCGCCTTTGGCCGTACCATCCAGCTTGGTGAGAACAATTCCGGTGATGTCGGCGCTTTCATTGAATTCTTTGGCCTGGGACACGGCGTTTTTGCCGGTGGTCGCATCCAGGACCAGCAAATTCTCCCTCGCGGCCTCCGGATATTCCCGATCAATGATCCTGTTCATTTTGGTCAGCTCGTCCATGAGATTTTTCTTATTCTGCAGCCGGCCGGCCGTGTCGCAGATGAGGACGTCGATGCCTTTGGCCTTGGCCGATTGGATGGCATCGAAGATGACTGCCGAAGGGTCCGCCCCTTCCTGGTGGCGGATCACGTTGACACCGACCCGCTCGCCCCAGATGACCAGCTGTTCGCTGGCTGCCGCGCGAAAGGTATCCGCTGCCGCCAGCATCACCGATTTGCCTTCCATCTTGCACTTATGGGCGATCTTTCCGATGGAGGTTGTCTTTCCGCCGCCGTTGATTCCGATCATGAGAATGATCAGGGGCGTTTCCTGGCAGAGCTGGTGTCTCTCGCCTTTGTCGATCAGCTCGGCTATGATCTTCTTCAGCTGATCTTTTACCTGCTGTGGTTCTCTCAAATATTCATGCTTTATATCGCTTCTAAGGCGCTCGATGATGGTCATCGTTGTTTCCATTCCAATATCCGATGTGATCAGAATTTCTTCCAATTCGTCCAGAAAATCTTCATCAATGGTCGGCCTTGCCAGGATCACGTCTCCGATTCGTTCCGACAAGCGTCCGAAAAAACCTTTTTTCTTTTTTTCAAAAGCCATAATCTCTATCTCCTTCTATCTATAACTTGGTGGGTATCAAACCGCAAAATCGTCTCCCATGTTGAGGGAGAGCACTTTGGATATTCCCTGTTCGGGCATGGTGACGCCGTAGAGGACATCCGCGTGCTCCATGGTCGCTTTCTGGTGGGTGACCAGGGTAAACTGGATATCTTCAAAGGTCTTTAAATATCTGGCAAAGCGCTCGATGTTGGCATCGTCCAGCGCCGCTTCTACTTCGTCCAGAATGCAGAAGGGCGTGGGCTTGGTCTTGAGCACCGCGAACATGAGGGCAATGGCCGTCATGGTCTTTTCTCCTCCGGAGAGCAGATTGATATTCTGCAGCTTTTTGCCCGGAGGCTGGGCGATGATATCGATGCCCGATTCAAGAGGGTTGTTCTCGTCATCCAGCCGCAGTTCGGCGTGGCCCCCTCCGAAGAGATCGGCAAAGACCTTTTCGAAGTTGACGACCACCTGGTCAAAGCTCTCTTTGAATCTGGCCTTGATGGTCCGGTCCATATCCTCGATGATGCCGCTCAGGCTGTTCATGGCTTCCAGAATATCGGCCCGCTGAGAAGTGAGGAACTCGTAGCGTTCGCTGACCGTTTCGTATTCAGCGATGGCGCCGATATTCACTTCGCCCAGCTCTTTGATTCTGCTTTTGATCTGCCGGTTTTCTTTGACAGCGGCGGACATGACAAAATCCTGCTTTTTGAATTCCATGGCCTGGATGTAGGAAACTTCAAAATCCTCCCACAGCTTTTCTTTGTATGAATCCAGCTGGGTCTGGTTTTTGGCCTCTTTGATTTCCAGCTCGTATTTCTGGTCCTGCAAAGCGTTCACCTGGTGATCCAGCTCTTCCTTTTCCATAGCCAGCTTGTCTGCCTTGGAAGCGGCTTCTCCCCGCTCCTGGTTCAGTTCTTCCAGATAGGTTTCCAGGTTTTCTTTTGCTTCTTCCTTTTCTTTTACGTCTGCCTCAAGGTCGGTATGGCCGCAGCTGAGGCTGTTTTTTTCCGCAGTCAAGGCGGCGATCTGCTGCTCCTTTTGCTGCTTTTCCTGCTCCAGCTCGCCAATCGTCGCATTTACCCGCCGCGCCAGATCGTCTGCGCCTGCTTTTTTGCTTTCGCAGGCTCCGGCCTCAATCCTGGCGGCTGTGATGGCTTCATTGATATTTGAAAGCTGTTCACTCTTTTGGTCGGATAAACGGAGCTGTTCTTCCGCCAGCAATTCCTTTTCAGCCATGGTCTTTTCTTCAGTGCAAATTTTCTCCTCCAGCTGGCGGATCATCTTCTGGGATGATTCCTGTTCGCTGCGGATATTTTCCAGCTCCTTTTCCCATTTGCCGCTGTTGGTCTTAAAGTCATTGAGCGCACTTTCTGTGACAGCCAGTTCGTTTTCTATGCTGAAGATATTCATCTCCAGCTTCCTTGCGATCTGCTCCAGGTCAGCGATTTCGGCTTGAAAACCTTCGATTTCTTCCTTAAGGCGGGACAGATGGTCGATGCCGTTTGTCTTTTCTTGTCCGGCGGTTTCCAGCTGTTTGGCCAGGTCCGCCACCTCCGCCTTTCTTTCCAAAAGATTGGCAGTTTTATTTTTATATCTTCCGCCGGTGATGGCGCCGCCGGCGTTGATGATTTCGCCTTCCAATGTAACGAAGCGAAGCCCCGCCGCTTTTTTCGAAAGCTTTACCGCATGGTCCATGGTATCCACAATGACTACCCGGCCCAAAAGGTACTCCATGACCGTCTGATAGCGCCGGTCGAACTGAATGCAGTCGGTTCCAAAGCCTTGAAATCCCGGTTCCTGCTCCAGCCTGCGGTCATAGTTTCCCCGGTTTGCGCGAATGGATGAGATGGGAAGGAAGGTCAGTCTTCCTGCCTTGTTTTCTTTTAAGCGGGCGATGGCTTTCTGGGCGCTCTGGTCATCCTCGCAGACGATATTCTGCATGGCTGCTCCCAGGGCGGTCTCGATGGCTGTTTCAAACCCTTTGGGCACGGAAATCAGTTCGGCCACCGTTCCAAGAATGCCGGCCAATCCCGACCGCATGATAAACCTTACCGCATAATTATAGCCCTCATAGTTGCTTTCCATTTCTTCAATGGTCTTTTTTCTGGAGGACAGCTGCCCGATGGAGATGCGCAGTTCTTCCAGCGCTCTCTTTTGTTCCTGTTCTTTCCTCAGGCTCAGATTGTACTTATCTGTTTTCTGTGCCAGTTCCTGTTTTGTCTGGCTCTGTTCTTCTTCCAGCTTAACCTTGTCCGCCCGGAGTTTGTTCAGCGCATCCAGGGTATCCCGATTGGTATCCTCGCCGCTGCTTTTTTCTGCCTGAATCTGGGTCCGGCGCCGCTGTAGGGTTTCCCTCAGATTTTCCAGGCTGCTGATTTCCGCCTTGTGCGATCCGATGGCGCTATGGGCGCGGAAGATCTCTTCCTTGTATTGGTCCGCCAGGGAATCGGCCTGGGATATCTGATCGGTCAGGGCTGCGCGGGCTTGAATCTTTTCCTGCAGAGCCCGGTTCACTTGTTCCAGCTCCCGGTCTGCCTGCGCTTTGCTGCGATGCAGTTCTTCGGCGTGCTGCCGTTCTTTTTCCAGCTTTTCTTCCAGGGTCCCAATCTCATCGGTCAGTCTTTCGGTGTTGGTTTTGATCGTGCTAATCCGTTCGCCGGCAATCTGCCCCTGGTTGACCAGGCGGTTAATCTCCTCAATGCTTTGCATCAGCTTTTCTCTGCCCTCTGTGATCAAACCCTCCAGATGCTCGCTCTTCTGCTTGTTTTCCGCCAGCTGACGGGCCATGGCTTCTCTTGTGTCACGGCTTTCATCCAATTTATTTTTCAGCTCTGCAATATCGTCTTTTATGTACTCGTTTTTCAATTCCAGACTTTCGATATTTTTCAGAGTTATGTTAATTTCCAGTTCTTTATTCTTATCTCTAAGCTCAATATATTCCTTAGCCTTGATGCTGTCTTCACGAAGATGGTCGATTCTGCCTTCGATCTCTCCGATAATGTCATTGACCCGCTCCAGGTTGGCGGCCGCACCGCTGAGTTTTCGTTCTGATTCCGCCTTCTTTGTCCGGTACATAACGATTCCGGCGGCTTCCTCAAAGATTTCCCGGCGGCTTTCCGTTTTATTACTGACAATGTCGGAAATCTTACCCTGTCCTATGAGGGAATACCCATCGACGCCAATGCCCGTATCCATAATCAGCTCACGGATATCGCGGAGCCTGCATTGGTTGTTATTGATGGAATATTCGCTTTCTCCCGAGCGGAACATCCTTCTGGTGATGGCCACTTCATTGTAGTCGATGGGAAGGATTCCCGCTTCATTGTCGATGACCAGCGTTACTTCTGCCATCCCCCTGGATTTGCGGTTGGCTGTGCCGGAAAAAATCACTTCTTCCATCTTGCCTCCCCGCAGCATTTTCGGACTCTGTTCTCCCAGTACCCAGCGGATGGCATCGCTGATGTTGCTCTTGCCGCTGCCGTTGGGACCGATCACGCAGGTGATCCCTCTGTGGAATTCAATTGTCACCGGTTCCGCAAAGGACTTGAACCCGTGCATTTCAATCCGCTTAAAGTACATCGATACCCCTTTCCATTGCATCCCTTGCCGCATTCTGCTCCGCCAGCTTTTTGCTCTTTCCCTGGCCGTAGCCGACTGGTTCCCCTAAAACTTCCAGCCTTACGGAAAAGACTTTATTGTGGTCTGGGCCTTCTTCTTTTTCCAGCACATAGTGCATGTCCAAAATGCCCTTAGCCTGAAGCTGTTCCTGCACTTCCGATTTATAGTCCTGGTTGGTCAGCTTGCCTTTGCCTGCGGCCTGCAAGTCTTCTTGAAAGATGTCCACTACAAATCGTCGGACTTGTTCGTATCCGCCGTCCAGATAGATGGCACCGATCACCGCCTCCATTCCGTCGGCCAAAATGGAGTCTCTGTCCCGGCCGCCGCTCTTTTCTTCCCCTCTGCTGAAGAGCATGTGCTCCCCGATGGAAAGCTTTCTTCCTACGGCAGCGAGGGATTTTTCGCAAACGATGGAAGCTCTGGTTTTTGTCAGCTTGCCTTCTTCTGCCTTTGGCAGCCTGCGATAAAGCTCTTCGCCGATGATTGCGTCTAAAAACGCGTCGCCGAGAAACTCCAGCCTTTCGTTGTCGCAAAGGCGGCTCTGTCCTGTTTCCTTGACATAAGAGCTGTGGGTCAGCGCTTTATCAAGGAGGTGTATATCCTCAAATGTATATCCAATCATTTGTTGAAACTGTGCGCTATTGTTCACTGGCAATAATCTCCTCTAAGTCTGTTATTGCATTCTTTATGATGTCTACGACCCCTTCCTGGGCATAAGGAATGCCTTTGAGAATGGTATTCTTGACCGCCTTTGCATTGGAAGATCCGTGCATCTTTACAACCGGCCCTTCTACTCCTAAAATGGGCGCTCCGCCGTATTCGGAGTAGTCGAATTCGTTTTTCAGCTCTCCCAGCTTGTCTTTCAGGAACAGCGCCCCGATCTTGGCTTTGAGTCCGTCCAGGAATTTTTTCTTAAGCAGCTTGAGGATGCTCCACGCCAGCCCTTCCGTCAGTTTTAAGATGACGTTTCCCACAAAGCCGTCGCAGACGATGACGTCGCAGGCTCCGGCCGGCACTTCCCTGGCTTCTACATTTCCGATGAAGTTGATGGGCGCCTGGGACAGCTGCTTGAAGGCTGCCTTAGTAACCGTGGTTCCTTTTCCTTCTTCAACGCCCAGGTTGACCAGTCCCACTTTCGGCTGGGGGCGGCCGAGTACCTTCTCTACATATATACTGCCCATTGTTCCGTATTCTAGTAAATTATGCGGCTTGGCTTCCGAACTTGCCCCAGCGTCCACCAGCAGGCAGGCTTTTTCGCCAAGAACCGGGTAGATGCTGGCCAGCGCCGGACGGTCGATGCCGTTGATCCGGCCAAGTATCATTCTGCTGCCCACCACCAGCGCGCCCGTGTTCCCGGCGGAAACAAAGAGGTCGCCTTCGCCTTCTTTGACCATGGTCAGTCCTTTGACCATGGAGGATTCTTTTTTCCGCTTGATCGCTTTCACCGGACTGTCTTCATTGGTGATCACTTCTTCTGCGTGCACAATTTTGATTTTTTCCGGATCATATTTATAGTTTTCCAGTTCTGCCTTGATTTGATCTTCTTTTCCTACGATGCAGATCTGGTATTCTGTCTCTTTGGATGCTTCTACTGCTCCCTTTACGATTTCAAAAGGCGCGTTATCGCCGCCCATGCCGTCGAGTACGATTTTCACTTGTGATTCCTCCAATCAACATTTTGTCCGTATTCTTATGAAACTCGGTCAGAACATAAAGATACAGAATAGATGATATCACAAAAGGGTGAAATTTGCAAACTGCTTGGAAAGTGATCCGTGCTTTAAGCCCCTCGGCGGGTCTTTAAAGGCTGCCATTTCTATTCAGGCAAGACGAACAGATTTATACGAAAACCTCCACAGATTTTATTGACATTTATTTACATTTTATATGTAATATACCATATTTTTCTTTTTAAAGATTTATATTCCATCAGCTGTTTCATGAATCATTCGCAAACATTTAACGAATCCAAAAAGAGGGGGCGATTCATAACCATGGCAAAACCAAAACATACATACAAAGACAGCGTATTTCGAAAGCTTTTTGATGACAGAGAAAAACTCCTGGAGCTTTATAGTGCCCTTTCCGGGCGGCACTATGCAAAGGATACGAAAATTGAAATTGTCACTCTGGAAGAAGCTATCTTCGGGGACCGAAAGAACGATTTGGCCTTTATCATCGAAGGCCGCCTCATCATTTTGATCGAACACCAGGCTACGATCAATCCAAACATGCCTCTGCGCATGCTAGTATATATTGCAAAAGAATACGAAAAGCTCTATTTTTCCAAGGCCATTTACAGCAAACATCTGGTCAGGATTCCTGTACCGGAGCTATATGTTTTTTACAATGGCATAGAGGATGCGCCTTTGGAGCAGGAGCTGAAACTTTCTGATGCGTTTTTCACGAAATGTGATAAAATAGCCTTAGAGGCAGTGGTGAAAGTCATCAATGTGAATTACGAACAGGGAGCGGAGGTTTTGTCTCAATGCAAAACCCTTGCTGAGTACAGCCGGTTCATCCACATCGTGCGGGAGAACCAAAAGCACATGGATGACCTGAAGGCAGCCATCGAGGAGGCCGTGAGGGCCTGCGTCAAGGAAGGGGTCCTGCAGGATTTCCTGAAAAGAAATGGTGGTGAGGTTATGAGTTTGTTATATGAAGAACTGACCAGAGAGGAATGTGAGACCATCCGTGAGAAAGATGGCTATCGAACTGGCCACAAAGACGGTCTGGCCGAAGGGCGAGCCGAAGCAAGAAGAGAAATGGCGCTTGAGATGAAAAAACTGGGCAGACCGCTGGAAGAAATTGAGCAGTTGACAAAATTGAGCCTCGAAGAAATCCGAGCACTCTAGCGATGGTGGTGCTGCTGCCAAGGTTGATGTAGTGGATTCAGATCGATCCGGAAAACTTTTGAGAAACTTTTTGTTTTTTACACAAAGCAGTGGGTTTGCGTGGCTTGATCGCAGCCAGAAGCATGAAAAAACTGCTTTCACACCAGTTGCAGAGGGCACAATCGTTGAAAATTGCGTAAAACTTGCATTTTACGTGAGATTTTTTCCCATTTTTGTCCAAAGCTGGTGTGGCCCCATACGGCAGGGAAACAGGGCGGCTAGCCGCACCTCATTCCCCCATTTTCACGATACGGTCGCTGACATGACCTACCATGGGCAGGTCGTGGGCGATCAACAAAATAGTCAGGTTTCGTTCTTCCTGAAGCCGCCGGAAGAGGTGGACGATCTGCGCCTGGGTGGAAATATCCAGCGATGAGATGGGTTCATCGGCGATGATGAATTCCGGGTCAACGCTGATTGCCCGGGCGATGGCGGCGCGCTGTCTTTGCCCCCCGGAAACATCATAAGGCCGCCGGTCCATTAATGCAGGATCAAGCTCCACCTGTTCCATCAGCTCAGCGATCCGCTGCCGGTCGGGCGTTCGTTTTTCCGCTATGCGCAGCGGTTCGCCGATAATCTGGCGGATGGTCATCCGGGAATTGAAAGCGGAATCCGAATCCTGAAAAATCATCTGCTTCCAATTCTTGCTTTTCTTCTCATTAAAGAAGCGGATTTGCCCCGAAGTCGGCGGGTAAATTCCCATCAGGCATCTGGCCAAAGTGGACTTTCCGCATCCGGAGGGTCCGATTAAGCCCAAAATTTCTCCTTTATAAATATCCAGCGAAAAATCCTCCAGCGCATTATGAATCGAATGCCTGCCCAGGGAAAAACTTTTTTTTAAGTTGCGCACTTCCACCAAAGGCGTGTCGAAGCGCTGCTGTTTGTGCTTGTGATCGTGTCCCCGTCCCTTTCCATAATCCAAATATCCTAACAGTTTTTTTGTATAGGGATGGCCGGGCGCATCGAACACCTGGCGCACCGATCCGGTCTCGACGATTCTGCCGTCTTTCATGATCGCTATCCGGTCGGCAATATCCTCAACCAGGCTCAAGTCGTGGGTGATAAAAATTGTCGCAATATCGATCTTTGCCAGCAGCTTTAAAATCTGCTTCTGGGTATCTTCATCCAGAGCAGTGGTAGGTTCGTCGGCCAGCAGAATTTGGGGATCGCCTGCCAGGGCAATGGCGATGGCAATTCTCTGTCGCATGCCCCCGGAGAAATGATGGGGCATCTGTTCATAGCGCTGCCGGGGATGATCGATTTCCACCAGGCGCATCAGCTCCAGGGCCCGTGCTTTGGGATCGTCGGTCCGCCCGGCGGCTGCTTCGGCGATCTGCCGGCCCACTGGCATGGTGGGATCGAGGGAGCTCATGGGATCCTGGAAAATCATGGCCACATCACGGCCCCTGCAGGGGACCATTTCTTTTTCTTCCAAAGGGACCAGATCCTGCCCCGAGAGCAGGATCTCCCCTTCCTTGATGCGGCCCCTTTCGCAGAGAATCTTCAACATGCTCTTGCAGAGAACGGTTTTGCCGCAGCCGGATTCTCCTACCAGTGCCAGGGTTTCCCCCTTGGCTAAAGAAAGCGATACCCCCTTAACCGCAGTCAGCTCTCCCTGAGGTGTTTCAAAGGCTACGATTAAGTTGTTGATGGTGAGTATGTCCATTATTTCATATCCCAGTCGTAAATATTCCAGAAGATTCCCACGCCGTGGTGGCCGAGAACAGTGTCCGCTGTAATTCCGGTTATATCAACCTTTCCGGCATAAACGGCATCGATGTAAGCGATGAAGGTATAGGCCGGGTCCTTTGCCAGCTCCGTCTGAAATTCCTTGTACAGGGGCAGCCGGTCTTCAACGGCTTCCTTCTCTCTTGCCTGCTGCAGGAGCTTGTCAACCTTGGCGTTGGAATATCCGTTATAGTTGGCGCCCTTATCCGTTCCGAATACTTTGTAGGTGTGATCGTCCGGATCAAAGGGGCTTCCCCAGCCGATGAGGAAGGCCTCCTGGCCTGCCCAGTCTGTTTCCGCCGGCGTTTTCACATCCACCTTGGCGCCGATTTCATTGAGGTTTTGCGCGCAGATGTTGGCCATGTCCACGCGAACTTGGTCCCCCTGGGAGCAATTGATGGTAAATTCCAGCTTCTGTCCTTTTTTCGCATAAATTCCGTCAGCGTCCTTTTTCCATCCCGCTTTCTCCAGCAGCTCTTTGGCTTTATCCGGGTTATAAGCATATTTTTCAACATCTTTGTTGTTGTAAGGCCCCATCTGCAGCGGCGAATAAGCTGCCTGCCCGTGGCCCAAAAGCACGCTCTTGATGATGGCATCCCGGTCAATGGCATAGCTGAGGGCCTTGGGCAGCTCGTGGTTGTTCTTAAACAAAGGATTATTGAAATTATACATGATTCCCCGATAATCGGCTGTTTTCATGGTATAAACTTTGAACTCATTTTTTCCTTCGAATTCTTCCATGGCTTTTGGCGTGATCTGGGCAAAATCCAGCTCTCCCGATTGAAGCTGGAGGGCCTTGGCATCTGAATCCTCGACGATTTTGAAGATTACTTTATCGATCTTGGGCGTTCCCAGGTAAAAGTCGTCGTTCTTTTCCAGCGTGATGGCCTGGCCCTTATCCCAGCCCGTCAGTTTGTAAGGTCCAGCGCCGACCGGCTTTTGGTTGAATTCATCCGTCGCCAGATCTTTTCCTTCCAGCAAGTGTTTGGGCAGGATGCCGATGGTCAGGTAGTCGAGCATGGCCACGTTGGGCGCTTTCATGGTGATCTTTACCGTCAAATCATCCGCGGCTTCCACCTTGGTGACATCCTCAAAGTTGGAAGCGTTTTCCGACCCGTTATCCGGGTTCATGATGGCTTCGATGGTGAATTTGACATCCTCAGCGGTGAGAGGCTCTCCATCGTGGAATTTGAGGCCTTCTCTCAGCTGAAAGGTATAGGTGTTGGTTTTTTCGTCAAAGGACCATTTCTCCGCAGCCCCAGGCGCCACTTCGTCCTTTTCGTTATGAGTGGTCAGTCCCAGAAAAATCAGGGAGTTGATCTCGCCGTGTTCGTACAGGGCCGGGTTAATGGCTGTGTAGTCACTGCTGCCGTACACCAGCGTTTTGCCTTCTTTTTTTGCATCGTCGCTGCCGCCGCATCCCGCCAGAATTCCGACTGACAGGATCAACGCCAAAAGTAAACATACTTTCTTTTTCATTCTTCTTTCTCCTTCGCTTTCAAAAGTAACTTGCCTCTACTCTTTCTATTTCAAGACCTGCTTCCTGCAGGTTAAATCAGCCGGTCTCTTCTGCCCGTTGTCCGCAGGTATTCTCCGATTTCCGTAATACAGATAAGGGTGATCACTAAAAATACACCCGGAATGATCAGCAGCCACCAGGCACCGGTCAACATGGCCTTTTGAGACAGGGACATCAGGCTTCCCCAGGAAATCACGCTGGTCGGAAGGCCCAGGCCCAGAAAACTGAGGGTTGCTTCGGCAGCAATGGCGCTGCCCAGGTTGGTCACGACCATGAACATGATGGCAGACATGAAGTTGGGCATCAAATGGTGCCAAAGGATATAAAAAAATCCGGCGCCCATGGATCTGGCGGCCAGCACATATTCCGCATCCCGCATCTGGCGTACCTCGCTGCGAACCATCTTGGCCACGGCCATCCACCCGGTGGCGCCCAGCACAATGCCAATGGATAGGACCGTCGGTTCTCCCCAAATGGCCTGCAGAAAGATCACCAGCAGAATCTGGGGAATGCTCATTAGGATTTCCGTAAAGCGCATCAGCAGGTCATCGATTCTGGGGCCTGCCAGCCCGGAAACGCAGCCATAGATGATGGCGGTAACCGTGGACAGCAAGGTTGCCAGCAGACCGATAGCCAGGGACAGTCTGCCTCCATTCCAGATAATGGCGAAAATATCCCGGCCCAGTGTATCGGTTCCGAAAAGGTGAGCGGCCGATGGTGCCTGGCTGATTGCTTCGGTATTCATGTAGTAAGGGTTCTGTCCCGGCATCAAGCCCGTCAGGAGACAGCCTGCAGCAATGACTGCCAGGATCGTGATTGAGATGTAAGGGAGTTTTCTGTTCATGACTGGCCCTCCCTGATTTCTTCGTATTTGATCCGCGGATCCAGCTTTTCGTTGATCACCTGGGCAATCATATTGGCCAGGACTACAGCCGCCCCGGTGATCAGGCTGATCAGCATCAGCATGTTGTAGTCGTGGTACTGGGCGCTTTCCACTCCCAGCTCTCCCAGTCCGGGGTAGGAAAAGACCATCTCCACCACGTAAGCGCCGCCCAGCAGATGGGGCAGAAAAATAGCCATAATGCTGACGACCGCAGGCATAATATTCCGCAGACAATGGCGGTAAATGATCTGATTTTGGGTCAACCCCTTCACCTTACACAACAAAATATATTCTTTCCGAACTTCGTCGGATAATTTATTCCGCATCAAATAGGCGCAATACCAGAGATGGGATATGACAATCGCACTGACCGGCAGCACCAAATGGCGCAGGGTCTCTCCTCCCCCAAGAGCATGGGCACCGCTCTGGGGGAGAATTCCCAGTGTAACTGAAAAAAGCAGGATTAAAATCAGCGCTACAAAGAATTCGGGGATGCTGTTGGCCGCAACTCCGATCTTGCAGATCATCCGGTCCACGGCACGTCCCTCATGGCGCACGCAAAAGATGGCCAGCAGCAGTCCCAATACGAAAATCAGGAGAAAGGAAACTCCCGCAAGCAGCAGTGTATTTTGGTAGACATCTGCCACAACCTGTGCCGCCGGCTGTTTATAAATATAGGAAATCCCAAAGTCTCCGTGCAGCGCATCTGCAGCCCAGCGGATATACTGGACCGGTAAGGAGTCGTTCAGTCCCAGCCTCTCTCTGGCGTGATCCAGCTGCTGGACGGACATTTTTTCCACGCTTTCTCCATAATAAGCCCGCAGCGGATCGCCCGGGGCCAAGCGTGATACTAGAAATACCAAAATGGACAGCACAAGGATGGTCAGCGCCAGCTGACCGATTTTTTTCAAGATGTAGATGGCTGTTTGGTTTTTCATGTGGTTGCCCTTTCCTATGTAATAAAAAATCCACGAAAAGTAGGGCCTGCATTGATCAGGCGCTAACCTTCGTGGTTAAATTTCGCAACACTTCTTGTGTTTAATCCTTTGTTATTGTACCAATCGGCTTTGCTTGTGTCAAGAAAAATCTGGGTTTTATTCCAGGTGTGGGGGTTTGGGTGGGTTTGTTTAGGGCCGGGCTGGCTGAGGGAGCGGTGCGGCTCCCTCAGCGCAAAATCTGTAAAAAGCGGAAAACTTTCTAATTAAATTTTGCTTTTTACGCATTCCAATGGCTTTGCGGCCCTCGATCCGGCTTCAAACAGGGATCCGGCCTGCCCCCCCGCCGTTTCCCACAGCCGCAAACCGTTGAAAGCTGCGTAAATTCCAGCAAAATATCAAACTTTTTTCCCAACTATGCTCAGGACAGATATACGTCTACCCGCTCCTTTATATGCTGAAAGGTAAGGGGCGCCGTTTTTGTTTCCCAAGTCGCGATCAGGTTGTCGCCCAATCGATATCCGTGTTCTGAATACACCCGCAGCTTATCCATTGTATTTGCCGCATACGCTGGGTCGTCCATTTTTCCAAAGTGTTCCCAATAGATTTGTTTTCGGTGAACCGGATGGGCCGCGCAAAAATCCGGATAATAACAGTGCCAACCCAGCTGCAGCTTTGGCTCATAGCGAAAAAAGATTCCTTTTTGCTCCAGAATCGTGGCGATCTCTGCTTCTGCCTTTGAACGGGTAAGCTGCCCGCCCTCCGATTGATAGAGCAAATCATCCGGATGAGACAAGTTGCGGTCATAGGGTATAGAGGACCATTGCTCAGGGTAAATGTCTCCTTTTAAAAGAAAGGCTGTATGGTTCAGCCCTTTATAGTATGATGGTAACGAATCTTCTATTTTGGCCGCATCGTAAAGTTCCATCCTCTCGATGACTTGCTGAAGAAGTTTTAAATTTCGTTTTAAAACTGGCAGGGCTTTCTTCGTGTAACGCCGCTCTTTCAACTCGTCAATTAAGCGTTGCGCTTCTGATAAATTTTCCGGAATGAGAATCTGCCTGTTTTTTCCCTTGAATTTCACAGCGCGATAATAGCTGCCCCGTTTATAAATCAGGCTTCCGTCAGGCAGCTGTGCTTTTCGAAATTCCAGATCATGAATTAAAGCCTCATATCTACCCACTTCTTCTTTAATTTGCGCCAAAAGCTGTTTTTGTTTATACATAGTTGCACCTCGAATATGTAATTTTATTCCATTTTATATAAATATTACATATATTGCAAGCCCTTACGGAAAACTTATAAAATAAATTTCGCTTTTTACGCATTCCAATAGAGTTGCGACCCTTGATCCGGCTTCGAGCAGGGATTTTGCCTGTCCCGCCGATTTCCACAGCCGCAAACCGTTGAAACTTGCGTAAATTTCAGCGAAATATTAATCTTTTTTTCAAGTTATGTACCAGCCCCTGTCCCGGACATGGGGCCACACCAGGCTCGCCTCGTCTCAGCAGGAAATCTACATTAAGCGGAAAACTTTCAAAATAAATTTCGTTTTTTACGCATTCCAATGGGGTTGCGGCCCTCGATCTGGCTTCGGACAGGAATTCGGCCTGCCTCCGCTGCTTTCCATAGCCGCAAACCGTTGAAAGCTGCGTAAATTCCAGCAAAATATCAAACTTTTTTCCCGGCCATATCCGAACCCTTTCCCAATATTTCCCTGGGCTGCATGCCTCAGCCCAGGCCCAAACACCTCCGCAAAAAAAACAGCAGCCTCACGGCTGCTGCACATTTCACATCTTATATTTTTTTCGCCACGACGAAAAAATTTCACGATATTCAACCTTGGGGCAACGCCGCACTCAATGGAGAATATCGTATTCTATTCCTTCCATGCTGCGGCTACTGCCTCTGCAATGGCATCAGCAACCCCTGGATGGAATGCACTTGGAATTATGTATTCTTCGCACAGCTCCTCTTCATTGATAATATCCGCCAATGCACGAGCCGCCGCGATCTTCATATCTTCCGTAATCCGCTTGGCCCTTGCAGCCAGAGCGCCTTTGAAGATTCCCGGAAAAGCCAGCACATTATTGATCTGATTGGGAAAATCAGAACGTCCGGTGCCCACTACCCGTGCGCCCGCTTTTTTCGCCAGGTCGGGCATGATCTCCGGCTCCGGATTGGACATGGGCAGCACAATGGCATCATCCGCCATCGAGGCCACCATCTCCTCCGTCACGATCCGGGGTGCGGAAACTCCGATAAACACATCGGCACCTTCAAGGGCATCGGCCAAAGTCCCGTTGACCAAATTATGGTTGGTAATGCGGGCAATTTCCTCTTTGGCCGGAGTCAAACGATCATCGTTTTTCGCCAAAGGTCCGATGCGGTCGCAAACAATCACATCCCCAGCGCCCACCGAAAGCAGCATCTTGGCAATCGCCGCTCCCGCCGCTCCCGCACCGCTGATGACAACCTTCAAATCCTCCATCTTTTTTCCGACAATCTTCAGCGAATTGAATATGGCAGCAGTTACCACAACCGCCGTACCATGCTGATCATCGTGGAAAACCGGAATATCCACCTGTTCCTGGAGTTTTCTTTCGATTTCAAAACAGCGGGGCGCTGCTATATCTTCCAGGTTAATACCCCCCAGCGTAGGCGCAATATTCTTAGCGATCATGACGATTTCTTCCACATCCTGTGTTTCCAGGCAGATAGGGATCGCATCGATCCCTGCGAATTCTTTAAACAACAGGGATTTTCCGTCCATGACCGGAATGGAAGCCAGGCCGCCGATATTACCCAGTCCCAGAACGGCCGAACCATCACTGATCACCGCTACGGTGTTGCTCTTATTGGTATACTTATATACATCTTCCGGATTTTCGTTAATCTTGCGGCACGGCTCAGCGACCCCCGGCGTATAGGCGGTGGATAAGTCGTCCTTATTTTTTACCGGTACTTTGCTGGCCACCTCCATCTTGCCTCTGTACTCTTCGTGCATTTTCAGGGATTCTTTATAGTAATCCATGTTTACTCCTTTATTTTTTCCAGGAACTTTTTAGTCCCACGATTTTGTTAAATACCTTTTCCGTCTCCGTCGTCAGCCCAGCGTCGGCAATATAGTACCCATGCCTGAAGAATTGAAACCGCTCTCCCGGCTGGGCTTGTCTCAACGCCGGTTCGGCATACCCCCAAGTCTCGGTCAGAGAATCGGGATTGAGCACAGTTTCGCCCTCTTCATTTTCCACCATCAGATAATCGTAATTGCGAATCTTTACCTTGACCGCAGTACGTGCGTCAACCCAATGGATCGTTCCTTTCACCTTGCGGCCTTCAAAACCGCTGCCGCTCTTGGTGGCCGGATCGTAGGTACAGTGCAGTTCCTTAATCGTCCCATCCTCGTTTTTGATCACATCGTTGCAAGTGATAAAATAGGCCCCTTTAAAGCGCACTTCATTGCCAGGGAACAGGCGGAAATATTTTTTCACCGGCTCTTCCATGAAATCGGATCCATCCACATACAGCTCCCTGCTGAATGGCACTTTGCGGCTGCTCATTTCCGGAACTTCCCGGTTGTTTTCAATCTCCATCTCCTCGGTCTGATCCTCAGGATAATTGGTAATCACAATCTTTATAGGATCCTCCACCACATTGCGGCTTTCCACCTTTGCCTTCAAATCCTCACGGACGCAGTGTTCCAGCAGCGCCACATCCACCGTGCTGTTGGCCTTAGAAACTCCAATCCGTTCACAGAAATCGCGGATCGCTTCCGGCGTATAGCCTCTTCTTCTAAGTCCTGCGATCGTCGGCATTCTGGGATCGTCCCAGCCGTCGACTACGCCATTGTCCACCAGCGCCTTTAAGTGACGTTTACTCATGACGGTATTGGTCAGATTTAAGCGAGCAAACTCAATCTGCTGGGGAGGAGTCTGCCATTCCAGCTCCTGGAGCACCCAGTCGTACAGTGGTCTATGGTCCTCAAACTCCAGCGTGCAGATGGAGTGGGTGATTCCCTCGATGGCATCCTCTATGGGATGAGCGTAGTCGTACATGGGATAGATGCAGTATTTGCCCCCTGTATTATGATGCTCTGTATGAGAAATCCGATAAATAACCGGATCCCGCATATTGATGTTGGGCGATGCCATATCGATTTTCGCCCGCAGAACCTTTTCTCCATCCGCGTATTTGCCTTCCTTCATCTCTTTAAAGAGCCTGAGATTTTCTTCTACGCTTCTATTTCTGTATGGACTCTCTTTGCCCGGCTCTTTCAGCGTTCCCCGATATTCTCGAATCTGATCCGCATTCAAATCACAGACAAATGCCTTCCCCTTTTTAATTAAACGGATGGCGAACTCGTACATTTTATCAAAGTAATCAGATGCCCAGAGGCGCTCGTCCCACTGAAAGCCAAGCCATTTAACATCTTCCTCAATGGCGTCCACATACTCCAGGTCTTCCTTAACCGGATTGGTATCATCATACCGCAAATTACATTTACCGTTATATTTCTCCGCGGTGGAAAAATTAAGACAAATGGATTTTGCGTGTCCAATATGAAGATACCCGTTGGGTTCCGGGGGGAAACGGGTATGTACCCGGTCTTCGTATTTCTGGTTTTCCAAATCCTTATCAATGATGTTATGGATAAAATTCGATGCGCTGTCCGGCGCCGCGGCCTGTTTTTTATCGATGTCTGCCATTCCTCGTTCCTCCTAAAAATATATCTTCTTATTATATCCCAATTTTGGTAGTAAATGCAATGAAAAAGGAGCCCCCTAAGCTCCTTTTTCTTTCATCCCATTACATTTTATTTATCTTTTTCCCAGACTGGTGCCGCCAGGAGCAGCGTATCCGCCTCCGGCGCCGCAAGTGCCGGCGTCTGCTGAGCTTCCAGCCGAATGTTCTGATTCGAATAAGCTGGATGCTGATGCAGCGCTTCACTTCCAAGCCCTGTAACACCCACTGCTAAAAGCATGGTGAAGGCTGTCGCCATTGCTACTGCTTTTTGTTTCATAGGTTTTCCCCTTTCCCTTTTGCAGCTTGTTTTCCCTTTTGTGGTTTCCATTATAGGCAACAAATGTGTCGGTTTCTTGACGAAAATCTTAAGAAATTCTGATGATCGTCAAAGGACCTTGCATTCACTTCCCTTCTTATTCTATAGTATGTCGTAGAAAATAGCAAGGAAAGGCGGACATGAATGTTACATAAAAAATTCGCAGCAAAACTTATAATTGTGCTATTCTTGTCGTTGATTGTCTACATAGCTGTATATAACAATTTCCAAGTATATGATACGACCATCGCTAAGGTCACCTCTGCGGTTCAGTCTGAGGAGAAGGATGGGTCAATCCGTCAGGCTATTACTGGAACTATAAAAAATGGAGAACACGAAGGACAAACGGTCACGTTGAAAAATACCTATGATCCGTCTCTTGCATATGATGAGCGATACAGTCGCGGCAGCCTCTTATTCCTTTCATTGAACGATAAAACCGGCTCTAGCCTGACTGGAACAGTAACAGGGGTAAAACGGGATCACTATGCGGTTCTGGTTCTCCTGGTCCTGACCGATCTTCTCCTTTTAGCTGGCGGAAAACAAGGATTTTACACAATCATCGGACTCGGCTTGAACATCGTTCTTTTTTACGGAATGCTCACCTTGTATGAGGCCGGAGTCAATGTCCTCTCCCTCACGATTGTACTGGTGATTCTGTTCTCAGCCATTGTATTAATCCTCATCAATGGTTTTAACAAGCGAACGTTCATATCATTGATTGCAACGCTGGCAGCGGTAGCGATCATCGGCCTGCTTTCTGCTGCGGTTATTCATTTTGGCCCTGAACTCAGTTATGAATTCATGGAATATTTGCCCGAACCCTATACCCGCAGCGAAGCTAATCTGCTATTTTTGTCAGAAATCCTCATTGGAGGGCTGGGTGTTATCATGGACATCGCAGTAACCATTACTTCCTGTTCTGCTGAGTTGATACGCAAAGACCCGCTTATTTCAAAGAAAGCATTGCTGCTTTCCTGCCGGCAGGTGGCTGACGATATAACAGGCACCATGATCAACGTGGTTTTTTTCACCAATATCGCTGCTTGCATCCCCGTTTTTCTCATTTCCATGAAAAATGACATCAGCTTTTTCACGGTAATGAAATACAACGCTTTTTTTGAGATCGCTCGTTTTCTCACGGGAAGTATGGGTATTATCCTCACCATTCCCCTGGCCATTTTTGCCGCATCTTGTTTCTTGAAAGGGGGCAAAAAATCATGCTGCTGATTTTTGCAATCTTGTTTATTCTGCTGGTTCTTTTCATCGGCGGTGATCGTTCCGCAAAGGCCTTGGTCACACTGGCAG
Organism: Clostridia bacterium; assembly: GCA_902363595.1. Lineage (GTDB taxonomy): Bacteria > Bacillota > Clostridia > Peptostreptococcales > Anaerovoracaceae > Hominibacterium > Hominibacterium faecale. Next base: position 44,128 of record CABJAP010000004.1, on the reverse strand, counting down.
GAAACGCCATTTTATTGACGGCGGCTCTGGTGCTCATCTATCTTGGCGTAAATCCTTTTATCTGTGCCTCCATTGCCTGTATCTTGATCACGCTGCTAACGCTCTTTTATCAGAATGAAATCAACGACAAGACCAAGGCAGCCTTTTGGTCTGTCCTCTTGATCATCGGTCTTTTGATTCCATTTCTGTGGTTTCTCGGTACACAAACGAACACGCAGGGATTCCCTGTCGGTCAGTATGAGATTCGCCCGTCCAACGGCTATAATGGCGCCATTGGCATCAATATGATCCTGCTGCAGATTTCGGCCTTGTTGATGGTTCTCATCGGAGCCGTCGTCGATACGGCTCTGGCCGTAACTTCAGCCCTTTATGAGGTACATCTGAATAACCCCCGGCTCTCCCGCAAAGAGCTGTTCATCTCGGGGATTTCCGTGGGCCGCGATATTCTCGGTTCTACAATTAATACGTTGTTCTTCATTTTTATTGCCGAGTATTTCACGCTCTTTCTTCAATTCATGGAATATTATTCTTTTGCCCAAATGGTCAACTCCAAAGAATTCGTGCAGGAAATTATTTCGATTGCAGTCAGCGGCACTGGATGCGTTCTGATTATTCCGGCAGCGGCAGCTTTGGGCGCAGGATTCTTCGGGCGAAAGCCAGGAGCTAAAGACAGGAAAGAGTTCTCCAAGGTGCGTTAGATGTTACTTTCCGAGATTCGCTTTGCTTCGCAATAATGTCTAAAAAAAGAGCGAACCTGGATGAATCTACATTTGTTTCCGGTTGCGGCCATAGAAAAAGTATTCAGCAGAAACAATACCAGGAACTGCAGGGATATCTTGAACGCTTAAAAACATATGCACATCATATAGAGGTCTGTGGGGATGAAAGAAACAGCTATTCCAAAACAGACCACGATACTACTTTTATGCAGTTAAAACGGGATCATATGGGAAATGACCAGCTGCTCCCGGCGTATAATCTCCAGACTGCTGTTTGTGATGTATATTGCCGTAGTTGATGTAAAACCATACGCATCAGACATGGAATGCTTCGTTCCGTTAATGGAAAAATATCATGGGAATCCATATCGGGCAGTCAACTTTAAAGAAGACGAACATCATAGGTTTATTAAGTGCACACTTTTTTACCCTCAAAATCAATAGATCCTTCAGAAAACAGTTGATAAAACAAAGAACCGTCAGTTCCGGCAGATGCCGGAACTGGCGGTCCTTAACTAGGGACTTATTTTACAGCCCCTTTTTTCATACGACTCACGGATGCAATTATCTTTCTACGATCATTGCAGTTCCCTGTCCGCCTCCAATACAAAGTGTTGCCAGACCCTTCTTCGCGTCTCTTCTTGCCATTTCGTGGATCAAGGTGATCAGAATTCTTGTTCCGGATGATCCGATCGGGTGACCCAGTGCGATGGCTCCGCCGTTTACATTGAGGATTTCTTTATTGAAGCCCAGATCTTTTCCTACTGCCACCGACTGTGCTGCGAACGCTTCGTTGGCTTCGATCAGGTCCAGATCTTCGATGGTCATGTCGGCCTTTTCCAGTGCTTTTCTTGTGGAAGGCACCGGGCCGATTCCCATGATCTGCGGATCTACCCCTGCGGATGCATAGGATTTGATCGTCACCATTGGCTTGATTCCCAGTTCATCGGCCTTTTCCTTGGACATTACAATGACTGCAGCTCCAGCATCATTGATTCCGGATGCGTTGGCTGCTGTTACGATTCCGTCTTTCTTGAAAGCCGGTCTCAGTTTGCCGATTCCTTCTGCTGTTACCCCATCTCTTGGGAATTCGTCTGTATCAAAGATCACTGGATCGCCTTTTCTCTGCGGAATTTCTACCGGAACGATTTCATCTTTGAATTTGCCCGCTTTGATCGCTGCTACTGCTTTCTGCTGCGATGCTGCTGCGAACTCATCCAGCTCTTCTCTGGTCAGACCCCACTGATCTGCAATGTTTTCTGCCGTGATTCCCATATGTACGCCGCTGAACGCGTCAGACAGTCCATCCTTGATCATCATATCGATCATCTTGGTGTCATTCATTCTTGCTCCCCATCTTGCAGCAGGTACAGCATAGGAGGACATGGACATATTCTCCGCTCCTCCGGCTACTACGATATCCGCATCTCCTGCTTTGATGATCTGTGCGGCCAGCCCTACGGCTCTCAGTCCGGATCCGCATACCTTATTTATGGTCATGGACGGTACTTCCTTCGGGATTCCCGCATCCATTGAAATCTGTCTTGCAACGTTCTGGCCCAGGCCTCCCTGCAGGACGCATCCCATGATTACTTCATCGATGTCTTCCGGTTTGATTCCTGCCCGATTGATGGCTTCTTTCACTGCGATCGCTCCCAGCTGTCTTGCCGGAATGTTCTTCAGTGATCCGCCAAAACTGCCGATTGGTGTTCTTGCTGCACTTACGATTACAACCTCTTTCATTTTTCATGTCCTCCTTAAAATCCTCGCACTTTTCAGTGCCAAAGTAACTCTCGTTAGATTTTTAACCAGACTAACGCTCGCTTTTTCTACAATATTACCATACTATTTGAGAATTGCAAGCGTTTTTGTTAAAAATCTGTTAATATTTTAACAACTTTATAGCAAGCTGTTAAAGTCATTTGAATTGGGCGATATATTTTTCTACTAGTTTAACCGGCTTATAGGAAAGCTTTGCTTTGCGCAAATTAGGGATCCCCATATCTTCCTCACGGTTTATATATTCGATGTGGGAAGGCACATTTTTACAAAATTCATTGTTAATTGCCTGATAAAGTCCCCGAAAATTAATATTGGCTTTCTCCACATGAACGGTCACAGTGTTTTTGTTCAGGTACCCGCCTACGCTGAGGGCCTCGATCTTATCGTCGATCAGGATGGCGCCTGCCAGATAGCCGACCCTTTCCAGATTGCGGAACACATCCGCCATGGCCTCTTCTTCCATTTTCAGCAGCTGCATCTCGAATTCCGGGATCTCCTTGCGGGCGTTGAATTCCTCGATAAAGCGCATGGCATCCTCCGCCATGGCCGACGTCAGCTGTACATATTCAAATTGGTAATTTTTATGGAAATAGTTAAGATGATTCTTTTTGCCGTGATAATCCCTGCCCTTCAGATCCACCAGGTCCTGGCGTCTGTAAACATAATCGTAGTTGGGCCGGTCAGCTGCAAATTTAAGCTCGCCAGGGCACGCCGCTTCGATGATATCGATCATATGATCTGGAAGCAGGCGAAGGGTCAACTCATAGCCCTTTTCCTCAAAGATCCGCTTTGCTTCATAGATGGCCCGGCGCAGGCCTTCCTCTTCATAAACGCCCGTCTTTGTCAGCGGCGGAAAGAGAAAAGGTTCGATGGTGCCGTCCTCCATCTCCAGATGGCTGATTCCCGACAAAAGCAGGTAGTCTCCTGCCATCTGCCAGCTGAATCCATTGATGTTTCTCCACATATACAGGGAGGAAAAGGACAGGCCAGAGGTCTGATAATCATAGCCGTTTAAATATTTTTCTAAGTGCGATCGGTCTTCGATCGTTATCTGATTTTCAAACATAAACATGGTTTATTTTACAAGGGCAGAGATGGCTTTGAATCCATCCGCCCCGGCTCCTCTCAGAAGTTCATAAAGAACCGATTCGCAGGTGGTGATCACGGCGCCCGCCCCAGCCATTCGCTGCTGGCTGCACAGGTTATCGCTTTCTTTTCTGGAAGCGATACAGTCCTGAATGACGTATACGTCGTATCCCCGTTCTATGAGGTCAAGTGCTGTTTGCTGCACGCAGATATGCGCTTCGATCCCAATCAGGATCACGGTTTTCTTTCCCGCCGCCTCCAGCGCCTGTACAAAATCTGGCTCTCCCAGGGCGCTGAAAGATGTTTTATCAATGGGAACAAAGGGTCCCAAAGCTTCCGCGATGGGCTGGATTGTAGCCCCAAGGCCTTTGGTGTACTGCTGGGTCACGAGCACCGGAATCTCCAGAGCCCGGATACCTTTGGCCATCTTTACTACCGCTTCTTCCAGTTCTTCCTGGTTTGCCATAGCCGGCATCAGCTTTTCCTGAAAGTCGATGGCAAGCAGCAGGGCGTCTTCTCGTTTTATCAAACTCATCCCTCTAGCCTCCATGTTTTTATTTCATCCACTAAGGTATAATTGGTCATATCGTATTGGAGCGGCGTGATGCTGGCGTAGCCGTCCTGCATGGAAATCACGTCAATGTCATCGGGCAGGCCCTCATAAATAACCGGGTTACCCTCATACCAGTATTGAGTCTTTCCGTTCCCGTTTTCCTTAGGCCGAAAGAACTCTTTATATTCTCTGGCTCCCAGCCTGGTATATTTCACGCCTTTGATCTCCTCTTTAGGCAGATCAGGCGTATTGATATTGAGCACGGTTCTGGCATCCATTTTTTGAAATCCGTTTTTGCAGGCATTTACTGCCAGTTCGCAGGCCAGTTCAAAATGGGTGGCCTCGTGGCTGTTCACAGAGACGGCTACCGAGGGAATCCCACAAAGAGACCCTTCGATGGCGGCCGAAACCGTTCCAGAATACAGGGTATCGGTTCCTAAATTTCCGCCTAAATTAATTCCTGAAAATACCATATCTACTTTTATCTTCTGTTGACTGAGAATCTTGGTTCCAATTTTTACACAATCAGCTGGTGTTCCGGTTATAGAAAAAGCTTTGGCAGCGCCATCAAAGGCGGTTTCCTCAACCTCGATGGGTTTTCCCACCGTTATTCCATGTCCGGCAGCACTTCTTTGGGTGTGCGGCGCACAGACATAAACTTCCGCTGTCTGGGATAAAGCCTTTACCAGACTGGAAATACCGGCCGCATCGATTCCATCATCATTGGTTACTAATATATTCATCTCACCATTCCCCCTTCTGCAAAGTTAACGGTATGCTTTGTTATTATACCACATTCTGCCGGATTTAAAAATTCTCTTTTTTTCGGCTCATAAAATACATAAAATTCAGACTTCACGGGTATTTGAATCTTTTCGTACTAAAGTTGTATAGGAGTTCAGCTCCTTTCATACTATTGATCTACAGACAGATCGGCGGCTTTCTGGTAGGCTGTAAACATCAAATAAAGGAGGACTCAAGCATGCTGGAAGTTGAATCAGTAAAAAGGTATATCGGCCCGGAACATGCGGCAGAAACAGATGCCCTGCTGGCCAATTGTGAACAATCAAAATTAAAGAGCCTTAAATTTAAGAATCCCACCATCGCACTTATTCTTTCCATTTTTTTAGGATTTCTTGGAATCGACAGGCTTTATCAAGGCGGGCCAAAGATGTTTTTATGCAAGTTGGCTATGATCGTCCTGACATTTGGAACCTGGTGGTTAGCAGATATCTATTTTAACAAGCACATTGTGCAGGAAGCGAATTATGAAAAGCTTCTTGCCGCCTCAGCATAGCTCTTCGTAAATTGTTCAAATACAGAAAAGTACGGGTAACCGGCAAAACGCCGCTTACCCGTACTTTTCGTATTACACGGTTAATTTGTTTCTCCATCCTTATTCCTCTGATCTCCATCCCGTATGATGCAGGTCACACCCATTCGATTTTTAACGTCCATCTTGCGAAAAATATTATAGACATGGGTTTTTACTGTGCTCTCGGAGATATAAAGCAGCTTGGCAATCTCACTGTTGCTCTTTCCCTCGTAGATCAGACGGCTGAGATCCTTTTCCCTTCCAGTCAAATCATAGGCCGCCGCCACCTCATCCATCCTCTTATCGAGGTCGAATTCAGCCTTAGCACTGTCATCTTTTGCGGTTTCATAAGCATCCTTAAAATCAGCCTTATAAATGAATACCACTGTGGCTATGTTGACTACGAACCAAAAGATAATCGTTAAATCCAGCGGCTCCCTGATGAATCTGCTATTTCCCCAATATACAGATGCTTCTCCCCAAAAATAAGATGCATAGTTCCATATCAGCATGGCTGTGACAATAACCATGTAGTAGATTGTACTCTTGGGCTGATGCAGCAAAATGCATTTACTGATGTATACCACACTGCCGATGAGTATAATCAGCAGTAGAATAATATCGGTCACTAGTAGGATCCATCTCAGTGCATAGAAATAGTTAATGGTGAATACAATGGTCGAACAAAACCATAGGATCGCATAGAAAAAAATGTAAATTTTTGCAGTCCTCTGCAATGCAGAAAATTCATCTGTAGCAGCAATCTTCTGTTCCAGGTGCAGCCAGAGATAAAATAAGATAGCAATAATACAACTGCCGATTCGGAGCGTCAGCATATCACGGATATCCCCGATTACATAATCGGTATAGTACAAAATCATATCGTACAGGCTCATAATCAGCATACCTGCTAGAAATAACTTCATTGCCAGGTTCAACTCACTAGCCCGCTTCTTTCCAGCAAGCAAGACCATGGTAATTCCAGCGATACCCAAAAAAATAGCCAGGAGATAGCAAAACAGCACGCCTTCTCTCTCAAACGTCATGACTACCGTCCTCCCTTTTGTAAATAATAATTTATTATACTATAGTTCCCCCAGCTTTAAAACTTTTTTCTACTTATATATATGTTTTTGTTGTATTATTTCCTGATTCCGGTTGAGGACGCGAACAGCTAGGGATCACTTGGCACTGCCAGCCTTGTTTCTGGCGGCTGTTCACATTCATATAGCACTCTTCCAGTCCGCACTCAGCCTGCAGCTCACAACAACAATCTTTATTTTTCCATTCGTTTCACATTTCACCCCATTCCGTGAGCAGCTACCCCGCTGCGCTGCAGTTTTTTGATAGTGAGCCCTTCAAAAATAGAGACAAAGAGATACATGCCCCTGATTTAGTCGTACTGAGAATCTGGTTAGGGATCCGGTGGGAGGCCAAAACAAAAGAGCGTATGGCAACGGCTGTCGCACCCGCTCATACGCTCTTATACACTTTTTCCAGTTTTTATTATGTGCTCGCTTCTGCCATGGCTTCCCGCAGCATTCCAAGCGGCGCGTCAGTCTCCCAGCACTGCTCCAATAGAATCGTTGATCACCAGACTGGCTCTGCTGTCATACTGGGTTTCTGATTTATTGATAAGAATCAGGTTTTTGCCGCCGAAATAATTGATCAGGCCCGCGGCAGGGTATACCACCAGGGATGTACCGCCAACGATGAGCGTATCCGCCCTGCGGATGGCTGCAACAGCCCCCGATATAACCTGCTCGTCCAGCGCTTCCTCATATAGAACCACATCTGGCTTTACAACACCGCCGCATTTTTCACATTTTGGTATAAGCCCGTCACAATGCGCTTCATCCATAATATAATCCAGATCATAAAAAGCTCCGCAATCCACACAATAGTTGCGCAGGACCGATCCGTGAAGCTCATAGACCTGTTTGCTGCCGGCCATCTGATGAAGTCCGTCGATATTCTGTGTCACAACGGCGTTCAGCTTCCCTTCTTCTTCCAACCTGGAAAGAGCAATGTGCGCTTTATTGGGCTTGGCATCGCGATAAATCAGATTATTTTTGTAATAATCGAAAAAAGTTTCCATGCTATTCCGAAAAAATGTATGGGAAAGCATGGTTTCAGGCGACTGTCCATATTGAGAAACGGCGCTGTAGAGGCCGCTCTCCGATCGAAAATCAGGGATATTGCTTTCCGTAGATACTCCCGCCCCGCCGAAGAAAACGATATGTTGACTCCTTTCAACGATATCCTTAACTCTCGCATCCATAATTACTCCTCCTCCAACAACTCTTCATCATCATACGCGGCTTCATCGTCCAGTTCCTCAACCTCTTTGTAATCCTTGGGAATTTCAAAGAGATCCTTGGGCGCCTTGGACTCCAATTTCGTTATCCGTTCTATTCTCTGATAGATCGGCTGATTTTCCTTTCCATCCTTACCCTGCATCTCCTGGCGGTAGATCAGCGCCTTCAGTTCACCCTGATCGTCCACAAGAAACCTCTTTATATAGAGATAGGTGTCCATAACTTCCTCATCAAGGTCTGACGGCAATTCATAACTTGACTGGTATTCATCATACTGATAGGTTGTTCCGTCCATCTCCAGTTTATCGGTTTTGACATAGACCATTTTCATGTCCTCTTCCGGCTCGGCTTCCGTTTTGGTGTATTTCTTCTCAGAATCCCGAACCTCGAAAGAATCTTTTCCGGTTTCGATCTGGCGGCTCACAAATTCCGTTTCGCCTTCCAGGAGGACAAACTTATCCTTGCCGTCCCGGGCTTCGGCCATGATGCCCTTGGTCGGTTCTGGAACTTCCTCGTCCGGTGATGCCTCTTCGTCCAGGAATTGATCCTCCATGTTGGCTTCAAAGTAATATTGGGGGTTATCGCCGTCCATCATCTCATAGTACTTGTACGCCACTTGGCCGTCTTTATTCCCTTCGGCTTTGTTCACATCCTCTTTGCTGCCGCAGGCCGTCATCGCCACAATCACGACCAGGGCCAATACCACTGAAACTACTTTTTTCATACCTGCTCCTTTTTCCTCCATCTTGTCCAATCGCCCCGCGGCGATCTTTTATGCAATTATACCACAAGCGTCAGCAAAATCGTACGGATTCCTATTATTTTTGCACAAATTCCACTGGTGGTTTTAAACAGACCATGCGATAATAGAAGAAAAGGGAAAGGAGTTTTTTAGCCATGTGGAATATGATCTACGTGTCGCTGGAGTGCATCGTAAATCTTGCTTTTTCAGCAGCACTGCTGCTGATCCTCTTTACGTTCAAGCGGAAGCGGCGCAATGCTCTGATCGTGTTTGGCCTGTTTTCTGCCCTGACCAATGTGACCTCAGTCATAGCTTCTTTTCATGAAAGCGATCCGGATTTTGTCATGCATCATCCTATGTATATCATATTGGACATTCTCTTTTATTATGGCTTTCCGATTTTCTTTTTTCATCGATATGTCAAGGGATCCGCCGCTCGAAACTGCGGATTGTTTCTTATTTTTTCCGTGGCAGCACTGCCGTTTATGACTCTTTTCCACCTGCTGCGGAAATATTATATGCTGGGACCTTCCATCATGGATGCCCAGTCTCCCAAAGACGCGGCTCCCCTGCTGATTACCGCGGCTGCTTCAGGCATCGCGCTTTTCCTGGCAAGTCTGGCGAGGCGCAGACTATGGACGAAGCTGGAACAGATTCCCTCGGTGATTTATGGCGGTATTTATCTGGCTGACTCGGTAATCGCCCTCGTTTCTGGCCTTTCTAAAGAACTCAATTCATATATGATCGGCGGTGCGGCGGCAAACGTGAACCTGGCGGTTTTTTTCTGTATTGGTCTGTGCATATGGCTTTTGACGGCGATTCTAGTCTTTTTTCTGTATGACCGGATCCATATCCGAAAAAACAGGCGTATGTTGCAAGTGGAAATGGATTTGCAGCATGCGTATTATAAATCGATTGTTACCCTCCAATTCCAGATGCGGGGCCTGCGCCACGACCTGATTAATCATTTGAATGTTCTCGAACACTTAGATCTTATAAAGAGTCCTTATGCTGATCATTACTGCCAATCCTTTCTGTCCCATTGTGATCAAATTGAACGGAAAGCGGAGGAAGCTTTTCGCTGGAAAGAACTTCAAATCCAAGGGCTGAGTGACCGGGAATGCTACATCCTCTATTATTATCTGAAGGCCTTTACTGATCGCTGCGGCTGCACATGGGAAGCGTGTGAGATCAGCCTAAGCGAGGATCCCTCCTGTCCGCTCATTTTCAAAGCTCCATGGCACCAGCCCCCGCGGTTCTGGCAATTAAAGCTTCGCCGAGATCCTCTTTATCAGCTGATTCAATCCATGCTTCTGCGAAAAAATGGCAAGGCATGCTGGAAGAAAGGGGAGCATAAATGGCTATTTATACTGACGCTGTCCTCCTAATGATGATCTTGCTGGCTGTGCTGACGATTGTCTTTGTGCTTGTTTACCGTTCTCATAAAAAAATCGTTGAAGAGAATCAGACGATGCTAAAACAATGGACTGCGCAGGACCAGTATATGGAAGGCCTGCGCTCATTTTCTGAAGAAGTCCGCGAAATGTCCAGTGAGGTCCGTAAAGCGGCACAAGTATTCGAAAGCGATGCGGTCCGTGATCTCTCCCAGCAACTCCACATGGAGCAAGCTTGCCTGGACAGCTGCAATGCGCTGCTTTCTATGGTCCAGTCGGGAAATCCGGTAGCAGATGCGCTGTTGTTCAGCAAGACAGCGGTATGCCAAAATCTGAATATCAGGTTTGAGGTTTCCCGCTTTCAGATCCCAGAGAATAAAATGACGGAGATCGAATTAACATCATTGATCGGCAATCTATTGGATAACGCCATCGAGGCCGCTCATGCTGCGTCAGACCCTCATCCCTTTGTAACGCTGCACTGTGATTTTCGAAGCGGAATTTTATTAATACGTGTCAAAAATACAAAAGTATCTACGGCCCGCCCTATTGAAACGAATATGCAAACGACCAAACTGAATAAAGATTACCATGGCTTAGGACTTCATATCCTAAGCAGTATTGTAAAAAAATATGACGGTACTATGAAAATGACAGATCAGGGTGATACGTTCCAAACCTCTGTGTCGCTGGTGCTGGGATAACTGTCGAAAGAGCGGACTGCCTCATCATAAAGATAAAGACCGCCCGCTCGTTTCTATTCCATGACTTCCCATTCTAACTGCCAATTTTCCAATTCATCGGCGCTATTCTTGGAGAAACAGCACATAACATCCTGATCCGCTGTAAAAATACGACAGCTCCACCCGCCGTCCGACATAAGCTCTGGCTCGCTGCCGTCGACTTTTACCCGACAAACACGTTCTTGGGGCTCTTCTGTATCTTTCGTATTTCCCAAATCTACGTAGTAAACCCAACCATCGCAAACATTGAGGGCAATCTCCCAATAAGAACTGCTGGCCGCTGCCTGGACGATGTCCTCCCGCTTGCCGTCAGCAGACAGCTTCTGCCTGCATAACTTCCAGGAACCATCCTCAGCCGCTCTGCCATAATAAAGCCAACCATCCTTCACAACGGGAACAGAACAGGACCGAAACTCGGATATCAGCCTTTCCTCTTCGGTTCCATCGGTTTTCACTCGATAAAGTGTATTCTGTTCCCCTTGATAGGTCGTATAATAAATCCAATCCTTCTCAATACCTAAAAAACGGATCTGATCCTCCAGCACTTGTTTAACGCCGCTCCCATCCATATTCATGGAAAACAGTTTTCCTTCATAGCCTTCGGAATTTTGATCAACTATTTGATAATATAGTTTGTCTCCTGCCGCCGTCAGCATGGTACATGGCTCCTCAGAAAGCATCTCGCTCTCGCTGCCGTTCATTCTCACCCGGTAGATCACATTGTAATGCTCTGTTCCCTTTGCTGCTGTGTAATAAATCCACTCTCCCGCTGCGTTCAGGTTGCCGGGAACCGTGGCCCTGCACAGTTGCGTCCCTTCCTCAGACATATCGGCAGTTTTATAAATGCCTTGCCCGTTGGAATAGTAAATCCAAGATCCGCTCTTAACCAATTCTCCGCCGTTGGCTAAGTTAGCAAAAGAATTTCCCGTCTCGCCTTTTGCCAGGGCGGCCGCCGCCGGTTTGCCATCCTCCGGTTTGGCCGTTTTCCTGTCAATCCAATTGGGTTTTACATATGCAAAAACGACGCAGGCGCAGACAGCCAAAAGAAGGAGGCACGCCAGCAGAATTTTCCTCCTTTTTTTTGCCTTTTCCCTGCGAATGCTTTCTCTTCTGGCCTGTTCCGTTTCCCGTTTTTCCGACGGTTCAACGGCCGGAGCGCCGCAGCTCTTGCAGAACTTAGCGCCCTCGCTTATTTTATTTCCGCAATTCTTGCAATACATGGTACCACTCCTGTTATCGTCCTCCCCTATGCGAGCAGGCGCAATACAACAAAGACAATGATGCTAAAGCAGGCAAATGCCAGCGGTACTGCATATATGGAAAGATCGTCTTCCATCTGCATTGCCTGGGCTGCAGCTTTTGTCATAACCGCTATTGTCGCCGCTAAGGTAATCAGCGCCGCACAAAGGGCTGCGACAGGTACCAAAGCGGTCAATATGGTCGTAACGATCAGCAGAACCGCCGCCAAAAGACTGGCAGTCCCGCAGGCCCCGGTCAATTCCCGAATAGTTCCCTTGCCTTTAAACAGCTTACCCGCGCCGAACAAAAGTCCAATCCACAGCGCATCCAAAACAACGCTAAGAAGGAACGCCTTGGCGCCAAATCCAAAGGGGTCTCCCTGGATCAGCCAGGAGCCGAAAACGCCCAGCGATGCAGACAGCTTGCCCATAAAGACTGCCGACAGAACGGCTACTATCACATCTTTGATTAAAAGGAACACAATCCCCGGCAAAAATCCATTTTCCGAGGCAGCTTTTTCAATGGCAGCGGCAGGACGTACAAAGAATCCCTTCGCCAGTTCTATCAGCAGTCCCTGATCCGGCCTTCTCTTATGTAATTCCACCGGCGCAACTTCTCCTGTGGGTGTTCCGCAAATATCGCAAAAAGCTGCGCCCTTGGGCAGTCTTTTGCCGCAGGCCATACAAAACAGCGGCCTGTCCCCTTCCTCGTCTTCAGGAGGCAGGTTGCTTGCCTCTGGTTCATCTCCTGCAAGTTCTTCCGGCTGCGAATCGCCTTCTGGAGCTTCCGCCTCGATCGGCACTGCTTCCGGATCCTCCTCTTTTTTCCAGATAAAGCGTTCTTGCTGGCTTTGTTCAGGCTCCTCAATCGGCAGCGTTTCTTCTGGTTCCGAAGCTTTCGGTACAGTAGGAGTAAGTTCGAGCTCTTGCTCCTCCTCAGGCTCGGCGCTTGCTCGTATCGCATCTTCCTTTTCTGGCTCCGCTTTCTGTGTTTGGATTGGGGCAGAAAAGAAGGGTTGAGTTCCGGTTTCCTCCGCTGTCTCTTCCATTTCTTCCACAGTTTCCTCCTGGATCTCCTGGGCCGCTTTTTCCTGCTCCATTTCACTGAAAAAGCTTTCCTTTGTAAAGATCTGTGTCGTCTCCATTTCCTCTTTCAGCGGCAATCCCATATCCACCTCCACCAGCTGGTCCAAATCTGTGATTCCCTTTTCTTCCTGCTCGACCGGATCTGTTTCCGGCTCAGAAGCTTTGGGCTCTATAGACGGCTCTGCCTCCGATTTCACCAGCACACCGCAATTCTCACAGAATTTTGAGTCATCATCGATTCTCGCACCACAATTTTCACAATACATAAATCCCCCTCCTTACAAAAAAGGCCGGGAAGATATTTCCCCCCAGCCCTGCATAACTTTCACACCTCTGTCCGCACCTGGAACAGTTCTTGCGATTACATTATCAGTTTTATCCGCCGTTGTCAAGGCTTTGGCCGCATGGTCAAAAATTCCGCTCCAAGTAATCGAGAAAGATATCCCGAACATCCGAGTAATAGCTTTTACTAATTGGAGCCACCTTTTCAGTGTCAAAGTAGAATTTTCGATTTCCCATTTTCTTTACCTTGCTGATATTGACGATATAACTGTTATGACACCGGATAAATCGATCATCCAGCTGCGGTTCCATATCGTCAAATTTTCCGTAAAACGTAATTACGTCCTTTGTTGTATGAACATGGATTTTACGCTTCTCTTTTTCAAAGAATAGAATTTCATTGAAGCTGAGCTTTTGAGCGCCTTTTTTATTGACTACAACAAATCCATCCCCTTTTACGCCTTCCAGCTTGTCCGCAGCCCGCTTCAGCGCCTTGCGCAGCTGTTCGGCTTCCAAAGGCTTCTTCAAAAAGAAAATATGATCCACTTCATATACATCCAAGTAATATTTATCATGTGCAGAGACAAAAATAATCTGCGAGTTAGGCTGAATGTTCAAAATCCGTTTAGCGCTGTCTACTCCATTGTTCTCCCCCAGCTCCACATCAAGAAATACGATATACGCCTCGTTAGGGTGCTCGGCAGCATAGAATTCAATCTGTTCCTTTTCAACAAACGTCCTGATTTCCCTTATCCGATCCCCTGCGACTTTTATGACGCTCTTTTTGAGTAATTCCAGAAAGACAGCGTCGTCATCACAAATCAGTATTTTCCACATAGTGTCTTCCTCATTTTATAAAATTCCACATACAGTCACATTTGCGTCTTTCCTGTATATTATTTTATCATTTTTTTAGCTTGGTTGTCCATCATGTAATAATCGGAACACAAAACGTACAATTCAGGTCATCAACAAATGGTCGGGCTTTCTATGCTGACGGGTTAAGAAAGCAGGGTGCGAAGTGTGAGTGTCAAAAATGAATCCGGCCTTTTCGTTCTAAATATACTTGCAGTTCTGATTGTACAAGGTATCTTGCAAGCTGCCGCCTGGCAGGGTAAAATAAATGAAAAAGATTCTGCATCTCAGATCGCTGAGAAGGCAGGGAGAAAGGAACCGATTATGAAGCATATCACACTCTACGATTCTCCAGTAGGCATCCTCCGCATTGTCACCGAGGACAGCGCGCTAACCGACCTAGCTTTGGATTGTGACGAACCGCCGGTAACCGGAGAATATTCTAGGGAAGAAACACCGCTTACACGCAGAGTCAGAAGTCAGTTGGACGAATACTTTTCCGGCCAGAGGATGGACTTCGATCTACCCTTGAAGCCCAAAGGTACAGAATTTCAAAAAAAAGACTGGGCCGCTTTGCAGGAAATCCCCTATGGCCAGACCCGTACATACAAGGACATCGCTGAAGCCATCGGATGCCCCAAGGGGTTTCGGGCAGTGGGACTTGCCAACAACCGCAATCCGATCATGATTATTATTCCCTGCCATCGAGTCATCGGATCTGATGGCAGCCTGACCGGTTATGCGGGAGGTACTCACATCAAAAAATATCTGCTGGAACTGGAAGGTGTAAAAGTGGACTAGCCTAGTGCAATTGATCATCTGTCAAGTGATTTGTCGTATTTATTCAAACACTAAACGGACAATATACTAGACCACAGGCAAAGGGCCGGACGATGTACTAAAGCTGGAATTCGGTCAAATGTTTCCAATATCGCACCGGCATGAGATTTTTCTGGCAGCGGGGGTTAATCCTTTCCCGGATCGCCATATTCTCAAAATAGGATTTCCAAAGGCGCCGGTATTCTTTCTCCTCTTCCGACAGGGGAGAAAGCTCGTCTTTGGTAAAGCGGCTGATATACCAGCTTCCCTGATAAGCAATCAGGGCTTTGCTCCGTTTCACATCATGGATAATGAAGGGTTCATTTTTGAAGCGGTCGCAGAAATGGTCCGCCAAAAACTCGATCAGATCATGGTCCGGTTCAATGGGGCTGTACAAGACCTTGTTTCCCAGCTCGGAAAAACGAATCAGTCCCTTCAGTCGGTGCACCTCGCCGTTGACCTTCCGTTCCGCCTGCTGGACTTCATAGACGATGGGATCGCCGTGGAGCATGCTGACGCAGGAACCTTTGACAAAGCCCAGCCGCACATAGTTGAGAATTTTCGTCTCCTTGTTTTCCACGCTGGACATGAACACCTTATAGACCCGCTTCAAATCCTCAGAGGAAATCTTTTTTTCAATGGCTTCATAAACGGTAATCGTCTTCTCCTCCTCTGTTTCCACCTCCTGGTATCCGCCAAGCATTGTGGACTGGTATTCTTCTTTTCGGAAGATACCGCTGGCCTTTTCCGTATAATAATGATGATAAATACAAGTCAGAAGTCCCTCAAAGGTTCCGTCGTACAGATAATCAACCATGGATCAACACCGTTCCTCTCTGATCCCCTTGTGTCAGCAAGGATTGAGAATTGTCGCCAAACATTGACATTTGAACCCCATCGTTTATTTGCAATATTTGATTTTTTATGACATGGGGCATAAAAGTTTTCTCACCGTAATATTTCCCCGAACAGGTCAAAAAATGTTTTGCCCGCTTTAAGACAACGCCGATTTTTTTCAGATCATCATACTTCACAGCAGAAATTCTTCGCTGGCGGAGAATTCTCTGAGCCGATTGCACCCCCACCCCCGGTATGCGTAGCAGTAAATCCATGGGAGCCTTATTAATTTCCACCGGAAATTGATCCAGATGGCGGAGTGCCCAGGTAACTTTCGGGTCCAGGTCAGGATCCAAATTGGGGTGTTCGTCATCGAGAAGCTCACCGGCGCTGTATCCATAGAACCGCAGCAGCCAGTCCGCTTGATACAGCCGATGTTCCCTCCCCAGAGGCGGAGCCGTCAGCACGTCAGGCAGAATAGGAGAAGGAACAGCCGGAATGTAGGCGCTGTAATATACCCGCTTCATCTTAAAGGTATGATAGAGATTCTCGGTGGTAGTCAGGATTTGTTTATCTGTTTCCTGACCTGCTCCGATAATCATTTGCGTGGTTTGTCCGGCGGGAGCAAAGACCTCCTTTTTTCTTACTAATTGAGCCGGCAGCACCGCCGCCGCGGTCAGAATATTTTGATCTTGCTGGTTCTGGTTTTCCCGGATCTGCTGCGGATCGAGGGAGAGGCTGCTCTGGCCGGGGCTCAAATAGTTTAAATGTGAATTCAGTTCCTGCCCTTTGAACATGGTGCCCGGTCCTTTAAGCGCCTTTCTCTCAATAAGCGTATTAGTTATCTGTCGCATGGGGCTAAAAATTTGTTTTGGTTTTTTTTGAGGAGCAAACAGTTCCAGACTCTTGCTCGTAGGCATCTCAATGTTGACGCTGAGCCGGTCGGCCTCCAGGCCAATGGCATGAATCAGTTCTTGAGATACGCCGGGGATAATCTTGGCATGGATATAGCCGGCAAATCCGAATTCTCTACGTAAGAGCCGCAGGCATTGCAAAATTCTCTCTGCTGTATAGTCCGGGCAGCGCTCCACTGCAGAACTGAGGAAGAGGCCTTCGATATAATTTCGTCGATAGAATTCAATGGTCAGCCGCGCCAGTTCCTCCGGTTCGAAGGAAGCTCTTCCAGTATCGGCGCTGCGGCGGTTGACGCAGTATTCGCAATCGTAAACGCATTTATTGGTAAACAAAACCTTTAACAATGAAATGCATCTGCCGTCCGCTGACCAAGAGTGGCAAATCCCTTCCGCAGCTCCGCTGCCAATCGTTCCGTTGTTCTTGCGGCCCACGCCGCTGCTGGAACAGGACACGTCATACTTGGCGCTGTCCGCCAGTATTTTCAATTTATCAAACATCAGATCCATAACTGCTTCTCCCTTCCTTTTGAACTTGTGTTCTTATTTTACCATATCGCAAACATATGTTCAACTCCTATATCATTATGCTCTTACCTATTTATTCCTTGTATTTTTTTTGCTTCATTGCTAATATTCTATTAAGGACTATTTTTAGGGGATGTTCATTCAGAAAGGGATTTTATGGAAAAAAATGCTTTGGTACTCAGCGGCGGCGGCTCCCGCGGCGGCTACGAAATTGGTGTATGGCAGGCGCTTCGTGAGCTCGGCGTGCCCATCCACATTGTTACGGGGACATCGGTCGGTGCACTGAACGGTGCTATGGTTGCTCAGGATGACTTTGAACTGGCGGTGAATCTTTGGAAGGAGCTGGAGACTCACATGGTCTTTGACCTGGAAAGCGACGGCGGCAAGGAGACTGGCCGATTTGATTTTGAGATTGCCGGTATGACGGCCGGTGAAGCAATCGCCTACGCCAAGGAAATCATTACGAAGGGAGGCGCGGGTACATCTGGTCTGGAAAAGATTGTTGAAAAGTATGTAAGCGAGGAAACCATTCGCCGTTCACAAATAAAGCTGGGCGTTGTGACCGTAGAATTCCCCTCACTCAAGCCTCATTATCTGTTTGCTGAAGACATTCCGCAGGGAAAACTGCAGGACTATATTTTGGCCAGCGCATCTTGCTTTCCGGCAGTGCAGGCCAGAGAAATCGACGGCGTCCGCTATATCGACGGAGGCTATGTGGATGTAATGCCAGTAGAGTTGGCGCTGAAGAAGGGGGCGGACAATATCATCGCTGTTTATTTAGAAGCGGCGGGTTTTGTCCGCCGAGATACCGTTGAACTGGCCGAGGAAACCGCATCAAAGCTGGTGATGATCAAAAGCCACTGGGATTTGGGAAACTTCCTCATCTTCAATACCGATAATGCCCGGCGCATCATTCGCCTGGGTTATCTGGATACCATGAAAGCCTTTGGTGTCTTTGAAGGAAAAAAGTTTACGTTTTCTAAAGGTGAATTAACACCTCACCAACGGTCGGGCGCTGAGGCAGCGGCAAAAATTCTCAAGCTGGATCCCACGCTTATTTACAAAAAAACACAGCTCCACAGCCATATGCTGCAGGCTCTTTCTCAGGCTCCCAAACCGGATATTCGGGATATCCGATCACCGGAGGATGCCCGACGCAAGCTGAGTGAAGTGACGCTCATGCTGTATATCGCCGAGCGTTTGGCGGAAAAAGGTGCAAGCAGCTTCTTTGCCAGCCGCGGCGCGTTTAAGCTGTTTAAGGAAGAAATCATGGCCGCTGACTATCTGCTGGTCAATGAACTGCTTCCTTTAAAGAGCTGATCTTTTTGGGGAATGACGCAATACGGTCATAGGTGACAACGTTGCAGCAACGTTAAATGACACGGGGCGTCCGCATGAAAGAATGCACTTTTCATGCGGACGCCCCGTTTTTTATTGAGCAGGCTTACGAAAGCTGTTTATTATCCAAGACATAGGCAAAGTACTTCCGTGCCGGCGTCTTATACAGGGCTGCCGCCAGAACACCTGCAATGACCATACCGACTATGAACTGTCCGATGTTCCAAGGTACGCCCAGAACCGGTGTCACCCAGTTTCCAATGATCACCCCTTCGGCCACGTAGTACCCGATCACCATAAAAATACCCGCCAGAATCATGCCGATCAGTTCCATGACCGGTACCCCTGCAATGGCCAGCGGCTTTTTCTTCAATGTGGCCGCGATGAACAATCCCATGATGATAGCCATAATTCCCTTGATAGCAAATGTCCATGGCGCCCAGACAGCAGCGCCGCCCATAATATCGCCCAGGGCACCGCCAATGGCCGCAGCCGCAGCGCCGTATTTCCAGCCCAATACCAATACAGCAAGGAAAATCATAGCGTCTCCTAGATGGACATAGCCCTGCGTTCCTGGAATCGGGAACTTAATAAACATGATAGAAACAATTATAATACCGATCATCAGCGCAGTCATAACGAGTTTCGTTGTCTGTCCTGCATTTTTCATTTGTACTTCCTCTCTTTACTAATTTTTCGCTATACACTATAATACAGGGTAAGTGTATATAAAGGAATATACAAAAATAAATATTTTTATAGGTACAGAAAGGAACGTTATGAAAGCTATCATTCCCAACATTGACGAACATTCCAAAAGAGCCTATTACCTCCAGCTCTATGATTACATAAAAGAAGCAATCCTCTCAGGCGAAATTCACAGCAGTGAAAAGCTGCCTTCTTTGCGTAGTCTGTCAAAAACCCTGGGACTGAGCATGACCACAGTGGAATTGGCCTACAGTCAACTGATGGTGGAAGGCTACATATACAGCAAACCCCAATCGGGATATTATGCGGGCAACGTGCTGCCCACGGAAGCTGTATCCGTCTTCAAGAAGCGGAGCATCTCACCTCTGGATCGGACCATGGAAACTCAGGAACCGGAGTTCTATTACGACCTGGAATGCTTTGACTTCAATAAATGGAAAAAATGCGCCAATAAAGTCATTACCGAATATTCCCCGCTTCTATTTTTTGAAAGCGATCCTCAGGGAGAAATGGCTCTGCGCTATGAAATCTCCAAATATCTCTACCAGTTCCGTGGCGTGATCTGCGATCCTGCTCAGATTGTCATCGGCGCAGGAACACAGCAGATTACCAATCATCTTGCCAATATCCTGAAAAAAATGGCCATCGACCACGTTGCCGTGGAGGATCCAGGCTACATGCCGGTCAACAACATTTTCCGCGACCGCGGGTTTTCCATCACACCGGTTAAGGTTGGAAAAGAAGGGATTACCATCGACCGGCTCCCTTCCAATATCCGCTCCGCTGTCTATGTGAGCCCTTCCAATCAGGTGCCCACCGGCGCCGTCATGCCCATCGGCAAGCGCTACGAGCTCCTGGAATGGGCCATTAAAAACGACAGCATCATTATGGAAGATGATTACGACAGTGAGCTGCGCTATTTCGGCAAACCCATTCCAGCCCTCCAGGGACTGGATACCAAGGAACGGGTTGTTTATTTGGGCTCGTTCTCCACGACCCTCTTTTCCTCTATTAAAATCAGTTATATGGTTTTGCCCCCTGCTATGGCGGAAATCTTTCAGACGATCCGCGGCGATTATACACAGACCTGCTCCAAGATGGAACAGCTGACTTTAGCTCTGTTCATGGAGCGGGGATTCTATCAAACCAACATCAAAAAATTACGCAACCTGTACGCACAAAAGCTGCAGGCAGTCGTACGCTGTTTGAACACCAATTTCACCAAGCCAACTAATACCTCGTCCGGTATCAACATCATCGTTCGCGTAAAGAGTTCGAAAAGCGCTCAGGAGCTTTGCACCGATGCAAAAGCCCTGGGCATTGCCGCTATTCCAACCTCGGCCTACACCGGTGAATCGGAAGAGAACTCCACGTCGCTGATCCTCTATTACAATCAAATTCCACTGGCCGATATCCCGGCTGCAATGGAGAAGCTGATGAAAAAATGGAAGTCTGCCAACTAAATACCCTTTTGAAAACAGAAAAAACGGCCCTCAATCGGACCGTTTTTCCCCTCACTGTTTTTTCTGTTTTATTTATAATGTAAAAGGTGGTGTGCCTTATCACCCACAAGCAGGCTTGCATAAAGTCCGTCGGTTACCGGGTTCTCCGCAGACAGTTTGACATTGGACATTCTGTCTGCCTGGTACATTCCTTCGGAACGCTCCGGCTTAGCTCTGCCGATTACGAAGGGCTGTCCGGCGCCGGCGATACATCCGCCTTCACAGGCCATGACTTCTACAAAGTCATATTCCACTTCACCGGCCTGGATAGCCTGGATCAGGTTTTCCGCATTCTTCAGACCGCTGACTATCGCAATGTTAAGTTCACGATCCTTATAAGGAACCTTTACTTCCTTGAGTCCTTCAAATCCTCTCACACCGGTAAAGGAAATATCCGCCAGGTGTTCTCTGGCCGCATCGCCCATGACGTAACGGATAACCGCCTCGGTTACACCGCCGGTCACGCCGAAGATCACGCCCGCTCCGCTGGCAATGCCAAAAGGCATGTCAACTGCTTCCGGCAGGATATCTTCAAAGCGCAGGCCCGCTTCCCGAATCATATTGGCCAGTTCCATCGTGGTAATGGAATGGGCAATGGTCGGTTCACCGTCATATTGGAATTCTTCTCTGTGAATTTCGTATTTTTTAGCCGTACAAGGCATGATTGCTACGACCTTGGTTTTCTTGGGTTTTTTGCCCTTTTCATTGAGCTTGGCTCTCTCTTTGAGAACCGAACCAAACATCTCCATCGGAGATTTGCAGCTGGAAATGTTGTCCATCAGTTCCGGATGATTGATCTCCGCATAGCGGAACCATGCCGGACAGCAGGATGTGAATAGAGGCAGTTTTTCGCCCTTTTCCAGTCTGCCCACCAGCTCGTTGGCCTCTTCAATAACCGTCAGGTCAGCGCCGGTAGCTGTATCATAGACTTCATCAAATCCCATTCTTCTCAGAGCGCTTACAATTTTGCCCATTACGTTGGTTCCTCTGGGGATACCGAATTCGTCGCCCAGAGCCACCCTTACAGCCGGTGCGATCTGTGCCACCACAATGGTATCCTTGTCATGCAGGTCATCCCACAGGGGCTGAAGATCGTTTTTAATGGTGATGGCGCCAGTCGGACAAATAGCCGCGCACTGGCCGCAGTTTACACAATTGGTCTCTGAAATCGGCATGTTGAACGCAGTGGTAACTTCCATTTTCGATCCTCTGTAAGCAAAATCAATGGCTCCCACGTTCTGGATTTCCGAACACATGCGTACACAGTCGCCGCAGATGATGCACTTGTTGGGGTTTCTCATAATCGCCGGAGAAGAATCGTCCCGCGTATCGTCGATGCTGTACTGATCGAAGCGGACGTCTTTCAGACCGAAACGCTGAGCCAGTTCCTGCAGCTTGCAGTCAAAGTTCTTTTCGCAAGTGGTACACTCTCTGCAGTGGTCGGACAGCATCAGTTCCAGGATCATTTTTCTGTATTTCTGAAGTCTTGGTGTATTGGTCTTGATCTCCATTCCGGAGCGGGGCGGTGTGGAGCAGGAAGCCATGATATCGCCATTTTTCCCCTCCACAACGCACATTCTGCAAGCTCCGTATGTGGATAAAGCTGAATAGTAACACAGAGTCGGCAGGTCAATTCCTGCTTTTCTGATTACGTCTAAGATATTTTTCTCTCCCTCAATGGCTACCGGAAGACCATCGATTATCATAAACTTCTTATTATTCATCGTATTCATTTTGATTAATCCTCCTTGATCGCCTTAAATTTGCAGGAACTCATGCAGGCACCGCACTTGATGCACTTGCTCTGATCGATTTCAAACGGCTCTTTGAGCTTTCCGGAGATCGCATCCACCGGGCAGACTCTCGCGCAAAGGCTGCATCCCTTACAATGATATTTTTCAATGTAGATTTTTTTCAGCGCCTGGCAGTTCTTGGTTCTGCAGTGCTTATCTACAATATGCTCAACGTATTCATCTCTAAAGTATTTTAATGTGGAAACAACTGGGTTGGCTGCTGTTTTTCCCAGGCCGCACAGGGCTGTGGAAGTGATGGTATCGGCCAGTTCTTCCAGCATATCGATATCGGACAGCTCGCCTTTTCCAGCAACGATCCGCTCCAGGATTTCCAGCATTCTTCTGGTTCCTTCTCTGCAGGGAACGCACTTACCGCAGGATTCGTTCTGGGTAAAGTTCATAAAGAATCTGGCGACTTCCACCATACAGGTATCTTCATCCATAACAACCAGTCCGCCGGATCCGATCATAGCTCCCGCTTTTTTCAGACTGTCGAAGTCAAGGGGCAGATCCAGGTGTTCTTCGGTCAGACATGCGCCGGAAGGTCCTCCGATCTGAACAGCTTTAAATTTCTTGCCGCCTCTTACGCCGCCGCCTACATCAAAGATGATGTGCCTTAACGTCGTTCCCATCGGTACTTCGATAAGACCTGTGTTTACAATATTTCCGGTCAATGCGAAAGCCTTGGTTCCCGGGCTCTTCACAGGGCCGATGGTCTTATACCAATCAGCGCCTTTTTCCAGAATAATGGGAACATTGGCAAAGGTCTCAACATTGTTCAGGAGTGTCGGCTTTCCGTAGAGGCCGTGTTCAACGGTTCTCGGCGGCTTTACTCGCGGCATACCCCGGTCGCCTTCAATGGAAGTCGTCAGTGCGCTTCCTTCTCCACAGACAAAAGCTCCTGCACCCTTTACGATGTGAACGTCAAATTCGAAGTCCGTTCCCAGTATATTTTTGCCCAGGATTCCATACCGCTTGCAATCAGCAATGGCCTTTTCCAATCTCTGAACAGCCAGCGGATATTCGGCTCTGACATAGATGTATCCTTCTTTTGCTCCGGAAGCGTAACCTGCGATCATCATGCCTTCCAGCATTTTGTGAGGGTCCCCTTCCATGATGCTTCTATCCATAAAGGCGCCTGGGTCTCCCTCGTCACCGTTGCAGACAACGTATTTGACAGGATCTTTTTGTGCTTTTACCTGGGACCATTTTCTTCCGGCCGGGAAGCCGCCGCCTCCTCTGCCCCGAAGATTGGAATCATAGATGGTCTTGATAATATCGTCCTGGGTAATGTCGAAAAGGCATTTTTCAAGGGAACTATAGCCGCCGTAGGCAATATATTCTTCGATGGATTCCGCGTCGATCTGTCCGCAGTCTTCCAATACGATTCTTTTCTGATTTTTGTAAAAAGGAATTTCTTCCTGCACCGGATATGTAATGCCGTCTCTGCTGTAAATGAGGCGCTCGATTACCTCGTCTCCAACAACGGATTTTTCAACGATTTCTTCGCAATCATCCAGGGAGACCTTTAAATAAAGAAGCTTTGCCGGTTCGATTCGAAGCAGCGGTCCCATTTCACAGAATCCATGGCATCCGCTTTTTTTCAGGCCAATATGGTTTCCTTCCTCTTCCTTCTCCAGCTCTACCTGACATTTCAGGCCTTTATCTTGGATGAGTTCTTTCAATCTTTCATAGATTTCCATTGAGCCGCCGGCTACGCAGCCTGTTCCGCCGCAGACGTAGATTTTTTTCGTCTGATGTTCGATCTGCTCAAGGAACGCTTCTCTTGATTTCTGTAGTGTTTCTCTGTTTTCTATAACCATGACTTACGCTCCCTCCTACTTTAATTCCGCAAGAAGGTCGACTGCCTTCTCCGGAGTCATTGCCGGATATACCTTATCGTTTACTGTCAGAACCGGTGCCAGACCGCAGGCTCCAAGACAGGAGACGGTCTCAACGGTGTACATGAGATCGTCCGTGGTGTTTTTTTCGCTTGAAAGGCCTAGTTCTTTCCTGAGAGCGTCGAGGATCGGAATTGATTTCCGAACGTGACAAGCTGTACCGTCACAAATTTTGATTACGTATTTTCCCTTGGGTGAAAGTGAGAAGTTTTCGTAGAATGTGGCTATGCTGTAGATCTTGGCGAGACTGACTCCCAGCTTTTGCGCCAGATAGTCGAAAGCTTCCCGCGGCAGATATCGATATTCTTCCTGGATATCCTGCAAGATCGCAACGATCGGCTTTTCACTTGCGTGGGCATCAATAATTTCATCAATTTTTTGATATAATTCCTTATTGTCCATATTGTCCATAATTTCCTCCCTAAATAGAGTTGTTTGAAATGAGTGTGCTTTTTGTGAGTATTTTCCATTCGTTGTTATTAGTTTAACGTTTTTTCTTTACTCAACTTTATCCATTTTTCTTAATCCTTTTTCTTCTCACGCTTTTCATTTTACCGTCATATTTGCGGTTTGTCTAGGCTAATTTCGGTATTATCTTGCTTTATTTTCCTTATTTTATCCAGATTTCTAGGTCATATCGGAAGTTGAAACCGTTTACATTCCTAAAATTTCAATTAGAAATCGATTCGCTTTTGCTTTACTATGCAAAAGCGATTGATATTTATTTAACGTTTATTTGTCTTGAAAACTGCTCCATGGGGCTAATGGGTTGGGATAATGGCGCTGCTGAGAGCAATGTCGAAAATTGTTGAATGGGAAAAGGGGTGTATTGGGAGAAGGGATGCGTAAAGAGGAATGAGGCTTTCGGGGAAAAAAGTGAATTTTTTTGCAAAGTTTACGCAGTTTCCAACGGCTGCGGCCTCTCGAATTGAACTTTCAGCAGCCAGCCCGGCCGCTTCTCCATCTCAGGCCCCGCAAACCCACTACTTTGCGTAAATAATGCGAAGTTTCGCAGAAATTTTCCCCGATCTGCTGCCTGGTCGTTTTAAAGCCCCCTACAAAAACCGCCTGCACCTGAGAGGAGTCAGCCGCCGCCTGCGCCTTGCCGCCTTACCTGCAATTGGCGCCGCAGGCAGGGCAGGCAGGTTGTCCGCCTTTTCCTCCTGCTTCGAGGCCCCAAGCCCTGAGCCTGCCGTTTTTCTGCGGATAAAGCAAAGTGCAATCAAAATGCCGATACCGCACAAGCTGAGCAGAATCCCAGGGATCAACCCGTCGGGCAGGTAGGTCATACGGATTTGATGATGTCCCGCCTCCAGGGGAATGGCTAAG
The DNA here is from genome assembly GCA_902363595.1 of Clostridia bacterium. Taxonomy (GTDB): domain Bacteria; phylum Bacillota; class Clostridia; order Peptostreptococcales; family Anaerovoracaceae; genus Hominibacterium; species Hominibacterium faecale. The sequence goes on along the minus strand of CABJAP010000004.1, from coordinate 18,349 downwards.
AACGCGCCGCCCAAGGTTTCTGCGGATCGTTCTTCCCCATCCACTTCAATGGTCCAGCCCTTTTCATAGGGAATCGATGTGACAAAATAACCGTTTTCTTTCACATCAATGGTTCCTTCGATCGACGTGTCGCTGTGCTTTGAAACATTAAGAATCTCATCATCCAACAGATTGTAAGCCTGTTCCCAAGACTTTGTATCCATTCCATAGACAAATGCGGTAATGGCGCCGCCTGTCTGGCCTTCTTCAAACTGAATGTCAATGTCGACTGTTTCTCCGGCTTGGCACATGCCCACACTTACTACTGCTCCGCAATCTTCCCGCAAATCGATTTGATTACCGCTCTCCCTTTTCGCAGTGATCGTTTCGGCTCCGTCCACTTCGATATAAACATACACCTGCTGTTCCTGAGGTGAGGTAAAGGTCAGCTTGGCGGACGGATTCGTTTCCCCGCTGCCAACCGTACAGCCGATCCGCCCGTTTTCATAGGAGCCCAGCGACACGCCGCTGCCTGTCATTTGGGGTTCGCCGACAGAATGGAAAATGCCGGCGTCCGTTCCTGTCGCGGTTTTTACAAAGTCATTGAGAACGTGGAACGGATTTTCCTGGTTAAAGTCCCAGCTGTAAGCAGCTGCCGAATTAACCATATATCCGACAGAAAGGTCGTACTTATTTTCATAAAGCGTAGTCGTTTCCTTTCCACCAGCCAGCGATAGAGAGCTTTCCCCTTCGATAGGAACACCTCTGCCGATCAAATACTTCACATTGAGCATGGCATTGGCTACCGGAGTCGTCATCACATAGTTATATCGATTCTTCACATCCTTTGCCTCAAGACCAATATGCTCCATCAAATAGGAAACATTCCCATTGACCGTGGAAGAAAACATAGATACCCCGGGATAGCTGTAAAGCATCGGAGAGTTTAGAATGATCGGATTGGCTACCTCCATGCGATAAAACCCATCATCCCTTTCTCTGGTTTCCCTTGTCAGCGTCCGTACGTCACCGCTTTCCGCAAAATATTCGGCCCGGTTGGTATAGCTGACCTTCTCCACTCCAATGGCTGTATGATTCATCAGTTCCCCACCGACGATCACCAGCAATATAAAGCACATCAAAGTATGATCAAACTTCCCCGTTCTGTAAACAGCCAAAAATCCCGCATATACAAAGAGCAGGAACAGGCACACATACACAAATTCCTGCGAAAAATCGTCTTTAAAAATTTTCTGTACCAGAATCACATATCCCAGAAATCCCGCAGTCACCCCCGCGATCTGAACCAGGGAAATCTCCCGAAAATGGATGAATGCCTCATAAGCCAGCGCGATCAGTAAAAAAGATACCACAAACGAGTAACGGAAAGGCAGCTGGTTAGGAAAATGGAATCCATGCCACATGAAATCCAGCTTATTCCAGTTCAGGCTCAAGATCAGAAAAGCCAGGAATAGGCAGTTAAGAAATTTTTTTCGAACAGGAATACCCTTTGCTAAAAGGAAAAAAACAAACATCATCACAGTGATCAGGCCGCAATAGATATTGGGAAGCCCCTCCCGCACCGTAAGCTGGGTATTGGGAAGAAGATTGGTGATCACATCCATCAAGGGGCTGTAAAAGGTGGAATCGGTCGGCATCTGGGAATCGATATAATAGGTGTTCTGCATATTGAGAAAAGTCGGCAGCAGCGTGATCCCGGAGATCATGATACCGACGGCAGAACAAAGAACCGCCTTGCCCGTGATCCGTGCGCAGCCTGCGATCCCCCGCTTCTTGGTCCTGGAAAAATAAAGGATCGGGTAATAAAACAGGATGAAAATACAAACCATGCCGCCTATATAATAATTGGTCAGCATCATAGCCGCCAGCGAAATGGTATACAGCTTGAATTCCCCCCGGTCAATGAGGCGGTTCAGTCCCAGAATGCACAACGGCAGCAGAGCCACCACATCCAGCCACATGAGGCACCAGTAGTACCCTATAACATAGGCGCACAGCGCATACAGCGCCGCAAAGGCTGCAGTGGAAAAATCGCTTCTCTGGTGCATGCCTCTCAGGTAAATTGCCATAAAGGCCCCTGCCAGCCCGACCTTAATGAGAATGATCAGCGTCACCGCTTCCATCATATAGGCGTCAGGAACAAAGACAGTGAGGAAATAAAGAGGGCTTGCAGCATAGTAGGAAAGCAGGGTCAGAAAGTTGGTGCCCAGTCCCCCGTTCCAGCTGTAAAGCAAGCTGCCGCCGCTCTGCAGCTTTTCGTGCAGTTCATAGATAAAGGGAAAATACTGATGATACATGTCGATCACCGCCGACTGGTTCTCTCCGAAAGGAAAAAAATCCATCCCTATGAAGGCCAGCAGCATCAGCAGAAAAGGCACGAAAAATGCCAGGAAAATATAACGGTTTCTGTAGAAAAACCCTTTTATTGTTTGAAACTTGACCATTCTTCCTCCTTATTTTTCCGGCATGACTTTCATACCATTTATCTCCGTCACCTTGTCATTCTTATCGATAAATGCGGCCTGAATTCCATCCATGCCCGCCAGCAATTCCCTGCTTTTTTCCATACCCAGCATGAGACAGACGGTGCCCAAAATATCGCAGTCCACCGACTGGCCCTTGCCGGCTTTTATGGTCACCGCATCCAGATTGTTTTCAATGGGATAGCCGGTTTTGGGATTGAGCACGTGATGGTACAGCTTGCCCCCGGCCTCAAAATACCGTTCATAGACGCCGGAGGTGACGATCGTTGCATCCACTATTTCTACGGCTCCCAGGATTTCGCTCCGGTCCGAATAAGGCCGCTCGATCCCGATCTTCCACGGCTTGCCTTGTCCCTTTGATCCGATGGTAACGATGTTTCCCCCAAGATCGATGATCGCCTTTTTTACTCCGGCTTTTTCTAAAACCTCCGTAACCCGATCAGCAATATAACCCTTGGCGATACCGCCCAAGTCCAGACGGGCGTCCTTATCTGTCAAGGCTGCCGTATCTCCCTCAACCTTTACCTTTCGATAATCCACCGTTTTCACAGCCTTTTTCAGCTGCTCTTCATCCGGCACCCGCGGGTTGTTTCCTGTAAAGTCCCAAAGGTCGGAAACCGCGCCGATGGTGATATCGAACATGCCTTGGGAAAGCTTTCCGTACTCGATCCCTTTTTGGATTACCTCCATAGTCTCCCCATGGACCGCCACCGGCTTTCCCCCTGCATGGTTAATTTTATATACATCACTGCCCTCTACCGTCTTGCTGAGCATGTTCTCATAATCCTTTATGCAGGCAAAGGCTTTATCCAGCGCATCCTGCGCCTGGGATTTTTTCAGATCGTAAATGGTGATCGTACAAATGGTATCCAGGCGGAACTGATTTTCAGAAACAGGTTCTTCGCTTCCGCAGCCGGTTTGTGTTATAATGATACACATGCAAACAACGAGCAGCAAACTTTTTTTGATAAACTTCATATAGATCAATACCTCCAAGGAGTTAACATGATTCGAAAAGCAGACGTTATCCTGGCCCTCCTTTTGATTGTGTTCGGTCTGGGCTGTTCTTATGCGCTCACCACCGGAGAAGAAACCGGACAAATGGTCCGCATCTCAGTAAACGGCGATGAATATGCCAATTACAGCCTGTCTGAGAACCGAACGATCACCATTGACCAGAATGACCATATTAATAAGATTACCATAAAAGACGGTGCGGTTTCAATGACCTTTTCCGATTGTAAGGGGCAGGACTGCGTCCATCAGGGAAAAATCACCAAAACATCACAAAGCATCGTATGCCTGCCCAACAAAATCGTCATTGAGATAGAAGGCGACAACCAGGAATACGACGCAATTTCACGATAGACAGGAAGATTCATATTATGGCCAAGAAAAACAGACAGACAACTGCATACAAAGTCGCCCTGTCCTCAATGATGGCGGCGCTGGCGCTGATCTTTTCCTACATTGAAGCCCTCATCCCCTTCAGCGTGGGCATTCCAGGCATCAAACTGGGCATCGCCAATCTGGTGATCCTGGTCTCCCTCTATCTGCTGGGAACCGGCTATACGCTGATAATCAATGTGCTGCGCATTCTCATGGCGGGCCTCTTGTTCAACGGGCTTTTCGGTGCCCTCTACTCCCTGGCCGGGGGACTCTTGAGCCTGGCGGTGATGGTCCTTCTAAAAAAGACCGGCCTCTTTTCCACCATCGGTATCAGCATGGCCGGGGGCGTTGCCCACAACTTAGGCCAGCTCTTAACTGCAGCTTTTCTCGTTTCCACGATTAAGCTCTTTGTTTATTTTCCGGTGCTGCTTTTTTCCGGGATGGCCAGCGGCGTGTTGATCGGAATCCTCACCCATTTGATTTTAAAAAAGCTTTCCCATTCCGGCCTTCCCATCAAAAATCTTCATTGACGGCGAACCCGCCATTTGGTAAAATGGTTATGTTGATGGATGCAGCGGTCCAACCGCCGGCACCACATTTACGGGGGCGTAGCTCAGCTGGTTAGAGCGCCTGCTCGACAAGCAGGAGGTCACTGATTCGAGTTCAGTCGTCCCCACCATAAAGCAAAAGCAAACGACGCCCAGCCGCTCTCGATCCGGCACGTCGTTTTTCTTTGCCCACAATCCCGTCAGACCTCTAAATCAGGCTGCAGGGTATGAAACAGTTTTTATCGTCTATGGGTATGACTTCCTGGCACATGCAGATAATGCCGCCGCATCCCCTCTCCAGGCTGGTCTTATCCACCAGCGCATACTTTTTCACTTCCCGCCGGTCCGGATTTGCCGACTTCTTGATCTCAAGGGGATGAATCAAATTGTTTTCCTCAACAAATACATCGATCTCTTTGGCGTTGGAATCCCGGTAGTAGTTCAGATTTGCCTTGGATTTGGCATAGGCATAGTGTTTGACCAGTTCCATCACCACATAATTTTCAAAGTAGTGTCCGCTGACTGCGCCGGTCATTAAAGTATCCCGCGTGAGCCACATGGATAGCCAGGCGCAAAGACCGGTATCACAGAAATACAGCTTAGGCGCTTTGGTGAGCCGCTTCAGCTGGTTATTGGAAAAAGGCTGTAAAAGATAAATGACACCCAGTCCATGGAGCACCCGCACCCATTCCCTTGCCGTGGGCTGGGATATTTCGGCGGCTTCAGCCAGCGTCTTGTAGTTAATCTGCTCAGCAGTCAGTGCGGCGCAGGCGGTCAAAAACTTGCCAAAACGCACAGTATCAGTGATACCGCCCGCCTCTGCGACATCCCGCATCAGGTAGGTATCCACATAAGAATTATAGTATTCCTGCCTCTGCTCCGCGTCCGCGTCAACCACTTGCGGCATGCCGCCGCGCCAAATATGCTCAAACACGTCGACGATATCGTTTTTCTTAACCTGCTTTTGCCTCTCCAGCAGGCAAGGCAGCGAGAAGTCCAAATCGTCCGAAAACTTAATCCCCTCGATCTCGTTCTTGGACAGACCATAAAGCTCCAGAATGCCGATTCTCCCGGCCAACGTTTCCCTGACATTTCTCATCATGCTAAACTGCTGGGAACTGGTCAGCCAAAAGAGGCCCTTTGCCTCGCTCTCATCGCACATAATTTTGATTTGCTCAAAGAGCTGAGGCGCCTTCTGTACCTCATCGATGATAATGGGCGGCTTATAAGTTTGGAAAAACAGCACCGGATCCGTTTGGGCCAGGGTCCGGGCCATCGGGTTATCCATTGAAACATAAGTTCTGCTCCGCCCTTCAGCCAGATGCTTTAACATCGTCGTCTTACCGACCTGCCGGGCGCCCGTCACCAGCACGGCCTTGAAAAAGGAACTCATGTGCAAAAATTTTCTTTCCAATGTGCGTTCAATATAGTTCATCGCGCGCCCTCCTTTTAGGATAAAATAAAGTATATCTTATTTTATCCTAATTTACTCATTTTATCAACCTTCATGAAAAAAGGGGCTGCTCGCATCGAATCCTCATCCAATGCGGCGCCCCTTCTTCTTCAAGTCTATTTACTTTCTCGTGAACCTCGCCTGGCGGCAAAAGTCCTGATTGTTAAAAACGGTCTTCTACAGATCAGCTGTTGGCTACTTCTGCTTTTTCTTCCGCCTTCTTCGGCGCAGCCTTTTTCTTGGGTCTTAAATTAATAATGGCGCCGGTCGGACATTCTTTCTCGCAAAGTCCGCAGTTCTTACATTTATCAAAGTCTACCCTTGCCAGGTTGTTTTCCACGTATATGGCGTCGAACTTACATGCCTTCTGGCACTTCATACAGCCGATACATCCAACCATGCAGCGTTTTCTGGTCTGTGCTCCCGGACTGTTGGAATGACAGGCCACATACACCAGATTCTTTTTGTTGCGAATCTGGATAATATGCTTTGGACACACCTTTTCGCACTTTCCGCAGCCGACACATTTATTTCGATCAACATGAGCGAGTCCATCGACTACATGAATGGCGTCAAAGTCGCAGACAACGGAACAGTCTCCCAGGCCCAGGCACCCGGAGGTACAGGCCCACTGTCCGCCGTAAAGCTGATTTGCACCCTTGCAGGTATAAATATTTTCCTGCTTCATGATGGTCTTGGCGACTTCCGCGTTTCCGCCGCACATAACGACAGCCACCTGCGGTTCAGCAGTTCCTGCTTCTACACCCAGTACCGATGCCAGTTTTTGAGCCAAATCCGAACCGCCTACCGGACAGGCCGATGTACTTATCGTTTCGCCTTTGTCCTCTGCCAGCGCAGCCGCATAGTCATCACATCCGTTGAATCCGCAGGCACCGCAGTTAGCGCCCGGCAGCTGATCACGGACCTGGATAACCAATTGATCTACTGGTACATACATGACCTTTGATGCAATGGTAAGAATGATACCGGCGATAAGTCCAATGACTACTACGATACCTACAGGTATTAATATACTCATCTCTCACCCCTCCTTACGCAAACAGGCCTTCTACTACGCCCGAAAATCCCATAAAGGACAGGGACAGGATGGACGCAGTAATCAGCGTGATCGGAATTCCCTGAAATGAAACAGGGACCAATTTGCAATCTTCCAGTTTTCCCCGCAGACCAGCGAACAGAACCATTGCCAGCAGGAAGCCGATTCCGGCACCCGCTGCGTTGAACAGGGACTGTACATAAGTAAGCTCATCATCGATATTCATGATGGTAACGCCCAGCACTGCGCAGTTGGTGGTGATCAGGGGAAGAAATACGCCCAGCGACTTGTAAAGAGGCGGCATATATTTCTTCAGCGTCATTTCTACCAGCTGTACCAGCGAGGCAATGACCAGAATGAATACGACTGTCTGCAGGTATCCGATATTATAAGTGTCCAAAAGGAATCTCTGGATCGGCCAAGTTGCGGCAGTAGCCAGCACCATTACAAAGGTAACGGCCAGGCCCATACCGGTAGCAGAGTCCATTTTCTTGGAGACTCCCAGGAAGGGGCAGATACCCAGGAACTGGGATAATACGAAGTTATCCACCAAGATAACCGTCATCATAATTACAATTATTTCTTTCATTATGCTCTAGCCTCCTTTTCGTCACAGCTGCCGCCGCACGAGTCAGACATCGGACAGCCGTCGCAGCCAATTTCCTTCTTCTTGATTGCTTTTCCGTTGGAAGCCCAGTTGATCACTGCGACCAGGATCGCAAATACGAAGAAGCCGCCAGGAGCCAGCATAAAAATTCCCATCGGGGTAATCAGATTCGCAGTCAGCGTAATACCAAAAGCCGTACCGCTTCCCAGGATCTCTCTGACAAGACCCATGACACCCAGAGCCAGGGTGAATCCAATACCCATGCCCAGCCCGTCCAGCGCCGAGTCCGCAATGGTATTCTTGCTTGCAAACATTTCTGCTCTTCCCAAGATGATGCAGTTAACTACGATCAGCGGGATGAACAGTCCCAGAGATTTGTCCAGGGCCGGCAGGTACGCCTTAAGCATCAGCTGAACGATGGTTACGAATCCAGCAATTACAACAATGTAACACGGGATACGCACCTTCCCCGGAATAACTTTCTTCAATATGGAGATTACGATATTGGAGCATATCAGTACCGCCATGGCCGAAACGCCCATGCCCAGGCCATTGATAGCGCTGGTGGTAACAGCCAGTGTGGGGCAGAGGCCCAGCAGCTGTACCAGTACCGGATTTTCTTTGAGAATGCCCTTTGTCAATACAACTAATTTATTCATTATTTCACACCTCCGCATTCTTTAAACTGCTGCAGAGCTTCACTAACGCACTGGTAAACTGCGTTGGAAGAAATCGTAGCGCCTACGATCTGGTCTACACCTTTGTCGTTTTTAATATTGTCCTGGCCAGCCGTATCGAGTCCGCTGTACTGTTCTTTCAGATAATCGGCCTCCATCGCTTTTGTACCCAGACCCGGTGTATCTGCGTGTTCGGTAACGGTCACGCCGGTGACTTTTCCGTCCTTGTCAATGCCTACCATTGAAGTTAATGTTCCGCCAAAACTTTTGTAGGTCGCTGTAACCGCCATACCGGATTTATTATCCGCCATATAGCACTCTGTCACGCCACCAACCAGCTTTCCTTCATATTCGGTAAAGCTGTCACCGTCCGGCAATACCTTGGCGCGAGCCTCGTCGGCAGTCTTCTGTGCATTGGCCTCAATGAGCGGATTGGCAACGCTGTATGTCCCTGCAAGAGCTGCTGTTACCACAAGACAGATAATAATCAGTACCAAAGCAGGGGCTATATTTTCTTTAAAAGTGTTATTTTTCATCTTTTTTGCCGCCTCCTTTTCCGTACGCTCTCTTAGTGCAGAAATTGTCAATATGCGGAGTGAGGATATTCATCAGCAGGATGGCAAAGGAAACGCCCTCCGGATAGGAGCCGTATACACGGATCAAGATGGTGAACACACCGCAGCCGATACCAAAGATCACTTTTCCCATGGGCAGGATCGGCGAAGTAACGTAGTCTGTAGCGCAGAAAAATGCACCCAGCATCAGTCCGCCCGCACACAGATGGAAAATCGGATCCTGTCCCGGGATGATCAGCGCCAGTACAAATACTGTGCCTAAGAAGCATACCGGAATGATCGGGGAAATGACCTTGGTCCAGATAAGGAAAATTCCGCCGATGAGCAGCGCCAGCGCGCTCACCTCACCGATACATCCCCCCACATTGCCCAGGAACAAATCCAGGTTGGACGGCATTTGTCCGCCGCCTTCGGAAAGGATCCCCAAAGGAGTGGGTCCCGTAGTTCCATCAAGGCCGCCTGCACCTCTTGGTATGGGCCAGGTAGTCATTTCTGTGGCAAAGGAAATAAAGAGAACGATTCTGGCCGTAACCGCCGGGTTCACCAGATTCTGTCCGATTCCTCCAAAGAGCTGTTTTACAATCACAACTGCAACAAAGCATCCGATGACAGCCATCCAGTAAGGAAGGGTGGATGGTACATTAAATGCGATCAGCACGCCGGTCAAGGCTGCACTGAGATCGGTTACAGTCTGTCTTCTTTTTAAAATTTTGTTAAACAGCCATTCAAATACAACACAGGCGATGATGCAAACTACTGTCATCACTGCTGCTCTATACCCAAACTGATAAATCCCCACAACAAACGCCGGCGCCAGGGCAATCAGCACCGTTCCCATGATCTTGGTGGTGTCCACCGGTGATACCATATGAGGCGCCGAGGATACGATGAGATTATCATGATATTGTTTTTCCATTATTTGCTCGCCTCCTCTTTTACTAGTGCCTTACCCAGCTTATTGATGAATCCCAGCGGTCTCTTGGCAGGGCATACGTAAGCGCAGCTTCCGCATTCCATACACTGATTGACTTTAAGCGCATCAAGTTTTTCTGCGTCTCTGTTTTCATAGGCCGCTGCAAATGCGGTAGGCAGCAGTTTGAACGGACATGCTTTATGGCACTTGCCGCAGTTGATACAGCCCGTTTCCTCAGGCACCAGAGACTGGGATCCTGCAAACGCCAAAATGGCATTGTTGTTTTTTACAAGAGGTACACGGTCGGAATAGATGGCTCTTCCCATCATCGGTCCGCCCATGAGGATCTTCTTCGGTTCGTCCTTATATCCGCCGCAGAATTCAATGACATCAGCAATCCTTGTGCCAATGGGCGCAAGGATATTCTTCGGCTCGGCCACAGCAGAACCGTCCACTGTAATCCGCTTGGAAATCAGGGGCATACCGGTCCTGAAGTATTGTCCAATAAAAGCGATGGTGGTTATGTTTGAAAGTATCACGCCCAGCTGTGCCGGCAGAACGCCCGCATCCATGGTTTTACCCGTGATTTCATATACCAGCACGCGCTCCGCGCCCTGCGGATAGCGGGCTCTCAGGGTTACAGTTTTAATCTCAGGATGATTCTGCTCCGCCAGCATCTTGTCCAGCAGCGCAATGGCATCCGGTTTATTCTCTTCAATGCCTATGTATCCCTTCGACAGGCCCAGCTGTTCCATGACCAGCACTGCGCCGTCGATGATATCCTGGCTGTTTTCCAGCATCAGTCTATGGTCAGATGTGATAAAAGGCTCGCACTCCGCACCATTGATGATCAGTGTATCCACTTCATCCAAATTCTGTGGATTATACTTAATATGCGTGGGGAAAGCGGCTCCTCCTAATCCGACTGCTCCGCTGGCTCTTACGGCTTTAACAAAGTCCTCTCTGTTTTCAACCGAAGGGGGCTTTATCTCCTCCCAAGCCTCCTGTTTTTTGTCTGTCTCGATTACGATTGCTTGATCCTCTCCACCGGCTACGGAACGAATCGTTTCGACTCCCGTAACGGTTCCCGAAACGCTCGAGTGGATAGGAGCACTTACAAAGGCATCTGTGTCGCCGATTGGCTGCCCGACTTTTACATAGTCGCCTTTTTTCACTAAAGGCTTGCACGGGGCTCCAATATGCTGAGACATGGAAATGCACACAGTATCGGGGATGGGCATTATCTGAGTTTCACACTCTGCAGTATGTTTCTCATGACTCACCTTGATACTTTGCAAATGCTTTTTCTGTTGACTCATTTCTGAAACCTTCCTTTCCAAAGTTTTTTCAGTCGCATACACGACTTATATTACCACAAAACAAATCAAGTTGCCATGCTTTTGTGCGCATTTTGTCGCATTATACGAGATTTTGTATACAGGATACATTTCCCTACATATTATATGGAGCACGTATCAAAATTTTCCTCCTACCTGCATGATACGCGGCGTCCGCACCCGTTATGAAATCTTTCCGTTATTTGCCTTTAATCGCCTCTTTCATAGAGTGAATATACTCATAGATTGGCTCAGCGGCATCCTCTCCATACTGCTGGCACAGCTTTACAATCGCGCTGCCTACGATGATCCCGTCCGCCAGCTTGGCGATCTGGCGCGCCTGGTCGGGGGTATTGATGCCAAAGCCCACAGCCGCAGGAACGGCGCTGTACTGGCGCACAGTCTTCATCATGGATTCCAGATCGGTTTTTATCTCGCTGCGCATTCCGGTCACGCCCATGGAGGATACCACGTAAAGAAACCCTTTCGCATCTTCTGCGATCCTCCGGATCCGGTCTTCCGATGTGGGGGCGATCAAAGATATGATGTCAACATCGTATGCTCCCGCATGCTCCGCCACATCATCCTTTTCCTCATAGGGCAGATCAGGGATGATCAGCCCGTCCACTCCGCACTGGCGGCAGCGTTCAAAAAACCGTTGATAACCATACTTGAAAACGGGATTGAGATAGGTGAGAAAGACGATGGGAACCTGGGTCTTTTTCCGCAGAGAAGCGGTCAGCTCAAAGAGGCGGTCCGTCGTGGTGCCGGCTGCCAGCGCTCTCAGGTTTGCCGCCTGGATGACCGGGCCTTCCGCGATGGGATCGGAAAAAGGCACGCCGATTTCAATCAAATCAGCTCCCGCTTCCACCATTTTTAAAATAAACTCTTCCGATTTTTCAATGGAAGGATCGCCTCCTGTCACAAATCCGATAAAGGCTTTTTCCTTCTCAAATGCCGTATGTATTCTACTCATGAAGATCCACCCCCCTGTATCTGGCGATCGCCGCCACGTCTTTATCTCCTCTGCCCGAAAGACAGATCATGATGCTTTCATCCGGGCTCATCCCCGGCGCCAGTTTGCGCACATGGGCCACCGCATGGGCGCTCTCCACCGCGCAGATGATGCCTTCCGTCCTCGCCAGGTATTCAAAGGCATCCACAGCTTCATCGTCGGTAACCGGCACGTACTGCGCCCGGCCGATATCGTGAAGATGGGCGTGCTCCGGCCCGATTCCCGGATAGTCCAGTCCCGCCGAAATGGAATAAACGGGTGCGATCTGGCCGTATTCATCCTGGCAGAAATAGGATTTCATGCCGTGGAAAACACCCGGCGCTCCATTGGCGATGGTGGCAGCGTTCATGTCAGTATCCACCCCATGACCGGCAGCCTCACATCCGATCAGCCGTACCCCTTCGTCTTGGATGAAATTATAAAACATGCCCATGGCGTTGCTGCCGCCGCCCACGCAGGCCACGACAGCTGCAGGCAGTTTTCCTTCCACTTTCAGAATCTGCTCCTTTGCTTCCCTGCTAATAACGCTTTGAAAATCACGGACAATCATGGGAAACGGATGGGGTCCCATAACCGATCCCAGAACGTACAGGGTATCATGAACCCGGCCGGCCCATTCCCGCATGGTCTCGTTGACTGCGTCTTTCAGAGTCTGGGTGCCGCTGGTAACCGCATGGACCTTTGCTCCCAGAAGCTCCATTCGATAAACGTTCAAAGCCTGCCGGTCCGTGTCCTCTTTGCCCATGAAAATTTCGCATTCCATATCTAAAAGCGCTGCCGCAGTGGCGGTCGCTACTCCGTGCTGGCCGGCCCCGGTCTCTGCGATGACCCTGGTCTTTCCCATTTTCTTTGCCAAAAGCACCTGCCCCAGCACATTGTTGATCTTGTGAGAGCCGGTATGGTTCAAATCCTCCCGCTTGAGATAAATCTTGGCCCCTCCCAGATCCTTTGTCATTTTTTCCGCATAATACAAAAGGGACGGCCTTCCTGCATAATTATTCAGCAGGTCTTCCAGCTCCCGGTTAAACTCAGGGTCCTTTTTATAGTATTCATAACTCTTTTCCAGATTGATAATCTCGTTCATCAGGGTTTCCGGTATGTACTGTCCCCCGTGAACGCCGTATCTTCCTTTACTCATTTCTTACGCTCCTAACTGCTTGTAATAGCTTTTCCCTGTCCTTTCTGCCGCCGGTTTCCACACCGCTGGAAAGGTCGGCGGCAAAGGGTTTTACCGCTCTGATGGCCTGGCTTAGATTGTCCGGGTTCAGCCCCCCTGCTAGGAAAAAGGGCTTGCCTGTCCTGGGAATCCGCTTCCAGTCAAAGGTCTTGCCGCTGCCGCCGCTGCCCTGATCAAAGAGCAGATAGTCCACATCCAACCTTTCCAGCTGCTTTGGATCAAAAGGCTTGCTCATGCTGACTGCCTTGATCAGGGGCAGATGAGTATGCTGCCGCAGCGCTTTAATATAGGCCGGGTCTTCGCTTCCGTGGAGCTGTACATAATCGATAATGCTCCTTTCACCAAGTTCCAGGATCTGCGAAATGGGAGCATCCACAAAGACACCTGCTGCCTCAATGCCAGGGTCCAGATGCTGCCGCAGAGCCAGGGCTTGTTTCTCGTCCACTCGCCGCTTGCTTGGGGCAAAGACAAAACCGATGTAGTCCGGCTTGGCTTCGTTGACAAAATCAATATCCTCCGGTCTGGTCAGCCCGCATATTTTAATCCGCGTCATGCCTGCTCACCTCTCAGCTCCGCCAGCGCCGCTTTCTTGTCCGGGCTTCGCATCAACGTTTCTCCGATGAGAACAGCGTTGACTCCGTCTTTTTTCAACTGCTTTATATCTTCCCCGCTCCGGATCCCGCTCTCGGATACGAAAAACAGGTTATCCGGCACCAGTTTCCGCAATCTGGCGCTGGTGGAAATATCCACCTCAAAGGTCGCCAGATCCCGATTGTTGACGCCGATGATCTCTGTGCCTGACGCAAGGGCCATAGCGATTTCCGCTTCCGTGTGGGCCTCCACGAGGGGAGATAATCCCAGCCGCTGGGCAATGGAGACGAACATTTTCAGTTTCTTCTCGTCCAGCAGGGAGCAGATCAGCAGCACTGCCGATGCTCCGATGATCCTCGCCTGATAAATCTGATAGGATTCGAGCACAAAATCCTTGCGCAGTACAGGTATATCAACGTGCTCCGCGATCTCGGCCAGATAGGCATCCTTGCCCTGGAAGAAATAGGGTTCCGTGAGAACCGAAATGGCGGCGGCTCCCGCTTCTTCGTATTCCTTTGCGATCTGAAGATATGGAAAGTCCTCTGCGATCACTCCTTTTGACGGCGAAGCTTTTTTGACTTCGCAGATAAAGGAAAGTTCCCTCTCTGCAAAAGCCCGTTCCAGTGGCCTGCCTTTTCCCGTATCCATGCCCAGGGCCATCTGCCTCATCTGCACTGCCGAGATGCGCTCCTTTTCCGCTTCAATCCTTCTGCGGGTCTTTTCTGCGATTTTATCCAGGATCATGCTGTCACCTCACGAGAAAGTACAACAAATTGATCCAACTGAGCCAGCGCTTTGCCGCTGCTGATGATACCCCTTGCTTTTTCCACTGCCTGCGTCATATTGAGAGTTGGATCGGCCACATAGAGGGCTGCCGCCGAATTGAGTATCACAGCGTCCGCCTTGGGGCCGGCGGCGCCGGAGAGGATTTCTCTGGTTATGCGGGCGTTTTCTTCCGGTGTTCCTCCGATCAAATCCGCTTTCTTACACCGTTTCAATCCAAAGTCCTCGGGGCTGATCACATATGACTGGTAGCTGCCGCTGCGCACTTCGCAAACCGTGGTGGGCGCGCTCATGGATATTTCATCCAATCCATCCTGCCCGTAAACGACCATGGCGTTTTTGACCCCCAGGTTGGCCAGGACATTTGCCATGGGTTCCACCAGTTCCTCTTCATAAACGCCAAGCAGCTGCATATTGGCTCCTGCCGGATTGGTGAGGGGCCCGAGGATGTTGAAGATGGTCCGAATCCCCAGTTCTTTTCTCACCGGAGCCACGTATTTCATGGAAAGGTGGTAGTTCTGGGCGAAAAGAAAGCAGATGCCGATGCTCTCCAGAATCTCTCTGCTGCGTTCAGGGGAAACGGTGATGTCCACCCCCAGGGCTTCCAGAACATCAGCGGCTCCGCACTTGCTGGAAGCCGCTCGGTTTCCGTGCTTTGCCACCGGTACGCCTGCCGCGGATACGACCAGTGCCGATGTGGTGGAAATGTTAAAGGTATTGGACCGGTCCCCTCCGGTTCCCACAATTTCCAGCACGTCCATATCGTGGAGCAGGCGGATACAGTGCTTTCTCATGCCCGCCGCAGAAGCTGTAATTTCATCGATGGTTTCACCTTTCATGGACATGGCCGTAAGGAATGCCGCCATCTGGATCTGGGAGGCCCGGCCGCCCATAATCTGATCCATCACCGCTTCCGCAGTCTCATAAGACAGGTCCTTTCCTGCTGCCACATCTACGATTGCATCTCTAATCATTTATCATTTACCTCCTAAAAAATTCTGTAAAATCGTCTTTCCATCCGGCGTAAGGATGGATTCCGGGTGGAACTGCAAGCCATATACCGGATATTTGGTGTGCTGAACAGCCATTATTTCACCGTCCGCGGTGACTGCTGTCACGGAAAGCTCCTCTGGAATTGTCGCTGCATCCGCGGCCAGGGAGTGGTATCTGGCGCCCCGGATCATAGCTGGAAGCCCTTGGAACAAAAGGGATTTTTGATTGACTTTGATTTCGTCCTCTTTGCCGTGCATCAGTTCTTTTGCGTAAGTGACCTCAGCGCCGTAAGCCTTGCAGATGGCCTGGTGGCCCAGGCAGACGCCCAGAATGGGAGTGTCTCCGGCAAAGGCGGATGCCGCTTCGATGCAAACGCCTGCATCCTCCGGCCTTCCCGGTCCCGGCGAGAGGATGATCCGCTCCGGCCTTAGCTGCCGGATCTGGTCTATGGTCATTTCATCGTTTCGAATTACTTTGATATCCGGGTTGATGGACCCTGCCAGCTGGTACAGGTTATAGGAAAAGCTGTCATAGTTGTCGATCAGTAAAATCATTCGTCCAGACCTCCTTCTGATAGTTCCAATGCCTTGACGACTGCCTTGGCTTTATTGATGCATTCCTGGTATTCGGTTTCCGGCACGCTGTCTGCTACGATTCCCGCGCCGGAGCGGACGAATACTTTTCCGTTTTTCTTAAAGGCGATGCGAATGGCGATGCAGGTGTCCAAGTTTCCGGTAAAATCCAGATAGCCGATGGCGCCTCCATAGATGCCCCTCTTGTTATCCTCCAGCTCATTGATGATTTCGCAGGCCCGAAGCTTGGGCGCTCCCGACAAAGTGCCCGCGGGAAGGACTGCAGTAGCGGCATCGATGGCCGTGCAGCCGGGCCGAATGTTCCCTCTGACTGTGGAGCCAATATGCATCACATGGGAAAACCGTTCAGTGGACAAGTAGTTTTCCACTTCCACTGTGCCGAATCGGCTGATCTTGCCCAGGTCGTTTCTCCCCAGATCCACCAGCATATTGTGTTCAGCCAGCTCCTTGGGATCGGACAGCATTTCCCTTTCCAGGCGGAGGTCCTCTTCCGGGGTCCTGCCTCTCGGCCTGGTTCCTGCCAGGGGAAAGGTGTGGAGCAGATCGCCCTCCAGCTTAACCAGGGTTTCTGGTGAGGCCCCTGCGATTTCAATATCATCACTGCTGAAGTAAAACATATAAGGGGATGGGTTCATGGTCCGCAGCATCCGGTATGTATCCAGCAGGCTGCCCTCTGCTTCCGCCTCCAGCCGGTTGGAAAGGACGACTTGGAAAATGTCTCCTTCATAGATATAGCTCCTAGCCTTTTCTACCATCTGGCAGTACGCTTCCCTGCTGAAGAGGGGGTTGAACTGGCTCTTTAGTCTCAGCGGCGGAATGTCAGCCGGGCGGCCGTTTTTGATCAGATTGACCATATTGTCCAGTTCGATTTCTGCTTTGCGGTAATGTTCCTCCAGGCCATCGGTGCGCACGTTGACGATGAGAATAATTTCCTGTTTGAGATGATCAAAGGCGATCACCTTGTCAAAAAGCATCAGATCCACATCCTTGAAATTTTCCTCATCTCTGGCATCCAGGTTTAAGGCCGGCTCGCTGTATTTGATGTAGTCGTAGGAAAAGTAGCCCACCAGCCCGCCGGTGAAGGTAGGCAGTCCTTCCAGACGGGGACTCTTGTTTTCTTCAAGGATCCTGCGAATGTATGCGTCCGGGCTGCTGTTCTCTACGGTTATATCTGTTCCCGATTTGATGTGGAGGGTGCCGTTCTCACAGGTCAGCTCCAGCTTGGGATCATATCCCAGAAAGGTGTAGCGGCCCCATTTATCCGTGTCCTCCAGGCTCTCCAGCATGTAGCAGTGGCGGCTGACCGACTTTAAGATACGCAGCACCTGGATAGGTGTGGCAATGTCGGAAAGGATGCGGCGGCTCACTGGAACGCACCGGTAATCATCCGCAAGTTTTTTCGCTTCTTCTAGGGTTGGTTTGTACATGGCTCTACTCCTTCTTTCTAGTCTTTCGTCTGCATCTGCCTAGCCGGTTTGTAATGTAATACAAAAAATCCGTCCAAGACATAATCTGCCAAGGACGGATACATTCCTGTTCCGCGGTGCCACCTTGCTTCGGGAAATCTCCCGCTCTCGACGAAATACCAACATATTTCCGGCAACTGACGTATGCCTTCACGTCGCAGAATACTCAGCCGGCTCTTTGTAATGCCTGCCTTTGACTGCGCCCTCAGTGGTCCATTTAACAAGCTGCGTTCTGCCGGGTTCTCACCGCCGCCGGCTCTCTGTGAGTGCACGATTTGTTTTTATCTCCACTTCATCGGTTTACATGTGCTATTAAATTGTGTTTGATTATATCGCTTTGGCAGCCTTGTGTCAAGGGGATTTGTTGATTTTTTGGTGAATTTCCATAAATTTTCATGTTCGTTCTTGTTAATTGAAACAAACATTCTAGCTTTTGGGCGGATTGCGGCTGCAAGGCATGTCGGGATTGGCGTGGATTTTAAATTCAAGGCTTGGAAATCGAGCTTGTGCCGGAATCATCGCTCATTGATCACTCAACTCTGATCTACGATGGTTTTTTATCGCTATCTGCTGTAAAAGTGAGGCCACTGAAAAAGAGGGGATAAACGGCGTGAAAGTGGGATTGGTTTCCAGTACCGTCCATAACATTCTTTTTAAGCGGTTTGGAGGATGAAAACAGTCTCTAATCCCGC
>CABJAP010000003.1 GCA_902363595.1 Clostridia bacterium | reverse complement strand
TGTCTTTCAGGCCAGCCTCTGGCGGTGGCCTATTTGTGGTGCTCAGAACCCTGCAGATGAATTATTTTTTTAATCTTCATTTTCTTATTGACTTTTTATTTGCAGGCTATTTTAAGAGCGGATAGTCAATTTTAGCTAGCAATAAAAATGCCTGGCTAAAATGAAATTGAAGAAAAACCTTTTGTTTCAAGGAAATAGAAGGTTTTTTGTGCGTTTCTTGAAACTAAATGTATTTGGCATACAATTTGCAATATATTAAGGTCAGTATATTATCAACAAGGACTCGGAGGCGCCGTTAATGCAGCTTGCAGATCATGCCATCTGCGGAGCTTTAAAAAAGGTGATTCCGGAAATGAGTGAACGAGGAGGAGAAACAATGACGACTGTATTAGTGGTGGGTTATGGAACAATTGGACAGAGGCTTGCCGACGGGGTTAGTCTGCAGGACGATATGAATCTGATTGGAGTTGTGGACGCGGCAATGAGTCTGTCGATCAGGGCCCTGAAAGAAAAAGGCATGCCATATGATCTTTATGCAGTAAACGAAACGTGCCGAGCCGAGCTTGCAGCAAACGGGATTCCAGTCCGCGGACTTTTGGAGGAAGCACTTGAGAAAACAGACATTGTATTGGATGCGACATCCGCAGGTGTTGGTGCGAAAAATAAAGAGCAATATAAAAAATATGGGGTTAAAGCGGTCTTCCAGGGCGGCGAGAAAAATGATGTGGCAGATGTGTTTTTTCACGGATATGCCAACTATGAAAAAGGTCTCCATGCGGATTTCCTAAAGCTGACATCCTGCAACACAACCGGATTGATCCGGGCAGTAGACTGCCTCGATAAAAAATGCGGGATTGAGAAGGTCGCGATTACCATTGTACGGAGAGTTGCGGACCCGGGAGATTACCACAGAGGATTGACCAATGCGCTGCAGGTTGACAAAGCGCCCAATCATCAGGCACTGGATCTGATGACGATTTTGCCGGAAATTAAAGCGACCGGAATCCTGGTGCACGCACCGGTAACCCATGGACACTTTATTACCGTAGTGGCAACACCGAAGAGAGATATATCAGTGAAGGAGGCAATCGATACATTCAAAGAGCACAACCGTATTCGCATGGTCAGACTGGATGAAGGATTTCAGGGCAATGCTTCAATCTTCAAATACGCAAGAGTTCTTGGAAGGCCAAGAGGCGATCTGTATGAAATCTGCATCTGGGAGGACACCATCGTAAAATCTGGTAAGGATATTATGTTTGGAATACATATTCCACAGGAATCGGTAACCATTCCTGAGACGATTGATGCGATTCGTGCGGCAATGGCCATGGATACAGACGGAAAAACAGCGGTGGAAAAGACCAACAAGAATCTTGGCCTGGGAGGATGGAAATGATTAAATGGAAAACAGTGGACGATTATGATTATCGGAACAAAGTGACCTTGCTGCGAGTGGACATCAACTCTCCAATCCACCCAGGTACGAAGAAAATTGTAAACGAAAACAGGATTCATAAAAGCGCGCCAACCATCCAGAAGCTGTTAGATAAAGGTACGAAGCTGGTGATCATCGCGCACCAGGGGGATACGCTGGATTACGAAAACCTGATCCCTATGGAAGAACATGCTCAAAAGTTGAATCAATATATAAACGGGAGTATCCGCTATATTGATGATCCCTGCGGTCCGGCAGCACAGGAAGAAATCCGAAAGCTGAAGGCTGGAGAAGGACTTTTACTGGGAAACTTGCGCTATCTTACTGAAGAGACTTCAACCTTTGAGAATGTGGTAAAGCTAAAGCCAGAATTGATGGAACAGACCTACCTGGTACGATCCCTGCTTCCTTTATGTGATTATTATGTCAACGACGCCTTTTCCGCAGCCCATAGAAATGCACCTTCCATGGCTGCATTCCAGAGGCTTCTTCCTACGGCAGCAGGCGAGCTGATGTGCCGGGAAGTTGAAGCGCTGGATCAGATTATTGAATCTCCGGACCACCCATGTCTGTTTGTGTTAGGAGGTGCAAAGATTTCCGATGCCTTTGGCATGATGAAGCAAGTTCTGGAAACAGGCAAAGCGGATAAAATTCTTACTTGCGGAGTTACAGGTGAAATTATGCTGATGGCGAAAGGCTATTCATTGGGAGAAAAAAAGGAATTATTTATCCGCGAGCGGGGACTGGACCGTTTCGTACAGGAGGCAAGGCAATATCTTGATAAATACCCGCAAAAGATCGATTATCCGGTTGATGTGGTGTATGAAAGAAGCGGGGAACGCTGTACGCTGGACATTGACGAATTGCCCAAGTCAGAACTGTTTATGGACATTGGAGAAAAAACGATTGAGCACTATCGACGAGAAATCATACAAGCAAAAACCATTTTTGTAAACGGACCTGCAGGCGCTTATGAAAATCCGCTTTTTGAAAGAGGAACGAAAGAAGTCTGGGAAGCGATTGCAGCTGCAAAAGGCTATTCTGTCATCGGAGGCGGCGACACCGTCAGTGCGGCGCAGCGCTATATTAATCTGGATGATATTGGTTATGTCTGCACTGCAGGAGGTGCGATGGTGAGGTATGTATCCGGGACAAAACTGCCTTTAATCGAGGCCATGGACGGTGCACAATCAAAAGGTTAAAAGAACAGAGATTCTGGGAAAGGAAAACAAAATGAATACATATAAAATTGCAGTAATCGGCGGAGACGGCGTAGGACCGGAAGTTTGCAGGGAAGGAAAAAAGGTTCTGCATAAAATTGCAGAGCTGGATAAGGGCATCGGATTTGAATTTGAGGATTTCCCCTGGGGATGTGAATATTATCTGGAGCATGGTGAAATGATGCCGCAAGATGCCCTGGAGACTCTAAAAAAATTTGATGCCGTTTACTTGGGAGCAGTTGGATTTCCGGGGGTACCGGACCATATTTCTTTGTGGGATATTCTGCTGAAAATCAGAAAAGGGTTTGATCAATATATCAACCTGCGGCCGATCAAGCTGCTGAAAGGAGCCCCATGTCCGCTTGCAGGTGTAAAGCGCGAGCAGATTGACATGCTGGTTGTGCGGGAAAACAGCGAAGGCGAATATGCAGGAAGCGGAAGCTGGATGTACAAGGGAAAAATCAACGAAGTGGTGATACAGGACAGTGTTTTTTCCAGACTGGGATGTGAAAGGGTGATTCGCTATGCGTATGAATTAGCAAAAAAAGAGAAGAAAACATTGACAAGCATTAGCAAAGCCAATGCGCTTAATTACTCCATGGTATTTTGGGATCAGATCTTTGAAGAGGTCGGACGGGAATACCCGGATGTGGAAACCTACTCCTATCTGGTGGATGCGGCAAGCATGTTTTTTGTAAAAGAACCTGAGCGGTTTCAGATCGTAGTAACGTCCAATTTGTTCGGAGATATTCTCACCGATTTAGGGGCAGCGATTGCGGGAGGTATGGGACTTGCCGCAGGGGCAAATATCAATCCGGAAAGGCTCTATCCGTCCATGTTTGAGCCGATCCACGGATCTGCGCCCGACATTGCGGGAACCGGGCAGGCAAATCCCCTTGCAGCGGTCTGGTCAGTCAGCCAGATGATGGACTTTTTCGGTTATGAGGAATGGGGAAAACGCATATTGGATGCCATTGAACAGCTTCTTACAGAAAAAAAGAGCCTGCCACGCGACTTAGGAGGGAGTTCGACAACAGAAGCTGTCGGAAATGAAATTGTGCGGCTGCTGGAACGGGCGTAAAGGGTAAAGGGATAAAATGCGGCAACGCCGCATTCAATGGGGAAAATCGTATACCCTAAGAATAAAAGACCCGCTGAAAAAGCTGATGTCTTCCGCTGATATCCAATTTCTGATAGATATTGGATACATGCTTTTTTACGGTAGGCATACTGATTTGACATTGCTCCATGATTTCCGTATTGCTGAGGCCGTTTACCAGATACTGGAGCACTTCGTATTCCCGGAGGGTCAGGTGATTGGTCTCTTTGATGGAAAGAAGGATATTGTCGATGATGGTGGAATAGTCGTAAACACAGCAGGAGAAGGTCTGGTCAGAATCGTTGTAGCTGACGTTGACGTAATAGGACTTATCTTCCAGGTTGATTTTACTGTGGGTTTTCAAAGTTTCAGACACTTTGGAAGCGCCTCGGGCCGAGATTTCCTGCTTTAGCGTCTCGCACATGGCAGTAAACATATTCCGGATCGTATCCAGAGAGAGCTGAGAATGCAGGCCGGTGGTAATATTGGAATGCATGATGTTCAGATCCCGGTCGTAAACCATGTACACCAGAATATTATCGTGAGAAAACATAGTATATTTGCTTTTATCCAGATTATGCTTTGCCTCACAAACATCCTGAACGATTCTGGACAAGTGCAGTTTGAACATTTTGATCAATTCCAGATCCTGCGCGGTAAAATCCTCAGATTGCTTTGACCGATGCAGCCCAATGCCGCAGACATATCCACTGGGGGAATTTTCCACAAAGAGATTGCCCTCGATGGAATAATACATATTGCAGGGCTTGAGGCATTCTTTAAAATAGCGGGTTTTCTCCCGCTCAGAGCGGGTAAAAATCTCCGAGCTTTTGAAGATGATGGGCTGTTTCAAAGAAACGATAGGCAGAGCATCGTCCATGTCACAGACCTTGAAATAATAGTTCAGATCCTTTCCCCATCCGGCAAAGATAAAATTTTCAAATCGAATGCTGTTCTGCCCTTTTTTAAAAATATAAATATCGCCTTTTTCAAAGAAGCAAAGTTTCTTTAGTTCTTCAAGAAAGTGCTGCAAAGCGTCGATTTTATTGTATGCAACATATAAATCCGAAATCATTTTGTTAAACGTATAAAATTCATTTTCATTAAAGGTAAATGCCATAATATTTCCTCTGCATAACATTTAGCAAAAACAGACTGTATATTTATTATATTTGATTGTATTTGAAAAGTAAATGTTCAATTCGGCAAGGTATACCAACGGCTACCATGGAAAAAATCCTACTGCAGAACAATTGTCAGAAAACTTGATCGGGTATATAGTTAATCTATACTTGGAAAAGACAAGACAACGGATAAAATGACGAAGGAAGGGAGTGAAAGAAAACGAATATAAAATTTAGAGCAGCCAGCCCGGCGATTACCGACGGCAGGCTGGCTGACAGATATGGGAGCTGGTCCAGAGAAGCTGAAATCGCCTATGGTATCCCGCTTACATCTTTTCCCCTCCGGTGGGAAGGGGTACCTGCGGGCACAAAGAGCTATGCGGTCATCTTTATGGATAACGACAACGCAAAAGGGGAAGGATTTCCTTTTATACATTGGCTGGCCTGCAACATTCCGGGGGAAATGACCGAGCTTTGCTACGGATAGAAAGAGAAGGGAGCAAATCACATGAACACAGAAAACAGAACTTTTTCTTTAGAAGGGGAAAACCATTTCCCCAGAATTGAAAAGCTGATCGAAGACTACAGAAAAGCCCGGCCCAGCGTAGATATCGAGCGGGCCAGAATCTATACCGAGTCTTTCAAAGAAACAGAAGGGGAAGACATCATTACCAGACGGGCCCAGGCCTTCAAGGATTACTGCGAGAAAAGAGAGATACGGATTGCAGACCACCAGCTGATTGCAGGCGATGTCGCCAGAATCCCCAGGGCTGGAGTTGTAGACCCGGTGTTTCACTGCGGCTGGCTCAGCGAAGAACTGGACACCATTGCCACAAGAAAACAGGATCCCTATTTCATTTCGGAAGAGGATAAAAAAGAACTGCGGGAAACCATTTTTCCATATTGGAAAGGCAAAATTGTCAGCGAACTCTGGCTCCGCCAAATCCCGCCTTATGTAAGAGAAATGGCCGTCAAGACCGGCATCATCGACGTGGAGATCAAAACTCAGAGCGCGGCCGGAGAGACAGCTCCTTACTGGGAAAAGGCCATGAATACCGGCCTGGGACAGATGGAAAAGGAGCTTGCGGATGCCATCGACGCTCTGGATCCGATTGATCCGGAAAGCTATGAAAAAATTACGTTTTATAAAGCCTGTAAGATGACCTTAGAAGGCTTAAAGCATTATATCCTGCGGTTTGCCGGTCTGGCTGAAGAGCAGGCCGATCAGGCGGCAGGCAAAAGAAAGGAGGAGCTGGAACGCATTGCTGCCAACTGCCGCTATCTTTCAGATAACAAACCAAAAACCTTCTGGCAGGGGCTGCAGCTTACTTACTTCATCCTGGCAGGCTGCATGATGGAAGGCAACGGCCCTTCCTATTCGCCGGGAAGAATGGACCAGTATCTGTATCCTCTGTACGCAAAGGATATGGAAGAAGGAAGACTGACGGATGCACAGACGCTGGAGCTGATCGAGGCATTCTATGTAAAGACAGCGGAATCCACTTGGTTTCTCAGTGCAAATGCGGCCATGTACTTTGCGGGATATCAGCCGTTTCACAGCATTATCGTAGGCGGGATTGACAAGAGGGGAAAGGATGCGACCAACCAGCTGTCCTACCTGTTTATCACAGCTAAAATGGATGTACAGCTTCACAGCCCCTCTCTGTGCGCCCGGGTACACCAGCAGTCGCCAGAGGAGCTGATTGCCCACATCGCCAAACTGGCCAGACTGGGAACCGGATTTCCGGCTATCTATAACGATGAAGTCGCCATTAAGATGATGCTGCTGTCCGGAGGAACGATGGAAGAGGCCAGAGACTATCAGATGGTTGGGTGTGTTGAGCCGTTTATGGGCGGCAAGATGGCCAAATGGTCAGACGGCGGCCACTACAACTATGCGGCGGCCATGGAATTCGTTCTCCATAACGGAAGAAGCATTATCAATGAGAACAAGCTGCTGGGTTTGGAAACAGGTGATCCACAGGACATGACTTACGATGAAATCAAAGATGCGGTGAAACAGCAGCTCAAATATATGATCGAGTCCATCAGCATCTGCGCCAATGTCAATGAGAAGGTCTGCGCGGAGCTGACACCGTACCCGTTTATTTCCACATTCCTGGAAGGGACGTTACATACAGGAAAAGATCTGACCCGGGGTGGCGTGAAATATACCATCGGGCCGGCGCTGATCGGCACAGGCATTGCAGATCTGGTTAACTCGCTTTCCGCAATTAAGAAGCACGTCTTTGATGATAAGACGATTACTATGGGTGAGTTGATCCAGGCACTGAAAGCAAATTTTGATGGTTATGAAAAAATCCGTCTCATGCTGCAGAATACAACGCCGATGTACGGAAATGACATTGAAGAGGTGGATGCGCTGGCAGGAGAAATGACTGATTACGCCTACAGTGTGATTTCCCAGTGCAAATCCTGGAGAGGTCCGCACTTTATTTCCGGTCTGTACCCGGTATCCTCACATGTTCCCCACGGACTGGTGGTAGGCGCTCTGCCTTATGGGCGGCTTTCAGGAAAGGCCCTTGCGGACGGATGCTCCCCAAATGGCGGAACCGACCACGAAGGACCAACTTCCGTATTAAAATCGGTTTCCAGAATCAATCACGAAGTCCATACCTCGGGCACCCTGCTGAATATGAAACTGGACCCTCAAAGTGTTTCGGGAGATTTGGGAATCAAGCGGATTTCTGACATCATCCGTACATTTGTAGACTTGAATATCTATCACATTCAGTTCAATGTAGTGAGCCGTGAGCTGCTGCGAGCAGCGCAGGACAAACCGGAAGAACACAAATCACTGATCGTGCGAGTAGCCGGATATAGCGCCTACTTCACGGAACTTTGTGAAGAAATGCAGGACGACATCATCAACAGAACCATACATCAGGCTTAAATACAGGAGATTTGTCAATGAAGGAAAAACGGACAGGGATTATCTTTAATACGCAGAAATTTTCCATACATGACGGCGGCGGGATACGGACCCTGATTTTTATGAAGGGCTGCCCGCTGCGGTGTATCTGGTGCAGCAATCCGGAATCCCAGAGGCCGGAGCCGGAGATCACAGATGTAAAAACCAATTGTATTGGCTGCGGAGACTGCGTTTGTGTATGTCCAAAAGGGGCGGTCAATCCGTTGACCTTTCAGATTGACCGGGGCAAGTGCGATGCCTGCGGCCTGTGCGCGAAAAGCTGCTACGCACAGGCTAAAAAGCTGACCGGTCAGGTAGTGACTGTGGAGGAGCTGGTGAATATCGCTGTAAAGGATCAGGTCATATACCGGAATTCAGGCGGCGGTGTGACGGTCGGAGGCGGCGAGCCTCTGACCCAGCCGGACTTCGTTTACGAGTTTCTCCGTGCCTGCAGCATGCGCAACATCCATACGGCCATTGAAACCTGCGGCTTTGGAGACTGGTCTGAGGTGGAAAAGGTTTTTCGCCAGGCCGATCAGATTTTATTTGATTTGAAATGCATGGATGAGGAAAAGCATCGGGCGTATACTGGCGTAAGTAATAAAAGCATCCTGCTCAACGCAGAAAAGGCGGCGGCCTCAGGCAAAGAGATCCGCTTTCGGGTCCCGGTGATCCCAGGGGTAAACGACGGGGAGAATATACGGCAAACCGGAGCGTTTGTCCGTGGGCTGCAGAGGCAAAACAGTCAGGTGAAGGTTGAACTGCTGCCTTATCATAATTTTGGAAAAGACAAGTATAAATGGCTCGGCAGAAAGTATGATCTGGAGCCTTTAGAGCGTATGGAAAAAGAGGAGTTGGGCCGATATTACAAGGTGTTGGAAGAATTGGACTGTAATGTCGTATATTAAAAAAGGAGCCGGTCGCTGTGCATTCAGTGGCCGGCTCCTTTTGTTGGGCTTCCGCATAGATTGGAAAAATGTCGCTTCGCGATCTTTCCTCATTGATGTGACAGCCCAACTCGATTAATTTATATGAAATGGCTATTTCACATAGGTCTCCATTGGGCGGATCATATAGTTGAGAGGGCCCATCTTATCGGTCGTAACATAGCCTGGCTCGGAGTTCATGACATCCGGTATCCGGTTAACAACGGAAGCACAGGTAATGGCTACGGTGTCCGGTTTCTTTAATACGAAGTCCTGGGTCGGTTCTCCGTAAAGGGTCCATTTGATCAAATCCTCTTCGCCGGGAGCATATACTTTTCCCACACACTCGGTTTCCAGCGTGATGCCTTCTTCTGTAGTGGTAATCACCGTAGCGGAGAGCCCGACTGCATGGCCGGCGGGGATTTCTGTCTGCAGAACATCGGACCATAACGGCTGATCGCAGGTCTGAGGGATGAATTTCTGTTCCTGTGTCTTTACAGTCAATCCCAGCAGGGAACAGATCCAGCCGTTGGCATTCCACATGTAGCATGGAAGGAAATCTTCTGTTTCCAGTACTTCCTGTCTCTTTTCCTCAGAAATATTATTAACAGCGGCAATGGTCTTTTCAAATTCATCCAGCGACAGGTTGACGCCATGAACCTTGGCCAGGGCAACTCCGTAATCTTCCGAATTATATACAACAGAGCCTTTAATTTTGGTGACTTTATTGGATGCCCCGGCGATGGTGGAAATAATGTATCCCCAGCCCATGTCCTGTGCTCCGGTCCCGCAGATGGTACAGTTGTTCTTTTTTGCAAGCTCATCGATTTCCTTTGTCATCTTATAGCGGGAGTTCCATGGATAAAAGGCCTCTTCACATGTGGAGATGGCATTAATGCCCAATTCCGCGCAGAGAAGGAAGATGTCCTGACAGTCGGGGAGAAGGGCCATGGTTTCAACAATGCATACATCCGGCTTAGTCTGGGTGAGGATCTGGCGGGCATCCTTGGCGTAGCTGACTTTAACGCCCTTGTTTTCTGTGCCCATGATCTCGCCAATATCTTTGCCAAAGGCGCGGTCGGATTTACCAAAAGCGCAGACCACCTCGCCACCATGGTCATAGACATACTTCATAGTTGGACCAGCCATTTTTCCACTTCCATACTGAGCAACTTTTACTTTACGATTCATTTTTTACCTCCTAAAATTTTCACAATGATTGATATGTTGATACGGCAAAATCAGCCGATCTGGATAAACACAAGTTATAACGGATATAAGGGCAGCCCTTTCACGAGGCGGGCTGCATTTTGACCAAAGATTCGCCCTTCCTTTTTCGTCAGAGCAGGCGGCCTCTTTTCCAGGATACAGGTCCCGGGCCCAGCCTTCTGATGCATGAGAAACACCTTCTCTTTTGATATTCCGATTGCAATGCCCACCTTGGAAGCCTGAGCTGAGCCAAAGGTGTGCTCGTTCAGAGCAGAGGCGGGCGCAAGGGTGCGGGTGCTGAACAAGCCTTCCTCCTCGATTCCGTACTCGATCTGCGTCACATAGCAGGAAAGGGAGTCATCGGTATAAAGCAGGTGGATTGCCGGGTATCGGTTATTCATGGCCCCCTCCTTTTTGCGCTTTTGCTGCGCCATCTGGTTGGGGTGAAGACTTGCGGTCAAAGGCTTCTTCTTTCTGAAGGAATGCATAAAGCAGGCCGCTAGCAACCGCATTCCGCGGCCCCATGCACCCGCGAATATTGCCTTTCCCGCTGGTGATGCCATAGTAGGCCAAAACATCCGTCAGCATATTTGGGAGTTCAAAGTCCAGTGAAGAGCCACCGACCAGCACCACATGCTCGAATTCATGAAGGGTGCCTGTAGCAGAAACTTTCATCAATGCCCGAAGCACATTGTTGACAAGGACCTTTCGTTTGATCTCTCTGCGGACGGAACGAACCTTTTCCAAAGAATGCCTGGTATTGATCGGCAGATATCCGTCCGGTTGAATGGACAAAAGTTTGGCGAAAAAGTCACTGTGGAGCGGCTCTTTGAAAAACTCCACACTTCCGTCTTCGTGGCGCAGGTGAAACAGGGACTCGGCTCTTGCCAGAGGATATTTTTTGATGGCTTCCGCTTCTTCTCTGGAAGAAAGGCCCAGCTCTGCCTGGATCAGCTCGGTCACCATGTTGCCCGCGCCAGCCAGGTGGATGGTCTTTTTCTGGCCATCACTGTGAAGATAACAGGAATCCGTAGATCCGGCGCCAATATCAACAACCAGGATGGGCGTTCCGCTTCCCGGCGTCGTGAGGGTTCCAAGGACTGCCATATCTCCCTCGACACCGCCGATCTCCGTGGGGCAGCCGACTGTTTCCTCCAGTAGGGCCGCCAGGTGCTGCATGTGCAGCTTTTGGGTCTTTACCATGGCCGCGATGCCGACGGATTTTTCCATATAAAACTCATTGGCCAAGGAGCCGATCACATTTTGCGGCACCAAAGTGTCTACGGCCATCAGATCCTGAATAAAGATGGAATCTTCCGGCGTATCGGTGACTTGAGCCATCTTTTTGCGAACCGACTCCAGCATACCGCCGACATTCGTACCGCTGCTGCCGTGGACATCACGAATCGAACCGGCACGTTTCACCTGATCCATAATTTTTTCGGCACCGTCGTCCACGTTGACCCGGTACTGCTGCCTCTGTCCGTCGATGATGATTTCGCCCGCCGGGATGATCCGTTCATGGATGCTGCCGGAAGGCGTTTTGATGACAACGGCAGAGCGGTTGCCGATCAGCGCTTTGGCAATATGGATTACATGCTTTGTCTCCGCAGAAGAGAGAGAAAAGGCGGTCGCAATGCCATAGGGGTTGGTGAGAAAGTCGATCGACGCACCCGGCCTTGCCACCTCTACGGCACACAGATAATCCACCGGAACCTTATCGATGAGGGAGACCTCATCCACGATGGGAAGGGTTTCCGAAAGCCGATTGCAGATCAGCACCCCATCATCATTTTGGACGATCAGTCCTTTGATGGAATAGCCATCTTCAATGGCCAGATTAACCTCCCTGGCTGCGGTAATAAAGTCGTGCTCCTCTGAAATAATAACGATATGCGGCTTTTGTTTATCTGCTGCGGGAAGATCCTCCAAAAATACGGTGTAGCCGATGCCAAGACCAAGGCCACCGGGAGTGTCCGGGTTGTGGCCAATCATGGCAGATTCGGTAATGACCGTCTGAGTGATCGTTTCCATGGCAAAATCACCGATCACAGGAGTTGCCTCGTTAATACGGATCAGATCCAGAGAAGACAGCGGGATATCCATATCCGCACAGGCTTCTTTTAGAGAATTGATCATTCCGTAAAGGTTGTCTTTTGTACCTTTGATACCGGTTGTTTTTGTTATTCCGCTGGTGCAGCGAAGCAGCCGCCCATCCTGGATCTTGCCCAGAGCAGTTTCGGTGGTAGCATTTCCGATATCGATACCAGCTACATAAGTGATCATAGGCTGCTCCTTTTACCGGTTGTGCTTGAGGCGGTTGCTGTCTTGCAGGATTTCGCCTGCCTCCCGGACGAACTGAGCGGTCTCAGCGGCTCCGTATTTGTTTTCCAAAGCATCGGCAACCGCTAAAATGTCTTCCATTTCACTACGGAAAGGGCGAATAGTGTTATAGACTTCCAAAATATAGTCATCGGGAACATTGGTCAGCTCCGCCGCGCGCCGCAGATTGGCCGCAATCTGAATATCGCCTGCCGACTGGGCGATTTCGGCCTGCATCAGCAAGGTGTCCTTGTGGATCTTTCCGTCCTCCATTTTGACCGTCCCTGCCAGAACGTTTTCCATGGTCAGTTGGCCTATGGGTCTTCCGGACATGGCTTTCAGTTTGTCAGGGTGCTTTTCCAGGAGTGGATAATCGGTTTTGTAATTTAAGGTATTCATGGGTTTTGCCGTTCCTTTCTGTAATTATATAAAAGAGACTTCAAGCTCTACCGGTTTGATGTTTTTGATCTGAGCTGTTTCGTGGTTGTGAAGAAGGGTTGTTTTCAACATATAAAATCTCGTGCTGCTGTCGATATCGCCGGGAAGCGGTTCAGGGCTTTCCCCTTTTGCGTATTTGGCCGCATTTTTTCCGATAGCCCGGTAGGTTTTTTTGTCATAAAGCGGCGACTGAGGGAAAAGCTCCAGATTGTCCAAAGGTACCAGATCTTTTTGATGGATCACCGTAGTCCCTCTTGACTGGATACCGATGCTGATGCCTGAGCCGCTCAGCCTGGAACCTGCGCTGCTGATTACAGCCAGATCAGAGGAGCTGTAGCATTTGATAAAGCGCGGTTTCATGCCTTCCTCTTCGATGCCGGCAGCAAGCTCGCGGAGCACGATTTCATGGGGGAGGTCTACGATGGTCTTTCGCTGCTGCTGCCCAAAGCTTGGAGAAACTGCAATAACAACTTCATCTGGATTTGTACCAGGAGCGGCAGGGCCGCATTCGGTGATGCCATTGATGTAGGATTCATCCCTGGAGTCGATAAAGTCATCTGTGGAAACAGCGCCCATGTGCTGCTGCATCTGATCCCACCGCGCATCCGAGATCTGATAGCCGGTCGTCGGTCCGGCATAGTCGTTTTCGTTATTGATCGCGCTTATCACGTGGAAGTTTTCGTCAAAGATTGCAGAGGTGTGCAGATAGTCTCCTGCAACGCGCTGCTTGAGCATGGTCAGGATGTTTTCTGCAAGCTCCTCGTATCCGGCCTGGTACAAAACCTTCACAATATCAAAACCATTAAAATCGCTTTCCATAATGTGGGTAGCCGCTTTTATGTCTTCTGCAACGTTTCTCTTTGGCATATCGGAAGATTTGTAGGCGTAAACAGCAGCCTCTACTTCTTCATCGGTGATCTCAGGAAAATCCATCGCGTAGAACAGTGCCTGCATAGCCTGGGCTGCTTTGCGGCGATGAGCAATTACCTCCTCATTGCTGACTGGATGCAGTGCTCCATCTACCTTCATATCGCGCTGAACCATATAATAGTTGGCGTAGTTATCGCAGTCCATGGTGCTGGCGGAGAAGGTGTTGTCGCAGTTGGGAATAGAGGCATACCCGGAGGTGACCAGATCGGTGCCGGGCAGCATCTGCATCAGTAGCTTGGACATGCTGCGAGCCAGAGAGTGGGAAAAATAGGTGTCGTTACCAGAGGCTACTTCCAGTCCCAGCATAGAGGTCAGCAGATTTTCTGCGGCAACAGCCCGAAGCCCTGAGGGCATGGACGAGGATAGGGGCAGTCCGTCGATAGAACCGTTCTGCGTGCCCTGGGAGCCGCCAGCTTTTACCATCCAGACACAGCGCGCTTCCAGATACAGCATGGATTTTCCTTCCGCATAGCCCATCATGACCTCAGAGCCGGTACCAGAGGAAAAACGCATTTTCATACCCCGGGCGGCGTAGGCGGATGCCAGGAAAGATTTTGACCAGGGAGTATCATCTCCGTCAGACATGACCGCCTCGGTACCATATACGGAAACGGTTTCTGCGTAAGAGGTGAAGCCCTTCATGCCGATCTTCAATTCGGTGGCTTCCTCCAGGGAACACTGGGTGATAACGCCTGGGCGGCCGACCTGGCTTCCGATCATCAGCGCAATCGCGTTGAGCGGTGCGCAGCGAGTCACACTGCAGGTAGTCTCCAGTTCGGCAAAACCGCGGAGGGCAGCTTCGGCGGCATCGGCAGCCATCAGTACCGGATTGTCCAGCAGGTTGGTCACATGGGCCTGATTGGCCGGACTTTTTCTGGCTCGCATTTTCATTTGTGCCATCATGATTTCCACAACGTTCATTTTGCTGACCACATCGACCAGTTTGGCAGGAGTCAGGCCGGAGGCGATCTTCAAAAGGTCACGTCTTGAAACGTTGATATCTACCAGCATCTTTGCGATTTCCGCGGAATCAAGGGCCATAGAGGTTTCCGCCTCAGAGACATTGATTCCATATTTAACAATGAATTTGTCGATAAAGTCAAATTCATCCCTGGTTTTTCCATCCATCTCCACAATCTGGCCATCTATGATTTTAATGCTGGGGCGAGGGTCGTTGGGGCTGTCCAGTGCGACTAAACCGACTGCAGGATCCTCCCACGCGATAACATCTTGGGTAACAGGGGCCTGCTCATATTTTTGTCTTCGTTTTGTTGATTTCATTTCCTACTCCTTTTCTACTTTGGTTTCTTTAAGAATCCCTGTGAGGACCGTAAAAGTTTCCTCGTAACCTTATTTTAACATAAAGATTGCTCAATATTCTGAAAATTATCCTGAGAAACGATGGGGACGAAAATCTTTATGCTATTTAATAAAGCAAATTTTATGCCAAAGATAATCGGCCCTAAAGAATAATGATAAAACTATACTGGCGGCTACTGTTGGAATGGGGCGTTTTCTGCTATAATAAGAATGTAGAAAAAGCGGAGGCAAGTGGAAGGAGGATAGAGCATTATGGAAAAAAAACATTCAGAGAAAAGCAGTTCGCCATGTGAAACATGCCGCCATTATGAAGAAAAACGAATGGATATCTTGTTCGAAGTTATGGATAATGAGAATGATGTGACCTTAGCGGACGGGAAGGGCGTTGTGCTGAGAGTCAGCGATTCCTACGAAGACCATTTCGGTCTGAAGAAAGAGGAAATTATAGGTAAAACCGTGTGGGAGCTGGAGGATATGGGGGTCTTTAAGCCGTCGGTAACTGCTGCTGTTTTGGAAAAGAAGAAAAACACCACCATTATGCAGAAGAACAAACAGGGGCGGGATGTACTGACTACTGGTGTTCCTGTTTTCGGAAAAGATGGAGAAATCGCATATGTAGTCAGCTTTAATTCGATTCATATTGCAGGCGTTACGAGCCTGCAGAGCCAATATGAACAGTTAAACACAATGATGCAAGCGTATAATCAGGAAATCAATAAGCTTCGATTAAGAGATTTGAGAGAAAAGAAATTTATCAAAAAGAGTAAGAGTATGGAAAATATCAGCGAATTGATTTCGCAGATTGCGGATACAAACGCGTCCGTATTGATTACAGGAGAAACGGGTGTGGGAAAAAGTATGGTTGCCAAGCTCATTCATGAAAACAGCAACCGTTCAGAAGGCCCTTTTGTGGAGATCAACTGCGGGACAATTCCTGAAAATTTAATCGAATCCGAACTGTTCGGCTATGAAAAAGGATCCTTTACAGGAGCCAACAGCAAAGGGAAAATAGGAAAAATAGAGCTGGCAAAAGGAGGAACTTTGTTCCTGGACGAAATCGGCGAAATCTCGCTCAATCTGCAAATTAAATTTCTGCAGGTCATACAGGAAAAATTGATAACAAGAGTAGGTGGACTTAGTAAAATCGAGGTGGATTTCCGTCTGATCACCGCGACGAACCGCGACCTGGAAGACGATATTCATCGGGGGCTCTTTCGGGAGGATTTGTTTTATCGTCTGAATGTAATACCAATTCATATTCCGCCTCTGCGCGAACGCAGGGAAGATGTCCTGCCGTTGATTTTGAATGCTTTGGAACGGTTTAATTCTCAATATGGAAGACATATAAAATTGTCGGCAGATGCCCTTCAGATATTGGAACGGCAGACGTGGCCCGGGAACATCCGCCAGATAGAAAATCTGGTTGAACGGATGGTCGTTACTTCCAGGGGCGAGCTAATAAGGATAGAAGACCTGCCTGCTGACTTGGAATGGGAGACCATGCAGCAGACGCCGGAAACAACGGGACAGCTGAAAGAACGGCTAGAAAATTATGAACGCAACATCTTTATCGATGCCTTTAAGGAACATCAGTCAAGCGTAGCAGTGGGAAAAGCCTTGGGAATCAGTCAGACAACGGCTGCGAGAAAGCTGCGTAAGTATATTCCGGGATATGCAAATTTGAACTAGTCAAAAATAGCTATTATAGTCAAAAATGGCTATGGTATGAAAAAGTGCTGTTATATTCAGATTTAGGCACGAGGAAGAGGAAAAAGGAGGTTTAAAAGTATAGCCAAAAATGCCTAGTCCTGCAACAGGCCCATGGTTGAAACCCTGGGATGAATCGAAATCTTTTGATCAAATCCCAGCAGGATAAAGGACTTGTTTTTTTTAGTGCAAATCCGTAAATTCTCCTAAAATCCGTAACGCCCGAAAATTTTTTTGCCCTGCAGTTCAGTGATTTCTTAGTTTTGGCGCGAACCTTGCATTTTATTAATTTCGTAAAATCAAATTCATTATTCATATGTATTAAGGAGGTATCGCTATGAACGAACACGACAGGGCTGTACAAGCCAGTGAACCCAAGCTAAAGAGGGTGCTTGGAACTCCCGGCCTGGTCTTTTTTGGTTTGGCATTTATGAACATTACATCGATTATACTGGGTTATGCAATCGTTGATCAAATGACACATGGAATGGTGCCGCTCTCCA
The DNA here is from genome assembly GCA_902363595.1 of Clostridia bacterium. Classification (GTDB taxonomy): domain Bacteria; phylum Bacillota; class Clostridia; order Peptostreptococcales; family Anaerovoracaceae; genus Hominibacterium; species Hominibacterium faecale. Next base: position 296,163 of record CABJAP010000003.1, on the reverse strand, counting down.
TCCTGATCTCATTTGTGGTCATGCTGATCACAAGCTTCAGCTATAAACAGATGTCCATGCAATATCCGATGTCCGGATCCGCCTACACCTACACTTCTAAGGCAATCAATCCATATGTAGGTTTTTTTACCGGCTGGGCGATTCTTTCCACCTATCTGATCCTTCCCGGATATAACTTCTTGTTGTTCGCATTGTACATGAATGTTTTAATTCCCGGTGTCCCTATGTGGGTTTGGATCGTAGCCTCAATCGTCATCGTTGGCGTGATTAATTTTTTAGGAATCAAGCTGCTTTCTATTGTAGATGCAATTTTTGTAGTTATTTTTGCTGTATTGCTTACTGCAATTGCGATCTCTGCCATCGTTCATCTGTCCGGAAATCCAACTGCTCCCGGGTTCTTCGATGGTCTGGCGAATCTGTATAAGCCGGAAGCGGCAAGTGAAGTTGGAGGAATGGGCATTTTACAGGGTGCGGCATATATCTGTTTTTGCTATTTGGGTTTTGATGCCATTTCAACGCTTGCTGAGGAAACGATTGATCCTACCAAAAAAGTTGGACGTTCTATGGTTCTTTCTGTTGCCATAGGCGGTGCGATTTTATTGCTGTTTTCGTTCCTGTTTGATCTGTGCTGGTCTGATAAATGGAATATGTATGATAACCCGGATACAGGGGCAATCGAGATTATCCGCTCTGTAGGCGGCGATACCCTTGGTTATATAACAAGCGCAATTTTGGTTGTTGGTGTCTTTGCTTCCGTATTGTCCATTGAGACTTCTGCGACAAGGCTGCTGTACGGAATGAGTTGTGATAAAGTAATGCCAAAATTCTTTTCCAAACTGCACCCGAAATTTAAAACTCCGGGTTATGGAATTATATTTGTGTCTGTTTTAGGCCTTTTGGCGCTTCTGCGGGATCTGGAGGTCATTGTTTCCCTGCTCAATGTTGGTGCGCTGATTGCCTTTATTCTTGTAAATATAGCGGTAATCGCCCAGTTCTGGATCAAGAAAAAAGACAGGGCAGGCTTTATGAACAAGTTGAAATATTTAATCGCCCCGGTTATTGGTACGTTAAGCCTGGCGGTTGTACTGATCAATGTCGGAATATACGGCCTGGTTTTGGGATTTGTCTGGTTGCTGGCCGGCTTTATTTTTCTCGCGTACCGGACAAAGATGTTTAAAGAACTGCCGCCTACCTTGAAGGGGTTCTAATGGCCTTGGATACTGACAGTTTTGGGCCTTTGATCCGGGCCGGACGTCAGAGAAAGTATCGGAATTGATTTTAAAACGCTTCAATTCCGATACTTTTTTCGTTTTTGCCGGAAGAAACAGTAACTTCTATCTTTTTTCCATCAGACACCTTGCGCCGTGACCGCATTGTGATATAATTATTTAATCTGGGATTTTAGTATCTGATTCAGGCAGGTCAAGCTGAGTCAGCGGCTGGATTTCAGAATCTGAACCAAGAACAAGAAAAAGCCGGTAAATCATTTGAATCATCGCCATGCAGGAAATTTTTATGAAAAAAACAGGTTTAATAAATTTGGAATATGTAAATACTGTAATTAAGGAACGTCCGAGGGACATACATAAAGGTGATTGCGGAAAGGTTCTTGTGATTGCAGGCTCAGTTGGCATGGCAGGCGCGGCCGTGCTTTGCGCGCGGGGAGCGCTGCGATCCGGAGCAGGACTCGTACGGATATCTGCTCCCAGAGAACTATATCCCATTCTGCAGGTGGGCGTACCGGAAGCCACATGTGTCCCGAGAGAGCTTTCCTTACCGGAACTGATGGACAGCGATGCCATCGCAGTTGGTCCGGGGTTAGGAGATGATGGGCAGAACGCCAAGCTTATCCGTACAATCTTAAAGGAATATAAAAAGACCGTCGTCCTCGATGCCGATGGGATCAATACCATCAGCCGGGCGGATCTGCTGGATGAACTGCGGGAAACGAAGGCCCAAGTGATCATGACACCCCATCCTGGAGAGGCTGCAAGACTTCTCAGTTATTGCGGGATTGAAACTTCCCGGATGGACAGGCCCAAGACGGCCCAGCTGCTGATGGAACAGACCCGGGCTACCTGCGTGCTCAAAGGCAGCGGAACCCAGGTGGCAACAAAAGACGGCGAATCATATACTAATACTACAGGAAACCCGGGAATGGCTGCCGGCGGCAGCGGAGATGTGCTGACAGGCATCATCGCAGCGCTGGCCGGACAGAAGCTTTCTCCGGCGGACTGTGCAAAGGCGGGAGTGTTCATCCACGGGATGGCAGGGGACCTGTGCGCCCAATCTCTTGGAGAGACGGGTATGACGTCCCTGGACCTGGCAAACATGGTTGCTCTTGCTTTCAAACAAATCATAGGAAAATAAAACTTGAATAGATAAGGAGTGAAGGACTTGCTGGTAAAGAAAGGCGATCTTTATTTTGCAGATTTAAGTCCGGTAATCGGCTCCGAACAGGGCGGCGTCAGGCCGGTCCTGGTGGTTCAGAACGATGTAGGAAACAAATACAGCCCGACCATAATCGTGGCTGCTGTTACCTCACAGAAAAATAAAGCCAATCTGCCGACCCATGTGGAAATCGCAGCGGACGGCAATGGTCTCAGCAAAAATTCAGTAGTGCTCTTAGAACAACTCAGAACAATTGACAAGAAACGATTAAAGGAACGAATTGGCACACTTGACCATGATCGTTTACCGGATGTAGATGAAGCATTAGGCGTAAGCTTGGGGATTGCAAGCCCCAATACGTTTGAATAATTATGAATAGCAAAAAGCGGGGCGGCCCCGGGCTGCCCTGCCCAAAGCTTATAGATAGAATTAACACAGGAGGAAGAAGAATGGATTACACACAGTTTGAAAAAACAGCGGCCAATATCCGTACCGGTATCGTCAAAGCAATACATAATGCGGGATCCGGCCATCCGGGAGGCTCTCTGTCAGCGGCGGATATCGTGACGGCGCTGTACTTTAAGGAGATGAACATCGATCCCCAAAATCCCAAGATGAAAGACAGGGACAAGTTCATACTATCCAAGGGGCACGCAGGTCCGGTGCAGTACGCGGCCCTTGCGGAGAAAGGCTATTTCCCTAAAGAAGATATTCTCCAGCTGAGAAAGCTGGGATCCAAATTCCAGGGTCATCCGGATATGAAAAAGGTTCCCGGAATCGAAATGTCCACCGGCTCACTGGGCCAGGGATTTTCTGCTGCCGGCGGCATGGCCATGGCAGCCAAGCTGGATAAAAGCCCGGCGAGAGTCTACGTCCTTTTGGGAGATGGAGAGATTCAGGAAGGGCTGATCTGGGAAGCGGCCATGTCAGCGGCTCACAATAAGCTGGACAACCTGACTGCTATTTTAGACTGGAATGGTCTGCAGATCGACGGTAAAAATGAAGATGTAATGACAGTTGCTCCTGTTGATGAAAAGTTCCGTGCTTTTGGCTGGAACGTGATAAAGATCGATGGCCATGATTTCGAACAAATTTTCGACGCTTTTGCCCAGGCAAGAGCCTGCAAGGGGAAACCGACGATGATCATCGCCAAGACGATCAAAGGAAAAGGCGTTTCCTTTATGGAAGGAGAATACGGCTGGCACGGAAAGGCGCCCAATGAAGAGCAGACGAAACAGGCGATTGAGGAACTGGGAGGTGAATGGTAATGGCAGATAAGATGGCGACAAGACAGGCTTACGGCAAAAAGCTGGTTGAGCTTGGAGAAACATATGACAACCTGGTGGTAATGGACGCAGACCTTTCCAAATCCACCATGACCGCTGAATTCGGCAAAACTTACCCAGAGCGCTTTTTCAATATGGGAATCGCTGAACAAAATCTGTACGGCACAGCGGCCGGACTGGCTCTTTCGGGAAAAATCGTATGCGCCAGTACCTTTGCCATGTTTGCTTCCGGCAGAGCTTTTGAGATCATACGTAATTCCATCGGCTACACAAAAGCCAATGTGAAAATTTGCGCTACCCACGCAGGGATCACGGTTGGCGAAGATGGAGCCAGCCACCAGACCTTTGAAGACATTGCTCTCATGAGAACGATTCCGGGAATGACGGTGATCAATCCGTCGGACGGTGTTTCCGCTGGAAAACTGCTGGAACAGGCGGTTGCCATGCAGGGGCCTTGCTACGTAAGGCTGGGGAGAGCCGCGGTTCCGGTATTTTATGATGAAAGCGCAGATATCACACTGGGAAAAGGCAGTCAGGTACGACCGGGCAAGGATATTTCGATCATTGCTACCGGAATTATGGTCAATGAAGCGGTGATGGCAGCCGAAGAGCTGGCAAAAGACGGCATTGACGCTCGTGTAATTGATATACACACCATAAAACCGATCGATGAAGAGATCATTATCAAGGCGGCCCGGGAGACCGGAAAAATTGTCACTGCGGAAGAACATTCGGTGATCGGAGGACTGGGAAGTGCTGTGGCAGAAGTTATCGTAAAAAATACGCCGGTGAAGATGGCCTTTGTAGGACAGAAGGATACTTACGGAGAATCTGGAAAACCGGAAGAATTGAAAACGAAATACGGCATGACCGCTGCTGATATTGTTTTGGCAGCCAAAAGCCTGTAAGTGTGAAAGAGGAGAGATCGCTTTATGAAAAAATCGTTTTTGTGTCTTAGTTTGATGCTGATTATTTGTCTATCCCTGGCAGCCTGTGGTTCTTCTCAAACCAAAGGAGCACCGGATAAGGCTGAGGCAACGGAAACAACTCAAGCTCCGGCAAAGGAAAAAGTATTTGAAACCAGCGACGAGCGCTTTCAGATCACAGCCGATGAGGATTGGTCTGATGCTAAAGATGTTTTGAAGATTGAGGACGCTACGTTATCCATTTCCAAAGGAACGGAAGGCTATATTGCGCTTATCAGTGAAAGCAAATATAACTTTTCTAATGAACTTTCCGGCTACAATAAGCTGGTAGTGAAGCATATGGAAAAAAGTATTGATGACGAAAAAACTAGTGAATCACAAACGATGAAGCTGGGTAAATATGATGCTTACAAAACAACCATTTCCGGCAACGTAGAAGATGTGGCGATGACGTATCAAATCTATTGCACTGAAATTGAAGATCGGTTTATTCAGCTGACTTGCTGGAGTTTAGACGGCAGCGAGAAAAAGTTAGCCCCAAAATTTGACAAGATCGCGCAGACCTTGTCGCCGGTAAAAGATTAGAAAAACAAGTAATAACAAGCTCTCCTTCCGAATAGTCTTAAGTATGACATGTTCATATGCAAAAGCGGCCGGGCCGCAAAGACGAATATGTCCAGGTATGCGCAGGCTCAGCCGGCATATGGCAGATTATACGGAAGGGAGTTTTTGTTTTGGGAGAAAAAGAAAAGAAAAAAATATGGAAGCCGGGGAAGAAAGGTCTCATCATAATTGCAATTATTATCGTTGCTTTGGTAGCCGCCCTGGTTGCGGTAAATCTGTTTAAGGGTGACAAAAAAGTGGAATTTAAAACATTGAGCGAAAACAAAATACCTCAGGACATATCCAGTCAGGTAATCCCGGAATACAGAACTCTGGAGCGGGCTTTGGCATGTGTGGTAGAGGATAAAATCTATGTGGTTGTAACCAGAGGCGAAAAGCCGACTTCTGGATTTGAAGTGGATATTGATAAGATGAAGCTGGAGGAACAGGACGGTAAGACCAATCTGATCGTCTACGCGGATTTTAAAGATCCGGAAAAAGATAAAGCCCTCGCCCAGGTCATTACCTATCCGGTGAAAGTGGCCAGTACGGATCTTTCCAAGCTTCCGGATGAAATCGAGCTGCGCATTCAGTATGAAGAATAGCCGCTGGTACTTTTGAGAAACCGGTAGTAGTTTCCTTAGTGTGACCCGCCCAGGCGCTGGCCTGTCGTGAGACAAGGTGCCGGGCTTTGGCGAGTTGTTAGTCAGGCGTGGGGTACTAGGCCGCCCTGCCAGCCAGATCGCTATTCAAGCGGCGGGCAGCTTGATGTCGGACAAATAGCCGCCCTGCCAGCCGGACCATTGAAAATATCGAAATTGATGTAAAATGACATGATTTTTGATAGTTTTCCTTCGGAGATTGAAAGAAAATTGAAAAAAATATCAAAACAGCCATCAAAACATGGCCGTTTTGATATTTTTTATTGTCCAGATTGTGCTGAAGATAAAAAAAGTATCATAATAGCAGAAAAAAATAAGTATCCAGACGCTTTACAGAATTTGACAAATACAAACAAATGATGTAAAATTTTGGAATAAAGAACAAACAGGGGGCCGTCCGAAAAAGGAGAACTATGTATACAGAATATCAACAGCAAATACGTGAGATAAAAGCGGAACTAAAACTGCTCCCCAAAGGCATTTGGTGAAGCGACGAGATTTCTATTATTATTGGGACAGTGGAAAGGAGGCAGATTTCATATTGCGATGAAGCTGCTTTGGCTCTGGGAGAGGTTACGTTTTTCCCAGATTTTGCAGCCAGGCGTTTAGGCGATGGCAGGCTGCTTTTTGGGGAATATTTTGGACTTTTGGGGCGACCGGATTACGATGAAAAGAATGCTCAAAAGTTAAACCTTTACGCAAAATCTTGATTTGTATTTCGGAACAGAGACGTCAGACCTTACCAAAATTTCAAGCAACTTTTCACATACTTTTCACCTGATGATGATAATATTGTAACGTTTTAAGGAATATTAGCGATAATTGTTTGATAATAGCGGACAGTTATAGTAAAATATATGGTAGATCTATCAAAAGGAAAGGGGCACAGACGCAGAATGATTGTTTTTGAAAATGTTACAAAGCATTACAAATCCAACATAGGTCTTGATGATGTCAGTGTGAGAATCAACAAAGGGGATTTCGTATTTCTCGTGGGACCAAGCGGAGCGGGAAAATCTACATTTGTTAAGCTTATCTTAAAAGAAATAGATGTCAATAAAGGCAAAATTAAAGTCAGAGGAGAAGATATAACCAAATTCTCCAATAGGCAGATACCGAAACTGAGAAGGAATGTCGGTATCGTTTTTCAGGATTTCAGATTGCTGCCAAAGAAAACTGTATTTGAAAATGTGGCCTTTGCAATGGAAATAATCCATCAGAGTCCAAGAACCATTAAAAGACAGGTTCCCCAGGTGCTCAGTCTGGTGGGAGTCGGTACTAAAGCGCAAAAATACCCGAATGAGCTGTCCGCGGGTGAACAGCAAAGAGTTGCGATTGCACGGGCTATTGTCAATAACCCCAAAATCCTCATCGCTGATGAACCCACGGGAAACCTTGACCCGGAGACTGCCTGGGAAATTATGCAGCTTTTGGAACTGATCAATATGCGAGGCACGACCATTCTCATGGTTACTCATGCCAAAGATATTGTAGATCGAATGAATAAGCGGGTCATTGCGATCGAAAAGGGAAAAATCGTAAGGGACGACGTTGGAACTTACGGATTTGAGGATGCGTTGGCTAAAATGGAAGTGACGTTTGACACGTTGCCCCACCGCCGCCAATTTAATGAAAAACTGAAAAAGGGAGACTTGTAATAATGTTCAGACGTTTTTTCTATACTATCAAGCAGGCATTCCTGCAAGTCTTTAGAAACAGAGCGATGTCGGTGGCATCGATATTTGCCATTACAGCCATGCTGCTGATTCTGGGATTATTCTTTGTGATTGTGATTAATATTAACACTGCTGCTACCATGATCCGGCAGGATTATGATTCCATCGAAGTTTTCCTGCTGGACACTACGGCTCCAGAGCAGGCGGATGCGATGATCGCTTCTCTTAAAGGGGAAAACGGTGTGGAAGATGTGACTTACCGCACGAAAGAAGAGGCAATGACAGAGCTGAAAACAAGATGGGGCGACAGCGGATATTTACTGGATTCATTGGCATCCAATCCTTTGCCTAATTCCATTGTTATCAAAATTAACAGTCTGGAAGCTGCTGATGATATAGCGGCTAAGGCTGCGGCCTTGGACGGCATTGAAGATGTAAAGTATTATAAAGAAACTGTAGACAAGCTGATGAGCGCCACCCGGTTTGTCCAATTGGCAGCCATTGTAATCATGATATTCTTGATCATCGTATCAGTAGTGGTGGTATCGAATACGATTAAGTTGACAGTATTTAATCGGGCCAGGGAAATCAGCATTATGAAATATGTGGGAGCGACGAACTGGTTCATACGGGGGCCCTTCTTAGCGGAAGGCATCATTATTGGTCTTTTTTCGGCCGGAATCTCGGTGGGGATTTCTGCCTTTGTGTATGAAAAAGTTGTGGATTTAATAGGGAAGGACGTATTTGCTGTACTTTCCACACCTATGGTACCGGTCGATTTTCTGACCTATAACCTGGTGTGGATCTTCGCTGCTCTCGGTGTCAGCATCGGCGCCTGCGGCAGTATCATTTCAATGAGAAAGTTCTTAGACGCTTAGGAGGTCATTTCATGCGAAAAAAGATAACAGTAATTACCGCTCTAATGCTTATGTTTACCGTAGTATTTAGTTCCGGCACGGTATATGGAGCCAGTCTGAGTGATATTAAGAAGGACATTCAGAATAAGCAAAAGCAGCTGGAGAATGGGAAAAGCCAAGAAAAGGAATTATCTCAGGAAATTCAGGACTTGGAAAAGGAGATCAACTCAGCTGAAAATCAGCTGGAGAGCTTAAGAAATAAGATTTCAGAAACAGAAGATAAAGTCGTGGCGGCGGAAGCAGACCTGAAAAAAGCGGAAGAAGATGTGGAAACCCAAAACGCCAATCTCAATGTCAGACTCAGGACAATGTATAAAAATGGAACCATTGGGTTTATGGACGTGCTCCTTGGATCAGGAAGCATTTCGGAATTCATCAGTAATATTGATATGGTGAAGAAAGTGTATTCCGGTGATAAAGATGTGCTTGCTGATCTTGAAAAAGACTATAAAAAAATTGAAGCCAAGAAAAAGAAGCTGGATTCGTTAGAAAGCCAGTTGGAATCTCAAAAGCAGGAGCAGATGGACAAGCAGGCTGAATTGACGGCTAATCGCAGTGAGGTTTCCAAGAAAAAGGCCAATGTGGTAGCCAGCAATGAAGCTCTTGAAGATAATATTGCCGATCTGAACGCAGAAGCGGATCGGATTGCTGCCATTATCGAACAAGACAGCAAGAAGAATGACAACAGCGGAAGCGGTGGAAGCGGCGGAAGCGGCGGCGGGAGCGGCGGAAGTTCCTATAACGATGGACAATTTGGGTGGCCGGTGCCGGGACATACGAGGGTTTCCTCCAATTACGGATGGAGAAATTGCCCCTTCCACGGAAGAGAAAAGCATACTGGCATTGATATTCCAGCACCTTATGGAACAGCCGTATTGGCGGCTGCAAAAGGAACCGTTATTTTTTCCGGATATCTGGGCAGTTACGGAAACGCGGTTATCATTAGCCATGGAGGCGGATTATATACCCTTTATGGGCATAACAGCAGCTTGGTAGCAGGTTCTGGGGCCAAAGTAAAAAAAGGACAGAAAATTGCCAGAATCGGAAGTACAGGTAGCTCAACCGGGAATCATTGTCATTTCGAAGTTCGAAAAGGCGGCAGCGGTTACGGCAACGATGTGAATCCGTGGAATTACTTAAAATAAAATTCCTATCATTAAGGAGTCAAAACGAATGAATTACATAAATCCGATTATTATAGAACTTCTAAACAAGCGAGGCATCTCCGAAGATGCGGAAATCGAAGAATTCTTGTCGGATAAACCCCAGAAAACATATGATCCATTCCTGCTTCCTGATCTGGAAGCGGGGGTGGATTTACTATTAGAGGCGATCCGTGATAGAAAAAGAATTTGTATCTACGGAGACTATGATGCTGACGGAATTACCTCCGTCAGTATTCTTATGGAATTTTTAGGGATATTGACCGACCAGCTTCAATATTATATTCCTTCCCGTTTTGATGAAGGATATGGTTTGAACGCCGAAGCAGTAAGGAAGATCAGAGAACGGGGAACCGATGTTTTGGTGACCGTAGACTGTGGAAGCGTTTCCTATGAAGAAGTGGAACTTGCCAAAGAATTGGGCATGAAAGTGCTGGTAACCGACCATCATAGCATTACCGATGTGCGTGCCGATTGCCTTTTGATCAACCCCAAACGGCCGGAATCTTCTTATCCATTCCGTGAATTAGCCGGCTGCGGCGTGGCTTTTAAACTCTTGCAAGGCATCCAAAAAAAAGCCGGCGTTCCGAAAAAAATTCTTAACAGGGCTTTAGACCTAGTCGCATTGGGAACAATTGCCGACGTGGTGCCGCTCTTGGATGAAAACCGGACGCTGGTTAAGCATGGCATGCATATCATCAGCAGCGGGCTCAGGCCAGGGCTGTCAGCTCTGATCGAAGGGATTTCTTTTAAAAGAGAAAACCTTCGCTCTGACCAAATTGCTTTTGGTGTGGCACCTCATCTCAATGCGGCCGGCAGAATGGGCGATGCCAAAGTGGCTGCGGGGTTGATGCTGGAAAAGGACCAAAGTACCATACAAAGCCAAGTATCTCAGCTGATTGACTTTAACAAACAGAGAAAAAAGACTCAAGAGGAAGCGTATCAGCTGTGTGCGCAGCTGATTGACGAGCACCTGAAAGATCGAAAGTTTTTGGTCGTTTACGCAGAAGATGTGCATGAGGGGATTGCAGGAATCGTTGCCGGCAAACTGAAAGATAAATATGAACGGCCAACGATCCTGGTAACTCCGTCAGGAGAACATTTAAAGGGGACGGGCCGCAGCGTAAACGGTGTCAATCTCTATCAAGTCTTGAAATCTCATGAAGAATTGTTTTTCCGTTTCGGGGGCCATGAAGGTGCTTGCGGTTTTTCCATGAAACGGGATAAGCTGGAAACCTTGGAAGCTTTATTGGAGCAGGATATGAAACGGATGCTCGATGAAGATCCGGAACTGTTTTCACGACTGATCAGAGCCGATTTGTCGCTGCCTGTAGAAAAGGTTACTCTGGAATTGGCGCAAGAACTGGAGCTCTTGGCGCCCTTTGGCAGTAAAAACCCAAAACCGCTCTTTCTATTGGAAAACATTCGAGCCGCCCGTTTGCAGCCTATGGGTGCTGACGGCAAGCACATGCGCTTTTTTGCCGTTTCACAGGATGGAAAATCGGTGGAGTGTGTACTTTTTAACCGGGCGGAGGATTTTAAACAGATGCTTTACGGGGAAGCGAGCATAAATTTGATCGGCTCTGTCGATTTTCAGGAGTGGAGGGGAAATAAAAGGGTACAATTCAATGTGGAAAGTGTGGTATAATGTTCGCGTTGATTGATACGGCGTTGCCGCAGGGAAGCGAACATTGAAGCCCGCTGCGACGTGGCTTGCGTGTTATAATGCCCGCGTTGATTGTATACGGCGTTGCCGCAGGGAAGCGAACATTGAAACCTGCTGCGACGTGGCTTGCGGGGTGTAGGAAAAGGGAAAATAGAATTTTGGGATGGAGGCAGTTGGAATGACGATAAAAAAACGAAACCTGGTACTTTTGCTGATCGTTGCCTTCCTGCTGGGAGGCACCATCGCCGCAGGATCGGTGATTTTGATTGAAAACGGCGCTCTGGGGGGAACAGTAAAGGTATCTAAGAAAAATTACAATTATTATCAGAAACTAGATGAACGTTACGGCAAGCTGGATCAGCTTTATGACGAACTGGAAAACAGTTTTTATAAAAAGCCCGATGAGGAGCAGATGGCGACAGGAATGTATAAAGGGCTCGTTGCCGGTTTGGGCGACCCTTATTCGGCCTACATGACTAAAGAGGAATATACATCCTGGACAGACAGCACACTGGGTGAATTTGACGGCGTAGGAATTACCTTTTCCACCAATAAAAACGGGGAATATGTAGTCGTCAATACCATACCGGATACGCCGGCGGAAAAAGCCGGATTGGAAGCGGGAGATATTTTGCTGGCCGTCAATGATAAGACATACAGCACCATGGACACCTTCAGCGCGGCATTAAAGGGAAAGGCCGGAACAAAGGTAAAACTTACGTATGCACGGGACGGCAAAGAAAAAAATGTGGTTATGAAACGGGCGACAATCGTCAACAAAACCATTGAAAGCGAGGTTTTGAAAGATCAGATCGGATATATTAAAATTTCTTCCTTTGAAGAGCATACGGCGGACGATTTCAAAAGCGCCCTCAGCAATCTGCAAAAGAAGCAGGTAAAAGGTCTGGTAATCGACCTGAGGGAAAACGGCGGCGGTATTGTCGATGCCGGAATCCAGGTAGCAGATGAACTGCTGGGTGAAGGAACGGTGACATACCTGCAGGACCAGCATGGAAAAAGACAGTATTTGAAATCCGAAAAAAGCAAAATCGATATCCCATACGTGCTGCTGGTGGATGAGAATACGGCAAGCACTTCCGAAATCATAGCGGCAGCAGTAAAAGATGACGGCAAAAACCCGCTGGTAGGAACGACGACTTTTGGTAAAGGAATTGTCCAAAGTACAGGAGAGCTCAGCGATGGCAGCGCCCTCAAGCTCACGACCATGCAGTATTTTTCACCAAAAGGGCATGTGATCAACGGCAAGGGAATCAAACCGACTTATGAAGTTAAGAACGACAAAAAGAGCAAGACCGATAAACAGCTGAACAAAGCGCTGGAGCTGCTGAAAGCAAAGTAGCATCAGCATCACTATGGAAAAAAGGACATAAAAAACGACCGGACAAATTCAGAGCGAATGTTTGGTCGTTTCTTTTCTTTTTCAACGTATTTAAGAACGTGATCCCTTCGGCAACAGCGCGATGCATGGTTCCCTTTTCACAGGAACATGGTATAATCAAAAGAAATGCCACTTCTCAAACAAAGAATGGAGCAGCTATGATCAGCAAGGATTTTTATCTGAACAGCAAACTAATGGTTCGTCCCCAATTCGGAGAACGATATCAGGATGTGGTGATAAAGAATACAATTTGCAAGGAACACCCGATTCACATGCACGATTGCGTCGAGATCATCTATGTTCTCAGGGGAACGATTGAATGCAAGATTTCCTTTGAGCAATACGTCTTGCAGGAAGGTGAATTTTTGGCCATTAATGCCTTTGATCTTCATCGGATCAAGGCAATTGCTGAGGGTACGGCTATTTCCTGCATCCATATCGGCCAGGAAATCTTTCCGCCGTCAGAAGGATTTATTGTGTGGTGGATCGATGTCTTGAAATCCAACAAAGAAAAATTTTTGCAGCAGGCTGAAAACCTGAGGATGTTGATCAAGCAGTATACTCAGTTTGCGCCCAAAAGTGCGATACGAAACTGTATTGAACGAATTTTACAGCTGTTTCGTATGGAGTTCATGCTGGAGCGTTTTCAGATTGCCGGTGACCACAATGTGCTGAAAAACAGTGAGGTCGATCTGGAAAGGATCGGAGCCATCTATATGTATTTGTATCGGCGTTGCAATGAAAAACTTACCCTGGAAAAAATGGCAAACGAATTTGCCATGAGCAAATATTATCTTTCACACTTTATTAAAAAAGTAGTCGGAAACGGTTTTCAAAAATCTCTGCATATGATTCGCTGTGAACGAGCAGAAGTCGCATTGCTCCACGGAAATGAGACGATTGAAGAAATCCGCATGCAATTTGCACTGTCATCAAATCAATCGTTTAACGAAGGCTTTAAAAGTCTCTTTGGAATGATACCAAGCGCTTATCGCAGAGCGCACAAAAAAGATACGGTCATTCACCAGGAGTTTCTGGAGGAGCCGATTTCCGATATTGGAGCAGTCATGAGCGGGATAAGCCAAATAGACGACACTGATAAAATCGTGGAACTTCATTTAAAAGAAGGAGCCGGGAAAATGATTATTGTGGAAAGCATAGGCGGTAACGAGGTCATGACACAGCATGATTTGATGGGAAAAAACAAAATTACCATTGAGCTGCAAAATGAAGAGAGCATTCTTGTGATAAAAAAGCAAGAAATGTTATAGAAAAAACAAAAAAAGAATCAAAAATCTGAAATTAGACAATTTTCTGATAAAAGAGCGCAACATTATAACTTCCTGTTGGCTCTTTTTTTTAATATTCTAGGCTCATAAAATTTAGGAGGTGTCATAATGAACGAAACAAAGAAGCTTTCAAACAAAACGATTTTCGGTTACGGTTTTGGCGCGATGGCAGATGCGGCTGCATATAATTTTTATATTATGTATGCGTTGTATTTTCTGACGACGATCGCAGGGCTTAGTGCGGGAAAGGCGGGCCTGGTTATTTCCGTGGCCACCGTGATAGCAGCAATCGTCGGGGTAGTGCTGGGACCGATCAGCGATAACACCAGAAGCCGGTTCGGCAGAAGAAGGCCGTATCTTCTGGCCGGAGGTACCGTGCTGCTGGTAGGTCTGGTGTTGTTTTTCAGACCTATGGAATTCAGTGACAGCGGAAAATTCGCGTACTACATGGCAATGTTTATCATCATTAACATAGGGTATGGAGTTTTTCTGATTCCGTATAATGCGCTGGGTGCGGAATTGACCAATGATTACGACGAGAGGACGAAGCTGAGGACTCCGGCTACCTTCATGAACTGTGTCGGCAATATTATTGGAATCTCTTTGCCCCTCACCGCAGTTGCGGCCTTTACAAAATCAGGTGCATCAGAAGGGAATGCGTGGAATTATTTTGCGATGATTGTTGGTGCGGCCTGTCTGATCGCCATCCTCATCACCTGGAAAACGACAAAAGGCAAGGAACTGCCGCAGGAAAGTCTGGAGGCGCCGGAGGATCGTGAACTCAACCCATTGAAAACATTCTGGAGAATCCTCAAACTGAAACCTTTTAAATGGGTGATTGGGATTCTGATTTTATTTGCGATTGGGTACATTGCATTCCAGTCGGGACTGGTCTATTATGTGCTGTTTTACGCAGGTTTGACAGAAGCGCAGATGTCAACAGCCATGTTTATTTACATCTTTATTGGAATGGGATGGACCGTGGTGATTTCACTTTTGGCGACAAAGATCAACAAGAAAAAGGGCATGGCCCTCTGCTTTCTGGTGAGTGCTGCGGGTATGGCGATCATGTATTTTGTCGGCGTCCATTCTTTTGGAATGCTGGTCCTGCTGCTGGCCATCTTCGGCATGGGCAACGGAGCATACTGGCTGCTGATCTATCCCATCATTTATGACTTGGCAGAAGTCTATGAATATCAATACGGAAAGAGAAAAGAGGGAGCCCTGATGTCCATGTACGGATGTATTTTTACCCTTTCTACGGCATTGGGAACACAGGTGCTGACAATTATGCTGACCCTGGTAGGATACGACCCTCAGCTTCCGGTACAGTCTGCGGAAACCATCAACGGCATCTCCAATATTGTTTTGGGAATTCCGATCATCACCTTTGTTTTGGGCGCATTGTGCAGTCTGGCATATCCTCTTTCCAAAAAAACCTTTGAAAAACTGATGCAGCAGCTGGAAGCGAAGAGAGCAGGAGAGCCTTCAGATGAATCAGAATTGGAAAGGATCGTTTAGGTGGCTGAATATGATTGCATTATACAACGGAACAATTTACAGCGGAAAAAGATTTTATGAAGCGATCCTGTTGGACGGGAAATGGATTAAAAGCATTGGAAGTAATGAAGCGATCAGAAGGCAGGCCACTTCACAGGACCAGCAGATCGATTTGGGAGGACGGCTGGTCCTGCCGGGATTCATCGATTCTCATGCACACGGCCCTTTGTCAATCAGCCGCACGTTGGGAAAGATTGACTTGTATCCGGCAGAAACGCAGGACCAATATTTGCAAATCATTCGTCAGTTTGTCGAGGAAAATCCTGAACAAGAACTCTATTCTGGAATGGGGTGGCTGAACCCGGCATTCGGTGAACGGGGACCTGACAAGGAATCGCTGGATGCTATATGCAGCAGCAAACCCATCGTACTTTGCTCCGGCGACGGACATTCCACCTGGGGAAACTCAAGGGCCATCGAGCTGGCGGGAATAACCCGGACCAGTGAAGATCCGGAGGGCGGAACGATTGAGCGCAATGCGGACGGATCTATTCGCGGCACTTTTCGCGACCAGGCAAAGGACTATCTGCAGAATCTGGTCCCTGATGCGAGCGCGGACGATTACAAAGAGGCATTGATGAACTTTCAGGACATGATGGCCGGGTATGGGCATACGGCAGTCTTTGACGCGATGGTCGACCTGAACAGCAATATGCACCAGGCCTATCGGGAACTGAACCGGGATGGACAGCTGAAAATAAAATGTGTACTGGCATATACCAGCGATCCGGAAAACCCGGAGCTGTCACTGGCTCAGTATGAAAAAGCAAAAGTGGTTAAGGAAGGAAAGCTCACGGAAGGGACAATCGTAAAGGTCTTCGTGGACGGCGTGGTTGAAGGCGGCACTGCGTTTCTAAAGGAAGAATATTGTCATCAGAAAGATTACTACGGTGAGCCGCTCTGGGAGCAGGAGGCTTTAAATCAGTTCTGTGCAGCGGTTGACCGGATGGGGTATGATCTTCATTTTCATGTTATAGGAGATGCCGCGGCGGCGGAAATGCTTACCGCAATGGAATTCGTCCATCAGAAAAATGGAGAAAAACTGCGAAACACAGTGGCTGCCCATATGCAGTTGGTAGATCCGAAAGACTATCAGCGGCTGAAAGCGTTGGATATACGAATCTCATCAAATCCCTATTGGTTTGTCAAAGCTCCCGGCTACTACGAAAACATCGAGCTTCCCTTTTTAGGCAACCGGGCAGAGTTGGAGTATCCCATGAAAAGCTTCTTTGACCTGGGCCTTATCGTGTCGGCCGGCAGCGATTACGGCGTGACACCTCAGCCATATCCTCCGGCGGGCATGCAGATTGCCCTGCTGCGAACTTTGTATGGGAAGGACCATACGATTTTGAAAGATGTTTTAAATGCCGCAGAAGCCATCGATCTGGAAGAGGCACTGGATGCATTTACGATCAACGGAGCCAATACCATGGGGATTGAGGATATGACAGGTTCTTTAGAAGTGGGTAAACATGCAGATTTAGTAGTGATGGAGCAAAATCTCTTTGATACGGATGCGGCGGATTTTTACCGAACAGAAGTTTATATGACCATATCGGAAGGAGAAATCATATATAAAAAGCGTGAATGGCTAACGATCAGCGCACAATGATATAATAGCTGTAAACAAAATATGCAAGAATAAAAAGAAGTCCCCAGCCCCTGCGGATTTCTTTTTTTATAAGCGCGGGAATCATGACCAGAAGGCTGGCGCCGATCAAAATCCAGGCATCATAAATCGAAATCGCTTCCACCTGAATGGGGTGGACGGTCACGGAAGCGCCCAACACAAAGAGAATGTTGAACAAATTGGAGCCAATTACGTTGCCGACGGCGATATCCGTTTCTCCCTTTCTGGCGGCGGCAATACTCGTTACCAGTTCAGGCAGGGATGTGCCGATCGCGACGATGGTCAGGCCGATGAGCGTCTGGCTGACGCCGAAAGAGGCAGCTATGGCGCTGGCTTTATCCACCACCAGCTGTCCGCCGAAAATAACAGCGGCCAGTCCGATCAACGCAAACAAAATTCCTTTGGGCAGAGAAGGCTTCTTTTCCCCGGAAGCAGACTCAAAGACTGGCTGCTTGATTGCCTTGCGGATCGTCGATATGATAAAAAACGCGAAGACTGCCAAAAGGATCAAGCCGTCCGGCCTGGATAGAGAAAGGGCTGTGCCGGAGCCAAGGGCGGTAAGCGTTAAAACAAGAAACAGAAGCGCGGCTATGATAGAGAGGGGATATTCGCTCTTTAAAATGTGCGGCTGTACGGGACATGGCTTGAGCAGAGAGCAGGCCCCAAGAACAATGAGCAAGTTAAATAAATTGGAGCCGATCACGTTGCCCACGGCGATGCCGTTCTGGCCGGTAGTTGCCGCTGTGATGCTGACGGCAGCCTCGGGGGCGCTGGTCCCGAAGGCGACGATGGTCAGGCCGATGATAAAGGATGGAATGCTGAAATACCGTGCGATATCCGAACTTCCATCTACAAAAATATCCGCTCCTTTAACAAGCAGTATGAATCCAACAATTAATAATATGTAATCCAATGTTCTTCCCCTTTATTTATATACTAAAGGAATTATATGACAATATGCGGAAGCTTGTCAAATTTTAATTTTTACAGAAAAAGCTGCAGGCGCGCTTTAGGGCGTGAAAGTAAAAAGTGTTGACGGTCATTTTGCCGGGTGCTATAATTGTACTGTAATGTGTTGAAGTAAGGATGAAAGGAGCTATATCATATGGCTTACGAATCAAAATTCAAACGCGCAGACATTGATGAACTTTTCAAGGCAATCTTGCTGCTGGAGGATGAGGAGGACTGTTACCGCTTTTTCGAAGACATCTGTACAATTAATGAGATTCATGCAATCGCACAGCGGCTGCAGGTGGCCAAGCTGCTTTCAGAAAAGAAAACTTACAGTGAAATTGAGGACCTGACAAAAGCGTCCACGGCTACGATCAGCAGGATCAACAAATGTCTGGTATACGGCGCCGAAGGTTACCAAAGAATTCTGGACCGCATGGAAAAAGCCGATTAGGACGGTAAAGGGAGAACAGAAATATACACAGCGGAACTGTCAGGTTCCGCTGTTTTGGAGTTAAAAATGTATTTATACGTATATGAAGGTTATCAAGGAGGCCGGGAAGGGCGGCAGCGAACAGAGGAACTGGTCCGACGTGCCGCCGAGCGCTACATATATGAAGAGCGTTTGAATTTGGGGACGGTTTCCGGTCGTATTCTGCGAACCGAGCGGGGAAAACCATATTTTCAGGAAGTTCCGATTGAATTTTCGGTCAGCCACACCGGGAGCCTGTGGGTCTGCCTGATGGATACTGGGACGGTGGGGGTGGATGTGCAAGAGATTCGCGGCTGCCGCAGAGAAAAAATCGCAGAACGTTACTATACAGCTGACGAGAGGGAATATGTCCAATCGAGGGGAGAATCAGGATTCTTCCAAATTTGGGCAAGAAAGGAGGCCTACGCCAAATACACGGGCGACGGCTTTACCGAACGGCTTCGTAGCTTTTCGACTCTGAAGGATACCAGTGTAGAATTTATTGATTTCGATGTTTGTGCGGGGATCAAAGGATCCTGCTGCATGAAAGAAAAGAGAGAATTATGGATAAGACAAATAGTGTGAAAGGATATGGCGCTGCAATACTGTTTTCTATTTTAGTCGGGTTTTCGTTCTTAGGTGTCAAGACCTGCGTGCCGCTTGCTAGCAGCCTTCAAATTTTGGTACACCGATATAATTTTGCGTTCCTGGCGCTGGTAATTATTCTGGCATTGCGCATTGGAAAAATCAATCTGCGTGGCAAGCCGAAAAAAAATCTGATCCTGACGGCGGGTTTTTACGTAGGATTCATGGTTTTGCAGGTGGTGGGACTTATCTTTTCTACTTCCATTGAAGGTTCCATAATTTTTGCCATCATCCCGATTATCGCTAAGATCATCGCTTCACTGTTTTTGGGAGAAAAATCCTCTGTCCTTCAAAATATTTTTGTTTGTTTGACTGTAGCGGCATTGATCGTGATGATCGTTATGGGCAGCACCACTGTCACCCTTAACATCGGCGGCGCAATCCTGCTGGTCCTTTCCAGCATTTCCATGGCCATCAGCAATGTTTTTATGCGTTATGTCCGCGACCAATACAAACCCATTGAAATCTCTGCGGCCATTATCATCGGCGGCTGCGTGATTTTCAACCTGGCTTTCCTGGTCCAGGGACTGTTTTCTGGGACGCTTCACACCTACTTTGAGCCCTTTTCCCACCCGGAATTTATTATAGCAACGGCTTATCTGGGCGTGGGCTGTATTTTGCTTTCTGCCCAGCTGATGAGCTATTCTTTAAGCAAGATGGAAGCGGTAAAGGCTACGATCTTCGGCAATGTTTCCACGGCTATATCCATTATAGCCGGCGTTGTGGTGCTGGGAGAACCTCTCCTTGCGTATCATATCGTTTGCACGGTTTTAATCATTGTCGGAGTTGTAGGCCTGAGTGTGTCAGGAAAGAAAAAGGAGGCAGATGATGAGATTCAAAATTCTGATGGAGAATAAGACCGACGGACCCGGCTGCATAGCAGAACACGGGTTATCGATATACATAGAGGCCCAAGGGCGAAAGCTGCTGTTTGACACCGGGGCTTCTCCACTGTTTGCCCAAAATGCAAGAGCGATGGGCGTGGACCTTTCCCAGGTGGAAGCACTGGTCATCAGTCACGGCCACTACGATCATACTGGGGGAGTACCGCAGTTCTGCGAGCTGAATCAGATTGCTCCCATCTACATTCACCAGGGCGCTTTCTATGAAACTTACGGAAAGGAAGATGGTAAGTGGGAGAGTCAGACCTGCGGAATTCGCTGGAACGATCACCAGCGGAGCATGATCGATCCAAGGATCGTCCGTACAAATGGCCCAGAGTGGATTTCAGAAAATATTGTTATATCGGGAACTATCCCTGAGATTCCCGGATTTGAGCCCGCGGAAAGTTTTTACCGGAAATGTCAAGACGGCAGCTATGAGCCGGACCCCATGGATCACGAACAAATTCTCGTCATCCGGGAACCGGAAGGACTGTACGTTTTCTCGGGATGCAGCCACAGGGGCGTCGTTGCGGCAGTCCGCCGGGCCAGGGAACTGTTTGACGGCGAACGGATCGCGGTGCTGGCAGCGGGTATGCATCTTTACAGCGCTGGGAAAGATATGAGAAAAAAGGTGGTGGACCAGATCATACAAGAAGAAATGGATCTGATAATGCCGGTCCACTGCACAGGAATCGACGCCATCTGCGACCTCAAGACAGCGCTGGGGGATAAGTGCGTGGCAGCCACGGCGGGGAGCAGCTATGGATATTAAAGATTCAGCTCTCAGGTATCTGGGGCCGAGAGCCAGGACCTGCCGTGAAATGAAAGAGCATCTGCAGGCAAAAGGCTTTTCCCAGCAGGAAATCGAAGAGGTGATCCGGGAGCTAAGCCAGCTCCATTATCTGGACGACCAGGATTATTGCCGCCAATATTTTGATTATGCCTTTGGCAAGGGGAAGGGCGCCTACCGGGTCAAAAGAGAACTGGAACAAAAAGGCGTCGACCGCGCTACCATTGAAATCGCATTCGAAGAATATGAAAGCGAAGAGACGGAGATGGAAAGGGCGAAAAAGCAGGCGGCCAAAATCGCGGCTGGAAAGCAGATAGATGAAAAGCTGATGGCTAAGATGGGGCGTCGGCTGACTGGGCTGGGATATCGTTCAGATGTGGTATATCAAATAATAGGAAGTTATATGGAACAACATGATGAATGACCGTTTTACAAGGACAAAATTAATATTGGGACAAGATGGAATCGACAAATTGCAAAACAGCCGGGTAGCTGTTTTCGGAATCGGAGGCGTGGGCGGATTTGCCGCAGAAGCCCTGGCGCGGGCCGGAATCGGTGCTATTGATCTCATTGATAAGGATAAGGTGGATGTGACCAACATCAACCGGCAGATCATAGCCGCGGAAAGCACGGTGGGCCGGGACAAGGTGGAGGTCATGAAGGAGCGGATTTTGGACATCGGCCCGGAGATTCGGGTGACGGCTCATAAATGCTTTTTTCTGCCGTCGACCGAATTTGATTTTACACGATTTGATTATGTGGTGGACGCCATCGATACGGTGACTGCCAAGCTGGATCTGATTGTCAGGGCCAGGAAAGCAAAAGTGCCTGTCATCTCATCCATGGGAACAGGCAACAAGCTGGATCCGACCCGATTTGAAGTGACCACCATTGACAAGACCTCTGTGTGCCCCCTGGCCAAGGTCATGCGAAGAGAACTTCGCCGCAGAGGAATTTTAGACCTGAAAGTCGTTTATTCCAGAGAAGAACCTGCAGAGCAGGCGGAGCGGGGCGTTCCGGCCAGCGTTTCCTTCGTGCCTCCGGCAGCGGGGCTGATCCTTGCGGGCGAAGTGGTAAAGGATTTGATAAAATGGTAATGGTAAAAGTAAAAGAAATTAATTTGGAACGGGGATATCCGACTGTTCCCCAGGCAATGCGCAACCTGGTCAACGATCTGACCACCGCCCAGAGAAGCGGCTGCAAAGCTGCGGTCATTGTACACGGATATGGTTCCACAGGCACGGGCGGAGCGATTAAGGTCGCGACGAAAAGCAAACTGAAAGAACCGCTCCTGCGGGGAGTGATCAAAGAAGCCATAGCCGGCGAGGATTGGTATTCCAAGAAAAAAGTGTTTATCGATTATTGTCCTCAGCTGAGGGACTTCAGCCGCTATATCGATGGAAACCGGGGAATTACCGTCGTCTTGCTGCGATAAAAAAGGCAGCCAGACCCGGCGGGAAAAAATTTTTAAAAAAATTTCAAGAAATTTCGCATACGCACCGAAAAACGGACATAGACTTTGGTATAGTTTAACTATCAAGAGAACGGGTATAACCATATCAAGTAGAACAGACGGAGGTGCATACAATATGTTGTTAATTTTACCTTGGATTTTCATGCTGATCGCCATTGCTTTAGTTCTTGTTCTGTGGAACGACTATTTAAAAGAAACACGCAGTAACGCTTACAAGAAAGAACGGGACCGAATGAGAGAAGAAAAAGAAAGGATGATGCTCAATGAGCCTGAAAGCGATAAAAGGAGACATCACAAAGCTGAACGTAGACGCTATCGTCAATGCTGCTAATCGGACGCTGCTGGGCGGCGGAGGCGTGGACGGAGCCATTCATCGGGCAGCGGGCAAAGAACTGCTAAAAGAGTGCAGGAACCTTGCCGGCTGCGAAACGGGACAAGCCAAGATAACCAAAGGATATAAACTTCCGGCCAAGCACGTGATCCACACGGTAGGGCCGGTATGGCACGGAGGGGAGCAGGGTGAACCGGAGCTTCTGAAGAATGCCTATCAAAACAGCTTGAAGCTGGCCAGAGAAAATCAGCTGGCCTCCATCGCCTTTCCCGCTATTTCCACAGGCGTATATGGTTATCCAAAAGAAAAGGCCGCTCAAATCGCAGTGGAAGCCTGCCTGGATTTCCTAAAGGAGTATGAGATGGCAATCCTGTTGGTTGCTTTCAGTGACAGCGATCTGAATCGTTATCAACAGCTGATAGAAAATATGTCCGAAAAGTAGAAGCGGAGGAAATCAATGTCAGACTATCGAACACTGATCCAAAGGATCGAACATTTTTATATCGACGTTGTGGAAGAATTTAAAGAAGCGGAGCAGCAGATTATCAACGATTCTCAGTTTCGAAGCATATTCCGCAAGAAGGACTATGACGGCAACATCGCAAAATTGAAAGCTTGTAAAAGGCTGGCCCAGGAGATCGATATCGTTCATATTCAAATCGATGAACAGGCTTCAAAAGAGGTGGCGGAAAGCTTCAGCCGGGCGTTGTCCTTGTTTATCGCCCTGTGTGATGTGTATGTGCAGCTGCAGGTTTTTCTAAAAAAGAAAGCCATGAAGGAAGAGGCTAAATTGTCCACTTACAAGGAAATTTTCGCAAAAGTAGAACAGTGCAAAAAGGATGTTAATCAGGCTCTTCACGATTTGGACATCGTCTATACCGACTATACGGAGGAATATCCCCTGGAGGACGGGGAAGAAACCGATGAGTAAAGGACAAGTAAAAAAACTCTATATCCTCTATATCCTGGAAATTCTCCGCAGATACTCAGACCAGGATCACCCGCTGATGCAAAAAGAGATCGTTGAAATTATGGAACGGGACTTTGGCATCGTCTGCGAGCGCAAAGCGGTATCGAGAAATGTGGGCGATTTACAGGATATGGGCTACGAAATCCGCCACACTAAGAAGAAGGGGTGGTTTCTAGCAAAACGTGAATTCGGAGACGGCGAGCTGCGGCTTTTGATCGACAGTGTGATGGCTTCCCGCCATATACCGGAAAAGCAGGCGCAGGATTTGATTGAGAAGCTGATTAACCAATCCAGCGTCTTTTTTAAAAAACAGATGCGCCACGTCTATAACATTGAACGGATGGAGAGGGATGAAGGAAATGAACTCTTCCATACCATCGAGCAGATCAGCAGAGCAATTGAAGACAGGAAAAAGATCTCCTTTTTCTATAATAAATACGGACCGGATAAACAGCTGCACCACACAACAGAAAACAAACATCTGGTCAACCCCTATCAGATCGTAGTTGCCAATGGGCGCTATTACTTGATCGGCAACGTGAACAAATACAATAATGTCACCCATTTCCGCGTAGAAAAGATCACCGATACGGAGATTCTAGATCTGGACGCCAAGCCGCTGGAAGAGGTGGAGGAGCTGAAAAACGGATTGGATTTGCCGACCCATATGGCGGAGCATCTTTATATGTTTTCCGGAAAATCCTCGATGATCACCTTAAAGGTGGAAGAATGGGGGATCAACGATGCCATCGACTGGCTGGGAAAAGACATTGAGATTTCCCGGGAAGAAGACGGGTATCTGGTGCGGGTAAAGGCAAATGAGCAAGCGATCGCTTACTGGGCGATCCAGTTCGGCGGCAGTGTGGAAGTCCTGGCTCCGGAAAGTCTGCGGCAGCAAGTAGCGGAGCGGATTAAAGCAATCAATCAAAAATACGAAAGGTAAATCTATGGAATATATCACACTTTCGGCAGCGCTGGCTGCTGTTGTGCTGCTTGTTTTTGCGCTGCTGAAGATCAGTGCCCTCAGCCGTTCCGGTATGCAGGCCCAGCTTATTAAAGAGACAAAACGGGATCTGGAGCAGCAGATACAGGTATCCAGGCAGGAAACGCTGCAGTTGGTTCAGAGCAGCGTCAAAGCCCTGGGCGAAATGCTGGCCGTCAACCAGCGGGGATCTGCGGAGGCTCAGGATAAACGATTGGCGGAGATGAACCGGCAGTTTGCCAGCATGACCATACAAAATGAACATAAGATGGAACAGATACGGCAGACCATGGAAGGGCGGCTCGCTGCCCTGACTGCCGATAACAACCGGCAGCTGGAGCAGATGCGGCATACAGTGGATGAAAAGCTGCAAAAGACTTTGGAAACCCGCATCAGCCAATCCTTTAAGCTAGTCAGCGAGCGGCTGGAACAAGTGTACAAGGGGCTGGGAGAAATGCAGACCCTGGCTTCGGGTGTGGGGGATTTGAAAAAGGTGCTTTCCAATGTTAAGACGAGAGGCATCTTGGGCGAGATCCAGCTGGGAGCCATCCTGGAACAAATTCTGGCTCCCGATCAGTATGAGGAAAATGTCCGCACCAAGCCTTCCGGCAGTGAACGGGTGGAATTCGCCATCCGCCTTCCGGGGGAGGGGGATGCAGCTGTCTATCTGCCCATCGATGCCAAGTTTCCCGCCGACGTTTATGCCAATTTGATGGATGCTTACGATGGCGGCGATCCTCTGATGATCCAGGAAACCGGCAAGCTGCTGGAACGAGCTGTGAAAAAATCGGCAAAGGATATCCACGATAAATACGTGGAGCCGCCCGCGACCACGGATTTTGCCATTCTCTTCCTTCCTTTCGAAGGGCTTTATGCGGAAGTGGTGCGCCGGGGACTGGTGGAAACCTTGCAGCGGGATTACAAGATCAATATCGCAGGGCCCACCACCATGGCGGCCCTGCTCAACAGCCTGCAGATGGGCTTCAAGACCTTGGCGATTCAAAAACATTCCAGTCAGGTATGGGATGTTCTGGGGGCAGTCAAAACCGAGTTCGATAAATTCGGAGACGTACTGGCCGCGACTCAAAACCGGATCAATCAGGCCAATTCCGAGCTGGACAAGCTGATCGGCACCAGGACCAGGAGCATTCAGCGCAAGCTGCGCAGCGTCTCCAGCCTGGCGGAAGAAGACAGTAAAACGTTGTTGGACTTTACAGATGATATTGACTGAAGGAGCTAATTGACATGAGCATTTATGCGATTGGCGATCTGCACCTGTCCTTTGCTCCGGGCGTTGAAAAGCCCATGGACATATACGGCAGTGCGTGGATCGATCATGCGGCAAAATTGAAAAAGAACTGGCTGGAATTGATTAAGCCGGAAGATACCATCGTTTTGGCCGGGGATATTTCCTGGGGGCTGAAGCTTTCGGAAGCGATCCCGGATTTGGACTGGATCGACGGATTGCCTGGGAAAAAAGTGATTTTCAAGGGAAATCACGATCTCTGGTGGAGCGGAATCGGAAAGCTCAACAGCCTTTATGATTCGATCCATTTTGTACAGAATACGGCCTTTGAAGCAGAAGGCTGTTTTCTGTGCGGCAGCCGGGGGTGGATTTGCCCGGGAAATGACGATTTTACCCAGCAGGATGAAAAAATCTATAAGCGGGAGCTTTTGAGACTGGAGATGTCCCTTACGGATGCCAAAGAAAAAGGCGGCGGCGATCGTATCATCGGCGTCCTGCATTTTCCGCCGTCCGCAGGTCAGGCCCAGGGCTCAGGTTTTACGGATGCCTTTTCCAGGGCAGGCGTCAGTCAAGTGGTATACGGCCATCTTCATGGAAAAGAGGCTTTCAAAAATGGATTACAGGGAACTTATAACGGGGTAATGTACAGGCTGGTCTCTTTGGACTATCTCAACTGCAGGCCTGTACGGATAAAGGAGTGATGATCATGAAACGAGCAGCAATTCTTGTACTGGACAGTCTGGGCGTGGGGGAGCTTTCGGACGCGGGACGTTACGGCGATCAGGGGGCGGACACGCTGGGCCATATTGCCCAGCAATACCCTCAGCTTTCCATGCCAAACCTGCAAAGACTGGGTTTTGGAAATATTCAGGGGGCCGCGGGCGGGGCTTTTGCAGTCAGCGATCCTGCAGGCTCCTTCGGCAAGCTCAGGGAAAAATCCAACGGCAAAGATACCATTACCGGCCACTGGGAAATCGCCGGACTATATACGGAAGTGCCTTTTAAGACGTATCCAGATGGATTCCCCCAGGAATTTATCGAGAAATTCCAGAAGGCCATAGGCAGAGAGGTCCTGGGAAATTGCACGGCTTCGGGAACGGTGATCATTGATGAGCTGGGGCCGGAGCATGAGGAAACGGGAAACCCCATTGTTTATACTTCTGCGGACAGTGTTTTTCAGATTGCGGCCAATACGGCTGTGATTCCCCTGGAGGAGCTCTACCATATTTGTCAAATTGCCCGGGAAATGCTCCAGGGCGACTGGTCCTGCGGCCGGGTCATTGCCCGTCCCTACGTTTTGGAGGATGGAAAACGGAGCAGAACGGCCGACCGGAAGGATTATGCCGTTTCTCCCTCCGGAAAAACCATGCTCGATCATGTGGCGGAGCTGGGAAAGGAAACCTATGCCATTGGTAAGATACGGGATATTTTCGACGGCCAGGGAATCACTCAGGCGGTCCATACCGTCAGCAACATGGATGGCGTTGATAAAACCATTGAAGCGCTCAATATGGACTTTGAGGGATTGATTTTCACCAATTTGGTGGACTTTGATTCCAAGTATGGGCACAGGAGAGATCCCCAGGGTTACGGAAAAGCCATTGAAGAATTCGATGCCCGCCTTCCGGAAATTCTGGCGGCCATGAAAGACAGCGATGTGCTTATCCTGTGTGCGGACCACGGCAACGATCCGGTACACAGTGGATGGGATCATACGAGAGAACATGTTCCGGTAGTGATCGCAGGAGCGGAGATACGCAGCGGGGTCGATCTGGGGATCCGCAGTTCCTTTGCTGATATCGGGGCGACTGTCTGTGAAATGCTGGGAGCAAAGAAAACGGCCATTGGAGAAAGTTTTTTCAATCAGATCAAAAAATAGATCGGTTCAAGACAGGGGGACATGAAAATGAATATGAATGATATGATCATAAAAAAGAGGGACAAAGGCGTCCTGACCGAAGAAGAAATCCAGTTCTTTGTTAAGGGATATACGGAAGGCGCAGTTCCAGATTATCAGGCGTCCGCCCTGCTGATGGCCATTTATTTCAACGGCATGAATAAGGAAGAAACCTATGCCCTGACGACCGCTATGCGGGATTCAGGCGATATTGTGGATCTGTCGGCCATACGGGGAATCAAAGTGGATAAGCACAGTACCGGCGGCGTAGGAGACAAAACGACTTTGATCGTGGGCCCCATGGCCGCCGCCTGCGGCGTGCCCATCGCCAAGATGAGCGGAAGAGGACTGGGCTTTACCGGCGGCACGGTGGACAAGATGGAATCCATACCAGGTTTTCGGACAACGCTGGAGGAGCAGGAGTTTGTCAATCTGGTCAATGAAAACGGCATTTCCGTTATCGGACAGACCGGCAGCATCGCTCCGGCTGATAAAAAAATTTACGCGCTGCGGGATGTGACGGGTACGGTGGAGAACCTCAGTCTGATCACTTCCAGCATTATGAGCAAAAAGCTGGCTTCCGGCAGCGATGCTATTGTGTTGGACGTAAAGTGCGGCGACGGCGCTTTTATGGAAAGCCTGGAAGATGCCCGCCGCCTGGGCGAGCTGATGGTGGAGATCGGCAATGCGGACGGAAAGCGGACTGCGGCAGTTATCACGGATATGGATCAGCCCCTGGGCCGGGCAGTGGGAAACAGCCTGGAAGTGATCGAAGCCATCGAGACGCTCAAGGGCAATGGACCGGAGGACATTACCCTGCTTTCGCAGACTTTGGCCGGGATCATGGTTTATTTGGGCGGAAAAGCAGCTTCCCCTGAGGAGGGCTATCGTATGGCCGGTGAAAGCCTGCAAAGCGGCGCTGCCTTGGAAAAAATGCGCCTCTTTATAAAGGGGCAGGGAGGAGACCCAAGGATCCTCGATGATGCCGGCTTATTTCCTCAGCATCAGTTCGCAGTGGAAGTGACCAGCCCTGGGGCCGGATTTATCCAAAAGATTAAGGCACGTCAGGTGGGAATCGCATCTCAGCACGCAGGGGCCGGCAGGGCTGCCAAAGGTGATGCCATCGATATGACGGCGGGAATCTATCTCCACAAGAAAGTGGGCGATGCGGCGCTGGAAGGCGAAACATTAGCTACTGTATTTGCAAACGATGAGCAGAAAGCTGCGGCGGCTGCCGAAGAGCTGTTGTCCGCCTATCAGATCGGAGAAGAAATGCTGCAGACAAACAAGCTGATCAAAGAGATCATAGGGTTATAGATATGGATATTAAACAATGGATGAAAGACTTTCAGGATGCGATCCTGAATCAATTTAAAGAGAACGTCCTTTTTATCGGCCTGCAGGGAAGCCAGGCCAGGGAAGAGGCGGGGCCTGACAGCGATATCGATGTGGTGGTGATTTTCGATACCCTGTCCTTTGAAGATATCAAGCAATATGAAAGGACTGTAGAAAGCCTGCCCTGCAGAGACCGGCTGTGCGGTTTTATCTCCGGAAAAGCCGAGCTGCAGAATTGGGAGCAAGGGGAATTGTTCCAGTTTTATTACGATACGATCCCCGTATACGGCAGCCTGGAAGAGCTGATCAAGCTGGACGATGGGGACAGCGCAGCAAAGGCGGTCCATATGGGAGCCTGCGCCATTTATCATGGGTGCCTCCACAACTTTTTGCATGGAAAAGAACCGGCAGCTTTGAATGCATTATGTAAAGCGGCGGTTTTTGTCATGCAGGCGGAGCATTTTTGCAAAACTGGAACCTACATACATAAGCATCATCAGCTGCTGCCGCTTTTGGGCGAGCAGGAGCAGAGAATTTTAGAGATGAAAGAGGATTGTCCGGCCAATTTCGAACCTCTGTCTGACCTGCTGATTAGTTGGTCGGCAGAACGAATCCAGCCGCCCCAGGCAGAGAAGAGCGCACGGACCAATTTTATACGGTGAATAGGTTCAATTAAATAGAGAAAGGCAAATCTATGGGAAAGTTTGTAACGCAAATGCAGGGAAATATCGATGAATTTACCCGTTATCTGGAGCAGGCGATGCAGCGTGAAAAGCTTTTTTCTGAGATCCGGCATCAGTTCCGTACAAAGATCAATGGGGTTCGGTGCTGTATCCAGGTTTTTGAACGATATTCCTTTCGCGGAGGCAATTGGCTGACGATGAACGTTACGACTTTAGAATATGTCGGAATGCTCAAAATCGTAGTTATGGTTTCAGGCGGCAGCAATAATATCTTGTTTAAGTACTGGTCCTTTGGAGTGGAGAGCGAAGCCCGCGTGCTTGAGGAAGCAAAAAATATAATCGCCGCATACAAGCCAATCCGCTTAGGTTGAGGTGGTTTGGAGCAGGAAATCAGCGCAAATATATGAATAACAGTTAAGTTTTTTGATGAAAACTTAATAACCGGTCAATATCATTAGAAGAACTCCAATGCTAAAATACGAGTAAGATACCGTTGAAGAAGGAAAGGAGTTTTTTATGAAACTGCCTCAAGTAATCAGAGAGAAACGAAAGCAATTGAATTTGACACAGGAACAGGTGGCGCGCTATCTGGGCGTCACTGCGCCGGCCGTTAATAAATGGGAAAAGGGTGTTTCCCAAACAAAAAGATATTAAGAAACAGCCCATGTTTACCTGCTTGCAAACAAAAGAATATTGCTACTAGACTAAGAGATACTACATAAGTGTGTTGGTATCTCTTTTTTGTTGCCGTGAAACAGCAGACTATTTCATTTCTGCTTGATTACCTTAAAACTTATTAGTCTATGGTTTGTCAAGGGCTTGTTGCGTGAGAAATGCTGAATATCACCCTTTACAAAACATAGGCTGATAAGTAACTTTTCAAAAGCAGAAAAGAAATGGCAATGCTTATAACAATATGATATAATGCAGATGAAGACAAAAAAGGAATTTGTCGAGCTGGTTAGTTCGAGATAATTTTGAGTTTGTTAAGATGTGGTGCACTTGATGGAATCACAGGTACGACATCATATTATGGAGGATGAAATAGATGATAGGTTTGATTGTTGCGAGGTCAAAGAATAATGTTATAGGCAAGAATGGTAATATACCATGGAAAATAAAGGGAGAACAAAAGCAATTTAGAGAGTTAACAACGGGTAATGTGGTTATTATGGGGCGAAAGTCTTATGAAGAAATCGGTCATCCGTTGCCTAATAGAATGAATATTGTTGTTTCCACCACAACAGAGTATCAAGGAGATAATTTAGTTTCAGTTAAATCATTAGAAGATGCATTATTATTGGCTAAAGGACGAGATGTATACATATCTGGTGGATATGGACTATTTAAGGAAGCTTTGCAAATAGTAGATAAAATGTATATCACAGAAGTAGATTTAAATATTGAAGATGGAGATACATTCTTTCCAGAATTTGATATCAATGATTTTGAAGTTTTGATAGGGGAAACACTTGGTGAGGAAGTGAAATATACGAGAACATTTTATGTAAGGAAAAAATGAATTGAGTAAATTTTGGATTTAGGGTGTTTTCATAAATATATTGCTTTTTATGCATATATAAATTGTTGTAAGACAAATTCCAGTTGAACCAAATCGCTGCGCGATGGCCTGCCAAGGCTGTGGCGCAGTTTTTCTATTCCTACATAAAAAAGCAGTGGAAACCAAGTCCTACAAGTAGTATTGTTAAGTCACCACAACCAACAATCAAACAGGATCGACATTACCACTGCCTATGAAAAGATTAACACCAAACCGTTCTTTTAGCAAGCGGTTTTATTATTCCAATGCACCTCCATGTAAGCAGTGATACCTTGAATTGCTGACTTTTACATGGAGGATTTATTATGTACGAAAAATATTTTGAACAGCTTAAAGAGGAATGTCTGATTCGTAACCGTTCTTCTAGAACTGCAGAAACTTATATATCAAATATCACTTCTTTTATGAAATGGACAGGTAATAAACCTATGGAAGAACTTTGTCTACAGGATGCCAGAGAATTTATTCTTTTCAAAAGGAAAAGTGGAGTATCTGCTTCCACATGTAACTTTTATAATTCTTCCATCGCATTTCTATATAAACATGTACTTCATATACCTTGGGATCAGGACATTGTTCCCAGAATGCGAATTGATGCACGTCTTCCAGAAGTTCTTTCACTTAGTGAAGTGGAAGCTCTGATTGCTACTGCTTCACACATCCGAAACAAAGCAATCATTGCACTGCTTTATTCATCAGGACTTAGAGTCGGAGAACTTGTGAAGCTTAGGGCTGAAGATATATACATGAGCAGGATGCAGGTTTATGTTCCCCAAAGCAAAAATCATCGTGACCGCTGGACAATACTCTCATACCGGGCACTTGAACTCTTAAAAGAGTATTGGAGAAGTTACCCTATTAAAAGAGACTATCTGTTTGTTTCTTTGGATGAACCTCATGAACCACTAAAAGTAAGTGGTGTTGAGATTATGCTTCGAGCTGTTGGAAAAGATGCAGGATTAAGCGTTCATCCTCACACTCTCCGTCATTCCTTTGCCAGTCACATGATTGAACAGGGTGTTCCCATTAATTATGTCCAGTCTATGCTTGGACATCGCTGTCTGGAATCGACACAGGTTTATATCCATATCTCCAACAAAACAGTAATGGGAATTAAAAGCCCATTAGATCATCCACAAAAGAAAAAACGCGGTCGCAAACCTAAGAAAAAGGATGGTGATTCTAATGAGTAATGTAATCACCATTCAGGATGTTTTTCATCAGTTCCTTCCGAAATACAGTGAAACACATCTTTTTTCTTCCGAACAGCATATGGCAGCACTATGTATCTCCAAATGCAAAACTGCCGAAATGGGAGCTAATATCAGTGAATGTGAATCCTGTCACAAGAAGTACATTCATTATAATTCCTGCAAGAACAGACACTGTCCGATGTGTCAGGGTATGGAAGTCGATGAGTGGATTGATAAACAGCAGGAAAATGTACTTGATGTTCCGTACTTTCATACCGTATTTACAATTCCGGAAGAACTGTATCCTTTAGTGTATTCGAATCAGAAGCTTTTATATGATGCACTGTATCATGCAGCACATCTGACTATGACTGAACTATCTTCTGATCCAAAACATCTTGGAGCAAGAATCGGATACATTTGTGTACTTCACACCTGGGGTTCAAGAATGAATTATCATCCCCATCTTCACACTATAGTTCTTGGCGGTGGTCTGGATTCCACTAATCATTGGAAAGATAAAGGAAAAAAGTTTTTCTTTCCAGTAAAAGTGATGTCAGCTGTATTTAAGAAACATTACCTGAAAGAACTCAAACTGCTTCGTGAATCAGGAAAACTGCAATACTCTGGAACATCACAAAAATTTCAAAATCATTATACTTTCAAAGAACTATTAGATACGCTTTATGTCGGGTAAGAGACTGGCATTACTGCCAGCCCCTCCCCTAAGAACCGTACGTGACAGTTTCCCGTCATACGGCTCAAGCCTATCGTAAGGCCTCGTGTAAAACGAAACCCGGCTCAAATCAGGTAACCTGGTTCATGCAGATTTCGGTGACACCAGGGATGTACCATAATAGCAGGCCATTTCCTGTTGTTTCCCGTGACGAAATGCGTTTTAAACCCTGTTTCAGATGTGATTTTTTCTCCGCAGACAGGGCAGCACCTTTTCTGGCTGTTCCAGATTTTGACGAGTTTTTCCCGCCCTTTGGTGCTGTTCAGCATTCTTTCACCGTCACGTTCCTCATAATATCCCGTCCATTTCTCATCGAACGGATTGGCTTCAGCGGCAATTTTCTTGAAGCGAATAATTTTCGTGTTTGCCGCGTATTCCAGCTTGAGGTATTTTTCATCGAAATCCTTACCGCGAAATGCAGGCTCCGCCGCAAACGTCCACGTCCGATTATCAATGTGATGCCAATATTTATTAGCAATCCATCTCTTGCCTTTCCGTTTGTGTCTGCGGCAAGCCCACCTCCATAGGCACTCGAAAATCCTGTGGTCAACCAATCCAAAAATATCCGCCGAAACTACATAGCGGTGGTAATTGACCCAACCGCGAATGACAGGATTTAGCTTGCAAATGAGCAAGTCCTGTGTAGCGGTTTTGTTCTCCCTAACGATAGCCCGCACTTTTTTGAGGAAGGATTTTATCGCATTCTTTGATGGTTTGATGAGCAATTTTCCGTTGTATTTCCGAATGCTCTGCCCAAGGAAGTCAAAGCCGTCGCTGATGTGCGTAATCACCGTTTTTTCCTCTGAGAGTTGCAGACCGCGCTCCGCAAGAAAATCCTTGATGATAGGCATAACCTCGTTTCGCAAAGTTTCCGGGCTTTTCCCGGTAACGATAAAGTCGTCGGCATATCGCACGAAGTTAATCTGGTCATAGACAGTTTTACCTGCCACCGCCCGTCTCATTGGGAATCTCTCTTTCAGAATGCGCTCCAGTCCGTCTAAGGTCATGTTCATCAAAACTGGCGATATTGTGCCGCCCTGTGGAGTTCCTTCTTCTGTTGGAAAGAGTTTTTTGGTTTCCACAAAACCGCATTTCAGCCATTTCCCGAGCATTTCCTTATCCATTGGAATGTTTGCCAACAGCCAGTTATGGCTGATGTGGTCGAAGCACCCTTTAATATCTCCTTCCAAAATCCATTGTGGAGAACCGGCTCTGCATAAATCGTTGAAGCATTGCCCGATGGCATCGTGTGTGCTTCTTCCAATTCTAAAGCCGTAGGAGTTTGGGTCTGCCAGAGTTTCCGCCAATGGTTCCAATGCAAACTTATATAATGTCTGCATGGCACGGTCTGTCATCGTTGGCACGGCAACAGCAAAAAGCACTTGATCGCAGCAGGGATTTGGGAACAGCAACGATCCTCCATCCCTACCATCCCCTCTATGGGCAGAGTTTTCCCATCCTGAAGACCCGGAAAGTAGATGGACAGCGCCGCTACTCGCTCCGTTCCGGGGATGATGTCTTCTCCGTCCCTGAGTCCTGGGTCACCGACACCGGGCAGAACGTTTTCTCAGAAAGCTATTTTGATGCTGATACCATAAAATCTCTCCTTGAACTCGCAGAACTGCTGTATAAATAGGCTTTTTCCAATACCACAGGGTAGACTTTTTCTGCTCCCTGTGGTATAATCTTATCATGAATAATACTGATAAGATTAGAAACCCTTACAAATCCATGACCACTGACACTCTCAAAGCCCGCCGTCAGGAAATCCTCGACTCAATGCCGGACCCGGCCCACGTCATGAGGGCTTCCCTGATCACCAGATCCATCAAATGCGGCAAGCCTAACTGCAGATGTGCCAACGGAGAGGGGCACAAAAGCTTATACCTTTCTTCTTATTACAATGGGAAGACGCATCTTGACTCCGTCCCCAAAGCTTATAAAGACAGTGTCTCCCAATGCATCAAAGATTACGAGGATATCACAGCACTGCTCACAGAGCTCAGCGGCATCAACCTGGAACTGTTCCGGCGCAGAGAGATCGACCTTTAGCCTGAAAGGAGGAGGCCATAATGGAAACAACTCTCATGTATCTGACCGGTAACGACTCCCGGCTTGCGGAGGACCTCATATCGGCACTTTCAGCCCTTTTCATCTCCTTCTTCTCAGCAGAAAAGGAGGATGAAAATGAAGCAGAACCTATCAGTTCCGTCCAAAGTCCGGGCGGAACACCTGAACCGGGAAGCCCTGGTCTATGTCCGCCAGTCAACCATGGCCCAGGTACGGTTCAACCAGGAGAGCACGCAGAGACAGTACGCCCTTCAAGAAAGAGCATTATCGCTTGGCTGGCCGGAAGAACACATCCGCGTGATCGACGGGGATCTCGGCATATCCGGGTCCGGACGATCCAAACGCCCAGGCTTTGCCCAGCTCGTGACAAGCGTATCACTGGGCGAAGTCGGCGCAGTGTTCGGATTGGAGATATCACGCCTTGCCCGGTCATCAGCCGACCTCATGAAGCTCCTTGAGCTTTGTGGACTGTTCGGCACCCTTGTGATCGACGAGGACGGTATCTACGATATGTCCGATTTTAATGACAGGCTTCTGATCGGCCTGAAAGGTACCATGGGCGAAGCGGAACTTCATTTCCTTCATGCCCGTATGATCGGTGGGAAAGAAAACGCCGCTTCTAGGGGGAGAACTGCGTTTCCCACTTCCTGTTGGCTATATTTATGACCCTGATGGCAAAACCATCATGGATCCCGATGAAGAAGTGCAGCATGCCCTCTCCACCCTGTTCCGGGCCTTTCGTACTTCTGGAAGCGCTTACGGCGTTGTCCGGTATTTCGCAGAAAACAATCTTTCTTTTCCCAAACGCGCTTACGGAGGCGCCTGGGACGGAAAGCTCACATGGGGAACGCTGACCCACAGCCGCGTCCTTGGTGTCATCCACAATCCTGCTTATGCCGGGGCGTATGTGTATGGGCGCTACCGTGACAATAAAACCATTGATTCCGATGGGCATTTCGAACACCATCCCGTCCGTCTTCCTGATAAAGAAGACTGGAAAGTATTTCTCCCCGGGCATCACCAGGCCTATATCTCCTGGGAGGAATTCGAGGAAAACCAGAAACGCCTTGGCTCTAACCGTACGAACACGGAACGATGCGGCCCCGCTCGTGAAGGAGCCGCCCTCCTTACGGGAGTCCTGATCTGCGGGAAATGCGGCCGCCGTATGACTGTCCGTTACACGGGGACTGGCGGCATACGTCCTTTATACGAATGCATTGGCCGCTGGGAGCATGGCAATAAAGCAACCTGCTCCTCCGTCCCCGCTGAAGCCCTTGACCAGGCAGTCTCCGAAAAAATCCTCGCCATCATGAAGCCTTCAGAACTGGAGATCTCCCTGAAAGTCATGCACAGCATCAATGACGCAAACAGGATGTCAGATAAACAATGGCTCCTCTCTATCGAACGCGCACAGTATGAAGCTGACCGCGCAGAGCGGCAGTTTATGCTCGCAGACCCGGAAAACAGGCTGGTTGTCCGCTCCCTGGAATCCAACTGGAACCAGAAGCTCAAAGAACTGGAACAAGCAAAACAGGATTATGCCATATACAATTCAAAAAAAGCCTGGGTCCCTTCCGAAAAAGAAGAACAGGACATCCTGAATCTCGCACAAAAGATCCCGAAAATCTGGAATGCACCAACTTCTACGCCGAAAGAAAAGAAACGTATCGTCCGCATCCTGATCGACGATATCACTGTCCTGGAAGAAAAACGATGTCCTGATTTTTCAATCGGCATCCGGTTCCGCAGTGGAAAATGCGAACAGCTTTCTTTAAAAAAGAACCTTCCCTATGGCGACCGTAGAAAGCACACAGACAGTACTGTTTCCAGGATCCGGGAATTAGCAGCAGTCATGAGCGATTTCGAGATCGCGGATCAGTTAAATCAGGAGGGCCTGACTACTACGGAAGGAAAAGCATTCACATATGCCGGAGTCCGATGGATTCGTTATAAACACGATATCCCTGGACCCTATCAAAGAAACCGCACGGGAATCTCCGTGGCGGAAGCCGCCACCCTGCTGGGTATCTCCACCGGAAAGGTCTACTACGGTATTTCTGCAGGTAAGATTCCTGCAAGGAAGCAGCATCAGGGATGGCCCTGGGAAATCCTGATTGATGATTCCAATCTGGAATCCATAAAAGCACTTTACACATGATACTTTTTCCAATAAACCAGCTGCCTTCACGCTAACTGGAGGCAGCATTCCAAAACATCGTTGGGAGGTGTGCAGTATGAAGTCACCGTGGGAATACTCAGTGGGCGCATTTTCCCGTTTTTCTTCGGGATATACACCCGCCTGAGAGGTTGGGGTTGATAGCCCCGACGTTTGAGTTTATCAATCGCCTCGAATTTGCCTCTTGGTGTTTTCCATAGTTCATGGTCTACGCCAGCGGTATTTTTACCTTTGTTACTTGTCACACGCTTCACAGCCAATGCTTTGGCATAGAAAGAATGTGTCAACAGCCATTGAAGGGATTTCACCTTATTGTAATGACCGTCTTTTTGAGCCTTTACGATACGCATTTGCAGCTTCTTAACATAGGCCTCCGCTTTCTTCCAATTAATGGTTTCCCAGCTTTGTGCCTTGTCAGCAGGCGCACACAGTTTCCTGTTCATTTGTGATTCCTCCTCTCAAAAGTTCTGTAAATTCTCTCGTAAAGATAGACCTGCTGGAAGTTGGCCCGCTTTCGCGTGAGATACTGTTTCAATCCCTATCCGTCCTCATTACAAGGTCGGCATTCGCTTTTTCCAGCGTTCCTTACCCGCGTTTCTATCGGCTTTCCTTGCGGTCAGCTTTCCGAATATCGGAGAAAGCGCGGGCTTACCACGTTTCACGTAATCAACCGTGTAGGTTAGGTGCGGCCTATCCGCCGGCAGTCTTGTCTGTCCATGTGTTCCCAGCTTACAGGGGAACATCCGACTGCACACCTTTTGGTTCAGGCTTATCAGCAACTTTAGCCTGGTTCCCACTAACGACGTTTATTAGCGATTTACCTACATTCACCATACTACACAAGCCAAGCTCCCCAGCCGGATGTTGCTTCCAGCTTTTCGCCTCTGCCTCACGGCTTCGGCTTGACCCTTTCGGGAGGGCTACCTTTTCTCGTCATGCTGCCTCACGACCGTTGCCAGCCGCTTCGGTGACGATAGGCTACTGTTAATGGAATAACAGGTTCGGTCAATGCCGAACAGTTTAATTACGC
Organism: Clostridia bacterium; assembly: GCA_902363595.1. Taxonomy (GTDB): domain Bacteria; phylum Bacillota; class Clostridia; order Peptostreptococcales; family Anaerovoracaceae; genus Hominibacterium; species Hominibacterium faecale. The sequence goes on along the minus strand of CABJAP010000003.1, from coordinate 257,569 downwards.
GACCTCGTGTCGCGCGCAAGGGAATGGGTTGTATATACCAAAGAAGCCTTTAATGGTGCAAACTCGGTGATTAAATATCTGGGCAGATACACACATCGGATTGCCATCAGCAATAGCCGGATTATCAGTATGACATCCGAAACAGTCACTTATCTTGCCAAGGACTACAAAAATGGTGGAAAAATGATTCCTTACACTGTGAAAGGGACAGAATTCCTACGTATGTTTCTTATGCATGTGCTCCCTAAAGGGTTTGTACGTATTCGGCACTATGGTATTCTTTCCTGCCGAAGCAAAAAAGAGAAAATGGATTTATGCAGAAAGCTTTTAAACAGTATGCAATATCTCTCTCAGTTAAGAAATAAGACAGTTGCCGAAAAGCTTCTGATTCTGTATAAAAAAGATATCTGTAAATGTGAAGTATGTGGTGGAAAGCTCTCATCCTTCAGACTCCGTGGTTCCTATTCCCTTACGGGGTAGAAAATACAATTAAATATGTCTGGAAAGCCTTCTGACCAGGAAGGTCTATTTGTCGTGCTATCAATCCACAAAAGTGTCTGTAAAAGAATTTACAGATTTTCAAAACCGATTATTTTTGATAAAATCAGGGAAGAGAAAACACATTGAAATTCCATAGTATCTTGGATAACCTGACGCGATTTGGTTCAATTGGTAAAAATCGGTGTGCAGTCCAGAGGAATGGGCAGATACATTCTAAATGTAGTCTGCTTTTTCCTCTGTCCTGACGCCGATTGTTTACGAAATAATTTGTATGGGGCGATAAAATCAGAATTTGAGAGAGTATTGAATATGAATAAGGAATGGTCTGAACTTAATAAAACAATGCAGGCACAAATAAAAAAGAAAGATACTTATAAGAGGGGTATTGATACTTTACTTACTTTACGAAGTCAGTTAATACAAACCTTAGTATCTTTCAAAGAAGAATTATGCAGAGAAGATTTTAACTCAATCCCCTTCATAAACGCTGATGGTTATCATAGTAAGACGATTGCTTATTCTATTTGGCATATTTTCCGCATTGAAGATATAGTTGTGCATACAGTGATAAATGAAGATGAACAAGTATTTTTTGCAGGCAATTATCAAGAGCGTATCAATTCACCTATCATTACAACAGGAAATGAACTCATGAAACAGCAGATTGCAGACTTTTCAAAACAGCTTAATCTGGAAGAATTATATTTATATATTTTCGAAGTATGGGAAAGCACTGAGAAAATGCTTGAACGGTTATCTTATGATGAATTGAAAAGAAAAATACCGAAAGAAAGAAAGAAAAGGATACTTAGAATCGTTGAATGTAGTAAACGACAATGAAAAAGCAATTTGGCTGATTGATTATTGGTGTAATAAAGATATTTGTGGACTAATTCAAATGCCGTTTTCAAGACATTGGATTATGCACACAGAAGCCTGTTTGCGTATAAAGAACAAGATACATTCATAGGCAAAAATTTCAGTTTGTAGAACTAAGGAAATTGGAATTTAAGGAGGAATAAAGTATGGTTAGTGATTTTATAAGAGCAGCATTTCCATGGATTTTAATGGGTTTATTTGTAGCAATCAGTTGTTCCCTTATGAGTAAAAAAGAGAAATAAATTCCTGTTTGTATTTATAAAAGAGAAAAAATGAGAAAAGTAGTTTTATTTATTGCCATGAGCCTTGACGGATATATTGCGGACGGTAATGGTGGAGTAGCTTGGCTAAATGGTCATGGAAATGACAATGAAAACATCGACACTTATACAGAATTTACCAAAGATATAGATACTGTCTTAATGGGGTGGAATACTTCTCATCAGGTTGTTACTGAACTTTCTCCGCAAGAATGGGTATATAATAAATTTACAACTTATGTATTAACACATAAAGAGTGCAATTCTTCCCAACAAATTCATTTTACAAGTGAAAATCCTGTTTTATTATTGGAACGGCTAAAACAAGAAGCAGGAAAGGATATTTGGATTTGTGGCGGAGCAAATCTTGTTCAGCAGTTGGTAAGCAAAAATATGATTGATAAATATTACATTTCTGTTATTCCTACTCTGTTAGGAAATGGGGTTCGTCTTTTGGGCAACATAGACAGGGAAATAAAGTTAAGGCTTTGTAAAACACAGACTTATAACGGAATAACCGATTTGATTTATATGCGTAGATAACTAGAGAGAAACAGAAAAGCTGTTAAACCGACGGAGCGATCCGACCACGTTGGCGGGAAAATCCTTAAGATTTTTCCGCCATGCTTGCAAGGGGGCGGTTCGCTTCGGCGGTTCGGCGAGCTTGCGAGCCGTTCAAAGCCCCCGTTATCTAACAAGGGGGGCACAAAAAACAAGAAACACTATACACTAACAAGCGGAAAACGCTGTATTTATAAGGCAAAACCCCATTTTTACAGTAGTGATATAAATTGTACCTATATCACTATGAAAATTGAATAGTAAATATGAGAAAGACAGTTGATTTCAAAAAATAAGAAATTGATTGTCGTTTTCTTTTGCAGAAATTTAAGTGCAGGCAATTATGGTAGTTGTCGTAATTGCTGTCAGCTCAGTGTTTATCACTGATGGTGTGAAAGATTTACGGTTGGAGATGTTCAATAAGATTATTGGTGCTTAATTATTTTTATTGTAGTGCTGATATGAGAATGTTATAATTGGGGTATAAAACATACAAATAAATTTGCTGAAAAATGAGGTATCAAAATATGGAAAATGAATTACTGGAAAACTTAGGAAGACTTCACACAACTGAACTTGGCGTTATTAGAATTAAAAAGAACTTATCTTTGAATGTAGAAAATGTAATTGAATGGTGCAAAGAAAAAATTAGCCTTTCTAATGCGGAAATCACAAGAAAAGGAAAAAACTGGTATATAACGATTGATAATTGTATTATAACGGTAAATGCGTACAGTTATACCGTTATCACTTCTCACAAGGTAAAATGATAAATTTTTCTATAAAGGAATTAAACGCATTTGCAGTTATTGGGCAGGAAGTAGAACTGACTAATTATCAAAAAAAGAATATTCAGATTAGTACACAGTTTTGGAGAAAGTTTAACAGTAGTTTGAAAAAAGCGTATCTTTCACAATCAGGAAATTGGGTAAAATATGCTTTTATGGAAAGAAGAAATGGAAAACTTTATTATTTCTGTTCTATTCCCCAAAGAACCATTACCCCAGAGGGCTTTCTGTATAAAGAAATACCGTCTTATAAATATTTGGTTGTGGAGCATATTGGTGCTATGGATAAAATATATGAAACTTATGGCAAGATTTATGAAGAAATTATTCCTAGTACATCGTATATTCCTATAAAAGATATTATCCTACACTTTGAAAAATACGATTATCGTTTTCATTGGAATAGTGATAATTCAGTTATTGAAATTTGGATACCTATTCAAGATTAGAAGCAATTTTATATCCATACACACAAAGCAGTTAGTCTTAGGATTGACTGCTTTTTCTATACAGATTTTTAATGACAGGCAATTATCAATTATGGTAGTTGCCTTTTTTGATTGGAGGAATTGAAGAATGAATGATAAAAACTTTATTGAAGAACTAAGACAAAAGCGTGAGGAATACGGAGTAACACAAACAAGGCTTGCTGTTGCCTGTGGTATCAGCCGTGAATATTACAACCGCATTGAAAAAGGAAAACAGCCATTGAATGACGAATTAAGAGAAATCATAGAAAAACAGATTGAGCGTTTCAATCCGCAAGAACCACTATTCTTATTGATTGATTACTTTCGTGTCCGCTTTCCTACTACGGACGCATTGGCGATTATCCGTGATGTATTACAACTGAAATCTAATTACATGCTTTATGAAGATTATGGAAAATACGGATATGAAAGCAAATATGTACTTGGCGACATCAATATCATGTGTTCCATGCAGGAGCATTTAGGTGTTTTATTGGAACTGAAAGGCAAAGGCTGTCGGCAAATGGAATGTTATCTACTGGCACAGGAACGCTCATGGTATGACTTCATGCTGGATTGTATGACGGCTGGTGGTGTGATGAAACGGCTTGATTTGGCTATCAATGATAAAGCAGGAATATTGGATATTCCAAAGTTAAAGGAAAAATACAAGGCTGGCGAATGTATCTCCTACTTCCGTATGCAGAAAGATTACAGCGGTACAGAAAAATGCGGTAGCGATTTACCAAAGAATACAGGAGAAACCTTATATCTCGGTTCAACAAGTAGCGAATTATATATGTGTGCTTATCAGAAAAATTATGAGCAGTATGTCAAGAATGGCACAGAAATTGAAGATACGGAGATTAAGAACCGTTTTGAAATACGCATGAAGAACGAACGAGCCTATTATGCGGTTGTAGATTTACTGACCTATCGGGACGCTGAACGCACCGCTTTTTCTATCATCAATCATTATGTCCGCTTTGTTGACAGAGAGGACGACAAGCCAAAAAGTCAATGGATAACAAATGATGATTGGGCATGGTTTGTAGGGGAAAACAGAGAGCCGATACGCTTAACCACAAAGCCAGAGCCTTACACTTTACAAAAAGCGTTGCATTGGCTACAAAGACAAGTCGCACCAACCATAAAAATGGTACAGGCATTAGACAGAGAAAATCGTACAACGATACTGAAAGATATGATTGAGCAGGCAGAACTAAAAGACAAGCATAAACATTTATTACAATTAGAGAAATCAACCATAGAAGAACGTATAGATACCGCTGTTCCACAAGAGAATGACGGTATTTTTTAATGTAATTGAAAAATTTCAGATTTAGTCAGCAAAGAGCTGTTTTCATTCCCTATGTGAAGTGAAAGAAGAAAAATAAATTTTTTATTAAATCTGCAACAAAATGGCTACTTGCGTACAGATATGGTGCGAGAAAAGGAAATCTAAACTTTTTTTGAAAATAGGTCATTAAATCGGGGCTTGCTGTCCCTATATGAAGTGAAAGAAGAAAAAAGTTTTGAAAAAATGACGGAAATTCGTGATTAGTGGACAGTCTTCTGTGAAAAGAGGAAAAACATCATCATTTTGTATTCAAACAGGCATTAGCAGTTGAGTGTTGATGTGAAAAGATGAAAATACTTTGTTCTCAACTTAACAATTTAAGGTTTCCGTTCCCTATATGGTGCAAAGAAAATATTTCATTCTATTGTTGGCAGTAACGGTATGGTTTGGGTAGTTAGGGTGTGAAAAGGAAAATATTCTTTTTTCATCATCAACTTAGCAAAATGACATTTTCTATCCCTATATGGTGCATGAAAAGAAGTTAAAATTTTTCCATTTAAACTTAGCAAATGGACGTTTGCTGTACAGATAGTAGTGAAAAAGGAGAAAATCAACCGTTGATTGCCAAAATGAACCGTTCCATTTGTACTAATAATGGAAAAAGTTTTGGATTTTGGTTACGTTTCTCCTCTTTTCCAACGCGATATATAGGAAAGACGATTTTTTTCTTTCAATCGTTCTTTGACAACTGAATAAAGTAATTCAATACGTTTGACAGACAGCTAGCCGTTGAAACAAATACGCCACGACCTTTCCCCTGCAAGAGCGAGCGAAAACCTATTTGTGTTCTTGTAAAAGATTTGTCCTCTTTTATCGCCATGACCTGTACTGTCAGATAATGATACTCCCGTACAGCCACAGCTTGAGCATTAAGAGCGTCGCACGCAATGGGTACGGCTACATAAGAACTATGCAGAGGTGGAACTCCTGTGGGCTATGACAAAAGCCGTTGAATTGCTTAGAAAGATTTTACAGAAAGGGGGTATGTGTTATTGATAATGCTGTAAAAACAATTCAAAAGAAAAATGGCAAGTGTGGCATTGGCAACAGAGGAAAGACAAAGATTGTAGTAAAAGAGCATTTTTCCGAAAAGGGCAAAACAATGGAAGAACTTCTAACTGATGTCATGCTGGAAAAAGCAAAGCAGACAATCGCATAAAATCGGTGCAGTTGTAAGAAATAGATTGAATGACAAAAAGTACCCGTGTTATACTTTACTTGCAAGCAGGTATTGTAAACACGGGTTAGTTATAAAGGAGGATAACTGACAATGAAACAACAGATTTACAATACTGCACTTTATCTTAGGTTAAGCCGAGATGATGAATTACAGGGCGAAAGTTCCAGCATTACCACACAGAGAAGTATGTTGCGTTTATATGCAAAAGAACATCATTTGAATGTCATTGATGAATATATTGATGACGGCTGGTCGGGAACAAATTTTGACAGACCGAGTTTTCAAAGAATGATTGAGGATATAGAGGCAGGAAAAATCAACTGTGTTGTAACGAAAGACCTTTCCCGTCTTGGCAGAAATTATATTATGACAGGACAATATACAGAATTGTATTTCCCTAGTCATAATGTCCGCTACATAGCGATTGATGACGGTGTAGACAGCGAAAAAGGCGAAAGTGAGATTGCACCATTTAAGAACATCATCAATGAATGGGTGGCAAGAGATACAAGCCGTAAAGTCAAATCAGCATTTAAGACAAAGTTTGCGGAGGGGGCTCATTACGGTGCTTATGCTCCGTTAGGATATAAGAAACACCCTGACATCAAAGGAAAACTGTTGGTTGATGATGAAACAAAATGGATTATTGAAAAAATCTTTTCCCTAGCCTATCAAGGTTACGGAAGTGCAAAAATCACAAAGCAGTTAAGAGCAGAAAAAGTTCCGACAGCGTCATGGCTAAATTTTACAAGATACGGTACTTTTGCACATATCTTTGAGGGAAAACCCGAAAGTAAGCGTTATGAGTGGACGATTGCTCATGTCAAGGCGATATTGAAAAGTGAGGTTTATATCGGAAACAGTGTTCACAATATGCAGTCTACGGTATCGTTCAAGAGCAAAAAGAAAGTGCGTAAGCCCGAAAGTGAATGGTTTCGAGTAGAAAACACTCACGAGCCGATTATTGACAAGGAAGTGTTCTATCGTGTGCAGGAGCAGATAAAATCAAGACGCAGACAGACAAAGGAAAAGGCAACGCCGATTTTTGCAGGGCTTGTCAAGTGTGCGGATTGTGGTTGGTCTATGAGATTTGGAACGAATAAGACAAATAAAACGCCTTACAGTTATTATGCTTGCAGTTACTACGGGCAGTTTGGCAAAGGTAATTGTTCTATGCACTACATTCGTTATGATGTGCTGTATCAAGCCGTATTGGAACGCTTGCAGTATTGGGCTAAGGCAGTACAGCAGGACGAAGAAAAGGTATTGAACAAGATACAGAAAGCTGGCAATGCAGAGAGAATACGGGAAAAGAAGAAAAAGGCAAGTACATTGAAGAAAGCCGAGAACAGACAAAATGAGATTGACCGTTTATTTGCGAAAATGTATGAAGATAGAGCCTGTGAGAAGATAACAGAGCGAAATTTTGTGATGTTGTCCAGCAAGTACCAAAAAGAACAGATAGAACTGGAACAGCAGATAACAAGCCTAAGAGAAGAACTAAGTAAAATGGAACAGGATATGATAGGTGCTGAAAAGTGGATTGAGTTAATCAAGGAATATTCCGTACCAAAGGAACTGACAGCACCATTATTAAATGCCATGATAGAAAAAATCCTCATACATGAAGCAACAACGAATGAGGATAACGAAAGAATACAGGAAATTGAGATATATTACCGATTTATTGGAAAAGTTGAGTAATCAACAAGAGTAATATTTTTAACTAAGGGAAACCGGCATATCTTATCCGGATATTACCCTGCTGCCGCCTCTGGCCCGGCTGCTTGGGACGGACCTGAATACTTTGCTGGCTTTTCACGAAAATCTGACTGATCAGGAAGTGGAACAATTCGCAGCAGAGCTTTCCGCTATGGCGATGACGGAGGATTTTGCTGTATGCTACCAGACGGCCATGGAGAAGATTGCCCAGTATCCAACCTGTGTCAAGCTCCTCTATTATGCGGCCGTCACGCTGGAGGCGGCACTGATCCGACTGCCGGAAAAGGATGAGCGTCAGCGCTGCAGGGAGGAGATCGAGAAGCTTTACCTCCGTGCGGCGCAGGGAGATGATTTTGAGATCAGCCATCAGGCGAAGCTGATGCTGGCCGGCCGCTACATTGAGCGTAAAGAATTGGAACAAGCAGAAGCTCTGCTGGATGAGCTGCCGGAGCTTCCCGTGGATACGGTTCATCTGAGGGCCAGCCTTTATATCGCCCAGGGAAAACTTGATAAAGCCGGAGAACTGATGGAACTGGCTGTGGCCAAGGCCGGACAGGAGTTGGAATCCCACTTTCTGATGCTGATTGAAATCGCTGCTGAAGAACGGGATGAGCAGAGGCTGGAAGAATTAATAGGTTTGTCTCAGAAAACCGCAAAGCTGTATGACCTGTGGGGGATTTTCCCCTGTTTGACAGAATTTCGTATCGCCGCTGTGCTGGAGGATAAGGACCGCTGTATAAAGGCTCTGAAAAACCTGCTGGCTGCAATGAAACAGCCGTGGAAAATCAACCAGTCCTCACTGTATAAGCATATTCAGGATGAGGCGGGCAGTTATGCGCTTACAGAGCAAATGACGGCTAGCTTTGCGGCAGGCCTGAAGAATGACCCCACTGTCGCGTTTTTGCGAAAAGACCCGGAGTTTTTAGGATTGATCAAAGCCTTTGAAATGGATGTGAAGGAAGAGAAGCTTTGACAGGGGCCCATATTATGAAACCATTAAAAACAAAAAAATTACTTATTACGCCGATGACAGACGAGGAATTGGGTGAGAAGATTGCCCGGGAAAAAGAGGCGCATATGAGCGCGGCTTTGCGTGAAATGCTCGACGGCTGTCGGCAGCATCCCCAGGACCGAGACTGGTACACGGGCTGGCGGATCACTTTACAGACAACTGGAGAGGAAATTGGAAGCCTGGGTTTTCATGGGGCGCCTGAAAAGGGCCAGGTGGAAATCGGATATGGCATCGAACAAGCATATCAAAGACAAGGCTTGGGGACAGAGGCTGTTCGGGCGGCTGTTGAATGGGCCTTTTCTCAGACTAATGTATATTTTGTAACAGCAGAGGCAGAAGAAGATAATCTTGCTTCCGTGCGTCTTTTGGAAAAATTACAGTTTGCTGAATGCGGCAGGGGAGAAGAGGGCGTCTGCTTTGAAAAAGAAAAGCCGGCCTCCGTCTATCTGCCCATTTTTATGTGCTTGTTCATGAGCGTAGGGCTGAGTATTGGCGCAGCCATGGATCATATGGCGATGGGCAGTTGTTTTGGAATCGCGATTGGATTCATGCTGGGGGCGGCTCTGGATGCCAGCGATAAAAAGAAACGAGAAGAGATGAAAAAAGAATGGCAGAGAAATTAGCATGAATCGAGGCGCAAGGAGGAAGTATGGAAACGATAAGAACCATATTATGGGACGTGGACGGAACGCTGCTGGATTTTGCCGCATCAGAAGAAATTTGTATGAACCAGTGTCTGAAAAAGTACGGTGTGACGATTAATGAGGAGCAATTTAACTGGTATAAAGCGTGCAACCACTCCTACTGGCAGCGGTTTGAGAAAAAGGAAATCCCCAAAAGTCGGGTGTACATCGGCAGATTTGAGGATTTTTTCGCATACTTAAAGGTCAGCGGAATCGATTGTCAGCGCTTCCATGATGAGTATCAGCAGGCACTGGGAAACAGTGCCGTTTTGCAGGATTATGCCCTGGAGATCTGTCAAAAGCTGGCCCAAAACTACCGCCAGTATGTGGTCACCAATGGCAGCAGCGTCGCGCAGAATGGAAAGCTGCGGCGCAGCGGACTTTATGATTTGATGGATGGCATCTTTATCTCCGAAGAAATGGAAACAGAAAAGCCCAGCAAAGAATTCTTCGACCTGTGCAGCGAGCAAATATCGGATTATGATCCGCAAGCCGTGATGATTATCGGAGATTCCCTGACCAGCGACATGGCAGGCGGCAACAACGCCGGAATCCGCTGCTGCTGGTTTAACCCGGAAGGAGCACCGGTTCCAGAAGGTCTGAAGATCGATTATGTTGTTTCTTCACTGCGTGAAGTTGAAAAGATTCTTTTTTGATCTTGTCCGCAGCACAACCAGTCTATTTGCCTGCTTTTTCAGCCTGCTGCTCCGCCCATAATTTATCGGCTACAGGCGTCCATTGATCTGCATAGGGAACAGTCTTGGCACAGAGCTCTTCCGCAGTCTCAGGTGCCTGGGGATCGGTGGAATGGGCGCCGGATTCCCTTACGAGTTTCGGCAGTATATCGGGATTTTCCAGCATCGGACAGGGCCGGAACATGTTGTCGTTAAACGGCTGCCCATCGTGATAGGCCATAAAGAGCGGCGATCTCAGCACATCCAGCAGTGAGCAATCGTGGATATTGGCGTTGGAATAGTGGATGAACACGCAAGGGTCTACGTCGCCGGCCGCATTGATATGCAGATAACGGCGGCCTCCGGCTATGCAGCCTCCTACAAATTCAGCATCGTTTTGAAAATCCATGGAAAAGATGGGCTTTGTCTTCCGATACTTGCGGATGCGGTCATAAACAGTCATCCGCTGTTTTGGTGTTGGCAAAAGTTCGGGCGATGCATCCTTGCCCACCGGCATGTAATGGAAGAACCAGATGAAGAATGCTCCCATATCGATCAGTTTATCAAAGAAAGCCTCGCTGCTGATATCATCGTAGTTCTGGCTGGTATAGCAGGTGGAAATGCCGAAAGGCAGCTTGTGCTCCTTGAGAAGCTCCATCGCGCGCATCACTTTCTTGTAAACACCGTCTCCTCTGCGGCTGTCGTTGGCCTCCTCGAACCCTTCCAGGCTGATGGCCGGCACGAAGTTCTGAACCCGGAGCATCTCCTGGCAGAATGCCTCGTCAATCAGAGTGGCGTTGGTGAAAGAGAGAAAGATGCAGTCATGATGCTTCTCGCAGAGGCGAATCAAATCGTCTTTTCGCACCAGCGGTTCGCCGCCGGTATAAATATAGACATATGTACCCAGTTCTTTGCCCTGACTGATGATGGAATCGATATCCTCATAGGACAGATTTAAATTGTGGCCATATTCCGCAGCCCAGCAGCCGGTACAGTGAAGATTGCAGGCTGAGGTGGGATCAAGAAGGATCGCCCAGGGAATGTTGCAGCCATACTTTTCCCGGTTTTCATCCTGAATGGGCCAGCTGAGCAGATTGCCGTTGAGGATAAAGTTGCGGAAAAAGGTGATTCTGGTCTGGGGATCCAGATCGTAAACCCGCATAATCAGCTGATACCAGTTGTTTTTCTCATCGATAGCGCTGCGGAAGGCCGCCCTCTGGGACGCAAACTCATCCTTGGGAAATACATGGTCCACAAACTCCATCAGCTTTGGTATATTGGTCTGCGGATCCTTTTCAAGATAATGAAGGACCTTATTGAAGCCGAATGTTTTGATTTTTTCATTGATATTCATTGTACGATCTCCTTTGCTTTTATTGCTGCCGCTCCTTTTAAAAAGCTCATCAGGCCGGACCAGCAGTTCTTTGCAGTCTCATATCCATGCAAATAATAAGCTTGCAAAGTATCATAATCCGTTTCGAACCGTTTCACTTCACGGCTTTCAGGACGAATCCGAAAGACTTTTTTCTCCCCTTCCAGCTGCTCCAAAATGCGGATTTGCTTTTTATAGGTGTCGGGGGAGGATTCAATTGCCTCCAGCAGGCGAGGATATTTTTTGTAATTTTTTTCGTATAGCATTTTTTGTATCGATGTCATCAGGGGACCTTTATCCCGATTTCTGGTGGCCGATCATCTCCCTTCCGCGATGATTATATCCCAAATGTTGCTTTTTCTACATATGGGTATTATAATAGGGAGTGACAATTTTTTCAATTACCAGAATTTTTGATCTGAGTATTATTCTACAAGTTAACAGAAAGTGGGGCGAAACATGACAGATCGAAGAGTACAAAAAACCAAACAAGCCATCCGTGAAGCATATCTGTCGCTGATTTTGGAAAAGGATACGCCTAAAATTACCATAACGGAAATTGCGCAGAGAGCCAATATTGACCGAAAAACGTTCTATCTACATTATGATTCCATCGCAGATATTATTCATGAATTCGGCCGGCAGGAAACAGAAGAGCTTATCCTGCGGCTGGAACAGAACGATTTTTTCGACGATACCTCGGATGTAGCGGTGCTCTTTCGGGCTCTAAACACGCTGATGGAAGAAAATCTCCAGTTGTATCAGCACATTGCCAAGACGCCTTCCTATGCCTTTTTATGGGGAGCCATTAAAGATATATTAAAGGAAAGTCTGATCGAAACCATGGGAGAGCGGCTGGATATTTCCAAAGCGGAACTGGAAATCTGCGCGGAGTTTTATGCGGCCGGAACCATTTCCACCTATCTGGAGTGGCTGCGGGGCGATCTGCCCATGACCGATGACGAGCTGGCGCAGATCATCGGCGATACGGCTTACTATGGCCTGCAAAAGCTGCTGACAAAGCCTCAGGAAAAGGCATGAGAGATCATTAGAAAGGGAGAGGTGTTATGAGTCTTAATCTATTTGCGTTGGAATATATCTCAGAAGTGGCAAAGACCGGTTCCATTTCAAAGGCTGCTCAGAATTTGTTTCTTTCCCAGCCACATCTGAGCAATACCATCAAAGCCGTTGAAAAGGAACTGGGGGTTCAGCTATTCCGCAGGTCAGCCAAAGGGATGGCGCTGACAGAAGAAGGCCGGGTCTTTGTCCAGGAAGCCAGAAACATCTTGACTGAGGTGAACGCGCTCCACGCAAAGCTGCGCATAAAACCGGAAACAGCGGTCCGCAGCCGCATCTCCGCAACCCGATCCCACCAGATCAATCGCTGTATCACCGATTTCATCAACCGTCATGCAGCCAAAGCGGAGTTTCAGATACACGTAAAGGAAACCAATCCCTTCCAAGTGGTGGAGGACGTGCATTGCCGCGAATCTGAGCTGGGAGTTCTGCATTTTTTCGACGCACAAAAGGAATATTTTCTCAATTTGTTCCAACGCTATTCTTTATCCTTTCAGAAACATTATCAGCGGGAATTCCTGGTTGCCATGTCAAAAGACAACCCGCTGGCAAAGGAAGAAACGCTTTGCAAAGAGATGCTGGAAGAGCAGATTGTCGTCATTTATGGGGATTATGAAATCCCTTCCGCTTCCTATGAGACGATCACCAAGGTCAGCGATATTATCTTATCGCCCAAACGGATCTTTGTATATGACCGGGCGGGCGCCATGGAAACCCTGAGTCGATGCCCCGGCACCTATATGTGGATTGCCGGCCTTCATCCCGAAACGCTTCAGAACAACGGCCTGGTGCTGCGCCGCTGCAGCGATGTGGAAGTGGTTAATTTGGGGTATAGTATTCATTCTCTTGACGAGCCGCTGTCCTGGGCCACCGCCGAGCTTTTCGCTGATATGCAAAAGATCGACTGGACCGAGGAAGTGCGATAAACAAAAACCAATACCCCTATAAGTAATGGGTATTTTTCAGCAAGGCCGGCAGATGCTATCATGGTTTTAGAAAGAATCGAAAAAAGCAAAACATAGGAGGTAAAACCATGAGCTTTAAAAGAACGCAGGAGCAGGTATGCGATACGCTGAAAGGCGGGATCACCGATTTTCCAGGTGCAGAAATCATGTCGGTCTTTTACGAAACAACGCCGGAGGCTGCGGCTGATGTCCTGCCGCCGGGGCTGAAGCCCTACAAACGTCCCATCGTCGTTGCCGGATTCAATCATTTTACGGAGACTAATTTTGAGGTACCCTATAACGAAGCAGCTCTCTATGTCGCAGCTGTTCATGAAAAAACTGGACTTCCAGGACTTTTTGTTCCCGGCATGACCTTAGATGTGGACATGGGCAGCATTCTCGGGCGGGAGGTAGGCGGTTATCCGAAAAAGTGGGGAAGCCTATCCCTGGAGCAGGAGGGAGAAACTTATCAGGCCAGCGCCAGGCGGCATGGGATAACGTATTATTCCGTCAAAGCTCAGCTCAACGGAAAACCCAATGATCCCAAGCTGATGGAGGCCATCGGCGAGCTGCTGACACCGCCGGATCCGGAAGGCCATCCAGGTGCTACGATCATCTACAATTATCTCTGGCCCGCCAGCCAGTGGGCTCATCTTTCTGATATTTCCAAGGCACCCAGCCCCATTCTCTATACTGTGTGGAAGACCAAACATCCAGGCCCGAAAAAGCCGATCCTTGGTACCGGCGAGGTCATCTATCAGCATTCGGATCACGACCCATGGGATTCTCTTCCGGTTGTTCATACTTTGGGGGCGATCATGACTTTTGACGGCATTGCCCTTGATGGCGCAAGAAGTCCGGAGGATGAGTACCTAGTAGATCCGCAGGAGTATTTGCCGTATGCGTTTTATGGATTTGATCACAAGTTGTAGGAGGTGGAATGATGTCTGTATTTCTTTGTGTAAAAATGGATTTGGGCGGTGAAGGTTTGACCTTTGACGAGACGGTAGATACTGCGTTCACCATGGAGGGGGCCCGGCGAATGCTGGAGCTGCCCACCTTGCAATGGAAAATTTGGGGTTTGGACTCTGATAAAAAACAGGGCTGCGGATTTTATCTGTTTGCTTCAATAGAAGCGGCAAAAGCCTATGCGAAGCAGGCCGTTCTCAACTTGCAGTCGCGCCAGGGCGTGTCCAACGTGACGACGCAGATTTGGACCATTGCGGAAGAACAAACGCATATCACCAAAGGGCCGATTGATCTGCCCCAGATCAAGGATTTAAAAGAATAATTGTTAAAAGAGAGCCGCTGCGCTGGCTGAAAACCCAATGCAGCGGTTTTTCTATGGAGTTTTTCTTTGTTTTGTTATACAATAAACCCCAGAGTAGTATCTGATTTATCCAAACACCAACCAGACACTACCCTAGGAACGAGAAGGAGGCGCAAAATGTTTGAATCGAGATGCGGCGTCGATTGCAGCCAATGTGAAAGAAAGACGGATGTCAGCTGCAGAGGTTGTATTTATATGGATAAGCCCTTTTGGGGAAGCCCGTGCGGCGTCAAGTCCTGCTGCGAAGAAAAGGGACTGAACCACTGCGGTCAATGCAGGGAGTTCCCTTGCGAAATGCTGGCGACGATGGGCGTGGATCAGGGGTTCGATCCCAAGCCCAAGCTGGAAAACTGCAAGGCATGGGCAAAGCTGAAGCTGCGGCGGGCGTCGATGGAGGATCTGACGGCTGTGGTTTCTGTGGAAGCTGGGTGTTTTCCTCAGGCCGAAGCGGCGGGGAAAGAGGCTTTTGCAGAAAGGCTGAGGGTATTCGGCGATCATTTCTGGCTGCTTGAGGATGAAGGAACGCTGGTGGGCTTTATCAACGGCCTGGTCACCAACGAAGAAACGATTGATGATCTGATGTACGAAAAGGCAGATTTACATATTGAAAATGGTGCTTGGCAGACCGTGTTCGGCGTGGATACCATTCCCCAATACCGGCACAAGGGCTGCGCGGCTTTGCTGCTACAGCGCTTGATCACAGATGCAAAGAAGCAGGGTCGTAAAGGTTGTATACTCACCTGCAAGAAAGAGCTGGTTCACTATTATGAAAAGTTTGGCTTTCAGAACTGGGGCCAATCCCAGTCGGTTCACGGCGGGGCCTTGTGGTACGACATGCGGCTGGAATTTTAACGAAAGGAAAAGGTTTAACGGATGACAACTGCCAATATAAAGGTGACTTTGAATGGGGATGTGGAAACTGTATGGAATACGGTTACATCTCTGACAGAATGGGGCTGGAGAAGCGATGTGAGCAGGATCGAGGTTTTAGAAAAGGGCTGCAAATTCGTGGAATATACGGAGGAGGGCTATGCGACCACCTTTACCATTACGGCTTTTGAGCCCCTGCAGCGCTACGAATTCGATATGGAAAACGGCAATATGAAGGGCCACTGGGTCGGGCTCTTTTCTGGTGAAGGTGAAAAAACAACCATTGATTTTACAGAAGATATAATGGTGAAGAAATGGTTTATGAAGCCTTTTGCCGGCGCTTATTTGAAAAAACAGCAGCAGACCTATGCGGACGACCTGCGGAAAGCTTTGGAAGAGTAGAGACCAAGACTGCGGAAAGGGGACAGACATGAATCAGAGTATGGAAAATCCTTGGAAGGCGATTGATCTTACTGATTATGAAAATCATATGAAACTGGATGATGTGCGTCAGCTGCAGACGCTGAATGAAATGATGAAAGACCAGCTTAATGATTACCTCGTAAAGACTGTCATGATACTGGGCGTTGCCGGAGGCAACGGACTGGATCACATAAAACCGAAACAGTTCGAGCGGGTCTATGGGGTCGATGTCAATGGTGATTATCTGGCGGAATGCTGCCGCCGTTACGAGGATTTGAACAGCTTTTTTCCCATTGAAGCCGATTTGACCGGTGATGATCTGGAGCTTCCCTGCGCGGAACTCCTGCTGGCCGATCTGCTGATCGAGTATGTTGGCTGCGAATGTTTCCTGCGGGTGGTAAAGCTGGTTGATCCCCAGTATGCTTCCTGTATCATTCAGGTCAACAGCGGGGAGGAAACCTTTGTCTCAGATTCTCCATACCTCCATTCCTTTGACCGGCTCTATGAGGTGCATCATCAGGTGACAGAGCCTTTGCTGACAGAGAGTATGGAGAAAGGCGGATATTCGTTTCTTGCAAAAGAAGAGCGGAATCTGCCCAACGGCAAGAAGCTGGTCCGTTTGGATTATGGAAAAGAAGGGTGATGGAACAGGCAGTGCGGGTTACCATCCATTGAAGAAAAAAATCAAAATTTGCCGCTTGAAAATTATTGTGAATTCGTCTATACTAATCAAAGAACAAAACAACGCGTATAATGGTTCAGCGTGAAATCAAGAAATTGGTTTCACGCTTTCTTTTTTGCGCGACATGAAAGAAAAGGAGTTTTATAAGTATGGAATTTTTTATGAAGTTACCGAGAAACAAGAAGGAATTTACTCTGTTCATGGCAGTCATTTCTGTCATATCCGTCAACATGATCGCACCGCTGATTACCTGTTTTGAGATCGGATTCTCTCTCGCTGTGTGGGCGCAGGCACTGAAGATTATGCCAATGATATGGTTATGTGTGATTGCACTGGTATTGATCACATACAAGCCAGCCAGCCTGATGACCGCCAGTATCGTTGAGGAGGAAGACAGCTTTAATGCTCATATTCTTGTTAATATCTTGTGTTCGGTGCTTTTGATGTCAGTGTTTCTCACGATTATCGGAACCTGGATTGGAAACGGTGAACTGAGCCTTGCGCCGATTAAGCTGTTTTTTTACAAATGGCCGCGCAATTTTGCCATTTCTCTTGGGGTTGAAATGTGCATCGCTCAGCCTGCCGCAAGATTTGTTATGTTGAAACTGCATATGGCAATAGACCGTAGAACGCTGCCCCAGGAACAGAAGGAGCATGGCGGAAAATGGGAGGAACTCATACCGGAGAAGCTGCAAAACATGCAGAACCAAATCAGCGACTAAGGAAGGAATGCTTTTGACATTGGGCAGAAAAAGGGATAAACTATTCCATATATGTTTAAGGAGAAACCTATCATGGAATTATATATTGTACGTCACGGTATCACGACATGGAATAAGGAACGGCGCATTCAGGGGAGTTCCGATATCCCGCTGGCAGAGGAAGGCATCCAAATGGCCCGAAAAACAGCGGAAGGCCTTAGAAATGTATCGTTTGACCGTATTTTTTCCAGCCCTTTATCACGGGCTTTTGAGACGGCCCGCATTATTAAAGGGGACCGGGAGCTTGCGATCAAACAGGATGAACGGCTGCAGGAGATGGGATTTGGCATTGGAGAAGGCGCGGAGTACGTCGAACCCGGACAGGACGGAGCCTCTCTTTTGGACGGCTTTTATGACTGGCCGCAGGATTACCAGGCGCCGGAAGGCGGCGAATCCTTTGCCGATGTTTGCCGCAGGGCGGATTCCTTTTTAGAGGAGCTGCGGACCGTCGATCCTGCTGTAAAGCGAGTTTTAATCGTGGCTCATGCGGCGGTTAACCAGACCTTGTTCCGCTTTCTGGAAGGGCTCGATCTGAAGGATTTATGGAAACACCCAAGGCAGCCCAACTGCGCCGCTACCATCGCTGAATTAACGGTGGATTCTTCCCGGATCGTAGAACGGGATAAACTCTTTTATTAATCGTGCTGATTTTCATGGGCGGATCGGTATTGAATCAAATCAGGAAAATTTTGTTGAAAGCTTTTGTTTTAAATCTTTTCCCAAAAGCCTATGCCGCCTGAAATTTGGAGCTACGCTTGTGCTGCCGGGCGCACTCCCGCGTCCCGCGAATAAAGCTGCCGCATTGAAAAGTCATGTCTTTCAACAGGCAGCTTCTTTGTTTGTATCAAACCGGATGATGCGGAAGCAGCGCTTTTATAAATCTTTTAAAATAAACAGCATATAACAGTTGACAAAGTGTTATATGCTGTTATATACTGTTTGTGAACAAGGGAGGAAACCTATGAAACTGATAATCAATAACTCTTCTCAACAGCCCATCTATGAACAGATTGTGGATCAGATTAAGGCGCATGTCATGAATGGAATGTTTGAGGAAGGCGAAATGCTCCCATCTGTTCGATCCCTCTCAAAAGAACTGAAAATCAGTGCTTTGACGGTAAAGAAAGCCTATGATGCTTTGGAGCATGAAGGGTTTGTAAACACGGTCCACGGCAAAGGAAGTTTTATCGCAGGCACCAGTCCGGAACTTTTGATGGAGGAACACCGAAAAAACGTAGAATCTGATTTGGAAATGGCCATTCTAAAAGGACGAAGATGCGGTATGACGGATCAGGAAATTATTGATCTGTTTAATCTAATTATGGAGGAATAAGCGATGCTTGTAAAACTGGAACATGTGACAAAAGCTTACGGAGATTTTAAGCTTGATTGCTCCCTGAGCCTGAAGGAAGGCCATATTACAGGTCTGGTCGGACAGAATGGGGCGGGAAAAAGCACGACTTTTAAAGCGATTTTAGGGCTGCTGACACCTGACAGCGGCAGTGCATGGGTGTTTGGAAAAGATAGCAGAAAACTGACGGATGAAGATCGGGTGAAGATCGGAACAGTGCTTTCCGACAGCGGATTTGGCGGACATTTGAATATTAGGGAGGCCGCTTCCATTATGGATGCATCTTACGAAAGCTTTAACAAAGAGGGGTTTCTTTATCAATGTCGGGAACACAATCTGCCCGCAAATAAAAAGATAAAAGAGTTTTCTACAGGCATGAAGGCCAAACTCAAGGTGCTTCTGGCGGTTTCCCATGAGGCTGCCCTATTGATTTTGGATGAACCGACGGCCGGGCTGGATGTGGTGGCACGTGAAGAAATTCTCGATATGCTCCGGGGGTATATGGAACAAGAAGGGCGGGGAATTTTGATCAGTTCGCATATTTCCAGCGATTTGGAAGGTTTGTGCGATGATATCTATATGATTCAAGGAGGCAAAATTGTTCTGCATGAGGACACCGACGTGATACTCAGCAATTACGGCCTTCTAAAATTGGAGGATCGCCAGTACGATACTCTGGATAAAGACCATATTTTGTGTGTGAAAAAGGAAGGTTTCGGATACAGCGCACTGACTAATGAGCGACAGTATTATCAAGAGAATTATCCGTCGCTGATTGTGGAGCGATGCGGAATCGATCAAGTGGAAACCATGCTGATAGGGGGGAAAAGAAAATGAAAGCGATGCTGCTAAAAGATTTTTATACGCTGAAAGAGGCAAAAATATTAATTGCGCTGATGCTGTTTGTAGCCGTAATTATGGCTTTTTGGGGAGGCGAGGCCAGTACGTCGTTTATCATCAGCTATATTACAGTGATTGCAGCTGTTTTGGTTTTGAACACCATTGCCTACGATGAGGTGGATAATGGATTCGCGTACTTGTTTACGCTGCCTGCTTCCCGCAGGACCTATGTCAGGGCCAAGTATATCTTTGGATTCGTGACCGGACTGATTGGCTGGGCAATTGCAATTGTCTTGGCGCTGATTGTGGGAGCTGTCAGCGGGCAGTCTGATATTGACAGCTTGTATATCATGTTTGCCGGAGCTTTGATCGTATTCCTTTTGCTGCAAGCTGTCATGATTCCGGTACAGATTAAATTTGGAGGTCAGAAAGGCAAGATTGCCATTTTGGTTTTAATCGCGGCGGTCATTGCCTGCATGCAGGTGCTTATCAACCATGCGGATTTGGGCAAGATCGTGAATTCCCTGGAAGGTATGGGAACCGCGCAGATTGGAGGAATTGTTGCAATTGTGGTGCTGGCTGCCCTGGCGATTTCTTATAAGAGCAGTGTCGGAATCCTGGAACGTAAAGAATTTTAAGAGGCGCTTTTCGATCGGGATCAGTTAATCGGAAAAATTATCAAAGATCGGCTTGGAATCATCTTGTTTTGATACCAATGCCGATCTTTTTTCTGGATGAAAAAGATTTCGGGAAAAAAGCGAAAAAATTATCCGGAATTTACGCAGTTTTCAACGGCCGCGGCCTCTTGAAATGAACTTTCAGCAGCCAGCCAGGTCATTTCTCAATCTCAGGCCCCGCAAACCCACAACTTTGCGTAAATAATGCAAAGTCTCGCAGAAGTTTTCCGCAATCCGCTGCCCGACTGGTTCGAAGTGCGTTTCCGTGCCCCGGCTACCTATCGCTTGCCGGGCAGAATGTTATACGATGAAAACCACGCGCTCACGGTGTTCGCTGGGTTTTCTGGCATAAATTCTGCCATGCGGCTCGCTATCGCTTGCCGGGCAGAATGTTATACAAAAACATTGCGACTGCCACGCCGGAGATGATGATGTAGCCTAGGATGCTCCAGAGGTCTGGGATTTGTCCAAAGAAGAAGAATCCCAGGCCGGCCGCAAAGACAATCTGCGTGTAATCAAAGACTGAGACCTCCCGTGCGGGAGCGTGGGTATAGGCCGCAGTGATGGTGAACTGGCCGCCCGCTGCGGAAAGTCCGGCAAGCAGAAGAGTAATGACCTGGGCAGCTGACATTGGATGAAAGTCAAAAATTAAAAATGGCAGCGTCACGATACAGGAAAAAGCGGAGAAGAAAAGGACGATAAAGGGACCCCGTTCACCCCGCTGCCCCAGTACCCGGACGTAAGTATAGGCGATGCCTGCACAGAATCCGCCGGCCACTCCAATGAGCGACGGAATCAAAGCACCGGCCACGGAAAAGCCTGGCTTGACCACCAGCAGCGCACCACAGAAAGCAATGGCCACAGCGGCAGCTTGGACCGGCTTTATTTTCTCCTTGAGAATGAAATAGGAGCAGACAATGGCAAAGAACGGAGACAGCTTGTTCAAAATTGAAGCATCGGACAAGAGCAAGTGATCGACCGCATAAAAATTGCAAAGTATACCCAGCGTGCCAAAACCCGCTCTGGCGATGAAAACCGGCAGATTTTTTTTGTCAAAAGAAAACCCCTCTTTGGAGCGGATGAGTATGATGAGGGCGAAGAAAAAGGCTACAAAATTTCGGAAAAAGCTCTTTTGAACAGAAGGCAGATCGCCTGACATCCGCACGAACATATTCATCAAGGCAAAGAAAAACGCCGAACAGATAATAAATATAATTGCTTTCTTTTTATCACTCATTGGTGCCATAACGGTATCATCTCCTCTCTAACGGTCCATTCTCTTATCGCTAATCTGCTTTACAATCCATGCTAGGATTACATCCACGATATAATCCTGCTGCGCCTGAGTCAGCTGAACGCCAGCGGGTATGCGGTGCCACTTTTGCAGGCAGCCCCGGCAGCAGGTGGCCGTGGCGTGCTGGGCGATAAAAACAGGATGACCCCGCATGGGCGTCTGTTTGCCGTCATTGGCGATGACTGCCGGCGCCAGCCGTTTGCCCACAAAATCATATGCGTGGCTGCGAATCGTATCCAGCCCTTTTGCTGCGATATAGTTCAAGTCTTTTTCTTTCAGTGAAAAACCGCTTCTGAATTTGGAACGTGATAAGCGGCCAAAGATGTTGTCCATATGATTTACATCTATCATAGTTAAAATGCTCCTTTATCAGCAAGGTTTTGTTTTTTCCACCCAATTAGTATACCACCGAAGCCGGGAAATGCAAACTGGAAGACAAAAAACAAAAAGATGGAAGAAAGTTTGAGTGAAAGATCGCCCAGGTCACGTATAATAGGGTGAAAGACGTCTTCAATGTGTGGAGGATAAAATGAAGGATAGAACACTGATCGAAATGATAAAAACGGATCCGGAACGGGGAATCGCCGCAGCAGTGGAAGAATACGGCGGCAAGGTAAAAGCCGTATGCCGCAGCGTGCTGCGATACTGCGGACAGGAGGATGTGGAGGAAGCGGTAAGCGATACCTTCGTCAAATTGTGGAAATATGCCGACCGGTTCGATGAAAAGAAAAACGCCAGTCTCAAGACCTATATCACAATGCTGGCCAGAAGCGTTTCGCTGGACCGTCTGCGCAAACAGGCAAAGGAAATCCCCATGGACATGAACGACTACGATGTGGCAGATTTGTCTGTGGATTTGGAATCCGATCTTGCCAAAAAGCACAACGAGCAACTGGTAAGGCAGGCGGTTTCTGAGATGGAAGAACCGGACCGAAGCGTTTTCGTCCTGCGCCATTTCTACTTTTTATCGATAAAAGAGATCGCAGAAAAACTTTGTCTGGCGCCGAAAAAAGTGGAGAACATTCTCCACCGCAGAAAAGCGGCGCTGAGACGTGTGTTGACAGAGA
The DNA here is from genome assembly GCA_902363595.1 of Clostridia bacterium. GTDB lineage: Bacteria > Bacillota > Clostridia > Peptostreptococcales > Anaerovoracaceae > Hominibacterium > Hominibacterium faecale. The sequence goes on along the minus strand of CABJAP010000003.1, from coordinate 234,791 downwards.
GGGGAGTTTTACATGACAAAGCTATATGAATTAATGGCAAGCGTTGAAGAAGAACAAGTGTGTGATAAGATCGGGACGGAGAAACTGGAGCGGACGGAAGCAGAGGCTATTACCTGCGGCGTATTAAGAAAAATTCAAAACGAAAAGGAGGGCCGCGCAATGCCTGGCAAAAAAAGATCACGCAGCCGGAGGGTGTGTATTCTGGCAGCGGCTTTGGTGGGGCTTTTGGCCTTCGGAGCGGTCGCCTATGCGACGGAGCTTTTCGGTTTTGGCAAGGTAATTTATCTGGGTGAAGAGACTCAGACGGTTTCTCTGAAAGACAGCAATCAATACAAAGCCATGAAGGAATATCGTGAATATGTGGAAAATCTGCCGCCTGAAGAATTGAAAAAACTGTCCCAGGAACAGGCCGCAGCCACTAAAGGCGCGATGACGGATGAAAGCTATACCCGGCATTCATTTGCCCCGGAAAAAGCAGCGGAACTGTGTAAGAAATACAACCTGAAATACGATGAAAAAGACATCTTCACAAAGACTGCCGCTGAGACATTTGAAAAGTCGGGAACCGGCAACTTCCTGGGAAGTTTCCCAGACAACGGTAAAGGTCAGTATTCTTATACGGAAAACGGTTCTGTCAGTATCATAATGGATGGAAACACCTATTGTGACTTTAGCTGCACGCCCAACGACGTGTTCAGTGGAATCAACGGATTGGCCCTGAGTCTTTCTGACGATGTTAAAAACGTGGAACAATGGGATTATGTAACCAAATCGGGATATACGGTGAAGTGTTCCATGTACCAGGACGGCACCAAGGAAGATGATAATCAGTCGGAAATTTATGAAGTGGTCATTCCGGCAGGAAATTATGTAGTCACCATGTGCATGGCCGACGAGCTGAAAGAAGGGAAAGGACCTTACAGTAAAAAGAAGCTGGAAACCATGATTGAGCAGTTGGATTTGAAGCAGCTAAAATAATGAATTAAGAAAAGCAAGATTACCAGCATGGGACGGAAAAACAGGGCGCTGCATGGAGCAAATTGATTTTCATGCAGCAGCTCTTTTTTTACGCGGCCTCGGCTGTGGAAGCGAGATCCTGCTGGAAAACCAGGACGGAACAGAGGCGCAGACCGCTTTCGCTGGGAAAACAGTAAAATGCCCGGATTTTTTATGGACATCGCATCCAAATCAGGGCATTTCGAATAGGAATCGGCAAAAAAACTGAAAATCGCTTTCAGATGCCTGGAGTCACACCGCTTTGTTCAAAACAACAGGAAATGTATAAAAAAAATTGCTGAAAAGTGTATACAATCATAAAAAAATGCGGTACAATTCTTAATGTTAGACGTGGCTAACACCTGTGAAAAACAGTTGAAATGATCGAATAGTGAGAGGATGTTATGACATTAGACAAAGGCAGTATCGGCAAAATTTATGTAATAGAAGAAACCGCTCTACCGGCCCAGCTGGAAAAGCGGATGGAAGCGCTGGGAATGATAAAGGGGACCCGGGTCCAGTTGATTCATAAAAAGAGGCGGGGAACGATGGTTATGATGCTGCGGGGCACCCGTTTTGCCGTCGGACACGGCGTGACCTCAAGGATTAAGGTCAGGGAGGTGTAAGATATGGAAAATGAAATGACCGTAGGTTTTATTGGAAATCCCAATTGCGGTAAAACCACGCTTTTCAATGCTTTTACCGGAGCTAACCTGAAAGTGGCAAATTGGCCCGGCGTTACTGTGGAAAAGGTCGAAGGGGCCATGCAGTATCACGAGAGTGCTTACAAGCTGGTGGACTTGCCGGGAACATACAGTCTGACCTCTTATACCATGGAAGAGCAGGTTTCCAGACAATACATACTCAGTGATGAAGTGGACGTAATCGTGGATGTGGTGGACGCTTCGGCATTGGAACGCAATCTTTACCTGACTCTGCAGCTTTTAGAGCTGGGAAAGCCGGTGGTGATGGCCCTCAATATGATGGACATTGTGGCTAAACGGGGTATGGAAATTGACCTTCACAGGCTACCGGAAATGCTGGGAATCCCGGTTATTCCAGTATCCGCGCAGAAGCGCAAAGGGCTGAATATCCTGCTCCACGCAATTGCCCATCATAAAGAGGAAAAGCGGGCCGACAGGCTGATCCATCACCATGACTGCGGCATGAGCAAAGAAGAAAAGCACGAAAAGTATGCGATGGTTTACAGTGACGATCTCGAGGAAAAGATCGACTTGCTCTGCCAGCGGCTTTCCCAGCGGTATCCCCGGCTGGAAAACTATCGATGGTATGCGATCAAGCTGCTGGAAAGCGATAAGGAAATTTGTGAAAAGTATCCCGTTGACCTGCCTCAGGTGCTGGATCGAAGCTATGAAAGCGATATTATCAACGAAAAATATGATTTTATAGAAGAGATTATATCAGAAGTGCTGGTGAACAAAGACCGGAAAGCAGCTATCACCGATAAGGCGGACAATATTCTGCTCAATAATTGGCTGGAAATTCCCGTGTTTTTGGGGATCATGGCACTGGTGTTTTTCCTGACTTTTACCATCGGCGATTGGATGAAAGGGTACCTGGAGACCTTTATCGGCTGGGGTTCGGATGGGGCAGCTGCGGGGCTTGCGGCGGCAGGCGCCGGAAAGGGACTGACTTCATTGGTGATCGATGGGATTATTGCTGGGGTAGGCGGTATCGTCTCATTTTTGCCCAATATTGCCATTCTATTTTTGGCTCTGGCATTTCTTGAAGACAGCGGGTATATGTCAAGAGTGGCCTATGTGATGAACGGCATGATGGGGCGGCTGGGACTTTCGGGCAGAGCCTTCATCCCCATGATTCTGGGATTCGGCTGTACCGTGCCGGCGCTGATGGCTTCCCGCGTACTGGAAAGCCAAAAAGATCGGTACCGGATCATGCTGATTACGCCCTTTATGTCGTGTAGTGCAAGACTGCCCATTTATATTCTTTTTTCAGGCATGTTTTTCGAAAACCATGCGATGCTGGTGGCTTATTCCATGTATTTGATCGGGATTGTGGTAGCAATTCTGGTCGCCCTTGTCCTGCACCGGTTTGACCGGGAAGAACGGGAAGACCTGCTGCTGATCGAGCTTCCGGAATACAAAATGCCCAGTATCCGAACTGTGTCCATCTATGTTTGGGAAAAGGTCAAAAGCTATTTGACCAAAGCGGGGACTGTGATTTTTATCGCATCGATCATCATGTGGTTCCTGCTCAATCTGGGCCCTTCCGGATATGCTGCGGATATGACCGATAGCTTCGGCGCAAAGATCGGCGCCGTGCTGGTTCCGGTTCTGGCGCCGGTGGGATTGGGTTTCTGGCAGGTCGGCGTAGCGCTGATCGCCGGAATATCGGCAAAGGAAGTTGTCGTGTCCAGCTTCATCGTACTCTTTGGACTGGAAAATCTGGGAGGCGGCGGAATGTCACAGCTGAGCCAGGAACTTTCAGACATGGGATTTGGGCCGCTGAATGCCTTTTGCATGATGCTGTTCTGTCTGCTGTATACGCCCTGCGCGGCAACGCTGGCAACGGTGAAAAAGGAAACCGGCAGCACAGGGAAAATGGTGCAGACAGCAATTTTCCAAATTGTGGTTGCTTGGGCAGTGACCTTTGGTGTTTATCAGATCGCGTCGCTGTTTCTTTTTTAGATAAAACCCTTCGATTATGGTAAACCAAAAAGCGCAGGCTATCGGCTGATAGCAGCGCTTTTTCTGTGGCAAGCAATTTTTTCTTGACAGGAGAACAGGTATTAGCTAAACTATAAGCGAACAAACGTTAGCTAAAAAGGAGGAGGTCATGGGGCGCAGTACTGGTAACACAAAAGAAAAGATTCTGTCTGAAGCGTTGAAGCTTTTCGCAGATCGGGGCTACGACGGTGTCACGGTTCGGGATATCGCCGATCGTCTGGGAATCAGGCAGAGTTCCTTGTATAAGCATTATCAAAGCAAGCAGGATATTTTTCAGAGCATTATAAATCGAATGGACCAGGAATATGAAAGGCGGATGGAGGCGATGGGACTTCCTGACGGGGAGTTTTCTCAGATGGCGGATCTTTACGGCCAGGCGTCCATATCCGATATGCAGACTTACGGCAAGGAGATTCTCCGCTATTGGACGGAGGACCCCTATGCTTCCGCCTTTCGCAGAATGATGATGCTGGAGCAATACCGAAACAGCGATCTTTCCCAGATGTACCGGCAATATCTGGCGGACGGTGTGATTCAGTATATGGCCAATCTGTTTTCTGAGATGATGGACAAGGGGTATTTCAAAAAGGGAGATCCGGAGCAGATGGCCATTCAGTTTTACGCACCGATCTTCTTAATGATGACCGTTTGCGACGGAAACGGCCAGAAGGAGCGAGCAAAAAAGCTTGTGGAAGATCATATTAAACAGTTCGGAGAACGTTATTCGGCATAGGAAAGGGGTATATTATGGATCTCAATCAATATATGGAACAGGGGATACATGCAATCGCCCACACAGCGGCGAAATTCTATTTGACCGATAAACAAGGAAGACGGTTTTTAGCAGGGTTCATACCTGCGCTGAAAAAAAGCGCGGATATCCGGAAAAGCAAGGAAGCATCCGGCCTCCATGTACCGCCTTTTCTGATCGCCAGCATTACATCATCCTGCAACCTTCATTGCAGCGGATGTTATGCCAGGGCAGACGGCATGTGCTGCGACAGCGGGGAACCGGAAGACGATCTGACTGATTCGGAGTGGGAAAAAGTCTTTTCTCAAGCGTCCCAGCTGGGTGTTTCTTTTGTTTTACTGGCAGGAGGCGAGCCGCTTTTGAGGCGGGATGTGTTAGAAGCAGCCGCAGCTTACAAGAACATGACCTTTCCGGTGTTTACCAATGGGCTCTTGCTGCAGGACAGCTATCTGGACCTTTTTGATGATAATCGCAATCTGATCCCAGTGATCAGCGTGGAGGGAAGGAAAGAGCGGACCGATCTGCGCCGTGGGGCCGGTGTGGCAGAGAAGATTGAGCACCTGATGGAAGCTCTGAAAGAACGGGGGATTCTGTTCGCCGTTTCCATCACCGTGACCAGCGAGAATGTCCATGAGATCGCAGGGGAACAGCATCTTGACGAACTGAGAAAAAAAGGATGCGGTGTGGTGTTTTACATAGAATATGTTCCAGCAGAGACAGGAACGGAAGAGCTGGTGCTTTCTTCTGAGCAATTAGCCTGGCTGACGGAAGAGACCTTGCGCCTGAAAAAAAGATATAAGGATATGGCCATTCTATCTTTTCCCGGTGATGAACAATTTATGGGCGGCTGTCTGGCTGCAGGGAGGGGCTTTTTTCATATCAGTCCCAAAGGCAGTGCTGAGCCGTGTCCCTTTTCGCCTTTTTCCAGGTTGAATGTAAAACGGGAAGGCTTGGAGAAAATCTTGACCTCATCCTTTTTCCGACAGGTGCGAGAGATTGAAGAACGTGCGCAGGATCATCACGGAGGCTGCACGCTGTTTCTCCACCAGCAGGAAGTGAAAAGCCTGCTATAGATTAGAAATTCAACGGTGTTAACACCGGCGCAGAGAGAGGCAGCCGGATGGGGTGGATATCCGGCTGCGAATCATTTAAATACCCTTTTTGGCCGTCAGGTGTTCAATGGTGATTTCCACTGCGCAGACTTCATTCCAGGATGCCTTTATGTAATCCCGGCCGCTTGCCATGTAGTCAGCGGAATATTTCTTTAGAATTCGTTCCAACGCCTGTTGCTTCTCCTCATCATTGTCTAAGATTCGAGCGCGGCCAAAGGCAATGGCACTAAGGAATAAGGTGTTGAAATCGGCGGCAAGGATCTCATCCTTTTCCACTACACAAAATGAAACCTTGCTGTTTCTTGCGATCGAATCCAGCTTATGTCCTCCCTCGGCTGCACCGTGAAAGTAGATTTTACCGTCTTCATAGGCATAGCTTACCGGAACTGCGTAGGGATAGCCGTCATCCCCATCCAAGGCAAGAACTCCATGGGTGTTATTTTCCAAGATTTTTACTGCATGCTCTTGCGGCAGCTGGTTTTCTTCCTTTAATCGCATTTGACGAAACATAATCGTTACCTCCCTTTTCTATCTTTTTCAGTGTATGGCGGATATGAGACTATTATAACATGTTTGTCCGAAAAAAGTTGTCAGGTTCCCTTGCCTCGAGTTTACTTTTGATGCGGAAGGGGAGATACTATAAGTGAGTTCAAGTTTTCTTTAGATTTCAAGAAGCAATGGATGTTCACAGCAAAGATGATATTCAGGAACTCGTAGACGAGATGCGATACGGAAAGGAAAGATAAGATCCCTGCGTACCATTATATTCAGAAATATAAAACTTGTGGATAACTCTATCTGTCCAGCTCCTATAATCCGAATAATTTCAACGTTTGTAAAAAAATGTTTATCCACAAAAGGGGTTGAATAAAATTGTATACGATTTTAAAAATCTTGTGGAAAAGTACGGCAAGGCCGATGAAAAGGCCGATCTCAGATGTTGAAAAGTGTCGAAGGAATATGGATCAAAATCACCACGGAGAAAGTATCTTCCGTATGAGAAACATCCATTGTTCCGCCAAGTCTGTTCACCATATCTTTCACATTTTCCAGGCCAAACCCGCGAAACTTGGAATCGCCTTTGGTAGATACGAATCTGTTATCCAGCTGACGAACAGGATTTTCCTTCGCATTGATGATTTCATAACTGAAATACTCCTTATCATAGCGGGCTTTTACAGAGATGCTCCGCTCCTTAGGATCGCGGAGCGCGCAGGAGGCTTCGATGGCGTTGTCCAGGGTGTTGGCAAAGATGGAGCAAAGGTCAATGGGATCCAGTTCCGGCATCCGGTCCAGATCGATCTTAAAAAAACAATCGATCTGATTTTGCACAGCCAGATCGTATTTGGCGTTGAACACAGCATTCATCACGCTGTTCTTGCAAAAAGTCCGGGTTTTGGCGGGGAGCTTTTGAGAAAGATCACTTACATAGGTTAAAGCCTGCTCCCACTTTTTCTTTTCCAACAGCGAGCGGATGACGCTGAAATGATTGTTCATATCATGGCGCAGCTTTCTCGTTTCCCTCTGATTTTGCTCCAGCTCCTGATAGTAAGCCTGCTGATAGCGCAGATTGCTGATTTCCATCTGCGCCCGCATGGAAGCGGAAATATAGGATATGAGGTAAATACAGCCCAGCTCGGTGAGAAGGCACGCCGCGCAGGCCGGGTAAGAGGGCCAGAGAGACGGCCCGTCGGGAATCAGGTTTAAAACAGAAATAACGCCCACCAGAGAGCCAAGAGACACCGCATCCACAATGAGCCACATGCGAACAGTGAGGATTTGGAAAGCCTGACGGAGCCGTTTGCGGAAAAAAAGATAGATGGCGGCCCAAATGGGGACACGAATCGCCTGAACCAGCACCAAAGTGGCGGATTCGTACACCTGGCTGGTATTTCCCAAGGCAAGAAAAAACATTCGCCCCATTTCGTGGGTCATATAGTTGATGGCAATGATGATCGAAGAAAGGATCAGGACCGCGGAAACGGTTTCGATCAGCTTGCCCTTAAAGGTGATAAGGAGCGTCGCAAAAAGCATCCCAAACAGGGCGATCAGGTTAAAGGGATCGTTGGGAAAAATCACCATGAGGGATGTCTGCCAGCAGCCGATGATGGCCAGCACCTTCCAGATCAAGTGATCCCTCACCGGGATAAAGGATGCAAGCAGCAGATAAAGGAATATACCGTAAGTTATGGATATGGGTTTTACAATAAAATCGAAAAAGGCAATCAAATATCACCCCTACCTTAAAATATATTTCGCGAAGGATACTTCCAGCTCCTGCTTACAGGAGCGACTGACCGGCAGCTTTTCGTCTTTACAGAGAACCGAGTTCCCGTCGATGGCCGAGACAAAGCTGAGATTTACCAGATACCGGTTGTGAATGCGGATAAAAAATTCCGGCAGCTCCAGTTCCAGCTCCCCCAGCTTTCCGTAAAAGCTTACCGGCCCGGCCCCGGTTACAGCCGTAATGGTGCGCCGCTCACTGAAAAAATAGCGGGTATCGTTGAGCAGCAGCCGTGCAGCGCCGGATTTGTGCCGGATGGTGTAATACTGGTCAGCACTGATCCGCAGTTCCTCCATGGCCTGATAAAGTACGGACAGCACTTTCTCTTCCTTATACGGTTTTAAAATGTAGTTGAGGGCCCGAACCTCATAGCCTTGAAACACATAGTCCGGGTAAGCGGTGATAAAGATGATGACCGCCCGGCAGCCGGCCTTTCTCAGTTCCATGGCCGCCGTCATCCCATCCATCTGTCCCATTTCAATATCGAGAAAAAGAATATCCGGATCCTGCTCCCCGGCCAGCGCCAGAAGATGTTCGCCGCAGGAATATGGAAAGATTTTATAAGAAACGCCCTGAAGCTCCAGGCTGCGCGATAAGATCTTCGACAGATCCTGGCGCAGCTCTTTTTCGTCATCACATATGGCAATTTTTAACATGATTTTGTCCTTCCTTTTTACTGTTTGACGATCATTATCATAGCACAATTCCGCCTTCCTGTGCAAAACTTTACAAAATCCAGGTCAAAGTTGACAGCCGCCCATATCGCTTCCCAAGGGGCAGATAGCTTAAAATAGAGCTATCACAACAATCAGGAGGAACGATATGTTAAAGGTGGAACACTTGTATAAAAGTTATCAAACGGGCGATGCGACCTACCAAGTCTTGAAGGACGTGTCCTTTCAGATACAGAAAGGAGAATTTGTTGCGGTCATGGGTCCTTCCGGAAGCGGTAAGACGACTTTGCTCAACTGCATTTCCTGCTTCATCCCGTATGAAAAAGGGGAGGTCCTTTTAGACGGCGTGGATTTGGCGTCTTTGGACGAGCGGAGACTAGCCCGGGTACGCAATGAACAGCTGGGATTTGTTTTCCAGGACTTCATGCTGCTGGACGGATTGACCGTTTTTGAAAATATCTGCGTACCCAAGGTGATCAAAGACGAGCCTTACAAATCCATGGAAAAAAAGGCCAGAAAGCTGCTTTCTCTTTTCGACATTCAAGATATCGCCAATAAGTTTCCGGCGGAGATTTCCGGCGGCCAGAAACAGCGGACAGCCGTAGCGCGGGCCTTGATGAACAATCCGCTGCTCATCCTGGCCGATGAGCCGACGGGCAACCTGGACAGCCGTTCCAGTGAAGCCGTGATCGGTTCCTTTCTCGCGGCGCAGCAGCATCTTGGCGCCACCACCTTCATGGTGACCCACGACAGCTTTTCCGCCAGCTATTGCAACCGGGTGATCGTCATGAAGGATGGACGGATTTATCAGGAGCTGGTTCGCAGGGGGAGCAGAAGAGCGTTTCTGGAGGAGCTGCTGGGCGTATTGAAAGTTTTGAATGGTGGTGAAGGCAATGACGTTGAATAATCTGTTTTCCAAGCTGCGAAAGAGAAACAGGGGAAATTACACACAGTTTGTTTTCTGCGTTACCTTTGCCGTGATGCTGATCGGGTCTTTCTCCACGGTCATATTCAGCCCGCTGATCCAAAGCGTTCTGCCGGAAGGCGGCGACTCCCGAAAGCAGGTTTACATGATCTTTGCCGTGGCCGCGGTGGGCTGCCTGCTGTTTTCCATTTATGCGGCAGGACTGTTCCTCCGGTACAAGAGCCGGGAAACCGGCGTGTTTATCGCTCTGGGGGCGGAGAAGGGAAAGCTGTCCCGGGCGCTGCTTTTGGAAGTAGCCCTTTTGACCGGGCTCTGTACTCTGGCCGGGCTGATTTTAGGGAACGCGCTGGCCGTTCTCATCGGGCAAATCTTTAAGGGGCTGGCCGTATCCGATGTGGAAAAAGGCACCTTGTCGTTGACTGGCGTCGGAACCAGCCTGCTGTTTGCCGTTGTCGTGCTGCTTTGTCTGATGTTCATGGCTTTTCGCTTTATGAAACGCAGCAATTTAATGGATATTATGAATCAGCAGAGGAAAAGCGAACCTCTGAAAAAGATGGTGACCGGTCGTTATGCTGCAATCGGCGGCGCGCTGTTGATCATCGGAATTGCCTGCGGACTGCTGCTTCCGGTCATCGCGGCCAAGCTGATGGAAAAAAACCTGGGACTGATCCCTTACCTGTTTTACATTCTGGCGCTGATCGGGTTGTACATGCTGATGGTTTATTCGGTGGCCGTCCACAAAAAGGGAAGAAATCCAAAAAAATATTATAAACATATGATTTCCTATGGAATGATGAAATTCCAAGGGGCTTCCGTGGTACGGAACATGCTGGTCATCGCCCTTTTGATCATTGCCACTCTCTTTGCCTGTTTTTACGGGCCTACCCAGTATTTGAACGGGAAAATGCTTCACCAAAATAACCCGGTGGACTTTGCTTTGGCTTACCCTAAAAACGTCGATGAAGTAAAGAAAGAGGACATCCAAGAGCTGGCCGGAAAACATCATGCGGAAATCCAAAATTACCGGGAGGGTGAGCTGATCAGGCTGCTGGCCAGCGGAGTTGAACGGGAATCCTATGACAGCTCCGGCAATTTGATCGAAATTTATAAAAAGCAGTTCTGCTACCAGGAGTTTATCAGCGCCAAAGCCTATAACCGTCTCACAGGCAGCGAAATAACCGTGGACCGGGGAACCTACAAGCAGATCAAAAGGCCCAATGCCGAGGAAACCATCTGGAATCGTTTTGGCGACCTGGATCATGTAAAGAATACGGTGACAGGCCTTACTATGAACTTGAAAGACGGCGGCACGGCGGATTATCAGGGATTGGTGCAGAATGATGGATTTACGGTCAATGGAAGGTTTGTTTTAAATGACAATGATTTTTCCAAATTGAAACGAGGCTTGTCCGATGAACTGATAACCAGACAAATTCTCTTTGATGCGGGCGAGCTGGAGGATTCTTACGAATTTGCCAAGGCTCTTTTCAAGGAGTATTGTCTGAGGGCTTCCGACGAAATGAAGGTGCTCAGCAGTTACGATGAATTTCAGAAGCAGGAGGCGCTGGCAGCCGGGAAAACCTATGGCTATGATAGTCAAGTCCAACTGCGTCCGGAACATTCTGAGGTGGATCTGGGATGGAAATATGCCCCCAATTTTAAAATCCTCAACCTGAAAAATATCTTTTCCAGTTTTATCCTCTATTATTTACTGTTCATTTATGTGGCGGTCATTTGTATGGCGGCAGTGGGGATTATCGCTTATACCAGAAGCATGAATGTGGGGATTGCCAATAAGCAGGTTTTCGACGATCTGCGCAAACTGGGAGCCGATCACGGTTATATCCGAAAACTGGTGGTTTCCCAGCTGAAAAAGCTCTTTGTGCTGCCGACCATTGTCGGGAGTGGCCTCATGTTTGGCTACTATGTGCTGCTGCTCTGGCAGAATGATTCGCGGTTCCTCCCCGATGAATGGGCTGCTCTGGGAGTCGATCTGGTCACCTGTGGAGTGATGGGGCTTTATCAGTTTATCATGTACCGTTTTTCGCTGAAACGGGTGATGAAAATTATTTTGTAACGTGTGTGTTGAATTGTGGGCGGGCAGTTTCTAAAGATAGCGAGGCTGTCCGCTTGCTAGTAGGAGGGAATGTAATGAAAAAATGGATTTTATTGATGGCCGTTATACTGGTGATATTGGCGGGATGTTCCCAGCAAAAAGACCGGCCCAATGCGGATGTGGAGGATTATGCCCAGGAATACCCGGTATCAGCGTATGGAACGGAGGAAAACCTGAATACACTGACGGATGTGAAGCTTGCTGCGGATCGGAAAGGGTATCCTTCTTCCGATTTGGGCCGGATAACGCTGATTATGGAAAATTGTTCGCAAAAGGAGTATCGTTATGCCGAATACTTTGAATTGGAGGCGGAAAAAGATGGGAAATGGTATCAGTTGACCCAGCTTGCCGATACGCCGGAACCGTCAAAGGATTTGTACCTCGCCCCGGGGCAGGAGAAGCGGCTGGAACAAGATATCAACGCATACTACGGAAACGATCTGCCGCCGGGCCGTTACCGGTTGATCAAGAGCTTTTACTGGTTCGCCCATGAGCGGGACTGGGATTATAAACAGTACAATTTGTCTTGTGAATTTGAGCTTCAATAAATGTAAGATTTGATAGAAAGCCTCAAGGTATGGTAAACTAGTGCAGATAACCAGTGCAGCGATTCGATTTGAGGTGATAACCATGGATTACATGAAGGCGGAAAAAAAGCATATGGAAGCGGTTTACCAGCTTGTGCAGGAGACGATTAAAACCATTTATCCCAAATACTATCCAAAAGAAGTGGTGTCTTTCTTTTGCAGCCTGCATGATCGGAAGGCAATCTGCGGGGACATAGAAAAGGGCCGTACTGGCATCCTTCTTACTGATGACCAGCAGCTATTGGGGACCGGAAGCCGCCAGGGTAATCATATTACAAGAGTTTATGTCGCCCCAGCCTATCAAGGCCGGGGATATGGGAGCCATATTATGGAATGCCTGGAGAAAGAAATCGGCAAACAATATGAAGTAGTTCGGTTGGATGCCTCTCTTCCGGCCTGCTGCATGTATGAACACAGGGGCTATCAGACCATTGAACATAAAATTCAGACCGTTGGAAACAGCGCTGTGCTGGTCTACGAAATCATGGAAAAAAAGCTGAGCAAGCAGCCTGGCTCCCAAAAAGAAACCTGGGGACCAAAAGCTGCGAAGCAGGAATTGATCGGAAATTTGGGGCGTTTACATACCACCGAGCTGGGAGCAACGCGAATCAGAAGCAATCTTTCTCTTGCAGCAGAGGAAGATGTGGTCGGCTGGTGCAAAGACAAGATTACTGCCCCAGGGACTGCAGTTTCCAGAAAGGGAAAGAACTGGTATGCTCAGACGGAAGGCTGCATTATTACCGTAAATGCCCGAAGCTGTACGATTATCACAGCTCATCGGCGGAGATAGAGGCCGCAGCCAGGGAAACCTTTTCGATCACGAAAGATCTTCTATAGCTTTCGTTAAGCCTGTATAATAAAGTATGCACCTACAAAAAAGGAGGTTTTTATGATTGAAGTGAAAAAAGAAGATCTGGATCAAATTGCACCGATGTTCAGCGGAATAGAAGATTCTATGGTCATTGCTTGCCTGCAGGGATATATGGGAAAAGCGTATCTAGCATCTTGGACAAATCCTAAAGCCGCACTAATCATCAGCGGTGAATACAGCTTTTTTGGAGGAAATCCCAACTCGGAGGACGCCGCCTATCTAGTTCGGCATTTTTTTCGGGTTTGCCAAGCGCAGAGCAGTGTGGCTATCTTCGATGATGATCAGCCGGGCTGGGAGACGCTCTTGCTGGCCTGCGATGTCAATCACCCTGAACCGGTAGCCCGGTATGGAATCGTACAAAAGGATTATATTTTTGATTTGACAAAGCTTCAGCGCTATGCGGATTCCTTGCCGCCGGGATTCTCTCTGATACCCTTTGATGAAAACCTGTATGCGCAGGCTATGGCGGAACCCTGGTCCCGGGAATTTTGTGAGACCTTTTCATCTGCCAAAGATTTCCTGGAACGCGGGCTTGGATTTGCCGCTGTTGATAAAGGGAAATTGGTTTCGGCAGCATCTACCATGACGGTATACGATGGAGGCGCGGAGATCCAGGTGGCAACCCGGGAAAATTATCGGAGAAAAGGGCTGGCACTTTGCTGCGCGGCTGCTTTAGTCAAAGAATGTTCCCTGAGAGGAATACGCCCTTGCTGGGATGCTGCAAATCTGGCCTCGAAAAAAATGGCATTGAAGCTGGGCTATGAATATAGAGGAGAATACACGACCATCCACATGCACAGATCATGAAACATGTGTGCATGTTACCGGTAAAAAAAGCAAGATACCGTCCAGGTACTTGCTTTTTTTATGCAGGACGTTAAAATAACCAAAGAAAGCGGATTGGAGGTGTTTTCTTGAAGATCAAAATAGAACAAACCGAGACCCTCTGCGAAACAGAAGTGATTGTTCGCTGCGGCAGCAAGCACGATGAGGCGACAAAGATGCTGCTGCGGCAGTTGGAGATGCTTGCCGGCGCAGCGGTGGGATATAAGAGCGGAACGGCCCACAAGGTGGCGCTGCAGGATATCTTTTACATCGAAAGTGTGGACGAAAAGACTTTTTTCTATCTGGAAGGGGATGTCTATGAGACCCCGCGGAAATTATATGAATGGGAAAAAGAGCTGCAAGATACTTCTTTTGTCCGCATCAGCAAATCGACCATTCTCAATACGGATAAGCTGTGCTCCGTGCGGCCGATGCTCAGCGGAAGGCTGGAAGCTTCTTTGGAAAACGGCGAAAAACAAGTAGTCAATCGCCACTATGTGAGCGGTTTTCGCAAGAAATTTGGAATTTGAAAGGGGTGGTTTTATGGATAAAGTAACGGTAAAAAATTGCGTGCTGATCGATTGCATATCGTTTACCACAGTGATGGTCATTCTGTCCTGCCTGTCCTTTGACGCGGATCTGATGACGGATTTTACAAATGTGTTTGCGCTGGAAGTGTTCGGCTGCACTACGATGATCAGCATCTTGATCTTTTTCACTTCCAGGATCCGGTTCCGGTCGGTTCTCGCCATAGAGTTTACAAAACTGCTGGATGTGGCAGTCTGCGTGCTGGGTCTGGGAGGAGGGCTATTCGGCTGGTTCCCATGGGAAGGAAAATACATCTTGGAAGTCTGTCTGGTGTTTGTGGCGGTTTTCCTTGTCACCTCGGCTCTATTGCTCTGGCACACCAGTAGTACCGCCAATAAAATTAACAAGAAGATCAAGGAGAGAGAAAATGAAGCATATCATTGAAGTGGAAAATTTACGAAAGGCATATGGAGCTGTGGAAGCAGTCAAAGGCATCAGCTTTTATGCGGAAACGGGCAGGCTTTTTGCTTTCCTGGGACCCAACGGGGCGGGCAAAAGTACGACCATCGATATGATCTGTACCTTTCTCAAGCCGGACAGCGGCAGCGTCCTGGTAAATGGGCATACGCTGGGCAAAGAAGATGACGCCATCCGCAGATCCATCGGCGTGGTTTTTCAGGACAGCCTGCTGGACCGACGTCTGTCGGTGAGAGAAAATATGGTTTGCCGTGGCGCGTTATACGGCCTAAAAGGCAGAACGCTGGATCAGGCGGTGGATCGCGCTATGACTTCCGTGGGAGTGAACGAATATGCAAAACGTCCTTACGGCAAATTATCCGGAGGCCAGCGCCGCCGCTGCGATATTGCCAGAGCGCTGATTAACACACCAAGAATTTTGTTTCTGGACGAACCCACCACAGGTCTCGATCCTCAGACCAGAAAAGTGGTATGGGAAACCATACGAACGTTGCAAAGAGACAGCGGCATGACTGTCTTTCTAACGACCCATTACATGGAAGAGGCTTCAGGAGCGGATTATGTGATTGTCATCGATGATGGTGAAATCGCAGCCAAAGGAACGCCCTCACAGCTTTGCGACGCCTATGCGTCCGACCGGCTCAAATTGGTCTGCGGCGACCCGGAGGCTGTCTCCGGGATTCTGAGCGGCCTGAATCTGGAGCATACGAAGCGCCCTGGGCAGTTGGAAGTCAAACTGAAAAAGACAGTGGATGCGCTGCCGATTTTGGAAAAATGCCGTTCTTACATCGAAAGCTTTGAAGTGACGGCCGGGTCAATGGACGATGCTTTTATTGGGATCACCGGAAAGGAACTAAGAGAATGATAACTTTTACTAAGAGAAATTTGCTCGTATTTTTTCGGGATCGGACAGCTGTTTTCTTTTCACTGCTGTCTTCCCTGATTATCGTAGGTTTGTACGTGTTATTTTTAGGTGATACATGGGCGTCTGATTTTGAAGGCTTTGCCCATGTAAAACAGCTGATGGATAACTGGGTGATGGCTGGGCTGCTTTCTGTGACTACTGTCACCACGACCATGGGCGCTTTCGGCATCATGGTGGGAGATCGGGCGGAGAAGATCAGCAAGGATTTTTATGTTTCTCCCATCGGACGCAGGGATTTAGCCCTTGGGTATGTATTGAGCGCGGCGATTGTCGGGTTTGCCCTTTCGATCGTAACCTTGATTGCCGCGGAGATCTATATTGGCGCCCGGGGAGGAGAGCTGCTGAGTATTTCAGCGTTATGCAAACTGCTGCTGCTGATTCTGGCTGCCGATTTAGCCAATACAGCCATGATCTTTTTCATAACTTCCTTCTTTGAAAGCAATAACGCCTTTTCCACTGCCAGCACAATCATTGGGACCTTGATCGGTTTTGTTACCGGCATCTATCTGCCTATCGGCGTGCTCCCGGACGGGGTGCAGTGGATCGTTAGGCTGTTTCCCACATCCCATGCGGCTGCGCTGATGCGGCAGACGATGATGGAAGCGCCTATGGCCCAGAGCTTTGAAGGCGTGCCGGTTTCCCAGACCCAGCATGTGGAAGAGATGCTGGGCGTTCATTTCTGGTTCGGTGAAAAGGAACTGACTGGCGGCATGAATCTGCTGATTCTGCTGGGCTTTGGAATCCTGTTTTTCGCACTGGCGGCAGCCAATCTTTCGCGGAAAAAACGGGTGTGAGGTGCTCGCGGAATTGCCTTTAAATCAACCAGGCCGGAACATACCAGTTTTTCTTATCAATGGGGATGATATCCGATGGCAGGCAAATGACCAGACCTGTTCCGATTTCCGTCTTTAAATGGGAAGTCCCTTTGAAGACATCGTCTTTTTCCGGTTCTTTTTCAATCGGTTTGAGAACAGAAAAATGCTTTGTCGCTCCTTTTGGCGCGGAGGCTTTCTTTATTTCAATCGGATTTACGATCCCATTCTGATATAGGATCAAGTCGATTTCTTTTTGGTTACTATCGCGGTAAAAATACAATGGCGGCTTCTTTCCTGCGTTCAAGTAACTTTTATAGATTTCACCTACGACCCAGGTTTCAAAAATTTGTCCGCTCATAGCACCCTTTTCCAGTACCTCCGGAGAATTCCACCCTGTCAGGTAAGCGCACAGTCCCGTATCTAAAAAATACATCCGAGGAGCTTTGATGACACGGTTCAGGGCGTTATTGAAATATGGCTGCACGAAAAGCACCAGCCCGGAAGAAACCAGGATCGACAACCATTGCTTTGCGGTCGGCGCAGAAATATCCACTTCATTCGCCAGAGCCTCATAATTTACGTTGGTTGCGGTCCGCGCAGCTACTGCTCTCAGAAAGCGGAAAAAATTCATTTCATCGGCGACCTGGGATAAATCCCGGATATCTCTGCTTATATAAGTCTGCAAATAAGATTCAAAATAATGCTCCCTGTTTACCGATTCGTTTTCATAAAGTCTCGGCATAGAGCCTTTATATATCCGCTCGAAGACTTCCATCAGGCTCATGGACTTTCCATGGTCAAGCCGTTTGATCAGCGAGGGAATATCAGCATCAAAGGCAGCATAACGCCTGCCGTTGATCTCGCTATTTGAAAGGCCTTCCATTTCCAGGATGCCCACTCTTCCTGCCAGGGATTCCGTCACATTTTTCATCATGCGGAAGGTCTGGGAACCGGTCAGCCAAAAATCGCCGCAGTTTTTATTGTCGTCCACATACATCTTAATATACGGAAACAGTTCCGGGGCATATTGGACCTCATCAATGAGAACGGGCGGCTCATACCTCTGCAAAAACATGGCCGGGTCTTCTATGGCCGCCTGCCTTATGGACGGATCATCCAATGAGACAATGCGGCGTTCCCTTTCCGCCATTTTTTTCAATAAGGTTGTTTTTCCAACTTGGCGCGGACCGGTCAAAAGTAATACAGGAAAAGTCTCACTCACATTTCTGACCGCATCTTCGATTGTTCTTTCAAAAAATTTATTCTCCATGTGTTTTTTACCCCTTATTTATGCAAATCTAAAATATAAATTTATTTTAACATAAAACGCGTAAATCGTCAAACGAACCCGCCGGGCATGAACTTATAATTTTTTCGCTACGACGAAAAAATTTCACGATATTCAACCGCTCGGCAACGCCGTATCCCAATGGTTAGAATAGTATCATTGTAAGCTAGAGGGAGCAAAGCGGCCGGTTTGAGGGATATGGGCCTCTTTGCGTAAAAAGTAAAAAAGATAGACGAAATTTACCCTGTTTTCAACGATTGAGCCATCTCAAATTCGCCTTGAAGCAGGGTTTTCCGTTTTCTGGCCTTTTTGGAAAGATCAGTCTCCGCAAACCCACGGAATTGCGTAAAAAACGAAAATTCTTATAAAAATTTTCCGGCTTCTTTTACCTTGCGGCAACGCCGCGCTCCGATGGTTAGAATACTATACGATGCGAGCCACGTCGAGCATCATTCAACATATTGAACCCCTCGGCGAAGCCGTACCAATTGGTCAATATGTTATACCTTGCAAGCTACGTCGCAGCAAGATATAGGTGCGGCAAAGAATGATCGGTGGTATAATAAAATAAAATATGTTAAAAAGGGAGAAAGTCCTGTGAAATTAAAAAGACTGCGGGATCATCCAAAGCTCCTGGAGCAGGCGGCTGCCTGGTTTGCGAGCAAATGGGAAGTCCCGGTCGAAGCCTATAAGGAAAGTATGGAGCTGTGCATCCGGCAGCAGCAAGGGATTCCCCAGTGGTATGTTGTGCTGGATGAAAAGCAGGGAATTATCGCCGGCGCGGGTGTCATTGAAAATGATTTCCATGAAAGGAGAGACTTGACGCCCAACCTGTGCGCGCTTTTTGTTGAAGAGAATTACCGCTGCCAAGGAATCGCCAGGTCAATTTTGGATTTCATCCGAAGGGACCTTGGGGAGATGGGAGTTTCAAAGGTCTATTTGATTACGGATCATATGGAATTCTATGAACGATGCGGGTGGAAATTTCTGACGATGGTTCGCTGCGAGGAAGGCGAGCTGATACGCATGTATGAGGCGGACTGCTGCGGATGGGACGTATCGCTGGCATAAAAGGATGAGAGAAAGCTGGTGAAAATATGAAACGCGAACAGATATTTGCATATGTAAGAGAAACTTATGGAACAGAACCGGACTACCCATGGGCCAAATCGCCGGAGTATGCGGTGCTCCGCCACAGGAACAGCCGAAAATGGTACGGCCTGGTTATGAATCTGCCTGCCGATGCGCTGGGCATTGAGAAGGCTGGGAATGTGGAGGTCATAAACTTAAAATGCGATCCTTTTCTAATTGGCACCTTACGCAGTCAGGAAGGATATTTTCCGGCTTACCATATGAACAAAGAACATTGGATCACCGTGCTGCTTGCCGGGCCGGTTTCAGAGGGTGAAATTTTTGATCTCATTGATCTAAGTTACGATTTGACGAGGTATGGGAAGAAATGAAATCCATATATCGAAACGAGATCGCCAGGAAAGCGGTGCTGGACCTATACGACGCCCAGCTGCAGGAGCTGAATCGCTCTTATAAAGACCTGTATGTCGAGACATCCTTTGGAAAAACCCATTTAATTGAAACGGGTGATTTTTCCGCAAAGCCGCTGCTGCTTTTTCACGGGGGCAATGCGACAACTGCATACAATCTGAAATACTGCCAATTTCTGCTGGACCACTTTCATATTTACGCAGTGGACACCATCGGCCATCCAGGCAAAAGCGCAGAAACCTGTCTGTCCCCAGCAAACCAGGATTACGGCAGATGGGCCAGCCAAGTGATCACCCAGCTCGGGTTTGAGAAAATTGCCTGCTTTGGCGGTTCTTTTGGAGCAGGAGTACTGGTAAAGACCATGTGCGTTTCTCCGGAAAAAGTTGAGCGAAGCGCGCTGGTGGTACCTTCTGCCATTAAGAATGCTCCGGCCTATAAAAGCATGAGCATGCTGCTGCCGATGATTCTGTATTGGATCACCCATAAAGAAGAGTGGTTTATCAAATGTCTGTTGCCCATGGCCGTTACCAGAGAAAACATTTCCGACGATATCCTGGCGACTGCCCGCTGCAGCATCGATAATGCTAAGATTAAAACCGGCATGCCAAAAGACGAAAGTGAGGAGCACCTGAAAAGATTTAAAAATCCGGTATTGATTATGGCGGCGGAGAAGGATTGTTTGTTTCCGGGAAACCAGGTGATCCGCCAGGCGAAGAAGGTCTGGAAGCAGTGCCAGACCTATTTGCTGGCTGGAAGAGGGCACATTCATGAATTAACAGATGAAGAAAAAAATCAGATCTTAAAGTTTTTATTGAGTTAAGGCGCCAAAAAGATATAGAAGGGAGCAAACAAAATGAACACCCAGGAAATCATAACCAAGCTGCAGGAGCTGGCTTCGGAAAAGCACAAGGCCAATGTGGTAAAGCTGGGAATTCCGGAGGAAAACAGCATCGGCGTTTCGACGGGAGATATCCGCAAGCTGGCGAAATCCATAGAAAAATCCAATGAACTGGCCCGTGAGCTATGGGAAACCGGTTATCATGAGGCAAAGCTTTTAGCCGCGCTCCTCTTTGATAAAAAGAAAACCACCATGGAAGAGGTGAAAGCTTTGATGCAGGATGTGATCTCCTGGGATCTCTGCGATCATCTGTGCAAGAACTTAATCATCAGAATAAAGGGATATGAGAGCTTGATTCCGGAGTGGGCAGAATCAGAGATGACATACGAAAAGCGGGCCGCCTTTACCTTGATTGCTTCTGCGGCTATTCACGAAAAGAAGCTCAGCGAGGACGTGCTGGATAACTACTTGCAGCTAATTAGGGAGCATTCCGCCGATGAACGGGATCATGTAAAAAAAGCGGTCTCGTGGGCACTGAGAGAAATTGGAAAGCGAGATTTTGATTACAACGAAAAAGCGCTGCTGCTGGCCCACGAATTAAAAGAAAGCGGCGGTAAAGCGCAGGTCTGGATCGGGAAAGACGCGCTGAAGGAACTGGAAAACTTAGTGAAAGTAGAGGGGCGCAGCAGGCTGATTTCCTCCAAGTCACAGATGGGGAAAACCAGCCGCAGCTGATGCCGTAAGGAAAAGGGGATATTATCAGGTCCGGGCGGCGTATTCATAGAGAAAGTAGGACATACGGACCTCCCGTCCTTTAATGGTGTACGCGGCATCCTGCCGGCCGCGCCGTTTCATGCCCTGATGCTCATAAAACTGGTAATTGCAGCTGGTGTCGGTGAACAAATAGAATTCATGGAGTTTTTCCTCTTCCATGTAGGCAAGTAAGGATTGGAATAACTGCCTTCCGACTCCTTTTCCCCGATGGGTTTCATCTACGGCAAAAAAAGCGACTTCTCCAGGGTAGGTTTTGCCAGTGCTGTCTAACAATGCTTGATCGATCTGGGTTACATTTTTAAAGAGCTTGCTGGCTTTGCGGCCTTCTTTGCACAGCATCAGCGAAACGATGGAAAACAGCCAGCGTACCTTCTGCGGCAGCGGACATTTGCAGGCAGCCGTATTTTTGCCCATAATAATCCCCACAGGAACATGGTCGATGAGGGCGACCCGGGTGAACGTCTGCTGGATCAGACAGCTGTTCAAATAAACCCTCGCCAGCTTGGCCGCTGCCTTGGGGCCGCAAAATTCTTCGTAATTCCAGGTTTTACTGATGATTTTCTCCAGGGCTTTGCGATCCTGATTTTGAAATTCTCTTAAAAGAACAGAATTTGACATGTTTTGATTTCCTCCTGTATATTTAACTTAAAGCTTAGGAAGCATAAAAAGCGGCCGCCGTATGCTGTAAAACCAGAATAATCCATACAGCTACTGTACGGTCAAGAGGGAAATGAAAAAATGTCAAATCAAAAAAATACGTTGTTTACAATCGGCCAGTTCGCCGACCTGCATCAGATCAATAAAAAAACGCTCATGTGGTACGATGAAGTGGGTATTTTCAAGCCTGCGGTTATCAAGGAAAACGGTTACCGCTGCTACACCTACGATCAGAGTACTACGCTGGAAACCATTCTCATGCTGCGCAAGCTGGACGTCTCGATTCCAGAGATCAGGGAATTCATCAATGCCCGTTCGGCTGCTGCGCTGCGGGATCTTTTCGCGGAAAAAATTGCCGAGCTGGATCAGACCATTGCCCATATGAAGGCTATGCGAAAAACTTTGACGGACCGGCAAGAAACCATGTCCCGGCTGGTGGATCTGGATTTGTCTGAGATCAGCATCATTGAAAAGAAAGCCTCCTGTCTGGCGGTTGTTCATATGGAGAAAGGAACACCTTTAGAAGCGGAGATTAAACGGGTAATCGAGGAAGCAAAAAAATATTCCTTCCAGCGTCTCCATGATGCTCAGTATGGTTCGATGATCGAGGTTGAAAAGCTCTACCAGGGAAACTTCGACGATTACTTTGCCTTTTTCATCAATCTGCCGGATCCTGGAACTGGAAAAGGGCTTCATGTTCAGCCGAAAGGGCGGTATCTGAAAGCTTTCTGTAAAGGCAGCTGGGAGAAGCTGCCCGTCCGATATCAGGAAATCCTTCAATATGCAAAGGACCACGGATTGACCCTGCGCGGCTATGCTTATGAACGAGGTATCAACGAGATCGTTATTGATACCATCGATGACTATATTACGCAAATTGAAATCCCTATAATGGAATAAACCTTGTCAATTAAAGAAAGGAGCCGTTTCATGAAGGAAGAAGAAAAAATCTTTGGCGGATGGATGTTCGATCCCCGTAAAAAAGAACTGAAAGACCTCAAACATAAAGCTCATCAGGCGTGCAAGCGCTACAATGAGATGGATGAATACGATTCTGACCGAGCTGCCATCATTAAAGAAATCATCGGCAATATCGGAGACACTTACTATTTTCAGGGCCCGATCCAGATCAACTATGGATGCCATACCTTTATTGGAGAAAATTTCTTTGCCAACTTCAACTTGACCATTATGGATGATGCCCGTATTTACATCGGCGACAATGTGTGCTTTGGTCCCAATGTTTCGCTGATGGCCACCAACCATCCTCTGATCGCGGATGAGCGGATGGGAATTGATGAAAACGGGAATACCACCATGGCAGAATACGCGGAAGACATCCATATCGGAAACAACGTATGGATTGCCTGTAACACAGTGGTCATCGGCGGCGTACATATCGGCGACCATGCGGTCATTGGCGCGGGAAGCGTGGTGACAAAGGATATTCCGGACCATTATCTGGCCTACGGAAATCCTTGCAGACCGATACGCCCGATTACAGAAAAAGACAGCAAGGCCCATCTCTTTCTGCCTGAGGATAGGCCGTCAAAATGATGGTGACGGCCGTTGGCAAAAGAATCGATTGCCGCTATAAGGAGCTATAGAAATGGAGGATGTTATGAACGTTTGCATTTTAATGGGCAGCCCGCGAAAGCATGGCAATACTGCCGCCCTGCTCAAGCCATTTATGGAAGAGCTTGATGCCTGCGGGTATGAGAGTGAGATGATCCGGCTTTACGATCTGGAGATCAAACCCTGCATCGCCTGTAGAAACTGCCAGCAAGACTGGTCCGGCTTTAACTGTTCCTTTGATGACGACGGCCAGCAGGTGGCCCAAAAACTATTGGCATGCGATATGATCGTTCTGGCCACACCGGTTTATTCCTGGTATTGCACGCCGCCGATGAAAGCGCTTTTGGATCGGATGGTATACGGGCTGAATAAGTATTACGGCGATAAGAAGGGGCCTTCTCTTTGGAAGGGGAAACGGGTCGCCCTCATTACCACTTGCGGTTACCCGCCGGAAAAAGGCGCGGATCTTTTGGAGGAAGGCATCAAACGCTATTGCAAACACTCCCAGCTCATCTATAAAGGGATGCTGGCGGAACGCCATATGGGCTATGAGACGGTGTTCATGGATGAAGGAAAAGAACGGCGTGCAAGAGAATTTGCTGCCAGATTATGTGCCGCCTTGGATCAGGAATAAAGATTGCGATAGGTTTTTCTTATTCTGGCGCTAGAACCGCCATATAAAAAGCATAAGAGGAGGATTTGAACATGGAGTTTATCCCGGTTCTTTCTAAGGATGCGGAACAAATACAAGCTTTATCTCGCCTGGCGGTCAGGATCGTCAGAGATTACTTTACCCCGATCATCGGTGAAACGCAGAACGAGTACATGATTGAAAAATTTCAATCTCCATCTTCAATAAGCAGGCAGATCGAGGAAGGCGCCAATTACTATTTTGTAAGGAAGGACAATCGGAACATCGGATTTCTTGCTTTTTATCCCCGTGATGGTAGGATGTATCTGAGTAAATTTTATCTGGACAAAGCAGAACGAGGCAAGGGTCATGCCAGCGGCATGATGGACTTCCTCGTTGACGAGACTTTGAAATGTGGATATTCCTCCATCCTCCTCAATGTCAATCGGAACAATCCGGCGATCGCAGCTTATGAGCATATGGGATTCAGAAAAGCAGGGGAAGAAAAAAAACACATTGGCCGCGGGTTTATCATGGATGATTATGTCATGCAGTTTGATCTGAACAAAGAAAGGCCGGGAAGGCCAGACAGTGGAAGGAAAACTGGTCTGCGCTGTGAGCCAATTGCCGCAGAACATCTGGGCGGACTGACTGCCTTGTGGACGGACGAGGCATTGATTCGCTATACCAATATCAAAGCGCCGTGCAGTCCAAAGGAAGGGGAACAAAGGTTGGCTGTCTTTTTGGACAATCAGAAAGATTTGACCTGCCCGACGATTTTTACACTCTTCTATGCCGATGAAATTTGCGGTATGGCAGGGTGTCCGTTGATTCGGAAAAACGAGTTCGGCTTTTTCTATCAGATTAATCGCTGCTTTTGGAATAA
This sequence comes from Clostridia bacterium, assembly GCA_902363595.1. Taxonomy (GTDB): domain Bacteria; phylum Bacillota; class Clostridia; order Peptostreptococcales; family Anaerovoracaceae; genus Hominibacterium; species Hominibacterium faecale. Next base: position 210,045 of record CABJAP010000003.1, on the reverse strand, counting down.
AGGAATCGGCGGTAAGAGCGCGGGCTGGATGATCGCCTATATGCGGGCCAATTATCCCGGCTCAACGATCTATGGGGATGTGGTGACAGAAAACACAGCCAGCGTAAAAATTTTAGAAAAACTCGGATTCAAGTCATCCGCTGTACGGGAGAACGGATTTGAGCGGGGCGGCAAGACATGGGATGTAGAGGATTTTTACCTGAAAATTTAGGAGTAAAAGCGTTGGAATTAGATGATGCTACCATTGGTAGCAGTATGGGTAAAGAGCGTAGCAGACATTTTAGGTGGATTTTGTTATCCTTTGCAAGAGGTGATAAGTATGACATTTGCAGAAAAACTAAAAAGCCTGAGGACAAAAAACGGATATTCTCAGGAAGAGCTGGCAGAGGCGCTCAATGTTTCGCGGCAGGCGATCACAAAATGGGAGAGCGGTAAAGGGCTGCCGGATATTCAAAATTTAATCGCCATTTCCGATCTTTTTGATGTAACGCTGGATTCCCTGATGAGGGAGGAAGAGGAACTGGAGACGTCTGACGAGAGCAGCTGTTGGATTACAGCTTCTGCCGGAATAACAGTCGGCCTGTTGATGAGCTGGTTCTTGCAGGATTCCCTGGATGTTAAAATTATGGGAGCATGGGGACTGGGTGGGGGCGTGATCGGTTATGCCGCAGGATATCTGGGGACATTGCTGAAAAAAAGATAGGCGTGGTTTGATCGGCGCTTATCAATCATTTGCAGTTAAGCAAAGGAAAGGACGGTGGTTTGGGTGAAACGCTGCATTGTTTTATCTGGAATAGTTGGCTTGATTCGATAGTTTAACAAGGAGGAAGGAAAATGACTATTCCAGAGAAAATGATTTATCCCCGCACTGGGGATCACGAAACCGTTTATTTGAAAAATGTGATTACAAACCCCAATATCTTAGTGGGAGATTATACCATGTATAACGATTTTGTCAATGATCCGAGGCTGTTTGAACAAAACAACGTACTGTATCATTACCCAATCAACCATGACCGGCTGGTCATTGGCAAATTCTGTTCAATAGCTTGTGGTGCAAAGTTTCTTTTTACCAGCGCCAATCATACTATGTCGTCACTATCCACATATCCATTCCCGCTGTTCTTTGAAGAGTGGAACCTGGACCGTAAAGATGTGACCGATGCATGGGATCGCAAAGGCGATATTGTAGTTGGAAATGATGTTTGGATCGGCTATGAGGCTGCGGTGTTATCCGGCATTACCATAGGAAACGGAGCCATTATCGGAGCCCGGTCGCTGGTAACTAGGGATGTGCCGCCCTATACCATTGTAGGAGGAGTGCCGGCAAAACCGATTCGAAAACGGTTCGACGATAAAACGATCGCTTCTTTGACCGCCGCCAAATGGTGGGACTGGCCGAAAGAAAAAATTGCCCGAAATCTCGATGCGATTCAATCCGGCTGCATTGAACAATTGAGGTGATCAGAGGGCGAAAGCTGCCGTTTTGTGTTATCTGCCTCATGCTGGACCTGGTTCGCTATAAAAGGCAGCAAAGCGGAGCTGTCATCGGATTGAAAAGTGAGTGCCGAGAAACCCGGATTAAGGTTTTTTTGCTAATTTCTATTCGAAATTAGCTGTTTTGAGGGCAATGTCCATATAAAAATGGAAAAATCTTTATGTTCGGTAGATTGAACAGGATTAATTTGCTGTGAAAGATGAGATTGAAATTGGAAAGTTTGCGCTAACTCGTCCTGTGACTTCTGCTATTTATTAAAAATTGGAAGAAATAGGCCGGGGAAAGCCAAATTTATATGGACATTGCTGCAAAAACCAGGCATTTTGAATAGATTTAGAAATTATTTACATTTTAGCTGCCTGGTTTTCTATTTGTATATAGCAGGGCTGCTGCTTTTTCTAGTCGGGATCAAATTCCGAGTCATTCCTGTAAATTTCTGAGAAAGTACGGAATCTTTACGTAGAGTTGCGGGGCCTCATTTTATAGAAAAGGAGCAAGATCTGTCCACCATCCCTTTTGAATTTTGCTTGACCAATAGGTAGAAGTTTGATATATTATTGAATGAACCATTCAATAATAATGACAGAGGTGGGATATGAAAAACCGGATGGATGTGATTTATCAGGCAGCCAGCCATTTGTTTATTAATAAAGGATATGCACGAACCCAAATGAAGGATATTGCCAAGGAGATCGGCTTATCCACAGGCATGCTCTATGTTTATTTTGCTGGAAAAGAAGATTTGCTTCATTTCGTTCTGAAAGGAACCATCGACCCGGCCTTCATAAACAGAGAGTTTGAATTGCCGGTCGACCCGGGAATCTTTGATTCCCTAGAAGAAGAAATCATGGAGGTATTTGAAAACAATACAAAGGAATTCGCGTCCCATCTGAACCACTTGGAGGATTATCCTTTTGAACAAATGCTTTCCCATGCGTTTGACATTATTTCCAGATACGGAACCGGATGCTTGATGATCGAAAAAAATCCCGACACATTGAAAAAGCTGGCCGGTTACTATAAAGCGTATCGCAGACAATTTTTCGATCAAATGCTGGCGTATGTGAACGGCTATATGGAGCAGGGAATGTTCCGCAAAGTGGAGCAGCCGGTTTATTGCGTCCGCCTGATCATAGAAACTTTGTGCTGGTGGGGGATGCACATCATGAACGACGCGTTTGAGCTGGAGCAGGATCTGCCGGTGGAGACTGCGAAAAAGGTCTGCCTGGATAACTTGATCCATGCGTACAAGCAGTAAAGGATCGAGCAATGATGCATACGGATAATGGATGACCGAATCTGAACGGAGCGATTGATGCTCCGTTAAAAAATATAAAGAAATTGAATGAACGGTTCAGTCAAGAAATAAGGAGGAATACATCGATGAAAAAGAAAGTATTATCAGGGTTACTGGGGGCGGCTGTGCTGGCGGTCCTGCTATGGGGATGCGGAGAAGGGGATTCAGCGCCTTCCCTTGTCAATACGATGAGGTTTGACGCAGATCGGTTTCAAAAGATTGAATTGGATTATGATGCGGACGATATCCGTCTGTTTGCAGGTGAACAAGAGCAAGTGGTGGTCAAGGAATATTTGAGCAGAGATAAAGAGAAATATTATGGCCAAAGGCTGGAGACAGAAAGAAGTCTATTGGTTTCGGAGGGAAAGCGTCCGCTCTTATCGGATTTTGATTCTTATATTGAACTCTACATACCAAAGAACTATCGAGGGAATCTTTCGCTCCATTCCACCAGCGGGACTATCGAAACTGGGCCTGTGACATTAATGGGAAATTTGAAACTAGATACGACGAGCGGTTTGATCCGGGCATCCGATCTTGCTGCAAATTCCATACGGATAGCTACGACAAAAGGAGAAATTAGAGGTTCGGGCCTTACATCAGAAACGGTGACTGTCGTCAGCACCAATGGTCCGGTGAAGCTGACAAGATTGGAAACTTCTCTCTTTGTTACGGAAACCACTGGAGCGGATACAGTCATTAAAGATGTGTCTGGGAAGGGGGATTGCAGAACCAAGAACGGAGATCTTACTATCGAAGGATTAAAGGGAGGCGGAACCTTTGTGGTTTCCGGAGATGGTTCAGCCGAAGTGAATGTGATGGAAGTAAGAGAGGATGTTGATGTCACCACCAAAAACGGAAAGCTGGAAATCGGCTTGCCGGAGGGGCTGAGCTGCAAATTTTCTGCCTCAGCAAAAAACGGAAAGATCACTACGCCTTTTGATGGCAGCTTGGCGGTGGAAGAAAGGAATACTGCAGGTATCATAGGACGTTCTGCCAAATTTTCCATTAGTCTATCCAGTAAAAATGGTGATATAATGGTCAAATAGAATACGAGGAGGAATAACATGGAATTAAAAAAAATTGACAAAGACTTTTCCGTATGTAAAATTAAGGACTTATCCCAAGTGAACTTAAAGGATGAATTCTACTTTATCGGCAGGACCGATGAGGAACTGTCGCTGGTCTGTGAAACAGACAGCGCTCCGGCTGGTACGCTGGAAAGGGAAGACGGCTGGAAAGCGTTCCGCATTCAGGGTGTTTTGGATTTTTCACTGATTGGAATTCTGTCAAAGATATCGGGAATTTTGGCGGATAACCAGATTGGGATTTTCGTAGTGTCCACATATAACACTGACTATGTGCTGGTAAAGGAAGGAAACTTTGAACAAGCGCTCCGCATACTGGAAAAGGAAGGTTATGAGATCGCTGATTAATCAAACAAGCCATACAGCTGTCATGTTTGATGCGGTATGATCGTGTAAAACAACAGCAGGAGGATGAATCATGCACCAGGTAAAGGCAAAAGGAATTCTTTCAGCAAAGAACGGCATCAATCTGTACCGCGGCTGTTCCCATGGCTGTATTTATTGTGACTCCAGGAGCAAATGCTATCATATGCCCCATGCATTCACAGACATCGAAGTGAAGTCCAACGCAGTGGAGCTTTTGGAAGATGCACTGAAACGCAAACGGAAAAAATGCATGATCGCCACCGGAGCGATGACCGATCCGTATATCCCTTTAGAGATGGAACTTGAGCATACGAGAGCATGCCTGAAACTGATTGAGCGGTACGGATTCGGCGCTGTACTCCATACCAAGTCTGATCGTATCCTTCGTGATCTGGACCTGATTTGCCGAATTAATCGAAAGACCAAATGTGTAGTGCAAACGACTCTTACCACTTACGACGACGCATTGTGTAAAATCGTGGAACCCAACGTCGCTGCCACGGGGCAGCGTCTTGCGATGCTGAGAACCATGAGGGATAATGGCATTCCAACGATCGTCTGGGTCAGCCCCATCCTTCCCTATATCAACGATACGGAGGAGAACCTTCAAGGACTCTTAGAAGGCTGTATAGAAGCCGGAGTGCATGGAATTATCTGCTTTGGAATGGGCCTTACTTTGCGGGAAGGAAACCGGGAATATTTTTACCAACAGCTGGACCGCTATTTTCCGGGACTAAAACAGAAGTATATTGAAGAATACGGAAATGCTTATCAAGTGAACAGTCCCAAAAACCAGGATTTAATGAGGCTGCTGAAAACGACTTGCAAGAAACATGGGATCCTCTGCGATATAAATCAAATCTTCAAGTATTTGGCAGAATTTGAAGATAAGGAAGAGGCCCGCCAGCTTAGCTTTTTTCCGAATACAGAAAGAATAGAATGAACAAAGAGGCTATGGACACTTTTCGCGTCCCAGCCTCTTTTAATGATTATCCTAAAATTCGGGCCAAATCCTCTTCCGGTGAAGATGTCTTGCGGATTTGAAAGTTATCCACCAAATAGGAGAGTACATTGGGCGAGATGAACGCTGGCAATGTAGGTCCCAGATAGATGTTTTTGATCCCCAAAGATAGTAGTGTCAGCAGAATGCATACCGCCTTTTGCTCGAACCAGGACAGCACCAAGGTCAGCGGAAGATCATTGACACCGCATTCAAAGGCATCGGCAAGGGCTAACGCCACCTTGACAGCACCGTAGGCGTCGTTGCACTGGCCCATATCCATGATGCGGGGCAGTCCGCCGATTGCGCCCAGGTCCAAATCATTAAAACGATATTTTCCACAGGCCAGGGTCAAAACAACCGAATCAGATGGCGTCTTTTTTACAAAGTCGGTATAATAGTTCCTTCCCGGGCGGGCTCCGTCGCAGCCGCCGACGAGGAAGAAATGGCGGATATCGCCCGACTTAACGGCCGAGATGACCTGATCGGCCGCTGCCAGGATCGTTCCATGTCCAAAACCGGTCGTAACCTGGCTGCCTCCGTTGATTCCGGTAAACTGCTGAGTCTGTGCATATCCGCCCAACTCCAATGCCTTTTCGATGACAGGTGTAAAATCTTTGCCCTCGCCGATATGGGTCAGTTGGGGATAAGCCACCACTTCGGTGGTGAACACCCGGTCCTGATAACTCTTTTTCGGCGGCATCAGGCAATTGGTCGTAAAGAGGATCGGAGCCGGAACGCCGTCAAATTCTTTCTGCTGATTCTGCCAGGCAGTTCCAAAATTGCCTTTCAGATGGGCATATTTTTTCAACTGGGGATAAGCGTGGGCAGGCAGCATTTCGCTATGGGTGTAGATGCTTAATCCTTTTCCTTCTGTTTGTATAAGCAACCGTTCCAGATCCTTCAGATCATGGCCGCTGATAATGATAAACGGTCCAGGCTCCACAGCAAGGGAAACGGTAGTCGGAGCGGGCGTTCCATATGCGCAGGTGTTGGCTTTATCCAAAAGCTCCATGCACTTCAAATTGACCTCACCAGTTTCCATAACAACTGGGAGCAGCTGCTCCATAGTCCAATCTTCACCAACGGCAAAGAGCCCTTTATAAAAGAATTGGTTAACCGTATCATCGCTGTAGCCTAAAGCCAGGGCATGGTAAGCGTATGCGGCCATGCCGCGCAGCCCGAACAGAATCAGGGACTTGAGGGAGCGGATATCCTCATCAGCGTTCCATAAAAGATTCATGTCGTAATCATCGTTGCGGATACAAGGGCTGCCGCAATCGCTGCATTGGGGGATCAGGGCCGCCTTCTGGCGATGGACGGCTTCAATTTGATCCCTGAGGGCATCTTCGGAAAAGTTTACATTGGTGACCGTGACAAAGAGCCCTTCGATCATCGCTTTGTGCGCAGCCGGGCCGGGCTGATTTCCGTCAGAGGCCCTGGCAAGGCCGATCAGCGCTCCTGTCAATTCATCCTGCAAATTAGAAATCTTGGCGTTTTTGCCGCAGACACCCGCTGCCCCTGTGCAGCCGCTGCATCCGGCCGTCTGTTCACATTGATAACAAAACATTTGATTCATTTTCTGGTCCTCCTCGTTTATCGATCTAAAATGTTGCCGTCTGTGGAAATGGTTACTACCTGCCACGGCAGGAATTTGCCGCTGGCCTGCAATGCGCTTTTCACTGCCGCTTCGATGCCGCCGCAGCAGGGAACTTCCATGCGGACAACGGTAACGCTTTTGATATCGTTATGACGGATAATCTCCGTTAACTTTTCCGTATAGTCCACATCGTCCAGCTTGGGGCAGCCCACCAGTGTAATCTTGCCCTTCATAAACTCCTGGTGAAAATTCCCATAAGCGTAGGCCGTACAATCGGCAGCGATCAGCAGACTAGCATCTTGAAAATAGGGAGCCTGTACCGGGACAAGTTTGATCTGAACCGGCCACTGATTCAGCTGGTTTTGTGCGAGTGCAGACGGCATTTCGGCGCGGCTGGATTCTGTCTGGGCCCGGTCGATTGTTTGGGAATTGGTACCTGGACAGCCGCAGGGAAGGGGCTGCTGGGACGGATTCTTTTTATTTTCCTGAACCGCCTTTTCGTCATAAGCCGCAGCTTCCCTTTCCACAAAAGTGATTGCTCCTGTGGGACACGTGGGCAGGCAGTCGCCCAGGCCATCGCAATAGTCGTCGCGCAGGAGTTTGGCTTTACCATCGACCATGCCGATCGCGCCTTCGTGGCAAGCCTCGGCGCATAAACCGCAGCCATTGCATTTTTCTTCATTAATTTCAATAATTTTTCTTATCATAACTTGATCCTCCAATCAGATTTGCTTGATTTGATATACTCATTTTAAAAGAATGGGCGCCATAAGTATGTTGTAAATACAACGAAACAAAAACTTTTTTTAAAAGTTATGCCCATAATTTGGTAAAATGTTTGGATACTGCGTAACTTTTTTTGGGGGCTCTAAAAACTGTGGATAAGTAATTTGGCGAAATGGTATAAAACGTTGAAATTTAAGGTGTTGCAAATTTGTAATTATCCACAGCAAACACGGGATAAAATTGTATACGATTTTTAAAATCTTGTGGATAAACCCTCCGGCCCTGGAAAAAAGCCACTTGGGGATGTTGAAAAGTGTCGAGGTCAAAAATGGAACTAATTGTGCTAAACCCAGGCAGGGCGAATATGTTAGTAGTAGCTATTTGCAAACAAGGGGGTTTTTTGTGTGAAAAAAAGGATTATCAGCGGATGCCTGGTGCTGGCTCTGCTAATAGGGGGCTTTATGGGGATCGATCGATTCCGCCCCGAAGAAAGGAGCATTTCCATTGTAAATGCGAAAGTAGAACCTTCGCAGAAAGAGACCGGACTTAAAGTGGACGCCAAAGCAGCCGTACTCATGGATGCTACCAGCGGCGAAGTGTTATTCGCTCAAAATGCGCATAAAAGGCTTCCGCCGGCGTCGGTGACGAAAGTTATGACCATGCTGCTGATTTTGGAAGCCTGCGAGTCGGGGAAGATCAACCTGAGCGATACGGTCACGATCTCAGAGCGGGCTGCCGCCATGGGAGGCAGCCAGATGTATATGGAACCGGGTGAACAGCATACGGTTGAGGAATTGCTCATGGGCGTGGCCATGGCCAGCGCCAACGACGGAGCGGTGGCTCTGGCTGAGCATCTTGCCGGCAGCGTGGAAATGTTTGTCGAGCGAATGAACAAACGGGCGGCGGAACTGGATATGAAAGACACGAATTTTGTCAATACCAACGGACTTCCGGTGTCAAATCATTACACCAGTGCATATGATATAGCAATCATGTCAAAAGCCCTGATCCGCTTCCCCGAAACCCAAAAGTGGTTCACCAAATGGCAGGCGACCATTAAAGTAGGCCTGCCGGGTAAGGAAAAGGATTTTGGGCTTACGAATACCAACCGGCTTATTAAGATTTATCCCGGCGCCATTGGTATTAAAACCGGTTTTACCCAGGATGCAGGATACTGTCTGTCGGGTGCGGCGGAGCGGAACGGGACCCGATTGATTGGCGTGATTTTGGGTGCATCTACTTCGAAAGTACGGTTTGCAGAAATTAGTAAGATGTTTGACTACGGATTTTCCAATTTTGAAAGCGTCAAAGTAGCCAAAAAAGGCCAGGTTCAAAAGGCGCTCAAACTGGAAAAAGGAACCCCGTCAAAAATCGATGTGGTTATGGAAGACGATGTGGCGGTTCTGGTGAAAAAGGGAAAAAAGAATAGCATCAAAACAAAAGTGGAAATGAAAGGATATGTGCCGCTGCCGCTGAAAAGAGGTCAGCAGCTGGGAGAACTGGTCGTATATCAGGATGGCGTGGAAAAAGAACGATTCCCCATTGTAGCGGCAGAGAGTGCAAAGAAGGCGTCTATAAAGGATCTTTACATACAAATGATGAAAAAGATCATATAGTATAGACAGGAGGTCCTTTTTTTGCACAGACCTGAAACAAAGTTAGAATATATATTCACATTTTCTTCTTTTTACAAGGCGATGTATGCACGAGATAAACTGATGGAACGGGGAATTGGCTCAGAGGTGAGACGCGTACCCACCCAGCTTTTGCGATCCTGCGGCCAGGCACTGTATATTACAGGGCACGACCTGCAGAAGGTGATTGCTGCACTTACAGAATGTCAGATCGATATGAAAGGAATCTTCCATGTGGAATACGTGGAGGGAAAGCCCGAATACCGAAGAATCCAATAAACGAAAAAAGACTGTTATGGTAAAGAAACCTAGCAGTCTTTTTTTATTTCAATTTACTGTAAAAAAATTGTCGAATCATTGACTTTTCAGGAACAATAAGGTAAACTCTAGTAAGTAAAAGTCGAATATGGGGGGAATTTTTTTCAACAGGAGTAAAAGATTATGTCAACAAAGATTAACAGCAAATGCATTGCGGTCGTAACAGCTCTGTTTATGATAATGACTGTTTTTGCAGTCCTGCCAGCGGCAGGGAAGGCAGATGTGTACGGCGCAACGAAAAAAGGAACTATCAAAAATGGCCCATTGAACGTGCGCAGCAATGCCGGAACAAAGTATAAAAAATTGGGAACCATTGCCAAGGGGAAAACCATAACCATCAAAGGAACGAAAAAAGATAAGAATGGGACCAAGTGGTACAAGTTCAAGTTTAAATCCAAAAATGGATATGTATGTGCAAAATATGTAACCGTGAAATCCACTTCCAAGAATTCTTCTTCTGCAGGCAAACTGAAGACGTATTCACCGTCAAAGAAGGGAACGATTAAGAGCGGTCCTTTGAATGTGCGAAGCAACGCCGGGACCAAATATAAGAAAATTGGAACGGTAAAGAAAAAAGCATCTGTAACCATTACCGGCGAAAAGAAGGGTACGGATAAGGCTAAATGGTACAGAATTAAATTTGGCTCTAAAACAGGTTATGTTCATTCCAAGTACGTGACTGTGAAAAAGGCAGCTTCGTCGTCTTCAAAGAATAAAGAGACAGCCTTGAACAAAAAGGCTAAAATAAAAAACGGACCGCTCAATGTTAGAAGCGGAGCAGGGACTAATTACTCCAAGATCGGCTCGGTGGCAAAAGGAAAGTCGATCACCGTTCTTTCCAAGGTAACCAATTCTTCCGGGGAAGTATGGTATAAATTCAATTATACGTCATCCAAGAAGGGCTATGTGCTCTCCAGTTATGTCACCTTGACGGATACCGCCGGTTCGCAGGCGCCGTCCGGCAGCGGTTCCAACCTGAGCGATGCCCAGTTTGAGACCTGGATGACCAGCGAAGGATTCCCGGACAGCTATAAAACTAAACTGAGAACCCTGCACAAAGCCCATCCCCAGTGGATTTTCAAGGCTCAGAAAACGGGACTTACCTGGTCGAGTATGTTGTCAAAGGAAATGAAGATCGGAATTAATCTGGTTGAGCCGACTTCGCCCGATTCCTGGAAATCCAAAGCAGCCGGAGCCTATAACAGCTCTACTGGAAAATATACGACCTTTGACGGCAGATGGAACGCGGCATCCGAAAAGATTGTTGCCCATTATATGGATCCTAGAAATTTCCTGACGGAAAGCTCAATCTATCAATTTATGGACCATAAATTCGATTCGGCGTCGCAGAACAAGAACACCATCAAGAGCATGGTATCCAGAAGCAGTTGCTTTATGAATACCACCAGCTACATCAATTATCTGTACAATGCGGGTGTCAATTCTAAAGTAAACCCCAATGTGATCACAGCTATGGTCATTATGGAGCAGGGCTGGAGAGGCGGCAGCGGCCTGATATCAGGAAATTATTCCGGGTATAAGGGTTACTACAATCATTTTAATATCGGAGCTTATACAGCCAACGGCATGAATGCGACTCAGCGCGGCTTGTGGTGGGCCAAGGGCGCGGGCACCGGCGCTACCAGCTATGGCAGACCATGGAATACCATAGAAAAATCCCTGTCCGGCGGCGCCAGCTATTATTCGAGCAACTATCTGACGAATAATCAGTATACATATTATACGAAGAAGTTTAATGTAATGAACGGGTTGAACAATGTGGCTTCCCATCAGTATATGACCAATACTTCCGGCGCTGAGAGCGAAGGAAAGATTCTCAAGTACGCATATGAAGCCAGCGACAACTATCCAATCGTATTCCATATTCCGGTTTATAACAGCATGCCGTCAAGTCCATGCGCAAAACCGTGATAAATGGTAAGGCAGAGGAGAAGAAATGAAAAAGACATTCAGAATATGGACAGCAGTCATGGTATTGTTTGCCCTTCTGGTTCCCAGTACGGTCTTTGCCGCCAGTTCCAGCGTTTCCGTTTCCGGAGGTTCCGCTCAGGTGGGAAAAACGCTGACAGTTACGGTGACCTACAAAGGCAGCTCTCTGGGGTATGTAAATGGGCACTTAACGTACGATAACAGCAAGCTGGAGTACGTGTCCGGCGGCAGCAGCCAGGGCGACGCTGGCCTTGTGGAACTTAAGTCCTACGCCGGCGATGCCAGCGGAAAGATATCCTTTAATGTGAAATTTAAGGCAAAGGCTTCCGGCAATGTGAAGCTCAGTTTGGAAACTTTAGAAACTCAGAATTTAGACGGCGACCAGTCACTGGGCAATCCGTCGGCGGACAGCACGGTAAAAATAACAGGCGCTAAGGCTACGACGGAAGCTACGAAAGAGAGCACGACGGAAGAAACGACTGCAGCGGAAACGACCCAGCCGACTTCATCAGCAGCTGCAGATGAGTCCACCATGGACCAGGCACAGCAAAAAGACAGCGAAGGATCAGGCATCAATTACCCGCTGCTGATCGCAATAGCGGCAGTCATCATCATCTTGATCGGTTTGATTGTTTGGAAATTGAAACGTAGAAAATAAATGATACACAAAAAAGAGCCTGTTGTGGCTCTTTTTTGGTGCTTCTAAAGTAACGTTAAGAATTGTGATTCTCTTGGCAGATGGGAAACTCCAGCAAAACAGAAAAGCCCCCATAAGTACTGCGACCAATGGTTACACTGCCATGATGGGCGGCGGCGATTTGTTTGACGATCAAAAGACCCAGGCCATGGCGCTGCCGGGATATCTGATCGTCGCAGACCATGTAATGGGGGCTGCTGTTCAATTCTTCAATCTGAGCGTTGCTGACGCCGATCCCGTCATCCTCCATCAGGATTGCGCACTGACCGTCTTTTTCCGATAAGGTGATATAGATTCCACAGCCGCCATCGTTGTGGTTGATGCTGTTTTGTATGATATTGGAAAACGCCCGACGCAGAAGGTCTTTATCGCCCAAAACAAAACAGGCATTCATTTCTTCTGAGCCATTCCAGCTAATGGGATATTTGTCCTCGATATCCATATTCATAAAATCTGCTGATACTTGCCGGGTCAGAGCAGCCATGTTGACTGGGGCCATTTTTAGCGGCTGCATGTTGTATTCCAGTTTGGATGCCAGGTTCAGATCGGACACCAGATTCCTTATCTTCTCACTCTGATGGCGAATCGCAGATGCTTTGCGGCGTACAGGCTCTTCCAGCGCCTGGTCCTCTTCCAACTGACCGGCATACCCCATGACCATGGACAGCGGCGTACGGATATCGTGGGATACCCCGGCGATCCAGTTCGCCCGCGCCGTTTCCTTTTTTCGAATCTGCCGTTTTTGCATATTCAAGGTTTCCGAGACCCGATTGATGGATGCTGCCAGCTGTGATAAAAGCCCTTTCTCTTTTACATAGACGTTTCCGCCTTCAGGAAGGGCCTCGATACCACAAAGAATCGGTTTCACTGAACGGAAGATTCCTGTGGCGGCAACCATGTAGATGAGAAAAATGGCAGCCAGATTACAGATGGTGAACACCAATAAGTGGCGGGGCAGACTGGCAATGGTCTGGTAATCAAAGGTGTTATGCATCAATTTCCAATAGGCGGTTTTGGGGTGGCCCAGGATCAGCAAATCCTTACCGTGGCCGCTGGTAGTAGTGGGGTAATCGCAGATATATCCTCTTACTGCCCTGGCGATGTCTGCAGCAGAATATGCAAGGGGAACCGCCTGGGGAAGATTGCTGCTATGCCAGACGACCTTCCCGGTGCGATCATCGATGAGAATGGCCCATGCCTGATACTCAGCCAAAGTAGCTGCCCCCTTTTCAGAAAGTCGGTAGCTGCCGCGGTCATCCTTTAGTAAGGACTGGGAAATGGTTTCCGCCGCTTTCCAGCCGCCCTGGTTTCCGGCCTGATGATAGGACAGATAGAAAAAAAGCACCACATTGAAGATAAACAGCAGGCAGATGGACAGAAAAAGAATTACGATAAATCTGCGGATCAATTTCATTGCGCTGCTCATTGCTTGTCCTCCACAATTAATTTGTATCCCAAACCTTTGACTGTAACCAGGGATTTGGGTTTTGACGGATTGTCTTCAATCTTTTCCCGTATACGCCGTATATGGGCCATCAGAGAATTTTCATAGCCGTACGGATTGCTACCCCAGGCTGCTTCACATAGCGTGTCGATGGTAACGATTTTTCCTGCCCCCTGGCAGAGTGCAAAGAGCAGATCATGCTCTTTGGCTGTCAGGGATATATGTTCGCCGTTTTTGATGACTTCCGCCTTGCTGAAATCGATTTTGCAGGCATGGAGCCGCACAAGCGGGCTCTCGTTTTTATAGCTTCTCCGCAGGATCGCATTGATCCGAAACAGCAATTCTTTTGGTAGAAATGGTTTGACAATATAATCGTCAGCGCCCAGCCCCAGCCCTTCCAGGCGATCCTCGTCTTCTCCCCGGGCAGAAAGAAATAAAATCGGATAGTCAGCCATTTTCTTCAATTCTTTCATTAGAAAAAAACCATCCCCATCGGGCAGCGTCACATCCAGGACTGCCAGTTGGGGCTCAACCAGTTCAGCCGTCTTTACAGCCTGGCAAACAGTCTGGGCCGTGTAGATGTGTGTGTAGCCGCCATCTTTAAGAATGGATGTGACTAAATCCAACAGTTCTTGCTCATCATCCACAAGCAAAATCGGTTTTCCCTTTAAAAAATCATCGTTCATGTTGATCACCTCACCCATATTATACTACCGAAAGCATGGTTTTTTTCATTGCAAAGCAAATGTAAGGCAAATGTAAGGTTATGAGAAAGCAGGCGTAAGGATGAGGATGTAGAATGGAATTGTGATCAGAAAGGAGATGGTGATATGAACATCATACAGACAAATAAATTGACAAAGGCCTATGGAGATTTTAAGGCAGTATCCAATCTGAATCTCCATGTCCGCAGCGGCAGCGTATATGGATTTTTAGGTCCCAATGGGGCAGGGAAGTCTACGACCATGAAATTGTTTTTGGGATTGATCAAACCAACCCGGGGTAATTTTCTCATAAACGGCAGGTCTTATCCTAAAGATCGGCAGGCCATTCTCAGAGAAATCGGATCCTTTATCGAAGCGCCGGCGTTTTATGCCAATCTCAGCGGCGAAGAAAATTTAGAGCTTATCCGAAAAATCTTGGGACTGCCCAAGTCGGCCGTGGAGGAGGCCCTGGAGCTTGTGGGCCTGACGGAGCATCGGAAGCGGCTGGCTAAGAAGTACTCACTGGGGATGAAACAACGGCTTGGGCTGGCGGGCGCGCTGATTGGAAAACCGCCGATTCTCATTTTGGATGAACCCACCAATGGTTTGGATCCGGTTGGAATCCACGAGATACGAACGCTGATTCGGAATCTTCCCAAACAGTTTGATTGTACAGTATTGGTGTCTTCCCACTTGCTGCCGGAAATTGAACTGATGGCTGATGACGTGGGAATCATCAACCATGGCAGGCTTCTCTTTGAAGGCTCTCTCAAAGCTTTAAAGCAGCTGGCCGTCCAAAAAGGTTATTCCAACCAACATCTTGAGGATACCTTTTTAGCGATGATTGATGAAGATAACCAAAAAAGGGGGCGCGGTCGATGAGCGTTTTTTTAGAATTGAAAAAGGTAAAACGGACCGGACTGTTTCCCGCTTTTGCGGGAGCCGGACTGCTGGCGGCCGCCATACCTGTTGGCAATATGGCTTTTCGAGAAGATGTTTTCACATCGATGGGCGGTTCGTCTATAAAGGTTCTGATGGATGCCAACTGGCAGATGGTGGCTATGCTCAATGTTTTTATGATCGTGATCGGCGGGTGTATTGTGTATCATATAGAGTTTTCCGACAATGGTATGGAGAAGATGGAAACCTTGCCGACTAACGCCTGGGGGATTTTTTTCAGCAAGTGCATGGTTCTGCTCTCCGCATTGTTTCTAATGGCAGTTTTGGAAAGCGCTGCCTTTGCCTTCTGTCTCTGGCATTGGTTCTCTCCTTCAGAAGCAGTTTGGATCAAATTGCTTCAAACAATGGGGTTGAGCCTGGTTTTGGCAATACCGGTCATGCTTCTCATGGCCGCAGTCTCCTCTGCATGCAGGAATATGTGGGTATCTCTGGGGATCGGCGTGATCGGCATCTTTATCACAGTGGTGATTCCCGCTTCCGGTTTTCTTTCATCGCTCTTTCCATTTTCCCTTCCGTTCCGGAATTTATGCAGCATGGAGGACGGACGCGCGGTGGAATTTCTTTGGGGAGTTTTGGCGGAAAGTGTAGTGCTTGGGATGGCGGAGCTGGCTTATTTGAAGATAAGGAGGAATGTGCGGTGAATATGATAACCATGATCGATATAGAAAGGCAAAAAATCCGGCGTTCAAGAATTCTTTTGATTCTGCTGATCCCCATTGTTATTCTCTGGATTCCGATGATTATCAATGCCGATACCAATTTCAACATGCAGGAGGAGGGCATTCTGCCGGAAGACAATTTTCTGGTGCAAGGCTTTCTGGGACTGGCCTGGTTTATGTTTCCGGCCAGCTTGGTAATTGGCACCGTTTTGCTCAATCAAACAGAACGGGGAAATCATGGCATCTTGAAGATGCTTTCCCTCCCCATATCCCCGGCCAAACTGTGCATGGCAAAATTTATATTGCTGCTTCTTTTAGCTGCGATACAGATGGCTATGATGGTGCTTTGTTATTATTTAAGCGCTGCTGCAGCATCCTCAGCGGAAGATTATTCGTTTGTTCAGGATTTGGAAAAGGTGTTGAAACTGGCCGGCTCCGTTTATCTGGCGGCAGTGCCCATGGCAGCCGTATTTTGGATGATCGCTGTCTGCGTTCAAACTCCGGTTTTTTCCGTGGGGATTGGATTGGCGGCCATCGTTCCTTCGGTATTGGCCATGAGCACCAGGATTTGGTTTGCTTATCCGATGTGTTACCCATTTCGGGTTGTTACCGCCAGGATGCATGAACTGGCCACGCATATGGGAACGTTTCCCTGCGAGCTGCTGCCGTGGGTCCCAACTGCCGCCATTATCACGTTTGTTTGTCTTTCTATTGCCTGCATCCGCTTCGGGCAGGCGGAAAGGAGAGGGTGAAACTATGAGAGGAAAAGGACCGACTGCTTGCGATGCGGCCGGTCCTTCTTCTTTGTACAGGAAAGGAATAACGGATAAAGGCTTTATTTCAGGTTTTCCGGGTTGAGTCCTTTTAATTCGGGAACCACGAATAAGCCGTCTTTACGGATGAGCACATCGTCAAAGTAGATTTCGCCGCCTCCGTATTCCGGGCGCTGGATCATGACCAGATCCCAGTGAACGGCCGACTTGTTTCCATTAAATGCATCTTCATAGGCGGCTCCCGGGGTCAGATGGAAGCTGCCGGCGATTTTTTCATCAAAGAGGGTATCCTTCATGGGCTGAAGGATGTATGGGTTGACGCCCAGGGCGAACTCTCCGAAATAGCGGGCGCCTTCGTCGGTATCCAGCAGCTGGTTGATGCGGTCGTTGTTGTTGGCTGAGGCTTTGACGATTTTTCCATCTTTGACTTCAAATACAATGTTTTCAAAGGTAAAACCCTGTTCTTCCGAAGGTGTGTTGTAAGAAATGGTTCCATTCATAGATTCTTTTACTGGAGCCGTGTAGACTTCGCCGTCGGGGATGTTGCACTCGCCGGCGCATTTTACGGCGGGGATATCCTTGATGGAAAAGGTCAAATCCGTATCCGGTCCTTTGATCTGGACTTTATCCGTTTTGTTCATCAGATCTACCAGCCCATCCATGGCCGTGCTCATTTTCTGATAGTCAAGGGTGCAGACATCAAAATAAAAATCTTCAAAGGCTTCCAGACTGGTATTGGCCAGCTGAGCCATGGAGCTGTTTGGGTATCTTGCGATGACCCACTTGGTCTTATTCACCCGGTAGTCCAGTACCGGCCGGGTCAGCTTGCTGTACATGTTCAGCTTTTCGGAAGGCACGTCCGCCATTTCCGCCGTATTATCGCCGGCCTTCACTGCGATATAGGCCTGCATGCCTTTCATCTGCGCCAACTGATATTCGTTCATAAACTCAATCTGTTCTTCCTGGCATCCCAGCAGAATCTCTCTTGTTACGGCAGAGTCCCGAAGCTCCGCGTAGGGCAGGCCGCCGCAGGCGTATACATCCTTGATGATTTGGCGGATCAGCGGTTTGCAGCAGTCTCCTTCATAGGTGATCAGCACTTTTTCCCCCTTCTGTACGTTACAGGAATAGTGGACCAGCAGATCCGACAGCTTTTTTATTCTCGTATCCATAATCAAACTCCTTTAAATTCTATATACTGGTAGATATTATACCCTAAGTGGGCGGATTTTAAAAGAATTAGTGTTGCATGCAGGTTCAGGAAACATTAAAATGAGAGGCAAGGAGAGAAAAGATGCGACATATTTTTGTGATTAATCCACTGGCCGGAAAAAAGGGAAAGAAACAGAAACTGGAAGAGCAGATCCGATCTGCTTCGGAGCGGCTGGGGGAAGCTGCTGAAATCTATGAAACCCGATCTCAGGGAGATGGCGAACGATTCGTTCGAACGATCTGCCAGGAAAAAGAGGCCGGTGAAAATATCCGTTTTTACGCCTGCGGCGGAGACGGGGCTTTGAATGAAGTGGTCAACGGGGCCGTCGGGTTTGAGGGTGTGGAGGTGGGCTGCGTGCCGCTGGGAACGGGCAACGATTATGTGAGAAACTATGCTTCACCCCAGGAATTCCTGGATATTGAAGCCCAATTGCGCGGTCAGGCACGCAGCAGCGATTTGATTCGCTATGAGGCAGAAAGGAATGGACAAGCCGGGGAAAGCAGATATTGCGTGAATATGTTCAATATTGGATTTGACTGCAATGTGGTGGATCAGACCAGCCGCGCCAAAAACTGGCCGCTGGTGAAGGGTTCATTTGCCTATTTGCTGTCGGTGGCCATTATTTTGGTTAAAAAGAAAGGCGCTGATCTGAAGGTTTTCTATGAGGACGGAAGTGCCTTTGACGGCAAGCTGCTTTTGATCGCAGTCGCCAACGGATGTTACTGTGGGGGAGGCGTAAAGGGACTGCCTCTTTCCAAGGTGGACGATGGATTGATGGATGTGAGCTTGATCAAAAATGTTCCTCGAAGGACCTTTATCCGGCTGTTTCCCAAATACGCCAAAGGAACCCATCTAGCAGACCGAAAAGCGCCGGAAATCATTGATTATCGAACCTGCAGGCGATTGAAAATCTGGGCCAATCAGGGCTTAATGAAGCTTTGTGTAGATGGCGAAATCATCGACACAGAAAAAGTCACTTTTGAAATAGCGCCCAGGGCCATGCGCTTTTCCGTACCCGCAGGAGTGTGAAGCGGCGGCAAAGGGTTGTTTGGAAAAAATGCGAATGATATTCCAAAACCTTGACAAACTAAACAAGAATGAAACTTGCGACTGCAAGTCATATGTTTTGTTAAGGGAGAGAAGTATGAATAAATATAAGGAATATCTCGATGCATTTCGAAAAAAGCTGCCTTTGGGAGAAAGCTTTGATGTTTTGGAAAGAAATATCAGTATCGGCGGCAAAGAAACGACAATCTTTTTTATCGATGGACTGGTAAACGGTGAGGTCATGCAGAGGGTCATGTCTTATCTGCTGCGGGTGCCGCCGGAGAAAATGAAGGATGTCCATACCTCGAAAACGTTTATTGAACGCAATCTTCCTTTTTTAGATACATTGACAGAAACGGATATCGATAAAGCGCTCAAGCATTTTTATTCCGGCCTCATACCCTTTATTATTGACGGCCTGGATGAAATTATCATTATCGATATCAGAGAATATCCCGCCAGGAGCGTGCAGGAGCCGGCCAAGGAGAAGTCTCTGCGAGGGGCAAAGGACGGCTTTACGGAGACCTTGATGACCAATGTAGCCTTAATACGGCGCAGACTTCGGGATAGCAATTTGATTTTCAAGGGCTTTATTGTGGGCAATGAGAGCAAGAGCGACGTCTGCCTGGTCTATATGAAAGGAAAGGCCGATCCAAAGCTGGTCGACCAGCTTTCCGATGAATTGAATAAATTGAAGCTGGAAACGACAACAGTGGGGGAACAAACGCTGATTGATGCTATGGGCAAACTGCAGGGAAAGCGGGGAGGCCGCAGGGGAGGCTGGCTGAACCCCTTCCCCAAGGTTCGGTATACCCAGAGGCCGGATGTGATTTCGGCCCATGTGGCGGAAGGAAAGCTTGCGATCATCACCGACAATTCGCCGACGGTCATCTTAATTCCGGCAGGAATCTTCGACTTTGTCCAGGATGTGGATGATTATTATTTCCCCGTTGTTACAGGCAATTATTTCCGCCTTCTGCGAATTGCCAATGCGCTGGTGATCTTGTTTCTAACACCGGTGTATCTGCTGGTGAGCCAAGGCGATATTCCAATTCCTATTAACGAGACCTTTTTCGTGCCCGATGAAGAATTTGCAATCTCGTTATTCTGGCAGTTTATCCTCCTTGAGCTGGCCATCGACGGGCTGAAGCTTGCTTCCCTCAATACACCGGAATCCCTGGGAATGTCCCTTTCTGTCATCGGAGCATTGATATTGGGCGAGTTCTCCATATCATCCGGCTGGTTCATTCCGCAAACCATTCTCTGCATGGCCGTGGTGGCGCTGGCCAGCTTTACCCAGCCCAGTATCGAGCTGGGGTATGCAGTGAAATTCATGCGTATTCTGATTTTGATCGGGGCTGCGGTCTATGGAATCTGGGGCGCGGTCATCGGCCTGGCCGTGGGCCTTTTGTTCATGGTTTCCACAAAGACCCTGGCAGGGACCAGCTATCTGTATCCGCTGATCCCGTTTGATAAAAAAGCTTTAAAAAAATTACTGTTTCGAACAAAAGAATAATTTATATTTTAGCATATTGTCTTGAATCGGGATTCTATTTGATGCGGCTTGCGTTGTATACTATTCTAATCAGATTGGTAGTAGAGCCGCATCAAACATTAGGCCCGAAAAAAACAACGTCTGCGCCATACAAAATATAGACTCTTTGCTATCTACTTACAAAAACACCTGAATTTATTACAAAGCCATAAATCCAGGTGTTTTTTTGTGATAAAAGATGCTGGATGCAGCTCGCATCTTACCTGCATATTCTTCAGAAGGGAGTAATAAAATAGAAAGAATGATAAGGAGGGAATATGGCCATTAAGGATGAACTGCTGTTTGATTTTGCGATCAATATGCCCAGGGTACTGGTCAGCGGCAATACGGTTATTTTGGACAATGTAAAAAAATTGGTACTGCTTAGTAGAGATCAAATCATCGTTCATAATGGGCAGCGATTTACTTCTGTAGTAGGAAAAGATCTGACCATAAAAGAACTGAAAGACGAAAGGATGCTGATCACAGGTGACTTGGAACAACTCCAGTTTTACGGAACATTACAAGAAGATAAGAGTTGAAGGTTTTCAGCTGGATAAGCTGATCGACAAGTGCATAAAGAACCGGGTTCAACTCAAGGGCGTAACATTCGTAAGTGATTTGGAACTGACGATGATGGTCAGCAGCCAAGACTTTAAAAAGCTGAAAAAGCTGGCCAAGAGTACCTATAAAATTACGGTAATTTCCGACGGTGGATACGGGTATGCTTTGATGGGCCTGTGGAAACGAAAAGTCACGATTATAGGGGTGGTGCTGTTTTTGGCGTTTTTTTACTATCAGAGCCTTTTTATCGTGGAAATTCAAATTGACGGGTACGAAAAGATCGATGAGCCTCAGCTGCGCCAAACCTTGGCCGAGGCCGGTCTGTACGAAGGGTGCAAGAAAAATATCGATGTAGGCAAGGTTAAAATAAAGTTGTATGAAGATTACGATGAAATTTCCTGGGTAGGTATTGATTTTACCGGAAATCTGGCAAAAGTCACTATCGCCGAAGGTGCAAAGCCAGTAAAGACCAAAGTTGAGGACAAAAAGCCCTGCGATATCGTAGCCGATAAAGCGGGATATATCAGCAAAGTCATTCCGATTGAAGGCGTGCGGGCTGTGAAAGACGGGGCCTATGTAAAAAAAGGCGATATCTTAATTACAGGAACGGTACCTTTGCGGAATGTGGCCTACGGCACTGATTCTGAAAACGAAACAAAAACCTACGTCCATGCAGAAGGGACGGTGGAAGCTAAAATACCGGAACGTTTGAATTTTTATGCAGAGAGGTATAAGAGAATCAAGACCGGGACAGGAAAGAAGATATGGGGACTTTCTTTCAACGGCCATAACCTTGCCAAGGCCGTCAATCCTTATGAGGTTTCCAGAGTAAAGACAAAGAATTTGATTAATCTGGTCAAACCGTTTCGGCTGAAAATCGACGCAGTAACCGTGGAACAAGTGACTTTAAGTCAGACCGAAGTTAAAAATGAGGAACTGACAAAGACAGTAAATGCCGCGATTCGACAGTATGCAAAAGAAAATTTACCGCAAAAAGCACAAATTCTCAATAAAA
Organism: Clostridia bacterium; assembly: GCA_902363595.1. Lineage (GTDB taxonomy): Bacteria > Bacillota > Clostridia > Peptostreptococcales > Anaerovoracaceae > Hominibacterium > Hominibacterium faecale. Next base: position 187,958 of record CABJAP010000003.1, on the reverse strand, counting down.
GTTTGAATTTTTCCCGGGAAAAAAATATAATAACAATAGGTGTGACATTAGAAACCTTACAGCAAATAGGAACAGAAGAGGAGATCATAGTTGATAAACAAGACGGAAAAGATAAAAAAGATCGTGATCAGCGAGGAGATCGACCGCAGTGAGCTCTTTGGAAATCTGGATTCCAACATTCGAATTATAAAGGAAAATATGGATGTGGATATCATGCAGCGGGATAATGAGCTGATTTTAAGAGGCCAGGATACAGACCGGGCTGAATCAGTTATTAAGGAATTAACGGAGATCATGAAAAAAGGCGAAACGCTGGATGAACAGAAGATCAATTATGTCATTGCGCTGAAGGATGAAGGGCTTTCTTATGAAGAAAGCAAGATAGATAAAGATATCATCTGCTTTACTCATAAAGGCAAACCGCTAAAACCAAAGACTCTGGGTCAAAAAAAATATGTCGAGAGCATTCGCAAGCGGGATATTGTATTCGGAATCGGCCCGGCAGGCACAGGAAAAACCTATATCGCAGTAGCAATGGCCGTCCATGCCTTTAAGAATAAAGAAGTGCAGAAGATCATTCTGACCCGGCCGGCTGTGGAAGCAGGTGAAAGGCTGGGCTTCCTGCCGGGAGATATGCAGGAAAAAGTTGATCCATATCTGAGGCCCCTATATGATGCCCTTTACGATGTTTTGGGCAGAGAAAGCGCCCTCCGCTTAAAAGAAAAAGAAGCGATCGAGGTGGTGCCGCTGGCATACATGCGGGGCCGGACGCTGGACAATTCCTTCATTATTTTAGACGAAGCACAGAATACAACCCGCGAACAAATGAAGATGTTTCTAACCAGAATGGGTTTTGGATCCAAGATCGTCGTCACTGGCGACGTGACCCAGATCGATCTGCCCAGAGGCAAGCGGTCAGGTCTTGTGGAAGCGTCCAAGATTTTAAAACATGTGCGGGGCATTGATTTCTGCTATTTGAAAGATGTGGATGTTGTCAGGCATGAATTAGTTAAGAAGATTATCGGCGCTTATGATAAATATTATCAGGCAAATCCCGAACCGGAGGAGGAATAAATGAACATTATATGCGACCCGGAAAGAAAACCGGGAGATAAGCTCCTCGCCAAGATGGAGGAAGGGGCGGTCATCTGTGTAGAGTCTGAGGGCATTCCTTCTGATCGTGTAGAGGTGAGCCTGACCTTCGTCAGCCCGGAGGAGATTCAGCAGCTGAACAGCATGTATCGGGGAGTGGATAAAGTCACCGATGTGTTGTCCTTCCCCCAATACGAGGATCTGAATCAGCTTCCTGAGGAAGGCGGAATCCCTTTGGGTGATGTGGTTATCTGTACGCAGCAGGCATTGATCCAAGCGGATGAATACGGCCATTCCAATGAGCGGGAGATGGTTTATTTATTTGTGCACAGCATTTGCCATTTGCTGGGCTACGACCATATGGACGAAGAGGACAAGCAGGAAATGCGGGCGAAAGAGGACCAGGTTATGGAGAAGATTCAGGTGGAAAGGTGAGCGGTATGGAATACAAAGAACTATTCAAGATGGCCGATCAGGTCAAAGAAAACGCATACGTACCCTTTTCAAAGTTCCAGGTTGGCGCTGCGCTTTTGACAAAAGACGGACAAGTGTATACCGGCGTCAATGTGGAAAATTCATCCTATGGCGGCACGATCTGCGCTGAGAGGACGGCCTTTGTTAAAGCTATTTCAGAAGGAAAGCGGCAGTTTTCTGCCATTGCCATCGCTTCCAGCGGCGGTGAAGCTCTTTCTTGCGGAATCTGCCGGCAATTTATGTACGAATTTTGCCCGGAGCTAGACGTTATTACAGGAAAAGATGAAAACAGCCTCAGGGTGCAGCCTCTAAATGTTCTGCTTCCGGAAGGCTTTCGATTGGAGAAAGAATGAAATCAGGATTTATTAGTATCGTAGGCAGGCCGAATGTTGGAAAATCAACCCTGCTTAATTCCATCTTGGGAGAAAAGATTGCCATTACCACAAGCAAGCCGCAGACTACCAGAAATACCATTCGGGGAATCTATACCCGCAGCGGGCAGGAAAAGCAGGACGATCTGCAAATGATCTTTATCGATACCCCCGGGATTCACAAGCCGAAAAATAAGCTGGGCGACTTTATGACCGAGTCGGCAATCGGCACCTTTAAAGAAGTGGATGCGGTGATTTTGATCGTCGATGATAAGTTGAGTGCAGGTCCGGGAGATAAATACATTCTGGATCTTCTGCGGCAAATCACCACGCCTAAAATCTTAGTCATTAACAAGATCGACCAGCTGGATCCGGATGATTTCCTGCAGATCTATAAAGAGTACGAGGAGACGGGAGTGTTTTCCAAGATTATTGGAACCTCTGCCACAGAAGGGAAAAATGTAGGCGATGTCATCGAGGCTGCTGCTGAATTTATGGAAGATGGGCCGATGTATTTCCCGGAAGATATGGTTACAGATCATCCGGAGCGTTTCATTGTCAGTGAGATTATTCGTGAAAAGCTGCTGCTCTATTTGCAGGAAGAAGTACCTCACGGTGTGGCCGTGGAGATCGAAAGCTACAAGGAAACGCCTAAGATTACCAAGATTGGGGCTGTCATCTATTGTGAAAAGAAGTCTCATAAGGGAATTATCATTGGCAAAGAAGGCAGAAAATTGAAAGGCGTTGGAAAGAGCGCCCGTGAAGAGATCGAGGCTCTGCTGGGGACGAAAGTGTTTTTGGAACTGTGGGTAAAAGTGAAGGAAAATTGGAGAGACAGCGACTTTGCGCTATCCAACTTTGGGTACAAGGAGTAAATGTAAAAAAATGTAAATAATATATCTAAATCTATAGACGAGCGATTCCATTTGTGCTACAATAAAACATACTATTCTAACCATCGGAATGCGGCGTTGCCGCAAGGAAGAAAATAGTGAATCTTGCTGCAACGCAGCTTGCAAGCAATCTAAGAAACGGTATTTTCCAGTTGTGAAAGGGGTAACATGATGGAAGATAAAGTCCTAAACATTTTATTAGAAGTACAATCCGGGTTGCAAAAGCTTGAGACCCAAGTGAAAGATCTGTGTTTGGAGATGGAAGACATGCGCTCGGAGATGAAAGACATGCGTTCGGAGATGAAAGACATGCGCTCGGAGATGAAAGACATGCGCTCCGATATAGAAGTGTTAAAAGAGGATATGGTGAACGTAAAATCTGATATTGTATTGCTGAAATCAGAAGTGTACGACATAAGGGTTGAACTTAGAGAGCTTTCAGAACGAGAAGAGCGCCACTATTATATGCTTCAGAACAGCATTGGTGATGCATTTGAATCAATCAAGATCTTAGATCGAAAAAAGCTGGATAAGGAAGCTTTGAAGAAAATAATCTAACAGATAAAAATGCAAAATATGACCGTATTTAAATGGCTGCCCGTAAGTTAGAACTAAAATCTAGCTTGAGGGCAGTTGTTTTTTTTCAGCAAGTTTGCCTCAGAACTTCCTTTTAATACGTTCTCAATCTTTTCATTTGTGAAAGGGAGCAGGCGGAGAGCTTAGATAACTGGTTGGAATTTTCAGAATTATACATAAATAATATTTATGACACGATAAACTTTAATAATTAGACAAAACGGTGAATAAGGTAGACAATATAAGAAATCAATATAACATTAGAGAGGATCCAAAGGAGGCTTTGATATGGGCTATAAACTGGATTTTGAGGAGGCAGATCGCATCTTTGACGCACTGCGGGATGAGTTCGAGATCTGGGCTCCGAAAAGATTCGTCGGTAAGGGGAGATACTCTGATACCGATATCATTCGTTACGATCAAGTACATACGGCAGGAGAAATCGAGTTTCACGAAAAGTCGGATTTTCCGGCAAAAGAAGTTTTAACACCGATTACGGAGACCTTGTTTTATTTCACAGAAGACGAGTACAGGGCTAGTAAAGAAACGAAAAAGAAATTGCTTATTTTTATGCGGCCCTGTGATGTGCATGCAAAATACCATCAGGAAAAGATTTATCTGCAGAACGGAGACTTTGCCGATTCCTATTACCAGCGAATGAGTGAGAAAGTTAAGGTTGTGCTGATGGAATGCGGTGAAGGCTGGGATACCTGCTTCTGTTCCAGCATGGGTACGAATCGGACAGAAGACTATGCTGCTGCCGTACGGGAGGATCAAGGAACGCTGCTAATACAAGTAAAGGATGAAGCGCTGGAGTCTTATTTCCGGGATTGCGCCTCTGCTTCGTTTGCGCCTTCATTTGTTGAAAACAACCAACTTCAGGTATCCATTCCGGAAATACCGGATCAGGAGGTTTTGACTGAATTAAAGAGCCATTCCATGTGGGACGAATTTAATAAACGCTGTGTTTCCTGCGGAGCCTGTACCCTCGCATGCAGTACATGTACCTGCTTTACTGCCAGCGATATTATCTATCAGGAGAATACAAGCGCCGGCGAACGCAAGCGGACTTCCGCATCGTGCCAAATTAAAGGATTTACCGATATGGCAGGGGGGATTGTATTCCGTGATTCTGCGGGAGAACGAATGAGATATAAAGTTCTTCATAAATTCCATGATTACAAGGCCCGCTTCCACGATTTTCATATGTGTGTCGGATGCGGCAGATGCATCAGCCGATGCCCGGAATTGATTTCGATTGCAGCTACAGTAGAGAAAATGGCTGCTGCTGTGGATGAAATCACAGCCAAACGCAGTGCAGAAGGAGGAAGATAATCATGGATAATATCATTCAGCCCGTAGCCTGTGAGATCTTGGATATCAAACAGGAAAGCAAGCAAGAATATACCTTTAAAGTAAAGACCGATATCCGGCCTGCCCACGGTCAGTTCCTCCAGCTTTCAATCCCCAAAATAGGAGAGGCGCCCATATCGGTCAGTAGCTTTGGCGATGGATGGATGGAGTTTACCATTCGTTCCGTTGGAAAAGTTACCAATGAGATTTTCGCAAAGCGTCCGGGAGATGAGCTGTTCCTGAGGGGTGCGTATGGAAACGGGTGGCCGATGGAAACCTTCCAGAGGAAACATATGGTTATCATTACGGGAGGAACCGGGCTGGCCCCTGTCAGAAGTATGCTGCGCAAGTTTGAGCAAGAACCGGATTTTACGAAAAGTGTTCATTTGATCTGCGGATTTAAAAATCAAGAGGGGATCCTGTTTCGTAATGAATTGGAAACGTGGAAAAATCATTTTTCAACTATATATGCATTGGATAACGAAAACTTTCCAGGCTGGCGCAAAGGCTTTGTGACGGAATTTGTCAAAGAAATCCCCTTTGACACGTTCGGTGATGCATACGAAGTAGTTGTGGTCGGTCCGCCGCCGATGATGAAATTTACCGCTATGGAATGTACCAAATGCGGCGTGCCGGATGAAAAAATTTGGCTTTCCTTTGAACGCAAGATGTCCTGTGCGGTAGGAAAGTGCGGCCACTGTCGGATCGATGAAGTTTATGTATGTCTGGATGGGCCGACGTTTAATTATACCCGGGCCAAATATTTGGTGGATTAAGGGAAGGAGATAATGGAAATGAATCATGATATTGATGTAAAGAAAGTTCGCACCAACTGTTTCCGCCAGTCCAAGGTGCCGGGCGAATTTATGCTGCAAATGCGCGTGCCCGGTGCAGTGATCAATGCCCAGCATTTGAAAACAGTAGCAGAGATCTGCCAGCGGTGGGGAAACGGATCCTTTCATATGGGAACCCGCCAAACTTTGGATGTACCAGGAATTAAATACGAAAATATTGAAAAGGTCAATGAATACATCCGAGAATATATCGAGGAAGTGGATGTGACCATCTGCGGATGCGACATGGAAGCGACTCAGTATGGTTATCCCACCATCGGCGCTCGTAATGTTATGGCATGCATTGGCAACACCCATTGCATAAAAGGAAATGCCAATACCTATGAGATGGCGAAAAAAATTGAAAAGCTGGTATTTCCGTCCCACTATCATATTAAAGTTTCCGTAGCCGGATGCCCCAACGACTGTGCCAAGGCCAATTTTAATGATTTTGGGGTGATCGGAATCAATAAACAAGTTTATGATTACGATCGCTGTATTGGCTGCGGCTCTTGTGTTGATGCATGTCAATCTCATGCAACCGGTGTCCTGTCTCTTAATGAAAATGGAAAAATCGACAAGGACCCATGCTGCTGCGTTGGCTGCGGAGAATGCACATTAATCTGTCCGACGGGAGGATGGACCCGGGATCCAAAGAAATTATACCGAGTTACCTTGGGAGGAAGAACGGGAAAACAGACGCCCAGATCCGGCAAACTGTTTCTCAACTGGGTCACAGAAGAGGTGGTTCTGGGAATGTTTGCAAACTGGCAGAAATTTTCTGCTTGGGCCCTGGACTACAAACCGGAATATCTCCACGGAGGCCATCTGATTGATCGGGTAGGATATAAAGAGTTTGTAAAACATATCTTTGAAGGCGTGGAATTCAATCCGGAGGCAAAGGTAGCCGATGATATTTACTGGGCGGAAAACGAGCAGCGGAGCAATATCCATGTCATGCCTCTTTCCCAGCATAAACATGCGGGACCTCAGGAAAAATCAATGAAATAAACGGTAGCAGCTTTCAATGATTGAGTCCCATTTGATTGGAGCTTAGTGCTGCGGAGGATCCATATACACGAAAAACCGGTTTTCAACTATGAAGCCGGTTTTTTCACGGTCCTGTAACTATTGTTGAATTTCAGTGGATGTGGTAAACTAAAGGACAATGATTCGCAGAAAGGAGCCCAACTATGATCACAGATACGGAAGGCATCATACTCAAACAGATAAAAGCCGCATATGGACGCCGTATGGTCCTATTGTTTTCAAAAAAATACGGAAAGATCAGCGCGGGAACCAGCATCAGCGAAAAGGGCAGGAATAAATCGGCGCTGGCTATGCGCCCCTTCACTTACGGCCGCTACGAACTCTTTAAAAACAGAGACAGCTACAATATCAACGGCGCGGAAGTGCTAAAAAGCTACTATCGGATCGGGGAAGATGTAGACAAGTATATGAACAGCTCCTACGTTTTGGAATTTACCGAAAAACTGCTGGTGGAAGAACAACCCTCACAGGCCTTGTTCAGCCTGATTTTGGACTTTTTTAGTGTCATGGAAAAACGGCAAAAAAGCCATGGAACCTTGGTTTTGGGTTATGAAGTAAAAGCACTGAAGATCATGGGTGTTATGCCCCGATTGGATCGGTGCTGCCTCTGCGGACAATTCTGCGGCCAGGAAAATCCGCCGGTGTATCTCAGCATAAAAGATGGAGGGATTATCTGCGAAAAATGCGGTACTGCCGTTGAAATTAGTAGCAATGATACATTGATTTATCCGATTAGTTTTGGTATAGTAGATATATTAAAGTACTTTGCGGACAATTCTCTGAAAAACTTTGAACTTCTGGCTTTGGATGAGAAGGTCCAAAAAAAGCTGCAGGCCATGATCAGGCGGTATGCAGCGTATCATTTAGATATTGGTGATTTAAAGAGCGAAAGCTTTTTAACGGAGTATTAATACCAGGAGGTTGAACATGGAGATTACATTAGAAAAGATTGAATTAGTCAAGGACAGAACAGGTGTGAGCTATGCGGAAGCAAAGGAAGCACTGGAAGCTGCTGATGGCAGTGTAGTAGATGCGATTATCAGCATCGAGGAGACTATTGACAGCAAGGAAAGCAAATCCTTCAGCAGACAGGGGACTGCCGTATTGGATAACCTGAAAGAACTGATCAAGAAGGGAAACGTTTCCAAGATCGTTGTAAAAAGAGAGGATGAGGTAATCCTCAACATCCCGGTGAACCTGGGAATTATCGGAACAGTCGTTGCTCCGTGGGGCGCTGTTTTAGGCGTGATCGCGGCGTTTGGATTCAAATGTACCGTTGAAGTTGTAAAAGATGACGGTACGATCATCGATGTAAGCGATACAGTTTCCGATACAGTAGAGAACGTAGTTGAAAAGGGCAGCGTTGTGGCCGATGAAGTGAAAGAAAAGGGGTCCGATCTTTATCAGGACGTAAAGGAAAGAAGTTCCGACATTTATCAGAATGCCAAAGCAAAGGCCTCCGATGCCATCAGTAAAGTAAAGAAAGAAAAAGAAGACATCGATTTTTCCAGCTGCTTTGATGAAGCGGGCGATATTGCAGATGATATTAAGGATGAAGCAGAAGAGATCATTGATGACTTGGAAGATGGTGTAGAAGACATCAAAGAGAATATCGAAGATAAACTCAACGATAAATAAAAAACAATATAGAAATGGTAGGTAAGTAAACAGCAATGAGTAAAGAAGTGACGATGGACAAAATTACTGCTTTGGCCAAAAACCGGGGATTCGTGTATCCGGGCTCCGAAATATACGGCGGCCTGGCCAATACATGGGATTATGGCCCCCTGGGCGTTGAATTCAAAAACAACGTAAAAAAGGCCTGGTGGAAAAAGTTTGTGCAGGAATCCAAGTACAACGTAGGACTGGACGCAGCGATTCTCATGAACCCGCAGACTTGGGTGGCTTCCGGCCACGTAGGAGGATTCGCGGATCCTTTGATCGACTGCAAGGCTTGCAAATCCAGATTCAGAGCCGACCAGCTGATCGAAGAATACCTAAAAGATGAGGGCATCACCGACATTACTGTGGACGGATGGTCCAATGAAAAGCTGGAAGCATTCATCCAGGAAAAGGGCATCAAATGCCCGGACTGCGGAAAGCAGGATTTTACAGGAATCCGCCAGTTCAACCTGATGTTCAAAACCTTTCAGGGTGTAACGGAGGATTCCAAATCGGAACTCTTTTTAAGACCTGAAACAGCTCAAGGTATCTTCGTAAATTTCCGAAACGTGCAGAGAACGTCTCGAAAAAAGATTCCGTTCGGCATCGCTCAGATTGGAAAATCTTTTAGAAACGAGATTACTCCGGGCAACTTCACATTCAGAACCCGAGAGTTCGAGCAAATGGAGCTGGAATTTTTCTGCGCTCCGGGAACGGATTTGGAATGGTTCTCCTATTGGAAGGACTATTGTGTCAACTTCCTGAAGAATCTGGGTATGAAAGACGAAAATATCCGTCTGCGGGACCACGAAAAAGAAGAACTTTCCCATTACAGCAACGCTACGACCGACATTGAGTACCTCTTCCCGTTCGGCTGGGGCGAACTGTGGGGAATCGCCGACCGGACCGACTTCGACCTGAAACAGCACATTGAACATTCCGGACAGGAAATGAACTATGTGGATTCTGAGACCGGCGAAAAATATGTACCTTACTGCATTGAGCCGTCTTTGGGTGCTGACCGTGTGGCGTTAGCTTTCCTCGTAGACGCTTATGATGAAGAAGTGCTGACCGACAGCAAGGGAAAAGAAGACGTTCGAACCGTACTTCGCTTTCATCCGGCGCTGGCTCCGTTCAAGGCTGCGGTGCTGCCTTTGGCCAAAAAGCTGGCGCCGATCGCAGAACCGATCCACGAGGAACTGTCCAAATATTTCACCGTCGATTATGACGCTTCCGGATCCATTGGAAAACGTTATAGAAGAGAAGATGAGATCGGTACGCCATTCTGTATATGCGTAGATTTTGATACGGCTGAAGACGGCTGCGTGACCATCCGCGATAGAGACACGATGGAACAAGTTAGAATTCCTGTAGAACAGGTTAAAAGCTATATAGAAGAAAAACTAATTTTTTAAGCAAGGGAGATTTAAAAAGTGGAAAAGAAAAAGTTTGTTTACTCGTTCAATGAGGGCTCAAAGGATATGAAAGACCTGTTGGGCGGAAAAGGTGCTAATCTTGCGGAAATGACCAAAATTGGCCTGCCTGTACCGTTTGGATTTACGGTAACGACTGAAGCCTGCAACCGCTACTATGAAGAAAATCAGACTATCGCAGACGACATCGTAGCTGATATCTTTGAGAAACTTTCCGATCTTGAACATGTGACCGGAAAGCAGTTCGGCAGTGTGGAAAATCCGCTGCTGGTATCTGTTCGTTCCGGCGCAAAGATTTCCATGCCTGGTATGATGGATACCATCCTCAATCTTGGTCTCAACGACAACACGGTTGAAGGACTGGCAAAGCTGACTGAAAATCCGAGATTTGCTTATGACAGCTACAGAAGATTCATCCAGATGTTCGGCGATGTTGTCATGGAAATTCCAAAAACAAAGTTTGATGCCATTTTCGATTCCAAGAAGGAAAAGGAAGGCTGCGAATTTGACGTGGACCTGACGACCGAACATTTGCAGGACATCATTGTCAATTATAAAAAATTAGTAAAAGAAGAAATGGGAAGAAACTTTCCGCAGGAGCCGAAGGATCAACTGATGGAAGCGGTTATGGCCGTATTCCGTTCTTGGAATAACGAAAGAGCTATCCTTTACAGACAGCTCAACGACATCCCGGGCAGCATCGGTACTGCAGTAAATGTACAGTCTATGGTATTCGGCAATATGGGAGATACATCCGGCACCGGCGTTGCTTTCACAAGAAACCCGGCCAACGGCGAAAAGAAACTCTTCGGCGAATTCCTGGTAAACGCCCAGGGCGAAGACGTAGTAGCCGGTATCCGTACCCCGCAGCCGATCGCAGAGATGGCGGAAGCTTTCCCGGAAGTCTATAAAGAATTCACAAGAATTTCAGAACTGTTGGAAAAGCATTATACAGACATGCAGGATATGGAATTCACCGTTGAAAGAAATAAACTATTCATGCTTCAGACAAGAAACGGTAAGCGGACAGCTGCAGCTGCGGTAAAGATTGCCGTAGACATGGAAAAAGAAGGTCTGATCGACAAGAAAACGGCTGTTACCCGACTGGAACCGGCTATGATCGACCAGTTGCTCCACCCGAAATTCGATGACGCAGAGCTGGCTGCTGCAGAAAGACTGACCAAAGGACTTCCCGCATCCCCGGGCGCTGCTACAGGAAAGATTTACTTCAATGCTGCCGATGCGGTAGCTGCTGTAGAAAACGGTAATCCTGCGGTCTTAGTAAGACTGGAAACTTCTCCGGAAGACCTGGCTGGCATGGTTGCAGCAGAAGGTATCCTTACTGCAAGAGGCGGTATGACTTCTCATGCGGCCGTCGTTGCCAGAGGCATGGGAAAATGCTGCGTATCAGGATGCGCGGAAATCAAAGTAGATGAAGAAGCAAAAACATTGACCATCGGATCAGACGTGTTCAAAGAAGGCGACTACATTTCTCTGGACGGTACGGCCGGCGAAGTACTGAAAGGCCAGATCAAGACGGTTCCGCCAGAACTGTCCGGCGACTTTGGCACGATTATGCAGTGGGCCGATGAAATCAGAACCCTGAAAATCAGAACCAATGCTGACAACCCGAGAGATGCCAAACAGGCCGTTGATTTTGGGGCAGAAGGAATTGGACTGTGCAGAACTGAGCATATGTTCTTTGAAGAAGAACGTATTCCGGCTGTAAGAAGAATGATCCTGGCAGACTCGGAAGAAGAAAGAAGAGAAGCTTTGTCCTTCCTGCTGCCTTATCAGAAGAGCGACTTCAAGGGCATTTATGAAGCAATGGGTGACAGACCGGTAACGATCCGTCTGCTGGATCCGCCGCTTCACGAGTTCCTGCCTCATACAGACGAAGAAATCAAACAGCTGTCTGCCCAGATCAATGTTCCATATGAAAAATTGGCGAAAAAGACAGAAGAACTCCACGAGTTCAACCCAATGCTGGGACACCGTGGATGCCGTCTTGCCGTTACTTATCCGGAAATTGCCGAGATGCAGGCGGAAGCCATCATCATGGCAGCCATCGAAGTAAGAAAAGAACAGGGCCTGGATATTGTTCCGGAAATCATGATTCCGCTGGTAGGCCTGAAGAAAGAACTGGCTGACGTCAAAGCAACTGTTGTTCAGACAGTAGAAAAGGTTATGGAACGGGAAGGCGTGAAATTCGATTACCTGATCGGAACCATGATTGAAATCCCAAGAGCAGCTCTGACAGCTGACGAAATCGCAGAAGAAGCGGAATTCTTCTCCTTCGGTACCAATGACTTGACACAGATGACCTTTGGTTTCTCCAGAGACGATACGGGCCAGATCATTCGGGAATACAGAGACAAGGGCATCTTTGACGATGATCCGTTCCAGTCCATCGACCAGGTCGGCGTAGGCCAGCTGGTGAAGATGGCGGTTGAAAAGGGTAAAGCCACCAGACCCAACATTAAGCTGGGCATCTGCGGCGAACACGGCGGAGATCCAAAATCCATCGAGTTCTGCCACAACATCGGACTTCAGTATGTATCCTGCTCCCCGTTCCGAGTGCCAATTGCACGGCTGGCAGCCGCACAGGCAGCAGTGAAAGCTGAAAAATAGGAACCTTTGTAGTAGAAGAAGGATCATTAAGTTAGAGTGACTTAAAACATAAAACCGTTTGCTTGTTACATAGAGCAAACGGTTTTATTTTTTCGCCGCCGGGTTACATCATACTGCTGGTCGCGGTGATCTCCTTGCGGGTGTGTACATTGCCAACCTCAGACAAAAGGAAAAATGACAAGAAAAACAACCAATTGACGAAATTTGGGTCAAAATGATTAGAATCTTCTGAAAACATTGACAATTTTTGCTCAAAAGAATAGACTGAATTTATCATTACCAAAGGAGGCCCCCAATGCTTATCAAAAATCAGCAATTACTGAAAAGCACACCGCAGCAGCTTGCCCGCAAAGAAAAAATCATCCGTCTCGCCCGCTCTGCATCGGACGGAGCGTGCTATCTATCACCGCTGGAGGAGAGCCACGCCCAATATATGCGGGATTTTTTTGCTGGCATGAAAAAGGAAAACTTTCCATGCACTGTTTCCTGTATGGAGCGTACTGGTGCAATCGCCAGAGAAAAAGGCCTGCGCCGGGTGACGGGGGACGACCTGTCAGACGGCTGGTCAGACGGGATTTTTGTAAAGAACGTGGAGCAGAAAGCAGGAAACTACCGGATCGCTGCCGGCGCTACAGCTGTCCATCCCATCTGGGAGATGGCGCTGGAAGTGGATTACTATGCCTTGGAGGAAGGAATACCGGTTCTTATCGAAGAAGGAATTCCTTCTTTTTCCTTTCCTGCGGAACAAAATGTCGACGCCTGGCTGGAGATTTCGCCAAAATCCCTTTTGAAAGAGCCTGGAGGGATCCTCATGACGGCTTGTTTTATCGGTCAGGACGACATTTTACGATTCAAGGTAAAGACCCTGGAATTTGCTTCCTTTGCCGAAAACTTTGACATGCTTTCCAAGATCCATGTGCTGGATCCGGTGAAAAAACATGAACAGGCGGAAAAGCAGGATGAGTTTATTATTGTCTGCTATGATAGGGCGCCCAGTTCTTTGGAAGCGTATGATTATCTGCTCTATTATACGCAGGGTGATTTTTACATACCCAGCCGGGGGCAGGCGGTCTTTGCGGATAAGAATCAGCGCTTCGTGAAAGCCCTGAGTGTCTGGAGCCCCGGATCTTCTTCAACCCTTTCCCTGGTACGCAAGAGCGGAGGCGGACTGGCTGCCTTTGAAAACGAGCCGGATAAAGATTTTTCCCAGTTTTTCTCCATCTATATTGATCCTGATACTAAACTTCCGGGCTTTCAGTGGGACTTTAAGAACGCCCGCTGGCAGGCCAAAAATCCGCTGCCGATCATGGAAATTCTGGAGGCGGACTATCAGCTTACGGTCAGCTATCAGGTGGCCGGATCCGAGGACGTTTATCACATGATGGTCTATACCGGAGAAATCCCTGAGGGGGAAGATAAACCGATCGCACCCATCAAACTATACTGGGGCTGCCTTTGCCGGGACACCTTGATTACAATGGCCGATCAGTCGGTGAAAAAGATTCAGAATATGAAAGCGGGCGACCTGGTGTATTCGGACGGCGGCCCGCTGCGTGTCCGGGAGTTGGTCACAGGAACGGAACGGAAGGGCGTTTACAAGCTGACAGCGGGCAAGGATGGCGAAAAAGCTATGGAGCTTTCTCTTACCGGGGAGCACCCGCTGATCACCGACCAGGGGGTCCGCGCCCTGCTGCGCATAAAGTCCTATATTGATGATCATGGAAACGTGGCCTTCCATCAGCGTCTCAAGCGGCAGGACGGAGAATTTGTCCCCATCCGTTCCCTGGAATTGGCCGTGGTGGATGATAATACGGTGTACAATCTGGAGTTGGAATCTGCAAACGGAGAGCGGATCCCAGTGGAGAAAGGCGTGTTTTACGCCAATGGTCTGGCTGTGGGCGATAACCAGATGCAGGGATACGCTGCGGAACTGGACCTTGAAGAAAAGCGGCAAGAAAACGGCCTCCCAGTGAGCTGGGAAACCGATGTAGCCGCAGTAGAACGATATTTTCGCGGACCGGACAGGAGTGTGATCTTATGGAAAAAGTAAAAGCGGACCAAAATTACGATGACCAAGCGGTAAGATTAGATTGGGGCGATGGCACGGACGAAGGGAATGGAGCGGTCAGCGATCCGGCTCTGCCTCCTGATATAACAAAGATTTTGTGCAAGATCGCAGGCACCGAAGGGTCCTACCAGGTGTTCTGGAGCCCGCAAAAGGGGGTGACTACTTACCAGCTGGCTGTGTTTCGCTATGAAGAACTGGTAGGTGAAACAGTTGCGGTGACAGGAACCTCCGGCACCATTACGAGAACCGTATCCGATGACGCCCAGTATTATATCGGTGTGGCGCCTTCTGACAACCCGGCGGCGTACAAGAAAATTCCCGTATTTTCCACAGCGCCGGTTCAGTTAAATCAGGTACGGGTGTTAAAGGATGCAGCTATCGAAGTAGATTACGCCTTTCCCGGCATGATCACCGATCTGGTGCAGGTTTCCCTGACAAATACCGAACAGTCTATTCAAAAAACAGTAGAGCTGGTCCCATATGCATGCCAAATCCGTTTTAAGGAGCACGGATTGCCGGCATTGGAAGACTATACCTTAACTCTGGGAGCGGAAAACCGGATTGAGAAAACCAAGGTTCATTACCAGCCTGCGGACTTCTGCGCAGTGCATCTGCCCCGGCCTGAATTTACCAGCCTGGAGGCGACAGCGGATACGGCCGCAGAGCGCTCCTTTTCCCTTTCCGCTCCCGGCGGGTTTTGGAAAGGCGGAAAGCTGGCGGTCTTTCTGTACGCGGGAAGCACGCTTTTGTGGAGCAAGGCCAAAGTCGACGCTCTGGCTGACGGGAGCTACACCATTTCCATACCTCAGGGCGCTTTTTCTGTCGGAACAGAGGGCGGCTTTTTTGTTCGATTTCAGGTTGAAAAAGATCAGGTTCTATCCCTGCCCTCCATGCCGGTAAGGCTGCTGCTTTCTGTACCGGAGCCGGTAAAATGCCATTACACGGCAGCGGATACGATTTGCTTCCATTTCCGAAGAAACTGCGGCTTTCCCCATGGCATGGCAGCTGCTGCCAAGGAGAAAACATATGCCCTTTCACCGGACCTAAAGGGAGGGGAGGAGCTGGTATCTCTGCCCTTGGATACAGGCAGCCCGGTGGCTTTTTCCTATACCAGCGGCATTTCCCAGGGGAAGGCCTGCCCGGCCCAAAACAGACTTCATCCGGCCTTTTATCTCTTCGGTGATGCGTCCCCCTGCATCTGCAAAAGCCAGACACCGAATTTGGACCAGAGCGGGGCGATCACCGTTGCCCTGGATAGCGGGCTGGGGATCAAGACCGAGCTTTCAAAAACCTATTTTAAGCTTTTATCCAAAGACAGCGGTTACGTCCTAGAAATCGCTAAGGAGGCATGGGACTTTTCCGATAAAGCCGTGCGCCAGGCGATTAAAGAGGACTTTCAAGGGTTTTTAATTGAGATGGAGGAAAAGGCTTTTACGGCTGGGCAGATTCTCGCTGTCCGCGGCCTGGCAGAGGACTATCTTCCCCAGTCCATGGAGGAATTTTTATATTACCACGGTCACTTGGATAACAATTTCGTGGAGCTGTTTCCTGGGCTGACCATAAAGGCGGACCAGCAAACCTACCAGTATGTGGGGGATACGGGGGCGGCCTTGTATGTCAACGGCTATACGGGAACCGGCACCAAATACGCGCCCGTCAGCCGGAAAAAAGGCAAGCTTTGCCTGGATCCATTTGTCACCCTGCTTTCGGAAGGGGACTATGTAGAAGACTTAGAGCAGCCAACCATGGAAAGCGGTCTGTGCGCCTTTGGCGGCGGAAGCGTTACGGATTTGAACGCTTGCGGAATCGCCAGGGAATACGCGGGCATTCTCTACCCGGATCATTTCCCATCTGCTGAAAAAGAGGGGGCTCCCCAGGTATGTAAAAATCCCGCGGTTCTGTCCGCTTCCAGCTACAAGGCTTTGGCAGCAAATCTTTCCGCTTTCCGTAAGACCGGGGTGCCAGAATCGGGAGCATCGGCTGTTTATCTGCGGGGCAGGACCCAGCTTACGCCATGTATGCCGGTCACCGTCAATGGCTTTCTCCATCAGATGCCACTGGGCAGTACCCTCTGCGATCTTGCGCCGCTGACCGGACTTTTGGAGCCGCGGCAGGAGCCGGCTGTTTACCGGTGTGGTCTGCCGGTGTATACGTTCCACATGACAGGAAGCTGGAGCGGCGACTTTTATTTGTATCCCGGTGATGTAATAAGCTGGAAGTAGGTGATGAGATGTGCCAGTGGAAGGAGACAGGAGAAGCTTATCTTTATGCCCATGACAGCTGCGGGGATAAAGTATTTTTCCACACCAGACAGGGACAGCCCCTTTCCCTTACCGACGGGTTTCATAAGACGGATTTTGTGCTGGTCTTTACCGGGCGGCCGGTGGAAAAAGAGGCATTAAAAAAACTGAAAGAGGCTTTAGATGTTCATGGGACAGAGCAGCCGGGCTGCTTTCTGGTTTTCATAGAAAAGGACATTTTGCCGAGGGAAAACTGGCAGCGGCTGCCCCTGAAGCCTGGGGCGGCCGGCGGTGTTTTTAGTCTGGGAAAAAGCGTAACCTTTTTCATTGGCGAGTATGCTCTGGAACTGAAAAAGAACAGCTTCCTTTCCGTATTGGCCGGGCAGGACGGCGACGAGCAGCTCCAGATCAGCGCTGCTGCGCCGGGATCCGGCGGGGCCGATTATGGAGCGGAGTTTTTGCGGGACGGCGGCCTGGCGTGCCGAATGGAGCGCTGTCTGCTGCTGATGGAAGGACAAAGCGCGGGATGCTTTTCCTTCGCTGCGGCCGGGGCGATTACCATGGAGAGCCTGCGGGCCGGAATCTGGTACGGCTTGCAGAGAGAAGCACCTGCCCGCGGGCGGGAAATCGATGCTTTCTTTGACCAGGTGCTGGAACCGGATTTTCCGATCACAGAGCTGGAGGTCCGGTTGGATGTGCTGAATCCGCTGGATAAAGAACGCAGCTTTTTCTGGCTCCCCAAAGGCCGATGGCGCACTAATTTTCCAATCTATCTATCACCTGAGAACCTGGAGCTGGAGACGGAAGAACGGGAGGCAAAGCTGGTCTTTTCCAGAAGAAGGACGGAGGTTAAGCTGCCCTCGTACCGGTATTATCTGACCTTTGACGGCGCTTTTACCATAAAAAGTCCGGCGGGCAGTCTGTGCGCGGGTCTCAGCGGCCAGGAGTATGTGGACTTTGAGGCGGACAGCCGTCTCTTTTTCATCAGCGGCAAACAGGCTTATTTTCCGCTGCAAGAGCAGTCTTTTGCGTCCGGCCTGCCCAGCGGCGATACGGCTTACGTTGCTTTGGAAAAGGGAACCTATTATTCCCAGGCTCAGGACTGCGCTTTTTATGCCATGAGCAATGAGGCGGGGGTCCTGGATTATGCGGAGATTCCCTTTCAGAAGATCGGAAAGGACGATTGTTTCCCCCTTCTCCCTGTGGGAACATCCGGCGGGCAGCACGGGGCGGCAAAAAAGCAGCAGGCGTATGATGCGATGAAAGCCCTCGATGAACGGCGGCTGGCGGCTCTCCGAAACCGGCTGTTAGGCGCGCGGCCGCTGTCTTTGGATGGAATGGGAGAGGCAATGAAGGTTTTGAGCACCAAGGGGCTTTATCTCACGCAGACACCGGGGAAGGATTACTTTGACACGCTGGAATTCTGTGAGAAGTTCCGTTTTGCCAAGGTTTCCGGGTTTTTGAAGCAGGCGCTTTTGGCTTCCCATGCTTTTTTGGTTATTGATAACCCAGAGGAATTTTCCAAATACGCCTCGGTCATGCCGGAATCACCGCCTCTTTCCCTCGACGGCTGGACCTTTTCTCTGGATAGCGCTGGTTGGAAGGATAATCAGACCTTCTTGCTTTTAAAATACACCTCCCATAAATCCATACGGGCCCTTGCTGATGCTCCCGCCGAATGGTCTTATCCGCCCGATACCGGAGATTTGAGGGGAAAGGGAGCCGCATCTCTGCAGGCGATCCTCAAGGAGCTGGACGAGGTTGATAAGGAAAATGCCGCCTTCGACGATCTTCGGGCCATTTTAGAGGACCCGCTATGGTGCGGGACCATCGCTTTTTCCGTTCCCGTGGAAGGAAATCAGCTGCCGGATAATTTGAAATTCTTGCTGCGCCTGCGGGAGGGCGGGAAGCTGCTGGCCCATCACATGATCTTCGAGAGCAGAAGTCTGGACGAAAAAGGCATTTTAAGCCCGGGTCAGATCAGCGGGATCATCGCTTATGAAGACCCGGAGCATCCGATTTTGACAGAACCCTGGGAGTTTTATTACAAGCTGGACCAGCTGCAGGTTGTATTCCGTCAGTCCCAGGTCTTTGATTTTTCCTGCCGCCTCTCGCTGACACTGCAATATTTTCTCGGCTCCCCCCTATTCGCGGTGGGTGGGTCCTGCGGAAATTATATGATTGTTACAGGTAGAATGGCAGAGAATCAGGACGCGCCGGGAGTCAGCGATTATTTATTTGAGCTTGCGGAGCGGATCGAGTATTTTACAGACAATGCGTTCTACAGTGGTCTTTGCGTGGACAAGGTTACCCTGACCTCCTCGGCGGCAGAAGAGCGGGCCTCCTTTTTCCTGGCAGGGCGGCTGAAATTCGTGCTGCTGGATTCCGATGTGCTGAGCTACGGAGACCCTAAGCCGGATCCCAAGGCGATGGAAACAGAAAGCGGAAAGGAGGATACCGGCCTGGTCTTTTCCGATCTGCTTTTGTTGGAGAAAAAGGGTAGCATCGCCGTTCACACGGGTACCATGAAATACCATTATGAGAACAGCGTGCCCAGAGCCGGATCGCTGGCAGAGCAGTTTCCGATCCATGTGACGGATTTTCTCACCGGTTCGGCGGGCGTTACGCCGGAGTCTCTGGGCTATGCGGGGATTCAGGCAGACGGTATCCATCAGGAAGCCCTTGCGGATACTTGGTCTGCGGTCTGCTGGCAGATCGATCTGGGCGACTTGGGCGCTTTGTCGACAGCCAGCAATTTAAAGCTTTCCCTTTTGACGGCCTGGAGCGTGGGAGCGGTGGATCGTCAGGGAGACGGCGGTGTCACCACCGGGACGGCCAGCGGGTACATCGGAGCAAAGCTGGGCAATTTTCAGGGTGTCAGCGGCATGGTCCCGCTGGAAGGCATCTTGTCCCTCGGTTTTGATGCTGTGGAGCTGAAACGTTCTGCAGCCGGTGAATTTTATCTCCATTTCCGGGATTTTTCCCTGAAGTTTCTCAAATATACTTTTCCCAGCGGCAATAATGATATTTATCTTTTTCCCGGACCCAACAGGGACGGCAAGCTGGGGTGGTACGCGGCGTATGAAAAGGAGGGCGAGAAGAACCATGTATATTAAAGTGACCGGACTTTATATCGGCCAGGGAATGTCCAATCTGGTGGAGGTTTACGAAAACAAAGCTGACGCCACGGCAGCCAACCCGGTGTTCAAGGGCCTGGTCCTCATCGACTGCGGCACCTTTGGCAAAGACGGTAAACCGGCCCATGCGCCAAACGAACCGGACAGGCCCATTGCCCTTGATTATATCGAACGTAAAATAAGGCAGAACAACGGCGCTTTGTCAGCGCTGGTTTTGAGCCATCTGGACCAGGACCACATTAACAAGATCATCAGGCTTACAGGCGAACGCCAGGACGGCCCTCTGCAGCGGATCGGGACGGTGCTCATCGGAGGGACAGCTAAGAAATTCAATGCGAAAAAAAACGTTTTTACAGGGGGAGCCGGTGTGGCGGGCCTTTCGTCCATTGCGAGGAAAATGGCGGTCGCTTTGAAAAAGATCTGCAACAATATCCGAATTTTTTCCGTTATCGACGGATACGTGCAAAAGGATTGCAATTTTCTGGACTTTAAAGGGACAACCGGCAATCAAGACGAACTGCGGTTTCGGATTCTGGCAAATCGCAGCCTGCCTGCCCTTAAGAACGGCGATGACCTTTATATCAATGGAAATTCGGCGGTGATCGTCGCTGAATACATACATCCCCAGGGAGGACATTTCGCGTTCCTGTTTACGGGAGATGCTACGGATGACACCTTCGCTTACATGAATAAGCGGCTGGATAAATTTAGCGCCAAGTATACATTCCTCAACGCTGCAAAAAAAGTGCTCATGCTGCCCCACCATGGGGCGGTGAGAACCGCCTGCCCCGATGGTAAGATGACCAATCGCGATACGCTGGCAGACCAGCTGGCCCAGGCGACTACTTTTGCGGATACGGTAGCGGCTACCCATGTTTTTGCCAGCGCCCATTACAATGCCAAACGCTTTTCACACCCCAACATGGATGTTTTCGATATTTTTTCAGCCCACGCCGATGCCGCGGCGAACCATGAGAATTTTGGCTTTCGGGTCCGGCTGGATGGAGGCGGCGTGCCCATACCGGCACCCGCAGGGGGATTTCCCAGCTACGGCCTTTTTACGATTGACAGCACAAAGGCGGCCTATACGGCCCATACGATCATCACCCGCACCCAGCCACGGCCTCCGGACCCGCCGTTTTCCAAGCCGCTGGTGTCTTACACCTCTGCGAAAGGCGGAGCGTTCCGCATTACCAATCTGCCGGCTGCAGACCATCAGTTTTACAGCCTGATCAGCGAGGTGGAAAACGGAGTCTTTAACAGTGTAATCAGCCAGATTCTGTAAGGATGGTCGAAATGAGGTGACCAAGTGAACAAGTATGAATTGATCAAGCTCTTGAGAAAAAACTACAATTCCCAGGAACATTTTGTGAGACTGACATTTGACACACATTGGACGTTGTACAGGATGCTCAACAGGCTTGGTGTGGCGGAGATACTCTTTTACCCTGAGAAAAACGGGGAAGGCTTTCTGGATGCTCTGGAATATATAGAGGGTGATTTTGAACCGGAAATGGCTGTTTTGGGTACTGCTGAGATTCACGATATTCCTTTCAAGCTGAAGATCAAAATAGAAGATATAGAGAAAGGGAGTTTGGCCTTTTATTTGTCCTATGAAGGAGAGCCGATCCCGTTTCCTGCCTTTGCCGAAAGTTTTGTAAGCTTGCGGATTGCAGACGAGGGGTACTTGGAATACACGGAAGACTCCATGCTGAAGGATGCAGCCATCAAAAAAATGGATTTGCAGGTGGATGAACACAACTTGAATGTCCATGGCAGCACCTATATCTGGAATGCTATTTTTGATCTCAGCGCTTGCGAAGAACTGTGGTCTGAAGTAAAAAAATTTATGTCCAAGATAGAGCCTCCCGCCGAGTGGCTTATGGAGGGCGCGTTTTATTATTCCAGCAAAGATGATCCACTGTGTCGGTTGGATGTGACTGCAAAGAGCGTTCCTTTCCCCGGGGAGTGTTTTGTCATGGCTACGGAAAACGGGGTATTTGTCCCGGATCGGTATTATCTGCGGATCAATACCCATATCGTTGATGATAGTAATTTCGATAATTATGCTGAGAAAATTCAAAAAACAGCTTATGTCACAGAAGTCTGTTTTGGATTTGTTTTTCTGCTCCCCAATGGGAAATCATCAGAGGAAGTGCCTTATGGGGCGGAGTGCTCTTTTATGCGGGAAAGCCCGAAGGAGCTTTGCCTTCTGAGTATGTGCTGCGAACATGTGCCATACCGTATGCTCTACCGTGCGGATGATGCATTTTTGTGCCATATTCTCGGTCTTATGCCGGGCAGGTTTATCAAGGATGTAGAAGAATGGGTTGAGTATTGGTACCTGAGTTTTGGTAATCGTATTGATGAAATCAAAGACATGGCCATGTCCCTTTACTGTTTATTGAATGAAGATACTGGGTGCTATGAGCTGGAAATGATTTATTTCAGGATCAATTATGTGGTAAAGCCAAGATTCAAAAAAACCATGCCATTTGAACTGTCAGAATATGAGACAGAGATAGAAGGCTGTTTGACGGAGGCGGATCTTCAGGTATTTCATCCGCAAAACATCAATTTCGATCTTGGAATTTATCAGGATCTGAAAGACCCGGAAGAACCCGAGGATGAAACAGATCTAAAAGAAGGAACAGAGGGAATGGTTCTGTTTTCCCATGTAGTAGCAAGCCCGCCTAAGCTTTCCCTACCCGGGCTTATCCTGCAAATCGACCTGGAAAGCCAATTCTTCCGTATGGAAGTGGCGCCTCCCATCGGGACCTCCATTACTGCGCCGGACAGCGACGCGGCCGACTGGAATCCCGGTTTTGCCATGCTGCCTGGGAGTGGGGACATCAAGGTCATATATTTCTTAGGGGAAGGAAGCCTTCAAGATCAGGAGATGCAAATCATTTTGAACCTGGACACTTCGGCGGCGCTGAAATTCAACGCGGGGAAGCTGACCTTTACCGTAGAGGAAATTGGCGGCTATCTCAATTATTCTCCTCAGAATACAGGAATCGGCCTGCATGGAGTCCTGCGATTTACTCTGGATTCCAGCTTTGACCTGGCCCTTATGGCTTCTTATGAGAAAACGGAAGATACAGAAAAAGGCATTTGGACCTTTGAGGCGGCTTTGCGGGAAGGAAACATTCCTCTTGCTGAAATCATCAACAGCATCACCGGATGGAGCCTTTCTCTGGAACTGGATGTAGACCGGCTGGATATTCGCTGCTGCACCGACGGGAGCTACCTCTTTGACTGCAGCATTACAGCGGGCTTTCCCATCTTTGGTTCCAAGCTGACTATTTCCGTGCGGGGACGAATTGCGAAAGCCGCCCAGGCGGAAAATCCCGATATTCTCCTTGAGGGCCAGCTTTTGATCCAGTATTTCCGCTTCCAGGCAAAAATCCATCTGCTGGAAGACGGGTCAAAAAAGTATTTCTTTTCCGTGCTCTTTGACAGCCTGGAACTGGAGGCCTTCTATGAGACGAACCACGCCTACGAGAGGGCCAGGCTTTCTGCGGAAGAGGAAGGCGGCGTTCTGACAATTCTGTTAAAAAATTTCACCATCGGAGGAATCCTGCGGGCCTTGATGCGGGTTTTGCGGCCCAATGTGAATTTTAAGCTGCAAAAGCCGTGGGATCTTTTAAACCGCATCGGCTTTCCGGAAATCCACATTCTTTTCGATACGGCGACCAGAGATATTTCCGTGACCCTGCCGATGGATATCGATCTGTTGATTCTGCAGATTCAGGAGGTGGGATTTACCTACGTTAAGCGGGAGGGCGACAAGGAAGCCAAATTCCATATTCTTGTTAAATATGATTCGATTCTTCCCATTGAGGCCAGCGGCGGCCGAATGCTGGATAGCGGCGGGGCTTATTATCTTTGGGATGCTTTTCACGATTCCGCTCCCGGCCCGGTATCGGCTCAGGAGAAAAAGAAGTTTGAGCTGAAATATTTTGGCCTTGGCAGGCACATCGATCTGGGGCTGCAGGGCGCGGCGGATCAGAGCCTCTTTGCCCTTCTGGATATATGCCGGGAGCATGTGAAGGAAACGGCTGAGCTGCCGACTAAGATTTACGACGACTCCTACGGCTGGTTTGTGGGAGCCAGGTTTACGGTGCTGGAGTTTTTGGAAGCAGGAATTCTGTTTTATGATCCGGTGCTGTACGGAATCCAGGCAAAGGTGCTGAATAACGATCTGGTACCGCTTAAAGGGCTGGATCTGACCATTTATTACCGCAAGGTGACTGAGGACATCGGTGTGTTTTATGCCAATGTTACCCTTCCCGACTGCATTCGCAACATGGATTTTGGAGCCTTATCGGTTACCCTCCCCAGCATCGAGGTCTGGGTTTACACCAACGGAAATTTCAAGATCAATTTCGGTTTCCCGGAAAACGACGATTTTTCCCTTTCTTTTGCCCTGTCCTACGGGATTTTTTATGGCAGGGGAGGCTTCTACTTTGGTTATTTGAACGGGGATACGTCCGCCAACGCGCCGGATACTAAAAAAGGCTATTTTGATCCGGTCATTGAACTGGGCATTGGCATCACCGTCGGTGTGGGAAAGCGGCTGTCCCTTGGGATTCTAAAGCTTTCCGCCTCTCTGGAGCTCTCCGGGATCTTTGAAGGCGTCTTTGCCCGCTTTGTGTCGGCGGACGGAAAGGTGACGGCCACTTATTATCGGTGCCGGGGTACCGTGATTATTGCCGGAGAAATTGCCGGTGAAATCGATTTTTTCATCATCAAAGCCGGATTCAGGCTCTACGCCAGGGTTGCGGTCACGGCGCTTTTGGAGTCGGGGAAGGCGACCGAGGTGGCGCTGGAGGCATCCTTTGAGGTGAGCGCTTATATCAAAATCTGGATTTTTAAAATCTCCTTCGAGTTTTCTTATACATACCGGGATACCTTTGTGCTGGGAAGCCCTTCGCCGGTTCCCTGGCAGGAAGAATTTCTGCTATTGGATGAAGAGGCGCTTTCCTACGACTGGACACCGGGGCAGATACTGCCGGAGATCTGCGACCTGGAAGTGTGGCTGCTCCCCTATTTTACAAAGGACGAGCGGCGGGCTGTCTGGAGCCGCATGGCGTCGCAGGAGGAGGCGATGCTCCTTCAAGGAGCGGGAAGCAATGGGGAAAAACATCGGATTGCCATACTGGCATCCTATGAGCGCGGCTCCATCACCGATCTTTTGGACCTTCTCTGCGGTTTTGCGCTGGGAGCACAGAAGCGGCCGCAGATGGACTCCATCAGCCAGGGACAGTTAAAGGAGCTGCTCTCCGTCCTTGAGGCTGGGTGCTCCGGTTTTGCAGCGGAAAATCTGTGTGAGCTTTTGCGGCTCAATCTTCGATTTTTGTTTGAAAAAGCGGCCTTTTCTGTGACCGACAGCCGTAAAGCCGCAATGGAGGAGGCTTGCGGCGGGGAGGCCGATCATGTTCCGATGCCGCTGCCGCCGATCCTGACACTGATCTGGGAAACCCTTGAGGAGGACCAAAGCTACAGCAGCCTTTCCTTTGATTTGAGCCGGCAGGAATACGCGGCAGAGCTGTTTTGTGAATACTTTCTGCTGATCACCAAAACCGGACTGCAGAGGGGCTTATCCTGGATGCAGGAGCAGGGCAGGGAGGAAGTGCTTTGCAGTGAACTGACAGATGGGATACGGGGACAGGCAGATGCTGTATCCGGCATGGTTTCCCGCTTTCTTTTGAGCGGCCCAAGGCCGGAGGGGATGCCCCTTTATGAAGCAGCCTTTCAGCAATTCACCGGCCTTGTTCCTGCGGGCAGGGCGGCGGAATGTATTGTTCACAGGCTCCATGTGCAGCAGTCTGTGGGCGGGCCGCTTCTCAATGCGGCTTACAGTGAAGATTTGACCATTGAGATCGCGGAGGCGGATTTGAAGTATCCGCAAAACCCGCTGAACATCCAATTTCAGAAGGAGCCGTCGCTGCTGCCGTTTTATTCTAAGGAGCATTGCCCCATCCTGCTCCACGACCAGCAGGATGTTTATCAGGAGGATAAGCCGGTTTTCTCCCTATGGAGAGCACCCGTCGATCTCAGCCGGCTGGCCCATCTGGATATCCGTGTGGGCGGCGAGGCTGAATCCTGCGATTTCAAGAAGGAGGATTCCCTGTCCTACTGCCGCTGTTTTTTACTTCGCCTGGAGATTCGCAAGGCCAGGGATACGGATATGGTTTATTCCATTGTATCGGTGGATGAAGAGTCCAGGGCGCAGCTGCAAGCTTTGGCAAAGGGAACCGCCGCGCTGCAAAAGACTCGTCTGCTGTTTTCCCGGGAACTGAAAAATACCTCAGAAACAAGGCCGGCCGGGGCTTACTCTATGGACGAGGACGATCAGTCGGATCTGGTTCTGATCCGCCGGAATTTGTCGGAAATTACCACTGCACCGGTGGCGCTAGATCGTAACGGGACAGAGGATCATAACTGCGTTTCCTTTGATAACTTGCAGGAGGCCTTGAAGCTTTTAAACCACATGGCGCTCATCGGAGGAGAGGGGCACTATATTGGAATCGGAAAAAAGCCGCTGCCTACGGAGTTATTTGAGGATAACGGCCATGCGGTCATCAACCTCTTGATTGAAACGGAAGATGCGCCGGACGCCCCTGTCATATGCCTCGGGGCCGGTACAGTGGGATCGGATGAAGTTCCCATCATTGATAACCAAGAGCTGCCAATGAAGTCTCTTCAGCGAGTAAAACCCAATGAGTACGGTTTCTCCTTTACCTTAAAGCAGATGGACACGGTCTATGGACAGTTTGTTTACCGGCTGGACGGAGAGGATTCTCCGCCCATTACGCCGCAGGAAACAGAAGGGCTTGCAGAGGGAGAAAGCTATTATACGCATGTTTTCAGCCTTAAGCCAAATGGGGAGCCGCAAGCTTTACCTTTGGCAGAGCCGAACCCTTATACCAGGGTGCTCCCCACGGATTACGATCCGGACGCTCCGGCTTCGATCCAAAAAGCGGAGCTGAGCTTCGGTTTTCGGGATATTGCCGGGAACCGGACGGCGGCCGGGGACGATTACCGCATGAAAGAGCCTTTTGCCATTCTCTATCATGACCGGCTATTTGCTCTGACTGAGCTGCCGTCGACTCAGGCTTCCTATTGTTTTAAAGACGCGGCGGAGCATCGTGCTTTGCAGGTAGAACTCTGTCTGCGCTGCGCCGCAGAGCCGGAGCCGCAAACCGTGCAGGGAATCTTAGAGCAGACGGCCCGGGCCTATTATCAATACAGCTGCGCGGACACGGCCTTTTCTTTGCGGCTTTCTTTTGGAGAATATGAGGCGGCATCCCAGACCTTTACCAAAGCGCAGAAGGAGGCGGTGACCGGTTATTTGCTGCAGCTATACCAATATTTGAAGGAAGGGCAAAAAGAACTGCGCCCCATGGACGTGAAGCTGGCCTTTTCCTTTGTATGCCCGGTGCCGGAATCGCCGCAATCGCTGCTTTGTCTGCCTGTGGCGGTCACGGCTGCGGTGAAGCGGGATCAACGTTACGCAGCGGCAGGACTTGCGGAGGCATGGGAAATACCTTGTAAAATCCAGCCTGATAAAAACCTGGAAGCTTCCTGCGCTGCCTTTGAGGCCAGCGTTCCCGGGGGAAAGCTGATGCTGGGCGAGGGGCTTTATGGGGCGTTCTTCCCCAAGCATACCCTCTGTGCTGCACCGGGGAATCTGCGAAGTTTGTTTTACAGTATTCCGCCTCTCAGTGTGCATTTGATGAGCAGAAGCGGCATGGAGCTTACGACGGTAGCCCAGCGGTTGTCAGGATTGGAAAGCGGGGAAACGGTCAGCTATTACCAGATTGATTTGGATCTGTGGGCGGCTCGTTTTCTGGGATTCTTTGAGCGGCTGCTGGCTCCCCAGGCGCTGAGCTGTTTGTTTGCCGAAGATGTGACCGAGCAGGTTGACGAGCTGTTGGAAGTGAAACGGCAGCTGGCGCAGACCATCGCACGCCGTACGGAAAGCCTGTTTGCAGGCGGGGATTCCGAGGCAAACCAGGCTGCTTCTGAGGCTTTAAGAGATTATCTGGAAAAGGATTTGGGGCGTGGCTATGGGGCGTCGGGCTGTGCGGCCTATCCGGTTTCCCAGTCTTTGGGGCAGCGCTATGCTCTGGACGGAAGCCTTAAAAACGCACATGGCGTTTTGGGCTGTAAATTTACGGATTGCAGCTATGGGACTTTTGTAGCGGATCCTGCGGATCCCGCTGCTGCGGACTCCATTTCCATGGAACAGGCCGCCTATGTTTTCACTCATCTGGAGGACCGGGAGGAGCAGACCTGGTATCGTTTTCTCCAGCCCTTTGAACAATTTGGGGAATACGTGCAGGTGGACCTGAGCCGCTATGAGGATGCAAGGCCGGTCGTGCTGCCTGTGCCTTTAAGGCGTTATCCCAGCGCGCCGCGCCTTCTCGGTCAGCAGGCGGCCGCCTCGGGATGCGATTATAAAAATCCGGCTTGGCAATATGAGCTGGCAACGGAATGCGCCTTATCATCCCAGGACCGTCTCCATGTCTTGACTCATACAGAGGCAGAAGAGATGAAAGCTGGGAATTCCGGCTCTGACCTTTACTCCGCTTTGGCGCAGTTTATCTTCAATGAAGATGAGTACGAGGAGCTGCTTTTTGGAGAAGCCCGGGAATATCCGCTGACAGATGTACTGGAGGATTTTCGAAAGCAGTCGCTCGTTATTTGCAGCTGCTGGGGAAAGACGTTCATGGGGAAAAGTATTGAGTCTGGGATGGTGCTGGCCGCTGAGTATGAGGAAGGGCTTTTGCGCCGGATCCGGATCACGGAGCACCATATCCCGCAGGGGATCCCGCTTCCCACGCTGGTAATAACGGACCGTGAACAGCAAAGCTGCGTCTGTGAGGCGGATCCGAATACCATGACGTATTCCATTGAAAAAGATAACGTGCGGATCGGACCTGCGGACATTTTCCAGCTCCAGGTACAGTTTCGGAAGATCGCTTTAAAAACGTGGCAGGCGATGAGCTGCAGCCTTTATTTGAAGCGAAATGAGGTATTCTCCGCCATGTCTGGGGAAACGGAACCGCTTACGGTGCGGCCGGAGTTTATTTATGAGACTGCGCCCATAGGCTTTTCCGAGCTGCTTTACCCGGCTTTGCGCTTTTCGGAGCGGATCGCGGCAGGAAGCTGGTCGGTGGAGCGGGCGCTGGCCTTTGTGGGCGAAACGGTCGGATATGCGAAAGGGCTTCGCACAGAGCTGCTCTTGGGCTTGGGGCAGAGGGCAGGTGGAACGGACGGACCGCTACTTTTCCGGCCCTTAGCCAGACGGATTCCCCATGTACTGACGCCGGATACGGCAGAAGCTTTTTTCCGCCATGGGGAGAAAAGCTGGCAGGATAAAGGGATCGCAGGAAAGGGTCTTTGCCATGTGAAGCTGACACTGCGCCAATACCCGGCGGCCGAAGCGGATGAAGCTGCCGGCGCGGTGCTGATGGAAATCGACGAGATTGTATTTGATTTGTAGTTTTATGAGGCAGGAGGTGAGAGGCAGTAACTGTGTAGTATTGGCTGTGGCGGGTTGAAATTAGTCGAATGGGCATTTTTATTATAAAAATTTTGATAATTAAGTTTTTGTATCAAATTTCAAGGGTTGCAGGCAACGTTTTGCAGTTGTAAGTGGATATTGGGGAAAGGAATGGGAAAAGCGCTGGATTAAGGCCGCCAATCCTGATAAAAAGATACAAAAAAAAGTTACTTTTGATTTTTTTGTATCCATTCTCCCAATTCTTCTTTTTTGAGACTTGCCCGCTGCTGAATATAGCCGGATGTTGTATCAATAATGTGTACTTTTATGAAAGGAGAGTATGAGCTTATGACATTAACACTATTAAAACAGACAGAGGTCTTTTATGGGACTGAAAAACGAAAGGTCAGCTTGGTCAGCGGTGATCTGTCTGCGCTGACGGCGGAAGATCAGGTGGATTATTTGGGTGTGTCGGCCTTTCCCAATGATTATTCGCCTACAGGAGGATCGCTGATTCAGGCGCTTTTCAAAAAGGGGATTTCCGTCGCTGATCTGGCGAAGGACAAGCTGGCGGATTATCGCACGGATTTTCCCTGCTGGGTGAGCAAAGATGTTTCCGGAGCGGCTTTTCGGCGGATTGCTGTGTACGAACCTGCTGGTGTGGCCAGCGCCTATGACATGGTAAGCACGTTGTTTTCCGCTGTTAAAAAGGCACAGGGCAGCGATAAAACGCCCATATGCGTTGCACTGCCGCTGGTTTGCACAGGCTGCGCCGGTGCGGATGAAATGGAGGTTATGGATATGCTGTTTTACGCAGCTTACCACTGGTGCGGCGTGGCTTTTCCGTTTTCCGAGATTAAGATCACGTTGTATCACAATAAGGCATCTGTAGACAGCCTGAAGGCTCGCTTCGACCAATTGAGCGCTGCCTACGGCGACCTGGAACATCTGGATTTACCGGACAGCTACAGTTATTATGCCGCCCAGGCGGCCAGCACCATCGGTAAAAAAGAACTTCCGCCAGGACTGACGTATCGAGAGGCTTTTGCCATCTGTGTGTATTCGAGCAATTATTTCAGGACCATCAATGGAACTCTCAGGGAAAAGGAGAAGTACCATGACGTCTACAAGAAAATGCTGCCGCTTATTGAAGCGATCGATACCGGCCTTATGAATATGGCCGTCTTTGCGGGGAAAGTCTACCGAGGTGAAAAGACCAT
The DNA here is from genome assembly GCA_902363595.1 of Clostridia bacterium. Taxonomy (GTDB): domain Bacteria; phylum Bacillota; class Clostridia; order Peptostreptococcales; family Anaerovoracaceae; genus Hominibacterium; species Hominibacterium faecale. The sequence goes on along the minus strand of CABJAP010000003.1, from coordinate 157,411 downwards.
GACGCCGGAACGGGAGAAAGAGAACGAAAAGGGTAATAAGGTAGTAAACGCAGCATACACCAGCACCAGCTATTCGCCCGGCGGGTTTTACTATGGCGCGCCCTACCGTTTTCAATTCCAATCGCTCTTTGGTGTTGTCATTGAGAAGCTGTCCATTTACCCCAATGAGAAGGAGGTGCTCTTTGCGGATCGTATGCAGTATCTTGTGAAGGATGTGACAAAAGAGAGCAATTATCGTTTATACACGGCGGATGAAGTTGAGCAGGCGTTAAGGAGGTAACAATATGGATATTCTTGAATTTGATAGAACGAGGAAAGAGGAGCTGCTGGCTTATCTGGCTCCGCTGCAAATGAATCTGCATACAGAAGACATGCAGGACATATATGAAAATACGATTTACCGCAGCTTTTTGACGGCGCTGGATGTAACCGGCTTTGTGGCTGAGTTCGATTATGGGAGCTGGATAGCGGATTTAAAGGACATCACCGATCCGGCCCTTTTGGATCAGGCCGACTTGGAGTTTCTGCGCAAGATCGTGACTGCTCATGTTCGCTTTGATCGGTTCTTGGGCGGGCATTTGGAAGAATTGTTTGCCAGCGGATATTTTGTGCGGGTTTTGGAGAGGCTGGAAGTGCTGTAAAGCTGGCTAGATTGATGGATGATTGCCGCCGGTTCTCGATAGGGCCGGCGGGGTAAAGCTTTCGTTAAAATTGCGCTGCAGGCGGCCGAACAACTAAGTTATCAATGGCGATCTTTATATCAAGTTTAAAGTCGCTTTTATTGAGAATCAACTTTTCCATATTATAAATAAGAAGGCGCTCATTCTCATCGGTGATCCGGCTGTAATCAAAGACCGTTTCTGGGTTTTTAGGCTCCGATAAGCGTATAAACCCATATTTCCTTATACGTTTCTCTTTTTCCGCCGATTTCACTATTTGGCATACACTCAAAAAAAGTGAACTCAATATTGGGAATGAATTAATTTAGTTTCCCCTGCAGGAAATAGCTGCCGTGGACCTCCAGTCAATTTGATTATCAAAAAATTCAGATTGATTGGAGGAAAACAGAATGAATAAAAGTAATCCAAGACAGGCCAATTGGCCGAAACGCAGAAAAGAAACACAAAGTGGTTCGCCGGTGGAGTACGCGCAAGGGGCCATCTCCAATACTGCGGGCCCAGCCGCTCCAAAAGCGGCCGTGCAAGCCAAACGGCAGGGAGAAAAGGCCTTAGAGCGAATCCGAGAGCGAGATAAGACCATTATGCGAAAGAGCACGGTAGCCCCCAATATGTGGAATTGATCAAAGCAGTGATGATGCAGGACTTGGGAGGCCGGGGCAACGACCCTATGCAGGCGGCGGAGTACGGTTATAACAAGAAATACCCCATACACCAAACAGCATCTCTGGCCCGCAGTATTCCATCAACGTGGGTATAGAGAATCTGGCGGCTTGTCTGAAAGATGCCGGTGTAAAGAATCCCATGGATATGGATAACATCAAAACAGCTTTGCAGGGGTACAACTATGGAAACGGATCATTTGCTGGGCAAAGAAACGGGACGGTCATTACACAATGGAGAATGCCGCCGCATTTTCAAAGCGGATGTGGAAAGATCGCAGCTATGTGCCAAAGCCCGGGGATATTATTTTCTTTAACTGGAATAGCAACCAGAAGATCGACCATGTGGGGAATACTTCTAAGGGCAAGGGCAATACCATTGAAAGAAATTCCGGGAATCGGTGCAGGAGAAAGAGCTATGATCTGGGGAGTTCCTGGATTGTGGGGTATGGAGTGCCCAAGTATTAATAGTAGATTAATAGGGAGGCTACAGCAAATTAGACGAGCATCTCAAGGGTCATCTGATTATGATGGCCCTTGGGATGACTAGAGGCTGCACCTTACTTCAGTATTATTATGCAATTATCGGATAAATTATTAAATAAACGTCATTTTAACAGCATCATTAACTTTAATCAATTCCATAATAAGTTCATAAGTTTTAAGAGCGTCATTCATATTCGCCACTTCTACAGGTGTATGGGAATATCTTCTAGGCACGGCCACTGTAGCAGCAGGGATGCCTTTTTCACCGCATTGAAAAGCAAGACTTTCTTCAGTAATATAGAAACGATCACTGATAGCCAATTCCTGCATGGTAATATTTGCTTTTTCACACGCAAGATACAAGAGCTCCCTGATCTTAGGATTAATATTGTTATAACGTCCGCCAATTTCAATTCCTTGGGATACGATCATCACAGGCCCCCTGCCTAAAGAGACCGGCAATTCATTTTCTGTGTCTATGTCAGGAACGTCTCCGCAAGGAACCGTATCTAAAACGATTGCATAATCCGGATCGACATAATTGTATATGGGAACCATTCCCGCTACGGTTGTTTCTTCCAATGTTGAGAATACTGCTATTAACTCGCCTTTTAACTCATCAGAACCCAGACTTTCCATGATATTAAGCAAAATCGAACAGCACAATTTGTCATCAATGCTCTTGGTGCATACCAGGTCAGGCGAGCCCAGTTCTGTAAAGTCGCTTTGGAATGCGACTTTAGAACCTATAAATACTCCCCTTTCTAAGACCTCTTCTCTAGAGCATGCTCCGATATCAATGTAAGAAGTTGAGCAGGAAGGAGCGTTATCATTAGAAGGCATCAGATGTGCGGCCCGCATGCCGATAACGCCTGGGATTTTTTCTTCTTTAGCCTGGATCCACACTCTTCTTGCAGGAAGCAGACCGTCCGCAACACCTCCAACTTTTTCAAAGAGAAGAAACCCGTTAGCTGTAATATTTTTTACCGTAAATCCGATTTCATCCATATGGGCGGTGATTAACATCCTGGGCCCCTTGGATGATCCCTTTTTAGTTGCTATGACATTTCCTACTCCCGTGATTTCTACATGGTCGCAGCATTCTTTGAGACGGGGATATACATAACGGATCGCCTCCTCTTCCCCACCGGAAACCGTGATAAGCTGCGATAAGTTTTTCAAATCTTCCTTTATTCTGCTTTTCATTTTTAACTCCTTTTTATAGTTTTAACAATGCCCCTTAATTGTTTGGAGCAGCATCTATGTCATTTTCAGATTGGGGTTTTCCGAAAAAGCCGCGTTTGTATAATATTCTTGCGATTAGTATGGAAATCACTACCGAACCCACCATAAGGAAAAAATAATTTCCTTTTGTGATGATACAGATGAGAGCACCAACTACCAATAGAAAGCTCAGTTTCGGCTCAAATTTACAAAACTGGACATAAACCGCTCCAAGAGAAGCAGGGAGACAGTACAATTGCATGACTTTCAGAGCCGAATCCGGTATAGCATTGATAATGGTCGTTCCCGCCAAAACGGCTAAAAGAACAATGCATAAAGTAGTGATGACAGAACCGGCGATCCCAATTGTGGAAACAATAGCACTTTCATTGGTGCCTTGTTTTACTTCTGTTGACGACTGTGCAACGGCTGCGGCAGGCACACGGATATCAGAGATATTTCCGCAAGTAAAGGACATATAAGTTCCGGTCAGACCTAAGACCGGATAATAGGAAAAAGGTTCCAATACGTAAAAGGTTCCATACATGGAAGCAATTGTCGCCCAGGCGCTCAAAGCTGCGGACCACTCTGGAAAAACACCATAGGCTACTTTTAAATAAATAAGAGGACCAAACATAGTAGCAATTGTCAGCAAGATACAGATCACTCCGATTTTTGTGTTTTTCTTCCTCCAAGTTTCTGAAAAGGATAAATAATTTTCCATAAATTCCTCCTAACATGATAAAGGCTTATGTGTTTAAATTGGGATTATAGCGGTTGCTACCATACCTACGACTAATGCAATTCCCATTGACCATGGACCTAACGGCTTGAATTTTGTGGATATTTTCATCATTAGAAACATAGCAAGCCCCGAAAAAACGAAAGCGAACACTGTCTTAAAATCCTGTTCCAAAATTCCGGGCACCAGATACATGCTGCTGAATCCGCTATAAAGGCCCAAACCGGCAGCACTTGAGAAAACTGCCATCCATCGATTATCGCCACCGGCGATTTTTCCGCGCAGCTTTTCCATTTTGCTGGCAAACAGTACGACAATGACAAGCCATCCGCAGGCGTTAACAGTCATGGTCCACCAGGCCGTAGACATTTCAATTAAATCCATTCCCTGTGTGATGTCGCCACCGGCAGCCTGAGCGCCCAAGGTAGCAGCCATCATTTCCGTGGTGATCGAACCTATTACGGATACGCGCATCCATGACATAGGGCCGCCGACCAAAGAGATCAGGCTGACCATTATAATCAAAATTCCAAGCGCTGGTCCGATTGCAGTGATCATTCCGGAAAGAAGAGCTTGGTTGCACTGTTTTTTGGTCAAATCCACATCAATACGTTTAGAAGCTTTATAGGACTGCCGTAAAAATAAAGCGGCCTGGACTATGACAAAGACGATCGGAATGCCTGCCAAAACCCACAAAATCGGTGAATTTGCAATTTGCATCGTATCATTCAATAGAAACACCTCCATTTCTGTTTACTCTATAACTTTATTTTTTAAGAGAACTTCAATTTGTTCTTGTTCATAACCCAAATATTCTTTTAAAATTTCGACTGTATTTTGTCCCAGCATAGGGGCTGCAGTAGTAATGGTTTCTGTAGGGGCGGTTGTTTTTATTGGAGAGTTTACGATTTTGTAAACTCCAATATTCGGGTGCTTTACTTCTGAAATAAGCTTTCGAGCCTTAACCTGAGGCAAGTCTAAGACTTGGCTGATGGTATTTACAGGGCTGCAGGGAACGCCCGCAGCATCAATAATTTGATACCATTTTCCAGTTGTTTTATTCCCCAAAGCCTTTGATAATTCTGTGAACATATAATCGTGGTTTTCATTTCGCAGAGGATTGGTTTTGAGCAATGCATCGTCGATCAATTCCGGCCGCTCGATTGCTGTGCAAAGAGAGGCCCATAACTGATCATTACCTGCGGCAATCATCAATTCGCTGTCCTTTGTTTTAAAGGTTTCAAAGGGAAAGATCGATGCATGCGTATTTCCGTTCGGCTTGGGATCTTGTCCCGTCAGAAGGAATCTAGATACCGCATTTTCTAAAATTGCAATAATAGAATCCAACATAGCGACATCAATATGCATCCCTTTGCCGGTATGGTTTCTATGGTGCAGGGCAGCCAGGATTCCGATACTGCAGAACATTCCGGCAGCAATGTCTCCAATCGACGTACCGACTCGAAGCGCAGAGCCTTCCTTTTCGCCGGTAATACTCATAATACCGCCCATTGCTTGTACAATACCGTCATATGCTGCTTTTCTGCGCATTGGACCGGTTTGCCCGAATCCGGAGATTGAAGCATAGATAATTTGCTTATTCCAATGCCTCAGTGTGCAATAGTCAAGGCCAAGTTTTTCCATTGTGCCGGGCCGGTAATTTTCGATAATGATATCCACTTCTTTGATAAGTGAAAGAATAATCTCCTTGCCCTCTTTGCGTTTCAAATCAATAGCGATGCTTTTTTTATTCCTATTAATCCCCATAAAATATGCGCTCTCACCGTGGATAAATGGTCCATATTCCCTGGAGTCGTCGCCAGTTCCAGGCCGCTCAATTTTGATGACCTCTGCGCCTAAATCCGCAAGTGTCATTGTGCAGTAGGGCCCAGAGAGGACTCTGGTTAAATCCAAAACTTTCAGACCTTTCAATATACCGTTCATGTAATCACCTCCTTTCTTTTGATTATTATCCGCGTGCAATCGTCCACGCAATTGAAGCGGCAGCATCCTTGCACTGGATTTGTTAAAATGATATAATAAGCACCAAACTTGATTACAAGACTGTATTTTTAAAAAATTTGGACAATTCATAAAGCTTAAGTGATATTTTTGATTAAAAAATTGGAAATAACAGAAAACTCAAGTGCGGTGGAGTTTTCTACAGGACCGATTTGCGGAGGAAACGGCCATGAAGATTGGTGATTTTTCAAAAAGATTCAATGTTTCTACGAGTACAGTACGTTATTATGTGGAAAACGATATACTGACACCGGTTAAAAGGAATTCACAGTATATTTTTACTGAAGATAACCTTTTGGAAATGGAATACACTTTAAAATTGAAAGCATATTCTTTTTCAATGAATGAAATCAAAAGTTTCCTTCATGTTATCAGGCTGTATAATATCAGCGATGGAAAAATAAATGGGATTTTAAGCAAACTATTGATGCAGAAGAAAAATTTGCTAATAAAAGAAGTCCGGGAGATGAAACGGCAAATAGATTCGGTTGATAAAGAAATAAAACAAATGCAAGAGGCGGGCACGGAGGCTTGTGCTCTGGAAGACGGCTTTTCATTTTCCTATCTGAATAATCTCGCCTGTCCTATCTGCGATTCAAATCTGAATATGGATAACCTGGAGATTATAAACGGGCGGACTTTGAATGGGAAACTGTATTGCGATTGCGGATATGAAGCAATGATCGAAAATGGTATTATCGTAACGCCGCCGGACGATTCCTATGCTGGTCTCGCAGATTTTCACTTGGAACGTTATGGATATGAAGAAAAATTTAATGATTTCCCCTTTTTTGAATATATGAAAAATATATCCAGTGAAGCAACGGCACTGCTATTAAAAAGCTATGCATGGATGGATTTTGTACTCACATCAGAAAACACAGAGAGAAAAATTATTTTGCTGCCAGATGTTTCCGCCCATTATTTATATAAATACATTGATAAGTTTTATTTCCGTAATGCGCTCGTCATCGTATCGGGCTGCAGCAGAGAATTTATTAATTCCATAAAGATGCATATCGATGCTATGCAAAAAGAGTTCGATATTATGTATATTGTAAATACGGTGCACCGCTTGCCGATCAAAAAGGGAAGCGTCAATCTGTGGATTGACGCGATCGCTTCCTATAATTTTTCTTTCTACCATTCTAAAATGCTGCATGACCATTTGGAACAGTATATGAGTGAAGATGCTCACATAATAGGCCTGACGAAATATTTAGACAAGTCCTCTAAATCGCTTCAGGCAATTAGGAAAATCTATAAGAATTGCCACAAGCACAACTCAAAAAAGGAGGAATTTGTTGAGATACTCAAAAAAATGGGGTGGAATTTAGATATGGTCGAAGAAATTGGTTATACTACCGATCCTGGTGAATACTATGATTATTTCCAAAAAGGGGACAAACACCACTATATTGGTTATTTTGCGCAAAAAAAAACGTAGCCAGGCCGCTTGATTTAGGGAGCAAAAAGGTGGAAATAAAGACAAATTTACTGAAAGGATGCTTGGCAGATGGCAAACGAAGTTGAAAAAAAAGACCGTTTCCCGGTTATTGTAAAAGTAAACGATGGAATCAACCTTTTTCATTCCCACAGGGAAACAGAAATCATTTGTATCTTAAAAGGCACAGCGCAGGCCACTGTTAATGGGCAGTGTCATCAATTAAGCGAAGAAGACCTCTGTATTATTAACAGTGAAAACCTCCATGCGATTGAGGGGGGAGAGGAACTGGTATATCTTTCATTAATTATCGATGCTGAATATTTTAACCGGTACATCCCGAATATTTCTACCGTTTATTACGATTGCATCCCCAATCCACAGCTGGGAGGGGAGGATGATAATTATTTACAAGAGCTAAAAGGCATTTACGGTGAAATTATAAGGGCATATATTACCCATAACGCAACGGTGCCGGACATTGTAATCAGCAAGACGATTGAATTGTTTGCGCAGCTGCGGGACTGGTTCACGCTGATAAAATTCAACTTAGGCGAGATCAGAAGCAATGACCATTTTGAGCGGATCTGGGATATTATTGATTACATTTATGATAATTGCTGGAGAAGACTGCCTCTTGCCGAAGTTGCGCAATTTGTCCATCTAAGCCCATCCTATTTGTCGCATACCATTAAAAAAGTGACTGGAAGTACTTATGAAGAACTTGTAAATATTATTCGGTCCGAAAATGCCTTAAAACTTTTAATTGAGACAGATTTGAGTTTGACGCAAATTTCAGCTGATTGTGGTTTTTCTGATCCTAAATACTTTAGTATGTATTTTAAACGATTTTATGGAATCAGTCCGCGGGAGTATCGAGCGCAAAATGTCAAGATTCATACGGAAGGTATCCATTATAATAAGAATCTTAATGACCTGGCTGGCTGGTCTTCTTATATCTCTGAGCGGCTGGAACGCTTTTCAGATTTTCAGCCCGACTCCAAAGGCAGCAGTGAAGGCTTAAATCAAAAAAGATACGATATTGATGCGGCGGGCAAGACAGAAAAAGCTTATGAAAAAACTTATAAAATACTGCATATCAAAGAGCCGGAAGATTTGCTGACTAAAAAGTCCAGGCCATTAATAAAAGAGGCAAAAGAACTGGCTGGTTTTGGCACCTTGAGCATAGAAGGCGAAAGGGGGCTCACGGACAAACTAAAAATCGTGATAGAAGAAATTGCCCAAGAAACGGGTATGCAGGTGGATTTTTGCCGGAGAATGGATCATGGCTTAAAATTTTCACTTTATGGCGATGAACATATCGGGCTTTTTAGCGATGGAGGTATTCGGAGGAAAGCGTTCTATTTACATTATCTGATGGACCTGCTCCAGGGACAGGTTTTACATGAAGACAATAATTGTATTGCCACGAGGAAGGGAGCCTGTATTTACATATTGCTGCAAAACAGCCCCTTTTCTCAGAATAAAAAGGAGGGGCAGCCGGTAGAGATAAAAACCTATCTCACCGATTTAGCCCCCGGCGAATACAGAATCCTTGAATATATGGTTGAAAACGAATGGATACAATTTGAGAGCGAGACTGAATTGGAGGCGATTCAAACGACACTGTCGCCAAAAGAAATGTGCGCTTTAAAAACCTGTTTCTCGCCAACAATTAAAAGCAGCAGAGTTTCCATAAAGGGAAATTATAGAATGAAACATTTACTGGATATGGGTGCAGCAGTATTAATCTTAATGAAAAAAGCAGAATAGTAAGAGAAAGCGCTGAAAAGACTTTAGCGCTTTTTTTCTATGATTTTAATGCTTTAAAGAAAACAAAATTCTGAATTTTGTAAATAATTTTAAAAGACGACAAGCCTGATAACCGTTTTATCAATGCGTATGATGATGATTTTTTTTATACTTAGGACAAATAAATGAAAGGAGTCCTAAAAATGAGTAACACAAATAGCATGACAGAGAAACTTCCTCTGCGAGTCAAAATAGCTTATGGCTCAATCGAATTTTCCAACTCACTAGGGTTGGTTTTATTCACCTCGTTTGGTATGTACTTTTTAACTGACATCGCAGGCCTAAGCCCAGGGATTGCCGGAACCATTACAGCTCTGGGTACGTTGATTAACGCACTGACCGGTCCGCTTTTCGGAGTAGCCTCAGACTCATGCACTTCAAAATATGGAAGACGCAGACCGTTTATCGTAGCGGCTGCGGTGCCTTTTGGCCTTTGTATATGGCTGCTGTTTTCTGATTTTGGCCTGGGGCCGACTGCTAAGACCGTATATTTTGCGATCATGGTCATTTTGCTGTATGCCATTATCTGTTGGCTGGATGTCCCCTACACTTCGCTAGGAGCAGAACTCACAAAGGATTACGATGAACGATCTACACTTAATTTCTGGAGAAGCTTCTTTTGCCAAGTTTCTTCTATTATCTCCGGCGCGCTTCCGATCTCCATCGCGGCCTATCTGGGGACCATGTTCAATGACGCAGCCAAAGGATGGAGCGTGATGGCACTGATCTTTGGAATAATCAGTACAATCGTAATATTGATCGGCTGGAGAGGCACCAGGGGCCAGGAAAGACATAAAGAGGATAACGAAAAGCTGAAACTAAAAGACACCTTCCAAGCCTTAAAGAATAGATCATTTCTTTATATTATCGCTTTATATTCGGCAGGCGTCGGAGCATATTCGATCGGTTTGATGGTTAATATCTATTTTCTTTCCGACTATGTAGCGCTCAGTGAAGGCCAGGTATCCATTACTCTGATTATTTTCAATGTTTCCGCAATTGCATGGCTTCCGCTGATTCCTTGGGTATCTCATAAATTTTCCAAACGTGCGGCGTGGATTGTCTTTATGGGAATTTGGATGCTTTCTATTATTGCGATTTATCTCTTCGTAAAGCCAGGAGATACGGTACTTATTTATCTTCTTACTGCAATTGGCGGAGCGGGATCGATGGTAGCATATACAGTCGGTTGGGCCATGCTTCCGGATTGTGTGGAGGTTGACGAGTTTAAGACTGGAAAAAGAAGAGAAGGCCTCTACTATGGAATTCTAACGATTGTACAAAAAGGAAGCTCCGCGTTGGTAATTTTCATAGGAGGACTGCTGCTGGAATTGGTGAAATACGACGAAACTTTGGCAGTACAGAGCCAAGCCACTTGTACGGGGTTAAAAAATATCTATACCTTTGGGACTTGTTTCTTTATCCTCTTGTCGTTCTTGTTCGTCGTATTATATCCGATTACAAGGGAAAAGCATGCAAAACTTCTGCAAGCGATTGAACAGAAACGAGCCGGCGAAGAACCGGATATTACCGGTATAGAGAACCTAGTCAAGTAACGGTTTGCAGCTCTTAAAACCTGGGAGGTTATTATGAAAGCCGATCGAGTATTGATCAATGGAACGATTTTTTCCATTGACGCCAATGGAGAACGTAAGAATGGAAATGCAGTGGCAATCAAGGATGAAAAAATAATTGCGGTAGGAACAGATAGAGATATTTTAAGACTTGCAGGAGATGGCACGGAGGTAATCGATTGTAATAGGAAAACCATTTTGCCAGGGCTGTGTGACAGTCACTGCCATGCAACCTGGGCAGCGAGCTTTTTCCATTCCTGTAATTTGTTTGATGTGCGTCTAGTGACCGATGAGACGACAGAAGACGTAATTGCAAAGTATCTAGAAAAGCTGAAAACGTACATACAAGATAACCAAGAGAGAAAAATCATCCGCGGCATTGGTTGGAATCCTGCATATTTTAATGGCGCATCAGGTCAGTATCGAATGCCTACCCGTCATGATTTGGATCAGATTTGCCCCGAGAAGCCGGTAGTTCTGGAATCTTATTGCCAACATCACTTATGGGTCAATACGAAGGCCCTGGAGCTGGCAGGGATAGACGCATCAATAAAAACACCATCATCAGGTGAGATTACAAGGGAGGAAAACGGATATCCCCAAGGCGTATTTTCAGAAATGGCAGCTATGGATTTAATCAAAAAACGTATAGAAGGATTTGACTATCGTGTTGATGAATATAAAGAAACGATCCTTAAATATCAAAGGGAGTTCGCCAACCCATATGGAATAACGTTGATACAGGACGCACTGTGTACCGAAAATGCCAAGAAGGCTTATATGGAATTGGCAAAAGAGGAGAGACTGACTATGCGAGTCAGAGGAGTCCACCATATAGATAGGGACACCGCTGATGAAGATATGAAATCGCTGCTTACAGACAAAGGCATGTATGATGCGGGAGATTTGTACAGAATCGAAACAGGCAAAATTTTTGTGGAAGGCGAGTATTGCCTGCTTGAGCCTTATGAGCCGGAAATTGCCGTATACCTTGGTAAGCCGTGCGGTTATAAAGGAACTCCCTTTTGGACACAGCAAGAATTGAGCCGGACCATATCGAACATTTGGAAAGCAGGTTATTCCGTTCACCTGCACGCCATGGGAGATGCATCCGTGAAACTAAGCGTCGATGCAATCGAGGCCGCAGGACTGGATAGTGAAAAAAGCGGCAGGGATGTAATCGCCCATCTAATGCTGGTCCCGGACACCTATTTTGAAAAAATGGGAGCGATGGACCTAATCTGTGCTTGCCAGCCGAGATGGGCTGTCTATGATACGGAAACCGAGCAAAGCATTATTCCCGCCTTTGGGAAGAAGAGGGCTATGAATTGCTACCCAATCGGACGTTTAGAGCGTGCCGGCTGCACGCTGTCGTTCGGTACGGATTTCCCAGTAACGCCTCCGCCGAACCCCTTCCATGGAATGCAATGCGCAATGACGAGAAGCGTGTTTTCGGACCTTTTGGATTACGAAACGTATAAAGGTCTGGTGCTGGGAGAAGAAGGGGATTTGCATAGAGACTGTGTAACGTTGGAAATGGCAGTGAAAGCGCTGAGCTATGGTGGAGCATATCAGATGTTTTTAGAAACGATTACAGGGACAATAGAAATTGGCAAGTCAGCAGACATAACCATCCTCAATGCGGATTTAGAAAAGATAAATATAAAGGAGTTTTCCCAAATTACAGTCAATAAAACTATTTTTAAAGGTGAGATCGTATATGACAGTGAAAGGATGTGAATGGTGTAATGAATCTTAATGAAGATTATATTTTAAAAAACGTAACAATGATCGATGGAACGGGAAGAGAACCACAGTACAATAGAACCATTACCGTGAAGAGAGGAACAATCGTCTCCATACAAAATGATAGTCAGTTCACCCCCGAAGAAGAAATGCAAGTTGTCGATTTGGAAGGATGTACTGTAATGCCGGGAATGATCGATTCCCATATACATCTATTTGGAGCTGCGGAAAACCTTGATAAAGAGCTGATGACCTCGGATTTGACGATGCAGGCCTTGCGTGGTGTAGGGCAGGCCCGTAAGGTGCTGAAATATGGGTTTACATCCTTAAGAGATGTAACTTATAACGGTCTGTATTTAAAACGTCTTTTCGCGGAGGGCGACGTCACAGGGCCAAGAATTGTCAGTTCAGGTCCGGGGCTGAATCATGCTGCATGCTATGCGACTGCCGCCAATTGGGAGACATTGGAGCAAATTCGCTTCAAAAACAATTGGGGAATGGGCTGCTATGGCAAAGAAGACATGAGCAGAGCCATTGGAATTTTGCTTAGCGAAGGAGCTGATCAGATCAAAGTTTTTGCCAACGGCTCAGGATGCGGTATGACCGACAGGGTAACGGATCAGCATTTTTGTCTGGAAGAACTTAAATTTATTGTGCAGGAGGCGAAGAAAGTGAAGGGGACGAAGGTGATCGCCCATATATTTGACAACCAGACTGCCTGGGACTGTCTTGAAGCCGGTGTGGATACCTTTGAACATTTGGGCTTTCTTGACGAGGAACTGTGTGAAGAAATGATAAAACAAAACAAATATCTGGTTCCAACTGCCACGCTGCTTACTCTGTGGAGTGAAGAGGGAATGGATTTTTCCCTGCGGGAAGGATTCTTTTGCAGGGATCTCTATGAGGAAGCCTCTGATTTTGCTCAGAAGAAATGCACGGAGGATTTTAAACTAGCCCATAAAAAAGGTGTAAAGATTGCTTTGGGAACGGATACGATCATTGATAGTATGACTCCGTATGGAGAATTCAGTGTATTGGAATTGAAAACAATGGTTGATCTGGGAATGACTCCATTGGAAGCAATCCGATCCGCAACGCAGATCGGCTCTGAGGTCCTGGGACTAGAACGCCTGATTGGGACAGTTGAGGAAGGAAAACAGGCAGATCTTTTGATTTTAAAGAAAAATCCTGCTGATAATATTGAGGTTCTGCTCGATTGTGCGAATATCGAATATGTATTGCAGAACGGAAGAATCATTGTAGATCATGGACAAGTGATTTAATAGGAAAGGAGAAGACAGACATGACAACAACAATAAAGCGTGAATTATTTCCTAAAAAGGAAGAAATTTTTTCCTGGATTGAAGATTTAACCCAATGGGGCCATAGAAAAACGGGGACGCCAGAGGGAAGAAAGTCTGCCGAATATATTGCGGAAAAAATGAAGGAATTCGGACTTGAAGACGTTAAAATCGAAGAAGTGCCATCCATGTGTATGACAGTGGATGCGTACAAACTCGATATTGAAGGCGAACCGATCGAATGCTTTTATGCCAATGGGACTAACCGTAGAGCAGAAGAAGGCAGCTTTGAAATCGGAATGGATGGTGAAGACTCTGAATTCGTTTACTTGGGTGCAGGCGAAGACACGGATTTCAAAAACATTAATGTAAGAGGAAAGGTCGTAGTCTGTGATATTTACTTTCCTGCGTCTGATATGGTAAATTTACGGAGACTGTATCAAGGGGCATATCTTTATGACCCTGAAGATAAATCAAGCAAGCTGACAGGTAAATATAATATCTACTCTCCGGGCAATTGGCCATACAACTATTGCAGGGCCTTCGAGGGCGGAGCGGTTGGATTCATAGGTATTTTGGCTGATTATTACGATGACCCGTACTGGTATAGTGAAGACTATACCGATATGGGCAAAGATTTTGGCCTGGAATACATGTCGCTGCCGGCCATGTGGATATCCAGGAGCTCTGGGAAAGCTTTGAAGGCAAAGTTTAAAGAAAAAGGAGCTCTCAGAGGACATATGAAGATGCGATCTACTTATGGCTACAAAAACGCCCTTAATATAAGCGGCAAGCTGAAGGGAAAATCCCCTGAGATCATTCTGATGCATTCCCACCATGATGCTGTGTTCGCAGGAGCAGTACAAGATGCTTCCGGTATATCAGAAATGTTGGCATTGGCAAAATATTTCTCGCAGGTTCCCGAAAAGGAAAGAGAAAAGACAATGATGTTTGCTGCGACTGATACCCATTATACCGATTACATGGGGCATCAGGCCTTTATAAAAAAACGAATGGCGGAAGGTGAGAAAATGGTTCTGGATATTGCCATCGAACACATCGGTAAGGAAACTTATTTTGATGAAAATTATGTAGAGCATGAGACCGGCGAGGTGGAAAGCAGAGTCGTTTATATTACAAGAGAATCTGGCCTCAACGATATTGTCATTGACAAATTTAAGGAATACGGCTTGGATAAGACTATATTCTTTCAAGTTGGGCTCAAACACAATCTGGACGGAGAATATGAATTCAGCCCGGATGAAGTGATATCGGATGCCTACTACTTTAATGAATGGGGCATCCCGGTAGTCAGCATGGTAGCGGCGGAAATGTATATCTATCATCCGTCAGATAAACCGAATCGTATCCCAATAGACGCCTTGGAGCCTTTTGGTATGGCTTTTGCGGAAATTGCGATGATAGCCGCGAGGCAATTATAATAAAAGAAAGGTCTAGGGAGGAGCGCGCTGCCTGGCTTTGTGTCAAAAGCGGTCGCCCCGTCCGAGCAGGGAAACCGCTTTGACCCAAGTATCATCCATCGAGAAATGACGAAGGATGAGATTTTGTGGCCTCGCATCATCACGATTGTTCCACAAACATCAGTATTGAAATGCATCGTTTATGAATGCAGTTGAACTATTTAGCATTACAAATTCTCATCTTTTGTTTCCTCCGACCGCGGTTATATTGACAGTCTATTTTTGTGATGATACACTTGTAACGTCAAAACAATTGTATGATCGAAAATCAAAATTGTCAACGGCGCGGCCAAGGGGGAAATGAAATTGGAAATCAGAGAGCTGGAAAAAAAGGACTATCAAAAAGCGATACAATTTGCCATAACAGGGATGCACTTTGACTGGTATATGGAAAGCTCCTGGGTGCTGAATTTATACGGCCGATATTTTTGGTACTTGGAAATGACTCGTGCCACACAAATCATCGCGGCCTATGAAGGCAGTGAACTTGCAGGAGTGTTACTGGCTGAAATTAAGGGCGGGGATAGAAAATACCGCTCCTTTTGGAAACGGCTTTATGTGAAGGTCTTTGACTTTTTACAGAACCTTTATGCCAAAGGCGGGGTTGACGTCTATGATGAGGCGAATAAAAAACTGTTTTCCCAATATCAAAAGAGAAACGCGCCGGATGGTGAAATCCTTTTCCTGGCCGCAAACCCGGAATTGAAAATAAAGGGAATCGGGAGCTTGCTGCTCAAGGAGCTGGAGCGCAGGGAAAAAGGAAAGAAAATTTATTTATATACGGACAATGCCTGTACTTATCAATTTTATGAGCGTAGAGGCTTTACACGCGCCGGAGAAAAAGCGGTTGAACTGAAAATAGGGGACAAAGCAGTTAATCTCACCTGTCTTTTATATAGTAAAGTATTAGGATGATGGACTTTTATGTTTCATCGTGGGAACGAGTGGTATGCAGCATAATCAGAGCCGCGGAATTCGGCGGAGCAGTAAAATCAATCGTATGAAGCCTGCTCATGATTTCTATTTTCTCACAGTGCGTTTCAGGCGCGTTCATTTCTCTTAAAACGGCGATTTGATGAGAATCGTAAAATTGTTCCAAGTCTTTAAGACTGCTCTCTTTTTCGTAAAACTTCCGCAAATATAAATGCAATTCCGACTTTATATAGGTTTGTTTTTTTAAGTTATCAATCACGATGTTTATATCGAGCTTGTAATCATGATCATTACAGATCAGCAGTTCTAAATTTTCTGAGTCCCCGGTAATTAAAAAAGAAGTTCCTTCCTCAATAACAGAAGTACCCATCATTGCATAAAACAAGTCGAAATAAAATTCAGGCGTTTTAATCCCGTTGGAATCAAACAATGCCGTCAGAGCGCGGCAGCGAATTTCGGCCTGTGGCTCTTTTAGGAGCTTGCAGCCTAAAGAAGCGGAAATATCATAGATTGATTGCAATACTTCTTTTGACAGCTCGCTTAGGCCGTCGATCCATAAATGCTTAACCGCCAGTTGATCAATGGCTGATTTCAGCAGTTTGTACTTTGCCGGGTTATAGATATAATGGCTCTTATCAAGGCGGATGCATAAGGGGGCTTTTTTCTTTGCATGGTTTACGCCCGCCGCCATATCGAGGGAGATGTGGAGCGCTTTTGGATTGAGAGACGCGCTGTGGGAACTATATTTCTCCATATGATAGGTAAGAAGGCTTTTATCCTCTTCACTGACCTGGCTGTAGTCAAAAGCCGTTGTGCCACCATTTGGTTCGGATAAACGCATAAACCCGTATTGCTGCCGATATTCACGGGGTGTAATACCATAGAACCTTTTAAAGTATCTGTTAAAATACCTGGGTTCGGAAAACCCGCACTCATCCGAGATCTTAGAGATACTGTCATCTGTGCCGATCAGAGATTTCAGGGCCATTTCGGAACGTATAAAATTGACCAACTCTTGAAAGCTGAAACCGGTAACGCTTTTCACATAATGAGAAAGATAGTTCGGTGTGAAAAACACATGCTCCGCAACTTCGGAAAGCAGCAGCTTGCGCTTATAATGATCATATATGTAGTCGGCAATAATCCATATGCGTTCATCGTTTTTCGATTTTGTATCAATGACCTGATTCATGAGAGTAAACCAGTTGCGAAGCTCGATTAGCATGGCGGTAGCTTGCTCCATGATTTCTTTTCTGCTTTCAGTCCCGGATTTTGGCTCACTGCTGGAAATCAGCTGCCTAATTATATTCCAGAAAACGGAATACAAAATATCCACATACTTTTCAGTTTTACCGCCAAGGTCGCGATTTGGCACACACTCAAAAAAAGTAAACTCAATATTGGGAATGAATTGATTAAAAAAATGCATATCAAAAAAAAGCGACACATATTTGAAACCTTTGTCCTGGGGTTTGATACTGTGTATATTGCCGATATTGAGGATGCGCAGATCACCTTCCTTGAGGGGGTAGGTTGTATTTGATATTAGTAAATCGGCTGCTCCCTGTAAAGCATAGATAATTTCCAGTTCATTGTGATAGTGCATCTGATTAAAACTGTCATTGAGTTTCATGTATACGGGAGCGTTCTCATTATTTGTTGTGTCCATTTCCATTACCTGCTTCTAAAAATTCTCATACGGTTAAAATGATTATACCGCAGCATCGTACCGGATTGCAATTCATAAATCGGGGTTATGTGCTTTTGTGGCATAGATTTATGTTGAAATATGATTTTTCTTTAAAATAAAGATGAGAATTATCAAAAGATCGATATTATATATGGTTTTAATTATATTTAAGCATAATAACCATTAAAATAAATTTTCAAAAGATTATAATATTTATAAATGGAACGAACCCAATCAACGAAAGGAGACCAGCGATGAAGAGCCAAACCCTATTAAATGAAATTGGTAGATTTTGCAGTTTTATAGACCTGGATTATCAAGTGAATTTTGTCAAAGAGTACGCCCAAATTGGGGATAATCCCCAATTTGGCGGCAAGCATTGCGGCAGTGATGCGGAGCATGAGGGCTCAAACTATATAGCAGAGGAATTGAAAAAGATCGGTGTAAAAAAAGTGGAACTGTTAGAAGTCCCCACCTGTAGATATCAATTCAACGATGCGAAGGTACAGATTAGCGGTATTCCTGCTGAACAAGGAGAGCGGGAAATAAAGCCGTTTGGATACGCCTCTCCGGGAACGGATGAAGAAGGAATTACCGCACGGCTTGTGGATGCAGGCAAAGCGACAAAAGAGGAATGTGAAAACGCCAGCTTGAAAGGCAAGATTGCGCTGATCGAAGATATGGGCGGTCTGGCCAGTGAAAATCTGCCGGAGCAGATAGAAGAAGCAATCCTGCACGGCGCGAAAGCGCTGCTTATCTATGCGACAAAGGAAATTCTTGATGAAAACACGATAAGGGTGCAGTTCCCGAGAATGGTGCCGACAGTGCCGGTGCTGGGCATAAGCAAAGCGGACGCTCTCTATCTGAAAGAGCTGCTTTCCGCCAAGAGGGATCTGACGCTCAAGATAGCGGTCGATGCGGATTTTCTTCCGGACGGAGGCGTAACCTATAATGTAGTCGGAGAAATTCCAGGGTCAATATCCGATGAACAGATTGTATATACCGCGCACCTGGATCATTTCTTCCGATGCCTTCAGGACAATATGGCATCCTGCGCGACGGTCCTTGGAATCGCCAAAACCATTATGGATACCGGCTATAAACCGAAGAGAACGATTATTTTCGCCTTTCATGGCAGCCACGAATGCGGCCTTATAAACAGTAAATATTCTTACCTGCACGGCGCGACGACGCTTACCCACAAGCTCCGCCCGCAGTGGACAGGAAAAACCTTAGCGCAGATCAACTTTGAATATACGGCGTTGAAATTAAACGCCCTTGATACAATGACAACCATAGGAAGTGAAATAACCGTGGACTCCTATAAAGAATATGCGCCAAAATTGACAGGCGGTTTTCAGCGGATTGCTGAGTCGGTCAGTTCAGAAAAGGCGGCGGCCGTGACCTATTGCGACGCAGTGGCGTATACATCTGCGGGGATTCCTTCTTTTACCAATGATTCCATGTCCGAGCAGATGCTGGAACCGCCGACTTCCCCTTATTGCGGAAGGGACCACTCCAATAAGGATAACTGGGAAATCTTCGAGCCCGGCGCCCTTGCGGACAATGGCAGATTCTACGGCGGCCTGGGAATTTATCTGGATCAGCTGCCTTATGAAGAATTCGACTTTTCAAAACAGACGGCAAGGTATCGAGATTATGTGGACTTTACTGAACTAGAAGAAAATGGAATCGAAACAACAAAGATCATCGCCTGTCTTGACAGATTAGACGTAGCGGCCAAAGAGCTCCTAACGGAATTAAAGGCGAAAAACGAAGCCTATCTAATAGCTTTGGACAATTCCATTACCGAAGCGGAGCAAAGAGAGACGTTTGCGGCGGCAGCAGCAGTCAATCAAGAGACTCTGGCTGTTTATGATCTTTTTCAGAGAGAGCTCGATAGGGTAACATCCGGCGGCGCACTGATCTATATAGGGAGCTTAAAGCATATGGAAACGATCGCCTTTATGACAGGAGCTGTTGAATACCTGCAAAACGGCTGTGCAAAAGAAGCGTTGGAAGAATGCTTGATCATGGTGGATATCTGTGAGAAGTCGTTATATTTTAGCGAAAAAATCATTGACGAACTCCAAAAGCAAATTGCCGGGGAGGAATATGCGGATAGAAGAAGTTGGGCATCCGGCAAGGAAACATCCTGTTTGGCTTTATATGATCTTATGAATCGCTTGAAAGCAAAGGCTGCACAGGAGGCAAGTGATTTTGATGAAGAAATTGAATTGCTTTACGAAGCGATTGGATCGGAAATGGCCTGCGCGATGAAAGCGCTGGAAAGAGAATGCCAGTGCATGGCGGCTGCAGCCGAAAAACTTTATGGAATAACTGAAAAGATGAAGGGTTGAGGGAGGCGTAACGATGTTAAAGACAATTGATAAAAGCAAGTTTTCAAATAGTGAAGAGATGTTTTCCTGGATAAAGGACTTGTGCCAATGGGGACACCGCAAAACAGGGACGCCAGAGAGCCGCAAGTCTGCTGAATATATCAGAAATAAATTTATCGAATTCGGTCTGGAAGAAGTGGAGATCGAGAAAGTCCCATCCATGTGCATGTATGTGGATCAGTGCAGCCTGTCGGTTGATGGAGAGCGCCTCAATACCATGTTTGCTAACGGTACCAACAGAAGGGCGGAAGAAGGAACTTTTTCCTTTGGCAGCGCAAGGAGTGAAGAAGAATTCGTTTATTTAGGAGACGGCCTTGAAGAAGACTTTGAAAAAGCCGATGTGGCCGGCAAAATTGTCATCTGTGATATTCATTTCAGATATCTGCCGCTTGCGGCTTTTGCCGAGATGATAGACGAAGATTTGATCTATGATCCAGAGGGAAAACTGGCAGACAGCAAGCCTGTGCTGGATATTTACTCGCCTAATAACTGGCCCTACAACTACTTTTACGCCCAATTAAAAGGTGCGAAAGGTTTTGTCGGAATTTTACAGGATTATGTGGATGAGCCGGACTGGTACAGCGAGGATTACACCTTTTACGGAGAGGAAATGGGCATCGAATATATGGAATTACCGGGGATGTGGATTTCCAAAAGCGATGGGGAACGATTGAAAGAAAAGTTTAAAAAACAAGACGTTTTAAAGGGCGGCATGCAGATGAAAAGCAGGTATGAATATCGGGACGCACTGAATGTAAAAGGCATCATTAAAGGAGAATCCGATGAAATCGTCTTAGCCCACTCTCATCACGACGCTGTTTATGCGGGCGGCGTTCAGGACGCTTCAGGAATGTCGGAAGTGCTGGCGCTTGCAAAATACTTTGCTGCGCCGGGAAATAAAAAGAGCGGAAAAACTTATATGTTTGCTGCAATGGACTCGCATTTTACAGACTACTGCGGGCATGAAGGTTTTATTGAGGAAAGAAGTAAACGGGGCGACAACATTACCTATGACTTTGTGATCGAGCATATCGGAAAGGACGCTTATATTGAGGACGGAAAGTTCGTTGAAACTGGAGAAGGCGTTCCGAAAATTGTATACGCCAGCACAGAAAGTCCTCAGCTCCTCACAGATACTTGCGCGGCTATTGCCAAATACGACATTGACAAAACGCTGGTTATGCCAGTAGATCACCAAGAAGAGGAAGATTATACAGAGGGCAATGTGATTTCTGACGCTCACTTGTTTGAAATGGCGGGAATCAAAATCGTCAGCATGGTGAGCAGTCCTGCTTATTTGTTTCATCCAAGCGACACCCCTGAGCGGGTCATGAAGGACTGGCTACAGCCGATTGGGCTGATGTTTGCGGAGCTGATGGAGTCCGTATAGTAGTCAAAGGGCCTGCAGAGGGGCCGGATAGGAGGAGAAAATGGAAGCGTTAAACATACAACTGGAAGCCCCAAGAGGAAAGAAGGCTCTGAGCCTTTGCATGATTATTGTAATGGAACTGGCGGTAACGTCAATTTACGCTTTGGCTGTTTTCGTCAGTCCGCTCCAGGAAGCGCACGGTTGGTCCCCCAACAAGATCGTTATGGCATACACCGTGACCATGTTCTGTGAATTCCCGTCATTTATTGTCGGCGGCTGGCTGATGAATAAATTCGGCATCAAGAAGGTGCAAGTGACTTCCGGCGTGCTTTATGGCGCGGCGATCCTCATAAGCGGTCTGACCTCCAGTGTCGCAGTATTTGTAGTTGCGCAGGGAGTTATGGCGGGACTTGCGATGTACGGCGTTTATATTTGCAACGTTGCCCTGATCAATGCGCTGTTTCCCAAGAATAAAGGCCTGGTCATGGGAATCATGTTTGGCGCGCAGGGAATTGGCAGCATTATATTGGCGCCAATACTGGCTTACAGTATCCAGGCCTTCACGGCCAGTATAGTTCTGGTTGCGGAAGGCATCATCTTTATCATCGTTCTCTTTACGGCGACGATGCTGGTTTATGACCCGACAAAGGGAAATCGGGAATTACAGGCAAGAATCCAAAAAGAAGCCGATGAGCAGGAGCTTGCAGAGGCGATAGCGGGAAAAGAAGCGGGCGCGCTTCCAACCATGAGGTGGAAAAGAGCCTTAACACATCCGGCCTTTTGGCTTATATTCATTTCCATTATCGCAGTGCAGATGATTGGCAATGTATTGGTGACAGATATTGCTGTTTTAGCGGAAGCAGTATACAAGGTCAATGAAACTGATTCGGCATGGGTTGTTTCCGCTTTTGGCGTAGGGGCAGGCCTAGGCGGTATTATCATCGGATATATATCCGACAAGATCGGACCGTACAAAACGACTTTCTTGCTGGGAATTATCGACGGCGTACTGCTGCTTTTATTCATCCTGCTGGGAGCTGAAAGCTTTATGGCCTATGCGGCCATATGCATTATACAGGGTTTTACATATAACGGAATGACAACACTGAATCCAATTATGATTACAGACAGCTACAGCCCCAAGGATTTGGGAACCGTTTTGGGGTTGATGGGTATATCCTATGCCATTGTTGGGGCCATCG
Source organism: Clostridia bacterium (assembly GCA_902363595.1). Classification (GTDB taxonomy): domain Bacteria; phylum Bacillota; class Clostridia; order Peptostreptococcales; family Anaerovoracaceae; genus Hominibacterium; species Hominibacterium faecale. The sequence goes on along the minus strand of CABJAP010000003.1, from coordinate 134,647 downwards.
GACCGCAGATCGGTTTATCCGTGCCTTTTGTTCCGATGATCATTCTTTGCGCGGTATTGAGCATCATCGGCGGCATGCTCGCGAAAATGGCCGGCAGAGCGCTCAATAAATATTATAGGGCGGAAGGAAGCAAATGCGCAGTTCGATAAGGAGGAAAATATGAGCAATTTAAATGGGAAATTTAAAACAGAAGGACAGACCCCTTTGGGAAAACAGGAGTGTATATTGAACTTTACCGTTACAGATGATACATTGACCGGTACTGCTGAATTGATGGGCAACACTTCGGAAATTCTTAATGGAAAAGCCAACGGAGATGAGTTCGGATTTAAGATAAATGTTAAAACTCCATATGGTACTTATAAATTCAACGTATCAGGAACAGTTGACAATGATAATATCACTGCCAAGATGTCTCATCCAATAGCAAAGATCAATTTGAAAGGTGAAAGAATCCGATGAGTTCTTTAAAAAAGAATGACCGGCGCGTGCATAAAACGAGAAAAGCGATACAAGATGGATTTTCTGAACTAATGATAAGCAAGGAGCTAAAAAATATTACAGTTAAGGAATTAGCCGCAAAAGTCGATATCAATCGGGGAACATTTTATAAACATTACTATGATCTCTATGATTTATATGAAAAAATGGAAGATGCTGTATTTAATGAATTGAGCGCAATTATAGTGAGCAATCCATTCCAGGTATATGAAGTGATGTTTCGCGATATAGTTGACTATGTCGGAAAATCTCCATTAATCAGTCAGATGTTTTTAGCAAAGAACGGAGGTAGCCGTTTTTTAAGCCGGCTCAGTAAATTTCTCGAAGCTAAATGCTTGGAAATATGGCTGTATGACACGAAAAGAAAACAAATTCCTGAAGAATGGAAATTCATAGCACCCTATTATGTTCAGGGAAGCATTGCAATCGTCAGACGTTGGGCGGAAAGTAACTTCGTATATCCAAAGGAGGAAATATTTAAAACTATCCTTAGGGCCTGGTATGAAAAAAGGCCGTGGCGATAAATAAAAAAAGCCGGACACTTAATACTAAGGCAATTTAAAGGTAGTATGCACTAAATTATCAATAATATATGGGATGAGACCACTTTTAGCCATCGTATCATTTGCACAGAAATTTGGATCGGCGATTGGGCCCTATGCAACAGGAAGTCTATTAGCGCTAGTTGGATATAATGCTGATCTTATCCAACAGACAGAGGGATCGGTACTACTGTTTATAATAGAAAGAGGCGAAATGATGATAGAAGGTAGATATGTGCTAACAAATATAACAATAATAAACGGCAAAAATAATAGAGCTAAACCAGATATGTTTCTTAAGATTCATGACGGTAATATTGAAGAAATAGGACCTATGGCTAACTATGTTCCTTCTGCGTCTCGGGAAGTGGATATGAGCGGCTATTATGCAATGCCCGGATTGATTGATGCGCATATCCATTTGGCAGGAGGTAGAGGATGCGGCCTTTGGGGGGATACGGAAATACTCTGCGAGCCAAAGGAAGTAAGAGCAATGCGCTCTGTTTATGAAGCCCAGAAAATGTTAAAGCACGGCTTTACTACACTGAGAGATATTTCCTGGAATGGGCTGTATCTAAAGCGGATCTTCCACGATAAAGTTATGCCGGGACCTAAAGTGATTGCCTGCGGTCCCGGATTAGCTAGAAGCGGCGGGCATTGCGACAGCCCGCAGCTCCCGCTAGAGTTTGTAAAAAAGAATCATTTTTGGGCAATCCTTTCGGATGGCAGGGAGGAATGCATAAAAAATGTCAGGAGGGTTCTTAGAGAAGGCGCCGATCAGATAAAGTTCTGGGCAACCGGCGGCGGCAATTGGGGCACAGACAGAATAACAGATACCCATTACTCTCAGGAGGAAATGAACGCGATCTGCGAAGAAGCCCATAGGATTGCAGGGACGATGGTGTGCGCCCACTGTGAAACCGAGGAGACGATCCGAATGGCACTAAAAGCCGGTGTGGATACGATCGAACATGGTGAAGAACTCAACGAAAAGCTTGCGGAAGAAATGTCGCAAAAGGGTGTCATATTGGTCCCCACATTATATTTGCTGGCCAATTGGTATGATTTTGTCAAGACGCCGGGGAGCGATGCCCCAAAGCTTATCAGGCCGGACGCTTTTTTATACAGAGAGGCTGATACTCTACTCACCGATCAAGAAAAAAACCGATATCATAAGCAAGTAATTGATAGTTTTCATCTAGCCTTAAAAAAGGGCGTTAAAATAGCGTTAGGTTCTGATACGGTGTATGAACCTGCCTGTGAATATGGAGAACAAAGTATGCAAGAACTTAAGGAACTAATAAAACAGGGTATGTCGGTTGATCAGGCGATCAAATCGGCTACGGAAATAGCGGCCCAGGCGTGCGGCATGGCGCATAGAGTGGGAACCATTGAACCAGGGAAAGCAGCAGATTTGTTATTATTTAAAGAAAACCCGGTAGAAAACATAAAGATGCTGACGGATAAAGACAACATTGAGTATGTAATCGTAGACGGGAAGCTGGCAGTCGAACATGGGAAGCTGGCGTGGTAATAATATAAAGCGGGCAGCGCGTACTATAAAGAAAAATCCGGAGGAAACGATTTATGAAACAACAAGCGGATAAAATTTTGTATAACGGACATATCTATAAGAGCGATTGCAAACAGGGATATGCGGAGGCGGTTGCTGTATTAAATGATAAATTTATTTGTGTGGGTTCTTTGGAAAGCTGCGAAACCTTTAAAGGTGAGCGTACACAGCTGATCGATTTAAAAGGGCGGCTAGTCTTGCCAGGTTTCATCGATGGGCATACGCACCCTGGAACCGTTGCAAAGAGCCGATGGCGTGTACAGATGCCCGTATTTGATGATATGCACGAGTTGTTGTCATGGGTAAAAAATTACTGCGAGGAACATCCTGTCAACGAAGTTCCCTATTTCTTTGGGGAGTGTTATTCGCAGGACATGTTCGATGAAAAGGGTCCGAGAAAAGAATGGATCGATGAATACGTATCTGACCGTCCCGTAAGGCTTCAAGATTTTACGGACCATGCCTGCTGGTACAATTCAAAGGCGCTAGAACTTATGGGGATTAAGAAAAATCCAGGGGAAACAGGGGCAGTCCCCTTTTTCATAAGCGATGAAACTGGTGAGCTGACAGGCTGGGTTAAGGAACCATTGCTGGGTGAGGAGCTGGAAGAAACGCTCTATCAAAATCTGGGTTGGCATCCACCGACAGAAGTAACCGAGGAAAGCGTCGCTCCGTTTCTTGACTTTCTCAGAAGCTGCGGCGTGATTGCAGTCCTCGATGGCATTACAGAGGGCGAAGAATCGATGAAACTTTTCTATGATATGGACAATGCAGGAAAGTTGAATATGTATTATGAAGGAACCTGCCTTCTTAAAAGATATAGCAAGCTTGACCAATGCATAGCAACGCTGAGAGAATGGCAGAAAAAGTATACAAGTAAACATGTAAGGATACATACAGTGAAATTCTTCCTGGATGGAACCAATGAAATGGGAAACAGCGCATCACTGGAGCCGCACTATAACGATTCGGCCAGAACCAATTACGGCAAAATAAATATGACCGAAAAAGAGCTTACGAATGTGTTACTGCGATTGAATGAAGAGAAACTTGATCTGCATATCCATGTGGTCGGTGACCGCGGCTTTCAAACAGCCTGCAATGCCTATGAGAAAGCGAAATATCAGGTTGAAGCAGCGGGCAAAACCTGGCGGATTTATATGGAGCTTGCTCACTGTGAGTTGGTACATCCCAGCGATATGGTCCGGCCTGCCAAACTTGGGATCATCATCAATTGGTCGTGTCATTGGGCGGGAGGATATTTTGGCGAAGCGGCGATTGACTATCTGGGATTGGATCGTTGGAATACGATGTATGACTTCACAAAGATGATTGAGACAGGGGCAATCGTAACATATGGCAGCGATGTTATAGGAATGTGTGAGGCGCATAGGGGAAACCCATGGTTTGGTATGGAAATATCGGCTACAAGGGTGGATTTGGAGAACCCGCTAGATCCTGCAAAATACTCGGGCAGCGTTAGGCCGCCCAAAAATGCAAAGCTCAGCGTTACAGAAATGATAAAAGGGTATACAAGATTTGGGGCGATACCTTTTAGGCTTGAGAATAAAATTGGTACCATTGAAGTAGGGAAACAAGCACATTTGATCGTGCTCAATAAAAATATTTTTGAAATACCTGACACAGAAATCCATACGGTCGAGCCAGAAGCAGTTATGTTTGAAGGTGAATTCATATAAAATAGATAAAATATGGTCCTTTTCTTGCTAAAATAAGCAAAAAGGGATAAAATATTAACTATGAACGAGAATTTTTTATTATTAAAAACTCCATATGAAATACAACAGGAAATAGCGTTACGCGCCAAAACGCGGAGAAAAAAGTTGAAACTGACACAGGTGCAGCTTGCGGAGCGTTCAGGAGTGAGCCTGGGCTCTGTAAAACGCTTTGAGCAGTCGGGCGAAGTCTCTTTGGTGCATCTTCTAAAAATGGCAATGGTTCTGGAGTGCCTCGGCGATTTTGAGAAACTCTTCGTAAAAACCGAATACCGCTCCATTGAGGAGGTTATCCATGAAAAGAATCGATAAGCTGGACGTATTGATCGGCGAAAAGCAGGTGGGCACACTGGCAGAGACAAAGGACGGTCTGGCTGCTTTCCAATACAGCGACCAATGGCTGTCCGCGGGATATGCCTTGAACCCTTTTTCACTGCCTCTTGCGAAGAAGGTCTTTTTACCAAATTACGATCCGTTTGAAGGGATATTCGGCGTCTTTGCCGATTCCCTTCCTGATGGATGGGGACGACTGCTTGTGGACCGATATTTGAAAAAGACATTGAAGGTAAATGTCGATGAAATCAGTAACTTCTATCGATTGACGTTTGTGTCCGATGCGGGTATGGGCGCACTGTCCTATCAGCCATCGCAGATGCTTGAATCGCATGTAATGCCCTACGATTACGACACGATAGCGCTGGAATGTAAAAAGCTGCTGGAGCAGGACACTGTGGGAAATCTGGATGAACTTTTTCTTTTGGGCGGTTCTTCTGGCGGCGCAAGGCCAAAGATTTTGACTGAAATCGATTCGGAAAGCTGGATCATAAAATTTCCATCCTCTTATGACGACCTTGATATAGGGCTGCAGGAATATGAATACAGCTTATGCGCCAAAGCCTGCGGACTGGAAATGAGTGAAACACGTTTATTTGCTTCAAAAGAATGCGCCGGATATTTTGGGACGAAACGTTTTGACCGAAGGCAAACGAGCAGCGGAAAACAGCGAATCCATATGGTGTCGCTGAGCGGCATGCTAGAAACATCTCACCGCATTCCCAACATGGACTACAATCAATTGATGAGGCTTACGATGCTCCTTACAAACGATATGCGGGAAGTAGAAAAAATGTTCAGCTTCATGTGTTTTAACGTGTTTGCGCATAATCGGGACGATCATTCCAAAAACGTTTCATTTTTATATGATGAACAGCAGCAGCGCTGGAAAATGGCGCCGGTCTATGATTTGACCTACAGCAATTCCATAGGCGGCGAGCATGCTACCACCATTGACGGGGAAGGAAAGCGCCCGGGCATGGAGAACATTCTCTCCGTGGCGAAAAAAGCGGCAATGGATTGCAAACGCGCTAAAATCCGCGCAGCGGAAATTCGGGATATCGTAAGGGAGTGTCTTGGCAAATACCTGGGATAAGACATCAATTTCGAGCGTAAAAAAATACGGTTGAAATTGCTTCTTTAGTAAGCTTGGAAAAATCGAAGACCGCCGGGATTTTGAAAGCCATGTCTAAGCGGGGCATTGTGACCATTGAAGGCAATGGGTGCGGAACTAAGTACCGGCGATAGCACGGGGAGGACTTTTCCCTAAGCAAGGAGTAAAAAACTATGATCGAACATCTAGTGACCGTATCGATAAAAAATCAAAGTCAAAGCTTTCACTGGCATGAAGAAATGGAACTCGACCTTATCCTTGCGGGAAGCACGGATGTCATCATCAATAATCGAAGCATAGCTTTAAAAGAGGGGGACATGATCGTCATCAACTGCGAAGACGTTCACTGTATAGACAAGCAGGACGACGGGCTTTTATACGTTCAATTGCAGCTGAACATGGAAAACTTTGACCAGTACCTTCCGGACATTTCCAACGTAATTTTCAAATGCGACCCGCAGATCAATGATATCCTTTCCGAGAATCTGAAGGAAGAAATCAGGCAGTACATCGGGGACATGTTCGACCTGATAAACTCCGAAGACGATAGCGGAAGCCGGGAACAGGAGTTGGTCTATTCATGCCTGGAAATCTTGAACAATTTAAAATTCGGCTTCCAATACGCCACGGAAGAATACAGCCGGATCAAGGATGAAGATCAGTGGGACAGGATGTGGAAAATCATCGAGTATATGTACGATCATTGCTGCCGGAAGCTTTCTCTGAAAGAAGTGGCGGACCAGGTATTTTTGAGCGAAGTGTATTTATCAAGGCTGATAAAAAAATATACCGGAAGAAGCTTTGAAGACTGGCTGGCGTTTATAAGGGCGGAAATCTCCATCCGCTATTTACTGGACTCCAAAATGAGCATCACCAACATTGCCTATGAATGCGGGTTTTCCGCGCCCAGATATTATAACAGGGCCTTTGAGAAGAATTATGGATGCAGTCCGGCTCAGTGGCGGGAGAAAAATAAACCTCGTTTAAAGCCGATCCCCCGCATAAAGCCATCGGCTATTTTCTTCGATGATCATATCGACCGAACGTCGGTGTGCCGCTTATTAAAAAAATACCAAAGCGATGCTGCGGCAGAGCAGGATCTATGCAGCATAGATGTGGACCTTGCCCAGGAAGTCGCCCCATCTATGGAACTGCCATACCGGGCGGAGGCAATTTACTGTTCCGTAGAGCAAGCCCTTGCCTATCAGACCAGGAAGCTGCTTGCCCTTTGCCGGGACAGCCTTGCGATCAAAAAAATCATCCTGGAAGAGAGCAGAGGAAAACATCGGGAACTGGCAGCAGAAAACCTTTCGGATGAAGGCTTTGAACTTCTGAAAGAGGACGCCGCGGCAAGCAGCATACGGCTAGAGGAACTATTTTTTGAAGGCGATCTTAAATCACCGAAATTTTACATACAGGAACTGCTTTCCAACGTGGGGACTTTGTATAACAAAATAAATGCGGATGCTATTTTCTATAATAATGACAGAGGCGGCCATTTATTGATCTTCAATTTCAACAGCCAGACGGCCAAAAAGTATCTCATTCATTTTTCAGGACTGAAAGAAAACTGTGTTTATTGGTATCAAAAAGTGAGCACCCGTGAAATCCCAGGACTGCTTACGAAAGACCAATACCCGGCGGTAAATTTGAGCGATATTTCCCGGGAATATTTGAAGGCGTATCTTCACCCCAGCATAGAAATCAATGCCATAGAAAGCAATGTACCGTTGATTTGCGAAATAGAGCTACAGCCAGGGCAGCTGTGCGCCATAACCTTATATCCCACTTTGCATCAATAGCGAAAAGACGTCCGCAGGGACGTCTTTTTGTGAACAATTCGCACCTTCCTTGTGAACAATTCCTACCTTAAAATAGTCAAAAAATACAGAAACTTCAAAATAAATCAAAAGCCGTTAGCCGATTGTACGGATCGGTGATTTTTTTTATTCGGCAAAACAGGTATATTAGTTTCATCACCAGAGATGGTGAGTACCGGTATGAGAAAACAAAGGAGGAAAATCGTGAGCAAAAACCCGATGATCGAAACGAATATCAAACGCTTTTGCGAAAATCTGGATATGGAATATCAGGTCAGTTTTATTAAGAACTATTCGCAAATAGGCGACAGCGAGCTCTACGGAGGTAAGCATTGCGGCAGCGATGCGGAGCACCGAGGATCGGAATACATAAAAACGGAGCTCGAAACATTGGGCCTCGACCATGTGGAGATGCTGCCGTGCAGCACCAGCAGGTATCAGTTTCGCGATGCCGCATTAAAAGTCAAAGGCCAGGAACGAGTGATAAAACCTTACGGCTATGTTTCTCCGGGCACGGATGAAAACGGGATCACCGCGCAGCTTGTGGACGTAAAAAAATCAGTGAAGGAAGTCTACGAAACCTGTGAGGTGAAAGGCAAAATCGCACTGCTGGAAGCCATGGGCGCGTTGGAAAGCGGAAATCTTGCGGGGCAGATCGAAGAGGCGGTGCTGCATGGAGCATGCGCGGCCGTCATATACGCCACAGAAGATATCTTAAATGATGAAACCATCCGCGTACAGACACCGAGTCTCAGCAACAATATCCCCATCGTTGGGATATGCAAAAAAGATGCGGATTATCTGAAAGAGGAGCTAAAGCAAAAAAGCAGTCTAAAAGTCACCCTGACGGTGGACGCGGAATTTATCCCCGACGGCGGAACAACCTATAATGTTGTCGGAGAAATCACCGGAGCATTGAGCGAAGAGGCCATCGTTTACAGCGCCCATCTGGATCATTTTTTCAGCTGTCTGCAGGATAACATGTCCTCCTGCGCCAGCCTGCTGGGAATTGCCAAGGCAATGAAAGCCTCCGGATATGTGCCTGCAAGGACGATCATCTTTGCGTTCCACGGCAGCCACGAAACCGGCCGGACCGATACCAGATACCCATACATCCACGGCTCCTACAAACTGGTTCACGAAGCAAAACCCCAGTGGACAGGAAAGGTGATCGCCAATATCAACTTTGAATACACGGCCTTAAGCCTGAAGGAGCTGAAAGCAATAGGCTGTATCGGCGGCAGCGGCTTGCTTGAGGATTATTTTAGTTATGCACCAAGGCTGGTGGGCGGATTCCAAGCAATAGCCGAAGAAGTGGATACGGAAAGCTACTATTTGTGCTCCTGGTGCGACGGCATTTCCTATCATGGGGAAGGGATTCCCGTATTTGGAAACGATATCATCACCGAACAGATGGAACAGGGCACTTCACCCTACATAGGCAGAGACCATTCCAACCACGATAACTGGGAAATCTTTGATGTAAAAGCCTTGGAAGACACGGCGAGATTCTACGGAGGTCTGGGCATTTATCTCGACCAGATGCCTTATCTGCGAATTGATTTTTCCGAACAGGCCCAGCGAATCAAACGAGAGCTAAAAGGCGAATTACTGAACAAACTCGGCCTTTCCTGTGAAGTATACTTTGCAGCTGTCGATGAACTGGAGCAATGGGGAAAGGCCGCGGCACAGACGATAGTAAGCGGCAATGACCGATATCTTGGACAGTTGGAAAAGGGCCTTAGCCAAGCCAGACGAAAACAGCATTACGATGAAGCGAGAAAGGAAAATGTGCGGACGCTGCAGATATACGAACTGTTTTCCCGTGAAATCGACAAAATCAACCAATTTGATTTCTTATGCCTAGGAAGCGCCAAATACGCGGAAGACATCGAAGCTCTATTCAATACAATCGCCTTGATCCAAAAAGGCAATTTGGAAAAGGCCATGGAGGAAGGGATCGCCTACGTTGATTTAGCCTTAGCCTCTTATTACTTTAGCGAGCAGATTGTCGAGCATATGCAGGCGCAGATTTGTTCTCCAAAGTACGCGGATAAAAGAACCTGGGCCAGAGGGAGAGAAGTCTATGTTTCCACTTGCTATGCCCTTGTCAACAACCTGCTACGTAAGCTCAATATGACGTCAAGCGGATTCAGAAATCCATTATCCATGATCAAGGCGGGCCTGATTCTGAAAGTCAGACCACTGCGAAACCGCTTTTTTCGCGATACCCTCCATGAGATAGAGGAAGCGATAGAAGAGGAAAAGAAATACATGGCCGAGACAATGGCCGAAGAAAAAGACAGCATCAGAAAAGCCATCACCATACTGAAAAACGATTAGGAGGTTTTATTTATGACATTGATCAACAAAGCGCTATTTCCGAAAAAAGAGGAAATCTTCTCCTGGATTGAGGACCTGAGCCAGTGGGGACACAGAAAAACCGGCACACCGGAAGGCAGAAAATCCGCCGAATATATTGCGGAAAAAATGAGGAGCTTCGGACTGGAAGACGTAAAAATTGAAAAGGTGCCTTCAATCTGCATGACGGTAGAGGATTACGCCTTGAGCATTGACGGCGGGGAAATCCCATGCTTTTACGCCAACGGCACCAACCGAGGCGCGGAAAGCGGCACCTTTGAAATCGGAACTGACGGAGAAGCGCAAGAATTTCTTTACCTGGGAAGCGGAGAAGAGGAGGACTTTGCAAATGTGGATATCAAAGGCAAGATTGTCGTTTGCGACATCTATTTTCCGCCCATTGATATTACCGGCCTGATGGAAATGTTTGAAGGAGCCCAGCTCTATGACCCCCAGGGAAAAGCCGCCAAGGAACTGAAAAAATACCATATCTATACGCCGGGCAACTGGCCGTTTAACTATTACAGAGCGCTCCACAGCGGAGCCGCCGGATTTGTCGGCATTCTGGAAAATTATTACGACGACCCGTATTGGTACAGTGAAGATTACGATGATATCGGCAATCTTTATGGCGTCGACTATATGTCGCTGCCCGCTCTGTGGATTTCGAGAAGCAGCGGCAGAGAATTGAAGGAAAAATTCGCAAAGCAGTCCCAGCTCAAAGGCCATATGAAGATGAAATCCACCTACGGATATAAGAATGCCCTGAATGTGAGCGGAAAGCTGGCTGGCAAATCGCCGGAGATCATCCTTGCCCACTCCCACCACGATGCAGTCTTTTCCGGCGCGGTCCAGGATGCTTCGGGAATTTCAGAAATGCTGGCACTAGCCAAGTATTTTTCCCGGCTTCCCAAAGAACAGCGTGAAAAGACGATGATGTTCGCGGCTACGGATACCCATTACACAGATTACGAGGGACATCAGGCCTTTATACGCAGGAGACAGGAGCTGGGGGAAAAACTAATTCTCGACCTGGCTATGGAGCATATTGGAAAAGAAACCTATTTTGACGACGACTACGTTGAGCATGAGACCGGCGAGCCTGAAAGCAGGCTGGTCTATATTTCCAAGTATCCGGGGCTGCAAGATATGGTGATCGACAAATTCAAACAATATGAGCTGGATAAAACCCTCTTCTGCCCGGTGGAGCTGAAAAACGGCCTCGGTGAGGAGTATGAGTTCAGCGAAGATGAAGTGATTTCAGATGCGTACTATTTCAACGAAGCGGGGATTCCTGTGGTCAGTATGGTTTCCGGGGAAATGTACATTTATCACCCGTCCGATAAGCCTGACCGGATCCCGCAGGAAGCGCTCGAACCAGTGGGCATGGCTTTTGCGGAAATCGCTTTGGCGGCCGCGGAAAAACTCTGATGGGTCTTGAAAAGGGAGGTGCCATTATGACAGATAACTTGATAAGCAGGCCGAAGATTTCTAAAAAAGCTGGCATTATCAGCATGATCATGCTTCTGATTGTAGGTGTGCTCAGCAATTACATTTACGCTCTCAATATTTACGTAGAGCCGCTGCATAACGCCCACGGCTGGTCCATGAATACCATCGTACTTGCCTATTCGACGGCCATGTTCTGCGAAGTGCCGGCCTATGTGGTAGGCGGATGGCTTTCCAGCAGGTTCGGCATGAAAAAGATCCTGGTCATCTCCGGCGTATTATACGGTCTCACCATTCTGGTGAGCGGCCTTACGTCTTCGGTAGCCGTATTTATCTTTTCGCAGGGCATTGTGGCCTCGCTGGCCATGTTCGGCATTTTTATCGCGACGCTGGCCTTGATCAACGTGCTGTATCCGGGAAAAAAGGGACTGGTCATGGGCCTGTTCTACGGCAGCCAGGCGCTGGGCGGGGCGGCAATGGCTCCGATGGCGCACTTTTTCATAGAAAAGCTGGATGTGAGCATGGCCCTCGTATGGCAGGGCGCGATCTTTGCCGTCGTTATGTTCATCTGCTGCATGCTGGTGACTGATCCGACCAAAGGCGACGCCAAAACCATGTCAAAGCTTCAGGAAGAGGCGGAAAAAGAAGAAGCGGAAGCGGCTCTGGAAGGAAAGAGCGAAGAAGCCAGACCGACCATGCGCTGGAAAAAGGTGTTTACCTATCCGGCCTTCTGGATTTTCTTCGTATCGCTGATCCTGATACAAATGATCGGTAATGTGCTGGTGACAGATATTTCTTATCTGGCGAAAACCAATTATGGCGCATCGGGCGCTGACGGAGCGTGGGTCGCATCGGCTTTTGCCATCGGCGCCGGAGCCGGGGGCGTGGTCATCGGATATATTTCCGATAAGATCGGACCGTATAAGACGACCTGCTATCTGGGGATTATTGACGGCATACTGCTGCTGATCCTAATCCTCATCGGCACCGACAATTTCATGTTCTTCGGAGTGATGTGCGCGATTCAGGGGTTTACCTACAACGGTATGACCACGCTGAATCCAGTGATGCTGACCGATTCCTACGCGGCCGAGGATCTGGGGATTACCATGGGCTGTATGGCCATCGCCTATACGGTGGTCGGTGTGGCCGGACCGCAGCTGGGACTTGTGGTCGCCTTTGTCCCTATGGTCGTCATCTGCGCTGTTTTCAGTATCATCGGCGGATTGCTTTCAAAAATGTCCTGTAAGTCATTGAATAAATATTACCGCTCAATCGGTAGTAAATGCCAGGTGAGATAATCAATAGAAAGGGAGTTATTTAATTATGAAAAAAATATTAGTATTAGGAACCGGCGCCCAGGGCTCAACCGTGGCGCAGAGAATGGATGAAGAACCAAATGTAAGCGAAATCATCTGTGCGGATGCGGATCACAAAGCCGTCGATGAGCTGGTGAAGATTTTGAAAAAAGCCAAAGGCATCTATGTGAATGCCGACGATACGGACAGTATCATCAAAGCGGCGGAAGGTGTGGATTTGATTGTCAACGCCCTGCCTATCCGCTTTGCACCCAAAGTTTTAGAGGCAGCAATCGCTGTCAAGGCCAACTACCAGGACTTCGCTGCCACGGACGTCCTGGATCCCTGGTGGCCCAAATGCGTGGAAATCATGTATAGCGATTATGGCAAACGGTTTAAAGCCATTGGCAAAATGGCCATCATCGGTACAGGTTCCGCGCCGGGTATGATGTGTGTAGCCGCTAAAAGTTCTATGCGATATTTGGATACCTGCGATGATATCCTGATGATGGTCTATGAAGGCGTGGAAGCCAAGCGTTTCCTGCCGTTCTGGTGGTCCCCCTTCACCGCGCTTTCCGATATGACGGATCCGACTTTTGCCTTGAAAAACGGTGAGTTGGTAGAAACAGAACCTCACAGCTTGCCTGTGACCAGACACTTCAAAGGCTGCCAGCGCCCCGTTACGTTAGTGGAGCATGCCCACGACGAAACAGTATATATGGGGCTCAACAAGGATACGCATTTCAAGGGCGCGAAAAATATTAACTTTAAATACGGCGGCGTCGGAATCGACTTTTCCACGCCTCTTTATCGGGCCGGCCTTCTGTCCCGTGAAGAAGAGACTTATAAAGGACACACCTTTATTCCATTCGATGTCATCGTTTCCCACCTGCCGCCGGCGCCCAAATACCATGATGAGATTAAAGAGATTCTGGACGAAGGGCTGGTAAAGGACGAAGGCGCATTTGTCGTGGAAGCCGCGGGAACGAAAGATGGAAAAAAGGTATTGGCGGAAACGTATCTTTATGCGCCGGGCTGCGTCGAATCCTTTGAGCGGGCCGGGATCACCGGAGAAATGTATTTGACAGGGCAGTGCGGATCGCTGTTTACAAAGATGTTCGTCAATGGCGATTACACCCAGACCGGCCTGATTTCTTCCGATATGCTGACCTATGAAGAATGTGACAAATACCTGGGCTATGCGGAAAAACTGGATATTACCCTGGAAACAGAAGTGAAACTACTGTAAAGATGAGAGAAAGGAATCAGCAGTATGACACAATACAAAGAATTATTTGAACCGGCGCAGATCGGAACCTGCGCTATCAAAAACAAAACGTCCATGGCTCCCATGGGGCCGGTGGGCTATGCGGACGCTTTCGGGGCCTTTGATCAGAGGCTCCAGGATTATTACGTGGAACGGGCCAGACACGGAATTGGTCTAATCATAACCGGAATTTGCAGTGTGGATATAGGGATTGAGGGAATGCCACTTTCGGGAATTCCTTGCCCTACGGTAGAACCCATCAAGTTTATCCATAATGCGTATCAAATGAATGAACGAATCCACGCGTATGGGGCGAAGGTTTTCCTGCAGCTGACCGGCGGCCTGGGAAGAAGCGCGCTGCCCGGCTTTGTGTCAAAAGCGATCGCCCCGTCCGAGCAGGGAAACCGCTTTGACCCAAGTATCATCCATCGAGAAATGACGAAGGATGAGATTATGAACCTGATCCAAAAATTTATTGCTTCGGCTGTAATTGCTAAAAGAGCCGGGTTTGACGGCGTAGAAGTCCATGCGGTGCATGAAGGCTATCTGCTGGATCAGTTTGCCATTGAACTGTATAACAAACGGGCGGACGAATTTGGCGGGAGCTTGGAAAATCGGCTCCGCATATCGACGATGATCGTCCAGGGAATCAAAAAAGCTTGTGGGCAGGATTTCCCTGTGAGCCTGCGCTATAGCCTGAAAAGCTGCATGAAGGACCTGCGGCAGGGCGGGCTTCCAGGGGAAGAATACGAGGAAGCAGGTAAAGATATAGAAGAAGGCATAGAAGCAGCGAAAATATTGGTGGCGGCCGGATACGACGCGCTCAATGTGGACGCGGGAACCTATGATTCCTGGTATTGGAACCATCCGCCGATGTATTTTGAAGATGGCTGTTATCGGGAATTCGGAGAAATCTTAAAAAAAGCCGTCGATGTGCCCATTATTCTCGCGGGCAAGATGGAAAACCCGCAGATGGCTGTAGAAGCCTTGGGTAAAAGCTGCGATATCGTCAGCTATGGGCGGCAGCTTTTATGCGATGCGGAATACGTGGAAAAGCTGCGCACAGGCAGATTGGATGAGGTGCGGCCGTGCCTTGGATGCCACGAAGGCTGTCTGGGAAGAATCGGGCATGGGCCGGTCAGCTGCGCGGTCAACCCTGCCTGCGGCAGAGAAACCATTTACAACATCATTCCGGCAGCTGTGAAAAAAAAGATTTTGATAATAGGCGGCGGTATCGCAGGCCTGGAAGTTGCCAAGACGGCTACAGAATCCGGACACAACGTCACTTTATGCGAGAAGTCAGACCAGCTCGGCGGCAACTTGATTGCGGGAGGCGTTCCTCATTTTAAGCACAATGATCACAAGCTGATTCAATATTATCAAAGACAGATGGAACTTCTGTGCGTAGATGTGAGAACGAATACCAACGTTACAAGAGAGGACATCGCAAGTTATCAGCCGGACATCATCATCGTCGCCACGGGTTCAAAGGCTAGGAAAATCAAACTACCCGGAGTGGACCGGGCTGTAACGGCAGAAGAAGTTCTGCTGAATCCTGACTTAGCAAAGGATCAGGTGGTAGTGGTAGGCGGGGGCCTGGTAGGGTGTGAGACTGCGTTGTGGCTGGCCCAGCAAGGCAAGGAAGTAAATGTTGTGGAGATGCTGCCGGAGATTATCGGCGGGCCGGGGACGATTCCCCATATGAATGACTTCATGCTTCGCGATTTACTGAATTTCCATAAAGTCGGAATTCATACAAGCGCCCAATTTGTCGAGGCCAGAGATCATGCGGTTGTTGTAAAGAAGGACGATGAATACCTGGAGCTCCCCGCAGAAACCATCGTTCTTTCCGTAGGCTATGAATCCGAGAATCAGCTTTATGAAGCAATCAAGGATCTGGAGATTCCCGTCTATAATATCGGCGATTCCCAGAAGGTGCATAACATTATGTATGCCATATGGGATGCGTATGAGTTGGCAAGAAACTTGTGATCTTCTAATCATAGAGGTGAACGATGAAAAAAAGATTAAAATAATATTGATTGTCTTACTGTGCATTGTAATAGCGGCCGCCTTGCTATTGTGCGGATTTCTGATAAAACAGCATATTACGATCAAGAAAATCGAGAAAACCTGCAAGATGGAGAATTCGCCGGTTGCCGATTACAGCAGTATTCTGCCCGATAAAGAGAAGACCTATGGATATGTGAAGGAACTGGTCGGCATGGGTGCAAGGCGGCCTGGAACAGAGGCTGGAGAAAAAGCGCGGCAATATGTGAAAGACAAACACGAGGATCTGGGATTGGGAAATGTACAGATTGCCCCATCCAAAATTTCTTTATGGTTTGTAAGCAAGCGGGGGCTTACGGTAAACGGCAAAGCGGTGCCGTCTTATTACATGTCACATACCATGACAGACGGGACGCTTGGGGAGTTTTCTACTCCGGATGGAGGTGTTGAGGCGGAAATCGTCTATGTTGGCGCCGGAGCTGAGGCGGATTTTGAAAAGAACATGGCATCGAGCGATTTGCATCGATCGCGGCGGATTTTTTCGGCGAGGAGCTGCCGACCGCCGCGGATCTGCTCCATCAGGCGGGAGTACCTGTCATCAACTATATCAGCGCGACGATTTATTTGTATTCGGATTTAGATACGTTGGATAAGGTTTCACCTGAACAGCTGGATAAGGTGACGAAGGCGTTTATTGATATCGTCTGGCGGCTGGACGACATACCGGAGGAGGAACTGAAACGATAAAAATAAAGGCATTCTGATTTCCTTCGGAATGCCTTTATATGGCTGTGTACGAAAATCACAGCGCTTCTATTTCCTCAACACTCAAACCAGTGAATTCTGCAATTTCTTCCAGAGGTTTGTTCTTCTTCTTCATCTTAAGCGCCATCTCCCTTTGTGCTTCTTTTTTGCCTTCCTGTCTCTCCAGCATTTTTTCTTCATATTCGTTCATATACTTCACTCCAATCTCTTCACTGGATCGGATCGCTTCGATTTTTCTGTGCATCCTGCGGATTTTTTCATTGCCCGAAGCTTCTGCTGCCTGCTGTGACGTGTGCTCTAAATAGTTCAGCAGCGCGATCAGCTCGTCGCTGACACCGGTTTTGTCGGCTCCATGGGTATTGAGAAAGATCCTTGTGGCGCCGTCGTTCAGCTCCAGCCCCGGCACCTCCTCGCAGCCCATCCGGAACGTGTATCGGTACAGACCGCGTCCGAAGAGGTCGAAGGGCATGGCCATGATGACAAAAACATCGTTCAGCTTCCCATAGTCGATTTCGCCCGGCTTGAGCAGCTTGCTGTCGATCAGCCCGTGGTAGAGCCGGCTGCGCTTGGGAAGGTTATAGGTATTACGCTGCTGCACCTCCGTATCATAGATGACATTCTCTTCGTCCATAGCCCAGACGTCCATGCGAATCTGTTTCGTCCAGAGGCTTTTACGCTCTTCCTTTTCGGTTTGGGGCAAATGCTTGAGAACCACGTCTTTACCGAGGATGATTTCCAGCATATCCTGCAAGGTCTCCGGGTCTTCGATTGCTTCTGCGAATAAAAAACGATCCAGTAAGTTCAAATCTTTTAATTCTTTTTTCTTCAATGTGTTTCCTCCTTTTAGTATACGATGAAAGCCTCGTGCTTGCAAGTTCTCTGGGATTTCTGGCATAAATTCTGCATGGCATCTTGTATGTGTTCAGTGGTTGGATTGGTTTCCATTTTATTACATACATTAAAATATGTCAATATTTTCCATAAAATAATTAGAATTGCCAGAGAGTGTTCATAAACAGCCTTTAACCAAAAAAATCGCCCTTGACAATTCGGACAATGAAATATAACATAAGTTATATAACGACTGTAATTTTGAAAGGATAAGGAAATGCCAAAACAGAAAATAACTAAGGAACTTATTATGAAAGCTGGATTTTCGCTGGTCAGGAAGAAAGGCTATGAGGCGGTAAATGCCCGGAGCGTCGCCAATGCTGCGGGCTGTTCTGTTCAGCCAATCTATAGCTGCTATGCCAACATGGAACAGCTGATGGAAGAGCTGTTTGACCATTGCCGCAGCTATCAGCTGGATTATGTTCGCAGCCATTTGGATGCGGCAAATTATTTCGGCTCATCAGGAAGGGCGCATATTTCCTTTGCACAGGAGGAACGGGAATTATTTAAATTCATTTTTTTATCCAAATATGTGAAGGGAACTGCAGTGGAAGATATTTACGCGCAATACGGTCTGCAAGAGGTAACAGATAGTATTGAAGCTACGCTGGGCCTCAGTAAGGATAAGGCAAAACGACTTTACCTGGATATGATGATCTACACCCATGGTATAGCGGCAATGGTGGCCGCAGGAGGGATGAGCTTATCGTTTGAGAATATCCATGAGAATGTCGATCGTGCGTACAATGCGTTTTTGACTCAGGCAAAGGAGAATGAGAGATGAGGCTTGTCATTTGCGATCTGCCCCAGGAGCAGGCAAAAAAATTGCTGGAAGGAAAAAAAGACATAGAACTGATTACTTGTGATGAACACGCCGGGACCTGTATCGGATGTTTTGACTGCTGGCTTTTAACGCCGGGACGCTGTGTGATTCGAGACAGCTATGGAGACATGGGCGCCAAGCTGGCAGCGTGCAGCCAGTTACTCATTATCAGCCGGTGCAGTTACGGCGGATTCAGCCCCTCTGTAAAAGCAATCCTGGACCGATCCATACCGTATCTTCACCCGGATTTTCGAATCAAGGAAGGGGAGATGCACCACAAAATGCGATACAAGAATCACATAAAAATAGATGTCTGTTTTTATGGAAATGGAATAACAGAACAAGAAAAGAAAACCGCCTGCGGCTTACTGCTGGCCAACAGCATTAACCTGGGGGCTGAGCTGGAAAAGGTGGAGTTTTTTTCGTCTATGGAAGGAGTGGGGATCCAATGAAAATTGCGTTTATAAACGGCAGCCCCAAGAAAACAGGAAGCGCTTCTGCTATGCTTATTGAGGAAATGACCGCATGCCTTGAGGATATGGAAACAGTACAGTACCATGCGTATAACGGTGCATTTGCAATCCCGGAGGCGCTGAAGGAACAAGATGCCATGGTTTTCGTATTCCCGCTGTATGTCGATGGGGTGCCTTCTCATCTGGTGCGTTTGCTGGAAAGGTTGGAAACCACTTTGCACGGAAAAAGCATTTCTGTATATGCAATAGTAAACTGCGGTTTTTTTGAGGGTGAACAAAACCGATGGGCGCTGGAAATCATGCATAACTGGTGCGTAAAAGCGGGCTTGAGCTGGGGCCGCGGCCTTGGCATCGGCGGCGGCGGGATGCTTTCCATGCTGAAAGATGCTCCGCCGGATAAAGGCCCGAAAAAAACCATCAGCAGAGGGATCGACCAGCTGGTTCACAGCATCAGAGAAAACACCCATGGGCAAGAGTCCGCAGCCGATCTTTTGGTTTCACCAAATTTTCCTAGAAAATTATATATGCTGGCCGCACAGATGGGATGGCGGCGGCAGATTAAAAAGAACGGTCTGAAAGCCAAAGATTTGGGAAGAAAAGAAGGCTGTATACGCCTTACTTGATTCTCGATAGCGAGTTTATGACAGCGCTGGAAAAGCGGCTAAGAGCGGCGTGGATGTACGCATCACTATCCCCCCGCCGTATACCCACCAGCAAGCCAGTGAGAGCAAAGAGGCCAGTTTGGGAGATTTGGGACTCTTTGCGTAAAAAGGAAAAAAGATAGACGAAATTTACCCTGTTTTCAACGATTGAGCCATCTCAAATTCGCCTTAAAGCAGGGATTCCCGCTTTTTGGCAAGATCAGTCTCCGCAAACCCACAGATTTGCGAAAAAAATGAAAGTTCTTATAAAAATTTTCCGACTTCCGGCCTCGGAGGCCAGTTTCAAAACACTATCACTGCTCGCTGCCTGACAGTATTTATGCTAGCACAAGGTTTTCATTGTATACCTTGCAATCCACGTCGCAGCAAGATTCAGTATTTTTACCCTGCGGCAACGCCGGATTCAATAGTAAAAATACTATACCATATTATAAACGTATCTCTTCAAATAACAACCTTCTGGCAATCGGCCGGACGTTATGGTAGAATGAGGCCAGAAAGAGTGGCGCTATCGATGAAAAAGGAAATCCTGGATAGGGGGCTGGAAAGATGGATATAAGAACCACCATTCAAAACGTATTTCAAAGCCTGGAGAAAAACAATTTTGCCGTTTTAGGCTTTGCGGACGAACCCATGTGGGAAGCGCCCATTGTGGGTGTTTCCGCCGGAAATGACAGCTATTACGACTTTATAAAGGAACATATCGGTCCGTTTCACTGGAGCCCGTCGGAGGTTTTTGCTCTGAAATATGAGGACGTTCCCGCCGCAGACCGCCTGCGGGTGGTGTCCATGATCTTTCCCCAAACGGAAAAGACCAGGGCCATGCAGCAAAAAGCCAAGGTTTTCCCCTGCGACCGCTGGCTGGTCAGCAGAGGAGAATGGGAACCCCTGATGGAGGAGTTTTCCGGAAAACTGGTGGCAGAATTGGAAGCGCAGAGTTACCGATGTGTGTCCGTCGACCTGCAGCCGGAGTTCAGCCGTGAAACATCGCCCGATTTGGGGATCGCGTCCAAATGGTCCCACCGCCATGCGGCCTTCGCCGCGGGACTGGGAACCTTTGGGTTATCCGATGGTTTTATTTCGGAAAAAGGAAAGGCCATCCGAATTACGTCCATGGTTATTGAAGCAGATCTGGAGCCTACGGACCGGAAGGGCAGGGGCCCTTACGACTGGTGCCTCTATGCCTTCAACGGCAGCTGCGGCGCATGCATCAAGCGGTGTCCGGTTCATGCCATCGATGAAAAGGGGCATGATAAAGCAGCCTGCTCTGCCTACGAAGATGAGGCTTGTGATGCCTACTGGCCAGCGCATATTGAGCGCGGAACCTATATCTTTGGCTGCGGGCTCTGTCAGAGCAGCGTACCATGCCAAAACCGGCGTCCGGTCCCGGATGATGCCGAAACGGTGCCAACCAAAGAACAGGAGGAATGAACCATGATTGAAAAACTTACAAAGCGGCGCAGCATCCGCAAATATACGGACGAGCCAATTGCTGATGAAAAGCTGAACACCATTCTCAAAGCCGGACTGCTTTCCCCGACCTCAAAGAATCTCCACCCTTGGGAATTCTTGGTGGTCCAGGATAAGGAAGCGCTGAACAGGCTGGCGGACAGCCGCCAGATGGGCGCCGATATGCTCAAAGGGGCTGCGGCGGTGATCATCGTCATGGCTGACACCACAGTCAATGACGTTTGGGTGGAGGACTGCTCCATCGCTATGAGCAATATGCATCTGACCGCAGCCGACCAGGGCGTGGGCAGCTGCTGGATCCAGGTCCGCTGTCGGCAGAGCAGAACCCCAGGCGTGACCACGGACAAATTCATCAAAGAGCTCTTTGGAATCGAAGAAAAATATGCGGTAGAAGCGATGCTTTCTTTAGGTATGCCGGAAAAGGAGCGCAGACCGATGACTCTGGATGAAAAGCTATGGGATAAGGTTCATTACGAGAAGTTTTAGCGATGTGCAGAAAAACGGAAATAGATCGGGAGGCTGCTGTGAAAGGGCTGGATATAGCTAAAAAGGTGGAAATGTTAAAAGCCGCCTTTGAATATAGGAAGTATCAGGGAGGTAGTTGAAATGAAGAAAATTTTAGTAAGTGAATGTCTTTACGGAGGAAAAATCGTAAGATACGATGGCGGAGACACGACAGAAACGGATCCTCGATTTTTGAAATGGAAAGAAGAAGGACGGCTGATTCCGGTCTGCCCTGAAGTCTTTGGCGGTTTGCCAACGCCAAGGCCCGATTCACAGAGAGTGGGAGATAAAGTAATGGCTCAGACCGGGGAAGATGTGACAAAAGAGTATACGCTGGGGGCTGAGGAAGCGCTGCGATTGGCTAAGGAACACCAAGTCGTTTTCGCGATCATGAAACAGGATAGCCCTTCCTGCGGGAGCAAATTTGTTTATGACGGAACCTTCACGGATACGAAGAAGGAAGGACAGGGACTAGCGGTTGAATATCTGAGAAATGCAGGCTTCACAGTTTTCGCAGAAGAAGATCTTGATGAGGCGGAGAAACTGCTGTTGAAATTGGAGGCAGAAGCATAAGGAGGATTTTCTACAGTGAAGCGAGTCAGGATGCTGCTGATAGCCGTTTACATATATTTTTCGTTGCTTATTGCAGAGCTGGCATCCATTACAGTTTTGATAATTTCCAATATAGCCAGGGCATGTAAGCAGTACGCTGCAGAAGATTACACAGGCCTGCGGCGCGGCATGAGGCGCCTCAAGCTGAGTTTGATTCCATTCTTTGTTTTGAACTTTCTGCTTTGCATGGTGGTAGCCCTGGTTATTTTCGCAGCGTCACGAGGGTTCGCGATTTTTATACCCTGGGTGTGGATATGGGTAGTTTGCGCCATTGGCATCACCTACCTTATAGCGGCGGGGACTTCCGCTTATGGGATTTTATTTGTCAGAGCCTTGAGGAAAAAGGGGCTTGTTTCAAAAAAACAGATGGTGCTTCATATGGTTTTTCAATTCTGTTTTGTAGCGGATATTATTGATACGATCGTTCTCCTTAAAAAGTATAAAGAGGGAACTCACGCTTAAGTCATAAACGTTCATATTGCAAGATGTTATTCCGATAAAGTTGATATTATTCCGATAAGGGGGTATAATATTATCTTACAGATTGGAGTGGTTTTTATGTTTATGACGGTAAAAGAGACGGCGAATAAATGGGGAATTTCTGACAGAAGAATCCGAACTTTATGCTCACAGGGGAAAATAGCCGGTGCATATCAGGATGGCCGCAGCTGGAAAATTCCCGTGGATGCCGTTAAACCGGCAGATGGAAGATATAGGTCAAGGAAAACTCTGCTTGACATGATAGACAGGAAGAAAGCTGAACTGGATGCAAGAAGACCATTAACAGCAGGAGAAGCCGCGAGACTGAATGAAGAATTTGTAGTGGAGTATACTTATAATTCCAACGCCATTGAAGGGAATACCTTGACTTTGAGAGAGACGGATATGGTACTCAGGGGACTGACAATTGGTCAAAAGCCGCTGAAAGACCATATGGAAGCAGTTGGTCATAAAGAAGCCTTTGAATTTGTCAGTGAATTAGTAAGAAAAAATACACCTCTTACTGAAGACATAATCAAGCAAATTCATTATTTTGTGCTTGCGGACAAAAGAGAGGACCGCGGTGTATATCGCAGGGTACCGGTGCGTATTATGGGCGCAAAACATGAACCTGTTCAGCCTTATTTGATTATACCGAGCATGGAGCAGCTGATTGAACGATACGCCGCAAGTGAAGAACATATCATACCCAAGTTGGCGCGTTTTCACATTGAATTTGAGGGAATTCATCCCTTTATTGATGGTAATGTAACACAGAGACACCAGCAGAAAGCGGCGTAACAGCGGCAGACTGCTTTGTACATAAAATTGAATAGCGTATATGCCAAAGGACATTTCATCTTCTATTTAGGTGGATGTCCTTTTTTTGTACCCATTTTCAAAAGAAAGGAGATTCACATGGGATTAAACGAAATGGAAAAACGGCTGCTTTTTCAGGTTGAGGGTGACTATCAATTCAAAGTCCTGAACGAGCTTTACATGACCGCCCAGTACACAAAGAATCCCGAACAACGGAAGGCAGCGGAAAATCTGATGGCAAAGCTACGGGGCCTGACCGATACCGAGTGTATGGACATCGTTCGGGATATACAGAAGAATTACCGTCTGCCCTACCCGGCCCGGACGATTGGAGAAAAAATTGCCGAGGCCAGGCAGAAATCCGGCGCGAAGAAATTGAAGGGGCACGACATCATGGCGCTGGAACGCTTCGACCCGGAAGTACGCCACATGATCGTCTTTGATGTGCTGTCTTATGATGCCCCTGTCGGTGACAAGGGCGATAAGATGCGCCTGTTCCTTACAGATGCCGGCTATCAGAAATTCTTAGACAGCCAGGAACGGGGCGAAGTGAAACTGAAAAACCATGCGAAGGTCTCAGGCGGGCACCTCCACTATGACCACAGGGAGCGCGCCTTGTAACGGAAATAACCGGAGAAAGGAGGCTGTGAAATGGCTGTATTCCGGATAGAAAAAACGAAGGACTTCACGATCATGTGCAACCACCATCTGCGCAATACGGAACTGTCCTTAAAGGCAAAGGGGCTTCTCTCCCTCATGCTGTCGCTGCCGGAAGATTGGGACTATACCACAAAGGGGCTCGCCCATATCTGTAAGGACGGTGTGGATTCCATCACTACCGCCCTGAAAGAACTGGAGCGGCACGGGTATCTCACCAGGCAGCGCCTCCGCTATGAGAACGGGCAACTCGGAGATATTGAATATACGATCCATGAAAAGCCTGTAAACGCTGAAAAACGGGAGGATTCACCTAAACGGGAAAATCCAAGACAGGTAAATCCAGGACAGGCAAAACCTGAACAGGCGGAACCTGGACAGGAAAATCCCGCACAATTAAATACTAATCCATTAAAAACTAAAAAATCAAAAACGGATATATCAAGGACTTATCCATCAATCTATCCGGCAGAGCCGGAGGCGGCAGGCCGCCCGGATGGGATGGATCGGATTGAGCTGATAGACGCATATAGCAAAATCATCAAAGAAAATATCGAGTATGACTGTATGGTTTCCCGGTATGGGAAAGAACGCTTAGACGAAACAGTGGAGCTTATGCTTGAAGTGGTTTTATCCAAACGGCCATATATTCGTATCGCCAGGGATGATTTTCCCAGGGAGGTGGTAAAGAGCCGTTTCCTGAAAATCAATTCCGGCCACTTGGAGTATGTCTTTGACTGTATTGACAAGAACACCACAAAAGTCGGGAATATCAAGGCATACCTGCTGGCGGCACTATATAATGCCCCGGCAACAATGGACAGTTATTACCGTGCCGAGGTCAACCATGACCTGTACGGCTGTTAGGCGCCTCTGGGCGTCTTTTTTCATCACGGAAAGGAGGCGGGGCACGATGAAAAGAAATACTGTGCCGGCACGATGCCCGGCGTAACTAAAGAACAGATTCAGGCGGCACGGGAGGCGGACCTGTTCGCATATCTGCAGTTCCATGAGCCTGGGGTACTGAAACGGGACGGGCCCAATTACCGGCACAAGGAACATGACAGCCTGGTCTATGTGACCGGGAAAAGGTACTGGTACTGGAACAGCCGGGGCCGGAGTATCAACGCCCTGGATTATCTGATCCAGATTCGGGGCTATGGGCTGGTGGATGCGGTCCATACGCTGGTAGGCGGAGAAATCCAGCAGGAACCGATCTATCGGAGTACAACAGTAACAGCCCATGTGCAGAAGGAACCGGAGAAGAAAATATTTTCTCTCCCCTGGGCCAGACGGTGCGCCACTTCTGCCGTTTCTTATTTGCAGCGGCGCGGGATCAGCCCTGATGTGATCAGTCGGTGTTTCCGGGAAGGGCTGTTCTACGAAGCACGGTATCATGGCGAGCCGGTCTGTGTGTTTGTGGGAAAGGATGACACCGGGAAAGCGAAGTTTGCCTGTATGCGGAGCATTACCGGCAGCCTTAGAAAAGATGTTTACGGCAGCGACAAGGAATATAGCTTCTGCTATCCACCGAAGAATCCAGGCAGCCGACATGTGGCGGTGTTTGAGGCGCCCATTGACGCCCTCTCCCATGCCACGCTGCAGGAATTGGAAGGCTGGAAATGGGACGGCTACCGGCTATCGCTGGGCGGTACTTCCCATGTGGCGTTGACTGCATTTTTGAAACGCCACCCGGAAATCCGGCGCATCAATCTCTACATGGACAATGACCTTGGCGGCCTTAAAAATGCCAGGAGGATTCAGGCAATGCTCCATGAGGACCAGCATTTCAAACATATCCGTGTGGGCATCAACCCGCCCCGCACAGGCAAGGACTATAACGAAAAGCTGCTGCGGATCAGGGAGCAGATACAGGAACGCCAGCAGCCACGCCGCCAGAAAGAGGCGGCTGTTTCTATTTAAGGGGGATTTGCTTATGAATGAAAACCAGCAGATTTGCTTTACGGACAGCACAGGAAAGGAACTGTTTTCGCTTCCAGACAACGGCTTACTTTGCCTGTCCTATGGGAACGGGGATACGCATTTTTCCCTCTGCCGGTTCCTGGACCAGACCCATGCAGAGATTGACGGAGTGAAATATGCCGTCCAGGAATTTGCCCGGAGGATGGAACACAACAAAATTAGCTTTGCCCCGGCTTAACAGCGAGGGGCCAGAATAACAGGAGGAATTTACAATGACAAATACGGAAAATACCGCTTTACAGATGATTGCCGAGGCTGCCCGGTGCCCGGACTATGGCCCCGATATGGTTAAGGCCCTGATGGAAAAACTGGATATGAACGAGAAAGGCTTTGTGCTTCTGATGAATGTCGCCCCTTCCACGGTCCGGCTCTGGACCAGCGGTGCAGCGCAGCCATGTGGAACGTCCAAGCGGCTCATGCAGATTTACGAAACCGGGCCGGAAATTGTCGGCAAGATTGCCGGAGGCTCCATTCCAACGGACGGGAGAGATTCGTAAATGGCGGAGGAAAGAAACCGGAAAAACGAACCGTTGCCGCAGATTTATTTGATCCGGGACACGGATCTGACTACATTTGCCTACGAGCTTCATATTTTTCCCGGCGATTTTTTGCGGGAAAGTGAATTCAATATGCGCTCTCTGATGACAAATACTGGAGCGGATTCTATCGCTATCATGGGGAAAAACCACCTGTGGATTTCCGACGCCGTATTTGCGTACTGTTCCACAGGGGATCTACACCAGATGATCTTCACAACGGAATATATCAGGGCGAGGGCTGTTCTGTTTCATACCAACCGGAAGGAGGACGGTCACTTATTTGGCGATGTCCTGATGACGGATTTGGACACACTGCGGCAGGATGTGAAACATCATACGCTCTATCCCGGCGGGGTCAATATCGAGCAGAAAGACGGCTCCGCGGCAACAGTCAGCCTTGAAAAATGGCACTCAATGGAGCTGTACGAAAAAGATGCCTTGAAAAGCTGGGGATTTTCCTATCCCCCGGAGCAGATCACAGAATGGCAGCACCACTATTCCAACCTGTTTAGCCAGTGGAAGGCACAGGCATTTTCTTATATGCCGCAGGATTTGGAGGAACGGCTGAATGTGGAATATATGGAGGCCGCCCAGAATCCCGATATGGATATGTACCGCATACCGATGGGAACAGCCAAACAGATGCTTCTCTATGACGAGGCCCCAGTCTACCGGCTTCTCCCCGGAGGGCCGGAAAAGGTGCCGCCGATTGCGGTGGTCACGACAGGGCTTTGGTATGAACACTACCGGGAGTTTGCCATCAGACCGGAGAATTTGGGCGCGGTGGACAGGCTGATCCGCAGGGAGACAGACCGGATCATTGGGAAACAGCCGGAGCTTAATAAACCGGAGAAAGACCGTTCTGTCTTGGAACGGTAAAGTTTTGCACAGACTGGAGGTGATAAGGATTGGCAGATAACATACAGCATGAAGATTTCGGGGAAAAGATCGGCGGCGCGAAAAAAGATTTATGGAAGGACCGTGGACTTTATGTGAACGATCTGGACGCCATGAATGAGCGCGAAGCCGAGAAATTTGTAAAAAAGGATAATATCTGGAAGAAACCGGATTATGAGACCATGCTGGAGGATGGGATTCCCCTTGGCGTGGTCTATTTTATTAAAAAGGCACGGGACGGGCTGAATGCCTCCCCACAGTATTACCGCAGGGATGATACGCCGGAGAAACGCCTTGCAAGGCAGAAAGAATATATCCAGACAGTACGGGAACTGCAGAGTGTGGTTTCGGAGGTTCGCACCGTGGAGGATGCCATGCAGGTCTATGACCGTTTCTTTGTGAAAAACGGGTATCTGGAACAGGTGCAGGGTTGGGGCAGCGGCACCCATTACCAGGCAACGGAGAAGGGCCGTGAAAACCCGGCCATTACAAACAAGCTGTCCAATGCCCTGATGATCCGCTCGGCAGGATATTTTGAGCGGAATTTCACACAGAAAGCACAGAAGGAACAGTTTGGCGTTTCCAAAGACCAGAAGGTGCCGAAGGGCTATGCAATCCATTTCAATGACGGGAAGAATACCTATTCCAAAAATAATGACTGGAAACCTGATACCTATTATGTGACGAAGGGTTATTCCATCTTACAGACAAATTTTGAAACGCGGGAGGCTGCCCTGAAATGGGTGCAGGAGCTGGCAAAAGGCCGCAGCAAAAGCGGAAAAATGCGGTTTGTGCCTCCCCAGCTCTCCCATGTGAGGCGAACCGGGCCGGATTACAGAAACGGCACAGAGATCACCGGGCAGCACTACCTTGATACCTTCGGGTTCCGCGGCGGTGAGTTTGGGAACTGGATGAACCAGAATGACCGGCAGGCTTCCCTCAACATGGGTTTTGAAGCGCTCAAAGATTTGGCGGCAGCCCTGCAGGTCAGCGATAAGGATATTGCCTATCAGGGAACGCTTGCTATCGCTTTCGGCGCCAGAGGCAGCGGAAACGCGGCAGCCCATTATGAACCGCTGCGCAAGGTTATCAATCTTACGAAGATGCACGGGGCCGGTTCCCTGGCCCATGAATGGTGGCACGGATTGGACGATTACCTGGGTACGAAAATGGGTGCAAAGGGGATGCTCTCGGAACAGCCCCGTTTCTATGCCCCGTTTCAAAAGCTGATTGATACCATGAAATATAAGCCGGAGACGCCGGAGCAGGCGGCGAAACGCACCGAAGCACAGACAGAGCGCACCCGGAAAAATGCTGCAAGCTGGCTGGATTCGGCGGTGCTCGGTTCCCTGAAACGTCATGGCAATGAGGAACAGATGGAAACCTACGCGGTTCTCAGGGAGGCGTTCTTGTCCGGCGAGGCCGGCTCCGTGGAACAGATCAGTGCCTTTAAGAAGTCTGTCACCGGGCGGGTGATCCCAAAAAGTGAGCGGGAACGGCTGGAAATATTCGAGCACATGCTGTCTGGGATGCAGGCACAGGAGGCGCCGCAGATCGGACGGGTGGAAACTGATTTTTACCGGAATTCCATGCGCATGGGTAAGGAATGTGAAAAGGACGGCGGCTATTGGGACAGCAACACGGAAATGACCGCCAGGGCCTTTGCCTGTTACATCAAGGATAAGCTGCCCTACAATTCCGATTATTTGGCGGGCCATGCGGATTGTGCCGTTACCTTCGTGACAGATAAAAGCGGAGAAATGGAAGTTTTGAAAGCCTATCCTGAAGGTGAGGAACGGAAAGCTATCAATGCGGTGTTTGACGAGATCGTGGCAGACCTGAAACGGGAGCAGATACTTACCCATTCGGATGTGACGCTGCCCCTTCCGGTGCAGCCATTGGTGGAGAATGAGCAGATTTCCATATTTACAGTGGATCGGCCTTCGGTCATGGCGCAGCTTGCAGCGGCAAAGCCGGCAGAAAAAACGGTCCCGGCACAGGCGGCCCCGAAAAAGAGCCGTGCGCCGGAGATTTAAGGAGGTGTAAAAAAATTTGGAAGAAAATAAAGATTACCGCGCTTACCGGTACGGCGATCATTTGGAACCAGGTGCAGAGTTGAAAATCGAGCACAGTGTTTCTTGTGAAGATGTGGATATTTCCTCCCTGATTACAATGGGCGCCGAAAATCTGGAGGCCATGCGCCAGGGAAGTATCGACGGTGAACAGAAAGCCTATGAGATTGTGGTCGCCGCGGCAAAGCAATGGGAAAAGCAGGCAGCCGCCACGCAGATGATCAACCGGGCGCTTTCTTACCTTCGGACCCCGGAGGTGACGCATACCGCAAATGAATGGCGAAAAACCGGCAACTGGCGGAATGACGAGGAAATTAGTAACCGCGTCTACCGTATGAGCTGCGGCATTTGGGAAGATACCAAATATGACCGGGAAACCAAACAGAGCGTACCGGTTGCCTGGTATGTGACCTGGGATGTCTATGTGAACTCTCCGAAGCAGGACTATGGCGAAAAAATTGCCGGGCAGAATCAGAAACGCTACACGGTCAGAGCCGCTGCAGAAAAGTACCTGGAAGGACGGAAAAAAGCTTATTCCCATTTATTTACGGAAATTTCCCCGCAGATACCCAAACAGTATGAGCACCATTTTACTGTGTATGGAGCGCTCCTGCCGGGCTACACAGTGGAAGGCCAGGAACCAGTAAAAACAGATCGTGCCGACACCAATGTTTTGGATGGCGGTATTTCTATACCTGAAAAGCCGGAGAAATCTTCCGTGCTGGGAAAGCTGTCTGCGGCCAAAACGCAGGAGAAAATACCTGCTGCTCCCGGTGCGGCAAATAAAAAGAAGGAGGATATGCAGCTATGAAGGTGTTAATGGTAGAGCCGGGCAAATCTCCTTATGAGACTGAAATTGAGGGCGGGCTGGAATCCTTGCAGGCTGCCGTTGGCGGAGATATTCAGGCAACCTATCCTTTTGATGATCTGGTTGGGCTGATCTGCAATGACGAAGGCAAGCTCTTAGGGATGCCCTTAAACCGGGCTATTTATGATGACAGCGGGCGTATGTATGATATTGTTGCCGGAAACTTTTTGATTGTTGGGCTTGGAGAGGAAGATTTCACTGACCTTTCCCCCGAACTGATGAAGAAATTCAGCGAGCAGTTTAAGCACCCGGAGAAATTTGCCCGGATTGCCGGAGAGATCATTGCAGTCAAGCAGCCGGTCACAAATGAGCACCAGGAAAAAACGCCCAAACATTCCGGCATGGAATTGTAGGAAGGGAGGGATGGCATATGCTGATGGCAGTAGAAGGCCCCTATGCGCTGATGGTGCAGCCGGACGATATTTTAATCTCTCCCCGTGAGGTAGACGAACATTTTGGGACAATGGCCTGCTTCCACCCCCGCTATGCGCTGGGTGACAGCCACAATTACATGGATAAAGATGATTTCCTGCGGGAGATGTATTTAGATACCGTGGGGCATGATGAAGCGGGTCTGAAACGCTATGAACATATGGTGAACATTGTGAGCAGCCGATTCCGGCACGGACCAAAGACGGAGGAACGAGCGGTTGATGACGCCATGCTGAAGGTGATCTCCGAAAAATACATTACGCTGCCCCTTTATCTTATGGATCACAGCGGCCTTGCCATGCAGACCACAAGTTTCAATGATCCCTGGGACAGTGGACAGGTCGGATGGATTTATGTTTCCAAAGAGGATGTGCTAAAGGAATTTGGCGGCGAAAAAATAACCGGCGCCCTTCGGAAAAAGGCGGAGGATCTGATGCGCAGCGAAGTTGCGGCTTATGATTCCTACCTGCGGGGCGAGTGCTATGGATTTGAACTTTACAAAAACGGCGAGCTCACGGATAGCTGCTGGGGCTTCATGGGTGACTTAAACGAAGTCTGCAAAGATATGGCGGATTACCTGCCGGACGAGTGCAAGGGTATGGTGGAACACCTGGAGGAACAGGAGCACCCGGCAACCATCATTAAGACACTTCTGAAACATGCGAAAATCCAGGTAGACCAGGCGGCAAAAGCCTTTGAACACGCCCCGCGCCAGCAGGTGATCGGGGACGCCCGTTAAACAGTTATTTCCTATTTATAATTACAGATTCTATCAGGAAGGAGGATGCTTATGCAGGAAGATTTGGAACAGCGGACCGTATCGGTCTCCATCCAGGCAGCAAAGCTGTCCGGGCGGGTGCTGCGTTCTGCGATTGCCGCTGTGCTCCGTAAGATGGAGCAGGAACGCACTACCCCGAAAGTCGGAAGGAACAGCATGAAACGGCTGACCTATAAAGACCCAGGGGCCAATACCATTGAAGTGTCCGGCAGAATCCGCTCTTTTGAGCGGTACGCCAGGAAACACCAGGTCCGCTACCATATTGAAAAAGAGCTGGGGACTGATCCACCGAAGTGGACGGTCTATTTCAAGGCAAACCAGGCGGATGCTCTGACAGCGGCTTTTAAGGAATATACGAGAAAGGACCTTACCCGCAGCACCAGGCCGTCGCTTCTTTCGCAGCTTCATAAGTTCAAGGAGCTGGCGCAGGCACTTGGCCGTGACCGGGTGAAAAACAAGGAGCATGGAGGGCCGGAACGATGAAGATAGATACCGATGCTCTCAAAAAGCAGGTGATCCTTCACCTGCCCTATCTTCTGTTCCTTCTGGTATTTGCGAAGCTGGGCGAGGCGGTGCGTCTTGCCCCCGGAGCGGATGTCTCACAAAAGCTACTTGGGCTTTCCGAAGGATTTACTCTGGCGTTTCAGAGTATGTGGCCGGGTGCGGCGCTGGACTGGCTGGTGGGATTATGCGGTGCGGTGATTGTGCGGCTGGCTGTCTATCTCAAAGGAAAGGACGCAAAAAAATACCGCAAAAATGCGGAATACGGATCGGCCCGTTGGGGCAACAAAACAGATATTGCCCCTTTTATGGACCCAAAACCGGAAAACAACATTATCCTGACGCAGACCGAGGGGCTTATGATGTCCGGCAGACCGAAGAATCCGGCCCATGCCCGCAACAAGAATGTGCTGGTAGTCGGTGGTTCCGGCTCTGGTAAGACGAGATTTTTTATAAAGCCCAATCTTATGCAGATGCACTCAAGTTATGTCGTTACCGATCCCAAAGGTACGGTCCTGATAGAGGTGGGAAAGATGCTAAGCCGCGGCACGCCGAAGCTGGACAAAGACGGAAAACCGGTAAAGGGGAAGGATGGGAAAACCGTGTATGAGCCTTATAAGATCAAAGTATTCAATACAATCAATTTCTCCAAAAGTATGCACTATAACCCTTTTGCCTACATCCACAACGAGAAGGATATTCTGAAACTGGTAACGGTGCTGATCGCAAATACCAAAGGGGAAGGAAAATCCGGCGATGACTTCTGGGTCAAGGCCGAGACGCTGCTGTATACGGCGCTGATCGGCTATATCTATTATGAGGCTCCGGCAAACGAACAGAACTTTTCCACCCTGGTAGAAATGATAAACGCAATGGAGGTCCGGGAAGATGACGAGACTTTCAAAAATGCCGTTGACCTTCTCTTTGATGCACTGGAGCAGAAAGACCCGGACCACTTCGCCCTCCGGCAGTATAAGAAATACAAACTTGCGGCGGGCAAGACAGCAAAATCCATATTGATTAGCTGTGGTGCCAGACTTGCCCCCTTCGACATTAAGGAAGTCCGGGAGATTACTATGTATGACGAGCTGGAGCTTGACCTGGTCGGGGACAGAAAAACGGCGCTGTTCTTTATCATCAGCGATACGGATGCGACATTTAATTTCCTTGTCAGCATGGCCTATACGCAGTTGTTCAACCTGCTGTGTGAGCGTGCCGATGACAAGTACGGCGGCAGGCTGCCGGTACATGTGCGGTGCCTGATCGACGAGGCTGCCAATATCGGGCAGATTCCGAACCTGGAAAAGCTGATGGCAACGATCCGTTCCAGGGAGATTTCGGCCTGTCTGGTCCTGCAGGCGCAGAGCCAGCTAAAGGCGCTTTATAAGGACAACATGGACACCATCATCGGCAACTGTGACGCTTCCCTTTTCCTAGGAGGCAAGGAAGAAACCACCTTAAAAAGCTGGAATTCCCTGCTGGGGAAAGAGACTATTGACATGTATAACACCAGCGTCACCAAAGGAAACCAGGAATCCCACGGCCAGAACTTCCAGAAGCTAGGAAAGGATCTGATGTCGGTGGACGAGCTGGCAGTGATGGACGGCGGGAAATGCCTCCTGCAGATCAGGGGCGTCCGGCCTTTCCTCTCCCGTAAATACGATATTACCAAACACCCGAACTATAAATATCTGTCGGATTATGCCCCTAAGAACGCTTTTGACATTGAGAAATTTTTATCCACAAAAATGCCGATGCGTCCTGGCGAGCTGTACCGCAATTATGAGGTCACAGCGGAGGATTTGGAGGCTTCGGCTGTAGGATGATGTAGCTGCCTGTTAAGGTTTCTGGCTTTGACGGGCTTTTTCTTTTCACCGGAAGGAGGTTTTATTGAGGATTCGCCCCTCCCCTGACAACTAAATATTTTTTCAGGTATATCCTGAACTCTGCCGCCCCTGTGCTTTTTGTAAATTTTCCTGAAGCACAGGGGCGTTTTTTCGTTTCCGGCCTGATATGGCCACAACACAAAAACAATATTTCTTAAATTAAAGGAGGAACTTTATGGCTTTTTTTGCAAGTGCGATTGATACCCTGAAAATCCTGGTTATTGCCCTGGGCGCCGGCCTCGGCGCATGGGGCGTCATCAACCTTCTGGAAGGTTATGGCAATGACAACCCTGGGGCAAATGCTCATGTACGGTAAGGAAGCAAGCAACCGAAAACAAGAGATAGACCGCCAGCACTACACTATTCCGAACCAAAGACCAAAAGATAAGCATTGTGGGAAAATCTAAACTTTTGGATTTTCCTACAATGCCAACTACGGCGGAATCCCTCCCACTCCTTATATCTTTCTGTATACATTGAATTTGTATTTAGTAAAATGCAGACAACACCACGGATCGGCTTTTGGTTGGACAATTCCAACCAAACACCACAGCAGACAGCAGAAAACATTCTGAACGCTAGGAAGCCGGTATGATTGTTACATATAAGGGGAAGAAAAATTTCTTTTAGGTACTTGCTTTCCTAAAACTGATGTGATACAATGATTTAATCCAGAAAAGGAGTAAAAAATATGCGGCAAGGTATTCTTAAATAAAACTATAATCAAATAGTGGGAACAAAGGATTATGATAGCTCCTTTTGTAGGGGCTTAGTTTTTTGTACCCAATTTAAGAATACTTTTGCCTTATCAATTTTGACATATCCCCAAAAACAGCAATCACAAACAGGTGTATGCTGTATATGTGTATGTCCGCAACTTATAATCCCCAGTGGTAAAAGTATTTTACTGCTGGGGATTTTTATGCCCTTTGGGGCTGTAAAGGGAGGACAATCACATGAAAATAATCAATATTGGAATTCTTGCCCATGTAGACGCTGGAAAGACGACCTTGACGGAGAGCCTGCTATATGCCAGCGGAGCCATTTCAGAACCGGGGAGCGTCGAAAAAGGGACAACGAGGACGGACACCATGTTTTTGGAGCGGCAGCGTGGGATTACCATTCAAGCGGCAGTCACTTCCTTCCAGTGGCACAGATGTAAAGTTAACATTGTGGATACGCCCGGCCACATGGATTTTTTGGCGGAGGTGTACCGCTCTTTGGCTGTTTTAGATGGGGCCATCTTGGTGATCTCCGCTAAAGATGGCGTGCAGGCCCAGACCCGTATTCTGTTCCATGCCCTGCGGAAAATGAACATTCCCACCGTTATCTTTATCAACAAGATCGACCAGGCTGGCGTTGATTTGCAGAGCGTGGTTCAGTCTGTTCGGGATAAGCTCTCCGCCGATATTATCATCAAGCAGACGGTGTCGCTGTCCCCGGAAATAGTCCTGGAGGAAAATACCGACATAGAAGCATGGGATGCGGTCATCGAAAATAACGATGAATTATTGGAAAAGTATATCGCAGGAGAACCAATCAGCCGGGAAAAACTTGCGCGGGAGGAACAGCAGCGGGTTCAAGACGCCTCCCTGTTCCCAGTCTATCATGGCAGCGCCAAAAATGGCCTTGGCATTCAACCGTTGATGGATGCGGTGACAGGGCTGTTCCAACCGATTGGGGAACAGGGGGGCGCCGCCCTATGCGGCAGCGTTTTCAAGGTTGAGTACACCGATTGCGGCCAGCGGCGTGTCTATCTACGGTTATACAGCGGAACGCTGCGCCTGCGGGATACGGTGGCCCTGGCCGGGAGAGAAAAGCTGAAAATCACAGAGATGCGTATTCCATCCAAAGGGGAAATTGTTCGGACAGACACCGCTTATCAGGGTGAAATTGTTATCCTTCCCAGCGACAGCGTGAGGTTAAACGATGTATTAGGGGACCAAACCCGGCTCCCTCGTAAAAGGTGGCGCGAGGACCCCCTCCCCATGCTGCGGACGACGATTGCGCCGAAAACGGCAGCGCAAAGAGAACGGCTGCTGGACGCTCTTACGCAACTTGCGGATACTGACCCGCTTTTGCGTTGCGAAGTGGATTCCATCACCCATGAGATCATTCTTTCTTTTTTGGGCCGGGTGCAGTTGGAGGTTGTTTCCGCTTTGCTGTCGGAAAAATACAAGCTTGAAACAGTGGTAAAGGAACCCTCCGTCATTTATATGGAGCGGCCGCTCAAAGCAGCCAGCCACACCATCCATATCGAGGTGCCGCCCAACCCGTTTTGGGCATCCATAGGACTGTCTGTTACACCACTCTCGCTTGGCTCCGGTGTACAATACGAGAGCCGGGTTTCGCTGGGATACTTGAACCAGAGTTTTCAAAACGCTGTCAGGGATGGTATCCGTTACGGGCTGGAGCAGGGCTTGTTCGGCTGGAACGTAACGGACTGTAAGATTTGCTTTGAATACGGGCTTTATTACAGTCCGGTCAGCACGCCGGCGGACTTCCGCTCATTGGCCCCGATTGTATTGGAACAGGCATTGAAGGAATCGGGGACGCAGCTGCTGGAACCTTATCTCTCCTTCATCCTCTATGCGCCCCAGGAATACCTTTCCAGGGCTTATCATGATGCACCGAAATACTGTGCCACCATCGAAACGGCCCAGGTAAAAAAGGATGAAGTTGTCTTTACTGGCGAGATTCCCGCCCGCTGTATACAGGCATACCGTACTGATCTGGCCTTTTACACCAACGGGCGGAGCGTATGCCTTACAGAGCTGAAAGGATATCAGGCCGCTGTCGGTCAGCCGGTCATCCAGCCCCGCCGTCCAAACAGCCGCCTGGACAAGGTGCGCCATATGTTTCAGAAGGTAATGTAAAGATACATAATCGTCAAGACGGCAACAATCAGAAGTTATGGAGGGTAACAATGGAATATAGTAAGGAAGATTTAATGGAAGCAAAAAAGCAAATTTGGGGAGTGGGAGAGAACATGGGAACAGAGGAAAGTAAAAAAATCTGGGAGGAGAACGCACAATTTTGGGATAATGCAATGGGTGACGAATCTAATGAATTTCACAGAGAGGTAGTGCGTCCCAAAGTAACGGAACTTCTATCTCCTAATCCTGCGGATTACATTTTGGATATTGCGTGTGGCAATGGAAATTATTCTTCGTATCTTGCACAAAGAGGCGCTTCGGTTGTCGCTTTTGATTACAGCAAAAAAATGATAGAATTGGCTAAAAGACGGCAATCACAATATGCAAAACAAATTGAATTTTGTGTGGCGGATGCGACCGATAGAAAAAGTATATTAGAATTAAAAAGAAATCGAGCCTTTACGAAAGCAGTTTCTAATATGGCAATTATGGATATTACGGATATTGAACCACTTCTTATGGCTGTTTATGAACTGTTGCAGGAAAGCGGAATTTTTGTCTTTGCAACGCAACACCCTTGTTTTGTCACGTTGACTGAAAAATATATGACACCGCACAGTTACTATGATATAGCGATTGAAGGGCAACCGAAAGAGCAGATTTATTATCATCGTTCCATACAAGATATTTTTAACCTTTGTTTTAGAGCTGGATTTGTCATTGATGGATTTTATGAAGAATGTTTTAAAACCAACAAAGAAATTCCTATGGTAATGATAGTAAGGCTTAAGAAGGTAAAACGTGATAGCTTAAAATAAATTCAAGTTTGTCGGGTAAATAGCAAACCCAGCCGAGCCAGTCAACGGTCAAGATGAACGGCGCATATGCGCAGCCGTTGACAGCCCCGCCCGCCTTTGCTGGTAGGCAATCAAGGGGCGACAGCAAGAAGTGCCACCGCCCCGCACTATTATTCAGAAAGGGGAATTTCCATGACCGACCAGATAGCCTATCAAGAATATATCCAGCGCAGGTACAACGCCTTTTGCAAGACTGTTATCCGCTGTGCCGCCTTGGACAAGATTTTGAAGCTTAAACGGCAATGGGAACGGCAAGTTTCCCTTGACTATCTGATGAACGAGAAGTTTGTCCAGTTTGCCGCGTCGGAGCCGGACGAGGAATACCCATTTACCGTCTGCGGTCAGACCGTCCTGCTCTGCAACGCCGCCCTTGCCGACGCGATCTCTGTTTTGCCGGAGCAGACGCGGGAAGAAATCCTGCGCTATTACTTTCTGCGCCAGCCGCAGCGCGTGATCGGCGCGTGTATTGGCCGGTCACGCAGCACAGCGGGGCGGCATATCCAGCTTGCCTTGCAGCGGCTACGCGAAGAAATGGGGGTGAGCCGGTATGAGTAGACTTCTCCCCTATGAAACAATCCTCAAAGCCCGTGAGGGCGACCCAGAAGCCGTGAACGCTGTCCTGCTCCACTACGCCGGATATATCCGCTATTTCTCAAAAGTGAACGGGCAGGTCAACGCCGAGGTGGAGGACTATGTAAAGCAGCGGTTAATTGACTGTCAATTCAAGTTCCGGCTTGACGAACCACCGGACAAGTCATAAAAACTGAATACCAGCCGCCACCGACGCGGCCAGCGAAAGCAGTAAGTCTTGAAAAAGATTTACTGCTTTTTTTGTTGTCCGGCTCCGCTCCCGGCCATTTTGCCCCCTGCCGGTTGTAGTAGTAAGCGAGGAGGGAATTTTTCTGCCCTGGTGTTTGGCATTTGGAGCATTTACCCGTAGTAGAGGGCAAAGAGAAAGGATTTCTCCAACACCGGGTAGAAACCACTGCGTCCGGTGTCATTTTAGCGAAAGCGGGCAGGAATGCCCTTTACAGGATTAGTAGTAGCAGAAAAAGAGAAACAAACTTTTGTGGTTGCAGTTTTCCAAAAAAGTGGCGGACGGAAGTGAGAGAAAGTTTGCAGTCACGGAGAGCAAGATTCTACCGCAGTACCAAAATTCGCTTTTCGCTCATTTTGCCCCTGCGGGAATCTTGTTGGGGAGTGCCTTCCCCAAACCCTGCTTATGCGGCTTGCGCCGCTTAAAAATCCTTCAAAATATTTTTTCGGATTTTTCAAAAACAGTTCCGCTTCACACCCCGTTTTTCTCCTATTAGTGAGAGGACACCACGCACAGAAAGGAGGTTTTACCATGCGAAAACGATACAACACACCGCACCGCAGCCGGGTAGTCAAAACACGCATGACCGAGGAAGAATACGCCGAGTTTGCCCAACGGCTTTCTGCTTACAACATGAGCCAAGCCGAGTTTATCCGGCAAGCCATAACCGGGGCAGCCATACGCCCCATCATAACCGTTTCTCCTGTCAATGACGAGCTGCTTGCCGCTGTCGGGAAACTGACCGCCGAATACGGCAGGATCGGCGGCAACTTAAACCAGATAGCCCGGACGCTGAACGAGTGGCACAGCCCCTACCCGCAGCTTGCCGGGGAGGTACGGGCGGCGGTTTCCGACCTTGCTGCCCTAAAGTTTGAAGTTTTGCAGAAAGTGGGTGACGCTGTTGGCAACATTCAAACATATCAGCTCTAAAAATGCCGACTATGGCGCAGCGGAAGCCTATCTCACATTTGAGCATGACGAGTTTACCATGAAGCCCACTCTTGATGAAAACGGGCGGCTGATACCGAGGGAGGATTACCGCATTTCTTCCATCAACTGCGGGGACGAAGATTTCGCCGTTGCCTGTATGCGAGCCAATCTTCGCTATGAGAAAAACCAAAAACGGGAAGATGTGAAAAGCCACCACTATATCATCAGCTTTGACCCACGGGACGGGACAGACAACGGCTTGACCGTAGACCGGGCGCAGGAGCTGGGCGAGAAGTTCTGTAAAGAGCATTTCCCCGGACACCAAGCCCTTGTATGCACCCACCCGGACGGGCATAACCACAGCGGCAATATCCATGTGCATATCGTCCTCAACTCCCTGCGGATTTATGAAGTCCCGCTTCTGCCCTACATGGACAGACCAGCCGACACACGGGAGGGCTACAAGCACCGCTGCACCAATGCCGCTATGGAATATTTCAAGAGTGAAGTCATGGAGATGTGCCACCGGGAGGGGCTTTACCAAATCGATCTTTTGAACGGCAGCAAGGAACGGATAACGGAACGGGAATACTGGGCGGCAAAGAAAGGGCAGCTTGCCCTTGATAAAGAGAACGCTGCCAGAGAAGCCGCAGGACAGCCGACCAAGCCCACCAAGTTTGAAACGGACAAGGCGAAGCTGCGCCGGACGATACGGCAGGCACTTTCCCAAGCTACCAGCTTTGACGAGTTTTCTTCCCTTTTGCTGCGGGAGGGCGTGACCGTCAAGGAGAGCCGGGGGCGGCTTTCCTACCTCACGCCGGACAGGACAAAGCCTATCACAGCCCGGAAGCTGGGGGACGATTTTGACAAGGCTGCTGTCCTTGCCCTGCTCACGCAGAACGCCCACAGAGCCGCCGAACAGACCACAGACATACCCGAATACCCACACACCCAAAAGGAACGCTTGCGGGAGGAAAAAGCCGCAAAAACCACCCCGGCAGACAACACCTTGCAGCGCATGGTTGACCGGGAAGCCAAGCGAGCCGAGGGCAAGGGCGTGGGCTATGACCGCTGGGAGGCAAAGCACAACCTAAAGCAAATGGCAGCTACCGTTACCGCTTATCAGCAGTACGGCTTTTCTTCCCCGGAGGAACTGGACGAAGCCTGTTCTGCCGCCTATGCCGCCATGCAGGAAAGCCTTACAGAGCTGAAGCAGGTGGAAAAGACGCTGAACGGGAAAAAGGAGCTGCAACGGCAGGTACTTGCCTATTCCAAGACCCGCCCTGTCCGGGACGGGCTGAAACAGCAGAAAAACGCCAAAGCAAAAGCAGCCTACCGACAGAAGCACGAAAGTGACTTTATTATAGCAGACGCAGCCGCCCGTTATTTCAGGGAGAACGGCATTTCCAAGCTGCCGAGCTATAAATCCCTGCAAGCAGAGATTGAAAGCCTTATCAAAGAGAAAAACAGCGGCTACAACGATTACCGGGCAAAACGGGAGGAATACCGCCGCTTACAGACTGTCAAGGGCAATATCGACCAGATTTTACGCCGGGAACGCAAGCCTGTGAAAAGGCAGGAACAGGATCGATAAAAACCACCCCAAAATGTACCCGAACCCATACCGAACAAGGGGGCTGCCCCG
Organism: Clostridia bacterium; assembly: GCA_902363595.1. Lineage (GTDB taxonomy): Bacteria > Bacillota > Clostridia > Peptostreptococcales > Anaerovoracaceae > Hominibacterium > Hominibacterium faecale. Next base: position 93,406 of record CABJAP010000003.1, on the reverse strand, counting down.
TACCCTATCCGCAATACCAAAGGATTTTTTAACAGGCTTACAGGGCAGAAAAACCCCGAAAATGATACCGAGATGATACAGAATTACCGCCGATACCGTCACACCAGCGGAAACGGCAGAAAGGAGCGCACCCATGCCAAGAATGAGCAAGAAACGGCGGCTGGAATGGTCTTTTTTCCTGCGGCAAGTGAAAGTTGGGAATACCACCTGCGACCGTATCACATACAACGACCTCTGCCGGGGCTGTACCCATAGCTGCAAGCAGAGCTTCCGGGCGGTTATCATACTCTGCCCCCGCTACTACTCCAAACGCCGGAAAAAGGAGGACAGGGACAATGGCAGATAACCGCAAGTATTACTACCTCAAGCTGAAAGAGAACTTTTTTGACAGCGACTCCATTGTGCTGCTGGAAGATATGAAAGACGGGATTTTATATTCCAATATCCTCTTGAAGCTGTACTTAAAATCGCTGAAAAACGGCGGGAAGTTGCAACTTGACGAGCATATCCCCTACACAGCGCAGATGATAGCGACACTGACCCGCCATCAGATAGGGACAGTTGAGAGGGCTTTAGAGATTTTCCGGCAGTTGGGGCTTGTGGAGCAGCTTGACAGTGGGGCTTTCTATATGACCGACATTGAGCTGATGATAGGACAGTCCTCTACCGAAGCCGAGAGAAAACGGGCTGCAAGGCTGGAAAACAAGGCACTTTTACCGCCCCGGACAAAAGGCGGACATTTGTCCGACATTCGTCCACCAGAGATAGAGTTAGAGAAAGAGATAGAGATAGAAAAAGAGAGAGAGGGAGAAACGGGACACCCCGTCCCCGCTGCTTATGGCAGATACAACAATGTGATACTGACCGATACAGAGCTTTCCGGGCTGAAAACAGAGCTGCCCGACAAGTGGGAGTATTATATTGACCGGCTTTCCTGCCATATCGCTTCCACTGGGAAGCAGTACCACAGCCATGCAGCCACCATTTACAAGTGGGCGCAGGAGGACGCTGCCAAAGGCAAGGCTGCCCCAAAACAGGGCATACCCGATTATTCATGCAAGGAGGGCGAGAGCTTATGAAAAACGAGATTGAAGCTATGATTACGGACATTACAGCCACTACCGCCGAAGCGGAGGACTACACAGGCGAGGACGGGCTTTTATACTGCGGCAAGTGCCATACGCCCAAAGAAGCCTATTTTTCAAAAGAAACCGCCCAATGGTTAGGGCATGACCGACACCCGACAGAGTGCGACTGCCAGCGGGCAGCCCGTGAAAAACGGGAAGCCGCTGAAAGCCGACAGAAGCACCTTGAAACAGTGGAGGACTTGAAACGCCGGGGCTTTACCGACCCTGCTATGCGGAACTGGACATTTGAGCATGACAACGGCAGAAACCCGCAGACCGCAACCGCCCGTTTTTATGTGGAGAGCTGGGAAACCATGCAGGCTGAAAATATCGGCTACCTGTTCTGGGGCGGCGTGGGGACAGGAAAAAGCTACCTTGCCGCCTGTATCGCCAACGCCCTTATGGAGAAAGAGGTTGCCGTCTGCATGACAAACTTTGCAACAATACTCAATGACCTTGCCGCCAGCTTTGAGGGCAGGAATGAGTATAATTCCCGCCTTTGCAGCTACCCCCTGCTGATACTTGATGATTTCGGTATGGAGCGAGGGACAGAATACGGGCTGGAACAGGTTTATAGCGTGATTGACAGCCGTTACCGAAGCGGCAAGCCGCTGATCGCCACGACCAACCTCACGCTGGAGGAATTGCAGCACCCGCAGGACACGCCCCACGCCCGTATCTATGACAGGCTGACTTCCATGTGCGCCCCCGTCCGCTTCACGGGTAGCAACTTCCGAAAGGAAACCGCACAGGAAAAGCTGGAACGATTAAAGCAACTGATGAAGCAGCGAAAGGAGAGCCTATGACAGAAACCAAACAGACAAGCACCACCAAAACAGACCGCCGCCCGGACTGTGTAACGGAAATCCGCATGGGCAACTCCGTCCTTACCGTTTCCGGCTTCTTCAAGCAGGGCGCAACCGACACCGCAGCCGACAAGATGATGAAAGTGCTGGAAGCGGAAGCTACTACACAAAAAACGGCGATTTGACCGACCATAAAGAAGCAGATTTGACGCTTTTGCCGCTATACAGACAGCCGCCCCATGTGGTACAATCAAGGTACGGAATAGTGGGGCTGGCTGTCGGAAACGGAGGATTTTATGTTAAGACAGACCAACCAACAACCAATTACCGCCCTTTACCCAAGACTTTCCCATGAGGACGAGCTGCAAGGCGAGAGCAATTCCATTTCCAATCAGAAGCGTATCCTTGAAACCTATGCAAAGCAGAACGGCTTTTCCAATCTGCGCTGGTACACGGACGACGGTTATTCTGGTGCGAACTTTCAAAGACCCGGTTTTCAAGCCATGCTTGCGGACATTGAAGCCGGAAAAGTCGGGACAGTTATCGTAAAGGATATGTCGAGGTTAGGGCGAAACTACCTGCAAGTGGGAATGTACACGGAAATGATTTTCCCACAGAAAGGTGTCCGCTTCATCGCTATCAATGACGGAGTGGACAGCGCACAGGGCGACAATGATTTTGCCCCGCTGCGGAATATCTTTAACGAATGGCTGGTGAGAGATACGAGCAAGAAAATCAAAGCAGTGAAACGCTCAAAAGGCATGAGTGGCAAGCCTATCACAAGCAAGCCTGTGTATGGCTACCTCATGGACGAGGACGAAAATTTCATCATTGACGAGGAAGCTGCACCCGTAGTCAAGCAGATATACAATTTCTGCCTTGCCGGGAATGGTCCGACCAAGATAGCCCGTATGCTCACAGAGCAGCAAATCCCCACGCCGGGGACGCTGGAATACCGCAGGACGGGCAGCACTCGCCGCTACCACCCCGGCTATGAGTGCAAGTGGGCAACCAATACCGTTGTGCATATCCTTGAAAACCGGGAATACACGGGCTGCCTGGTAAACTTCAAGACGGAAAAACTCTCTTATAAAGTCAAGCACAGCGTAGAAAACCCGGAGGAAAAGCAAGCGATATTCGAGAACCACCACGAGCCTATCATAGACACCCAAACATGGGAACGGGTGCAGGAGCTTCGCAAGCAGCGCAAACGCCCCAACCGCTATGATGAAGTGGGCTTGTTCTCCGGCATACTGTTCTGTGCAGACTGCGGCAGTGTGATGTATCAGCAGCGATACCAGACGGACAAGCGCAAGCAGGACTGTTATATCTGCGGCAACTACAAGAAACGCACCCATGACTGTACAGCGCACTTTATCCGCACCGACCTCTTGACCGCTGGTGTACTATCCAATCTGCGGAAAGTGACCAGCTATGCGGCAAAGCATGAAGCCCGGTTTATAAAGCTCTTGATTGAGCAGAACGAGGACGGGGGCAAGCGCAGGAACGCCGCCAAGAAAAAGGAACTGGAAGCCGCCGAGAAACGCATAGCCGAGTTATCCGCTATCTTCAAGCGGCTGTATGAGGACAGCGTGACCGGGCGCATATCAGACGAGCGTTTCACAGAGCTGTCGGCAGACTATGAAGCAGAGCAACGGGAACTGAAAGAAAAAGCCGCCGCTATCCAAGCGGAGCTTTCCAAAGCACAGGAAGCCACCGTGAACGCAGAAAAGTTTATGAATGTTGTTCGGCGGCATACCAGCTTTGAAGAACTTACCCCTACTCTGCTGCGGGAGTTTGTAGAGAAAATCGTTGTACATGAGTGCAGCTATGACGAGAACAAGACCCGCAGACAGGACATTGAGATTTATTATTCTTTTGTTGGCAAGGTGGACTTGCCCGAATAACCGCCCGACCTATCCGACACAAGAGCTAAGTGCCGGATAGGAACGGCAAAATTTTTTACACTTCTATTACTTCTTTATCGCACATCAGTAAAGAGTCAGGGCATGAAACAGCTTATGGCTGGCGGCGGTATTGCGCTGGTGGGTGCCACGCTGATTCCGCTGCTCTCCGGCCTGTTCGGTTAATAGCCGATGGGCAGTCTGTTTGAAAGGATAACAGACTGGATTAAAGAGGGCTTAATCGAAGCGATTACAGGACAATACACCGGTATCTTTGAGTCCGTCAACAGCCAGGTCTCGGATGTGGCCTCGCAGGTAGGTCAGACTCCGCAGGGGTGGAATGGCGGCGTGTTCAGTATGATCCAGAATCTTTCTGAAACCGTCGTCATTCCCATTGCGGGAATTATCCTGACTTTTGTTCTTGTATATGAACTGATCCAGATGATCCTTGAAAAGAACAACATGCACGATTTTGATACGTTCAACATCTTCAAGTGGATTTTCAAAACCTTTGTTGCCACATACCTGCTCACCAACTGTTTTACTATCGTCATGGCGGTGTTTGACGTCGCCCAGAATGTGGTGAGCCGAAGCGCCGGCGTAATAAACGGGAACATGGATGTTACCGCTGCGCTGGCCGACCTGGAGACGCAGCTTGAGGCAATGGGGATGTGGGAGCTGATCGGCCTGTGGCTGGAGACCAACATTATCAACCTGTGCATGTGGGTGTTGTCTATCGTGATCTTTGTCATTGTGTATGGCCGTATGATCGAGATATATCTTACGGTCAGCCTGGCACCCATACCCTTTTCCACAATGGCAAACCGTGAATGGGGGCAGATGGGGACAAATTACCTGCGCTCCCTGTTTGCTTTAGGTTTCCAGGGGTTCCTAATCCTGGTCTGCGTCGCAATCTATGCGGTGCTGGTCCAGTCGATCCCCTCTTCCGGCGACATTCACGGTGCGATCTGGGGCACGGCAGGCTATACGGTCCTGCTGGCCTTTGCCCTGTTTAAGACAGGCTCGCTATCCAAAAGCATTTTTAACTCGCATTAGCGTGTAACCAACCTACATTTTAACAAGAAGGAGGACTTTTTTATATGAGTAAGACAAACAATGAATCCATGCAGCCGGAGGTACAGGTGGCGGAGAATCAGGCGGGCGGAGGCTTGAAGCTGGATGTAACTGTGCGCCCGATTGCCCCGATGGGGAACCTGCTGGCTTACGCCAATGTGACTATCGGCGACAGCTTCAAGATTGACGGCTTCCGTATCTGCTCCGGCGAAAAGGGGCTGTATGTCAACATGCCCTCTACCCAGGATAAGCAGGGAAAATGGAGGGATGTTTGCTGGCCGGTGACGGCGGATTTCCGCAGGCAGCTTAACGACGCCCTGATTGAAGGGTACGGCCAGGCGATTGAAAATTTGCAGGCCACCCTTGAAGCGACAAAGGGAGCGGCGGAGAAACCTTCCCTGACCGGCGCCCTGAAAGAAAACGCTGGCAAGGTCAAGACGCAGCCGGCAAAGCCTGCTCCCGCCAAGAATGAGCAGGCCCGATAATGCCGGAAGCTGGAAAATATGGCATCGTGTATGCGGACCCACCCTGGCGTTATGATATGAAACGCGGCAACGGGGTGGCGGAAAACCATTACCCAACCATGAGCATAGAAGAAATATGCGCACTGCCGGTTGCAGACCTTGTGGCCAAAGACAGCGCGCTTTTTCTATGGGCCACCTTCCCGCAGCTCAATGAAGCCTTCCGTGTGATTGAAGCATGGGGATTCAAATATAAAACACTGGCCTTCCTCTGGCTGAAACAGAACCGGAAAGCGGATTCCTGGTTTTATGGGATGGGGTTCTGGACCCGCTCAAACGCGGAGGTGTGCTTACTGGCGACCAGGGGGCACCCAAAACGCCAGTGTGCGGGAATCCACCAGTTTGTGATCTCCCATATCGAGCAGCACAGTAAGAAGCCGGACGAGGTGCGGGATAAGATTGTGAAGCTCATGGGCGACCAGCCCAGGGTAGAACTTTTTGCGAGACAGCAGGCCCCCGGCTGGGATGTGTGGGGCAATGAGGTGGAATCCAGTATCACGATGCCCGGAAAGACAGACACGAGGGAACCGGATAAATACTGATGATATATCACGATTGGAGGTGAAAACAATGCCTTATGTACCCGTACCCAAAGACTTAACGAAAGTCAAGACCAAGCTGGCGTTTAACCTGACGAAGCGCCAGCTCATTTGTTTCAGCCTGGCCGCGCTGGTGGGGCTGCCGGTATATTTCCTTACCCGCGGCGCTATCGGCAACTCGGCGGCAGTGCTGCTCATGATCGGGCTTATGATGCCCTTTTTCTTTTTCGCCATGTATGAGCGGGACGGGCAGCCAGCGGAGAAACTTCTGAAAAACAGGCTCCGCTATAAGCTCTGGCCGAAGAAACGGCCATACCGGACGGAAAACCTGTATAAATCTATGTCAAAGAAGGAGGATATGAGGATTGCCAAAAACCAAGCAGCAGGAGGCCCAGGAAAAACGTCTGCAAAGAAACATCAGGCAGGCAAAAACGGTCAGGGCCGACGCAAAGACAAGCGGAAATAAGACTGTCCGCACCAGGCCGCCTAAAAAGGGCGGCTTTTTTGCCGGGCTGAAAACGGACGCCCCGCAGACGGTCCAGCAGAGTATTCCCTATAAGGAAATGTACCGGGATGGAATCTGCCGGCTGAATGATAAGCTCTACACCAAGACGGTGCAGTTTTTCGATATTAACTACCAGCTTGCACAGGCGGATGACAAAGCGCAGATTTTTGAGGGCTATTGTGATTTCCTCAATTATTTTGACGCTTCGATCCATGTGCAGCTTACCTTCATCAACCAGCGGGCCAATATGCAGGATTTCGCCCGCAGTATCGACATCCCCATCCGCGGTGACGAATATGACGGAATCCGCAAAGAGTATGGGGATATGTTAAAGGGCCAGCTCCAAAAAGGCAACAACGGCCTTACCAAGCGGAAATATATCACCTTCGGCATAGAGGCTGACGACCTTCGCACCGCGAAGATGCGCCTGGAGCGGATCGAGGCCGACGTGCTGGCAAATTTCAAAGCCTTAGGGGCACAGGCAAAGCCGTTAGACGGGCTGGAACGCCTGGAGCTCCTTCACAGCCAGCTACACCCGGACGGGCAGGAAAAGTTTCATTTTACCTGGGCGGACCTGCCGAAAACCGGACTTTCCACAAAAGATTTTATTGCGCCCTCCGGACTGTCGTTCTCAAATGACGGAAAGACCTTCCGGGTGGCCGACCATTCCGGGGCGGTGTCCTTTTTGCAGATTTTAGCGCCGGAGCTGACGGACCGGCTGTTGGCGGAGCTTTTAGACCTGGACGACGCCGTGACGGTGAACCTGCATATCCAGTCCATCGACCAGGCCCAGGCGATCAAGAACATCAAGCGCAAGATGTCCGATTTGCAGAAAATGACCATTGAGGAACAGAAGAAAGCGGTCCGTGCCGGGTATGACATGGACATCATACCTACCGACCTTGCCACCTACGGCGAAGAAGCAAAGAATCTCTTACAGGATTTGCAGAGCCGGAATGAGCGCATGTTTCTTGTGACAGTGCTGGTGGAGAATATCGCTTCCAAACGGCAAAAGCTGTTTAATGATATTCTGTCTGCCTCCGGTATTGCGCAGAAATATAACTGTGCCCTGAAACGTCTGGACTACCAGCAGGAACAGGGGCTTATGTCCTCTCTTGCCTTAGGGTTGAACCAGATTGAAATTGAGCGTGGGCTTACGACCAGCAGCACCGCCATTTTCGTGCCGTTTACGACCTGCGAGCTGTTCCAGGAGGGCGAGGCTCTTTATTATGGTCTGAACGCATTAAGTAATAACCTGATTATGGCGAACCGCAAGAACTTAAAGAATCCAAACGGCCTGTTTCTTGGAACGCCCGGCAGCGGCAAGTCCTTCTCTGCCAAGCGTGAGATCGTCAACGTGTTCCTTTTGACGGAGGATGACATCATTATTGCAGACCCGGAAAATGAGTACGGGCCTCTGGTACAGCAGTTTGGAGCCCAGGGGCAGGTCATTGACATTTCCCCGACTTCCACCAACTATATCAATCCGATGGACATTAACCTGGACTATTCGGACGATGAAAACCCCATCACACTGAAAAGCGATTTTATCCTGTCGCTGTGTGACCTGATTATCGGCGGCAAGGAAGGGCTTTCCCCGATTGAGAGGACCATCATTGACCGCTGCACGAGGCTTGTGTACCGGGATTACCTGCAGAACCCGCGCCCGGAGAATATGCCGGTCCTGGGCGACCTGTATGAGCTGCTTTTGAAGCAGTCTGAACCGGAGGCGCAGAATATCGCTACGGCGCTGGAAATCTACGTCAATGGCTCCCTGAATGTGTTCAATCACCGTTCCAACATTGACATGAACAACCACCGGGTACTCTGCTTCCAGCTCAAATCTCTGGGCAAGGCCCTGAAAGAGATCGGGCTTCTCATTATGCAGGATGCCGTGTGGAACCGTGTTACCGCCAACCGCTCGAAGCACAAGACGACCTGGTTCTATATCGACGAATTCCATCTCCTTTTGAAAGGGCAGACCGGAAGTTTCAGCGTGGAAATCTGGAAAAGATTCCGTAAATGGGGCGGCATACCGAGCGGCCTGACGCAGAATGTGAAAGACCTGCTGGCCTCCCGTGAGATTGAGAATATTTTTGAGAACTCGGATTTTATCTACATGCTGAACCAGGCCCAGGGGGACCGGCAGATTTTGGCGAAACAGTTGGGAATTTCCCCGCACCAGCTTTCTTATGTAACCCATTCCGGTCCCGGCGAGGGGCTTCTGTTTTTCGGAAATGTGATTATCCCCTTTGTCGATCATTTTCCGAAAGACACCCTGTTATACAGCGTACTCACAACACGGCCTGATGAAGTGGCAGGTGCATAAATTCCCGAAAATAAAAATGACTGGAGGTGATAACAGTGCCGCGGGAAAAAGAATTTCAGAGGAAAAAGAAAGATGCCCGGATGCCGGTCCGTGATTCTCATGGGGAGGAGCGTATGGACACCCGGCAGAGCGAACAGGATTTTAACCTGCTGCGGGCCAGGGACGCCCCTTCTTCTTTGGGAACGGCCCGGAGGTATGAAACCGCAGCACAGCAGGCAGCGGATGATACACAGCCTTTCAAAGCGGATATACCGCAACAGGCGGATATTTCCATACCGGAACATTTGGAAGGCAGGGATATGGATCATGAGCCGGTGCGGGTACCTGAAACACAGAACCATTTGGAGCCGGGAACTTCTGCACCGGAACCGCGCCGGAGGGATTTCAGATATGAAGATTCCCGGCGTGCGGATTCTTGCAGTGGCAATTCTGGTACAGAACGCCACACACAGGGAGAACCCGGTCAGGCAGAACGCCGTTCACGGATGCACCAGCACGGCAACAAATACCAGCAGCGTTTCCAGGAGGCGGCCAAAGCCGAGGAACCAAAGGAGAAACCGCCGGAGGCAGCCGAAGGAGAACCAAAACGGCCTTCCAAGCTGGAATTTGCCGCTGACGAACTCCCACCGGAAACAGCGGATAAAAAGCTCACCCAGGCCAGACGGAAAGCGGAACGGACAGCGGAAAAGCTGGAACAGGCGGAAAACCGCCTGCCTGCCCGCCGTAAGCTGTGGATGGAAACATCTTCTGACCCTGATACGGGCAAGGCCAAAAAACGCCTGAAATTTGAAAAGGAGGTGAAATCCCAGCGGGCCCATGTAAAGGGCCCTGCTCCGATGCGCCCGGTAAAGGCCGGCGCAAACATGGCGGTTGGCTACGCCCACAAAAAAATCTATCAGGCGGAAAATGAAAATGTCGGCATTAAAGCGGCCCACCGCACCGAGCTTGTAAGCGAGTCGGGGCTGCGCATGGCATATCACAGGCATAAGACCGCGCCATACCGCAGGGTGGCAAAATTACAGCAGAAATCAGCCAGGGCCAATGCCCGGCTTGCCTACCGGCAGGCATTACAGGACAACCCGGAGCTGAAGAAAAATCTTCTTGCCCGGATGTGGCAGAAACAGAAAATAAAACGCCAGTATGCCAAAGCAGCCAGGGAAGCGAAAAAAACGGGAAAGCGCGCAAAGGACACCGCCGTTACAACAGAAAAGATCGCTGCCGGCGTGGTTCACGCTGTCAAGCGCCACCCGGTAATCTGCGGAATCGTGATCCTGCTCCTTTTGGTATTTTTCCTGATTGCCTCCCTCTTTTCTTCCTTTTCTAATCTGGGAACCGGAGGGCTGGGGAGCCTTGCCGCCTCTACCTATCTGGCGGATGATGTGGACATCAACAATGCGGAGCTTGTCTATACCGAGTGGGAAACGGACCTGCAGATGCAGATCAACCGTGTGGAATCGGACCGGCCCGGTTATGACGAATACCGCTATAATATCGGCCCCATTGAGCATGACCCTTATGTTTTGATGGGGTATCTCACCTCTGCGTATCAGGATTTTACCTATACGCAGATCGAGAGCGTCCTCCGGGAGCTTTTTAACGGGCAGTATTTCCTATCCTTCACGGAGGAAACGGAAATCCGTTACCGGACAGAAACAAGCATTGACCCGAAGACCGGCGAAGAAACCGAAGAAGAAGTGCCTTATGAGTGGCGCATTTTGAATGTAACGCTTACTTCCACGCCGCTTGAAAACCTGGTGGTTTCACGCATGGACGCAGACCAGAAGGAAATCTGCGAGATTTTATTGCAGACCAAAGGCAACCGGCAGTATGTGAAAAATGTGTTTGGCACGAACTGGCTGCCCTATGTCACCAGCTACTACGGCTACCGGGTACACCCAATCAGCGGGGGAAAGAACTACCATACCGGCGTTGACATCGGGATGCCCCAGGGCACGGAGATTTTGGCCGGGCATGACGGCACGGTCACGCTGGCAGGAAACGCGGGCGGCTATGGCCTGTGCGTTGCCATTGAGGGCGAGGCTTACGAGGGGCACTCCCTTACTACCAAATACGGCCACTGTTCGCAAATCTTAGTATCTGCTGGACAGGAGGTAAAAGCCGGGGATGTGATTGCGAAGGTCGGCAGTACCGGAAATTCCACCGGGTCGCACCTGCACCTGGAGGTGCTGGTTGACGGCCAGTATATGAATCCCATGTATTTCGCCGATACCGGCGATACCAGCGAGCGGCATCTGCCGGCAATAGGCGCAGGTGGCGGAGGGAATTATTTCAATTATGATGTACCGCCGGAGACCCTTGCGGATGAAAAATTTGCGGCTATGCTTGCGGAGGCTGAAAAGTATTTAGGCTATCCGTATGTGTGGGGCGGCGCAAGCCCTTCCACTTCCTTTGACTGTTCCGGCTATGTTTCCTGGGTGGTCAATCACTGCGGCGTGGGCTGGAATTTCGGACGCCTGACTGCAGACGGGCTTTTAGGCGTGTGTACGCCTGTATCAAGCGCGGATGCAAGGCCCGGCGACCTGATTTTCTTCCAGGGCACCTATAACACCAGCGGCGCAAGCCATGTGGGAATCTATGTGGGCAACGGGATGATGATCCATTGCGGGGATCCGATCTCCTATGCGAACATCAACACAAGCTACTGGCAGCAGCACTTTTATACATTTGGGCGCTTATCATGAATTCATGATAAACGCCCTTATCAGAAAAAAAGAGTTATCAGAAAAACAATGAGTGAAGCCACTGTTTCAAGAAAACAGCACAACATAAATTTCTGATAACTCTAACTGATTATTTTAGGCCGCAAAGCCTTTTTAATAGCTCTTCATCGCTGACCTTATAACGTGCAGCATTAAGGTGTTCCTTAAGCGGACTGTCATCCGGTACAGCCTGTTCGAGTGCTTTTCGCTTCAACTCCGTATCCGCATGGGCATAGATAAGCGTAGTTTCAAGATTAGAATGGCCCAGCCATTGAGAAATTAAGGTTAAATCTACTCCATTCTGATACAAGATCATCGCCCAGGAATGACGGAATAAATGCGGATGCACATTTTCAGGCACTTCTTTACAGATTTCACGTGCCTGTTTGCCATATTTTCTAACCAGTTGCCTTACGTTATCTTCGGTCATGCGTTTTTTCATTCGGCTCCGTGTAACGTAGAACAGATGCTGCTCAGAAAATAAATGTTCCTCTGGATGAAACAGTGCAAGATATTGTTTCAGGTGCTGCACCACATCATCCCGCAATGGTATTGACCGAGTTTTCGCCCCCTTTCCGTGGATGGTCACTTTAGGATGTCTGCCTAATTGTATATCACAAAGGCGGATGTCAACGAGTTCCTGAACACGTGCCCCGGTTTTATAGAGAAACAGAAGCAGAAATGCATCTCTTTTCCCTTTTTCCGTGAAAGTGTCGGGCTGCTTCAGGATTGCATTAACAGCGTCTTCACTCATGTGCTCAACAATGGTTTCAGGCTCTTTTGCCTTTTTTACTTTTTGTATTTCCTCTAAATGGGAAATTACAGTGATGTCCTCTTGTGCTGCATATTTATAGAAAGCACGGATGCAATGCAGACGGTGGTTCCTTGTAGATATACTGCAATTACGTTCTGTTTCGAGATAATCCAAAAATTCCGAGACAGCATTACGGTCAATCATCTCAAAAGTGATCTCACATAAAGAGATATTCCGCTTTGTCTTGATGAAATCGAAAAGTAATTCCAAAGACTTACGGTAAGAACGTATTGTATTTGGGCTGCATTTTTGTTCATCCGGCAACGAAACCAGCAGGAAATCGTGGACAAGGGAGAATAACGGGGTTAACGCGCCCATATGTCCACCTCCATTCCAATGCAGTCAATGTTTTCCCACTGTACTCCCGGAGATACCATAAGGCGTTCCGGCAGGATGTGGATGTAATAAGCGGTGTCCGAAAACTTTTCGTGTCCCATATAAGCACGAAGGTAAGGGAGCATCGCATAGAGATTCCTGCCTTCATCAAGCCAGCGTTGCAGAACTGTCGATGCGAATCGGTGGCGGAGATCATATGGCCTTAAACGTGGCAATAGTTTTGGGTCAACTTCTGGATGTGCCGCTGCCCAGCATGATTTTACAAGTGCGGTCAACTGCCATGATTTCAGGGCAGAGGAATCCGTATGGATAAAAAAATATTCATTCCCTTTGTCGAAAATAGCTCTTTGGGAACGGTACTTTTTCAGCAGCAGCAACATATCGTCAGAAGCTACGACAATCCGTTCTTTCCTGCGTTTGGTTTTTGTGATGAAAAGCTCGCCGGTTTTGAAATTGATATGCTCCAGCTTTATGTTTCTGCCCTCGTTTGGTCTTAACCCGCATGAATAGAGCAGCCGCAAAAGGACGGATGCTGTTTCACGAAAGAATGGGTCATTTTTATATTCCATCGTATCGGCGGCATGAAACAATGCAGCAAGTTCACTGTCTGTCAGGATGTATGGCAGATAGTCCGGCGTTTTGGGTACACAACTCATCGGCAGTATATAAGCCGATACGCCGAGATATTTTGCAAATAAGCGTATGGCGGTAGCCTTGCTGCTCAAACAGGAACGGCCTCTTGCGATTTCGTCGTAGAACCAGCCGCGGACAACTTCTTTTGTCAGCTCGGTTTGTTCCGGGCAGTGTTCATAACAATACCTGTCGAAATGCTGCAGTTGCTGTTCATGCTCATTGGAGTAGCCCATAGCGGAACGAAACTCAAGATATTCCATGATAGAGGGCCTAAAAGCGCTTTTAAATTCTTTCATAAATGACCGCCCCCTTTTTCCGGCATGAAGCCTTCTAAATTGAGGGCACATTCTTTCAGATGCGTGCTGTCTAAGGAGATATATTGCTTTGTCGGCTCGATGCTGGAATGACCTAAAACCTGCGAAACCGTAGTGACCGGCACACCAGATATTACCATGTTGGTGCCCACAGCACGCCGCAGCCCATGAAATGTACATTTCGGAAGTCCGAGCTTTTTCCGGTAAACATTAAATGTCTGATAAGGCAGAGTACGTCCTAACTGTACGGCCGGGGATTTTGCACGTAAAAAAACAAACGGCAGATCACTTTTCGGACGGCCATTCAATATATAGTCCTGAATGGCTTCTCCAACGTCTGTCGTTAAAGGAAGCGCAAGCGTCTTCCCCGTTTTATGTTGGGTGATCCGGATTTCCCCGTTAATCCAGTCAATCGCATCAAAAGTCAGGTTTATGATGTCAACAGACCTTATCCCGGTGACAGCCGCTGTCATAATCATTGCATAGTCACGCTTGCCCATAGCGGTGCTGCGGTCAATAACATCCAGAACAGCGACGATTTCATCCAGAGGGACAGGTTTTTTCACCTTATGTTCTGTAGGGGTTACAAAAGACAGCGTGTCTGCAAAGCTGTTGCCCGTAATTCCTATTTCATATAGATACAAATGCAGCTTTTTAAGAGAACGCTTGATGGTATCAATACTATTGAGTGTCATGCGCTTGGAACAATCCATGAGATATTTTCTGATAATGCTGTCATCCACCTGCGCAAATGAACCAATCCCATTAGCCAAAAGCCATTTGAAATAAGGGTTTGCAACCTGCCGGATACTGCATTTGGTTTTGTCGTTCCATTCCCCGTAAGCCTTGATACCGGTTAAAAGGTCTTCGTAGTATGGGGAAAGAGCAGACGGAACCCTCCGGGCATATAAAGTTATAGAGCCTTTTTCATGGTATTCGGTCAGGTAATCAGCGGTTTTTGTAAGGAACATAAATCGTATTTTCCCGATTTCCTTTTGCTGATAGCGGTTCTCTGCATCCCGGATAAACAGGGATACAATTTCAGGGCTGTAACAATCATATCCGTTCTCGTGGTGCAGTTGGACAATCTTTTGCAGGGCAAATTCTTTTTCCCGGATACTTCGGTGGTTATATCCATTTTGCAAAAAGATGTCGGCTGTTTGAGCTGCAAGACTTTCAATCGTTGATTGAATCAAAATAATCACCATCCTTAATGATAGTCAGGCACAAGCCTGCCAGTATCATTATGACAGTAACTATTAACAAATGGCAGATACCTTATCAGAGTTATCAGGAATCATGAAGCCAATACATATCTAAAAGCAAGGATTCCGTTCAGTAATTCCTGATAACTCTTTTTTTCTGATAAGGGCGTCTGCCCTAACAGATTGGAGGTAATAAATTGAACCCTAAGATTGAAAAACTGGAGAAAGAGATCGACAAGACGAAAAACAAGATTGCGGAAATGCAGGCCAGGCTCCGCGACCTGGAAAAACAGAAAACGGAGCTGGAGAACACGGATTATGTGGCGATTGCCCGCAGCTTCCATCTGACGCCCCAGCAGTTGGCCGAATTTCTGAAATCGCAACAGTCCGTCCCGTCCGGGGATGGCCCGCTTAAGAAACAGGAGGATAGGAATGAGGACTAAAAAAATCTCTCTGCTACTGGCGCTTGTGCTTGTCATAAGCGCCATCGCTTTGCCCCTGACGGCTTATGCCGCCGGGGACAAAGATACCACACCGCCGGAGCTTGCGGCTTCCCTGGACGGCGACACGCTGAAAATAGAAAGCAGCGACGACAATTCCGGCGTGGAGGCGGTCTTTGTGGACGGGAACCGTATCAATTCCCTGACCAATGGGGCGGCTACCGTCACCTTAAAGGATTATGCCGGCACAGGAAAACAGGTAAGCGTGTACGTCCAGGATTATGCCGGGAACCGCTCAAAGACCGTGAAGTTTGAGAATCCCTATTATGAGGAACCGGTGCCCACGGAGAAACCTGCTTCCACGGTACCGCAGAACCAGAACAGCGCGCCGGTAAAACCCGCACAGGCCCAGGCTGCTTCTTCCGGCAGTACCAATCATAACGCCCAAAGCAGCAATTTGGGCAGTCATGCTTCCGGGAATGGCTCGAATGCGGGTACGAATACGGGCGCCAATGGCGGCAGCAATACAGCCTCCGGCACAAATAACGGCAGCTCCAATTCCCAGGAGGAAACAGGAACCACTTCCTCTATCCCGGATGGCGCATTTACCCCGGAGGGAACCGGCACAGTGCTGGATGAAGCTACCGGAGAGGGTGACGATAAGCAGTTTTATACCATTACCACCGAGGCCGGGAATGTGTTCTATCTTATCATTGACGGCAAGCGTGACGACAATAACGTCTACTTCCTGAACGGTGTTACCGAGGCTGACCTGATGGCCCTGGCGGAAAAGAATGAGGGCACCATGAGCGTGATTCCGGCAGAGGACGTCTGCACCTGTACGGAAAAATGCGAAGCCGGCAAAGTCAATACCGCCTGCCCGGTCTGCAAGAACGACCTCAAAGGCTGTACCGGAAAGGAAAAACCTGCGGAAAAAGAGGAACCCACACAGGCCGAACAGCCGAAAAAGGGCAATGGCAGCGTCGGCACGATTATCTTTATTATCGTTGCCCTGCTTGCGGTAGGCGGCGTTGGTTATTATGTGAAGATCGTCCGTCCGAAGCAGCAGGTGGAGGATGACGAGGATTTTGAGGATGACGGGTACGGAGAAGGCTTTGACCCGGATGAAGCCTATGGAGAGCCGGAATATCTCTCCGAAGATGATTTTGACGACAGAATCAATAAGGAACAGGAGGACAGCGAGTAAAGCTGTCCTTTACTATTTTAAGAAAGCGAGGATTTTTCATGGAGAAAACAAATACCCATTACCGCAGCGGCGTAAAGCGGCTGCTGGCATTTCTGCTTTGCGCAGTATGCGTCTTTGGGCTCATCCCTACGCAGGCGTTCGCGTTTTCACCGGGACAGAAAGCAAGCTCTTGGCTGGGCGATCAATATGTAGGGTCTGACGGGCAGCATTATTATGCGCCGGCGCCTTACACCTACCTTGTTTACAATTCTGATGGAACGATGGATGTGCGCAGCAGTTCCGGGGGCAATGCTTACCGGCACTATATGCTGACAGCTTCGGACGGGAGCAGCCAGCAGGTGTATTGCGTGGAAAGCGGCATTGCCTATAACACTTCTGACAATACCTATACATCGGAAAGCGGCACCAATAGCAATTACTTAAACCTGCTGCCTTCCGAGGCAAGACGGGGGATCACCCTCACGGCGATTTACGGCTGGAAACCCGGCGCCTCCCTCCCTGTGTCCGGCATTAACGAGGACGATTATAAAATGGCGACACAGATTATCCTCTGGGAGTACCAGCAGCAGCTTCGCAGCGACCCATACAGCCGGCACGGGAACGGCCATGCAGATGCCAACCAGTATTTCAGCGTGATCGCCGGACGTCCTGCGGAAAAAGCCTACAACTGGATTTTGTCACAGGTTGCTTCCCATTCCACGGTTCCCTCCTTTACTTCCACAAAGAAAAGCAAAGCCCCGGAACTGGAACTGAAATGGGACACGGAGAAAAAAATTTATACCCTGACCGTCACGGACACCAATAACCTGAAAATCAATCTGGAGACTTTGAAAGGCAGCGGCGTTTCCGTCACAAGAAACGGGAACAAGTACACGTTCACCAGTAAGAACATGATTATGGACCCTGTCACTTTTGAATTCCGAAAGGACATTCCGGTTGCGAATGACATGCTGATCTGGGGCAGGCCGGGCTACCAGACCATGATGACCGGCGCCAGCGACCCGGTTTCCTTCTTTGTAAAGATTAAGACGGAAACCTATGGCACCGCAAAGATTGTCAAGACCAGCGAGGACGGCATTGTGTCCGGGATTCCTTTCCATATCTCCGGCACAGACATTTTGGGAAATAAAGTGGATGAAACCGTCACTACCGGAGAAAACGGGCAGATCAAAGAAAAGCTGCTGCCCGGAACTTATCTGGTGAAAGAGCTGCCAGTGGACCGTTATGTGACCCCTTCCGCACAGTATGTCACCATTGAAAGCGGACAGACCTCCACGGTGCATTTCAGCAATATCCTGAAAAAATTCCGTGTCCATGCGGTAAAGAGTGACGCTGATACCGGCACCGCCCAGGGCGACGCTACCCTTGCCGGGGCAACCTACGGAATTTATAACAATGGCGAGCTGGTGGACACCTACACCACCGGACCGGACGGCAGCTTTATGACCCGGTACTATGTCTGCGGCGATAACTGGACTGTCCGGGAGATTGATCCCAGCACCGGCTACCTCTTAAACGATACGGTCTATAAGGTGGGCGCTTCCCCGACCCTGTATGAAGTGGAACTGAACACCACGGAAAACCAGGTCAAGGAGATGGTCATTTATGGAAATATACAGCTTGTGAAGCATACGGACGACTTGGACCCGGATGTGTCCGAAGATGAAAATACGGATGAACCCAATGAAGGCATCATTGAGCGCCCGGAGGCCGGCGCGGTCTTTGAGGTCTACTTAAAGGCGGCAGGCAGCTATGACGCGGCAAAGGAAAGTGAGCGTGATCTGCTCACCACCGATGGTGACGGCTTTGCCTCCTCCAAACTGCTCCCTTATGGCCATTATACGGTTCACCAGGTAGCCGGCGAAGAAGGCAAAGCGTTTATCCCGGACTTTACGGTCTTTATTTCTTCTAACGGACAGACTTACAGCTATATCCTGAATAACCGTACCATCACGGCACGGCTGAAAGTGGAGAAATGCGACGCGGAGACCGGCAATATTATCCCGATGACGGGTACCGGCTTCCAGATCAAGGATTTGTCTACCGGGGAATTTGTCACCCAGGATATTTATTATCCGAACCCGGAAACCCTTGATACTTTCTATGTTTCGGATGAAGGCTGGCTGATGCTGCCGGAGCCTCTGCACACCGGGGATTATGAGCTTTACGAGGTGGCGGCGCCTTACGGGTATGTATTATCCAGTGAGCCGGTGCCGTTTACCATTGACGGCAGCGAGGCCGTTGTCACGGTTACACAGTACAATATGCCGCAGAAGGGACAGTTTGTCATCACCAAGACCGGCGAGGTATTCGCTTCCGTCCAGGAGAACGATGGCCTGTACCAGCCGGTGTATGAAGTGGCCGGGCTTCCGGGTGCGGTCTATGACGTGATCGCGGATGAAGATATTTATACCGGCGACGGTACGCTCAGGGCGGCAAAAGATACCGTTGTGGAAACCCTTACCACCGGGGAGGATGGAATCGCCCAGAGCGGGCTTTTGAACCTGGGCCGCTATCGTCTGGTAGAACGCCAGGCGCCGGAGGGGATGGTCTTAAATACCCAGCCGGAATACGCCGAGCTTACCTATGCGGGTGAAACTGTGGAAGTGACGCAGACCGCCATCGGACTTTATGACGAGCGCCAGAAGGTGGATGTGAGCCTGTTCAAAGCACTGGAAACGGACGATCTTTTTGGGCTTGGCATGAATGAGGAATATCAAGATATTTCTTTCGGGCTGTATGCGTCCGCTGACCTGACGGCTCTTGACGGCAGCGTCATTCCGGCGGGCGGGCTCCTGGAAGTGGTTTCCGTTGACCCGAATGAGGCGGGCGGCTATGACGCTTCCTTTGCCTCCGACCTGCCTTTTGGCAGCTACTATGTGAAGGAACGCACCACAAACAGCGCCTATATCCTCCCTGATACGGAATATCCGGTTGTCTTTGAATATGCCGGCCAGGACACGGCGCTGGTGCAGATTCTTGTAAATGAGGGCGAAACGGTTTCCAACGACCTGCTGCGCGGGCGTGTGGACGGCGTGAAAGTCGGCGAAAACCCGGAGGGCGGCGAAGATGTGAAGCTGGCCGGCGCGGTCATGGGATTGTTTAAGCCTGATACCGAAGAATTTACCGGGGAAAACGCCCTGCTTACTGTCACCACTGCCGAGGATGGCAGCTTTTCTTTTGAGAATATCCCTTACGGCCACTGGATCGTAAAGGAAATTTCCTCTCCGGCGCTTTATACGGTAAGCCCCGAACAGCACCATATCTATATTGGTGTAGATGGCCAGCGCATTGAAATCAAAGTGGAAAATACCCTGATCCGCGGCAGCGTGCAGGTGATGAAAACCGAAGCTGTGGACGAGCCTTCTTCTGTGGAGAAGGAGGACAAAGATAATAACACCTTCCTCCGCTTCCTCTCCGGCGCAGTATTCGATCTGTATGAGGACGCCAATGGCAATAAGGAATTTGATTCCGAAGATATGAAGATCGGTACCCTGAAAGAACCGGAAGCGGGCTACCACACCGCGGAGGGCCTTCTGGCAAAGGGCTACTTTGTGAAAGAAAGCAAGGCACCAGAGGGCTACCAGCTTGACGAGAACGCCTACTACTTTGCCATCACCGAGGACGGCCAGGTAGCGGTTGTGGAAAATGGTGAGGCCGGACGGGGCTTTACCAATGAGGCGTACCGCGGAAACCTGAAGATTACAAAGGATTCCAGCGACGGGCGCAAGGATGGATTTGCTTTTGAGGTGAAAAGTGCAGACGGTTCCTACTGCGAGACCTTTACCAGCCCAAAATCCGGCGTGATCGAGGTCAAGGGGCTGCGCGTCGGCATTTATACCGTAACGGAAATCTCCAATCGGGCAAGCAAGGACTATATCATTCCTGACGCTGCCACTGTGGAGATCAAGGCGGACGAAACCGCAACGGTCCAGTTCTTCAATGAAAAGCCGGAGAAACCGAAAACGCCGGACAACCCGGATAATCCGAAAACATCTTCCAATCCGTCCACACCGTCTAATCCTGATAAAGCGGTACCGCAGACCGGGGATGACAATTTCATTTTCCTGTATGGCGGGCTTCTGACGCTGGCTGTAATTGGCGGCGGGCTGTTTGCCGCAGTCTATTTCAAAAAGGGCAAGTACAGCAGAAATACCCCAAAGAGAAAAGCTGTTGGTATTGCGGTGGTTTCTCTCTGCGCGTTGCTGGCGCTTGGCAGCGGGTTCCTGATGGTCCGCGACCTTAACCAGTATTCAGAGAGCGCCGGAGCCTATGAGGACATTGCTTCCCATGTAGAGCTGCCGGAGCAGGCCGAAACGCCGGAGGAAGATAATACGGAAACGGAACCTGCCGGGGAGGACCCTTCTGTGGTCCTCCCCACAGTGGATTTTAATGCGCTCCGGGAAACCGGGCCGGACATCATCGGATGGATTACCCTTCCTGATACGGTCATCAACTACCCGGTAACGCAGGCAGATGATAACGAGTATTATCTGCACCATCTGTATGACGGTACTTATAACAAGGTGGGCTGCCTGTTTGCAGACTATGAAAATCAGGAGGATTTTTCGGACCGCAATAACATTATCTACGGCCACAATATGCGGGACGGCTCCATGTTCGCCGCGCTGAATGAGTATGACAAGCAGAGCTATTATGACGGACACCCGCAGATGTGCCTTGTCACCCCTGACGGCGGCTATGTCGTGGAAATTTTCACGGCGTTTGTGGCAAAACCCAGCGAGTCCGGCAGCGACACCTCCCCCTGGAGGCTTGACTGGAAAGATGACGGGGCTTATACCACCTGGTTAAATGCCATGAAAGAGCGTTCCGTGGTGGAATGTGATGTAACCGTGACTTCCAGTGATAAGGTGCTGACCCTTTCCACCTGTACGCCCGGAGGCGCGAGCCGCTTTATCGTCATGGGAAAACTGGCGGCTGTAAACGATTAACAAGATTATTGGAAACCGGTGCGGGGGCGTTCTGCTCCCGCACCTGCTATTTAGGAGGATTTTTTTATGGTGAATACCCTTGTTTCGATACCCGGCTACGTCCATCTGTACCGCTCCCTTTTGCGGTTCTATGATATGCCGGAAAATGAGGTCCGGGAAATGCTCTACCTGTTGAACACGGCAAACCTGGACTGTTACGAGTATTACCACCCGGAGCGTGATGTGATCCAGAGCGGGCCGGTTGCCTTTAACGGCTGGCTGGAACATAAGGACTGCCGCCCCTACCGGACGGAGGTACAGCTTTATAAATCCCTGCTGTTCTTAAAGCGCAGCATTGACCGGGATCTGATCGTGACCTCACAGAGGGAGGCGCTGCAGACGCTCCGCTGTATCATTTCCAATCTGGAATACCGCTTCTATAAGGCGTATGGAATGGAGATTGAGGACAAACGAACCGTGTACGGGGAATGTACCTACCACATGGTCCCCAGGGAGGACGAACCCAGCGTGTGCCTGATGCACGACTGGATTTATCTGCCCTCTGCTTAAAATGTCCCGAATAATACATAAAATTCGGGACAAAAAAGTAGTATATGATCTGCCCCTTCTCGGTAGCGGTTCTCTTCTTTTTTGAGATTGCTGTATAAATCCTGATCTGCGTGGGAATACTATGAACAAAACTCTCGGAACCTATTGAAAATTTGTCCCGAATAATATATAATATTCGGGACAAAAGGAGGTGAGCAAAGTGGCAAATGGATATTCCAGGCAGATTCAGGAGCGGATTGGCACAGCGGCAGAAGGAACCGTTTTTGTCAATTCTGATTTTGCTGATATTGCTGATACGGAGACCATAAGACGGAACCTGAACCGGCTTACACAGGCAGGTACGCTCCGGCGGATTTTGAAAGGTGTTTATGAAAAGCCGGAATACAGCGAAATGCTGAAAGAATATGTAGCGGCGGACCCGGAGGCGGTGGCAAAGGCGCTGGCCCGTAATTATCACTGGACGATTGCTCCCTGTGGGAATACGGCGCTGAACCTGTTAGGGCTTTCCACGCAGGTAACAGCGGTATGGTCCTATATCAGCGACGGTCCATATAAGACCTATGAGTGGAATTCTACAAAGCTGGAATTTAAGCACAGGACCAATAAAGAGATCACGGGTCTTTCTTATATGACGGTTCTGGTGATTCAGGCATTGAAAACTTTGGGGAAAACAAATGTCACTTCCAAAACGATCCAGACGCTTAGCTCCCGGTTGAATGAGGACGATAAAGCCGCTATGCTAAGAGAGGCGGCAGAATCTACGGATTGGGTTTACAATGCGATACGGCAGATTGCCGGGGAGGTACAATAGAGATGAAAAACGTTGCAAGATTTTCAGACAATGATAAGCGGGGGCTGTTCCGTAACACAGCAGATAAGATGGGGCTTAATGATGCCATTGTGGAAAAAGATTTTTGGGTATGCTTTACGCTGGATTATCTGTTTCAACGTTCCCCCTGGAAAGATTCGATTACCTTTAAGGGCGGTACCAGCCTGTCAAAAGCCTTCCATCTGATCAGTCGGTTTTCAGAGGATATTGACCTGATCCTGGACTGGCGGGTATTGGGATATGGAAAAGATGAACCCTGGGAGAAACGTTCCAACACGAAGCAGGACGCTTTCAACAAAGAGGCAAATGCACGGGCAGAGGTCTTTCTGGTAGAAACCTTCTGCCCGGCTATCAAAGAAGGATTATCTCAGGAGCTTGGCCGTGAAGCTGATATTCACGTGGACGAGGAAGAAAAGCAGACGGTTATTTTTGCCTATCCAAAGCTGTTTACCAATGCAGGAACCTTGCAGGTGATCCGGCTGGAAATCGGCGCACTGGCCGCATGGACGCCGGCAAAGTCTGCGAAGATTACGCCGTATGCAGCGGAGTATTACCCTGATGTGTTTGAGCAGAAAGGAACGGATATTCTGACGGTTGCCCCGGAGCGGACCTTTTGGGAAAAAGCTACGATTCTGCACCATGAGGCCAACAGGCCGGAACATCTGGAAATGCCACAGCGGTATTCCAGGCATTATTACGATCTGTACCGCATGGCCCTGACCCCGGTAAAAGAAGCCGCTTTCTATCAGCTCGACCTGCTTAAAAAGGTTGTGGATTTTAAAATGAAATTTTATCCAAGAGCATGGGCAAAGTACCCGGAGGCTGTGCCAGGCACCTTAAAGCTGATCCCGCCGGAATACCGGTTCGCAGCGTTAGAGGCGGATTATGATTCCATGAAGGATATGCTGTATGGTGATGTCCCTACATTTGATACTGTCATAGCGGCGGTCCAGGAACTGGAAAAAGAGATCAATATCCTGTAACAACTACATAACCATTTATTTGCCGGCTATTCTAAGATGCTTTAGGATAGCCGGCTTTCTGTTTTCAAAAAGGAGGAATGTCACATTACACAAAAGGAAGTCAATGCTGCCTTTGACGAACAGGTGGCGCTATGCAGAGAAATCCTGCAACGAAAAACCAAAGAATATACCGGGGACGATACGGACCGGCTGGGGGCTTTTAAGGCGGCGGCAGCTTTGCAGCACACCACGCCGGAACGTGCACTTGCCGGGATGCTGGCGAAGCATATCGTTTCCCTATATGACATGTGCTTTGACGATGGTGCGAGCTATGACATAGGCACATGGGACGAAAAGATTACAGACAGCTTAAACTATCTGTTTTTACTGAAAGCCATTGTAAAGGAGGGACATACCAATCAACCGAATTGAAGTAAAAATATTGAACTGCCAGGCGGTTGCCGAGGCCGAGAAAAACATGGTTTTTGCAGCGCGGCTTACCCAGCGGGGGCATAAGATCGCCACGATGGATGATCTGCTGGCACTCTATGAAAAGTCATTCAGCGAGAATACCGTGGCGGCCATCAGCAGCCTCCCTCACCCCACGGTCCAAAAATTTGCGGTGATCACTGTGGCCGTTGTAGGGGCAAGCAGACGTTTTCTGGCACAGATCACCAGGCACCAGAACGAAGTAAAGTTTATGAGTGCTTCTTTGCAATACAGCAATTATACGGGACAGGCGGATTTTGCGGTACCCTATGAGATTTTAACCGCCCCGGCCGCAGTCCGGGAACTATACTTAAAAAGCTGTCACGAGGGCATGGACTGTTACGAAAAGCTGTGCAGCGCAGGAATCGGCCATGACGCGGCGGGCTATGCCACACCCCAGGGCCTTCGGAATGTGCTGATTATCAGCGCCACGCCCTATCAGTGGAAACACATCATCGGCCAGCGGGTATGCCGGCGCAATACGGACGAAACCCGGATCGTACTCTTGAAAATCTGGGAGGAGCTTTACGCACTCAGCCCGGCTTTGTTCTCCCCTTCCCAGACCGGACCGTTCTGCCAGATGGACAAATGTCTGGAGGGAAAAATGACCTGTGGGCAGAAACTGGCGGCAACTATGACACCTGAGGACATTTTAAGAAACGACTACCCGGTACTTTTGGAAGGAGGCGGTGCATGAAAATCAAATTGATTGACTTTGGAGTGCCGGAGAGCCGCCGCCCTTTCCGTCCGCACGGGAATGACGCCGGTGCGGATGTGTATATGCCCTATGACTGCACCTTGCAGCCGGGAGAAATCGCAAAGGTCCCGCTTGGGTTCGGGATTGAAGTGCCGGACGGGTACGCTGGCTTCGTATTTCCCCGCACCAGCATGGCAATAAAGGGGCTGGTCTGTGAGCTGCCTCCTGTGGATTCCGGCTACCGTGGGGAAATCCATGCCATTATCAGTAATGTAAGCAGCAAACCGCAGGAACTTTCCAAAGGAACGCGGATAGGGCAGCTTGTAATTACTCCTGTTGTGATTGCAGATTTTGTAACGGATTTGGGTGCGGAGCGTGGAACCGGAGGCTTTGGGAGTACCGGGGTATAAATCAGGATAAATATAGAGCGTTTCCAGACTTAATTTAGGACAGTATGGGAAATAATAAGAAGAAAGCGGTCATTTTCCGTGACCGCTTTACTTCTTGCTGTTCAATTCTTTCATAATGCCGAGGATATATGTCATTGATTTGGAATCCAGTTTCTTTGCCTCTGCAATAAATTCCTGCAAGGTTTCTGGATAAAGGTTTTCTTCGTCAAAGAATTCCTTCGGCGTTACGCCGAGATATTCGCAGATATAAAAGAAGGACTGCATGGCAGGAAGTGATTTTTTGTTTTCGATGTTATTGATGTAGTTGTTCGCTTGCCCCAACGACAATGACATGTCGCGTGCAGATACACCCTTTTGTAATCTCAGCTTTGCCAGCCGTTCCGGGACGAATTCTTCATACATCACCCTCACCTCCCATTCTATAATAGATTGTACCTCACGCGGACGCATTATTCACAAATTAAAAAAGGGTGTTTGCGTTGACTTAAAAAAATAAATCTATTATAATAATAGGAGATACAAAAACAAATCTATTATTCGGAGGAACCTGATGGAAGGAAAGACTTGCTGTGTCACAGGACACAGAGATATACCTGCTGAGGAAACAGCCCATGTAAAAGAGGCTCTTCGCCGAGAAATCGAAAAAGCAGTGAACGATGGTTTCACTATCTTTCTCTCTGGCTTTGCGGATGGCGTGGATCAATACTTTGCGGAGACGATTCTGGAGCTGCAGAATAAAAATCCAGATTTGAAGCTGATCGCGGTGCTTCCATACCGGAAACGGAAGGATAGCCTGTGCCAGAGGGAACACACAAACGCCCTGCTGGATGCCTGTGCGGAGGTTATCATAATTCAGGAAGAATACAGGCCCAACGTCTATTCCAAACGCAACCGCTACATGGTGGAACATGCAGACCGTGTAATCGCGGTATATGACGGACGGGAAAAAGGCGGTACAGTTAAGACCATCCGTTATGCGCATCAATTTCGGAAGGAACTGCGGGAAATACCCGTAGGGTTAATCTTGGACAAAAACAGGACAAATCTTGGACAAAACCGGATATGAAAATGTGGAGATACAGGCTGCTCTATGGTATAATAAATGTTCACCCATAAAGGCCAGTGACAAATTCGGTTGGACTTACAGATAATGATAGATAACCTTTTGTGAAAATGGGAAACCACAGTTTGAAAGGAGTATTTGCATGAAACATGTATGTATGCTTATATCGGTGGCCGACATTAACGCCGCAAGAAAATTTTATGAGGATTTGTTTGGATTAGAGGTATTCCAGGATTACGGCAGAAACGTTGCTTTTACCTGCGGCCTGGCATTGCAGCAGGATTTTGACTGGCTTGTAGATCTGCCAAAAGAAAAGATATTAAAGAAATCCAACAATGCGGAAATTGTCTTTGAGGAACAGGACTTTGACGGTTTTTTGAACAAGTTGAAAGAATACCCGGATATTGAATATCTGGGAGAAGTGATTGAGCATAGCTGGGGCCAGCGGGTGCTCCGGTTTTACGATTTGGACGGACACATCATTGAGGTTGGCGAGGATATGAAAATGGTGATAAAGCGTTTTCTTGCTTCCGGCATGACAATGGAAGAAGTCTCTGTGAAAATGGATACTTCCATAGAGGACTTAACGAAACTTCTGAATAGTTAATGCACGGTAGGCGAATAAACAAATTGGCGTTTGCATGTCATAAACTGCGTGAAAAAACAGCTAAACCAAAGGTTTATCTAATTAAACTGTTGGTCGGTTGTATAATCAGGGAAGAAGCGGTACAATGCAGGCATCAAAAAAAGAAAGAGGGCAAAAATAAATGAGTAAAAAAACTCTTGGAATGATGATTGCATCATTGAGAAAAGAAAAAAGGATGACACAGATTGAACTTGCTGAAAAAATGGGTGTAACAGATAAAGCTGTTTCAAAATGGGAAAGAGATCTTGCTTGTCCTGATGTAAGTACTTTGCCAAAACTGGCAGAAGTCTTTGATATCAGTGTGGATGAACTGATGCAGTGTAAGGCAGAGTCACAAAATGAAAAAAAGAAAGATTTTACGCCGATGATTCATATGATAATGAAAGCAGTAGCACTTGCTATGGGTGTCGGAGTTGTAGTTTTGTCCATATTGAAAGAGTTAGAAGTTGATTCTGGAATGGCGATGCTGGGAATAGGGCTGGCATGTCTTGCGATTGCTTCTTTAGCAAAGAAAGATGAAAGATAAATTCCCGCTTGTCGGCGAATAACACAGCAGAAAAATAAATTTCGGTTAAGGGAGGTACGTACTTATGAAAAATAGAATTGCACACTGCGGGCTGGATTGCGAAAAGTGTGACGCCTATCTGGCTACGATCCACGATGATCAGGCGCTGCGGGAGAAAACCGCTAAGTTGTGGGCGGAGCTGAACAATGCTCCCATTCTGCCGGAGCATATCAACTGCCAAGGATGCCGGGTGGACGGGGTCAAAACCGTATTCTGCGACAGCCTTTGCTCCATCCGCCAGTGCGCGCTGAAAAAGGGGGTAACCACTTGCGGCGACTGTCCAGAGCTAGAGATCTGTCCGACGGTGGGAACAGTTATCTCCAACAATGCTGAGGCGTTGGAAAATCTGAGAGTTGGAGAGAATTAAATGAAATGAGAGAGACAGACTCATCGGGATTGATGGAGGAACATACTGTGAAGAAAAAAATAGGGATAGGCATTGCAACTTTAGGTATTATTATATTGTGCATTTTGTTAAATTTATTTGTAATAGGAGAACCGATTGATGGAGAACAATTAGCATATAATATCACGCAAAATGACTCAACTTTGGAGTTGCAAGTATCTGCAAAAGAATCTGCGGTTGCTCTTAGAGGATGGAAATTTGAACAAGAGGGAAATAACATGTTCATAAGTGCAAAAAAAGTGCTTGTATCTTTTCTATTTTCAAAAGGTCAATACCAAACATCCATTGATATAGACGGGATAGAAAACGTTTATCTGGGCGGTCAAATGATATGGAACAGTAAATAAATCAAATTAAAGGAGGAACACTTATGGAACGTTTCAAAAAGATTTATCAGCAGGGAATTGTTGATGTGGTTGAAATTTGGGTTGATACACAGACTGGCGTAAACTATGTTTTTCATAGAAATGGAAATGCGGCAGGATTTACCCCTTTGCTTGACAAAGATGGAAAACCAATAGTAAGTCAATAGTACTTATAAGTTCCTGTTTATAGAATTGAAAAACCGGAATTGTGAGATGCTTTTATATGAGATGGTATAAAGATATGACGAAACAACAAAAGCATGATTTCAAGAAAGTAATGGAAAATCAGATGTGGACGAAAACGGAAAAGCCACATTTCAAGCGACTATATTAGAAATACGTGATGGCTATTACCTTGTCGATCCTGTTGACGGAAGTACAGAATTGAAAAGTGCAAACCAGATAACAGTCCCTATGACAAATATGAATCTTTCACCGGAGCCGGAAGTCGGAGATGTTTTGGGAATTGAATATGACGGTTCAATCGCAGAATCATTTCCTGCACAGATTACTAATGTTTATAGCATTCGTATTGTCGAATAACGATAATATTGATAAAGATTCCAGTCTGATGGAGATATTAGTATATGTGGAATAACAACTGATTTATAAAAGACAAAAAAGAAATGACTTTTAGTTTTTCGGACATAAGAATACATTATCAAAGAGTCACACGTCTATGAAAGGATATAATGAAGTGGATAGATACATACAAGAAACGAGTATGCTTGATTATTCAGATTCCCATATTCAGAAGTTAATACAAAACAGAGGCTGGTTGGAATTATCTGATTTTGATTGTATAAAGGCAATCTATAACTATGTGAGGGATGAAATCTTATTTGGATATAACATAGACGACAGTATTCCCGCATCCAAAGTTCTTGCTGACGGTTACGGTCAGTGTAATACAAAAGGCACTCTGTTTATGGCGCTGCTCAGAGCCTGCAATATTCCATGCAGGGTACATGGATTTACGATTGACAAGAAACTGCAAAAAGGGGCAATGACAGGATTGGTTTACAGGTCAGCTCCAAAGAATGTATTGCATAGTTGGGTAGAAGTATTCTTTGAAGATATTTGGTATGAATTGGAGGCATTTATTTTAGACAACAAATATTTCTCTAAATTACAGCAGGTACACAGTGATTGTGTCGGGGCATTCTGCGGCTATGGCGTTGCCGTAAAAGACTTTCAGCATCCTGTCATTGATTTTGACGGGAATAACACCTATATACAAAGTGAAGGTATCAATCAGGATTTTGGAATATATGACTGTCCGGATGATTTGCTGAAAGAGCATCGGCAGGAAATATCTGTTATAAAGGCATTTGCGTATAGAAATTTAGGACGTCATCTTATGAACAGAAATGTAAAGAAAATACGAAATTCCATTTGAATATAAATTTGTTTATCAGGAATTCCAAAACGAAAAATCAATTTTGGAAATAAAGCGATTGAGATTATAATAGATACAATAAATAAAGATTGAAAAGCTGATTTCTGCTTATGAATATACTGGGAAGTAAAAGCGACAAATCGGGATGGAGTGGTCAATATGGGATTTCTCAATAAAATTTTAAAGAAAGATAATGGCAGCAAGAAAAAAAGTAATAATACGCTCGAAAAAGATATTCATTTAGCTTCAGATTGGGTGGTAAAAGCGTTAAACTCGTCCGGCTATAAAGCTGATTATTCTTTAGAAAGCATGAAAGAAATTGACAGATTTTTTGATGAGCAGAGTGGCGAAACAGGGTTGCTTTCAAAAAATCGCGGTACGATTTTATTCAGTTTAGCTTCATATATCGGTGAAACGGCTATTAAACTATACGGTGGCGAATGGATTACTGATGACAGCGACCCACAAGGAGAAATAAATATTTCTGTTAAGTTAAGAAATGAGACTGTTATCTGGCCTGTTCTTAGATGTATGAAAAGATGCGAACAGGGCTATGAAGAAAGTATCTATGCCTATCTTTTTGCTCTCAATGATTGATTTGATAGAGCGATAACTTCCCGTTTGCAATAACTCTATGGAAGTTTTGTAACCGGGTAGTTGAAGCCAATGGAGGCAAAGAGTTTGAATGAGGGGAAAGGTGTTAGCCTGGGTTGTTTCAGAAAAAAAGAGAATTGTGTGATTGCTGAAAAGCCGAAAAAGGTCTTTGCAGAATGGATCGATAACGGCCATACTGATTTTGACGATGAAAACACTATCATTCTGCGTGTGGAATTAACAGATGGCCTGTTGCTCTCGCATGGTACAAGATATGAGTTTTAAGTTTTCAAATTTTCTGTTTTGCTATGTCGAGTATTCTCAGAGCTTGTCTTGAATATTTGCAGGCGGGCTGTTTAAGGAGGCTCCATGAAAGGATTTAACCGACCAAATCAATTATTTGCCCTATGTGGGCTGAATTGTGGGCTTTGCCCCATGTTTTTGAATAAAAACTGCCCTGGCTGCGGTGGCGGTGAAGGAAATCAGTCGTGCAAAATCGCAAGGTGCAGTATAGAGCATGGCGGTATTGAATACTGTTTCCAATGCAGCGAATACCCTTGCGGAAAATACACTCATATAGACGATTTTGATTCATTTATAACACACCAAAACCGAAAATCCGATATAGAAAAGGCCAAACGATTCGGGATAGATGCTTATAATGCAGAGCAGGCAGAAAAAACAAAAATCCTGGAGATTTTCTTGTCAGGCTATAATGATGGCCGCAAAAAGACACTCTTTTGTGTAGCTGTCAATCTGTTGGAGCTACAAGACCTGCAAGCGGTACTTAATGAAATTAATCATAAACCTGATATGGACACACTGACACTCAAAGAAAAAAGCGCATTTGTTGCTGGATTACTGCAGGATGCAGCGGCAGCGAAAAATATCGATTTAAAACTTCATAAGAAAAAGGGATAATTTGAATATGCTATGATTTTTACACATGAATCAATGCTTATAGATCATCTAATCTTCCCTTCTCTCAATTAAATATTTTTTGAAATTGCGCTGCATGTTTTGGGTAGCGCTTTTTCTATGTAACAAAACGCAAAGGTATTGAAAGCCTTTGCGTTTTTTATGTATGACGGGCATGCCGTCAGTCTGTGGTGAAAGTCCACAAGGGGCGTAGTTGCCGACGAACCCCAGAGCGACTCCCAAGGTTTGCATCATGAGGTGTAGGCGAGAAGAAGGGATAGCGAAACCGTAGCCTGACGAACAGAAACCTGATATAAGGCGTGCATGGTGGATAAGCTGGCATAAGACAGCGAAGTCCAAAAGGCAACCGTAACCTATGTGCGTAAATCAGGCAGGTAGACGAGGAAAGACTGGGAGGCTTATCCCGTGAGGTCTCACAGACGGTCTCATTAGCCGTAGTAACAACGAACTGTGAGAAGTCAGCAGAAGCCGTAGTAGGCAAGGCTCTGAAATGGGTGTTGCCAAAGGGCTGAACAATGTAACCGTGTAATCAAATGTATGCTTCATGGAATACCTGACAGCAGGAAGTGCGAAACGTAGATGAGCAGGTAGTGCATCACTTAGGGCGAATCCATGAAAACGGAAAGGAGAAAGCACACAAAGCAATGTCAGAACTGTTAGAAAAGATACTATCCAAAAACAACATGAACGCCGCCTACAAGAAAGTCTGTGCCAATAAAGGCGCAGGCGGCGTAGACAATGTGACGGTTGAAGAACTCGGCGATTACATCAAAGAGAACTGGGAAAGTATCAGGGAGCAAATCAGGCGCAGGGAATACAAACCCCAGCCAGTCAGGAGGGTAGAAATACCCAAGCCGGACGGGGGAGTGAGAAAGCTCGGAATCCCAACCGTAATGGACAGGGTAATCCAGCAGGGCATCATACAGATAATAAGCCCCATGTGCGAACCGATGTTTTCGGAGTGGAGCTATGGATTCAGACCAAACAGGAGCTGTGAAATGGCTGTCAGGCAGTTGCTTGCATACCTGAATGATGGATATGAGTGGATAGTGGATATCGACCTGGAAAAATTCTTTGACAATGTACCACAGGACAAACTAATGAGCCTAGTCCACGACATCATCAAAGACGGTGATACGGAATCGCTTATCCGAAAATACCTGAAAGCAGGAATCATGACGCCGCAAGGGTATGAAGAAACAAAGCTGGGCACACCGCAGGGAGGAAATCTGTCACCGCTATTGTCAAACATTATGCTGAACGAACTGGATAAGGAACTGGAAGCGAGAGGGCATCGGTTCACAAGATATGCGGATGACTGTGTGATAGCAGTAAGAAGCGGATCGAGCGCCAAGAGGGTCATGCGGACAGTGACGGACTGGATTCAGAGGAAACTGGGGTTAAAGGTCAACATGACCAAGACCCACATTGCAAGACCGATGAAATTGAAATATCTCGGATTTGGATTCTACAAGGACAGCAAGGCAAAAGAATGGAAATGCAGACCCCATCAGGATTCTGTGAAGAAATTCAAGGGAAAGCTGAAAGAACTGACTTGTAGGAAAAAGCCCGGAACAGTCACAAGCAAGATTGAGCAAATCAATCAGGTGACAAGAGGGTGGATAAACTACTATGCCCTCGGCTCCATGAAAATGGCAATGACAGAGATTGACGCACATTTAAGGACAAGAATCAGAATTATAATCTGGAAACAGTGGAAAGTGCCGAAGAAACGGCAATGGGGATTGGAGAAGCTTGGGATAGGAAAAGACCTTGCAAGACTGACAGCATACTGTGGAAACCGCTATTATTGGGTTGCTACCAAAACATGTGTCAGCAGAGCAATCTCCAAAGAGGTGCTGGGAAGAGCAGGACTTGTAAGCTGTCTTGATTATTATAATGAGCGTCATGCTTTGAAGTTATGTTGAACCGCCGTATGCCGAACGGCACGTACTGGTGGTGTGAGAGGGGAGAGAAAATCTCCCCTACTCGATTAACCAAACTCAATAAGGAGGCGATTTTTATGTGGAATCTTATAACACACTTTCTGACCTTTACCGGAGGAATGTCTGCCGGCGTTGTGCTGATGTGTCTTTTGCAGGCCGCAAAGCAGGAAGATGAATGGTTAGAAAACAGAAAACGGGAGGAAAACGAATGAATCAGGAATTTGCACAATATATCAAAAACCATATCCAGGAATATTTACCGCAGGATTATCAGGATGCGAATATTACTCTGGAAGAAATTACAAAAGGAAATGATCGTACTCTGACAGGGCTTATCATCCGAAAGGACGACGAAACAACGGTGCCTTCCATCTACCTGGAATCCTATGAGGAACAATTTGAAAAAGGCCGGCCAATGAACGAGATTATGAAAGAGCTCGTACAAATAAGAACAGAAAGCAGCATGGATTTTCCAATCAATGTGAAGGATTTGGCAGACTATGAAATAGTCCAACCGCTTCTTTCTATCCAACTGTGCGACCCAGAAAAGAATCAGGAATACTTAAAAGATAAGCCTCATACCGCCTGTGGGGAACTGGCGGCAGTTTATCGGATTCAGGTCATGGAAAACAGCGAAGGAACTGCCTCTGCTGTTATCACAAATAACATGCTAAATTCCTGGGGAATCACACTGGAGCAGCTGCACGATGACACGATCCGGGCAGAAAACACCAGAAGTTCCGTCAGATTTTACAGCATGGAGGATGTGATGGCAGAGATTATGTTTTCTGCTGAACCTGCGAATCTTTTTGAACAGTCGGTGTCGCTGGAAACTGACGCTGCCCCCATGTATGTCCTGACAAACCAAAGCAAAATAAACGGAGCCGGGGTTCTGGCAAGGGACGGCGTACTGGAGAAAATCGGCGAGCTGCTTGGTTCCGATTTTTATGTCCTTCCATCATCAACCCATGAAGTTATCCTTGTACCGGATAACGGGAATATGCAGACAAAAGAGCTGGAGGATATGGTAAAGGAAGTCAACGCCACCCAGGTTGCGCCGGAGGATTTACTTTCCGATAAAGTACAGTATTATGACCGGGCAGCAAAAACCCTGGGGCGGAAACAGGAAAAAGGACTATTGGAACGTCTTTCCGAAAATAAAGCACAGGTACAGGAAAGAGAAGCAAAAGCACCAAAAGAAAGACAGAAAACCAAACAGGAACCGAGCTTATAAAGGGGTAGCTGCTATGCTGCCTTTTCTATTTCAAAGAAATGGAGGTTACAGGAATGAAGTTAGTAATTGCGGAAAAGCCCTCTGTCGCCATGTCGCTGGCGGCGATCCTGGGCGCGAATGAGAAAAAAGACGGCTACCTGGAGGGCGGCGGGTACCTGGTGAGCTGGTGCGTGGGGCACCTTCTGGAACTGGCGCAGCCGGAGGCTTATGGAGAACAGTACGCCAGATGGCGCTATGGTGATCTGCCGATCCTGCCGGAAGAATGGAAATATGAGGTGCCGAAGGACAAGAAAAAGCAGCTTGACCTTCTGTGCCGGCTGATGAAAGACAAACGGGTGGAATCGGTGGTATGCGCTACCGACGCTGGGCGTGAGGGCGAACTGATCTTCCGTCTGGTCTATGAGCACGCCGGATGTAAGAAACCGATGGAACGCCTCTGGATTTCCAGTATGGAGGATGCGGCGATCCGTGACGGGTTTGAACACCTGCGCCCTGGCAGCGACTACGATAAGCTCTATGACGCGGCGGTCTGCCGGGCCGGGGCTGACTGGCTGGTCGGTATTAACGCCACCCGGCTTTTCTCTGTCCTGTATGGCGTCACGCTCAATGTGGGGCGCGTCATGTCACCAACACTGGCCCTTCTGGTACAGCGGGAGGCAGATATTCAGGCATTTACGAGCAGGCCCTTTTATGTACCGGAGATCACCTGCGGCGGCTTTACTGCCTCTGGGGAAAAGCTGTCCGGGAAACATGAAGCTGAAAAAATCCGTATGGACTGTGATGGGCAGGGTACTTTAGTGCTGTCCGTGGAAAAGCAGGTCAAGACGGTGCAGCCGCCCCGCCTGTATGACCTGACGACTTTGCAGCGGGAATGTAACCGCATCTATGGCTATACGGCCCAGCAGACCCTTGACTATGTGCAATCCCTCTATGAGAAAAAGCTGGCGACCTATCCCCGGACGGACAGCCAGTATCTGACCGAGGATATGCAGGCTACCGCTGCCTCCCTGATTTTCTGGATGCGGGACAATATGCCCTTTGGAAAGTGCTGCGTTGGCGAGCCAGATATAGACCGCGTAACGGACGGCAGCAAAGTCACCGACCACCATGCCATTATCCCTACGGTGGAGATTGCCCGGATGGATTTATCGGAGCTCCCTTCCGGGGAGCGGGATGTACTGACGCTGATCGCCGCAAGGCTGCTCTCTGCCACGGCCCAGGCGCACCGGTTCGAGGCGGTAACGGCGGTTCTGGACTGCCGGGGTCATTCCTTCACGGCAAAAGGAAAAACCATATTGCAGGCCGGATGGAAGGAAGTGGAACACCTCTACCGCATGGGATTAAAAGAATTCAAGCCAGAGGATGACGGGAACACGGACGCCTCCCTCCCCGTGCTGCAGGAGGGGCAGATATTTGAAACGGCCTCTGCCAGTGTCCGGGAAGGCAAAACCTCCCCGCCGAAGCATTATACGGAGGATTCCCTTCTGGCGGCTATGGAGACCGCCGGTGCCGGGGATATGCCGGAGGATGCCGAGCGCAAGGGATTAGGCACCCCGGCCACCCGTGCGGCTACACTGGAAAAACTGGTCTCTGCCGGATTTGTACAGCGGAAGAAAAAGCAGCTTATCCCTACGGAAAAAGGTACGAACCTGATCCTGGTGCTGCCGGACAATATCAAATCGCCTACACTCACTGCGGAATGGGAATCTATGTTGAAGCAGGTGGAACGCGGCGAGCTGGCCGCAGAATCCTTTATGGGGCAGATTGCGGATATGAGCCGGACGCTGGTAAAGGAACATACCGCCCCGGAGGAACGCTTTGCCTGCCTGTTCCCGGATGCGAAGAAAAACGGACGTGAGGCTGTCGGCCCCTGCCCCCGCTGCGGCGGAACCGTATATGAGGGCAAAAAAGGCTTCTTTTGTGATAACCGGGACTGTGCCTTTGCGCTGTGGAAAGACAATAAATTCTTTTCCGGAAAGAAAAAATCCATAACAAAATCCGTGGCGGCGGCCCTTCTGAAAGAGGGCCGCATTTCTATGTCCGGGCTTTACAGCGAAAAGACGGGAAAGACCTATGACGCGGTGGTGCTGCTGGATGATACAGGCGGAAAATATGTGAATTTCAAGCTGGATTTTCCGGCTAAGAAAGGCAGGAGGAAATGACCGGGCAGCCCTCACGGGAATTAACCAGGCAGGAACGGGCAAGGGTCCGAAGGCTGGTAACAGACCTGTGCGCCAACCATGACAATCAGGATAGGCTCTGCCTCCCCTTAGACTGCCCCTGTTATATGCTGCAAAAATGGTGGACCGGCTCTTTCTGCCGGTACTTTCGGGAGGCGGTACTGCCGGTGGACCCGGCGCTGGAATCTGCCATTACCGGCGAGGACACTTCCCTGAAACAAAAAATCTGTCCGGTCTGCGGCAAGGCATATCTTCCTACCACCAGCCAGGCGTATTGTTCGGATTCCTGCCGCGCCTTTGCCAGACGGAAATCCGAGCGGGAACGCAAGCGCCGGAGCAGAAAAAATTAAGGCTAATATGTCCGCAACTTTACCCCAAAATGGCTTGCTTTTCAAGGCTTTGGGAACCCGGTTTGAAGGGCGGCTGTATTAGAATACTCTGACGCCCCAAAACGGGTATAAGTTGCGGACAAATCAATGGACGGGAGGGATGCGGATAGAAAAGACAGCGATTACAAAAGAACTCATGCGGATTGATACCAGGAGGCAGATGATCGATATGCAGCAGATTGATAACCGGCGCTTTATGTATAACCCGAAAACCGGCATATTGGTTTTAGGTTATCAGTATGCAGCTACAAGTACAATGGTTTCCAGCCATGCCAACGAACTGGCCGACGCCGGGATCACAAAAGGCTATGACGATTTTGTCCGGGGCTGGATCGGCACTGGCGGGGGCTACCCCAAAGGAGTGATCCACTTTGCCCCCTGTGTAGATAAGAGAAATATCACGCTGTTTGACCGGGCTTTTGACACACTGAAAATGTTTCAGGAAAACGGCGCACTGGCGGGCACGGTGGTCCGTGGCTTCGGGGAAAGCTGGGAGCAGCCGTTATCCGATATTTTTACGGATATGCGGGAACCGGAGCAGAAACCCTCTGTCCGCAGACAGCTAAAGAAACAGCCGGAGGCAAAAGCCAGCCGGCAGAAAACCAATCATCAACAGGAACGATAGGAGGCGGTTTATTTGAATATCAATACGATCACAACCGATGACCTGCGGCGCATGGAGGGCAAAGACGGCCTGATCCTGCAGGGCTGCGGCGGGGATTTGAAGGAATGGGTGGACGGGATCAATGAGATGTTCACCGAGGCGGGCATTTTGAAGGACAGTAGCAGATTTGAGGATGTTTCCACTTTCCAGTATGGGGAACTCACCTGTCTGCTCTATCCTTTCGAGGATGTAAAGCTGGACATCGGGAAACTTGCCATGTGGCGTTTGCAGACCCATGATACTTTCGGCGGCACATGGCTGTCCGATTTTGTGCCGAACCGTTTGGGCGGTTTTATCGGGGAACCTTCGCCGGAGCCGGAAAAACCGGATTGTGCGCTGATCGGCCAGGACGGCAACATCTTCAATCTGGTAGGCATTGCTGCCCGTACCCTGCGGGAGCATGACCTGAAGGACCAGGCAAAGGAAATGAAGGACCGGGTGTTTGCCTGTGGCAGTTACGGGGAGGCGCTTTGTATCATTGGCGAGTATGTCAATATCACGGATTCCGAAGCGGAGCCGGAGCACAGACCTTCCCTCCGGCAGCAGATAAAAGACGCAAAGCAGACGGAGACACCCCAAAAGCAGAAACCGTCAAAACAGCAGGAACGATAAGGAGGATCAGAATGGGAAAAGAAACAACCTACGGTGTATGGGCGGTGCGCAGCGGCGCTTCTATCTTCGGCCATGCCGAGGCGTGGTGCAAGGAGGATGGAAAACCTTTGGAATTTGACACCCGCGAGGCTGCGGAGGCTTACGCCAGGGAAATGAACAGTAAAACCACCGCTAATGTCCATTATTACGCACAGGAGAAAGAACCGGAGCCGGGCGCCGTCAGAAAGACTTCCGAACAGGTGCAGCCGGATTTGGATGCCCGTACCCATGAGGAAGTGACGCCGAGAAATGACGCGGCAGAAAAGCGGAACGAGATTCCCGGCAGACAGGTTATGCCGGAGGCGGACCCATTGGTGGAAATCCGCTCTGCGGTCCACAGCAACTATGCGGGCATGGTCGCCATGCTGGGCGCGGATAACCGGGTGTACCTGGGGCGTGAGGAACGCTGCCACTACCAGGATATGCAGGCGTCTTTTTATGACAATCAGGACGGCTCCCTGTGCTTTGTCTGCGACCAGCCGGATATGTACTATTTTCTTTATGGGGAGGGCTGGGCGCATACCCAGGCGGAAATGCTGGAGCGCGGCCTTACCCTGCGCCAGTATGAGGAATTTGCAAAGCTTCGGGACGGCGTGCTCTCACAGTTCACACCAAGCCGTGAAATCCTGTTCGCCGGGCAGCCCTTCCAGCCGCCGGAGAGCTATCTGCGTAATGCGGAGCTTTACGAGGAAGGACAGACCGGAAATTACAATATGCTGGATGGCAGACTCAACAATGAGCCGCCGGAGCGCCCTGATTTAACGGACGGGCAGACTTATGAGGAAATCCAGGAGCTTGCCCCGGAGACGTTGCCGGAGGAAAAAATCTCTCTCATGGAAAAGCTGAAAGCAGACCGCCCGGAACATGAGGCCAGGCAGGTTGCGCCTCCTGCGCTGGAAAGGGAACGCTGATGGCGGCGGTAAAATTCGAGGGCGTGGACGTACTGGACTTTCTGGGGCAGGTTGTAGAATTGCATACACAGCATTATAAGGACGATTTTGATATTGACAAGGAACTGATACAAAATCTTGCGGCTTGCAAAAATGGGGAGAATGAACAGCTTTTATGGATGTCCAGGACCTGCGGTACCTACTGTTTATGGGAAAGGGATGTTTACCTGCAGGACAGCCACGAAAATAAGGTGTGGCGGTTTTACCATGAGCAGACGAAAGATTCTATCCTGGCGTATGCAATCCGGCTGGATGGCATACAGGACGGGAAAGTCACCGGCTGTATCTGGCCTCTCGATTATCGCGCCCATGTGGAACGGGTCAAGCTGCTTTCCTGTGCGATTGAAAAAGTATCGGTATTGTTCCAGGATGGTACACAGGCGGCCTTCCCCCATGATTCCTATATGCAGCAGATTGACAGGCTTAAGGCAGAGCATGGAACTTCCAAATATGTGACCTGGCTGCCGGAAAGTGAGCGGGAATTACAAACAATCCTGCGGCGGGAGCATGTTAAGCGGGATTACCATGCAAAGCCCGGCAATATTCAGGAATATATGGACAGCTTGAAAAAAGACACCATGCGGGGAAAATTGGAAAAGGCAAAGACGGCAGCCGCCTCCACCCCTAAACCGCCCTCACATAAAAAGGAGCCGGAACGATGAAGGCCGGGCATGACAAAAAATCCGTCCGGGTGGAATTCGTCATGTCTGAACAGGAGGCGGAGCTGGTAAAGGGGCGCATGGCGGAGCTCGACATTACCAACCTCTCCGCATATCTGCGCAAGATGGCGGTGGACGGTTATATCATCCATCTGGATATGAGCGACATTCAGGAAATGATACGGCTCCTTCGTATCTGCTCCAATAACTTAAACCAGTACGCCAGACGCGCCAATGAGACCGGCAGTATTTACGCTGCCGACATGGACGATCTGCGCACCCGCCTGGACAGTTTGTGGGATGGCATGGATAAGCTGCTGCGGGGATTTGCGAACATTTCGTAAACAGGAAAAAACACCGTTGCTTTCCGGAAACCGGTACGGTAGAATTTTGATAGAGGGGCAAATATGCTTCTCTTTGAAACACCTTTCGGGCAAGGGGAGCCCGTCAGGGCGGGATGGCACCCTGGGGTGCATACCTGAATGTCCTGAAAAAACGGACATAGAAACGGAAAGGAGGCGGGCGTATGCGTCTGATTGGTAAATTGCTGGTACTTCCCTTCGTAGTGGTTACGGGGATTCTCTATCTGGTGTGTAAATTCCTGGTGGTCGTTTCCGGCTCCGTGCTGGGAACTTTATCAGGAATCATATTTCTGGCGGCGCTGGCGCTGTTTTTCATTGCCGGATTCTGGCCGGGGCTTTCATGGCTGGTGATTGCGTTCTTAATCAGCCCTTATGGTTTGCCGATGGCGGCGGCCTGGCTGGTGGGGATCATCGGCGGTGCAAACAGCACGTTAAAGGATTTTGTATTTGGTTAAACAGTTTCGGCGGGGCGCATTGACGGCCTCGCCCTTTTTCTATAATTCGGGCTGTCTGTCATGGCAGCTTTTTGATTGGAGGGATTGGATTGAAAGATACAACACCAATTTATTTTCATTCTGCCACCTATGCGCATGAGCATGGGGAACTGGATCAGTACCGCGCTTCCCACAAGGCAAATATTGCGTGTAAGGAGGCAATCGAACAGGCCATTGCGGACAACTATCGGGACAACCGTTTAGGCTCCGCATGTGTGCAGCAGGTCTTACAGCAATTTGATTATGGCCGGATTTTCTATGTCCTTGCCAACACGGTCCGGCAGAAAGACTATGACGGGCGAATTTCCCGTGATAATAAAGCATGGGCGCAGACAATCCCAGTCTGTGAGGATAAAGGCGGTTTCGGATATGACCGGAATGTTTACTTTGTTGTAGACCGCAGCCATACAGGACTGATGGATTTATTTCTCACGCGGGCAAGACGGGAGTGTGCGCTGGCACAGGAGAAACCTTCTGTCCGTGACAGTCTGAATAAAACCACCGGGCAACAGGCGGCGCATAGTGATAAATCGAAAATGAAAAAAGAGCGGGCACGATAACAGAGTTGATTTTACAGTAAGGGGGTGATGGGATGGCGACCACACGGCTGATGCCGCTGCACATTGGAAAAGGCCGGGATATTTCCACGGCCATAGCAGACATCATTGACTATGTGGAGAATCCGCAGAAAACCGATTTTGGAAAATTCATTTATGGTTATGAGTGTGACACCCGGACCGCTGATGCGGAGTTTCTTTTATCCAAGCGGCAGTATGCGAATTTGACCGGACGTGACCGGGGCGCGGATGATGTGATTGCCTACCATCTCCGGCAGGCGTTCAAGCCCGGCGAGGTCACGCCGGAAGAAGCGAACCAGATCGGGCGGGAGCTGGCATTGAAGCTGACGAAGGGAAACCATGCTTTTGTTGTCTGCACCCATGTGGATAAACACCATGTCCATAACCACATCATCATAAACTCTACGACGCTGGACTGTCAGAAAAAATTCCGCAACTTCTGGGGCTCCACCTGGGCAATCCGGCGCATGAATGACAAGCTGTGCCTGGAGCATGGGCTTTCCATTGTAGAGAATCCGAAACCCAGCCGCGACCATTACGGCACATGGATGGGAAGTCAGAAACAGCCTTCCCACCAGGAGCAGCTACGTTGGGCTATCGACGCAGCCCTGGAAGAAAAGCCGAAGGACTTTGAAGAGCTTTTGAAGAAACTGGAGGCGGCTGGGATTGAAGTCAACCGGGAGCGAAAGTACCTCCGTTTTCGCCTGTCACCGGAAGATAGATATACCCGGTGTGACACGCTAAAGGGCGACTATACCGAGCAGGCCATCAAAGAACGGATTGCCGGCACCCGGACAGTAAAGCCGCCCCGTACCTCTCCCCAAAAGCCGGTTTCCAAAGTCGGGCTGCTGGTGGATATTGAGGCGGCAATCCGTTCTGGCAAGGGTCCGGGGTATGAACGCTGGGCGAAGGTTTTTAACTTAAAACAGCTTTCCCAGGCGGTAATCTATCTCAAAGAGCATGGCGATATGAGCTATGAGGATTTGCAGAAAAAATCAGACGCCGCTACCGCCAGCTTCAATGTGTTGTCGGTACAGATCAAGGAACTGGAATCACAGATGGCCGCCAACGGGGAGCTGCAGAAACAGATTGTAAATTATGCCAAGACGCGGGCGGTCTATGCGGAGTACCGGAAAGCCGGGTACAGCAAAAAATTCCGTGCGGCTCATGAGACGGAAATCCTTCTGCACCAGGCGGCGAAGAAACACTTTGACGAGATTGGGATCACAAAGCTGCCCTCCGTCAAATCTCTGCGGGAGGAATATGCCGGACTTCTGGAACAGAAACGGAAAGCCTATTCTGCTTACAAGCAGGCCAGAGCCGATATGAAGGAGCTCTACAATGTCCGGGCGAATGTGGATTACTTGTTGAATGTATCTACCACTGAGCAGAATCGAGATAAGACACGACAATAATAGTATTCCAAATTCATTTGCGTATTTTAAGAAAAGTATAAAATCTTTATGGAATCTTCAAAATTGCCCGGT
Source organism: Clostridia bacterium (assembly GCA_902363595.1). GTDB lineage: Bacteria > Bacillota > Clostridia > Peptostreptococcales > Anaerovoracaceae > Hominibacterium > Hominibacterium faecale. The sequence goes on along the minus strand of CABJAP010000003.1, from coordinate 50,473 downwards.
ATGCTATCCGTAAAATCAAAGAAAGGACTTGATTATATGGATATGATTTTTAAAACGATTGACCTCTGCAAATCTTTCAGCGGGCAGATGGCCGTAAATAATATATCGCTGAACATTAAAAAAAATTCCGTCTATGGACTATTGGGACCGAACGGAGCTGGAAAGTCTACAACGCTCAAAATGATTACAGGCATTTTAAAACCGACCTCTGGAAGTATAGAGTTTGACGGCCACCTGTGGAAGCGGAATGATCTGGAGCATATCGGCGCGTTGATTGAGATGCCCCCGCTTTACGAAAATCTGACTGCATACGAAAATCTCAAAGTCAGAACTACATTGCTCGGCCTGGACGATGCACGAATTAACGAGGTATTGCAAATTGTCCAGCTCACAAATACCGGCAAGAAACGGGCCGGGCAGTTTTCTCTTGGCATGAAGCAGCGGCTTGGAATTGCGATTGCATTACTGAATCATCCGAAGCTGCTCATTCTTGACGAGCCTACAAACGGTCTTGACCCAGTGGGAATTGAAGAACTCAGGGAACTGATCCGTTCCTTCCCCGCAAAAGGCATTACCGTTATTTTGTCCAGTCACATTCTTTCGGAAGTGCAGCAGACAGCCGACCATATTGGCATTATTGCGGGCGGTATTTTAGGATATGAGGGGAAACTGAATGCGAATGAAAATCTGGAACAGCTTTTTATGGACGTTGTAATGAGCAATCACAGGGAGGGTTAAGGTATGAACTACTTAAAATCAGAGCATTTAAAATTCAAAAGGACAATATCAAACAAATTGATTTTTATCATTCCTTTCATCACAGCTATCTTTGCATGGCTTATCGGCGGTTTTTATGGTTTCCAGTACATGACGCTTTACTGGTGGTATGCTTTCCTGCTTCCGGGGGCAATCGCAATTTTATGTTCGCTGTCACATCGGAAAGAAGAAAACGCAGGTAAATACTATTCCATATATTCTATGCCTGTGAATCTTTCAGAATTTGAACTGGCAAAGGGGATTATTCTGATTGAAAAGTTACTTATCGTAGGAATATTTTTAGCAGTACTTATCTCTGTCAGCAGTGTTATTTCCCCAGGAACGGCAGTATATTCCGTTCCACAAAGCATAGCGGGCAGTATAGCGATTATCCTTGCGTCTGTATGGCAGATTCCGTTGTGTTTATACCATGCTCGCAAAGCAGGATTGTTTGTACCGATCATAGTAAATACTATACTTGGTATATTTATCCCTATCCTATTGGGAAATACGGCGGTCTGGTGGTTAGTACCTTATTGCTATGCGGCAAAATTGGCAGAGCCTCTTATGGGAATTGAACTTAGGGGAACCTTTGCGGGAAATACGGGATTTTCTATAACTATTCTGATTTCTCTCGTGTTGTCAATATTCCTGTTTTTTGTTTTGTCTTTCGTGGACGCAAAGGATTTTTCAAAAAGGAGGTAACGAAATGGGCTTTCTTGGTGCAGTTCATTCCGAACTGGTCAAAACAAAGCATACGCCACTTAGGATCATTCATTTATGTATACCTGTTATGGGAGCGTTGCTGTTTGTTGTTTACTATTTTCTTTATGGCAGCACAGCAGACGGTAAAAAGCTAAAAATGATATTAGAACTTACAGCAACGGTTTTTCCTCTGTTAATCAGCGTTATTGTTGGCTTGAATATTACATTAGAAGAAAAGGCATCCCATTTCCAGCCATTGCTTGCCGTACCAAACCGGCGCAAGATGATACTTGCAAAATTAGCTTATCTTTATGGCGCGGGGATCACCTCGTTATCCTGCCTGTTCCTGCTATTCGTATTTGGAATACAATTTTTGGGAATAGCTGATACAGTGCAGCTTGGCACACTAACCAGGGCAGCCGTAGGAATAGCGTTCTGCAATTTGATTATCTATGTCCTGCACCTGTTTCTCAGCCTTAAATTTGGCTTGGGTATCTCACTGTTTTGGGGCGTGTTTGAAAGTATGCAGTGTATTTTGTATAGCAATATTGAGCTGAATGGCATAGCGCGGTATATCCCCTTCGCATGGTCTATGAACTGGGTGCGCGATATTTTGAATCATCAGATTTTTGCTCATGGGACAGAATGGGTATGGATTGCTGTACTGACAATAGGCAGCTTACTGGTAACCTTATTATGGTTTTCTCATTGGGAAGGACGGAAAAATTATGAATAAATGTGGAAAAATGATGACGGCATTACTGGTCGCTTTTGTTGTTTGCTTTTCTCTTGCAGGCTGTTCTTTACAGGACAAAATCAAGGAATATTCCAGTAACAAGGAGCAATGCTATCTGGATGCGGAGAATGTGACGCAATTTTCTTATAAGGGAAATGACTATATCATTTTAGAGGACACCGTATCTAACGGCGGGCTTGGGGAATGGGTTGGATATATCCGGCAGCTTACCGCCATAGACGAAGCGGGAAAAGTGTTGCTTCAAGAAAATGTGGAATCTGCCACCTTTCACACGTTGGCAGATTTAGCGGAAAAAGCCCCGGAAACCGCCTATATTATCCCTTTCTTGAATGTGTATGCAGCTCCCAATGCCGACACCTATCTGATTGTAGATGTAAATGGAGAATACCACAAAGCTATTACACATGAAAAACTGAAAGACACGGATATTGTCTTTGACTTTAAAGAAACGAAACAATCTATAAACGGCAGCTTTGAAGTCAACCCGGCAAATGCTACGCAGCTTCTTTGCGATGGGACGGTTTATCAAGTAACGTCTGACGTGGTATCAAATGATGACTTAGGCAGATATATTGATATTCTCGCAGAAAGCGTTACATTCGATACCGAAACAAAAATTCCTTTGTCAAAGGAAGATTTGAACAAGATTGACTGGAACGGGGAGAATGCCGGGCAGGGGCGGGAGCAATGGTTTTACACAGATGTTTATGAGATTTATGGAACCGATACAACCGAAGCAGTTGCAGTCAAAGTAAATAACAGCTATCATATCGCAAAGCGGCAATGATGGTTTTTCTGCCCTTAAAGATTATGCTATACTGAAAAGAACAACGAAAGGAGGCGACAATATGGCAGCAATCCTTATGGTTGATGATGAACAGCCTATTTTAGAACTTGTCAAAAACGGGCTGCAAAAAGACGGACATCTCGTTACCATCTATACGTCTGCTGCACAGGTGCCACTTGATAAACTGAATAGGTACGACTTGATTATACTGGATATTATGATGCCGGATATAGACGGCTTTTCCTATTGTGATAAAATCCGTTCCCTTGTGGACTGTCCGATTCTCTTTCTAACAGCAAAGACAATGGAAAATGATATTACATTTGGGCTGGGGCTGGGGGCAGATGACTATCTGACAAAACCTTTCCGCATTGCAGAACTCAGGGCACGGGTAAACGCTCACTTACGCCGGGAGCACAGAGAACGGCATACGGCTCTTGCTTTTGACAGGATAAAAATAGATTTATCTGCAAAGGAATTACGGGTAGACAATACGCCTGTTTCCCTGACCAAAAGCGAATACCTGATTTGTGAATATCTTGCCCGTAACAAAGGACAGGTATTTTCAAAGGAACAGATTTACGAAGCGGTTTTTAGTTTAGAGGGCGACAGTGATAATTCCACCATTTCCACTCATATCAAAAATATCCGGGCGAAATTAAGTAAGTGGAATATTCAGCCGATTATGACTGTCTGGGGGATTGGATATAAATGGGAATAAAGAAAACAACGTCGCTGAAAGCGTCTTTCTGGAAATTTTTATGTATGCTGCTTGTGGGACTGCTGGGGGCGGTAGCCATCCCCTTCGGTCTTATTTTAGCCGGAACAAATATGGGCTTTATTACTTATGCCAATTATATGGAAAGCAGCGTAAAAAACCTCGCCCCGGTTATCGCTGCAACGCCGGATCTGGCAGATGTTCAGATCCCTATGGGGTGCAGGTATCTGGTGCTGGATAAGAATTATCGGGTAGTAAAAACGTCCTTAGAGGGTGAAGATTTGGACTCGGCTATGGAATATGCCATATCGGGGAAGGCAAATCAAAATCCGGACAAGCAGTACTTATTTGTTACCCGTGAAAACGAATATGTGGTGCTTCAATACTATGTCGGTTCGCAGTTTACCAACGAATGGCTTTATGAGCATTTCCCATCGCCGGAAATCCTGCTGTATATTCTCATTGCCATAAACTGTATAATGGTGTGCATAATCTTAACGGCAAAATTCGCAAAAAATCTACGGGTGCAGCTTTCACCGCTTTTTGAAGCGACAGAACAGGTTGCCGGACAAAATCTCGATTTTGAAGTGGGACACTCCAAAATCAAAGAATTTGAAGATGTACTTTGTTCTTTTTCCGATATGAAAAACAATCTGAAATCATCTTTAGAAAAACAATGGGACGCAGAGCGATTACAAAGGGAACAAATCGCGGCGCTTGCCCATGACTTAAAAACGCCGTTGACTGTCATTCAAGGAAATATTGACCTGATAAGTGAAACGGAACTTGACGACGAGCAGCGGTTATATGCTGGGTATATTACAGAAAGCTCCGAACAGATGGGTGTTTATATTAGGACGCTAATAGATATATCCCGGACTGTTGCAGGGTATCAGCTTAATTTAGAAAAATTTGATATGGCTGATTATATGGAGCTGATAGAAGCCCGGGCAAGCTCTATGTGTCTTACAAAAGGAATTTCCTTACACATGGAAACCGGCATAGATTTAGGTGTTTTTAAAGCGGATAAAATGCTGCTGGAACGGGCGATTATGAATGTGATTGCCAATGCGCTAGACTACTCTCCTACAAAAGGAACCATCTATATAGTAACGAAAAAGGCAGACAACTTTCTGCAAATCTCCATAACGGACGAGGGCAGCGGTTTTACCCCGGAAGCCCTGCATCATGCACACGAGCAATTTTTCATGAGTGACCATAGCCGGACTTCTAACCTGCATTTTGGTATGGGACTTTATATTACAAGCTGCATTACCAGGCAGCATAACGGGCAGCTCATATTGGAAAATTCTGATATAACAAACGGCGCACAGGTCATTATAAAAATCCCATATTAGAAAGTAGTGGGCGGTATTGCGGTATCGTCCATTATTGGTTTGAGTTGACTGTGAAAGAATTTGATGCCATCCATCTTCTCATTGCAAATCGAAAACGGGTATTGCTGTCCTTTTATTTGGAGGCGGCAACCTATAATCAAGCGTTCCAACGGAACGCGCAGCCATCACCGCAGGTGATGATCTCAAAAGACTTTGAAGAACTTTTGAAGAAGCTGGAGGCGGCTGGGATTGAAGTCAACCAAGAGCGGAAGTACCTCCGTTTTCGCCTGTCGCCGGAGGATCGATATAGCCGGTGTGACACGCTAAAGGGCGACTATACCGAGCAGGCCATCAAAGAACGGATCGCCGGCACCCGGACGGTGAAGCCGCTTCGTACCTCTCCCCAAAAGCCGGTTTCCAAAGTCGGCCTGCTGGTGGATATTGAGTCGGCGATCCGTTCCGGCAAAGGGCCGGGGTATGAACGCTGGGCGAAGGTGTTCAACTTAAAGCAGCTTTCCCAGGCGGTGATCTGGCTCAAAGAGCATGGCGATATGAGCTATGAGGATTTGCAGAAAAAATCAGATGCCGCTACCGCCAGTTTCAATGCGTTGTCGGTACAGATCAAGGAACTGGAATCACAGATGACCGCCAACGGAGAGCTGCAGAAACAGATCGTAAATTATGCCAAGACGCGGGCGGTCTATGTGGAGTACCGGAAAGCCGGATACAGCAAAAAGTTCCGCGCGGCGCATGAGACGGAAATCCTTCTGCACCAGGCGGCGAAGAAACACTTTGACGAGCTGGGGATCACAAAGCTGCCCTCCATCAAATCTCTGCGGGAGGAATACGCCGGACTTCTGGAACAGAAACGAAAAGCCTATTCTTCTTATAAGCAGGCCAGATCCGATATGAAAGAGCTTTATAACGTTAAAGCCAATGTGGACTATCTGTTGGGCGGGTCTGTGATGGAACGGGAGCGGGATAATGCACGCTAGTGATAGCTTTGTTTTTTAATCCAATTGCTTAAATTATAATTCAATGTTCAGGAAAGAAATTTTTCAAAAACTATTGACTTTGACGTTCCGTCATACCGTAGAATAAGGTTACAAAATATTGAAAGGAAGTACAAAATATGAACATCCTAAAAGTACAGGCCGTTCGTTCTGACGGTATCTACAGAAAAATCATGGAAGCGCCAGCTTCTAAAAAAAATGATATTTATCGCTATGAAATGATGAAGCCTTTTGAAAAGAAATGGGCCTGCTACAATGTGCCAATGAAGGCTGCACAACCGAATGGCTATGATGTTATTATGGCAAGTGGTATGTTGGGCTTTCTTCTGCCAGAAAAAATTGATGGAACATGGGCCCAAAGTATTATACTGTTGGACGACAACCAATTTTGGGATAACTGTCAAAAGTCTATCGAGCGGTCATTAAAGTGTTTTTCCGATGCTGGAATAGAATTTCCTGTGAAAGAATATCTATACACTGTTTTGCTGGCTGACCCCCAAAATCCTTATTCGATAATGAATGACAATTACTGTGGAGATGGAGGTATTCCCGGCTACATTTTTACATGGCTTGTTCCATCTGAACACACTAAGAGCAGACTTCCCGTAGCGTTGGCACATGAAACAAATCATAATGTCCGTTTCCAGTTTATAAAATGGCACAATGACATTACTCTTGCTGAAATGATGATAAGCGAGGGCCTTGCTGAAAACTTTGCTACTTACCTATATGGTGAGGAAAATGTAGGACCGTGGGTAAGCAAGACAGATATGGAAACTTTGAACGGATATATTAAACCCATCATCCGGGAAGGGCTGGATGTACAAGGCTTAGATAACCTGACAGCATATCTATATGGTGATGAAATGGCTCAAATGCAAAATTATTTTCCTGTTGGTTTACCCTATTGTGCTGGATATGCTTGTGGCTATCATATGATAAAATATTATCTGAAAAAAACAGGAAGATCTATCATTGAAGCTACCATGACACCTGCTGATGAAATATTAAAAGAAGTGGAGGGATTTTGGAATGAATCCTAAAAAAATGATGATTCATGAGGTTGCAAAGCTGACCGGTATTACGATACGTACTTTGCATTACTATGATGAAATCGGTCTGTTGGAACCTACCAAAGCAGATAAGACAAAATATCGTTTATATTCCGAAAATGATTTAGAAAAGTTACAACAAATTCTATTTTACCGTGAAGTGGGGTTTTCTCTAAAAGAGATCAAGGCATTATTATCAGCACCCGTATATAATAAACGAGAAGCGCTAGAAAGACATTTAGAACTTCTTAATCTTAGAAAAAAGAAAATAGAGGGACTTATTTGCTTAGTCAACGATACTTTGGCCGGAAAGAGTGATTACTCGTTTACAGCATTTTCAAATGCAGAAATTTCTGCTCTACAAGAAAAATATAGGAATGAAGTTATCGAACGTTGGGGCAGCACCCATGAGTATCAAGAGTTTTCTTCTTTTTTTTCAGCCAGAGCCGAAAAAGAGAGAAATCAGAAGTGGAATGATTTTTTAATATATTCCCAAAATGTCTTTGAACGACTGGCGGAATATAAGGCAGAAACACCTACTTTACCCGCCGTCCAATCTATTGTTGCAGAGTGGCAAGAGTATATTTCTGAAAACTTCTATCCCTGTTCGGATGATATGCTGATGTATCTGGGCGAACTCTATCAAACAGACGAACGGTTTGCCGAGTACATCAACAGATTTGCTACATGGAATGTTGCAGAGTTTTTTGGTGAAGCAATTAAAGTCTATTGCTGTAATCGCTAATAACCTATTGTATCTACCTGGCGGCGGAAAAGAAAAACGTTGCTAAGCAGCTCCTTTCCCACGCTCCTATTACATTTTACTGACGGTGGCTTTAAGAAATCAAGACCGCCATGCCGTTTTACTATAGCTATGATAAGGTTTTTTCTTTTTCTATCTTCATATATAAAGACTTCAGCGTTCCAACGAAACGCGCAGCCATCACCGCAGGTGATGATCTCAGGGGTTTGGGGACATGTCACCAACAAGCATTTTGGCAGGAATACCGGAAACGGATTCCTGCCAAAATACGCAATCTTACGGAAGATTGCATTGCTTGCCATTTTGTGGTGACTAGGAAAAAGTTCTCATACCATGAACAGCATTGATAGACTAAACGAAAGACGGTACAATAAGGATGCAGCAAGTAACATATAAAGCTGTGATGAGATAAAAGTACAAATATAGTTAGAGTAGGTGGTGAAACGATGTTTCGGATAGGAGAATTTTCAAAGCTGACGCAGGTATCTATTCGTATGCTCCGCTATTATGATGAGGCGGGCATTTTGACGCCAGCAGAGGTTGACAAGTGGACGGGACACCGACTGTATTCGGTGGAGCAAATACCGCGTCTAAATAAAATCCTGTATTTGCGGGATAGTGGGCTGAATGTTTCAGAAATCGCCCTTGCCCTGACGCTGGACGAGCAATCACTCCTTGCGCAGCTTGACAAAAAGCGCATAGAGATAGAAAATGCAATACAGGCCGAACGAGAAAAACTGCGGAAGATCGAACTTGCAAAAAGCGAAATACAGGGTGGCAAAGGAGAACTGCACTATAACATCTCCGTTAAGTCAATCCCTGCGTATCAGGTACTGTCCTTGCGGAAAGTTGTACCAAACTACTATTCCGAGGGCGACTTATGGAAAAAACTTTCTGCTTTTACAGGTGCGCAAAAAATAGAAATAACAGGCAATACATTTTCCATTTATCACGATACAGAATTTCGGGAGACAGATGTTGATATTGAGTTATGTGCTCCGGTAAAGAAAATGGGAAAGGCAAAAGAACCATTTTGTTTCCGCATGACAGAACCAGTCCTGTATATGGCTTGCACAATGGTCTATGGAGATTTTGCAAATATAAAAGGAGCCTACCTTGCCTTTGCCGAATGGCTACAGAAAAACAGCAAATACAAAATGTCTGACCCGATGCGTCAGATCGTACATAGAGGCCCGTGGAATGAAAGTAATCCTGAAAAATATTTGATTGAGCTTCAAATACCGCTGGAACACATATGATTGTGCAGGCTTTGAAATGTCCTGCTAAAAATGCAGGGCATTTTATATTTTTCCCTGTTGCATCTCACATGATGTGAGGTATTATACTGGATTTACCAACATAGCAAGGAGGAAAAATATGACCTATCAATTAAAAATCATTGGCAAAGTAAAGAATGATGAAACCGGCACATTTATTCAGTTAGAGCCGGAGTACATTCCCGGACTGCAAGCCTTAGAGGGCTTCAGCCATATCAATGTCCTTTGGTGGTTCAGCGATTGCGACAACGACGCAGACCGGAATGAATTACAGACAAATCAACCCTATAAAGGCGCACCCGAAGTCATGGGTGTATTTGCGACACGCTCTCCTGCACGTCCGAACCCCATTGCATTAACAGCATCCGAAATTATTAGCATTGATTTCACCAATGGCACGATTCGTGTTACATTCATTGACGCAAACGATAATACACCCGTACTCGACATCAAGCCTTACACCCCGAGTTTTGACAGAGTTGAAACGCCCGGTGTTCCTGCATGGTGCAGAGAATGGCCGAAAAGCACAGAAGCATCCGGCTGTTTCGATTGGGGACAGGTGTTCAACTTTTAAGGGGGCGGCTTATGAAATTACAGGATTTTGTTCAGGATAAACCTATTCTTGAAACGGAGCAGCTTATCCTGCGCCCTTTGCGAAAAGAAGATGTTGCGGATTTGAAAGAATGGCTGGGAGACAGTTCCGTTTACCGGTATTGGGGCAAACGTCCCGGAAAAAGCGACTTAAATCCAGAATTACTTTTTCAAAAGCCAGAGAAACCTACGAAAAGTTTTCATTGGGGTGTTGTACACAAACAGGATCATAAAGTGATTGGCGATATGTGGGTATATCTCATTGAGAATGACCGCATGGCAAAAGTGGCATTTCGCCTTTCACCTGCCTATCAAGGTAATAGACTTATGACAGAAGCACTGGCGAGAGCAGCTATCTTCAGCTTTGAAGAAACGGAATTACAGCGTTTATGGGCGGATGTTCATGTACAAAATATTGCATCGTATAAAACTTTGGAAAAAGCAGGCTTCAAGCGTGAGGGACTTATCCATGAGGGTAAAATGGTAAACACATACTGCGATTACTATTTGTACGGTATGACTAAAGCTGATTATATTGAAATCACCGATAAGGGGCTACCCCCTTATTGGCACTGCGAACGCTTTTTCCGAAAGAACTGAAACTATATAACCCCAATCTGCCGGACGACGGCAAAAGAAAAAAGCCGCTGTTCGGCAGCTTTTATCCCATGTTCTGATTTTTACGGCGGTTTTGAACAAATCAAGACCGCCGTAAAGTGAAAATAGCTATTGTCTGAATCGCATTAGCGGCACTTATATTATTGACATGAATAGAGCATATATCCACAAAGAGTTTTCTATAATCTCTGCAAAGGACTTGACAGGCGAACAAAAAGTAGCTAAAATAAAAAGAGAACAAACGGTAGCCAAACAGAAAGGAGTTTAAGACTATGTTAAAACTGTACTTTGGGAACAGCGTTGCAATTATCAGTACGCTTTTGCTGGGGGCAAATCTCGGCTATATAATATGGGGATATTTAAACCGAGCGGCAATCCAAAAATGGGGTATGATTATTCTACTCTTTATCCTGCTTCACGGTACGTTGTGGTACTTTACGAACGTCCGCGATCTGTATTCCAACTCTATTATCTATGCTACTGATGGCAGTGTAGGAATGGGGCTGTTTTCCGTTAGCAGCATTCAATCCATTGTCTTTTGGGTGGCAAGTGTGATTATATGGGTGCTTGGGATAATATCAATCTTCAAACCGGTATACAGGCAAAATATTTTTTTCATTATTGCTGTTGTGAGTATTGTTCAAATTGCATTTATTGAGGGGTCTCGTATATGGCTTTACAATTCTGTTCCTACTCGTTTTGATTATATGTAAGTGAGGTATTGGCATGGCGAAAAGAAATACGAAAGAAACCATTTTATTTGAATCACTAAAGCTGTTTGCTGATAAAGGCTATGACGGTGTAACAGTGCGTGACATTGCGGCAGAAGTCGGAATTAAGCAAAGCTCTTTATACAAGCATTACAAAAGCAAGCAAGAAATCTTTGATACGTTGGTAGACACAATGCAATCACGTTTTAGGGATGCGGCTACTTCTTTTCAGCTTCCAAATGGCGAATTGCGAGAAATGGCAAGGGAATACGCAACAAGTGGCAACGAGGTTTTGAAAAAAATTAGTAGTGATATTTTTTGTTTTTACTTGAAAGACCCCTATGCCTCACAGTTTCGTAAAATGCTTTCCATTGAGAAATACAAAAATGAGGAAATAGACCGCATATATCGAGAAGTTTATATTGATACTGCTATTTCGTATCAAGCTAGACTATTTGAAGAAATGATAAAACAAGGCTTCATGCGGCAAGCCAGTCCCGAAGTCATGGCATTACAATTCTTTTCGCCGATTTTTCTTTTGCTAAATAAATATGACGGCATTGCTGAAAAGGAAAAAGAGGCAAAAGAAATATTGGGAAAACATATAGAACAGTTTGACATGATTTACCGTAAGGAGGCAATTTAATGAAAACTGCAATCGTGTACGCCACAAAATACGGCTGTACAAAAGAATGCGCAGAAATCCTAAAGACTTATCTTCATGGTGAAGTAAACATACTTTCAGCAAAAGCAGATAAAATCAATCTGTCTCAATATGACGCTGTTTTTATTGGCGGTTCTGTGTATATGGGTAAAATCCAAAAAGAAATTACGCAATTTTGTAAACGCAATCTAAAACAGCTATTACACACGAAGATTGGATTGTTCGTTTGTTGCTATACCCCGAAAGATACAGAGGGATTTTTTGAAACACTTTACCCAATAGAGCTAATAAACCATGCTTCCTATGTAACCTCTGTCGGCGGCAAGATGGACTACGAAAAAATGAATGTTCTATATAGAAAATTGTTTCATTCTTTGAAAAAGATTGACGGCTTTAATGAGGGATTTACTGAACCAGAAATAAACGAGAGTGAAATAAAAAAATTAGCAGAAACAGTTAATAAGTAACACACATTATTTCTTTACGAATTGAGGTGGTTTAAGGTTTCTATTTTACAAAGTGCATTTTCCTAATCAAAAAGCGCATTGCGTGAAAAGCCCGGCAAAAAATTAAATGATATAATTTGAACATCAAATTTAGGAGGTGCCGCAATGCACGCATATGAAGCAATCGAACAATCCTTGACTTTTATCGAGGAACACTTGACAAAAGAAATTTCAACGGAAGAACTGGCAAATACTGTAGGTCTGTCCCCCTTTTATTTTCAGCGCTTGTTCAAGCGGCTGGTAAATAAACCGGTTCAGGAATATGTGAAGCTCCGCCGTCTGGCAAAGGTTATTGAAAATCTGAAAAGTACCGACCAGAGGATTCTTGACGCTGCCTTGGACTATGGCTTTTCAAGCCATGCGAATTTTACACGGGCTTTCAAGGAAACGTATGGGATTACGCCTGAAAACTACAAGAAGGATTTACCAATGCTCAATACATTTGACAAGCCGGAAGTTTCTATGAATTATGTTTTAGTAGACGAAGGGGTTCCGCTGGTGGTAGGAAATATCGTCTTGGAAATCCAGAGAAAGACATTGGAAAAACCGGAAATTTACCTCGGCCTGGAAACGGAAGTTCGCATTTCTGAACAAATACCGATTGGTGAAAGCACAGGTGTAGATGTGCCAGGACAGCTTTGGAAGCGTTATCACATGGAGAAGGCTTCAATTGAAGCCAATCTAAATACTACTGTAGAAATGGGAATGTCCCATACGGAAGGTACTTCACAAAACCTTTTCACTTATTTTGCAGGCGGCCTTGTTCAAAATATTCCGGATCGGCTACAGGATGGTTTTGTTAAGAGAGAACTCTCGGCAGGAGAATACATCGTTTGCAGAGTCGAAGCAGAAAATTTTGAGGATTTGGTGACGGTCGCTTTAGATCAGGCCAGCAAATACCTTTTTGGTATATGGCTGCCCCACCACAATTTAACCACGGAGCCTTTCTCAGCAGAAAAGTATTATCGTGGCTCAGAGGGTATGGCTTGTATGGAAATTTGGGTTAAGCCCCTGCCGCTGAAAAATAAAAGCTAAGGAGGAATTTATGATGGATTGGAATGCGCTATATTCAAATGAACAACCTCCATCGCTGGAGCAAGTCACGGAATACATTAACAATCCGTTATGGACAGATTTTAATAACCGTATCCAGTTCACCTATCGGACCAGGCCCTGCATGGAATACAGCCGTTGTTCCATGCAGGCAGGCTGGAATATTAAGTATAAAAAAGGTGGAAAGTCACTTTGTACACTCTATCCAATGCAAGGCTATTTTATCGCTCTCGTGGTTGTAGGAAGTCATGAACTTACGGAGGCAGAGTTTCTTATGCCGCAATGTTCCGACTATGTGCAGACAGTATTCAAAAACACGAAAACCGGCAATGGACAGAAATGGTTGATGCTGGATATAAGGGATAGAGAAATTATGGATGATGTATTTAGCCTCATCAATCTCAGAAAGCGTATACCGTCATAACAGGAAATATTATGGATTAGCCTGCCATACACTTGTCAAGTTTTTTGCGTTATAATAAAGACGGAGGTGTACGGTATACAGATGAACAGGCTGTTTTAAATTGTTTACTATTTATTGGAAAACGGAAAATCTTCGGCTTCTGAACTGGCAAAAAAATTCGAGGTTTCTACTTGGACCATTTACAGAGATTTTGATAGCATTAGTGCAGCAGGAATCCCAATTTATGCTGCACAGGGAAAAGGCGGCGGTATCTCTTTGGAAGAATCATCACCTTTTCTTATTTGGGCAGTAACGGCCAGTATTTATCTCGCTCTGTGAAGCCGCTTAAATTGATCTTCAGGGTAAAATGGTAAACACATACTGCGATTACTATTTGTACGGTATGATTAAAGCTGATGATATTGAAATCACCGATAAGGGGCTACCCCCTTACGAGCACTGTGAATGCTTTTTCTGAAAGAATTAAATTCATATAACCCCAATCTGCCCTGGCTGAAGAATACTGGCAGAGTGAACGCCTTGTTCAAAGATAATATGCTGCTCTGACGACAGGCACAGGGAGATAAACAGATCATTGTCACCTGTCCCGGAGTAGATGTTCCTGGGCATATGATATATGAAAAGACAGCAAGAATAATGAAAAGCGGCATGATTCGCTTTGTTATAATGAAAGCAGAAAGGAGGGAAACCATGAACAGCTATAAAGTTGAGAATATAGCGGCAGTGATTTCTTACATTGAAGCGCATCTCAATGAAAAATTAGATTTAGACACTGTTGCAAATGCGGTTTGCTATTCCAAGTACCATCTGCACCGAATGTTCACAGATACAGTTGGGATCACACTTCACGACTATATCCAGCGTAGGCAGCTGACCGAGGCGGCAAAGCTATTGGTGTTTTCTAATAAGCCGATTATCGAAATTGCGCTGATTGCTGGCTATGAGAGTCAACAGGCATTTACTTCCATCTTCAAATCCATGTATAAGCAAACGCCGCTGGAATATAGACAAAACGAAGTCTTTTATCCTTTGCAACTGGAATTTACATTGAACAAAAATCCAACTGTTCCTGATACGATCATGCAAGAGATTTCTTATGCTACGCTGGCAGATATTCCCGACTGGATGAATTTTATAAAACTTGTCATTGACGGTTTTCCCTGCCTTGATGAAAGCTCCCATCTGGAACAAGTCAGGCAATATATTGGACAGCGGCAAGCCCTTATTATGCGGGATGGCTCAACCATAATTGGAGCCGCTGCATTTTCCCATCAGACCGGAAGCATCGACTTTCTGGCTGTACATCCGCAATACCGGCATTATGGAGTGGCAAAGGCTTTCCTTGACTTTATGATGTGCAATATATTTGTAGATCGTGAAATCAGTATTACTACTTTCCGCGAGGGAGATAAAGCCGATACGGGACAGAGAGAGGACTATAAACGTCTGGGTTTTGCCGAGTCAGAGCTTCTCACTGAATTTGGCTATCCCACCCAGCGGCTCATTCTACCACCAAAACAGGAGAAAGGCGACGATGAACGATAACATTTTAGATCAGAAATGGAGTGCAGCATCGCTTCTGCGATTTGCATTTCCTACCATCGTAATGATGATTTTTATGGGACTATACACCATTGTAGATACGATCTTTGTGGCGCAGTTTGTGAATACGGATGCGCTTTCTTCTATCAATATCGTGTGCCCCATTATCAACATCACGGTGGGACTGGCTACCATGATTGCAACGGGCGGAAACGCGATTGTTTCCCGAAAAATGGGGGCAGGTAAAAATCAGGAGGCAAAGGAAAATTTCACCTTGCTTATTATCACAGGTGCGGTGATTGGGTTTCTCATTCTTTTGGGTGGGACGATCTGGATTGACAACATTATTTATGCTCTTGGTGCCAGTAATCTGCTCTTTCCCTATTGCAAAGATTATCTCATGGTGCTGTTTCTATTCATTCCGGCCAATATCCTGCAAACGCTGTTTTCAAACCTGTTTGTGACGGCTGGGAAACCGGGTCTTGGTTTTGGGCTGTCTGTCCTGGCGGGCGTGGCAAATATCATTTTGGATTATATCTTCATTGTCCCCTGCGGCCTGGGCATCCAGGGTGCTGCTTTGGGGACAGGCTTCGGCTATCTGATCCCTACGGTCGCCGGGCTGGCATATTTTGCGCGGAGCAAAGGAACGCTGTCTTTCACAAGGCCAAAATTGAAATTGGCAGTCATCGGAGAAAGCTGTTTTAACGGTTCCTCCGAAATGGTAGGCCAGTTGGCAACAGCCGTCACAACATTTTTGTTCAACCGCACTATGATGAACCTGCTGGGAGAGGATGGCGTTGCGGCAATCACGATTATCATTTACTCCCAATTCCTGCTGAACACGCTGTATATCGGCTACTCTATGGGAATAGCGCCTATCATCGGATTTAACTATGGAAACAGGAATGAGGTTCAGCAAAAAAAAGTTTTTTCTATCAGTATGCGGTTTATTGCGGCAGCATCGGTGCTGATATTTGCGGTTTCCATGTTTGGCGGCTCCTATATTGTACGGCTGTTTGCGAATGATACATCAGAAGTCTATCGAATTGCGGCGAATGGTTTCACTATTTTTTCATATAGCTTTCTATTCTGCGGTTTGAATAATTTTACATCCGCAATGTTTACAGCATTGTCAAACGGAAAAGTATCTGCAGTTCTTTCCTTTTTGCGGACATTCGGCCTACTGGCTGGGGGTATTTTGTTACTGCCACGTATTTGGGGAATAACGGGGGTATGGCTGGCTGTACCTGTCGCAGAGGGAATTATGTTTGTCGTATCTGCCATCTGCCTGATACATTACAGGAAAAAATATTCTTATTAAACAAGAAACTGTTTCCGTATTATAAGGGGATATGTTTTTATATAGTCAAGCTAACAGTGACGAATGACAACTTTATTCAGTC
Source organism: Clostridia bacterium (assembly GCA_902363595.1). GTDB lineage: Bacteria > Bacillota > Clostridia > Peptostreptococcales > Anaerovoracaceae > Hominibacterium > Hominibacterium faecale. The sequence continues at coordinate 33,797 of CABJAP010000003.1, read as the reverse complement.
GAAATGAAAGCACAAATACCTACACTGATGGAGGTGACGACATGGGAAATTAGCTGTATTTGATATATCTGAACCGGGCGGTAGAATTGCGGAGAAGCTGTTCATGCTGTTAAGCACCCGCCAACGTCAGGAGTTAGTTGATTATCTTCTCGATTTCCAAAAGCAACAGAATAATCCGGCTGACAGCCCATGCGCCATTCCTGAAACTTATAGGGCGCAGACAGCCATTGATGAACCGTTTACAGAGATTCAAATGGGCGATTTATACTTCTGTCAGGAGCAACGGCTTGTATGTATTAGCGAGCAGGTAATTGAATTAACCGCTAAAGAATTTGACATTCTTGCTTTGTTGATCACCCACCCAAAGCGGGTATTTACTTATGAGTTAATTATGGAATTGGTCTGGAATGAGGATTATTCGCTCTATTCCCGAAAAGCCGTTAATAACCATGTGAGTAATCTGCGGAGGAAACTGAAAACTACATCTGGTTCCCCGGACTACATCAAAAGTGTTGTTGGTGTTGGTTACAAATTTGAAGTGACATAAAAAGGCCACAAGGTAAGATTCTGCTTTCCTTGTGGCCTTTATTAGAGACTGCAATCTCCTGTTGTATTATTCGAGCAAAAGAACTATAATAAGAATGCTGGAGGTATGCGATATGGATTACATGACTCTGAAAGAAGCAAGTGAAAAATGGGGCATTACTCCCCGAAGGATAAATTATCTATGTACCGCAGGACGTATTCCTGGAGCTATGAAGATGGCAACAATATGGCTTATTCCAAAAACAGCACAAAAACCTATGGATGGCCGAAGAAAAGAAAGCAGGTGCCAAAATGGAAAGCAAAATTTTACTGGTTGATGATGAAAAGGATATTGTTGATTTGTTAGAGGAAATACTACAAAAAGAGGGATTTCACTCTGTTCAGAAAGCCTATACCGGGCTGGATGCTTTGAACATTTGCCGGGAATATCAGCCGGATGTGATTGTTTTGGACATTATGCTGCCTGATGTTGACGGTCTGGAAGTCTGCAAGCAAATCCGGGAATTTTCCTATTGCTCCATCCTGTTTCTATCCTCAAAAAATGATGATATTGATAAGATTCTCGGCCTGTCTTACGGTGGCGACGATTACATTACAAAACCATTCAGCCCTCGTGAAGTGGTGTTCCGTATCAAAGCCCAACTACGCCGCCAACAATATCAAACAGCTCTTGCCGTGAATGACGCGGTCTGTTTGACCGCTGGACCGCTTTCTATTGATAAAGAAAGCTGCCGGGCTTATAAAGCCGGACAGGAAATCGGATTGACTGGCCGTGAATTTCTGCTACTGTCTTACCTCATGGAAAATGCAGATAAAATTATCAGTAAAGAACGGCTTTATGAACAGGTATGGGGTGAGTACAGCAGCATTTGTGATAACACTATTATGGTGCATATCCGTCATTTGCGGGAAAAAATTGAGGATAACCCCTCTGCCCCACAGCAGCTTATCACCGTGAAAGGTTTGGGCTACAAGCTCAAAAAGAGGATTGATTAAATGAAACGATCAGGCTATCGCACGATATTTCATATTTACCTGATTTTCTTTCTGTCGTTGCTGGGAGCTGTTTTATTGGCAGGATGTCTTATTTTTATGACGATTTCCATTCAGACACCAGATGGCATAATCGCAAGAAGCGACTGGCCTAAAACATTTACAGAAGATTTCAAAAATCAGATTATTTTCATAGAAGCTGCGCCGCAGATTAGGCAGGCAGGGATAGCATTGTTACGGGACAATGGGGTTGGCATCCAGATTTTAGACCCCTCCGGCTGTGAAGTATTCAGTTATCAGGAGCCGGAGCAGGCCAATACGACATATTCCAGTGCGGAATTGTTGCAGCTTTTTCAAACGGGAAAGTTAGAAAATAGCGAAACTACCACCTTTGTTGGTATAGCTTCCAACGCCGGAACAGATTATATTTATATTCTGTATTTTCCTGTGGTTGTTTCTAAAGTCACAATGTATGTCAACGGGGAATGGTTTGCAGGAGGTAAAACCATCATTTTACCTATCCTTTCGGCTATGCTTTTGCTTGTCCTTATTTCGGGCGTTCTCTATGGAGTCTTTACAACAAAAGCAATGAAGCGGCTGACGACATCCATTCAAGAAATTTCTGTCCGCAGCTATCTTCCAGTTCAAGACCACGGCATGTTCCATGATTTGTATGATAGTCTGAACACGTTAGATTCAGAAATCAGGGCCAGCGATCAACTGCGAGTACAGACCGACAAAATGCGTGAAGAATGGATCGCCAATATCACCCACGACTTGAAAACGCCGCTTTCCCCGATAAAAGGGTATGCGGAGATCCTACAGGAAACCGGCGGGAAAAGTCAGGAACAGAGCAGACGTTATGCTGGAATTATGCTAAAAAATATTTCTTATATGGAAACACTTATTGACGATTTGAAGCTGACCTATCAATTAGAAAATGGTATGCTCCCTATCAACCGGGAGGAAAAGAATATCGTGCGTTTTTTTAAAGAACTGGCGATTGATATTTTGAATACCCCTGAATATGAAAACCGTACCATTCATTTTGAAAGTCCAGAAGAAATCGTTTTGTACTCATTCGATCAGACGCTTTTAACAAGAGCCTTTCGGAATTTAATCATTAACGCCTTTGTGCATGGGGAAGAACATACCGAAGTTACTCTGCGTCTGTCGGTATCTGATTCCACATTGGAAATTTATGTTGCCGATAATGGAAAAGGAGTGGAACCAGAAACAACTGAACATCTTTTTGACCGCTATTATCGTGGAACCAACACCGAACAAAAACCAGAGGGAAGCGGATTGGGGCTGGCTATTGCCAAAGGTATTATTGAGATACACAGCGGCACAATTTCCGTTTCCAGCATTCCTACTGTCGGGACTGCATTTCAAATTGAATTTTCTCTCCGTTAAGGTTAATTAAGGTTGCCTGAAAATTAGATTAAGGTTGGTAGTCTATCATTGTTTTAGTGATAGCTACCAACCTTTTTCTTGATTTATAAGAGGGTGACAACGTGAAAGAAAAAACAAAAAAGGTTGTTTCATATTTTCTGACGATTGCGACTACACTCTGTGTCGGCTTTATCCTTGTGGCGTTCTTATTACGCCCGCAAGTTTTGGATATAGGCACAGTTGATCTGAACACGATTGCAGATGGTGAGTATATCGGGGTATGCCAGAACAAAATTCTATTTGCTGTCGTTAAAGTTGAGATACAAAACCATAAAATTATCGGTATTGATGTTGTGGAGCATAAAGCCTCCTATATGGAGCAGGCTGAACAGATCGCCGGGGCGGTATGTTCCGAACAGTCATTAGAAGTTGACGCCATTTCTGGCGCTACTCTTACCAGCGATACCGTGTTAAAAGCAATCGAGAACGCATTAGTGGATGGTGCAAGTCTATCCGATAGAAAGTAGGTGTTATTTTGAAAATCATATTGAAATACATTTTCACAAATGTCAAAGAGAGAAAAACACGAACGGCTGTTATGCTGCTGTCAATTTTACTTTCTACAACCCTGTTGTTCGTATCCTTTTCCATTGGTGCATCGTATGAGAACGCACAGAGGAAAATGGCTCGCGGTATGGCTGGTAGCGCGACACTATCTGTAAGTGCGGCAGATGGAGGGATTGATTTCAGCGTCCTGCCGAAATTATCCTCAATCAGCGCCAGCGTTGGAATGTTGGAGAGTTCGGCTCTTTACCACGAAAACGGTTATTATGAAACCATTGACTTGATAGCGGCTGACCTTACCCAGCTCAATCAAATCAATCCTCCCCGTTTAGCAAATGGCGGCGAAATTACGGATTTTACTGGCAATCAGGTGATCTTGCCAGACCGCTTTACTTCAAAATATGGAATTAAAGCAGGTGATACAATCACGCTGCAAATTGGTGGACAGCCGATCACTTTAGAGGTGGCGGAGATTGCTGCCTACGATACGGTTTTTCTCCGGCATACAAGAGGTGCAACCGCCCTTTTGCCTTTATCTACATTGTCCGAGCTGTTAGGAAAGACAGACGGATATACAGAAATTCTCATTGAACCGGCCGGGGGAACGATTACCGCTGAATTGAAAAATGAGCTGGCGGCGGCACTTCCTGACGGTGAATATAAAGTGTCCGAAGTAGTAAACGAGGCGCAGATCACCGCAGATGCAAGACAAAAATCCATGCCGTTTTTCCTGATTAGCTTTTTCTCCCTGACAATGAGTGTCTTTATCATTTACAGCAGCTACAAGGTAATCACCTTAGACCGGCTGCCGGTGATTGGAACATTCCGCAGTATTGGAGCTACACAAAAGGCTATGACCCATATTCTTCTGCTGGAAAGTGCACTGTATGGTGTTATGGGTGGCCTGATTGGTATTCCAGTGGGAACGGTGGTCTTGAAACTGATTTTACAGGGGATGGGTCAATCTCTTTCGCAGGGCATTGAGATTCCTATTGTAATTTCTCCATTCAGCATCATTTTTTCCTTTGCCATTGCAGTAGTCGTGTCTTTACTTTCCGCATGGCTTCCGGTACGCCGGGCGAGCCGCCTGCCAATCAAGAATGTGGTTCTTGGCAACGTGGAAGAAAAACATATCCCCAGGCGATTTATTGTTGGCGCTGGTGTTGTGCTTTTTGTAATTTCGGTTATTCTTCCAAAGCTGGCATCAGGAAATATGCTGTATCTGGCCGGTGGATTCTCTTTGCTGGGGCTGATTGCCGCTACAATTTTGATTGTTCCGCTGCTGACGAACTTGATCTCTGTGGGACTGGAATATTTCTACGGCGCGGTCTTGGGTAATGAGGGCAGATTAGCCGCCCGAAATATGCGGGATAACAAAAACACTTCGCAAAATATCACATTGCTGTTTATCAGCATTTCTGCTGTGATTGCTATTACTGTTATAGGGAATTTTGTAACCACCTATGTAAGCGATGTTTTCAATGGGGCCGAGCTGCAAGGCTTTGCAGACGGGTACATGGAGCCGGACTTTGTAGAGCGGGTTAAGGATATGGATGGAATTGAAAAGGTACTTCCTGTCTTTGTATATGAAAATCGGATGCAGGCAGACGGTATGACCTTTAGCCGCCTGGAGGCAACTGATAATCTGGAATGGTACAGCTCCATGCTGGCACTCCACTATACGGAAAAAGGCATGGAAGAAAAAGCTGTTTTGGCCTTTGACGGGGAAAGAGCTATTTTGTTAAGTGAAAGCTGCATGGAGCGCACCGGTTTTGACATAGGTGATACTCTTTCCCTGAATTGTGGCACTGGACAAAACGATTATCTGGTAGTGGGCAGCTTCAAATCAAGGGCTACGGATGTGGAAGCGTTGATTTCTTCCACCTATGCAGTTTCCGATTTTGATGTCTCTGCCTATGACTTCCTCGCCTATACCGCCGCAGACCCGGACGCTATTATGGTACAAATTCGGGACCTGTTTGGCGAAACATCAAATTGGAGCAGGACGGTGGAGGAATTTAACACAGATGCCCTGTCTACTGTGGGAGCTTTTTTACGGCCTATGCACAGCATGACCTATTTTATCCTTTTACTGGCTGCTGTGGGGATTATCAATAACCTGTTGATTAACTATATTCAAAAGCGACGAAGCATTGCCATGTATAAGTCTGTGGGACTTTCCAATCGGCAGAACATGAAAATGACATTGATTGAGGGGCTTTCTTCTGGCCTGATCGGAGCTGTTATAGCAATTTTTGTTTCCTATATGGAAATTCAGACGATTTTTCTTGTGGCCGGACCTAAAATCTCAATGGTGCCGGAACTGGATGCTGTCACATTCCTAATCGCTGGCGGCATGGGAATGATTGTGACCCTGCTTGGCTCTGCTGTTCCGATCTTTAAAAGCCGCCGCATGAAGCTGGTGGAAGAAATCAAATTTGAATAATACAAGAAGATGGGAGGTTTTTTCAAATGAAATCATTCGTTGGCAATATAGCCGTTGAGGGAAAACATATCATAAAAGATTTTCGCCTTGGTGACACCACCACAAAGGTACTCAAAGATATTTCCTTACAGGTCATGCAGGGGGAATTTGTGTCTATTATGGGGCCGTCCGGCTCAGGAAAGAGCACGCTGCTCTATATTCTTGGAGGTCTGGATGCTCCAACCAGCGGCCATGTCCTTTTGAACGGTACGGATATTTCGCGTTTTGGGGATGAAAAAATGAGCCGTATCAGGCGGCAGAAAATTGGCTTTGTCTTTCAGTTTTATAACCTCATTCCCAACCTGAATGTAGAGGAAAACATCATGCTGCCCCTGCTCCTGGACGGCAAAAATATGGGCGGCTACAAACAGCAGCTTGATCGAATTTTAGAGATTGTCGGCTTAGCTAATCGCCGTAAGCATAAGCCCCGCGAATTATCTGGCGGTCAGCAGCAGCGCGTGGCAATCGCCCGCGCTCTGATCGGAAACCCCGAAATTCTATTTGCAGACGAGCCGACTGGCAATCTGGACAGCAAGACCGGGGCCGAGATTATGAACCTGCTGCGTGAGATTAACCAAAATAGCGGCCAGACAATCATTATGGTAACACATTCACCGGATGCAGCTAAGAGTAGCAGCCGCGTGATTACCGTACAAGACGGTATGATTTTTTAAGTATATACTGAATGTAGTCAACATCTATAACTCAAGAAGGGTAGCATTTTGTAGATAAATTTTAGAATACAGTAGTGAAAGGGGTGGTGATATGGGAAATTAGCCGTATTTGATATATCTGAATCTGGCGGCAGAATTGCGGAAAAGCTGCTTGTGTTGTTAAGCGCCCGTCAGCGTCAGGAGTTAGTAAATTATCTTCTTGATTCTCAAAAGCAACAGAAGAATCCTGCCGACAGCCCATTCGCCATTTCCGAAACTAATAGGGGACAGACAGTCATTGATGAACCGTTTACAGAGATTCGCATGGGTGATTTATACTTCTGCCAAGAGCAGCGACTTGTATATATTGGTGAGCAGGAAATCAAATTAACAGCTAAGGAATTTGACATTCTTGCTTTATTAATCACACACCCGAAGTGGGTATTTACTTATGAACTGATTATGGAATTGGTCTGGAATGAGGATTATTCCTACTATTCCCGTAAAGCCGTCAATAACCATGTGAGTAATCTGCGGAGGAAACTGAAAACTACATCTGATTCCCCGGACTACATCAAAAGTATTATTGGCGTTGGTTATAAATTTGAAGTATTGTGATAAAGGCCATGAGACAATTTTATTTGTCTTGTGGCCTTTATTATAATATGGGCTCTTTTGTAAAATCCGTTCGAGACCGTGATTACCTCAAAACACATTTTATATAAGCCTTACCAAAACTATGATGTTTCAGGAAAGAACATAGCATTTGCCCCTGTATAATCTCCCCAAAAGGAGGCTGACGAGGGATAAGCCTTCTGCGCTTCCTTTTCGGGGAGGGCTGATAAATGCTGCCAAAGGGGAATATTCAACAGAATGGTTATTTTACATATAGAGCTTTATGCGCCGTAATCCATGTGGTGTGGATTGCGGCGTTTTTAAGTTTGGCCGAATTTACAATAGTTTTATATCATACACCTTCCTGCGCGCCCATTCTTCTATGGGCGCGTATTTCATATATAAGCGGCTGTTACAACAAGGGTTATCCGCGCTGCCGCTCCCCACCCTCTGATTTCGATTATGCTTACCAACCTAAAAAATCGAAATTGGAGGAATTACCCATGAAAGAAATCAATCTGCGGGATTACTACCCGTTTTATACACAGGACGCTATGGTTGAAGTGCCGGACGAAGTGGCCGATCTGCTTCGGGAATACAAATTAAGCGAGGCAGCGCATTTTCTGCGTACATACCGTCATAAAGCATATTTTTCCTTGGACTATGACAAGAATGTTGAACATGATGCCCTTGTGCTCGTACTGGCACCGGAAGATATTCTGGTCCAGGAGGAAGAACATGCGAGGCTGTACCGTGCCATTGCCTTGCTGCCTGAAAAGCAGAGGAACCGGATATGCTCACATTATCTGCTTGGCATGAGCCTTTCGGAAATTGCCAAAAGCGAACACTCGGCGGTAAGCTCTGTGCATGAAGGAATCCAGCGCGGGCTCCGGCGTCTGAAAAAAATTTTGGAAGAAATTTGATCCAGCCCCCGAAAATAACCCTCAAAAATGAAATGAATAATAGAGGGACATATTTTTAGGCAGGACAAGCCTGGCGGGTGTGGCCGTGCAGCACATGCTCCGGCCCGCCCAACTGAAATATTGTCATAACTGCCACACCCCCTCGCTTGCTCCTTGACAACCGAATATACGCTGTTACAGGTACTTCATTCTGTGTTCCGAGCGGCAGATGGGGCGGCGCGGCGACAGGCAGCCTAAGGAGGTGATGAATCCAGATTGTCCGAGCGATAAACGCAACCCACAAAACCGGCTGTGGCAGGCCGGACGCGACGACGGCACAGATCATAATGGTACTTCTTCACGGCTCCCTAAAGACTTGGGGAGAGTTCCTGCGGCGTGCGCCAGCTCTGGCAAAGCGGCGGCGTATGCGGGGCTATGATGCGGTGACGCTATCCGCAGCCTGTAACAGCCCCGCCCTGGTAGATCAGGGCTTGCCGGGGGGCGTGGCAAATACGGCAGTTAATCGAAATCAGATACAATGGGCCGGGTCTGTGACTGTAAGAGCGCAGGCCCGACTTATTCATGTGGTTTTGATGAAAGAATACAGAAATCACGGAAAGGGGGGACGATACAGCATATCTCCGATAAAGGCAAAGTAATACGCTGAAAGTCGTCACCTGATATGGTATAATCAGAAAGACGGATTTTTGAAATTAACAAGAGGTGGTATGCGGCATGAAAATATTATATGTTACAGATTTGCATGGGGATAAAAATAAATACAGGAAATCGCTGGACATTGCTATTGAGAAAAATATCAGTGTCATTGTGAATGGCGGGGATATGCTTCCTAAACTCGGAGAAAGACATCTGGAGCAGCCGTCGTTTATCAATGGATTTTTAAGGGATTATTTTTCGGAACTTGAAAAGCACGGCATTACATATCTCGCCATGCTTGGGAATGACGATCTTTTGTCGGTAGATGGACTGTTTGATGCAGTCTGCGGGGAATTTGGAAATATCCATAATATAGCCGGTAAAAAGGTCCGTGTCGGTGAATATGAGTTTATTGGAATGAACCATATTTTAGACCATCCTTTCGGGTGCAAGGACAGGGTTGTCACAGAAACGCATTATATCCCGCAGAGGCAGCTAAGCCCTGTCGCCGGTATTTCCAATGAATACGGCTATGACAGGATATATAACTGGCTGGAGTATTCAAGGACAGAACTTCCGCTTATGTGTGATATTCTGAAAGATTTGCCGGAACCGGAAAATCCCAGGCAGACAGTCTATGTGATGCACATGACTCCTGCCGGATTGAGGCTGGGGCAGCTTTTGTATCAGGATTTGGATATAGGCTCTGTGGATATTTATGATTTCCTGAAAGAGAAACAGCCGCTGCTTTCCTTGCACGGGCATATCCACGAAAGCCCTGATACAGAAAAAGGGAAATGGATAAACCGGATACTTGATACAGCCTGTATTCAGACGGGCCAGACAGAACTTAATGACAACAATATGGTCTATGCGGAGCTTGACCTGCAGGACAGGGAGTATTCGCGGAAAATTTTAAATGTAAAATGACAGGAAAGCGCCAGCGATGGTGCTTTTTTGTTACCCAGAAAAGAGGTGGAACATGGAGAACCAAAAGCAGTCAGACACGATCCAGATCGGGAACACGACATTTTATGTAACCGCAATTTTTTCTGGAACGGTCCAGTTGCAGCATTTGATAAAAAGACTGATACAAAAGGAAATTGAGCAGGAGAACAGTGCCAGTTAGCCGAAAAAATAACGCAGCAAATGGCTGAAAAAAGTTTGGAAACATGGTATAATCATAGAGTACAGAGTAGTTTGTTTGCTGTTGGAAAGGAGCAGAAATGTTAAAACAGCAGACAAAACTTCCAGTTAGATTATATGCACGTTTATCCAAAGATGACGGGGATGCTGATAAGGAAAGCAACAGCATTACCAATCAGTTGCAGATGTTAAGGTATCACGCAAAGGAAAAAGGCTTTGAAGTGATTGGCGAATATGTGGACGACGGAATTTCCGGTACGACCTTTGATCGGCCAGACCTGAACCGTATGATTAAGGATGCTATGGAAGATACAAGGCCAACCGGTATCATGGTTAAGGATATGTCGCGTTTCGGGCGAAATAATGCCATGTTCATGTACTATGTGGAAGAAATATTCCCCAACAATGACATTTTGTTTATTGCCCTGAATGACGACGTTGACACAAGATTCGATGAAAACGAAATGATGCCGTTCAAATCCATTATGAATGAGTATTATGCCCGTGACACATCAAAGAAAATCCGCAGCGTCAAGAAAACAATGGCTTTGAATGGCGGGTTTTGCGGTTCCTTTGCCCCATATGGTTATATGGTCGATCCAAAGAACAAACGTCAGTTACTGGTTGACCCGGAAACAGCGCCTACCGTCAAGCGTATTTTTGAATTATCGAAGCAGGGCAACAGCGTACATCAGATTGCAAGGGCTCTATGCGAGGATGGAATCTTAATCCCGCGGGCATACCGGGCAATGAAGAACGGTACATTGGACACAAGCACCGGATTCAAGTTTCCGACAGACTGGGTAGGGAAAAATGTAAAAATGATTTTGGAGAATCAAGTGTATCTAGGTCACATGGTGTCCCATAAAACACAGACAAAATCATTTAAGAACAAAAAACTGGTATCGGTTCCTAAAGAGGAATGGATCATAGTCCGAAATACCCATGAGGCGATTGTGGACGAGGAAACCTTTGAACTGGTACAGAAATTTATCAGCGTGAAGAAACGACCCAACAAGACAGGACACCCTAATATGTTTGTAGGACTTGTGAAATGCCCGGATTGCGGCCGTAACATGGCGTTCTCAAATCCAAATGGAAGGGAACCCCGATTCCGCTGCAGAACCTATGCGAGAAACAGTAATCTTTGTACGACACACGCAATTTCGTATGACGCATTACAGCAGATTGTTATGGGCGATATTCAGAAACACATTAAGAGCATGGAAGCCCTGGGCGATCAGTTCATTGAAGAAATGCACGAATTGAGCGAAAAGGGCGGTGGCCAGAAAATCAAGCAATTCAGGCAGGACTTGGAAATAGCTGAAAAACGGATCGGGGAAATTGACAGTGTAATTATGAAACTCTTTGAGCAGAATGCTTTGGGGAAGATTACAGACGAGCGTTTCGAGAAAATGTCATCAGCTTATGAGAACGAGCAGAAAGAGCTCACCCAAAAGAGGGATGATTTGAAAGCAAGGATCATAGCCGAGGAAAAGAAAACCCAGAGCACCAATCAATTTTTGGAAACCATACGCAAGTATGAAACTGTAACAGAGCTGAACCGTTCTATGCTGGTAGAACTGATTGATAGCATTTATGTGTATCAGGCAGAGGGAACCGGCAAAGATCGTAAGCAAAAAGTAGAAATTAACTATCGTTTTCTTGCGGGGTCTCAATGTGGCATTGCCTGATGGGAATGGAAGAACTGGACGGCTGCTGGTTAACCTTGAACTGATGAAGGCTGGGTATCCGCCTATTGACATCAAGTTTACCGACCGAATTGCTTACTACAATGCCTTTGATGCGTATCATGTGAAAGGTGATCTGTCTGCAATGGAAAAGCTGTTTGCAGGATATGTAAATGAACGTTTGGATACCTATTTAAAAATGCTGCCGGATTGAGAGGGCAATGAAAAAGACCTCAAAACACAAGGCAAAGACGCTTCAGCGATGTGCAGAAAAACTGCGATAAACCGGGAGGTAGGCCGTGAAAGGACTGGATATGGACAAAGAGGTGGAAATTTTAAAAACCGCCTTTGAATCGTCTTACGATGGGATTCATATTTTAGATAACCAGGGAAACACCTTATATATAAATAATGCATGTACCAGAATTGAGGGCATATCGCGGGAAGAGGCGATGACCAAAACCATTAAGGAGCTTGTAGCAAACGGAGTTTACTCGGAATCCGTGACATTAAAAGTTTTGGAAACAAAGGAACCGACCACCATCATACAGACTGCTAAAAACGGAAACCAGCTTTTGTCCACAGGTACTCCCACGTTCAAGGAAGACGGATCGATCGATAAAATCGTGGTCAATTCACGGGATATTACCGATCTCAATGAACTAAAACGAGAATTATCAGTAAAGGAAGAGCTGGCAAAACAGTATCAGATCGAGTTGGAGTTACTGAAACAGCAGCATGGCAAGCAGCCGGATTTCATCGCCAAAAGCCCGGCCATGCAGAAGATTATCCGCCTAGCCTTAAATGTGGCTAAAGTCGATTCGACGGTGCTCATTACAGGGGAATCGGGCGTAGGCAAGGGCCTTTTGGCCGAGTTCATTCACAATAACAGCAATTGCGCCCAGGGTCCTTTTATCAAAATCGATTGCAGCAGCATCCCAGAATCCCTGTTTGAATCAGAGCTGTTCGGCTACGAAAAGGGAGCCTTCACAGGAGCGGAAAAAACAGGAAAAGCCGGGCTGCTGGAACTGGCCAACGGAGGTACGGTGTTTTTGGATGAGATTGGCGAAATGCCGCTGTCCATGCAGCCCAAACTCATGCGGGCCATTCAGCACCGGGAAATTGTTCCCGTGGGAGGAAAGCTGGTAAAGAAACTGGAGCTGCGGATTATTGCCGCAACCAACGTGGAACTGACGCAGAAAGTACGGGATAAAGAATTCCGGGAAGATCTGTATTATCGCCTCAACGTGGTGCCGATCCGCATTCCGGCCCTTCGCGAAAGGCGAGAGGATATATTGCCGCTGACATTACGGCTTACGGAAAAGCTCAACAAACATTACGGATTTTGCAAGCAGCTTACCGAAGAGGTGAAAGATTTGCTGCTGGAATATGAATGGCCGGGAAATATCCGCGAGCTGGAAAACTTGATTGAACGAATTTTGGTCAGTACCCAGGAAGATGTAATCGACGTGAAGTCCCTTCCCGTACATCTTTTGCGGGGAAAGACAGGAGCATTTCCCTTCGACGATATGGGAACGGAGGATTACAAAACCGCTCTGGCAAAATACGACCACCATCTGTTAAAGCTGGCCATTGAAAGGGAAGGGTCGATTCCCAAGGCCGCTGACAGGTTGGGAATTGATGCGACCACCATCCGAAGAAAACTGGACAAATATGAAAATTTACTAAAATAGGGCAAAAATGCACGATTTGCGTGCATTTTTGCATTTTTCCGAAAACGGATAAATCCATTGAAATTAATGGAAAAACAACACAGGAACACAAAAACGATGCAAAACTGCACGTTTTTGTGTTCCTTTTTTATAAACAAAAAAGAAAAGGCGGCGGGAAAACAGCTGATTGCAACTGAATGCAAAATTTTCAATCTATTCAATCAATTGGCATAATACTTGCTGTTTTAATATGGCAACACAACAACTGACTTAAAGGAGGCTATTATGAAAAAGTATGTTCCATTAAATTCTTTGGAGACACCGCGGTTTGCGGAAATCAAAACCTTTATGCGTCTTCCCAATGTTAAGACAACGGAGGACATCGACTATGCAGTCATCGGCGTACCCTTCGACACAGGAACCACCTATCGGCCGGGAGCCAGATTCGGCCCCGCCGCCATCCGAGATATCTCCTCACTGATCAAGCCTTATAACGTGCCTCAGCGGATCAATGTGGTAGATGAACTTTCCGGCGTAGATTACGGAGATGTTTCGGTGATTCCAGGGTTCATTGAAGACACGTACCAGCAAATGGTCCGGGGCCTGATGCCGATTGTCAAAGCCGGCGTCATACCCATCTGCCTGGGAGGGGACCACTCTATTACCCTGGGTGAACTGCGGGCCATCGCAAGCGTCCATGGACCGGTGGCTTTGGTTCATTTCGATTCCCACTTTGACACCATCGATTCATATTTCGGAAAGAAATACAACCACGGAACCGTATTCAAACGGGCTTTGGAGGAAGGGCTGATCGATGTAACCCATTCCATTCAGATCGGTATGCGAGGGACCTTCTATTCGGAAGACGATCTCAACGGTTCCGCGGACCTGGGCTTTGAGGTGATTACCAGCTTTGAGATGCGTGAGCTGGGGCTTGCGGAAGTAATCCGCCGAATTATCGAAAGAGTGGGCGATCATAAGGCCTTCCTGACCTTTGATATTGATTTTGTGGATCCAGCTTATGCGCCGGGAACGGGTACCATTGAGGTGGGAGGGTTCACCAGCGCAGAATCCCTGGATATGGTCCGCAAACTGAAAGGACTGAATTTTGTCGGCTATGACCTGGTGGAAGTTCTGCCGGCCTACGACCCCACCCAGATCACAGCCTTCCTGGCCGCCAATCTGGTCTTTGAATTTATCAGCCTCATTGCTCTGAAAAAGTCGGGCAAGTAGAAAGGAGATGTAAGAAGATGAGCGTATTTATGCAGGAAATGACCTGGCAGGATTTCCAAAAGAAAAAAGAGGAGGCTATCGTAATCTTGCCGGTGGGTTCCACAGAGCAGCACGGACCCATGCTGCCGCTGTCGGTAGACGCCATTATTTCCACCGGTTTGGCCGAGATGGTGGCGGAGAAAGTGGATGGAATCGTAGCGCCTCCCATTTGCTACGGATATAAATCAGCGCCTTTATCCGGGGGCGGCCCGCTGTTTCCGGGAACTTTGGATCTCAACGGAGAAACTCTGACATCCCTTGTTTTTGATGTTTGTGAGGAGCTGATCCGCGACGGGATCAAAAAAATATTCATTTTGAACGGACACTTTGAAAACGAAGCCTTTATCCTAGAAGCCGTAGATCTGTTGTCCAGAACATACAAAGATGTAACCTTTATCGAAAGCAGCTGGTGGGATCAGATTTCCCAGCCAGTGATGGATCAGGTCTTTGATGAAGTTGAATTTCCAGGATGGGCGCTGGAGCACGCAGCCATCGCAGAAACTTCTTTGACCCTGTATTTTCGGCCCGACCTGGTTCACATGGACCGGTTTACAGAGGATGCTCCCGCAAAAGAGCT
Source organism: Clostridia bacterium (assembly GCA_902363595.1). Taxonomy (GTDB): domain Bacteria; phylum Bacillota; class Clostridia; order Peptostreptococcales; family Anaerovoracaceae; genus Hominibacterium; species Hominibacterium faecale. The sequence goes on along the minus strand of CABJAP010000003.1, from coordinate 18,628 downwards.
GGGGTACAGCATTTACCCGGCAGAAAGGTGTCAAGTACCGGCCACCGGACTTTTGGCAACGGCCAGAACCGCTTCCGCCGACAAAGGAAAGCTGATGGCCCGCGACATTGCAGAGAACTACGCAAACATTCTCAGAGAACGTACGTAAGGAGGCACTCTCATGAAAAAAAGTAACCTTCCCTTTGTGGATTCCAAAGAAGATGGAGCACAGCGGAGGCTGGAACAGCTGGGGTATCCCCAGGAGCTGGACCGGAAGCTGTCGGTGTTCGGAAATGTGGTGATGGCTCTTTCCAATGTATCGCCGGTCATGGCCGCTTTCGTTTACGCATTGGCCGCCTTTGCCACAGTGGGCATTGCCACTGGTCCGGCTGCGATCCTGCAGGGAATCAATGTCATTTTAATCGGACTCATATTGGGTGAGCTGGGGTCCATGTATCCGGTATCAGGCGGCCTATATTCGATTGTCAGCTATGTGCTCCCCAAACCCCTGGTCTTTATCGCAGTGTTTACCTTTATGATTCAGGCGTTTATTTATCCGCCGTCCATCGCCATGGGCGTGGCCCAGTACCTGCAGATTCTCTTTCCCCAGCTTCCCCAAGGAGCGTTGGCCTGCAGCGCCATTTCCGCCATAACGCTGATCATCGCTTTACTCATCGGCCTTAACAGCATAGTGACCAGCAATCGAGTGGCGAAAATCTTTCTGGCTCTGCAAATGGCTGTCATCTTTGTTTTCCTGTATGTTTGCTTCGCCAACCCGCAGCGATCTCTGGGAGACGTGCTGTTTAACGCGGAAATGCTCAATGAGAGCGGTACGGGAACGGTTCCTGTGACCTTCGCAGCGGTTTTGATGGGAATCGGAATTCTCTGCGCAGCCATCGACGGTTATCCGGCATCCCTGGGCTTTTCAGAGGAAACCAAGGGTTCCTGCAGGAATGTGGGAAAGGCGGTCTTTATTTCAGCGGCTACAACAGCAGTGATCATTGTCGTCGTACTGATTATGGGAATGGTCGCGGCACCCGATCTATTTGCTTTCCTGAGCAATGAATCCCCCCTTCTTTACACGGCGGAATCCTATATGGGAGCCATCGGCGCAACCATCATCAATGCAGGAATCATCATTTCGTCTTTTGGCTGCCTGGTGGTCATCATCAACTATATGGCAAGGGTGCTCTACACGGGAGCACGGGACCGCATCTGGCCGGGAAAAATGAACAGCGCGCTGATGAAGGTTTCCGGAAAAGGAAAGGTGCCGTGGGCAGCTACCATCCTCATCGCAGCAGTTGACTGCATTCTGGTCTTTGCTTCCGATATCGTAACCTTGATTACATTCGGCGGGATGGCAGCAGCGACGGTTTATCTTTTGATCGCAATCGGATCCATCAACAGCAGGCTGAGGGACAAAGAATCCACTCGTCCATTCAAGATGCCGCTGTTTCCCATACCATCCATCATCGTCATTCTGTTTCTGGTGGTGGCGATCACTTCGCAGACGGCAAAGGATCTGGCCATTGTGGGAGGTTTGCTGGCACTGGCGCTGATCTACTATTTTGCCTATATCAGACCGAGAGACCGAAAGGAGGAAAAAGATGAAAACCAATAAATCAATCCTGATTTCAGGATGCGGCGGTAAAGTCGGAGGAGCGGCGGCCCGGTTATTCCGGCAGCGGGGCTGGAACGTCATCGGCCTTGATCTTACTGGGGATTGCCCAAGTGCGGACCGCAGCTATCCATGCGATATGCGGGACTCAAAAGCGGTATTGGAAGTGATCCGGCTCATCGAAGGGGAGCAGCCTTTGGCTGCGGTATTTCACAGCGCGGGAGTTACCCTGGAAACCGGATTTGAAGAGACCGATATGAAAGGGTGGCAGCGGGTTATGAAGACCATCTTCGGCGGAGCAGCCAATCTATGCAGAGCAGAGGCGCCCTATATGGTCAAACGGAAATCAGGAAAAATCATTTTACTGGCGCCCGACTATCGCTGGGAAGAACGGGAGTGTATCATGGAGGCTTCGGCCGCCGGCATGCTCCACGGATTTGCCAAATGCTTTGGCGCGGAAGTGGCGGAAGACAATGTGCTGGTCAACGCCTTGGCACCCAATGTTCCCATCGATTTGGCAGCCCTTACGGAAACGGTATTTTACCTTGCGGACCAGGATACATATACGGCAGGGCAAGTAATTTCCATCGGAGGCGCAAAGAAACAGGAGGTGACAAGCGATGAGGTATAAGGAATTGGAAGGAAACGTCGTTTTTATCACCGGCGGAACACAGGGCATCGGTGAAGCGATGGCGCGGGAGTTTGCCCGGGAAAAGGCAAAGGTAATCATCAATGGACGAAGGCTCAATGATAAGGTAAGGCGGGTTGCAGAACAGACGGGAGCCAAAACCGCCATGGGCGATTTACAGGAGCCGGCGGCTGCGGAGCAGGTGGTCGAGGAAGCATGCCGGCATTATGGAAAGCTGGATGTATTGGTCTGCAACGCAGCCGGTATGAGTATGTCGCCATTTTTAGAGAGCGAAGAAAGCAGTTGGTGGCAGCAGATTAAGATCAATTTGACCGGACATATGGCCTGTATCCGCAAAGCAATCCCTAAGATGCGGCAAAGGGGCGGCGGCACGATCGTTCTCATCAGCTCCTTTTTCGGAACCGTGGGCTGGAACAACGCCACAGGCTACGGCTCTTCCAAATCGGGCATTCTGACCATGGGCCAGTATCTGGCCAGGGCTTATGAAAAGGATAACATCCGAGTCTGTACTATTGTACCAGGGGTGATCGATACGCCTCAGCTCAATGTGGATGCTGACGATCTGGGAATTTCTCTGGATGAAGTCAGAGCGATGTATGCAAAGGATATCGCTATGCAGCGAATCGCCCGTCCCGATGAAATCGCGAGCATGGCCGCTTTTATGGCAACTGAGGCTGGGGGCCGGGCTTTCAGCGGGCGGCATGTGACGGTCAGCGGCGGAGAATATCGCTGCACGCCGTATTATCTATAGAATCGAGGTAAGTAAAATGAGAAAATTGGAAAACAGAGTCGCCGTTATCACCGGCGGCAGCAGGGGAATCGGCAGAGGGATCGCTCTGGCCTTGGCCGCGGAAGGTGCGGACATTGCCTTTTCCTTCCGCAGCAATGAAAAGGCGGCGCAAAAAACCGTAAAGGAGATCGAGGCATACGGTGTAAAGGCGCTGGCTGTTCAGGCGGATGCAGGCAAGGAAGAGGATGTAAAGAGAATGGCTCAATCGGTGAAAGAGGCATTTGGTGGGATCAATATTTTAGTCAACAACGCAGGGACCATCGGTTTGGAAGTGCCGGTTACGGAGATGGAAACCAGCGAATGGGACCGGGTAATCAACACCGATCTGCGGGGCGTGTTCCTCAGCTGCAAGCATTTTATCCCCTTGATTGAAACAGGTCCGGAAAAGCCGGTGGGCAAGATGATCAACATTTCTTCCGAGCTTTCCAAGAAAGGCAGGGCCGGGTACGGTCATTACGCCGCCGCCAAGGGCGCGATCAATTCCTTTACCATGTGTCTGGCGCTGGAGCTGGCTCCCGAGATTCTAGTGAACATCATAGCCCCAGGCCCCATTGAAACGGATATGATTCTGGCGGACATGGAACCGGAATGGGTGGAAAAAGAAAAGGATATTCCGCTGCAAAGGCTGGGAAAAGTGGAAGAAATCAGCGCCGCCGCGGTGCTCCTGGTATCGGATGAAGGAAACTTCTTCTGCGGCCAGTTTGTAAGCCCCAACGGCGGAGCGGTGTTCTTTTAAGAAAGAAAAAATTTAGAAAATCATGTGAAATTTACGCAATTTTCAACGGTTGCGGCCCCTCAGATCGGCTTTGCAGCGTCCAGGCTTCCTTTTTTTCTAAATCAGGTCCCGTAAACCCACAACTTTGCGTAAAAGATGAAAACTTTCAATAAAAGTTTCCCGATTTAAGTCAATAGGCTGCCTGAAGGTGCAATCTTTCCATCTAAATCTGCTTGCGGTTAAAGATGGCGATTGCCGCCAAAAGAAACCCTGCAGCCAGCAGCCCGCAGATGATAAAGGCAGCGGTAAAATCCGATCCGGTCATCTGACCATTGAGCAGCGATACGTTGTCCGATGCCAGCCGGATCGGATTAAATCGTTTTAGATCATAGATCAGATTGAGGAGAAACAGCAAGACAGTAAAACCGCCGGTGAAGAGCAAGGCTCCATAGCCGGACCGAAACAAGACACCGCCCAAAAGGAGCGAGGCGATCAACAAAATTCCAAAGGCCCAAAGGGCGGCAATGGACAGCGGCAGGCGGCTGACAGGATCGCTCCAATAATAGACAGTGTAGCCAAAGGAAACCCCGAAGCATAGCAGATAGGCCGCTGAAAAAGTTACGGCAGCGGAGATGAACTTTGCCAGAATCACACTGCTTCTGGAGAGCCCTTTGGTCAGCATGTTTACCAGAGTTCCGCGGTTCAGCTCACCTGAAAGCATGGTGCTGAACAGGATTGCCATGACGATCAGCCCAACCTGCGGCACGTTTTTAAAAAACTGCATCCAGGAGTCGATAGCCGCAGGCTCGGCCAGGGACATGGACATACCCTCAGGGAGGAAAGAACCCATCAGCTCCGGCATTAATTTAGCGGAAAGGGGATTCATGATTCCCAGGAGAAGAAAGACGATCCCCAGAATAATCAATTTGTAAGTCCGAAAGGATTCGCAAAGCTCTTTGCCAGTAAAGGCAATCAATCCATTCATTGTACCACCTCCATAAAAATGCTTTCTAAAGTCGGTTCCTGGATCTCCATTTTGACAGGAAATAAGCTCTTTCCATAAAGAGCGGATAAGACAGCCTGCTTTAGCTCCTTAATCCTGGTACAGCGGATGGTCACAGAAGTGCTCTGAACTTCCATCTGTTCCAAGTAGGGCAGCAAATATGGGGACGAGGTCAGTTCAGAGACCTGGGAAGCCGATGAAAAGCTGACGAAAAGTGCATTTTGAGCCTTTTTTGCTTTGAGCTCATTTAGCTCTCCGCAGAGTGCCAGCCGTCCATGATGGAGGATAGCGATGCGGTCGCATATTTGTTCCGCATCGGATAGAATATGGGTCGAAAAGAGGACGGTTGTCTGCCCTCTGACTTGACTGAGAATATCCAATAGTTCCCGTCTGCCGACTGGATCCAGAGCAGATGTAGGTTCATCACAGATCAACAGTTTTGGCTTTCCAAGCAGTGCCTGAGCAACTCCCAGCCGCTGTTTCATTCCCCTGGAGAAGCCGTGGATTTTTTTCTTAGTATCCTCCAAACCTACCAAATGCAAAAGTTCTTCTGTACGAAGGCGAATTTCCTCTTTCGGAAGCCCGGCTATCTTTCCGCATAGCTTCAGATACTCCGCTGGCCGCATGTATCCGTAAAACTCCGGCACATCGGGCAGGTATCCCACCAGCCGGTTGGTTGGCGTCTGGCCGTAGCAGGCCGTCTCGCCCAGGATTGTAATCTGCCCCTCATCGGCTTTTAATAAACCTAGAATCAATTTCATGGTAGTCGTTTTTCCGGCTCCGTTCTGACCTAAAAATCCGAAAATGGAATGCTCAGGCACAGAAAGAGAAATTCGGTCGAGGACCGTCTGCGCCCCGAACTTCTTTGTCAGCCCGTCGATGCACAGGGTATCCATTATTCATCACCTCTTCCAAAGGCAAAATAGACGACCGGCCCGATGATTTGCACCAGCACCACGATCAGGATCCAGAGAGGGCGGTTTCCGAACCGATAATGGGGATGCCTGAGAACATGAACCAGGGCTACCACGGCCAAAATAATTTCTAAAATAGCCAGGGGAATGAGAAAGGGCATGTATTCTGTATAATCGTTCATATCAGTTACCTCCTAAGATTGCTTTCAGTTTTGTGACAATGGTTTGAAACTCCGGAGTATCTGTCAGGATGGACAGCGCCGGGTTTTGTTCAATGTTCTGGATCAAGCTCTTTTTTATTACCTCTTCGCTGCGGGGAGCCTGGTTACCCAGATCAAAATCAGCAAGCCAGGGATCGATGGAATCGAAAAAGGCATCCCCGTGCAGCGTAAAAGGTGCGAAATGCTCACAAACTTTTACATAAAGCTCCAGCATCTGAAGGGCTTTTTCCCGATTTTCCAAGCCGCAGAATGTATGGGCCGCAGTGAGGGCGGATTGGGCCATCACATTGGGATGAAGCCTTTCCAGTTCAAAGAGCTCGGCTACGCCAAGGAGGCGCCTTAGAATTTCATCCAGCCGCTCAGGGCTCTGATCGGGCAGGGTAAGGAGCTGGGCCATATTACCTTCCAATGCGATCAAATGCTGATAGATGGCTGCCTGGAGTGCTTCCCGCCCTTGGTCTGTTTTTCCCATCATCAGGTAAGCCTGCGCCATGCACTCGGTTTCCTGGGGAATGGGGCGCAGCGTTTCCCCGAAGAGATGAAGGACTTCCTGAGGCTGGCCCATCATCATATGAGCGGCCGCTTCCACCATTGCCGCATCCTTGGATAAAAAGACATCGCCGCTTTCTTCTTTGACCCTGCTGCACAAAGCCAGAGCCTCTTCCAGAACCTCTTTTTGTTTGCCCTGAGGCGCCAGCATGGAATGATTGATATAGAGCACCGCCATTTGCAGCAGCAGAGGGAAACAGCAGTAATACTTGCGGACAATCTGGCTGCATGCCGAATAGGTTTCGTCGAAAGGGCGGGAAGAGAACTGATCGGCCAGTCGGTGGTATTGATTTTTGATTTCCTCTTTGGTCATTTGGGGCGTATAGCCCATCAGATCATCTATGGAAATATTAAAATAGGCCGCCAGCTGGGGCAGGAATGTGATATCCGGATAGCTCTGTCCCGTTTCCCATTTGGAGACGGATGCTTTGGAGACGCCCATGTAGGCCGCCAGTTCATCCTGCGTGATCCCTTTTTCTTTACGTTTGGTTATAATCATTTTTCCAATATTGATTTCTTTCATTTTCATCACCTCTACCTTTATTATACCGGCTGGCAGCAAAGCTACAATCGATTTATAGTTGATTTAAGTTGAAAAAATCAACTTACAGGAAACTCTTGGGCAATGCATAGAATTGTATTTTTGGTGGGCATATGTTATAATTTAACTCTTGACCGGTTTTTCAATGGAGAAATTACTGACCTTGCGCTGGTCAATAGCCTTTCTGCGCTTCAACTTGGTAAACAGTATCTGGCTCTTACGGAGAAAGCTTGCAAAAACATAACCATTCTCGACGAACAGGAGCTGTCTGAAGCTGATCGAAATGAACTGAAACGGGAAAGCGAGACAAACCGTTTGAAAGGTATTGAGATGGCAGAAGAAATCTGCCGAACGTATCGTCGTGAAGGGCGATTTTTTGATGAAATACTAAAGGCCGGTGAATAAAATGGCAGAGCTTACCCTTGAAAAACGCCAGCTTTGTGATATACAAAGCCGCTTATTTGAGCCGGCACAAAAAAATTAATGCGACTGCCCGGAATTTATAGATAAGAATGTGACGAAAGGAATACGGAACTCTAATATGCTGTTTTTTATCTGCTTGATTCTCGTATATCTAGGCTTGAACCTGTTTATTTGGAAGCGGTCTGTCAACTGGCTTCACAATCTGCACGGCATATTTCACGCCAAATGGTTTACCATTCTGTTTACGGCGGTTCATATCCTGCTGGCAGTTTCGCCAGCCGCCTACGCGCTGTTCAGCAATGCGGCCATCAAGTTCGCGATTAAATATATCAGTAACATCTGGATCGGGATTTTCATTTATGCGATGTTCTTCATGGTCCTTTCCCTTCTGGTGACAGTGGCAGGGCGGCTGGCCAGGAGGATTAAAAAGGGCGATCCGCTCAGACGACGGTTTGTAGTAATCCGGGGAGCGGTTGTTGCCGTATTGATTATCGGATTTAGTACATATGGAATGGTTCATGTGGGAAACATAAAGACCAGCACCTATGATATTACCGTCAATAAAGCCTGCGCGGCAGGAAATGAGCTGAAAGTGGTTCTGATTGCGGATATGCATATGGGATACAGCATCGGCGAGGAGCAGATGACAAAGATGGTGCGGCGAATCAATGATCAGAATCCCGACCTTGTCTGCATTGCAGGAGATATCTTTGACAACGATTACAGCGCTTTGCAAAACCCGGACAAGCTGATCGAAATTTACCGCTCCATAAAAAGTAAATACGGTGTATATGCCTGTTACGGCAATCATGATGTGGTTGAAAATTTAGTTGGCGGGTTCACCGTGCCTTTTGGCGATGTTCAAAAAAATGAGACTGAAATGAATGATTTTCTGGAGAAGGCAAATATCAAATTATTACAGGATCAAACCCAGCTCGTGGACCAGGCCTTTTATGTCATCGGCCGGAGGGATTATTCAAAGCCTGGAACAGAAAACGGATCGCGCAAATCGATCAAAGACCTGATGGAAGGGGTGGATCGGACAAAGCCGGTGCTTTTGATTGATCATCAGCCAAAGGATTTGCAGGAAGTCGCAGACGCAGGAGTGGATGTGGACTTGTCCGGGCATACCCATGACGGACAGATTTTCCCCGGTAATCTGACAATCCGCCTGCTATGGGAAAATGCCTGCGGATATTTGAAAAAGGATAATATGCATTCCATCGTTACTTCGGGCGTGGGAATTTGGGGACCTGCCATGCGGGTGGGTACCGATAGTGAAATCGCGGTTATCAATATAAATTTCAAACAAAAGACGACTGACTGACAGCTTTCAGTCGTCTTCTTCTGATTTGAAGATAATCATGTCTTCACCGATCTTGACAATACTGTTCCAAGGCAGCTGGATCCATTGTTCAGAAGAGGCCTTGAACGGTCCCTTGCTTTGATAACTGGGAATTAGAACTGCTTTTATGACGCCTGTCTTTCGCTCAAAGAGCATTTCCGTATCCCATAACTGCCCGTGGCTGCTTCCTTTTGATAAATCTACGATTTCTTTACTTCCGATCTCGCTAAGCCGCATAATGACCTCCTAAAGCGTAAATACTACATGTTATAAATCTATTAGATAAAGGAGCGAATTATGAATAAAGATAATGAAAAGAGCCTGCCATCAGAAGAAGATAAAAGCAAAGACATCATAAAAGAATTGGGCCTTTTAGCAACTGGGACAGATTTTGAAAGCGATATTCAATATATCAATATCATTGGCAGCGTAGAAGGACACATGGTGCTGCCGGCAGAAAACAAGACCACCAAGTATGAGCATCTGATTCCGCAGCTGGTGGCAGTGGAAGAGAATCCAAAATTAAAAGGGCTGTTAATCATTCTAAATACCGTAGGAGGAGATGTTGAGGCGGGGCTGGCTCTGTCTGAAATGATTTCAACCCTCTCCAAGCCGACGGTGTCGTTGGTACTGGGCGGAGGCCATAGTATTGGCATTCCTTTGGCAACATCGACAGATTACTCGTTCATTGCACAAACAGCAACCATGACTCTGCATCCGATCCGCACCAACGGTTTGGTTATTACAGCAGAAACGACCTTTGATTATCTGCGCAAAACTCAGGACCGAGTGATTAATTTCATCGAAAACCATTCCAAGGCTGACCGGGATACCATTACCAAGCTGATGAACCGTACGGACAACATGCCCAATGACGTGGGAACCATCCTTTTCGGACACGAGGCTGTGGAGATCGGAATTATCGATGAAGTGGGCGGTCTGAGCCAGGCTCTTAAAAAATTGAGAAGTGAAATTGAAAAAAATGATTGACAATTATTTACATTTTCGGTATGATAAACAATAAGGAAAATATTTACAAATAGAAATAAGAGGAATATCGATCATGGAAAATATTAAACTGGCAATCGTAACCAAGGACCGGGATTACGGGAGAGCGCTGAGTCTAGCGCTGGTGGACGCATACAAAACCTTTACGATCACTTTATATCAAAGTGATCCCTTACATAATCAACTGGAAAGCTTTGACTTGGTTCTGATGGATTCGGAAGAAGGGATCGGCGGAAAATTTATCGGCCTGGCGGAAAAGCCTTCTCTGGCCGACCGAGATTATGAGAAAAAAGCCTTTTCCCTTTACAAATACACCAATGTCCGCCAACTTGCGGGGGAGCTGCTGTTTATTTACAGTTTTCTAACAGGACGCAAGGCAGTGCCCATTAAAAACCACAGTGTAAAGGTAATTGCCTTCGGAGCAGCGGAGGGCGGGGCCGGATGCACCAGTGCAGCCATGGCATTGGCCCAGGAACTGAAACGGTTTCACGGAAAGCGAGTCTTGTATCTGAGTCTTGAAGAATTGGAATCAACATTGGAATTTATGCAGCCTTTTCCAGAGGGAAAAAGCATCAGCGAATACCTCTATTATCTGTTCAATGATGATGCCGGGCAGCGAATGCCTTTTATTGAAAGTTTTCTAGTATTTGATGATTATGGGGTAGACGGTTTTTTGCCTGCGCCCGGACGCAATCTGCTTAAAGGGCTGAATGGAGAAGAAATGCAATCCTTCATCGGTGCAATCATGGATACGGGCCGGTATGATTTTTTAATCATTGATGTTGGATGTGATCTGGGAAAAAGTGCCCTCTGCACCTATGAGCTGGCGAACCACATTTGCCTGGTTTCCCTGCGGCCGCAAAGCTGTTATAAAGAAGAGCGGATGCTGGAATACTTGACTTTTTTAAAAGGTGAGCTAATCATAGACCGTATGGCTAAAATTCTGAATCGGGCGGCGCCTTCCTCCATAGAAGAGGCTGACGCTGAACCTGAAAACAAATCTCATGATGAGGAACTTCTGACAACGGCGGCAGTCCTGCCGTTTGATCCTGCGAGCTTTACCCTTCGAGAAGGTATCCGTAAAATCAGCCTGGATAGCCCATACGGCAGCGGAATCAAAAAATTGACAGACGCAATTTTAAACAATGCTCTCGTTTAAAATTCGATTACTTAACATAGATTTAACAATCGCTTAACATACTTCTGCTTTTTTACATAACCTTAACCTTTATAATAAACTTATCTAATTATGTTTATAAAAGGAGAAAAATGATGAATGCAGAAGTATTCCAGATGATCATTACCCTGCTTGGCGGCCTCGCCATGTTCATTTATGGTATGAACTTGATGAGCGATGGTCTGCAGAAAGCGGCAGGCGAGAAGATGCAGAAAATTTTAGCCCTTCTTACCAGAAATCCCGTGCTGGGCGTTCTTGCCGGTGCCCTTTGTACAGCGGTTCTGCAGAGCAGCAGTGCTACTACGGTTATGGTTCTTGGATTCGTCAGTGCGGGCCTAATGAAGCTGCCTCAGGCGATCAGCATTATTTTAGGAGCCAATATTGGTACAACCATTACTGCACAGTTGATTGCTTTTAAGATCGGCGACTATGCGTGGCTGTTCGTGGCTATTGGTTTTGTACTTTATTTCTTTTTAAAGCAAGAAAAAGTGATCAGCATAGGTCAGACTCTTTTTGCCTTCGGACTTCTCTTCGTAGGTATTAATATCATGGGGGAAACAATGAAGCCTTTGGCAGGCTCGCAGTTTTTCGTGGATCTGATGATGCAGGTGCAGGACATTCCGGTTCTAGGTGTTCTGCTGGGAACGATTATGACGGTTGTAGTACAGAGCAGTTCAGCCACCATCGCAGTACTTCAGAATCTGGCTTCAACAGCAGGGCCGGATGGAATCAGCAGCATTATCGGCTTGCAGGGAGCTTTGCCCATTCTCTTTGGTGACAACATCGGTACGACGATCACGGCCCTTCTAGCGTCAATCGGCGCTTCCGTAAACGCCAAGCGTACAGCGGCGGCCCATGTGATTTTTAATATGACAGGTACCTTTATTTTTATCTGGTTTATCCCTTGGTATGCAAAGTTCATACAGATTATTTCGCCCAGCGGTCCGGAGGTAGCAGTGATCGCACGGCAGATTGCCAATGCGCACATGTGTTTTAATATTTTCAATACCATTCTCTTCCTGCCTCTGATCGGCATACTGGTCAAAGTGGTGACCAAGCTGGTTCCGGGAAAAGACTCCGACCGGCTGCCTTCAGAGCCGATTTACTTGGATTATAATGTGCTGGAAAGACCTTTTGCGGCCATCCATTTGGCGAAAAAAGAGCTTTCCAGACTGGCGGGATTTGCGGCCGGTATGATTGTTTCCTCCAAAAAAGCGTTCCTGGGCAATGATCTGACGGCAGTAAAAGAAGTTTTAGATATGGAAGATGCGGTTAACGAGCTGCAGAAGAAAACGGTCAGCTATCTGGCCTCCATATCCTCTGCGGAAACGCTGACAGAAAAACAAGCCAGTCAGGTATCGGGGCTGATGCATGTAGCAGCCGATATTGAACATGTAGGCGATTATTGTGAAAACATCGCAGTCTTTGCCAGAGAAAAGACTAAGAACAAATACGAATTTTCCGACTCGGCCTGTGCGGAAATTTATGAATGCTTTGATCATGCGGGGCGAATGATGCGGGACAGTATTCAGGCCCTGGAAACGGGTGATCACGGTTTGGCCGACGATGTGAAAGAACAGGAAAAAGAGTTGAATCATATTGAGGTGCTTTTGCGTAAACAGCATATGAAACGGCTCAATGAAAAGACCTGCTCTCCGGAATTTACAGTAATTTATACAGATGTAATTCATAACATTGAACGAATCGGCGATTGCTGTGATAATATTGCCAATGCCGTTTTGGATAATGTAGATTTTAAGGCTATGGATGAAGCTGCAAATTGAAGCTGCGGCTAAAGTATGGTAAAATAGAACAAGGTGGTAAAACATGAAAAAAATCCTGATCATTGAAGATGAGCCCAATATTCGCGAGCTGGTGCTCTATAACCTAAAAGCAAACGGATACGAAGGCATTGAAGCAGAGGACGGTTATATGGGCGTGACCATGGTTCATAAGGAAAAACCGGATTTGATTCTTCTGGACATCATGCTGCCGGGAAAAAACGGCTATGATATCTGTAAAGAGCTTCGCGAGGAAGGGAATGAAACCCCAATTATCATGCTGACAGCCAAGACAGAAGAGATCGATAAAGTGCTGGGTCTGGAATTTGGAGCGGATGATTACATATCAAAACCCTTTGGTATTCGGGAGCTGATGGCTAGAATCAAAGCTGTGCTCAGACGTTATGATCATACCCACGAGGATTTGCCGCCTGGTGAACATATCCTGAGAATCGATGAGCTTGAGATCAATATTGAGCGGCATCAGGTTAAGGTCGGCGATCGGCTTGTGGATCTGACGCTGAAAGAATTCGAACTGCTTTGCTATCTGGCCGAAAACAGAGGGCATGTACTGACAAGAGACCAGCTTTTGGATAAAGTATGGGGAATTGAATATGCCGGGGAGACCAGGACAGTCGATGTGCATATCCGTTATCTGAGAAAAAAACTTGGGCAGGGCGGAGACGAAGAAAAACATATTGAAACCATCAGAGGCAAAGGATATAAAATAAAATGAAAAACAAATTTTTAGCAGCTGCTGTAGAAATTGTCGGTTTTAATCTGCTGGCGTTATTTCTGGTGTATAAGCTCTATATTCTGCCCAGGCTGGCAGTTGTTTCTGACGGCGGCCCGGTAGAAACCGGGCTGATGATCTTTGTCGGCATTTATTTGGCTGGAATGATTGTGATCGGGTTTCACATATATATAACCATGATAAAGCCAGCGGCAAAGGCCCAGGAAGAATTGAAAAAGGCGGCTGAAGAAAGCAAAAAAGCTGAAATTATTCGAAAAGAGTTCGTGGCCAATGTCAGCCACGAATTGAAAACTCCCCTTACATCTATTTTTGGATTTATCGATACTCTGCAGCAGGGTGCGGCGGAGGATCCGGAGATAAGAACAAAATTTATCGATATTATTGCCATTGAAACGGCCAGATTAAAACGTTTAATCGAGGACCTGCTGGTTCTGTCGGATATTGAAAATAAGAAAGAGTCGGCCGATGCAAAAGAATTCTGCGTGAAAACGGTTCTGGAAAGGACGGTGGAAGCGCTGGAGCCCATCGCCGAGGATAAAGAGGTTCGGCTGATCACAGAATATGACGAAGATGCGTGGATCTATGGGAGCCCGGATCGTTTTCGTCAAATGATGGTAAACTTGATCGAAAACGCAATCAAATATTCCGAACCGGGCGGACGGGTTTGGGTCATCGTGCGGCTCACGGAAGAAAAGGTCCAGGTGGCGGTCAAAGACGAAGGAATCGGAATCGCCAAAGAACATTTGGAGCGCTTGTTCGAACGTTTTTATCGGGTCGATAAATCCAGATCCACAAAGGCCGGAGGAACCGGCCTGGGATTGTCTATTGTCAAACATATCGCGGCGTTATTTGGTGCGGAATTGAACGTGGAAAGCGAAGTAGGGGAGGGGAGTACATTTTATGTGACGTTTGAAAGGTAGGACGATAAATGGAGCAACTGGATTATTTGATAAGCGACCTGGCCCTGATTTTGGTGGTTGCCGGAATCATGACTTTGATTTTTAAAAAACTCAAACAGCCGGTGGTTTTAGCTTATATTATCGCCGGATTTTTGATCAGCCCCAACTTTCGATATTTACCTACGGTGGTGGATGTGGAGGACATACATGTCTGGGCCAATATCGGCATCGTGTTCCTAATGTTCGGTTTGGGGCTGGAATTCAGTTTTAAAAAGATCGCCACAGTCGGGGGCAGCGCATTTGTCACGGCCATGACCGTAATGATGGTAATGATTTTAATCGGCTATACGGCCGGACAGCTTTTAGGCTGGGCCAAAATGGACAGTGTATTTCTTGGAGGTATGCTCTCCATGTCCTCAACCATGATCATTTTAAAAGCTTATGAGGAATACAAACTAAAAAAGGAAAAATTTGCCCAACTGGTATTGGGAACTTTGGTTCTGGAGGATATCGGGGGCATTTTTATGATGATTATTCTTTCCACGGTGGCCGTAGGGCAGAGCACCTCCGGGCTGGGGCTGTTCAAAGATATCGGAATGCTTATCCTGTGCCTGATGATCTGGCTGGTGCTGGGAATTTATTTGATCCCGACCTTTCTTAAAAAAGTATCCGACCATATCAGCGACGAGCTGCTGTTAATCATCTCCATCGCTTTATGTCTAGGCATGGTGGTGATCGCCAATTTGATCGGCTTTTCTTCAGCGCTGGGCGCCTTTCTGGCCGGCTCCATCCTGGCGGGAACCCTTCAAGCAAAAAGGATCGAAAAGCTGGTCAAACCGATCAAAGATCTCTTTGGTGCGGTCTTTTTCGTGTCCGTGGGAATGATGATTGAACCACAGCTTTTGATTGAGTATCTGGGCCCTATTTTAATCATTACCGTCGTCACCATTCTGGGACAGATGACCTTTGCCACCCTGGGAATTCTCTTTTCCGGTCAATCGCTTCATACCGCTATTCGAGGGGGATTCAGCATGGTCCAGATCGGAGAATTTTCTTTTATCGTGGCTACGCTGGGCATGAATCTGGGCGTAACCAGTGACTTCCTCTATCCGATTGTGGTCTGCGTTTCCGTGATTACCACCTTCACGACACCGATTTTTATCAAACATTCGGAAAAAGTTTATGATTTCGCAAAACATCACTTGTCTCCCAAGCTCTACAAGTTTCTCAACCGCCATACGTCGGAACAGCAAAGCACTGCTGACAAAGACTGGGATTGGCAGCGCTATATTATTAAGTTTTTTATACGGTCCAGCATCTGTACAGCTGGTATCTTTGTGGTTTACATTGGAGGAACTCGTTTTCTTCAAGGATTTGTGCAGCAATATATCCAGGGTTTGGCGGCAAATATTCTTACAGCTGTGGTCACTTGCATATTCATGATCCCGCTCATTAGTATCATGTGCTCAAAAAAAAGCGTTCTATATACGAAGCTGTGGCTGAAGAATCAGGCCAATCGGATGCCGCTGCTGGCATTCACGGGTGTACGGATCATCATTTCTTGTGGATTTATTGTCATGACCTTGAGGGTGCTTTTGCGCCTGCCATATATTCTGCTGGCGGTTCTTTCTTTTGCCGTTATCGTCTTTATTATCAAATCAGATTACATTAAAGGTAAAACGTTAAAGATGGAAATGCGGTTTGTCGAGAATTTTTATGAGACAACCTTGGTAAGGCAGAAAAAAGAGCGGGGAATCAAGGGAGAATATCATTGGCTGGATGAATCCTTTTATGTGGTTGAATTTAAGGTCACCCAAACCATTAAACAAAATACAATCCTCGAATTCTGCCAGAGTCGTTTTTTCCATGTAACGATTATCAAAATTATCCGCGATGGAAAGCACTTCAACATGCCCAACGGAAAATTCCGCGTTATTGAAGGCGATATCATTCATGCCATCGGTACCAAAAATGAAATAGAATCCTGTATTCTCATGTTGGAAAAGGCCGATCATATCCAAGAACCTCAGGAGCCGATGGTTACGCTGCGGGAATATATATACGGACAGATATTCTACGAAATCGAACCGGAAAAGCAGATTATCTGCTGTCCGATTCAAGTGGAAAAAGACTCCATATTAATTAAAAAATCCATTAAAAATTCTGGGTTCCGGCCCAAGTATAAAGGATATATTCTGGGGATTGAACGGGGCATGCTGCCCATTGTCAACCCGGATATTGATATGGTCATCGAAGAAGGGGATCTGCTATGGGTAATCGGTACACAGAAGATGGCCAATAGTTTATTGAAAGCGGACTTTTTGGATGAAGAAGAATAGCAAATGTGAGAAAAATCCCAGCAAGACATTATAATCTTGCTGGGATTTTTAAATTAATTTGCTAAATACACAAATCTATGTTATAATATTCGAACAATTCGTTACTTCTTTCCTATATATATGATATGAAAGGCGGGATGTGTTTGAATGTATTGATCGAAAAATTAAAAGAAGTGCTGATATCTGTTCTACCTATAACCGTTATTGTCCTTGTTTTAAATTTTACTCTGACCCCAATGCCAGGCAGCATGGTCATTCGTTTTCTGATCGGCGCGGCCCTTCTGATCGCCGGCCTTGCTATCTTTCTCATAGGCGTTGATTTGGGGATTACTCCAATTGGGAATCTGATGGGTTCCGTTATTACCAAAAGTGGAAAAGTGATCATTGTCGTGGCAGCCGGCCTTGCTTTGGGATTTTTTATCTCTGTAGCTGAGCCGGACCTGCATATTCTTGCAAATCAAGTGGATCGTGTGACCGATGGCGTCATATCGAAATTCTCCATCGTCCTTGTGGTATCCGTCGGCATTGCGGTCATGCTCAGCTTGGGACTGGCGAGAATCGTAAAGGGCATTTCCCTTTACAAACTGCTCATGGTTTTGTATTTGGCTATATTTGGCCTTGCGATTTTTACATCCAAGGAATTTTTAGCCATATCCTTTGATGCTTCCGGCGCTACAACCGGTGCCATGACGGTGCCTTTTATCATAGCCCTTGCGATCAGTGTCTCTTCTTTGAAAAAAGGCGCTCAGACCTCGGAAAACGACGGTTTCGGTTTGGTAGCCATCGCATCCACCGGAGCGATTCTGGCGGTTATGATTATGAACATAATCTTTGGTATCGATGAAATTCATGGAAGTATCAGCCTTGTCCATGACGAAGATCTTTCCCTCATAGGGCCTTTTCTTGAAGAATGTTCGGTCATTGCGGTGGAAGCAGCCATGGCAGTGGCTCCAATCTTAGCCATCTTCCTCATCTGTAATTTCACCTGCATTAAATTAAAGATGAGAAAGCTGGGAAAGGTTTGCAGCGGCCTTTTGTGCAACTGGATCGGTCTCACCTTGTTTCTAACAGGCGTCAACGCAGGATTTCTCAGCGCAGGAAGTTATATTGGACATTACTTGGCTGAAAATTACAGCAGCTGGCTCCTGATAACGATCGGGTTCGCAGTGGGTTTGGTGACGATTTTGGCTGAACCAGCGGTCCATGTGCTTACTCACCAAATCGCAGATGTCACAGAAGGATATGTGAAGCAAAGCTATGTATTAGGGGCCCTTTCTATCGGAGTGGGCAGCGCAGTAGCCTTATCGGTGGTCCGGATTTTGATTCCCGAGCTGCTCCTGTGGCACTACTTGCTGCCAGGATACGCGCTTGCGCTGGGATTGATGTACCTTGTACCCAAGCTCTTTGTGGGGATTGCCTTTGACTCCGGCGGCGTTGCGTCCGGACCGATGACAGCTACCTTTATTCTTACTTTTACCCAAGGAGCAGCTGAATCGATCGATGGGGCAGATGTGATGGTAGAGGGGTTCGGCGTCATTTCCATGGTAGCGCTGACTCCGATCATTGCCCTGCAAGTGCTGGGGCTGGTGTATAAAAGGAAAGCTGCAAAAAAACAGGCATAGATTTTACCGAAAGAAAAACCGGCGGACACCCTATAGGGCGGCTGCCGGTTTTTCTTTTTGGTTGAAAAAAAGCAATTGATGTTTTAATATTAGAGCATGTAAAGGAGGAGGAACAGAAGAAATCCCCTGATCTTAAGCTTTGTCGATAAAATCAACGGGATTTATCACAAGCATCTGAAGTTTTGAGGCCACTGAAAAAGTCGAAACCAAGCCCCCACCAATCATTTCGCGCATAGCGGATTAAAAAATCAGTCCACCATGCTATGCAAAAGTCCTCTCGCAACCCCATGAAACCATTTAA